>CAWBAL010000044.1:0-50379 GCA_963786695.1 uncultured Actinomycetota bacterium
TGACCGATCCCGTCCGCAACGCGGAGGTTTCAGCCGAGGCTCGGAAGCACTTCTACGCGACCTATTCACGACAGGCGGTGTTCGACGCCTACGACGGTGCATTCGTGTCGCATTGAGCCGCAAGAATTCGGCGCTCCAGACGGGACATCCCCCGAAACCCGTTGCGCACCGTCGATGCTCTCGCGACTCGAGACAACTGCCAACCCAATCTGGCGACCAAGGGTCGCTAAGGTGGCGAGCATGCCCATCGCTGGACATCGTCGTCTTATTGGTATTGCGCGGCTGCGGCGGGTCTGACCGTCGCGGCGCTGAGTGGCTGTGACTCGGCAGGCGGCGGACGCGCTGGGGGTCGGATGAGTCCAACCCAACCTCGGCCCCGTCAGTCCTGGCAGCGGGCGATTGGCGGCCTGAGCTAGTTCCGTCGTTCTGGCCGCCGCTGCCGGGTCAGCATGGCTGTGGCGCTGCCGCCGCACCCCGTCCTGAGACCAACTCCGTTGCTCCGCCCAGGCGATGACCGAAAGGTGACGGCTCGCCAACTCATATATCATCAACGCCGTGGGCGACTCGGCGTCACAGGGCGACACCACTCCGGGCCCCGCGTCCGACCAGGACGCAGATGCCGACGGCGCCCAACCTCGCCACCAGGTCGACAGTGACAGCCACCCGACGGTGGATCGCAACGGCCGTCGGGGTCGACAGCCTGCCGGTCCGCTGGCTGCTCGACCAGCTTACCGGTGACGATGGGGCACTCGACCGATCTCGACAGCGTCCTGTCCGAATCCGAATCGGCTCGAGGCGGTGCGGGCTACCGGACTTTTGAACGACGCGCCGCACCCGGAGATCGACCGCATCGCGCAATTGACCGCCGAGGCGCTCGGCACCCCCTTCGCGTCGGTGGCACTGGTGATCGGCGATCGGCAGATCCTGGTGGGGTGCAATGTCGGAGAAGCGGCCTACCAGCGGTCTCGTCCGCTGGAGATGTCGCTCTCCAAGTACGCCGTCGTCAGCAGAGAGCCCTTGATCGTCGACGACGCCGGCCTACACCCATTGCTAGCCGATCACCCGGCGGTGCGAACCGGGGTCCTGCGCGCCTATGCCGGCATCCCACTCATCGACGACCGCGGCAACGCGGTCGGGACCTTGTCCACCTGGGACCGCCAACGCCACCAATGGACAAGCGGCCAGATTCAGATTCTCCGCGACCTCACCGAAGTTGCCCGCGCGCATCTCTTCACCGCCGGCGCACCCATACCTCCGGTCCGCCGGAAACGCGGCAACCGTTAAGGCCGGACCTCGGCGTCCGGTCGTCGAGAAACCGGACGGACATTGGGTGTTGACGGACATTTACGGTATAACGTCCGGACAGTGTTCCTCCGGGTGAATTGAGCAACACATGGCGATACGGACGCTCCAGGTCGAGAAAGCGGCAGGAGGTCAGGTCGATAACTTTCTCATGCCCGGAAACCGAAAGACATTCGCCCAGCTGATCCGAACAGATCCCCTGAGCACGATCATCACAATCTCCATCGACGTTCTCTCCGCCTCGATCGCGACCGCGGTGGGAGTTGCGTGGGCATCGAGGACGCACGACAGCATCCCGCCGATCTGGATCAGCGCCGCTGTACATACCGGTCGTAGTCGCACTCCTGGCTCTGCGGTCGGTATATCGCCGTCGGCTCAACCGCAAATTCCTCGATGAGATCGGACCGATCGAGACGACCGCGGCGCTCGCGTCGATGTTGCTCCTCAGCGCAATGCTGCTCGCCGATGTGCCCGGGCGCGTCGGGGGAACGGTGGTGCTCAAGGTCTGGATAAGCGCCGCGGTACTGATGCCGCTCGGTCGGCTGATCCGCACCATGATCCAGCGCAGCCTACGACAACATCATCACCTGGTGTCCCCGACCCTTATCGTCGGCAACGGGCGCGTGGCCTATCAGATCATCGAACGCCTGAAATCCTCTCCAGAGTATGGACTTTCGCCCGTCGGTCTCGTTGACGCCGAGCCACCGTGGGCCGGCTCCGATGGCCGTGACCTGACATCCGTCATTCCCTACCTCGGTACGCCGGACAGCATCGAGCAGGCGATCGCAACGACGAGGGCCGAGGGCATAGTCATCGCGTTCTCGCGCACACACGACGAACTGCTCGCCCGGATCGTCCGCATCGCCCACCAGCACGCGCTGCGGTTGTGGATCGTTCCCCGGTTGTTCGACGTCGTCGGTGAACGCGCACGGGTCGAGCACGTTGGGGGCCTGCCGCTGCTGGCCTTGCCTCACACCAATCCGCGGGGCTGGCAGTTCACCGTCAAACACACCGGCGATCGGATCGCCGCCGCCATCGGCCTGCTGTTGATCTCGCCGCTTTTCCTGACACTGCTGGCGTTGGTCCGGCTGAGTTCGCCCGGTCCGATCTTCTTCCGCCAGCCGCGTGTCGGACGCGATGGGAAGGAATTCGACTGCCTGAAGTTCCGCACGATGCGTCGCCGCGAGACGTCCGACGCCGACTTCGAACTGACGGCCGGTGCGGCACCGGGCGGGGTCGAGGGCGTGGACCGGCGCACCAAGATCGGCAAGATCATGCGGTCGACGTCGATGGACGAACTGCCGCAACTGCTCAACGTCCTCAAGGGCGACATGAGTCTGGTGGGTCCGCGGCCGGAACGACCGGAATTCGTGGAGCTGTTCGACGCCGCAGATTCGCCGCTACGGCGAACGCCATCGGGTCAAGTCCGGTATGACCGGCTGGGCACAGGTCCACGGACTGCGCGGGCAGACCTCCATCGCCGACCGCGCCGAATGGGACAACTACTACATCGAGAACTGGTCGCTGGCTCTCGACATCAAGATCCTGGCGCTGACCATTCCTGCCGTGTTGCGTCGAGCCGAGTAAGTACCAACCGGCCTCCGTAACCTGTCGTGAGTGTTCGACCAGCGACTGTTCGCTCGACTCGGTCAGTGAATCAGCGCCTTGAGAGTTTGCCGGATGTGCGGCGTGCGGTCGGATGAAGTCGTCGCAACGCCTCGCGCAACTCCGGGATCGGGCCTGCGCGCGCGGAACTCACGCCGGTGCGGTCAAGTGCGTCCTTGATCGCGGCGAGTTTCACTGCGGCGGAGACGTTGTCATCGACGGCGTTCGGTCGAAGCCGGTCAGCACTCCTTCATCATGGGCGCCGGCCGAGTACCCGAGGTCGACCAGGCGATCACCGAGATGGGCGGGTGGCTGCGCTCGAAGCTGGCACGCCGGCCAGCCAACATCTGACCTGGGCGTGAAAGCTCAGCGACTGGCCCTACCGCGGGTCTTGTCGACGAGTTGGCCGGCCACCAGTTGCGCAACAGCCGCCGGTGGCCATCAGGTCGCGATGGCAGCCAACCTCGATGACCGGCCGGCGTCCATCACGACAATGGTGTCGGCGTCGACCACCGTGGCCAGCCGATGCGCAATGACGATAACGGTGCATCCGAGCGTGGCGATGTTGGCGTTGACCTGGGCTTCTGTGACGGTGTCAAGGCTGCTGGTGGCCTCGTCGAGCAGCAGGATCCGTGGCTGGGTGGCAAGTGCGCGGGCCAGGGCCAGCCGCTGTCGTTGACCACCGGACAGTGAGGCGCCCCGTCGACGAGCGGGGTGTCCCATCCCATCGGCATCGCGTGACGGTGGCCCTTAACCCCCTGGCTGGTGTTTGCTGGCGCACTGTGAGCGCGGGGCACGCACACCCGCTGCTGATTTTCTGCTGATTTTCGGCCGAAACCGACCGTCTATGAACCCCTTAGCGGCACTTTATATCGCCTTTGAGCTGCGCTAATACGTGGTGCCCTCGGTGAGATTCGAACTCACACTGCACGGGTTTTGAATCCGTTTCCTCTGCCAGTTGGGATACGAGGGCGGGCCGCGTAGCGGCGGTTTTCCACCATAGATGGATGCGCGCGGCGAGCCTGCCGGGCGGTGCGGCCGAGCGGCCCGAGGTCGCTGTTTGGCGCTCGCCACGCGACAATGGCTTCATGACCGGGTCTACCGACGCTGATGGCCGCACTTCCCACCGGGTGCTGATCGCCGAGGACGAGGCGCTGATCCGGCTGGACCTGGCCGAGATGCTGCGCGAAGAGGGCTACGACGTCGTCGGCGAGGCCGGTGACGGCCAGGAGGCCGTCGAGCTCGCCGAACAGCTGCGTCCGGACCTGGTGATCATGGACGTCAAGATGCCCCGCCGCGACGGCATCGACGCGGCCTCCGAGATCGCCGCCAAACGCATCGCGCCGATCGTGGTGCTGACCGCATTCAGCCAGCGCGACCTGGTCGAGAAGGCCCGTGACGCCGGGGCGATGGCCTATCTGGTCAAGCCGTTCTCGATCAGCGACCTGATCCCGGCCATCGAGGTCGCGGTCAGCCGTTTCGCCGAGGTCGCCGAACTCGAGCGCGAGGTGGCCGACCTCTCCGACCGGCTGGAGACCCGCAAGCTCGTCGAACGCGCCAAGGGTCTGCTGCAGACCAAGCAGGGCATGACCGAGCCCGAGGCCTTCAAGTGGATCCAGCGCGCGGCGATGGATCGGCGCACCACCATGAAGCGCGTCGCCGAGGTCGTTCTCGAAACCCTGGACGAAGCCGACGCGCCGCGTTAACTCTGCGTTTCCGAAACGCCCGGCTGCTGACGCGCGCACCGTCCTGACCGCGCCGTTTGTCGCGATCCCGCATATGCTCACGTCCAGGCGTTGGCCAAGATCACGCGCTGCGGCTCAGGGTTGGCTATGTTCTACCGGAAGTGTCGACGGTCGGACCCGGGTGCGGTCTGCGTTGTCGGCGCCAAATGAACCACTGACCCGGAGGTGAAACGTGCGCGGTCGCGCGACGCGGAGTGCAATCGTTGCTAGTTCGGCGCTGCTGGCGGTGCTGGGCATCGCCGGCTGCAACCAGTCCACACCGAGTGGGGAGAAGTCCTCGCAAAGTGATCTCAAGATCGTCGAGCAGGTTCAGATCGACCAGAACGGTGCCGAGGTCAAGCCCGAGGCGGGCACCGCTCCGGCCGACCCGGCCGGCGACGGCAAGGCCACCTGCCCGCCGGTGTCCATCGCCATGGCCGGCGCGCTCAACGGCCCGGACGCCGCCCTCGGCATCAACATCAAGAACGGCGTGCAGCTCGCCATCGACAAGCACAACGCGGCCAACCCGGGCTGCCAGGTCCAGCTGAAGCCCTTCGACACCGAGGGTGACCCGCAGAAGGCGACGGCCATCGCGCCGCAGATCGTCGACGACGCGTTCACCATCGGCCTGGTCGGACCGGCCTTCTCCGGTGAGACCAAGGCCACCGGCTCGGTGTTCGACCAGGCCGGCCTGGTCGCGGCCACCGCGTCGGCCACCAACGTCACGCTGTCCGAGCAGGGCTGGAAGACGTTCTTCCGCGGCCTGGCCAACGACGGCGTGCAGGGCCCGTCGGTCGCCAACTACCTGAAGAACACCCTCGGCCAGAAGAAGGTCTGCGTCGTCGACGACAGCACCGACTACGGCACCGGCCTGGCGCAGGCGGTTCGCGAAACCCTCGGCCCGGTGGCCGACTCGGCGTGCAACATCTCGGTCAAGAAGGGCGACAAGGACTTCTCGGCCGCGGTGACCCAGGTCAAGGGCCAGTCGCCGGACTCGGTGTTCTACAGCGGCTACTACGCCGAGGCGGCACCGTTCGTGCAGCAGCTGCGCGACGGCGGCTTCACCGGCAAGTTCGTCAGCGCCGACGGCACCAAGGACCCGGAGTTCGTCAAGCAGGCCGGCGAGTCGTCCAAGGACGCCATCCTGTCCTGCCCGTGCGGCCCGGCCACCGGAGCCTTCGCCGATGAGTACACCAAGAAGTTCGGTCAGGCTCCCGGCACCTACAGCACCGAGGGCTACGACCTCGGCACCGTCCTGCTGAAGGGCATCGACGCCGGCAAGATCACCCGCCCCGACCTGCTCGAGTGGGTCAAGACCTACGACGGTCAGGGTGTGGCCCGCAAGTACCAGTGGACCGACAAGGGTGAGCTCACCACGACCCTGATCTGGATCTACAAGGTTCAGTAGGTGATTCACGAGGCGCGTCCGGGACCGAGAGTCTCGGACGCGTTCTCGTTGAAGACGGACCGCAAGGAGCCTGCCCCAGGATGATCCAGGAGTGCCTCGGCCAGTACGCCTGCCTCGCCGGCGATATCGGTTTCAACATCGATAACCTGCGAGAAGGCTTCTGGCAGTTGACCATCGACGGATTGTCCTGGGGTGCGATCTACGCCCTGGTGGCGGTCGGCTACACCCTGGTCTTCGGCGTGCTGCGCCTGATCAACTTCGCGCACTCCGAGATCTTCATGCTCGGCATGTTCGGCGCGTACTTCTGCCTGGACATCATCCTGGGATTCACGCCCAGCGGAAACGCCTACAACAAGGGCGTGTTGCTGACGGTCTTCTACCTCGGCATCGCGATGTTGTTCGCGATGTTGGTATCCGGCTCGGCGGCAATCGGTTTGGAGTTCGTGGCCTACCGGCCGCTGCGGCGCCGCAACGCACGTCCGCTGACGTTCCTCATCACCGCCATCGGCATGTCGTTCGTGCTGCAGGAGTTCGTCCACTTCGTCCTGCCGAAGATCATCAAGGGCTACGGCGGCAGCAACGCCCAGCAGCCGATCATCCTGGTGCAGCCCAAGGCGCAGTTCCACGTGTTCGGCGCCTCGGTCACCAACGTCACGCTGGTGATCATCGCCGCCGCGCTCGTCCTGGCGATGCTGACCGACATCGCGATCAACCGAACGAAATTCGGTCGCGGCATCCGCGCGGTCGCCCAGGACCCGACCACCGCCACGCTGATGGGTGTCTCGCGCGAACGCATCATCATGACGACGTTCCTCATCGGCGGCATGCTCGCCGGCGCGGCCGCGCTGCTGTACACGCTGAAGGTGCCGCAGGGCATCATCTACTCCGGCGGCTTCCTGCTCGGTATCAAGGCCTTCTCGGCGGCGGTGCTCGGCGGCATCGGCAACCTGCGCGGCGCCCTGCTCGGCGGCCTCATCCTCGGCGTCATGGAGAACTACGGTCAGGCCGTCTTCGGCACCCAGTGGCGCGACGTCGTGGCATTCGTGCTGCTGGTTCTGGTGCTGCTGATCCGGCCGACCGGCATACTCGGCGAAAGCCTCGGAAAGGCCCGGGCATGAGCCACCGGGATGGCGCGAGCGACACACCGGGCCGCTGGAGCCGGCGACTGCTGGCGCCCGGCGACGGCCTGCGCGCGTGGTGGTCGGGGCTGAGCCGGGTGCAGAAGTGGGGCTTCGGTGTGCTCGGCTTCGGCTTGCTGGCACTGACACCGCTGTTCCCGCCGCCCTACTTCACCACCACGGGAATCAGCTTCGGCGGCACGATGGCCCAGTTCGCGATGGTGGCGATCATCGCGATCGGCCTCAACGTCGTGGTCGGCCAGGCCGGCCTGCTCGACCTGGGCTACGTCGGCTTCTACGCCGTCGGCGCCTACACCGTCGCGCTGCTCACCAGCCCGGACAGCCCGTGGAACAGAGTGAGCCCGAACGGGTTCCTGCATCGAGCACTGGGCGTGGCTGGCCTGCGTGCCGCTCGCCATGGCGGTGACGGCACTGGCCGGGCTGATCCTCGGCATCCCGACCCTGCGACTGCGCGGCGACTACCTGGCCATCGTCACACTGGGATTCGGCGAGATCATCCGACTGCTGGCCGACAACCTGTCCGACGTCACCAACGGCTCGCGTGGACTCAACGAGGTGGCGTATCCGCGCATCGGCCAGAGCGACAAGCTGCCCGTGGGCGTGTTCTCCAGCGGCAACTCCGGCGGGACATGCCAACTACGGCACCTGGTGGTTCTGGCTGGGGCTGATCCTCATGGTGGGCATCCTGCTGCTCGTCGGCAACCTCGAACGCAGCCGGGTCGGCCGCGCCTGGGTGGCCATCCGCGAGGACGAGGACGCCGCGGAGGTCATGGGCGTCAACACCTTCCGGTTCAAGCTGTGGGCCTTCGTCATCGGCGCGGCGATCGGCGGACTGTCCGGGGCGCTGTACGCCGGGCAGGTGCAGTACGTGGCGCCGCCGACGTTCAACATCATCAACTCGATGCTGTTCCTGTGCGCGGTGGTGCTCGGCGGCCAGGGCAACAAGCTCGGCGTCATCTTCGGTGCGTTCATCATCGTGTATCTGCCCAACCGGCTGCTCGGCGTGCACTTCCTGGGCATCAACCTCGGCGACCTGAAGTACCTGTTCTTCGGTCTGGCGCTGGTGGTGCTGATGATCTTCCGCCCGCAGGGCCTGTTCCCGGTGCGCCAGCAGCTGCTGGCCTACGGCAAGTCGGCGCGAAAGCTGCTGCGGCGCCGCCGACGACACCAAGGCCGCGGCATGACCGAACCCGCGCGATCGCCGATCGACGAGGACCTGGCCGCCCTGAACCGGGAGGTGCGACGTCGCCGAGGGCGAAACGCTGCTGGAGACCCACGATCTCACCGTCAAGTTCGGCGGCCTCACCGCGCTGGACGCGGTGAGCTTCTCGATCAAGCGCGGCGAGATCCTCGGGCTGATCGGACCCAACGGCGCCGGCAAGACCACCTGCTTCAACGCCATCACCGGCGTCTACCGGCCCAGCTCGGGATCGGTCACCTTCGACGGCGCACCGCTGGGCCGCATCAAGCGCCACCAGATCACCCGGCGCGGCATCGCCCGGACCTTCCAGAACATCCGGCTGTGGGGCGAGATGACCGCGCTGGAGAACGTCATCGTCGGCACCGACGCCCGGCACAAGACCTCGGTCCCCGGCGCGCTGATCCGCAGCCCGCGCCATCGTCGCGAGGAGCACTCGGCCATCGAGAAGGCAGCCGCGCTGCTGCAGTTCGTCGGCATCGCCGAGCGGGCCGAGGAGAAGGCCAAGAACCTGCCCTACGGCGATCAGCGCCGGCTGGAGATCGCCCGCGCGCTGGCCACCGAACCCAAGCTGCTGTGCCTCGACGAGCCGGCGGCCGGGTTCAACCCCAGCGAGAAGGCCGCGCTGATCGACCTGATCCGCGCCATCCGCGACGACGGCTACACGGTGCTGCTCATCGAGCACGACATGCGACTGGTCATGGGTGTCACCGACCGGATCGTCGTGCTGGAGTTCGGCCGCAAGATCGCCGACGGCCTGCCCGCCGAGATCCGCGAGGACCCGGCCGTCATCGCCGCCTACCTGGGAGTGCCCGATGACGAACTCTGAGTCCGACGAGCGCCCGGTCCTGCTGGAGGTGCGCGACATCGTCGTGCACTACGGCAGAATCGAAGCGCTGCACGGGGTTTCGCTGCAGGTGCGGCAGGGCGAGCTGGTCACGCTGCTCGGCGCCAACGGTGCCGGCAAGACCACGATGATGCGCGCCATCTCCGGGCTGCGGCCGCTGTCGTCGGGCTCGGTGTGGTTCGACGGCCGCGACATCACCCGGGTCAAGGCCCACCAGCGGGTCATCGACGGCCTGATCCAGGCGCCGGAGGGCCGCGGCGTCTTCCCCGGCATGATCGGTTCTGGAGAACCTCGAAATGGGTTGCTACGGAAGAAAGTTCGACAGCAAGGCCGAGCACCGCGAGCGGCTGGACTGGGTGCTCGAGACCTTCCCCCGACTGGCCGAGCGGCGCACCCAGGTCGGCGGCACGCTGTCCGGCGGTGAGCAGCAGATGCTCGCGATCGGCCGGGCGCTGATGGCGCGTCCCCGGGTGCTGCTGCTCGACGAGCCGTCGATGGGCCTGGCGCCCGATGGTGATCTCGCAGATCTTCAAGATCATCTCCGAGATCAACTCCACCGGCACGACGGTGCTGCTCGTCGAGCAGAACGCCCAGCAGGCGCTGAGCCGGTCCGATCGCGCCTACATCCTGGAGACCGGCACGGTGACCCGCAGCGGACCGGCCCGAGAGTTGTTGGCGGACGACAGTATTCGCGCGGCCTACCTCGGTGTGGCTTAGCCGCGCCAGGCGGCGCCCATCAACTCGTTCGGCGGCAGACCGAGTTCTCGAACTTGCGGGCCTGCTCGACGCCGGTGACCGGCAGCCTGCCCGGATCCAGCAGACCGAGTTGTACCAGCACCGAAGCCTGATCCCAGTAGATCCGCTCGCAGGCGATCTTGTCGCCCTCGAACTGCACGACGACCACCATCGGGATCTCGACCGTTGCGCCCGGTCGGGGCGATGCCCGGCAACATCCAGTCCATCTCGACGTCATGGGTGAAGGAGAAGACGAACTCGTCGATCACCCGATCGTCGCCGATGGTTCGGGACAGCAGCCGAAGGGTGGTGTCGGCGGGCATCTTCGGGATGAAGTGCTTGCCGTAGAACTCGATCATCTCGGCGGTGCCGCGCCCACCCGTCATCACCGGGACGTGGTTGACGTAGTTGTCCGGTGTCATCGTCGCGACGGTGGCCGCAGCGTCCTTCGTCTCGAATTCCAGCTCGGTGTGGCGTTCCCACAGCCGGGCCAGCTCTGCGTTGTCCATGAGGTTCCTTCGCTTCAGGTGATGCGGAAGCGTTTCACACGCGACGTGGCCCCGGCAACAAGTTCCACCCGACTGCGCGGCACGCCCAGATGCTCGGCGAGCAGGCGCGCAGCGGCCTCGGTGGCCTTGCCCTCGACGGCGCGCTCGCGCACGTAGATCGTCAACGCACCGTCGGCGGCGGCCTCGACCAGCGGGCCCTTGCGGCTGCCGGGCTTGACGGTGACGATGACGGTCTCGGCCACCTACTTGGCGACGATGACCGAGGAGCCGTGGCCGAACAGGCCCTGGTTGGCGGTGACGCCGACGGTGGCGTTCTCGACCTGACGGCCGGTGGCCTGGCCCTTGAGCTGCCAGGTGAGTTCGCAGACCTGGGCGATGGCCTGGGCGGGAATCGCTTCGCCGAAGCAGGCCAGACCGCCGGAGGGGTTGACCGGGATGCGTCCGCCGACCGTGGTGGCGCCGCTGCGCAGCAGCTGCTCGGCCTCGCCCTTGGGGCACAGTCCGAGATGCTCGTACCAGTCGAGTTCCAGGGCGGTGGACAGGTCGTAGACCTCGGCCAGCGACAGGTCCTCGGGGCCGATGCCGGCTTCGGCGTAGGCGGCGTCGAGGATGTGGTCCTTGAACGCCCGCTCGGGGGCGGGCACCGTCGCGGTGGAATCGGTGGCGATGTCGGGCAGTTCCGGCAGGTGCTGCGGGTAGTTCGGCGTGCACGGTCGAGATCGCGCGCACCGAGGGCACGCCGGCGACCGAGCCGAGGTGCTTCTCGGCGAACTCCTTGCTGGCCACGATCAGGGCGGCCGCGCCGTCGCTGGTGGCGCAGATGTCGAGCAGGCGCAGCGGGTCGGCGACCATCGGGCTGGCCAGCACGTCCTCGACGGCGGACTCCTTGCGGTAGCGGGCGTTCGGGTTGTTCAGGCCGTGGCGGGAGTTCTTGACCTTGACCGCGGCGAAGTCCTCCAGCGTGGCGCCGTAGAGGTCCATCCGGCGGCGCGCGAGCAGGGCGAAGTACACCGGGTTGGTGGCGCCGATGAGATGGAAGCGCTGCCAGTCCGGGTCGTTGCGGCGCTCACCGCCGACCGGGGCGAAGAAGCCCTTGGGGGTGGTGTCGGCGCCGATGACCAGCGCGACGTCGCACAGCCCGGCCAGGATCTGGGCGCGCGCGGACTGCAGGGCCTGGGAGCCCGAGGCGCAGGCGGCGTAACTGGAGGACACCGGGATGCCGGTCCAGCCCAGCTTCTGGGCGAAGGTGGCGCCGGCCACGAAGCCGGGGTAGCCGTTGCGGATGGTGTCCGCGCCGGCGACGAGCTGGATCTGGCGCCAGTCCAGGCCGGCCTCGGCCAGCGCGGCGCGGGCGGCGACCACGCCGTACTCGGTGAAGTCGCGTGCCCCACTTGCCCCACGGGTGCATGCCCGCGCCGAGGATGTAGACCGGTTCCGGAGGTCGCAGCGACTCATGTCTCAGGCGATCCTCCAGGCGTAGACGATCCGTTCGATGCCCTCGTCGTCGGTGAACAACGGCATCGTGGTCAGTTCCATCTCGATGCCGACCTTCAGGTCGGCGGCCAGCGTGCCTTCGACGACCTTGCCCAGCACGATGATCCCCTCGTCGGCCAACTCGCACCGCGGCCACCGCGAACGGCTCGAACGGGTCGGGCGAGGGATACGGCGGCGGTGGGGCATAACGGTTTTCGGTGTAGCTCCACAACGTTCCCCGCCGCGACAGCGGCACCTGATCGAGCACATCGCCGTCGCAGCCCGGGTTGGGGCAGTTGTTGGCCCGCGGCGGAAACACGTAGGTGGCGCACTTCGGGCACTTGCCCCCGATCAGATGCGGCTACCCCCGCGTCATCGCTGGCCCACCAGCCGTCGATCGCCGGTAGTTGGGTCGGGGCGTCTGGAGAAGCTGGCACGCGGTCATCGTATGCGATCTCGACGGCGAAACTGAAACGTGTTCCAGTCTGCGGACATGGAAGTTTGGCATCGGTAGGGAACCGGCGGGTGTGTACTCGAATCCGAGCCGTCGGACATCACGTCCGCCGCAGGAAGAACGGAGACGAACGATGGGATTCTTCAAGAAAGCCAAGGACGCCGCCGCCGCAGTGCACGTCCAGGGCGCCGGGTTGATCGACCCCGCCATCCTGGGTGGCCCGTCGACCCGCTCGGTGGCGGCAGACGACCCGATCTGGGCACCCATCAACGGTATTTCGCTGCAGGACTACGCCGACCTCGCCCGCACCGCGCAGAGCCGCGGGGTCACCGACGAGGCCGGCATGATCGCCCTGGCCCAGGAGCGCGGCTGGGACCCGGCCGACACCAAGGCCGCACTCGACGGCTGGGTGCAGCGGATGGGCCAGTCGATGGCCGTGGGCCAGCAGTTCCGCAAGCTGCTGGGCTACTGATCGCGGCGCCGTCGGGCATGGCACCGCTGCCAGGGTGTCGGCGGCGGTGCATAGAGTTAGGCGCGTGACAGCGAGCGCGACGGACCAGAAGCCCACTCTGATGCTGTTGGACGGCAATTCGGTGGCCTACCGCGCCTTCTACGCACTGCCCGCCGAGAACTTCAAGACCAAGAACGGGCTGACCACCAACGCGGTGTACGGATTCACCGCCATGCTGATCAACCTGCTGCGCGACGAGCAGCCCAGCCACATCGCCGCCGCGTTCGACGTCTCGCGCCAGACCTTCCGGGTCGGAGAAGTATCCGGAGTACAAGGCCGGCCGGTCGGCCACCCCCGACGAGTTCCGCGGCCAGATCGACATCACCAAGGAGGTGCTCGACGCGCTGGGCATCACCGTGCTGGCCGAGCCCGGCTTCGAAGCCGACGACATCATCGCCACGCTGGCGACCCAGGCCGAGCAGGAGGGCTACCGGGTCCTGGTGGTCACCGGCGACCGCGACGCACTGCAACTCGTCAGCCCCGACGTGACGGTGCTCTACCCGCGCAAGGGCGTCAGCGACCTCACCCGGTTCACCCCCGACGCGGTGGTGGAGAAGTACGGGCTGACCCCGACGCAGTACCCGGACTTCGCGGCGCTGCGCGGCGACCCCAGCGACAACCTGCCCGGCATCCCGGGCGTGGGGGAGAAGACCGCGGCCAAGTGGATCGTCGAATACGGCTCGCTGCAGGGCCTCGTCGACAACGTCGAGTCGGTGCGCGGCAAGGTCGGAGACGCGTTGCGCGGAGAACCTGTCCAGCGTGGTGCTCAACCGCGATCTCACCGAACTGGTCAAGGACGTCCCGCTGGCCCAGACCCCCGACACCCTGCGGCTGCTGCCGTGGGATCGCGACCAGATCCACCGGCTGTTCGACGACCTCGAGTTCCGGGTGCTGCGCGACCGGCTGTTCGACACGCTCGGCCGCCGTCGAACCCGAGGTCGACGAGGGCTTCGACGTCCGCGGCGGGGCGCTCGAACCCGGCACCGTGGCGGCCTGGCTGGCCGAGCATGCCAGCGACGGACGCCGCTCCGGCCTCGCGGTCGTCGGCACCCACGCGGTCTACGACGGCGACGCCACCGCACTGGCCGTCGCCACCGCCGACGGCGACGGCGCCTACATCGACACCACCACGCTGACCCCCGAGGACGAATCCGCGCTGGCTTCCTGGCTGGCCGACTCCGGGACGCCAAAAGCGTTGCACGAGGCCAAGATCGCCATGCACGACCTGGCCGGGCGGGGCTGGGCGCTGGACGGCGTCACCTCCGACACCGCGCTGGCGGCCTACCTGGTGCGGCCGGGGCAGCGCAGCTTCGCGCTCGACGACCTCTCGCTGCGGTACCTGCGCCGGGAGTTGCGCGCCGACAACCCTGAGCAGCAACAACTTTCGCTGCTCGACGACACCGACGGCGTCGACGACCAGGCGGTGCAGACCCTGATCCTGCGGGCCCGCGCCGTCGCCGACCTGGCCGACGCCCTCGACGAGGAGCTGACCCGCATCGACTCCTCCTCGCTGCTGGGCGAGATGGAACTGCCGGTGCAGTCGGTGCTGGCCGGCATGGAAGCGGCCGGCATCGCCGTCGATCTGGAGAAGCTGGACACCCTGCAGCGCGAGTTCGGCGACCAGATCCGCGAGGCGGCCGACGCGGCGTACGCGGTGATCGGCAAGCAGATCAACCTCGGCTCGCCCAAGCAGTTGCAGGTGGTGCTGTTCGACGAGCTCGGCATGCCGAAGACCAAGCGCACCAAGACCGGCTACACCACGGATGCCGACGCGCTGCAGTCGCTGTTCGACAAGACCGGGCATCCGTTCCTCGAGCACCTGCTGACCCACCGCGACGCCACCCGGCTGAAGGTCACGGTCGACGGGCTGCTGAAGTCGGTGGCCGCCGACGGTCGCATCCACACCACGTTCAACCAGACCATCGCCGCCACCGGCCGGCTGTCGTCGACCGAACCGAACCTGCAGAACATCCCGATCCGCACCGACGCCGGCCGCCAGATCCGCGACGCGTTCGTCGTCGGCGACGGCTACGCCGAACTGATGACCGCCGACTACAGCCAGATCGAGATGCGGATCATGGCGCACCTGTCCAAGGACGAAGGCCTCATCGAGGCGTTCCGCACCGGGGAGGACCTGCACTCCTTCGTCGCGTCCCGGGCGTTCGGCGTGCCGATCGACGAGGTGACGCCCGAGTTGCGCCGCCGGGTCAAGGCGATGTCGTACGGCCTGGCCTACGGGCTGAGCGCCTACGGTCTGGCGGCCCAGCTGAAGATCTCCACCGAAGAGGCCAAGGTCCAGATGGAGGCGTACTTCTCCCGGTTCGGCGGGGTGCGCGACTATCTGATGGACGTCGTCGACCAGGCCCGCAAGGACGGCTACACCTCGACGGTGCTGGGCCGGCGGCGCTACCTGCCGGAGCTCGACAGCAGCAACCGGCAGGTCCGCGAGGCCGCCGAGCGGGCGGCGCTCAACGCCCCGATCCAGGGCAGTGCCGCCGACATCATCAAGGTGGCGATGATCAACGTGTGGCAGGCGATCAAGGACGCCGGGCTGAAGTCACGGATGCTGCTGCAGGTGCACGACGAGCTGCTGCTCGAGGTCGCCGACGGGGAGCGGGACACCGTCGAGGCGCTGGTGCGCGAGAACATGGGCGGGGCCTACCCGCTCGACGTGGCGCTGGAGGTGTCGGTCGGCTACGGCCGCAGCTGGGATACGGCGGCGCACTGACGCCCGCGAGCGTCGAGTCGGCGCACTCACGGCATCGCGAGCTTACGCGCACGTTCGCGCTCAGTGCGCGCTCGGTACGCGGCTGCGTTCAGCCAGTGCAGGGCCGGGCCGGCCGCGGCGCGGGCCGCGACCACGTCGTCGACCTCCTCGCTGCTGCAGGGCGAACACCCGCTCGTCGCCGAAGCCGCGCTCGATGCGGTCGCGCACGAAAGCCAGCTCGATCACCTGGTGGGCGAACTTCTTCACCCCGATACCGCCTTGCCTGCCGCCGAAGCCTCTGGCCGCCACCACCGCCTGCTTGCGGGTCTTGATCGAGCCCAGCCACGCCGTCTCGGCCGGTGTCACCAGGCCCGCGGCCACCATGCCCGGCAGCTTCTCGGCGACGATCTTCTGCTCGCGCCGCCGGCTGCGGACCGCCAGCACGATGGCCAGGAAGAAGATCGGCATCATCCACACCACGTACAGCCCGAAGTAGGCACCCGGACCCACCAGTGCCGAGCCGTTCCACAATGCGTGCATGATCACCGCGGCGGCGAAGCCCAAGCGACGTAACCCGACCTTGGCCCACGTATTGCGTTGCTGCAGAGCGAAATACACCCCGATACCGGTGAACGTGGTGAACAGCGGATGGGCGAACGGCGCCATGATCAGGCGCATCGCGGCGGTGACCAGTGAGCTGGCCAGCGTCTCGCCGTTGGCGATGTAGAAGATGTCCTCCACCCAGGCGAAGCCCACCGCCGTCACGCCGGCGTACACCAGGCAGTCGGTCAGCGAGTTGAGCTCGTTGCGCCGCGCCCCGGTCATCATCAACAGCAGGAACAGGCCCTTGGCGGCCTCCTCGATCACCGGCGCCGCGACGGCCACGGTGAAGAAGCTGGTCTCCGACTGGCCCGCGTTGACCGCCGACTCGACGATGAGCTCGAGCACCACCGACACCAGGATCGCCACCGACGCGCCCCACAGGAACGCCAGCACCAGCAGCCGGGGCGGTTCGGGCTCCCATCGGTCCAGCCACAGGTAGACACAGCAGCACCAGGGTCATCGCCACCGTGGACAGGACGAAACCGATCGTCGTTCCGACCGGGTTGACCGCCGTCAGCAGGATCAGGATCAGCCCGGCGATGGTGCCGAAGGTGATGATGACCGCCAGGGGTGCTCCGACTTTTCGCACGGGACGCGGGAACGGCGGCATGGTGGCGTAGGACACCAGAGGAGAGTAATCGCCGGGTGGGCCGGGCCGAACCCGAGTTTGTCCAGCGTGTGCCCAGTCGAGTAGGCTTTGTCGGTACCTGTGCGCTCTTCTGCGGGTACATCACCAGAACACTGTCCCTACGAGCGACCCTGTCCGGAGCAACCCAACAATATGCCAAGTCCCACCATCACCTCGCCGCAAGTAGCCATCAACGACATCGGCTCGGCTGAGGACTTTCTCGCCGCCATCGACAAAACCATCAAATACTTCAACGATGGCGACATCGTCGAGGGGACGATCGTCAAGGTCGACCGGGACGAGGTTTTGCTCGACATCGGTTACAAGACCGAAGGTGTCATCCCTTCCCGTGAGCTTTCGATCAAGCACGACGTCGACCCCAATGAGGTTGTGTCCGTCGGCGACGCGATCGAAGCCCTCGTCCTCACCAAGGAGGACAAAGAAGGCCGCCTGATCCTGTCCAAGAAGCGCGCCCAGTACGAGCGCGCCTGGGGCACCATCGAGGAGCTCAAGGAGAAGGACGAGGCCGTCAAGGGCACCGTCATCGAGGTCGTCAAGGGCGGCCTGATCCTCGACATCGGCCTGCGCGGCTTCCTGCCCGCATCGCTGGTCGAGATGCGGCGCGTCCGCGATCTGCAGCCGTACATCGGCAAGGAGATCGAGGCCAAGATCATCGAGCTGGACAAGAACCGCAACAACGTGGTCCTGTCCCGCCGCGCGTGGCTCGAGCAGACCCAGTCCGAGGTCCGCAGCGAGTTCCTCAACCAGCTGACCAAGGGCGCCATCCGCAAGGGTGTGGTGTCCTCGATCGTCAACTTCGGCGCGTTCGTCGACCTCGGTGGGGTCGACGGCCTGGTGCACGTCTCCGAGCTGTCCTGGAAGCACATCGACCATCCGTCCGAGGTTGTCAATGTGGGCGACGAGGTCACCGTCGAGGTGCTCGACGTCGACATGGACCGCGAGCGGGTTTCGTTGTCGCTCAAGGCGACTCAGGAAGACCCGTGGCGGCACTTCGCCCGCACCCACGCGATCGGTCAGATCGTGCCGGGCAAGGTCACCAAGCTGGTGCCGTTCGGTGCGTTCGTCCGCGTCGAGGAGGGCATCGAGGGCCTGGTGCACATCTCCGAGCTGGCCGAGCGCCACGTCGAGGTGCCGGATCAGGTCGTGGCGGTCGGCGACGACGCCATGGTCAAGGTCATCGACATCGACCTGGAGCGCCGCCGGATCTCGCTGAGCCTCAAGCAGGCCAACGAGGACTACACCGAGGAGTTCGACCCCAGCAAGTACGGCATGGCCGACAGCTACGACGAGCAGGGCAACTACATCTTCCCCGAGGGCTTCGACGCCGAGACCAACGAGTGGCTCGAAGGCTTCGACAAGCAGCGCACCGAGTGGGAGGCCCGCTACGCCGAGGCCGAGCAGCGCCACAAGATGCACACCACGCAGATGGAGAAGTTCGCCAAGGCCGAGGCCGAAGCTGCCGAGCGTCCTGCCGGCAACGGCTCGTCGTCGTCGTCGTCTTCGAGCTCGGGGGAGTCGGCCGGCGGTTCGCTGGCCAGCGACGCCCAGCTCGCGGCCCTGCGGGAGAAGCTGGCGGGCAACGCCTAACCGCTCACGTATCGAGATTGGAATCGCGCAGGAAGTCTTCGGGCTTCCTGCGCGGTTTCGTTTCTGAGGAGTGAAGACATGCTGCGTATCGGATTGACCGGCGGTATCGGCGCCGGTAAGTCGACGGTGTCGGCCACGTTCTCGGAGTGCGGCGGCATCGTCGTCGATGGCGACGTCATCTCCCGTGAGGTCGTCGAACCCGGGACCGAGGGCCTGTCCAAGCTCGTCGACGCGTTCGGCGCGCACATCCTGCGGCCCGACGGCGCACTGGACCGCCCGGCGCTGGCCGCGATCGCGTTCAGCGACGAGGACAAGCGCCAGACGCTCAACGGGATCGTCCATCCGCTCGTGGCGCACCGCCGCTCCGAGCTGATCGCCGCGGCCGGCGAGGATGCGGTGATCGTCGAGGACATCCCGCTGCTGGTGGAGTCCCAGATGGCGCCGATGTTCCCGCTGGTGGTCATCGTCAACGCCGATCCCGACGTCCGGGTGAAGCGGCTCATCGAGCACCGCGGATTCACCGAGGCCGACGCCAGGGCCCGCATCGCCGCCCAGGCCACCGAGGAGCAGCGCCGTCAGGTCGCCGACGTGTGGCTGGACAACGCGGGTACCGAGGGCGAGCTGGTCGAGAAGGCCCGCGAACTCTGGTACCAGCGGATTCTGCCGTTCGCGCACAACCTGACCACCCGTACACCGGTGCGCGGCGCCGCCGGACTGGTCCCCGCCGACCCGACGTGGCCGGACCAGGCGCGGCGGATCGTGGCACGGCTGAACACCACCTGCGGGCACCGTGCCGTCCGCATCGACCACATCGGGTCGACCGCGGTGGCCGGTATGGACGCCAAGGACGTGATCGACGTGCAGGTGACGGTCGCCTCGCCCGAGGTCGCCGACGAACTCACCGAGGACCTGCTGCGCGCCGGTTATCCGCGGGTCGAGGCGATCACCTCCGACGTGCCGAAGCCCGACGCCCGCAGCACCGACCCGGAGTTCGACCACCGCAGCGATACGACTCTGTGGCACAAGCGTTTTCACGCCTCCGGCGATCCGGGCAGGCCGACCAACATCCACATCCGGGTGGCCGGCTGGCCCAACCAGCAGTTCGCGTTGTTGTTCGTCGACTGGCTGGCCGCCAACCCGGGAGTGCGGGCCGACTACCTCGCGGTCAAGCGGTCCGCTGCCCGGCACGACGACGTCGCGCGCTACGCCGACGCCAAGGAGCCGTGGTTCCTCGACGCCTACCGGCGGGCGTGGGCATGGGCCGACGCGCACCGGTTGGCGGCCCTGAGTCCTCAGGCGGCCGCGTCGGGCGCGTTCGCCGGCGCCGGCTCCGCCGGATTGGGCACGTCCAGCGGCGCGCCACACTGCAGCGTGCCGTACAGCGGGTCGTCCTTCGGGTGGAACAGCCGCGGTGCGATGAACTGGTCGGCCTGCGCCACGATCTGGTCGTCCACCAGGATCTCGCAGTGCAGATTCGACCCGTACGGCCACTCGATGGAGATCTCCATGCCGGCCTGCTCGGGGTCGGTCAGCACCGTGTTGACCTCGAACGTGACGCCGGGCAGCAGCGTGGGCTGCTCGCTGTTGACGTTGTTGTCGTCGATCTTGTAGGCGACGACCGCACCGCGCGAGGTGCCGTCGGCCCGTGCGCGGTAGGTCACGTTGTGCTGCAGCCCATCATCCGATGGACGGCGGGGCCGGGGCCGGCGGCGGCTCAGGATCGGCCTGCGCCGGGATCACAGTCAACTGAGACCCCGCGACCACGATCGCACCTACCGCCGCAGCCAGCCAGCGGCGCTTGCTGAGGCTCATGCTTAGCGAGATTACCTGTTCGGCGTCGAGTCGCTAGCGCCAGGAGAGGTCCATGCCGTGAGCTGCCAGCCAGGCATTGAGGTCGTGATCGTGGCGGGCCAGCCCGTCGACGGCGGCCATCGCCCGCTGGATCGCCGACTCGGCCGTCGCGGTGCTCACCAGGCCGTGGCGGTGCGCCTCGAGCAACTCGTCGGCATCGAGCAGTTCGGTGCGCTGCCCGGTGTGCACGACCAGGTCGATGTAGTGGTCCTCGGTGTGCCAGACGGTGTCCCCGGCCGTGACGTCGCCGATGTCGAGGTAGTAGTCCTGTTCGCGCTCGTAGCCGGGGTTGAAGTGGAAGACGTTGGCGCGGATCCCCAGCGACGGCAGCAGCCACGACTCGAGGTAGTGGAACTGGACGCGGCCGGGGGTGGGGCGGGCCATGTAGAGGCCCCACGGACGCACGACGTACTCGTCGACCGCGCGCACGATCCCCTTGTTGTCGGTGTTCGTTCCCGCGGCGACGTCGAAGCTCTCCCGCTTCGGGGGGTGCACGTGGGCGGTCACCGCCGGCGCAACCAGCGCAGGTCGAGGGTGCGTGGACCCTTGCCGGCGGGGCGGGTCAGCAGGCGGAGCACGAACCCGGCGACCAGAGACACCCCGAAGGCGGTGATCAGCACGTCGGCGGCATCCCACCAGGTGCACTGATAGTTCGACCCGTGACGGTCATTGGCGCAGCTCATGCCCATCGCCTCGGCCACGGCGCGCGGGCCGGGCCAGACCAGGGCGACCAGGCAGCACAGGCTCACGATCAGCAGCAGCAAACCGAGGACTCGCAGGCCCATCCGCAGCGGTTCGGACACCGCGCCAGCGTAACGGCCCGTGCGGATCGGCCGCGGAATGAACATGTCGGTGGCGATGCTTAACCTGGACACATGGCTTTCGCTACCGAACACCCAGTCGTCGCGCACTCGGAGTACCGCGCGGTCGAGGACGTGGTGCGTGCCGGTGCCCGGTTCGAGGTGGTCAGCCCGCACCAGCCGGCCGGGGACCAGCCCGCCGCCATCGAGGAGCTGGAGCGGCGGATCCGGGCGGGGGAGCGCGACGTCGTGCTGCTCGGCGCCACCGGCACCGGCAAGTCGGCGACCACGGCCTGGCTCATCGAACGGCTGCAGCGGCCCACGCTGGTGATGGCGCCGAACAAGACGCTGGCCGCCCAGCTGGCCAACGAGCTGCGAGAGATGTTGCCGCACAACGCCGTCGAGTACTTCGTCAGCTACTACGACTACTACCAGCCCGAGGCGTACATCGCCCAGACCGACACCTACATCGAGAAGGACAGCTCGATCAACGACGACGTCGAGCGGCTGCGGCACTCGGCGACGTCGAGTCTGCTGTCCCGGCGCGACGTGGTGGTGGTCGCGTCGGTGTCGTGCATCTACGGCCTGGGCACCCCGCAGTCCTACCTGGACCGGTCGGTCGAGTTGCAGGTCGGCAGCGAGGTGCCGCGCGACGGGCTGCTGCGGCTGCTGGTCGACGTGCAGTACAGCCGCAACGACATGTCGTTCACCCGCGGCTCGTTCCGGGTGCGCGGCGACACCGTCGAGATCATCCCGTCCTACGAGGAACTGGCCGTCCGGATCGAGTACTTCGGCGACGAGATCGAGGCGCTGTACTACCTGCACCCGCTGACCGGGGACGTGGTCCGCAAGGTCGACTCGCTGCGGATCTTCCCGGCCACCCACTACGTCGCAGGCCCGGAGCGGATGGCGCAGGCGATCTCGACCATCGAGCTGGAACTGGCCGAGCGGCTGGCCGAACTGGAGAACCAGGGCAAGCTGCTGGAGGCCCAGCGGCTGCGGATGCGCACCAACTACGACATCGAGATGATGCGCCAGGTCGGGTTCTGCTCGGGCATCGAGAACTACTCGCGGCACATCGACGGCCGGCCGGCCGGGTCGGCGCCGGCCACGCTGCTGGACTACTTCCCCGAGGACTTCTTGATGGTCATCGACGAGTCGCACGTCACCGTGCCGCAGATCGGCGGCATGTACGAGGGCGACATGTCCCGCAAGCGCAACCTGGTGGAGTTCGGCTTCCGGCTGCCCTCGGCCGTCGACAACCGGCCGTTGACCTGGGAGGAGTTCGCCGACCGCGATCGGGCAGACGGTCTACCTGTCGGCCACGCCCGGCCCGTACGAGCTGAGTCAGACCGGCGGCGAGTTCGTCGAGCAGGTGATCCGCCCGACCGGTCTGGTCGACCCGAAGGTCGTGGTCAAGCCGACGAAGGGCCAGATCGACGACCTGATCGGGGAGATCCGGGCCCGTGCCGAGCGCGACGAGCGCGTGCTGGTGACGACGTTGACCAAGAAGATGGCCGAGGACCTCACCGACTACCTGCTCGAGCTCGGCATCCGGGTGCGCTACCTGCACTCCGAGGTGGACACCCTGCGCCGGGTCGAACTGCTGCGCCAGCTGCGGCTGGGCGAATACGACGTGCTCGTCGGCATCAACCTGCTGCGCGAGGGTCTCGACCTGCCCGAGGTGTCGCTGGTGTCCATCCTCGACGCCGACAAGGAGGGGTTCCTGCGCTCCACCCGCAGCCTGATCCAGACCATCGGCCGCGCGGCCCGCAACGTGTCCGGCGAAGTGCACATGTACGCCGACAAGATCACCGACTCGATGCGCGAAGCCATCGACGAAACCGACCGCCGCCGGGCAAAGCAGGTCGAGTACAACGAGGCGCACGGCGTGGACCCGCAGCCGCTGCGCAAGAAGATCGCCGACATCCTCGACCAGGTCTACAGCGAGGCCGACGACACCGACGCGACCGTCGACGTCGGCGGCTCGGGCCGCAACTCCTCCCGGGGCCGGCGCGCGCAGGGTGAGCCGGGCCGGGCGGTGAGCGCGGGCATCATCG
Organism: uncultured Actinomycetota bacterium; assembly: GCA_963786695.1. Classification (GTDB taxonomy): domain Bacteria; phylum Actinomycetota; class Actinomycetes; order Mycobacteriales; family Mycobacteriaceae; genus Mycobacterium. The sequence continues at coordinate 23,163 of CAWBAL010000044.1, forward strand.
AAGGCCGCGACACCTCGAACATGCCGCGTGCCGAGCTGGCCGATCTGATCAAGGACCTGACCGCCCAGATGATGGCGGCGGCGCGCGATCTGCAGTTCGAGCTGGCGGCCCGGATCCGCGACGAGATCGCCGACCTGAAGAAGGAGCTGCGCGGCATGGACGCCGCCGGCCTGAAGTAGCCGCGGCGACCGGCTTGAGCTCAACCGCGGTTGAGCCTCTACGGTGATGCACATGACCGGGACGACGGCGTCGGCCGCGGGCAGTTGGCGCGAGCTGCTGGGCCGCGACTACGGCGGTGCCACAACTGTCTTGGCGGGCGGGGTGGCGATCTACGCCATCAACGAGTTCATCACGATGAGTCTGCTGCCCAGCGCGGTCGCCGACATCGGCGGCGAGCGGCTGTACGCCTGGGTGACGACGGTCTACCTGGTGTCCTCGGTGGTGTCGGCCACCACGGTGGGGCCGGTGCTGACGCGGTTCGGGCCGCGCTGGTCATACCTGGGTGCGCTGCTGTCGTTCAGCGTCGGCAGCGCGCTGTGCACGCTGGCCCCGACCATGCAGTTGCTCCTGGTCGGCCGGGTGGTGCAGGGCCTGGCCGGTGGTCTGCTGGCCGGCCTGGGTTACGCGGTGATCAGTGCCGCGCTGCCCGACCGGCTGTGGACGCGCGCCTCGGCGGTGGTGTCGGCGATGTGGGGGATCGGCACGCTGATCGGTCCCACCACCGGCGGCTTGTTTGCCCAATTCGGTTTGTGGCGAGGCGGATTCGGGATTCTGGCGGCGCTTGCCGTGGCGATGTGCGTGCTGGTGCCGATCGCGCTGCCCGCGCGCGCACCCGCGGCCGACGACAGTTCGGCGGGTCGCCGGATTCCGGTGTGGTCGCTGCTGTTGCTCGGCGTGGCGGCGCTCGCGGTCAGTGTGGCCGCGATACCGCGCAACGCCGCCGTCACCGCCGGCCTGCTGGCGGTCGGGGTTGTTCTGGTGGTGGCGTTCATCGCCGTCGACCGGCGCGTCGAGGCTGCGGTGTTGCCGCGCAGTGCATTTGGGCCGGGACCACTGAAGTGGATCTACGCCACGCTGGGTCTGCTGATGGCCGCGACCATGGTCGACATGTACGTGCCGCTGTTCGGTCAGCGCCTCGGGGCGCTGGCGCCCGTCGTCGCCGGCTTCCTGGGCGCGGCGCTGTCGGTGGGCTGGACCGTCGGTGAGATCGCCAGCGCGTCGGTCACCAACGTCCGCGCCACGGTGCGACTGGTGGCGGTGGCCCCGCTGGTGATGGCCACCGGGCTGACCATCGCGGCGGCATACCAGAAGAGCGGTGCCTCAATGGGATACGTCGTGATCTGGGCGCTGGCGCTGGTGATCACCGGTGCGGGCATCGGGATCGCGTGGCCGCACCTGTCGGCGTGGGCGATGGGTTCGGTCGTCGACGACCCCGCCGAGCAGGCGGTCGCAGCCGCGGCGATCAACACCGTCCAGTTGATGTGCGGGGCCTTCGGCGCCGGGCTGGCCGGCGTGGTGGTGAACCTGCGAGACTCCGTCGACGCCACCGCGGGCCGGTGGACGTTCGGGGTGTTCGCGGCGTTCGCCGCGGTCGGGGTCGTGGCGTCCTACCGCGCCGGACGCGGTCAGGTCCCGGTCAACGGTTAGTCGGTGTTGTCGTCCATGCGGCGAACGCTCGTGACGCCGTCCACGCCGGCGACCGCGCTGGGCGCGTGCCGAATTCCGGCCCCGGTCAGCGTGAGCAGGACACCGCCGTCGGGATCGCTGTTGAGCTCCGACAGCGCCCACTGGTGTTTGTCGCAGGCGTGCAGGATGCGGCCGATCACCCCGCGGTTCTGCTCGTAGGTGATGTGCAGCCGCACCGAGCCGGACAGTCGCGCGGTCAGGCGTTTGGTCAGCGGGGTGAAGCCGAGAACGATCACGAAGTGCAGGATCGTCACGACGATGGCCAGCTTCACCAGGCCGGCGGCGGCGGCCATGCCGATGGCCGCGCATTCCCAGATCGCCGCGGCCGTGGTCAGCCCGTGCACCGCTCCCTGCCGGGTGATGATCAGGCCCGCACCGAGGAATCCGATGCCCGAGACGATCTGGGCCGCCACCCGCGACGGGTCGACCTCCACGGTTCCGGGGCTGAGGACGTCGAAGAACCCGTACTTGCTGACGATGAGGATCAGGGCGGACGCCGTGCCGACGATCGCCTGGGTGCGCAGTCCGGCGCTCTTGCCGTGGACCTCCCGTTCCAGCCCGATCAGCGCGGTCAGCCCGAAGGCGATCAGCAGCTCGACGATCTGCCGGCTGCCCTGTCCGGGTCCGCCGAGCAGGGACGGATCGGCCAACCAGGTCTGCATGCCGACACGGTATTCGCCGCGACGCCGGTCCACCTAGAGATCACGCTGAGGGAAAGCCTGCGGCGCTATCGGGTTGTGCTGGAATCGTGACCGAACGATGCGGGTGTGGCTGAGTGGCTAGGCACCGGCCTGCAAAGCCGTTTACACGGGTTCGAATCCCGTCACTCGCTCCACTTTCACCAGCCGTCCCCCGACATGTCGGGGGACGGCCGGTGTAACTGCGGCAGCACCGCTTAGCAACAGTTCGATAACCCCCCGGAGGGCACTGCCGGAATTTACTTACACGTCTGTAGTTTTCCCGTCAGACCTCACCACAAGAACGGGGGAACCATGTCTCGGACCACCCATCGCGTAGCGGCCGTCACCGCTATGGCGACTGCGGGGTTTTTCTGGACTGCGCCGCTGTTCAGTCCCCGCGCGATTGCCGACCTCGGCAGTCCCGGTGTGCCGTGCGTGAACATCCTCCAGCAAGTCGCCACCAGCCCGCCCAACCTTCAAGACGGCGTCCCGGCCGCGGCCGCGTCGATCTTCACCAACAGCCCCCCGGTGGCCGGCGGCCCGGTTCCGCCGGCGACCGTCCCCGGGACCATCAAGATCCCGCCGGCCTCCGCGCCCGGCGCGGCAGGCACCCACTCGGTGGCCAGCGCCGCTGTTCCGCCCGCCTCGGTCCCCGGTGCGCCCGGGACCGGCGTGGTCGGTGGTGTGCCGACACCGCCCGCCGCTGTGCCCGGCGTGCCGGGGACCGGCGTCGGCGGGGGAACCGCCACGCCGCCCGCCGCGATCCCGGGCACTCCGCCCGGCGGCACGGTCGGCGGGCTGACCACCCCGCCCGCAGCCGTGCCAGGCACCCCGCCGGGAGGGCTCGTCGGCGGTGTGCCGACTCCGCCTGCCGGTGTCATTGCTCCGCCGGCCGGTGCCGTGGCTCCGCCGGCAGGCATCGCGGGTGCCCCGGTCGCCGATGCGGCGGCCGCGCTGCCCGGGGCCGGTGCGGGTCCGCTGGCAGCTCCTGTCGCCGACGCGGCAGCCGGCCTGCAGGCCGGGGCCGAACTGGGTGCCGCTGGTGCGGGTGCCGGTGCCGGTGCCGGTGAGGGTGGCGGCGCCGCAGCCGTCGGCGCCCCCGTCGCTGACGCCGCCGCCGCCGCAGGTGCTCTTGGCGCAGGCGCCCCGGGCGCGGCAGTCTCCGATGCCGCCGCCGCGCTGCCTGCCCCGCCAGCCCGGCCGCAGGCGCGCCCATCGCCGATGCCGCCGGCGCGCTGCCGCCCCGCCGCCCGGCCGCAGGCGCGCCCATCGCCGATGCCGCCGGCGCGCTGCCCGCTCCGCCCGCCGCCGTCCCCGGTGCCCCCCTTCCCGGGGCTGCCGTAGTCCCGCCGGGGCCGCCCGCCGGTGTTCCCGGCGTGCCTGTCGGCGGGGGAGTCGACGTCCCGGGCGGACCGCCCGCCGCGGTGCCGGGTGTTCCGATCGGCGACGAGGTCGTCACTCCGCCGCTTCCGCCCGCCGGTGTCCCCGGCGGTGTAGTGCCAGAGGCCGCCGCGACGCCGCCGGTGCCGCCCGTTGAGGTACCGGGTGCGCCTGCCGTTGCCGCGGTCGACACACCGCCGGTGCCGCCGGTCGACATTCCCGGGGCCGAGGTGCCGATTTCCGTCGCGACGCCGGGAGCTCCGCCCGTCGGCGCACCCGGTGTCCCCGCTGCCGCCTCAGTCGAGACCCCGCCGCTTCCGCCGGTCGCCAATCCCGGTGCAGCCGTGTCGGATTCGGCCGCAACCCTGCCGCCGCCCCCGCTTTCGGTGCCGGGCGTGCCGCTCGGCGGCGGCATGCTCGACGTCCCAGGGACATCGCCGCTGACCCTGCCCGGTGTCCCCAGCGCCGCGTCGATCCCCGGCTTGGGCACCCCGCCCGCCGCGGTGCCCGGCGCCCCGGGCGTTCCGGTGGCCGCAGGTGCACCCGGCGTTCCCGCCGTGGTACCCGGCGCTCCCGCCACCGCGTCGGTCGAGGGTCTGCCGACTCCTCCTGCCGCCGTGCCCGGGACTCCTGGTGGTGGGGTTGTCGAGGGTGGCGTGACTCCGCCTGCTGCGGTGCCTGGGACACCGGGTGCTCCGGTGGTCGACGCCGCTGCGACTCCGCCTGCTGCGGTGCCTGGCACTCCGGGTGCTCCGGTGGTCGACGCTGCTGCGACTCCGCCTGCTGCGGTGCCTGGCACCCCGGGTGCTCCGGTGGTCGACGCCGCTGCGACTCCGCCTGCTGCGGTGCCTGGCACCCCGGGTGCTCCGGTGGTCGACGCCGCTGCGACCCCGCCCGCTGCTGTGCCCGGCGGCCCCGGCGGTGGCGGCGGAGCCGGTGTGCCCACCCCGCCCGCCGGTGTGCCCAACGTTCCGCTCGGCGGTGGTGAGGGCGCGGGTCTTCCCCCGGCCGCCGCCGTTCCCGCCGACGCGATCGCCGATGCCTCGGCTGGTGCGGTGCCCGGTGCCGCGCTGTCCGACAGCTCAGGCCAACTCGCCGAGGCGGCACTTCCCGGCGCCGGTGGTGCCGGGGGAGCCGGTGCTGGTGGCGGCGGTGGAGTCGGTGCTGCCGGCGCTCCCATCGCCGACGCGTCGGGAGTGATCAGCCCCGACGCCGGTGTCCCCGCCGAGGCGATCGCCCAGGCCGCCGCCGGTATCCCTGCCCCGCCCGCGGCGCTGCCCGCGGCTGCCGCCGGTAGCGGCGGTGGCGGCATCCCAGCGCCTCCCGCGGCCGTCCCCCCGCTTCCCGCTGGTGGTGGCGGTGCCGGGCTGCCCACTCCGCCGGCCGGCGTTCCGGGCGTTCCCGCTGTGAGCACCGGCGCTGTTCCCCCGACGCCGCCTGGGGTGGTCCCCGGCGCACCGGTCGTGAGCACGGGTGCCGTTCCGCCCACCCCGCCCGGGGTGGTCCCCGGCGCGCCGATCGTGAGCACGGGCGCCATTCCGCCCACCCCGCCCGCGGTCGATCCCCGGCGCACCGGCCGTGAGCACGGGTGCTGTTCCCCCGACCCCGCCCGCGGTGAACCCCGGCAGTCCGATCGGCAACATCGACGCCTACCCGGCGACGCCGCCGGGTGCCGTCGCCGGGACTCCCGGTGTCCGTGCGACCGCCAGCTCGCCCGGGCTGCCCAGCCTGATCCCGTCCGCGCCGATCGCGGATGCCGCCGGAACACTGCCCACGCCGCCGGCAGCGGTGATTCCGACACTCGCCCAGGGCGTCGCGACACTGCTGTCGCCGCCGCAGATCACCATCCCTGGCATCCCCGGCTTCGGGATCCCGCTGCCGACCACCATCTCCGCGCCGCACGACCTGCTGTGCGTCGGCACCGGCTGGTCGGCCAGCAAGGCCGGCACCGTCTCCGGTGCGCCCGCAGGCGCGGTGCTCGGAGCGGATCTGCCGAAGGCGGGTCGCTGGTTCGACGACTGAGCCGAGCTACCGGGTGAGGCGCTCGAAGATCTCCCGGTAGTACAGGTGGGCCATGAAGTGGCCACCCGGGCGGGTGTGCAGCGTGGCGTCCGGCAACCGACTGGCGAGCTCGCGCTGCCAGTCGGCGTCGACGAGTTGATCGTTCTCGCCCGCCCACACATCGGCGGGCACGACGATCTGCTCGGGAGTGAAGCCCCACGGCCTGACCCACGCCCGATAGTCCTCGACCACACCGTCGGGTCGGCGCAGCGCTTCGGCTGACATCCGGGCGAAGACGTCGAAACCCTCGTCGCGCAACACTTTTCCGTCGGCTGGGCCCAATTCTGCGGCTGCCAGCCTGCCGTACAGGCCCGGTGCCGCGCGGGCAGCGAGACCCATTGTCCGGAAACACATCCGGGCCAGGCGAGGGCTGCGCTGGGACAGTCGGGTATAGGCCCGATCCATCAGCGGCAGGCTCGCGAACACGCCCGGCTCGGTCAACGGCAGCGCACCGGCGATGATCGCCAGACGGCTGACCCTGGTCCGGCATTGCAGCCGCGAGCGCGGCCGCGTACTGGCCGCCCATCGACCAGCCCATGACGGCGAAGGTGTCGACTGCGAGGTGGTCCATCACCTCGCGGACGTCGTCAGCCCAATCCAGGATGGTGCGCCCCGGGCAGGCATCCGATCCGCCGATACCGGGACGGTCGGGGGAGATCAGCCGAACACCGGCCAAGCGCGCTGCATCGTCGGCAGAAGCGACATCGAGCCGGCAGGCCAGACCGCCGTGTGCGTTGACGATCACGACGCCGTCGGGTGCGCCGTACTGCGCATAGCCGACCGTGCGTCCGTCGCGCAGTCGTACCTGAAGCGTCACCGGATCGACTTGGTCACCTGGGCGAAGCTGAACTGCCAGCGTTCCACCACGCGGAAGCCGAACCGGCTGGGCACCTGGTAGGCCATCGCGCGGGCCAGTCTGGGGCCCGCCGGCGTCGCCGGCCCCTGCTGGTGGTCGGGCAGTGTCTTGTCGCGTTCGGACACCGTCCAGATCACCGGGCAGCCCGGCATCTTGTCGGCCCACGTCCAGATCGGAAGGTGCGCGTCCCACAACCGGTTTCGTTGTATCGCCGACAACCCGCGGCCGTAGTCGTGCAGCTTGGCGAACGCGGCGGGCCGAGCGGCGATCAACGGCCTGATCGGCCCGGGTTTCCACGCTGCGGAGTTGTCCATCACCAGGCAGTCACCGGGTTTCGCGTAGCGGCTGATGACATCGGCCACCTGGCTGAAGTCCATGCTCTCCTTGGCGTACGGGCCGCGTTGGGCGAGGTAGTTCGGCGTCGCGGCGAACGCGAACACCACCAGCAGTGCGGCGATTCCGGGACGGGACCGGCCCACCGCAACGACGCACAGCCCGAGCAGCAGGGCGACCCCGGGCGCGGTGAACGACAGATAGCGCGGGTAGTAGATCGGCCGGTGCACCGCGGAATAGACGATCAGGGCCAGGGTGGGCAGCACTATCCAGGCGGCAGTGACCGCGACCAGCCGGCCGGCGTGAGGTCCGGCGACCACCGCCGCCCGAGACCGGCACAGCAGTCCCGCGACCAACAGCAGCCCGGCCAACACGGCAACCGGCAGCGAGCGGTCGAAGTACTGCTCCTGCAGTACCTTTCCTACGGTCTGCGGGCCGAGCCGGGAGATCCAGCCGACCTGGAAGAGCTGGGTCTGGGTGAAGAACAGGAACGGGATCACGGCCGCGACTGCCGTGCCGGCCGCCACCGCCCAACAGACCCGCACCCGCGTCGAGTCCGACAGCACGGCAACCAGGACGGCGTGCACGCCGACGATCAGCACAACGAAGACGTTGAGCACCGCTCCGGTGACCAGCAGCGCCGCGTAGGCCACCCACAACCACGGCCGGTGTCGGCGCACCGCGGATACGCACAACACCGTCAGCCACACCCCGGCCACCATGGATAGTGCGTAGGACCGGGTTTCGATGCCGGCCCACGTCACCCGTGGCAGCAGGGCGAATACGACGCCGGCGGCGACCGCGACCGACCGCGTCGACAGCTGGCGCCCCAGCACCACGACACCGGCCGCGGCGACCCCGACAGTCAGTGAACTGGACAACCTCGACCAGAACTCGGTGGCCGGAAAGATTGCGAACCAGCCGTGCATGATCAGGTAGTACAGGCCGTGGACGGCATCGATGTTGCCCAGCATCCGCCAGAGTTCCGGCACCGTGCGGGTCGATGCCGAGATGGTGGCCGCCTCGTCGAACCACAGCGACGGCCGGGCCGCTCCCGCGGCGCTGACCACGACCGCAAGAACAGCCACGGCGACAGCATCGAACTGTCGAGCGGAATCCACCGACCGCTCGACGACGCCAGTGGCCCGCTCTGGCCTAAAGGTGATGCTCACGCCTGTTGTCCCGTACCCCTGTCCGTAGGTGAGCAAAACGGTAACCTGCGGTGCCGAACACCGCGCGGCGTGCCCGGACACTCCACATGCGGTCGAATTCTGTGGTGCCGCCGACAAAATCAATGGGGTGCGATCTGGATTTCTATTTCAGGTCGTTGTCGGCAACCTCACGGGCCTACCAACGGCGCCGTTTTGCCCGGTAAAGTGGCTTGCCGCGAGGTTTTGCATTTGCCGCGTGAAGTGAATCGCGCCCTGGCAAGGTGTCGAGGCGTTACTGTTCCGGATGGCGTTGCAATTAAAGACTGGAGGGTACGGATGGGCGGTTACAAGACCGTGGTCGTCGGCACTGACGGCTCGGATTCCTCGCTGCGTGCAGTCGACCGGGCGGGCCACCTTGCCTCCGGCCCCGATGCGAAGGTCATCGTGGCGACCGCTTACTTCCCTGCCTCCGAGGACACTCGCGCGGCTGACCTCCTGAAGGACGAGGGCTACAAGATGGCGGGCAACGCCCCCATCTACGCCATCCTGCGTGAGGCGCGTGACCGCGCCAAGGAGGCCGGTGCGACGAACATCGAGGAGCGCGCGATCGTCGGCGCTCCCGTCGACGCCCTGGTGGACTTGGCCGAAGAGGTCGGCGCGGACCTCCTGGTCGTCGGCAACGTGGGTCTGAGCACGATCGCGGGCCGCCTGCTGGGCTCGGTGCCGGCCAACGTCGCACGCCGCTCCAAGAGCGACGTGCTCATCGTGCACACCACGGGCTGAGTCCCGGGGTCTCGAGCAGACCGCAGTTGTGAGCGCGCCTTCGAACGACGGTGTCAGAACCCGGCTGTGGTTCGACGGCGAACTGAAAGCCGAGAACTTCCCCCTCGGTGACGTCTCCCATCACCTCAACGAGGACGGCGCACTGCTGTGGGTGGATCTGTGCAACCCCGATCACGAGGTGCTCTGTGAACTCGCCCGTGAACTGGATCTCGATCAGCACGCCGTCGAAGACACCGTCGCCCACGCCGAGCGCACCAAGGCCACCCGCTACGCGACGCACACCTTCCTGACCGTCTACGCCACGAGACTGGGACCGCCACTCGAGAACGACCTCGAGTCACGGCTGCTCACCGCACGCGTGTCGATCTTCGTGCTGCACGGCGGAATTGTCAGCGTGCGCCACGAAATCGATCCGCAGAAGCCGGTTTTCGACATCGAGGAAGTCATCCGCCGCTGGGACGAGAACTCCGATCTGCTGCGGATGGGCAGTCCGGCGCTGCTGCACGGACTGCTCGACGTCGTCGTCGACGGCCAGTTCGACACCATCCAGCAACTCGACGACGCGATCGAGGACATCGAGGGCGACCTCTTCGACGAACGCACGCTGACCCGCAAGATCCAGCGCGACACCTACCGGATCCGCAAGGAGCTCGTCGAGCTTCGCCGGGTGGTGCTGCCGATGCGGGAGGTCGTGAACACGATCATGCGGCGGCGAGCCGAGCGCGGCGACACCATCGAACTCGACAGCTGGTACTCAGACCTCTACGACCACGTCATCCGGGCGGCCGAGTGGACGGAGTCGTTGCGCGACATGGTCACAACGGTGTTCGAGACGAACCTGTCACTGCAGGACGCCCGGCTGAACACGATCATGAAGAAGCTCACCGGCTGGGCGGCCATCATCGCGGTGCCGACGGCCGTCACGGGCTGGTACGGCCAGAACGTGCCCTACCCGGGATTCCAGGACACGGCCGGCGTGATCGCCAGCGCGGCGATCATCCTCATCGCCTCGGCCCTGCTCTACGTGGTGTTCAAGCGCAAGAACTGGATCTGAGTCCGGGCTACTCGGCGCCGGCGTCGTCCTTGCCGGTGAACGCCTCTTTCGCCTTGTCCACCGCGTGGGTAGCGATGTCCATGGAGTCCTCGACGATGGCGCTCACACCTTCGCTGACATTGCCCTTCATGATGTGGCCGGCGTCCTCCACGATGTCTGAGGCCTTCTCCACGGCGTGAGTGGCGATGTCCTTGGCCGCGTTGAGTGCATTCTTGGGATCGAAGCCCATCGGGCCCTCCTGATTGTCGATTGAACGTCTCGACACTAGCCCCGATGCGGGGCCGGTGTGGGCCGTCGGAATGTTGACAGGACATGGCGCGGCGATGCCAGGGCACCAGAAGTGCCCAACGTCGCTGTTCGACGGCTCCGGGCATGCCTCGGGTATAGCCTCGTCAGAACTGATCGAGGAGTCGGCATGCCTGGTACCCGTTTGATCGCACCACTCGTGGCAGTGGCTGTTATCGCGGTAGGGATCTCCGCTGGGAACGCATGGGCAGACGGGCCGGGTGGCGTCGTCGAGGAATCGAATGACATCTCCGTCGCGGTCGGCACCGGTGTGTTCATCGATGGATTGGTGGGCTTCAGGGCGAGCGGCGCCACCAATGACGAGGCGTCTGCGCGAGTGATCGCCCAGTGCCAGGGCGCGGGTGGTCAAGAGTGCACCAGCGATGAGGTGACCAACGACAATCTCTGCATCGTGTCGGTTGCCGACGACGGCAACGACGTCGTCGCCGGCGGTGCCGGGGTGACTGTCGAGGCTGCCCGTGACGATGCCTTCGCGCGGGCGGCGGGCAACGGTACGCCCCTCGGCCCGACCGCCGCCATTGTCATATCGGATTGCCACTGATGGATGAGCGGGGCGGGAGACATATGACCAAGCGACGCAAGTCAGCACTGTTGCTCGTGAGTGTGGCGGCGGCGCTGGGAGTTTCCGCGCCCGTCGCTGATGCGCTACCGAGCTGCCAGGATGCGGGTACCACCTCCACCTGCCGAACCAACGGCAGCGTGGCGATCAAGGCTCGCCCGGGGACAGTGGCGCCCCCCGCGAATCAGCCTTCGGTCAGGTGGCGTAGTGGCCCGGGTATTTCTTTCTCATTCGGCGGCTGACTAATCACCAGCCGCGGCCGCGCCACTCCCGAAGGCGGTTCGTGATTGGGTAGGGCCATGTCCGCCCAACTCCGCACGGTTATTGACGGGATTCATGCTGGCCCACTGTCTCCCGGCTGGCTGTTCAACACCGTGGTGATCGATGGGGCTGACGGCGACGTCGTCGTTGATGCTGGATTTCCGTGGTCGCGGCGGCGTCTGGCTCGGTTCCTGGACGGGCGCGGTGTTGCGGAACATGTCGTGACGCACGCGCACGGCGATCATGTCGGTTCGACGGCATGGTTGTGCGAACACACCGGAGCTCCACTGGCAATGAGCGAGGTCGAGGCTGACGCGTTTGAGCACGGAGACATCGCTCTGCACTCCGGTGCTGCGGCTCGGCGCTTGATTGCCCCGCTCGGGCATGCCCGTCGTTCAGTGGATCGGCGGCTTCAGCAGGGCGACAGCGTGGGTGACTTCAGCGTTGTCTTCCAGGCCGGTCACAGTCCCGGGCTACTTGCATTCTGGCGGGAAGCGGACAGGACCCTGATTGTTGGCGATGGACCGATCAATCTGTCGAAGGACCCCAGCCATCCCCGCTGGTTGAGACTTCCGGGAATGCTTGACTACGACCCTGCGGCGGCCATCGAGTCGCGCAGGCGGCTTGCCGAGCTCGAACCTGAGCTGATCATCTCGACTCACGGGCACCCGATCTGGGGCGTGGACCGCTGGCTGCAAGGGGTGGACGCGGTGGCCCGCTGACACCGGGCTCCCAACGTGTCGCCGCAACTCCAGGTCACCAACCGCGGTCGCGCCACTCCCGAAGATGCGGCCGCTCGGCGCCGACCGTGGTGTCGTCGCCGTGGCCCGGGTAGACGACGGTGTCGTCGCCGTAGACGTCGAACACCCGGCTGGTGACGTCCCCGAGGAGCTCCTCGAAACCGCCTGGCTCCCAGGTCTTTCCGACGCCGCCGGGGAACAGGCAGTCACCGGTGAACAGTTGGGTGGCGGTGCGGTCGGCGGCCGGCCGCAGTGCCAGCGCCACCGAGCCCGGTGTGTGGCCGCGAAGGTGGATCACGTCGAACGTGAGGTCGCCGACGGCGATGGTGTCACCGCCGGCCAGGAAGCGGTCCGGCTTGACCGGCAGCGGCTCGGCGTCGAGCTGGTGGGCGGCGGTCGGAGCGCCGGTGGCCTCGGCCACGGCCTCGAGCGCCTGCCAGTGGTCGAAGTGCTGGTGGCTGGTGACGATCAGGTCCAGTTTGGGTGCGTATTCACCGCACCAGGTCGACGAGCAGCTCGGGGTCGTTGGCGGCGTCGATGAGCAGGGTCTGGCCGGTCGCGGAACACGTCACCAGGTAGGCGTTGTTGTCCATCGGGCCGACCGACATCTTGATGATGGTCGCGCCCGGCAGAGTGCGCCGCGACGCGGTCTGCGGTTCGACGTGCCCGGTGTAGGTGTCGTCGACGACTGTCATGGCCGCCACGTTACTTGTCGGAGGTGCCGACATAGCATGGGGGTCGATGAGTCGCGTCGGATGACGTCCCTCGGCGGCTTTCGTGCCCAAAACCCGCAGGAAGGGGAGCTTGGTGGCTGACCGGCTGATCGTCAAGGGCGCGCGCGAGCACAACCTGCGCAGCATCGACCTCGACCTGCCCCGCGACAGCCTGATCGTGTTCACCGGGCTGTCCGGGTCGGGCAAGTCGTCGCTGGCGTTCGACACGATCTTCGCCGAGGGCCAGCGCCGCTACGTGGAGTCGCTGAGCGCCTACGCCCGCCAGTTCCTCGGCCAGATGGACAAGCCCGACGTCGACTTCATCGAGGGTCTGTCGCCGGCGGTGTCCATCGACCAGAAGTCGACCAACCGCAACCCGCGCTCGACCGTCGGCACCATCACCGAGGTCTACGACTACCTGCGTCTGCTCTACGCCCGGGCCGGCACTCCGCACTGCCCGGTGTGCGGTGAGCGCATCGCCCGCCAGACCCCGCAGCAGATCGTCGACCAGGTGCTGGCCATGCCGGAGGGCACCCGCTTCCAGGTGCTGGCCCCGGTGGTGCGCACCCGCAAGGGCGAGTTCGTCGACCTGTTCGACAAGCTCAACACCCAGGGCTACAGCCGGGTCCGGGTCGACGGCGTGGTGCACCCGCTCACCGACCCGCCCAAGCTGAAGAAGCAGGAGAAGCACGACATCGAGGTGGTGGTCGACCGGCTGACGGTCAAGGCCAGCGCCAAGCAGCGGCTGACCGACTCGGTCGAGACCGCGCTGAGCCTCGCCGACGGCATCGTGGTGCTGGAGTTCGTCGACCGGGAGGACGACCACCCGCATCGCGAGCAGCGGTTCTCCGAGAAGCTGGCCTGCCCCAACGGCCACGCGCTGGCCGTCGACGATCTCGAGCCGCGGTCGTTCTCGTTCAACTCGCCCTACGGCGCCTGCCCGGAATGCAGCGGTCTGGGCATCCGCAAGGAGGTCGACCCCGAGCTGGTGGTGCCCGATCCGGACCTGACGCTGGCCGAGGGCGCGGTGGCGCCGTGGTCGATGGGGCACACCGCCGAGTACTTCACCCGCATGATGTCCGGTCTCGGCGAGTCGCTGGGCTTCGACGTCGACACCCCCTGGCGCAAGCTTCCGGCCAAGGCGCGCAAGGCGATTCTGGAGGGCTGCGACGAGCAGGTGCACGTCCGCTACCGCAACCGCTACGGCCGCACCCGGTCCTACTACGCCGACTTCGAAGGCGTGATGGCGTTCCTGCAGCGGCGCATGGACCAGACCGAGTCCGAGCAGATGAAGGAACGCTACGACGGTTTCATGCGCGACGTGCCCGTGCCCGGTGTGCGAGGGCACCCGGCTGAAGCCGGAGATCCTCGCGGTCACGCTGGCGGCGGGGGAGCGCGGCGTCGAAGTCGATCGCCGAGGTCTGCGAGCTGTCCATCGCCGACTGCTCGGAGTTCCTCAACGAACTGACGCTGGGCCCGCGCGAGCAGGCGATCGCCGGTCAGGTGCTCAAGGAGGTGCAGTCGCGGCTGGGCTTCCTGCTCGACGTCGGGCTGGAGTACCTCTCGCTGGCCCGCGCGGCCGGAACGCTGTCCGGCGGTGAGGCGCAGCGCATCCGGCTGGCCACCCAGATCGGCTCAGGCCTGGTCGGGGTGCTCTACGTCCTCGACGAACCGTCGATCGGGCTGCATCAGCGCGACAACCGCCGGCTGATCGAAACCCTCACGCGGCTAAGGGATCTGGGCAACACCCTGATCGTGGTCGAGCACGACGAGGACACCATCGCCCACTCCGACTGGGTGGTCGACATCGGGCCGGCCGCCGGCGAGCACGGCGGGCGGGTGGTGCACAGCGGGACCTATGCAGGACCTGCTGAGCAACCCGGACTCCATCACCGGCGCCTATCTGTCCGGCCGGCTGAGCATCGACGTGCCGGCGATCCGCCGCCCGGTCGACCGGCGCAAGCAGCTCACCGTCATCGGCGCCCGCGAGCACAACCTGCACGACATCGACGTGGCGTTTCCCGCTCGGCGTGCTCACCTCGGTGACCGGGGTGTCGGGCTCGGGCAAGTCGACCCTGGTCAACGACATCCTCGCCTCGGTGCTGGCCAACAAGCTCAACGGCGCGCGGCAGGTCCCGGGCCGGCACACCAGGATCAACGGTCTCGATCAGGTCGACAAGCTGGTGCGCGTGGACCAGTCGCCGATCGGCCGCACCCCGCGGTCCAACCCGGCGACCTACACCGGGGTGTTCGACAAGATCCGGACGCTGTTCGCCGCCACCACCGAGGCGAAGGTCCGCGGCTACCAGCCCGGCCGGTTCTCGTTCAACGTCAAAGGTGGCCGCTGCGAAGCGTGTTCGGGTGACGGCACCATCAAGATCGAGATGAACTTCCTGCCCGACGTGTACGTGCCGTGCGAGGTGTGCCAGGGCGCCCGGTACAACCGCGAGACCCTCGAGGTGCACTACAAGGGCAAGACGATCTCCGAGGTGCTCGACATGTCGATCGAGGACGCTGCCGAGTTCTTCGAGCCGATCACCGGAATCCACCGCTACCTCAAGACCTTGGTCGAGGTCGGCCTGGGCTATGTCCGGCTGGGCCAGCCGGCGCCCACGTTGTCCGGCGGCGAGGCGCAGCGCGTCAAGCTGGCGGCCGAACTGCAGAAGCGCTCGACCGGCCGCACCGTCTACGTCCTCGACGAGCCCACCACGGGCCTGCACTTCGAGGACATCCGGAAGCTGCTCAAGGTCATCAACGACCTTGTGGACAAAGGCAATTCGGTGATCGTCATCGAACACAACCTCGACGTGATCAAGACCTCGGACTGGATCATCGACATGGGTCCCGAAGGTGGCGCCGGCGGTGGCACCGTCGTCGCACAGGGCACGCCCGAAGATGTCGCGGCCGTACCGGAGAGCTACACCGGCAAGTTCCTGTCCGACATCCTCGACGCACCGGCGCCGAAGCGGGCCACCCGCCGGCGAAAGGTCAGCGCCTAACTGCCCTGCTGGGCCGAGTAGGCCAGGACGTCGGACAGCTTGAACAACACCCGGCCGCCGTACCGGAAGTGGCCGGGTGCGGTGCCGTCGTTCATGTGGCGGTACAGCGTCTTGGTCGTGATACGCAGTTGCGCTGCCGCCTGTTTCGCGGTGAGCATCTGACCCAGGATGCAGCCTGGATTGTGTCGTTGCATCTGTTCGACGTGGTTGAAGCCCCCCGCGTCGCGATGTGCTGTCATGCCCATGCTGTAAACCCCTGCCCCCCGGCGTGTGCGTGCCGAACCGTGTGATTCGAACGTAGGCAGGCTGCGTAGCGACCACCTAGGGCCTTTGTCACGGTTCGGACCGCCATTCGCCACGAAATCGGTTATACAGCAATCACTTTCGTATGCAACTAAAACCGGCTCGAGACTTTGCTGTGTTAGCCCGCAACGGTTTTGGACAACGGTGGCGGGAATCTCGGGCTGACGCGAACTCCGTCGAGCCACTCGGTCAGGTCGTGTGCGTGTCGCTGCAGCGCCTGCCGAGCGGCTCGGCCGGTGTCCTGTAGTAGCTGGACGTGGACTCGTCCCTCGGCGTCTTGCGACCACCCGCCGACAACCTGGCCGTTGCACCACGCGGTGGGGCCTGCGTTGCCGTTGCGGTCAAAGACCTGTCCACGGTGTTCGCCCAGGTACCAGTCGCGGCGAGACCAGCCCATCGTCGTCATGTCGAGTCCAGGTAGCAGAGCCGTCCACGGTTCGGCCGCCGTTTTGGGCTCGAGGTCATCCGGCAGCCCGTAGCCGGGCATCCCGTGCAGGTCCACCTCGACCGCGTCGACGTCTCGCAGCGCGTGCCGGACGGCGGTGACGGTACTGCCGAGCCACCATTCGATGTCGTCGGGGGACGCCGGACCGAACCTGCGCTCCTCATTGTCGGCAACCCGGTCGCTGGCGGTGGACTGAAGCATGGGCAGATGGGCGGCGTCCACCAGCCACAGAGTGCGGCGCATCGCGAGATGCTTCACCAGCGAGGGCTTCTCGTACATCGCTCAATCCAGATCGGCGACGGTGAAGCCCGGACGTCGAGCCCACAGCGACAGGTATGGAGTCGCCGGGTCGCTGGCATGCCAGCCGATCATGGCGCCGGTGGTAGCCGTCAGCTCCTCGACGGTGAACGAACGCACCGATTCAGGGCTTGTCCTGCTGGTGCATCGAGGCGCGGATCTCCTCGAGCTTGTCGTGGGCGGCGCGCTGCCGCGCTTCGTACTGCTCCTCGACGCTGCGGCCTTCGGGGGTTTCAGCGTCCAGTTCGGCTGAGCCGAGCGCTGTTCCGTACCGCGTCTCGATCTTCTCCCGAACCGACTCGAAGGTCGGAACGCCCGACGCGGTATAGCCGGTGTCGACTGGTGGCGCAGGAACTGGGGCCTGCGCGGCGGGGACCGCGGCGGCCTCGACGGGGTCGTCCTGCTGGGCGGGTTCGTCGGCCATAGCCGTCACCGTACCCCCGGCGGACCTCCGGCGGCCGCGATCGTGACGGGCCCGGGCGGCCGCACCGGCGGCCCGGGCAGTGGTACCGCGGCAACGCCCGGCGTGCCGATCTGACCGGCCAGCCAGGGCAGCGAGGCGGTGAACACCCGGGCCGCGAACGGCCAGTCGTGCTTGCCGGGTTGCGCCACCACCGCGCAGTTGATGCCGTCGGCGCTGCCCAGCGCGCACAGCGTGTTCGCGGCCGCCGTCTGGTCACCCGGGTTCGGGTTGGCGTCCAGGCCGCCGAGTCCGGTCGCGCCGACGTTGGCGACGGCCGGGTTGTTCGGCTTGTTGGATGGCGTACCGGAGATCGCGAACCAGCCCGAGACATTCTGGTACGGGCCGTGTTTGGTGATCACCGTCGCCGGGTCGAACGCGGCATAGGCGGCGGCATTGCCGCCGAAGAGCCGGTCGATGGTGGCCGTCCGGTTGCCGGAGTTCGGCGCGAAGTCACCGGCGATGTCGACGAAGGAGCTGAACATGTCCGGGTGCATGGTGGTCAGGTCGACGGCGCAGGTGCCGCCCATCGACCAGCCGACGACGCCCCAGTTCGCCCGGTCGGCGCTGACGCCGAAGTTGGACACCATGAACGGCACGACGTCCTTGGTGAGGTGGTCGGCGGAGTTGCCGCGCGGACCGTTGACGCATTCGGTGTCGTTGTTGAACGAGCCGCCGGAATCGACGAACACGAACACCGGCGCGTTGCCCCGGTGCGCCGCCGCGAAGTCGTCGATCGTCTTGACGGCATTGCCTGCGCGCAGCCAGTCGGCGGGCGTGTTGAACTCGCCGCCGATCATCATCACCGTCGGCAGTTTCGGTGGCGGATCGGTCGCGAAGTACGCCGGGGGCAGATAGACCAGCTCGCTGCGGTGCTTGAAGTTCGAGGCGTCCGACGGGATGGTCACCGATACCACCGTGCCCTTGGCCGGGACGGCATGGTGGGCCACCATCTGCGTGACGGTGGCACGATCGGTCTGGTCGGGCAGCGGGCCCGCGGTCAGCTGATTCCACGCGACCTGGACAGTGGGGAAGTAGCCCACCCACAGGTTGAGCATCAGCGCCGTGCACAACGCCGACAGCGGGATCGGCCAGCACCGACACCGCGCGCCGCCACCACCGGGCGCTACGCCACCCCACGACGGCCACAGTGGCGGCGAGTCCGTCACCGCTACCCACGCCCAGAGCTGACGCGGAGCAGGGTCGCCGGCCAGGCCGTTGTCGGAGATGTTCCAGTAGGTGTAGGCGGCCAGCAGAGCCCCCACGACAGCCGCGACAGGCAGCCACACAAGCCGCCAGCGCCGAGAGCGCCAGCCCACGGCGAGCAGCAACACCACGCCGGTCACGATCTGGGCCGTCAGCGGCACCCACCCGTGCATCAACGAAATGTGTTGGCGCACCGGACTGGCCGCATCCGCCAACAACGTGTCGGCGACCATCGTCGTCGAAGGTGTCACGCCAATCATCGTGACGGGCGTTCCTTGTGAGTCGCTGTGAATCCGATGGCTAGCGCGGCTTGGCCAGCGGGAACGGCAGCGTCTCGCGGATGCTGCGCCCGGTGATCAGCATGACGACACGGTCGACGCCGACGCCCAGACCGCCGGTCGGTGGCATGGCGTACTCCATCGCCTGCAGGAAGTCCTCGTCGAGTTCCATCGCCTCCGGGTCGCCGTCGGCGGCCAGCAGCGACTGCTCCACCAGCCGCCGCCGCTGTTCGACCGGGTCGGTCAGCTCGCTGTAGGCGGTGCCCAGCTCGACACCCCACGCCACCAGGTCCCAGCGCTCGGCCACACCCGGCGTGCTGCGGTGCGGCCGGGTCAGCGGCGACACCGACGTCGGGAAGTCGGTGTAGAACGTCGGCGCCTCGGTGCGGTCCTCGACGAGGTGCTCGTAGAGTTCCAGCACCACCGCGCCGGCATCCCAGTGGTCGAGGTAGGGCACCTGGGCCGAGCGGCACAGCCGGCGCAGCGCAGGCAGTTCGGTCTGGGCGTCGATGTGTTCGCCCAGCGCTTCGGAGACCGCACCGTGCACTGTCTTGACGGTCCAGGTTCCCGAGATGTCGACGGGCTCGAGGTCGTGGCCGTCCCCGCCGCGGGGCCGCATCACCACGGCCGAGCCGTTGGCGGCGACCGCGGCGTTCTGGATCAGCTCCCGGCAGCCGTCGATCCACACCAGGTAGTCGGCGTGCGCCTGATAGGCCTCCAGCAGCGTGAACTCGGGGTTGTGGCTGAAGTCGACGCCCTCGTTGCGGAACGCCCGGCCCAGCTCGAAGACCCGTTCGACGCCGCCGACGCACAACCGTTTGAGGTAGAGCTCCGGGGCGATCCGCAGGTAGAGGTCCAGATCGTAGGCGTTGATGTGGGTCATGAACGGCCGCGCATTGGCCCCGCCGTGGATCTGCTGCAGGATCGGTGTCTCGACCTCCAGAAAGCCCTTGGTCGAACAACGTTTCCCGGATCGCGTGCAGTACGTTGCTCCGGGCCCGGATCAGGTCACGCGCTTCGGGGTTGATCGCCAGGTCGACGTAGCGGGCCCGCACCCGGGCCTCGGGGTCCTGCAAGCCCTTGCGTTTGTCGGGCAGCGGGCGCAGGCACTTGCCGAGCATCCGCCACTGCTCGACGATCAACGAGCGGGTGCCGTTCTTGCTGTAGCCCATGTGTCCGCCGGCCTCGATGAGGTCGCCGAGGTCCACGCCGGCGAAGTCCTCGGCGGCGCCGTCGAGTTCGGCCTTGTCCAGCAGCAGTTGCACATCGCCCGACCAGTCGCGCAGTTGGGCGAACACCACCCCGCCGTAGTCGCGGGTGCGCAGGATGCGTCCGGCGACGGTCAGTGTGACGTCATCGTCGGCCGCGATCGCCTGAACCACCGTGTGAGTCGGCGGCTGTCCCGACCGGGTAGGCGTCGATTCCCTTGTCCTGCAGAGCTTTCAGCTTGGCCAGCCGGACCCGGACCTGGTCGGGCAGCCGCGGTTCCTCGGTCACCGTCCGCATTGGCCGCGGGTTCCTCGATGTCCGGTGCGCTGCCGTCGGCGTGCAGCAGGCCGGTGGCTGCCAGTTCATGGGGCACCGCCGAGTGCTGGCCGGTGTGCTGCTTGTTCCGCCGGGTGAACGGGAGAACCAGGAAGCCCTCGGCGATCACCGAGGCCACTCCGACGCGCGGAATCAGCCGGGCGTCCTCGTAGCAGGCGTACCGCGGCACCCACTGCGGCAGGTACTTCATGTTCGACCGGTACAGGGTCTCCAGCTGCCACCACCGCGAGAAGAACACCAGCAGTGCCCGCCACAACCGGGCCACCGGTCCGGCGCCGAGCTGGGCGCCCTGTTCGAAGGCCGCGCGGAACATGGCGAAGTTCAGCGAGATCCGGGTCACCCCGATGCTCTTCGGCGTTCTGCATGAGCTCGGTGACCATCAGTTCGATGGTTCCGTTCGGGGATTGCGGCGAGCGGCGCATCAAGTCCAGGGACAGGCCGTTGTTGCCCCACGGCACCAACGACAGCATCGCGACGACGTCTCCTGACCCCGAGTCGCTCCGCTCCAGCCCGCCGAGGTCTCCCGACCCCTGGACCGCCTCCACGAGCAGGCAGTTGCCGTCGGCGCTGTCACCGAGACGGCCGAGCGCCATCGAGAAGCCCCGCTCGGTCTCGGTGTCGCGCCACGCGTCGGCACGCTTGATCACCGCCGCCATCTCCTCGGCGGAGAAGTCGCGGTGCCTGCGCATCCGCACGCTCAGGCCCGCCCTGCGGGCCCGGGTGACCGCCTGGCGCACCGCCTTCATGTCCGAGCCGGAGAGGTGGAACTTGTCCGGGTAGAGGATCGCCTCGTCGCCGAGCTGCAGCGCGTTGAGCCCGGCTTCCCGGTACGCCTGCGCGCCGGCCGAACTGGCACCCATCACGCCCGGCGCCCACCCGTATTCCTGGCACAGGTTCAGCCACGCCGTGATGGCCTGCTGCCACGCGCGCGGGTCGCCGATCGGGTCCCCGCTGGCCAGGCAGACGCCGATCTCGAGGCGGTAGGTGATGGCGGCACGCCCATTGGGTGCGAACACCACCGACTTGTCGCGGCGGGTGGCGAAGTAACCCAGCGAGTCGTTCTTGCCGTAGACCTCCAGCAGGCCGCGGATGGCGGATTCGTCCTCCCCGGTGAGGGCGTTCTCGGTGCGCTGCGATTGAAAGAGGACGATCGCGGCCACCATCAGGGCGACCGCTCCGAACAGGCCTAGCAGTGCGTTGACCAACACCTTCGGGTGGCCGGTGAAGGCATCGGCTCCCGCACCGGCGAACGCGCCGACCCGGTTGAGCGCGTAGAGGAACCGGTCCTCGCGCGCCAGCGTGCCGGGAAACAGCTCTAGCAGGCCCCAGCCGATCAGCGTTCCGACGACCATACCGGCGACCAGGGTGGCCGCCGCCTTCAGCAGGGCGCCGCGGCGCACCCTGGCCCAGAACTCCCGGTAGGCCAGCAGCAGCAGGCCGATCGAGGCCGCGTGGAAAGCCAGGCCCATGACCTCGCCGGCGTCCACGGCGGCCGACTCGTCGCCGGCGAGCAGGTCGATGACGTTCCACACCGCCGCCGCCACCATGTAGCACAGCAGGATCCACCAGGCGATGCGCTTGCGGGCGGCGAGCGCGGCGGCGAGCAGACCCAGCACGAACGCCCAGGCGAAGCTGGTGTCGGGGAAGTTGAAGAGATAGTCGTTGATGAATTCGCGCGGCACCCTGATCAGGTGCCGAAGCAGCGGGGACACGCTCGACAGCAGCGACAGTGTCGCGATGACGCCGATGATCCACCCGGCTGCGGCAGGCACCCAGCCGAAGCGTGAGGTAGGCCGACTCGTGGTGACGGTCATAGGCCGCGAGGATATGCCTTTGTCCTGCGAAATGCGTGGATGGCTACCAGACGGGGCCGGTGTATTTCTCGCCGGGACCTCGGCCGGGCTCGTCGGGTGCGGCGCTGGCTTCCCGGAACGCCAGCTGCAGACTCTTGAGTCCGTCCCGAACCGGACCGGCGTGCGGGCCGAGATACTCCGCCGACGCCGTCACCAGCCCGGCCAGCGCGGTGATCAGCCGGCGGGCCTCGTCGAGGTCGCGGTGCTCGCCGGCGTCCGGGTCGGCCGAGGACAGGCCCAGTTTCTCCGCGGCCGCGCTCATCAGCATCAGCGCCGCACGGGTGATGACCTCCACGGCGGGAATCTCGGCCAGCTCGCGGACCGTCGGTTCAGGTGCTGAGGACGATGCCGGGTTATCCGTCATGCCTGCTAGACTGGCATGCACGACCGTCCCGGCGTACGCCAGGGACAGCAAGTGGAGTCCCACTCCCACCGTTGGCCACACCGGCCCAGCGGTCCGGTCACAGATACCTCAGGGTATTTGTTCTGCGGTTTACGCAGGCGGCGCAGCCGTGATCGGTCGGCATTGGGCCCTGCTACATGCAGGGCCCTTCTGTTCGATTGAACAGAGTGCTGATGGCGTGGCCTTTCCTGAGCTGATCCCCGGTGTTCTGACCGTGGCCGGTCCGACAGTGACCACGAACCAGGGAGGCCCCATCAGCACTGAGACCCGTGTCAACGAGCGCATCCGCGTACCTGAAGTCCGCTTGATCGGACCTGGCGGCGAACAGGTAGGCATCGTGCGCATCGAAGATGCACTCCGCGTCGCCGCGGATGCCGATCTCGATCTCGTCGAAGTAGCCCCGGATGCCAGACCGCCGGTCTGCAAGATCATGGACTACGGCAAGTACAAGTACGAGACGGCACTCAAGGAGCGCGAGTCTCGCAAGAACCAGCAGCAGACCGTCGTCAAGGAACAGAAGCTTCGCCCCAAGATCGACCCGCACGACTACGCGACCAAGAGGGGTCACGTCGTCCGCTTCCTCGAGGCGGGGTCGAAGGTCAAGGTGACGATCATGTTCCGCGGCCGCGAGCAGTCCAGGCCCGAACTCGGGTACCGATTGCTGCAGCGGCTCGCCGCAGATGTCGCCGAACACGGCTTCGTCGAGACGTCCGCCAAGCAGGACGGCCGCAACATGACGATGGTGCTGGCACCGCACCGCGGTGCGAAGACTCGCATCAAGGCGGCGCAACCAGACCATCGGAGCGCCGGCACCGGCGGCTGAACCAGCCGTCGAACCCGAAGCGCCGGCCGCCGAGAACTGACCACACGCACAGAACTGAGGACACATGCCCAAGGCCAAGACCCACAGCGGGGCCAGCAAGCGCTTCCGCAAGACCGGGACCGGGAAGATCGTCCGGCAGAAGGCCGGCCGTCGCCACCTGCTCGAGCACAAGTCGAGCCGTCGCACCCGTCGCCTGGAAGGCCGCACCACCGTGGCTGCCAATGACACCAAGCGCGTCAACAAGATGCTGAACGGCTGAGCGCCGTAACCCTCCCGCTGTTTACCGAACGAGAATAGGAACACCCCAATGGCACGCGTGAAGCGCGCACTCAATGCCCAGAAGAAGCGGCGCACAGTACTCAAGGCGTCCAAGGGCTACCGCGGCCAGCGTTCGCGGCTCTACCGCAAAGCCAAAGAGCAGCAGCTGCATTCGTTGACTTACGCCTACCGGGACCGTCGTGCCCGCAAGGGTGAGTTCCGCAAGCTGTGGATCTCCCGCATCAATGCGGCGGCCCGCGCCAACGACATCACCTACAACCGGCTGATCCAGGGCCTCAAGGCCGCCGGGATCGAGGTCGACCGCAAGAACCTCGCCGAGATCGCCGTCAGCGATCCGGCCGCGTTCACCGCGCTGGTCGAGGCGGCCAAGGCCGCACTGCCGGAGGATGTCAACGCCCCCGCTGGCAGCGGCGAAGCCGCCTGACAACGGAACTCACTGAACGATCCGCCCGGGTGGTGGCTGCAGCCAAACTGCAGCGCCACACCGGGCGTCGTCGTGCTGGGCGCTTTCTGGCCGAGGGTCCCAACCTGCTCGAGGCGGCGGCACGCCGCGGGCTGGTCGAGGAGGTGTTCGCCACCGAAGCCGCCGCAGCAGCGCCACGCCGGGCTGCTGAGCGAGCTGGCGGTGCACGTGGTGACCGAGCGTGCCGCCAAGGCGTTGTCCGAGACGGTCACGCCGTCCGGACTCGTTGCGGTGTGCCGGAATCCGGACAACCCACCTCGACGAGGCGCTGAGCGGATCGCCCACTCTGGTGGCGGTCGCCGTCGATCTGTCCGAGCCGGGTAACGCGGGCACGCTGATCCGCTTGGCCGACGCGATGGGTGCGGCCGCGGTGATTTTCGCCGGGCACAGCGTGGACCCCTACAACGGCAAGTGCCTGCGCGCCTCGGCGGGCAGCATCTTCTCGGTGCCGGTGGTGGTCGAACCCGAGACGTCCGCCGTCCTGGCCGCGTTACGGGCGGCCGGCCTGCAGATCCTGGCGACCACCCTGGACGGCGAATTGAGTCTCGACGACGCCGACACCCTGCTGGCCGCACCGACGGCGTGGATGTTCGGCCCCGAGTCGCAGGGCCTGTCGACGGACCTGGCCGCGCTGGCCGACCACCGCGTCACCATCCCGATGGCCGGCGGTGCGGAGAGCCTCAATGTGGCTGCCGCCGCGGCGATCTGCCTGTATCAGAGCGCCAAAGCCCAGCGCCGCGGTTAGTCGCGCGGGCGCGATTCTTGTCGTGTGATGTCTCAGGACATTGGTGACGGTTGGTGTGTCAGGACTTCGGTGACGGTTCCTCGGTCTTGGGGCGTGGGCCGGGGGGTTGGCGGTTGCCGACGTAGTTGATGCCGGGCGCGGGTCGGGTGTACTCAGCGAGGACTTCACCCTGCAGGTCGGCGATGATGATCTGGTCGCCGGCGCCGATAACGAGGACCTGTTGAAAGGCGCGGTGCGCGTCGACCTTGTAGGTGACTGAGTCCAGCCCGATGGTCCCCGCTGTGCTCACCGTTCTGATACGCGTGTCGGCGGGCAGATCAATGGGCGGCTTCGCTCGGGGGAACTGATATCGGCTGGAGACGGGCGCCTCGTAGAGCGTCCGGTCAGGTTTCGGGCGGGGTGGATCAGCCTTGGGGGTCGCTTCCCATGCTGCCAGTGGCGTGACACGCCCGGGCAGTCCTTGGTGAGGACGCTCGGTGTTGTAGATGTGGTCGAACGCGTCGACCTGGGCTTGGAGTTCGGCCAAGCGACTCCGCGATGAGTTGTTTGTCGAGGTAACGGAACAGGGTCTGGTGGAAGCGTTCGTTCTTGCCCTGGGTGGTCGGCTTGTAGGGCTTGCCGGTGATCGCTTCCACGCCCAGGGCGGCAACGTGGCTGACGAGTTGGCCGATGTACCCGCGCCGCGAAGGATTCAGTGCGATCCCATTGTCGGACAGAAGTCGTTGGGGCACCCCATGGGCGGCGCTGGCCTTGTCCACCACAATGATTGCGTCCCTGGCGGTCTCCCCGGATGCGACGTGGGACGCGACCGCGTAGCGGGAGTGGTCGTCGATGAGCTGGAAGACCACGCACTTACGCCCGCCGCTGAGCACGTACTCGGTGGCGTCCAGTTGCCAGCACGCATTGGGGGCCGGGTAGACGAACCGCCGCCATGCCGAGCGGGGCTTCTTCTTCGGCTCAAGACGAGCCACACCAGCCTCACGGAAGATGCGTGCCAGCGACGCCGTGGACGGGACCTGCTCCAGGCCCATCGCGTGCATCTTGTCGTGCACGCTGATCGGCCCGTGGTCCAGGCCGGAGGCCTCCAGCGCGGCCCGTACCGCGACGGCCTGGTCCTTGACCTCGTCGCTGAGCTTCGACGGGCTCGACTTCGGTCGACGGGACCGAGGCTCGAGCACCGCGGCCGGTCCGTCGGTCATGGCGCGTTTGCGCAACTCGTAGAACGACTTGCGGGAGATGCCGTGCTCGGCGCAGAACGTCGAGACCGCCCCGCGGGGCGCGTCATCGGGCCACTGCGAGATCGCGAGGCGGACAGCGAGGATCGATGGGTTCGGTGACAGCCACCCCCCGAGCCTCGGGGCAGAAGTGTCACCACCAAGACCGACCGAACCGTCACCGATGTCCTGATGCAGAACTGTCACCGATGTCCTGCGAGATGACAGCGCGATTCTTGTCGCCGGGGTGGTACACTCGAACACGTGTGGGGGGAGTTTGGGGCTGATTCCGCCGAGGCATGAGGTAGATCATTGCGGTCAGGGATTGGGGTGAGTGGTGTCCGTAGCCGCGGGCGTTGATCAGGCGGATCTTGGCGTTGATGCCTTCGATGAGTCCGTTGGTGATGCCGAACTCGATGGCGGTGATGATGCCGTCGTAGTGGTGTTCCAGGCGGCGGGCGAGGTGGATGAATGGGCGGATTCCGCTGTCTCGGGCGCGTTGGATCCAGCGGTGTAGGTAGCGCGGGGATCGTGCGGGTGTCTGATCCGGAATAGTTGGCGCAGTTGTTCTTTGAGCCGCCACGCCGCACCGATGTCGTGGTTCTGGGCGGTGATGGTGTCGAGGAGTTCTTGGCGGTCGGGTTTGAGGCGTTCGGCGCCGGTGCGCAGTGCGGTACGGGCTTTGCGCCATTGGCCCGAGGACATGTTGAAGTCGTCTCGGTTGGTGGCTACTGCCGCGGAGAACACCTCATCGAGTGCCCGGTTGGTCCACTGCATGATGTGGAAGGGGTCATAGCAGATCGCCGCCTGGGGTAGCGCGGTTTCGGTGGCGGAGCGAAAGGCTGTCGCTCCGTCCATGGACACCGCCTCGATATCAGCGCGTTGATCGTCGGTGAGCTGGTCGTAGAAGCCATCCAGGGAATCCGAAGCGCTGACCGGGTTGGATGTCGATGACGGTGCCGGTGGCGTGATCGCCGATGATGGTCAGGTACTTGTGTGGGTGGCGATAGCAGATCTCGTCAACACCAATGCGGTAGATCTGTTCGAGCCGGCGTGAGTCGAGCAGTTCCTCGACGGTGCGGTCGATGATCGCGGTCACCGTTTCCCAGGCGCAGCGCAGCAACGTGGCCACCGTGGTGCGGTCGGTGCGGGCGGCCAACCACAGCACGGTGTCTTCGAAGTCGCGGGTATGTCGTGCCCCGAGGCCGGGCCCAGGGCACCTGCTCGGTGCGCACCCCGCAGTCCGGGCAGCGTAACCGTCGGATCTGGTCAAACCAGCCACAGCCGGTGAGTGGCCAGATCTAGGTGCCGCCAGCGGCGACGGGAGCGGTCGTAGGTGGC
>CAWBAL010000045.1:0-179393 GCA_963786695.1 uncultured Actinomycetota bacterium
TGCCGTTTCACGCCAACTTCGACGCTCCGCTCTACGACGACGTCCGCCGCTGCACGGCAGGCCAGTTCCGGCCGAAATCAGCTGCGACACTGCAGGAACGCATCCGCGAACTGGCCAACCAGCGCCTCGACGAGCTGCTGCCGCGCGGCAGCTTCGATCTCACCCAGGAGTACGGGGGAGTCGTCGCGGCCTCGATCGTGTGCGAACTGGTGGGTCTGCCAACCGATCTCGCCGCAGACGTGCTGGCGACGGTCAACGCGGGAAGTCTGGCCGAGCCCGGCAGCGGCGTCGAGGTGGCCAACGCCCGGCCCGGCTATCTGGACTACCTGATCCCGGTGGTCGCCCGGGTCCGCGCCGGCGAGCACGACGGCCCGCTGCCCATCGTCGAGAACCTGCTGGCCTACCGGCTGCCCGACGGGTCGCCGCTGACCGACACCGAGGTGGCGATCCAGATGCTCGGCGTCTTCATCGGCGGCACCGAGACGGTGCCCAAGATCGTCGCCCATGGGTTGTGGGAACTGAATCGGCACCCCGACCAGCTGGCGGCCGTCCGCGACGATCCGGCCGCCAACATCCCCGTCGCTCGCGAGGAGATCATCCGGTACTGCGCACCCGCGCAGTGGTTCGCCCGAACCGTCCGGCGGCCCTTCACCATTCACGACACCACGATCCAGCCCGGGCAGCGCGTCATCAGCCTGCTCGCCTCGGCCGGCCGCGACGAGCGCGAATACCCCGACCCGGAGGAGTTCATCTGGGACCGGCGCATCGAGCGGTCCCTGGCCTTCGGTCGCGGCCAGCACTTCTGCCTGGGCTACCACGTCGCTCGACTGGAAATCGCGGTGCTGCTACATGAGTGGCTTCGCCGGGTACCGGAATACGCCATCGACGAGGCCGCAGCCCGACGCCCGCCGTCCAGCTTCCAATGGGGCTGGAACAACATCGGTGTCACCGTGTGATACTGGCCCGATGTCGGTGGAAAATCGGGTTACCTATTGCCGGATCTGCGAACCGATGTGCGGCCTGATCGCAGCAGTCGAAAACGAGCGGCTGGTGTCGCTGCGCCCCGACCCCGACCACCCGCTGTCCCAGGGCCGCGCGTGCCCGAAGGGCATCGCCTTCACCGACATCCAGAACGACCCTGATCGGGTGCTGAACCCGTTGCGGCGCCGTCCCGACGGCGAGTTCGAGGACGTCAGCTGGGACGACGCCCTCGACGACATCGCCAAGCGGCTCTCGACGATCCTCGCCCGCCACGGCGGCGCCGCGGTGGGGCAGTACATCGGCAACCCGGCGGCGTTCGGATACTCGACGGCGCTCTGGCCCGGACTGTTCATGGCGCGCGTCGGATCCCGGCATCTCTACTCCGCGGGATCACAGGACATCAACAGCCGCTTCGTCGCCAGCAACCTGCTCTACGGCGCCAACAGTCAGTTGCCGTTCCCGGACCTGCCGCGCACCGACTTCCTGCTGATGCTCGGCGCCAACCCGCTGGTGTCCAGGGGCAGCGCCGTGCGGGCACCCCGCATCAAAGACGACCTGAGCGCCATCGTGCGCCGCGGCGGGCGGGTCGTGGTGATCGATCCGCGCCGCACCGAAACCGCACGCGCCCACGAACACGTCGCCATCAAACCCGACGCCGACGCCTGGCTACTGCTGTCCATGCTGCAGGTGATCTTCGCCGACGGCCTGCAGGACTCGGCGGCGATCGAGCGCCAATCCACCGGCGCCGAGGTCTTGCGAAACCTCAGCGCTCCCTTCACTCCGGAGCTCACCACAGCCCGCACCGGCCTGCCCGCCGACGTGGTCCGAACGCTGGCCCGCGACTTCGCGACCGCACCCACCGCCACCGCCTACGGCCGCACCGGCGCCTGCCTGGGCCACCACGGCACACTGGTCAGCTTCCTGCTCGATGCCCTGACGCTGGTCACCGGCAATCTCGACCGCCCCGGCGGCACCCTGATGTCGCATGCGGTGATCCCACTCGAGGACCTCGGGGAGCGGTCCGGCAACTTCA
Source organism: uncultured Actinomycetota bacterium (assembly GCA_963786695.1). Taxonomy (GTDB): domain Bacteria; phylum Actinomycetota; class Actinomycetes; order Mycobacteriales; family Mycobacteriaceae; genus Mycobacterium. The sequence goes on from CAWBAL010000045.1 coordinate 2,015, forward strand.
CCTACGCCCAGACCCATTCGCGCATCGGCGATCTGCCCGACGTCAACGGCACGTTCCCCGCCGCCGTGATGGCCGAGGAGATCACCACACCGGGCGAGGGTCAGCTACGGGCGCTGTTCATCCTGGCCGGTAACCCGGTGCTCTCGGTGCCCAACGGCGGGGCGCTGGAATCCGCACTGCGCGAGCTGGATCTGCTTGTCTCCCTGGACTTCTACGTCAACGAGACCAATCGGCACGCCGACTACATCCTGCCCAGCACCACGATGCTCGAGCGTGACGACCTGCCGATCGTCTTCGCGGCGTGTTGCCCGACGGTGTTTGTCCAGTCCACGGAGGCGGTGCTGACCCCGTACGGCCAGGCCCGCCAGGAGTGGGAGATCTACGCCGACATCGCCAAGCGGATGAAGCTGTCCCTGTTCGCCACCGGACCGCTGGAGCGACTGAATCCAATTCTGGCCCTTCTCGACCGGAAGGGTCTGATGAAGGTGACACCGAAGCGGCTGATGGGGATCCTGCTGCGCACCGGCCCCTACGGGGACCGGTTCGGTCTGCGGCGCACCGGGCTGAACCTGAAGAAGCTGCGGGCCAATCCGCACGGCCTGGTGCTGGCCGAGCATGCGCCGACCGGGGTACTGGAGAAGGTCGTCCGCCACCCCGGCGGCAAGGTGTGCCTGGATCCGCCGGAGATCGTCACCGAGGTCGGCAGGCTCGGCACACGCGGGAACGCCGACCCCGAGTTCCCGCTGCTGGCGATCGGCATCCGCGAAGTGCGGTCGCAGAACTCGTGGATGCACAACAGCCCCACCCTGATGAAGGGCGACCGCCGCCAGCGGACCCGGATCAACCCGCGAGACGCCGGGGTGGCCGGAATCGTCGACGGCGGCCGGGTGCGGATCACCTCCAAGCAGGGGCAGATCGAAACCGACGTGCTGCTCACCGACGACGTGCTGGCCGGCACCATCGCCGTCCCGCACGGCTGGGGACATCGCGGCGGCTGGCAACTGGCCAACAAAGAGCCGGGCGCCAACGTCAACGAGCTCACCTCGAACCGCCCCGAGGATCTCGAGCAGCTGGCCGGGATGGCCGTGCTCAACGGCGTGGCGGTACGCATCGAAGCCGTGAGCTAGCAGCGGCGTTCGCGGTCCAGCGCGGCGACGGCGGCGCGCGCCAGCTCTCCGGCGCTCGGGAAGCGGTCGGCGGGCGCCTTGGCCATCGCGGTCGCGATGACGTCGTCGACCCGGCCCGGCAGCCACGGCGCATAGCGGGTGACCCGCGGCGCGGCGCGATGCAACTGACTGTCCACCACAGCGGCCTTGGAGGCGGCGTCGAAGAACGGGGGCTTGCCGGTTAAGAGCCGAAACAGCGAGCAGCCCAACGAGTAGACGTCGGCGCGGGCGTCCACCGGGTGTCCGCGCAACATCTCCGGCGACGCATAGGCGGCCGAGGTGAGTACGAAGCCGCCCTCGCCGGAGACGGTCTGCTCCTTGGTGCCGCGGGCCAGTCCGAAGTCGGCGAGCACGACCGTGCCGTCCTGTCCCAGAAGAAAATGGGGCGGTTTGACATCACCGTGCACCAACTCGCGGGCGTGGGCGTAGTCCAGGGCAGCAGCCACTTCTGCAATGATGTCAGCGACCCGCTGCGGCGGCATGCGGCCGGCCCGTAGCTCTCGGTCGGCATCGGTGCCGTGGACGTACTGCATTGCCATCCAGAGGATTCCGTCCGGCGTCTCGCCGTGGCCGTAGACCTGAACGACGTTGGGGTGGTGCAGCGACCGGGCTGCCCGCACCTCCTCGACGAACCGCCGGCGATACACCGGATCGCCGGACACGGCGGCATTGAGGACCTTCAGCGCCACCCGGTGACTCGAATCCGGCTGCCGCGCAACGCAGACCGTGCCGACTCCGCCCGAACCCAGGACCGCTTCGATCAGGTAGCCGTCGATGAGCGCACCGGGTGCGAGCACGCTAGCGGGCGTCGTATCCACGGCTGGGCAGTGTCGCGAAGAACTGTGCCAGCACCGCCGCCACTTCGACGAAGGCGGCCCGCGTCGGCTCGGACATCTCGCGGGTGTTGTTGATGACCCCGCCGGGACGCAGTCCGGGATCGAACGGGACCTCCACCACCGCCTGCCTGCGCGAGCGGAACTGCTGGGCAAGTACACCGCGGGTGTGCTTGTCGGAGTGGCCGTCGGAGTCGTTGAGCACCACCACCGAGCGCCGCATCAGACCCGTCTTGCCGTGGTGGGCAAGCCATTCCATCGTCTGCGCGGCTGCTGACGCGCCGTCCGGCCACGGCGAGGACACCACGATCAGGGCGTCCATGTCGCGCAGCGCCTCCTGGGTGACCGGGGCATCCATCGTCGATCCGCAGTCGACGATCGCGATGGTGAAGTGCCGGTCGAGGCGCATGGTGGCCTCGCGGTAGATCGCCGGATCGAGAATCCCTCGGCGGCTGCCACTTTCACCGGCGAGCACGAACAAGCCGGCCGAGTTGCTGCCCATCCGGGTGAGCACTTCGGCGAACGACTGCAGGTTCTTGTTCTTCGCCAGCTCCCAGTAGGAGCCGTCGGCCCGCGGGTCGATCCGGCTGCCCAGCCGGCCGAACGCGGTGTCGGCGTCCACGGCGACGACCCGGTCGCCGCGGCGCAGTTCGGCCAGCACCGAACCGACGCTGGCGGCCACCGTCGTCTTGCCGACGCCGCCCTTGCCCAGCACACCGATCTTGTAGTGCCCGCGCAGCGGGGCGCCGACCATGGCCTCCATCGCGGCCTGGCGCAGCTCGGCGCGCGACGGTCCCGGGTTCACCATCCCGAACGTCGCGGCGTGCACCGCACGGCGCCAGCCTCGGGTGGGCCTGGGCTTGGCCGGCCTGCGCACCGGGGGAGGGGGCAGCGGGGGATACGGCGCCGGAGCCGGCGCGATCCGCGGGATCTGTACCGTCGGCGGCCCCTGCGGGACGGGCGGGCGCCGCGGGCCCGCCCGGTACCGGTCACGCGGGGCGTCATCGCGGTCGGTCATGGCTTCAGTATCGCTGCGCGGGCAATCGCGCAGGTCGTGGCCCTCCGCGAGCGAACCGATTCCTAAGAATCCGCGCAGACTTTGCGCAAAATCTCAGTATGGGTCCGCCGACCCGTTTCGGGTGGCAGCGCGGGTGGCCCACGTGTGGCGTTGCGCACCGCGCGCTGCGCCGCAGTGTGCCGACAGCAAACGGCGAGGGATTCGGCTGCCGGAGCACCTCGTCGGGGCGAGCCACCCGGCTCGGCGGAAGTCAGCGGCAAAAGGCGACGTAGACGACGGATTCCGCAGGTCCGGGCGGGTGTGCGGCCGAGGCCCGTCGACCGGGACCGATGATTAACTTAGCCTGGACTAAGTTGGCATGTCAGGCGGTGTTTGTCATATCGTTTTACGACTTGTTGACACCACAGAAGGACCCCCGTTCACCGAAGCACGGAGGTAACCCTGACGGGGCGCGGCGACGTCCATCGAACCGCCGCGCGAAAAAGCTTGTGAAGGGTCAGGTGCAGATGCCCAGGAGTATCGGGCTGTACAACCCCGCCTATGAACACGATGCGTGTGGCGTCGCCATGGTGGTGGACATCCATGGGCGGCGCAGCCGCGACATCGTGGACAAGGCGATCACCGCCCTGCTGAACCTCGAACACCGCGGTGCCGCAGGCGCCGAGCCGCACAGCGGTGACGGAGCGGGCATCCTGCTGCAGGTCCCCGATTCCTTCCTGCGCGCCGTCTGCAAAGAAAGGGAGGGGTTCGACCTTCCTCCTCAGGGTTCGTATGCCACCGGCATCGCCTTCCTGCCGCAGTCGGCGCGCGACGCCGCCACCGCGTGCGAGGCCGTCGAGAAGATCGTCGAGGCCGAGGGCCTCGAGGTGCTCGGCTGGCGCGACGTGCCCACCGACGACTCCTCGCTGGGTGCGCTGTCCCGCGACGCCATGCCGACCTTCCGCCAGGTGTTCATCGGCGGGGCCTCCGGAATGGACCTGGAGCGCAAGGCCTACGTGATTCGCAAGCGAGCCGAACACGAGCTGGGCTCCAAAGGTCCCGGCCAGGACGGCCCCGGCCGCGAAACCGTCTATTTCCCAAGCCTTTCCGGGCAGACCTTCGTCTACAAGGGCATGCTGACCACACCTCAGCTCAAGGCGTTCTACCTCGACCTGCAAGACGACCGGCTCGAAAGCGCGCTCGGCGTGGTGCACTCGCGGTTCTCCACCAACACCTTCCCGTCGTGGCCGCTGGCCCACCCGTTCCGCCGCATCGCCCACAACGGCGAGATCAACACCGTCACCGGCAACGAGAACTGGATGCGCGCCCGCGAGGCGCTGATCAAGACCGACATCTTCGGCACCGACGTCGAGAAGATCTTCCCGGTCTGCACCCCCGGCGCCTCGGACACCGCCCGCTTCGACGAGGCCCTCGAACTGTTGCACCTCGGCGGACGCAGCCTGGCGCACTCGGTGCTGATGATGATCCCGGAGGCCTGGGAGCGCAACGAGTCCATGGACCCGGCGCGACGGGCGTTCTACGAGTACCACGCCTCGCTGATGGAGCCGTGGGACGGCCCGGCCTCGGTGTGCTTCTCCGACGGCACCGTCGTGGGCGCGGTGCTCGACCGCAACGGCCTGCGCCCGTCGCGGATCTGGGTCACCGAGGACGGCCTGGTGGTCATGGCGTCGGAAGCCGGCGTGCTGGACCTGGACCCCGCCACGGTGGTCAAGCGGATGCGCCTGCAGCCCGGCCGGATGTTCCTGGTCGACACCGCCCAGGGCCGCATCGTCTCCGACGAGGAGATCAAGGCCGAGCTGGCCGGCGAGCAGCCCTACCGGGAATGGCTCGACGAGCAGCTGTTCCACCTCGACGAGCTGCCGCAGGGCCCCTACATCCGGATGCCACACCACCGCGTGGTGCTGCGCCAGCAGGCCTTCGGCTACACCTACGAGGAGCTCAACCTGCTGGTCGCGCCGATGGCGCGGACCGGCGCCGAGCCGCTGGGCTCGATGGGCACCGACACCCCGATCGCCGTGCTCTCCGGACGGCCGCGGATGCTGTTCGACTACTTCCAGCAGCTGTTCGCCCAGGTGACCAACCCGCCGCTGGACGCCATCCGCGAAGAGGTGGTGACCGAGCCTGCAGAGCACCGTCGGCCCGGAGGGCGACCTGCTGAACCCGACCGCCGAGTCGTGTCACCAGATCGTCTTGCCGCAACCCATCCTGCGCAACCACGAGCTGGCCAAGCTGATCAACCTCGACCCCGACGACGAGGTCCGCGGCCACCAGCACGGGATGCGGTCGGCGATCATCCGCTGTCTGTACCCGGTGGCCAAGGGCGGCGAGGGCCTGCGCCGGGCGCTCGACGACATCCGCGACGCGGCGTCGAAGGCCATCGCCGACGGCGCCCAGATCCTGATCATCTCCGACCGCGAGTCCAACGAGAACCTCGCGCCGATCCCGTCGCTGCTGGCGGTCTCGGCCATCCACCACCACCTGGTCCGCGAGCGCACCCGCACCCAGGTCGGCCTGGTGGCGGAATCCGGTGACGCCCGCGAGGTGCACCACATGGCCGCGCTGGTGAGCTTCGGCGCCGCGGCGATCAACCCCTACATGGCCTTCGAGTCGATCAGCGACATGATCGACAGAGGCATAATTGGCGGCTCCGCCGCCGGGGGCGCAGCCCAGCCTATTGACCGCGAGAAGGCGCTGTCCAACTACGTCAAGGCCGCTGCCAAGGGTGTGCTGAAGGTGATGTCGAAGATGGGCATCTCCACCTTGGCCTCCTACACCGGTGCCCAGCTGTACCAGGCGATCGGCATCTCCCAGTCCGTGCTCGACGAGTACTTCACCGGACTGAGCTGCCCGGTCGGCGGTATCGACCTCGACGACATCGCCGCCGACGTCGCCACCCGCCACCAGCTTGCCTATCTGGACCGCCCCGACGAGCGCGCGCACCGTGAGCTCGAGGTCGGCGGTGAGTACCAGTGGCGCCGCGAAGGCGAATACCACCTGTTCAACCCGGACACGGTGTTCAAGCTGCAGCACTCCACCCGCACCGGGCAGTACTCGATCTTCAAGGAGTACACCAAGCTGGTCGATGACCAGAGCGAGCGGATGGCGTCGCTGCGCGGTCTGCTGAAGTTCAAAGACGATGTCCGGCAGCCGATTTCCATTGATGAGGTCGAGCCGGCCAGCGAGATCGTCAAGCGGTTCTCCACCGGCGCGATGAGCTACGGCTCGATCTCGGCCGAAGCCCACGAGACCCTGGCGATCGCGATGAACCGCCTTGGCGCACGGTCGAACTCCGGTGAGGGCGGCGAGGCCACCAGCCGTTTCGAGCGTGATCCCAACGGCGACTGGCGCCGCAGCGCGATCAAGCAGGTCGCCTCGGGCCGGTTCGGTGTGACGTCGCACTACCTGAGCAACTGCACTGACATCCAGATCAAGATGGCCCAGGGCGCGAAACCCGGTGAGGGCGGTCAGCTTCCGGGCCACAAGGTGTACCCGTGGGTCGCCGAGGTCCGGCATTCGACACCGGGTGTCGGCCTGATCTCACCGCCGCCGCACCACGACATCTACTCGATCGAGGACCTGGCGCAGCTGATCCACGATCTGAAGAACGCCAACCCGCAAGCGCGGGTGCACGTGAAGCTGGTCTCGGAGAACGGGGTCGGCACTGTCGCGGCCGGTGTGTCCAAGGCGCATGCCGACGTGGTGCTGATCTCCGGTCACGACGGCGGCACCGGGGCCACCCCGTTGACGTCGATGAAGCATGCCGGCGCGCCGTGGGAACTTGGCCTGGCCGAGACCCAGCAGACCTTGCTGCTCAACGGTCTTCGTGACCGCATCGTGGTCCAGGTCGACGGGCAGCTCAAGACCGGCCGCGACGTCGTCGTCGCCGCGCTGCTGGGCGCCGAGGAGTTCGGTTTCGCCACCGCACCGCTGGTGGTGTCGGGCTGCATCATGATGCGGGTCTGCCACCTCGACACCTGCCCGGTGGGCGTGGCCACCCAGAACCCGCTGCTGCGGGAGCGGTTCAACGGCAAGCCGGAGTTCGTGGAGAACTTCTTCATGTTCATCGCCGAAGAGGTCCGCGAGCTGATGGCCCAGTTGGGTTTCCGCACGGTCAACGAGATGGTCGGCCAGGTCAGCGTGCTGGACACGGTGCAGGCCGCCGCGCATTGGAAGGCCCACAAGCTGGACCTCGCCCCGGTTCTGCACGAGCCGGAGTCGGCGTTCATGAACCAGGACCTGTACTGCAGCTCTCGCCAGGACCACGGCCTGGACAAGGCGCTGGACCAGCAGCTGATCGTGATGAGCCGGGAGGCGCTGGACTCCGGCACGCCGGTCCGCTTCGCCACCACGATCGCCAACACCAACCGCACCGTCGGCACCATGCTCGGCCACGAGCTGACGAAAGCCTATGGTGCCAATGGTCTTCCGGACGGAACCATCGACATCACCTTCGAAGGATCGGCAGGCAACAGCTTCGGCGCGTTCTTGCCCAGGGGTGTCACGCTGCGGGTCTACGGCGACGCCAACGACTACGTCGGCAAGGGTCTGTCGGGCGGGCGGATCGTGCTGCGCCCCTCGGACCGCGCACCGGAAGGCTATGTGGCCGAGGACAACATCATCGGCGGCAACGTGATCCTGTTCGGCGCCACCAGCGGCACCGCGTTCATCCGCGGCACGGTGGGCGAGCGGTTCGCGGTGCGCAACTCCGGCGCCCACGCGGTCGTCGAGGGTGTCGGCGACCACGGCTGCGAGTACATGACGGGCGGCCGGGTGGTCATCCTCGGCGAGACGGGGCGCAACTTCGCGGCCGGCATGTCCGGTGGCGTCGCCTATGTCTTCGACCCCGACGGGAAGCTGCCCACCAACCTCAACACCGAGATGGTGGAGCTCGACGACTTCGACGACGCCGACATCGAGTGGCTGCACGACATGATCGTCGCGCACGTCGACGCCACCGATTCGGCTGTGGGCCAGCAGATCTTGTCTGACTGGCCGGGACAGGCAGGTAATTTCGTGAAAGTGATGCCGCGCGACTACAAGGCCGTGCTGCGGGCGATCGCGGCGGCCGAGGCCGCTGGCGAGGATGTCGACAAGGCGATCATGGCGGCCGCTCATGGCTGACCCGACCGGCTTTCTCAAGTACACCCACCGCGAGACGCCCACCCGGCGTCCGGTGGACCTGCGCCTGAAGGACTGGAAAGAGGTCTACGACGACTTCTCCCACGAAGCCTTGGAGCACCAGGCGTCGCGCTGCATGGACTGCGGAATCCCGTTCTGCCACAACGGCTGTCCGCTGGGCAACCTGATTCCCGAGTGGAACGACCTGGTGTACCGGGACCGTTGGCGCGACGCGATCGACCGGCTGCACGCCACCAACAACTTCCCGGAGTTCACCGGCCGGCTGTGCCCCGCGCCGTGTGAGGCCTCCTGCGTGCTGGGCATCAACTCCGACCCGGTCACCATCAAGCAGGTCGAGGTCGAGATCATCGACAACGCCTTCGACGAGGGCTGGGTCGTCCCGATGCCGCCGCACGTCATCACCGGCAAGAAGGTCGCCGTCGTCGGCTCCGGCCCGGCCGGTCTTGCCGCCGCGCAGCAGCTGACCCGCGCAGGCCACGACGTCACCGTCTTCGAACGGGCCGATCGCATCGGCGGGCTGCTGCGCTACGGCATCCCCGAGTTCAAGATGGAGAAGCGCCACATCGAACGCCGCCTGGCCCAGATGGAGGCCGAGGGCACCAGGTTCTGCGCCGGGCGTCAACGTCGGCGTCGACATCACGACGAGGAGCTCCGCGACGAGTACGACGCGGTCATGCTCGCCGGCGGTGCCACGGCGGCGCGGGACCTGCCGATCCCTGGCCGCCAGTTCGAGGGCATCTACCAGGCCATGGAATACCTGCCGTGGGCCAACAAGGTGCAGCAGGGCGATCCGGTACTCGACGAGGACGGCCAGCCGCCGATCACCGCCAAGGGCAAGAAGGTGATCATCATCGGTGGCGGCGACACCGGCGCGGACTGCCTGGGCACCGCGCACCGCCAGGGCGCGGCCAGCGTGCACCAGTTCGAGATCATGCCGCGGCCGCCGGAGACTCGCGCCGACTCGACTCCGTGGCCGACCTATCCGCTGATGTTCCGGGTGTCCTCGGCGCACGAGGAGGGTGGCGAGCGGGTGTTCTCGGTCAACACCGAGAAGTTCCTCGGCCACGAAGGCAAGGTCACCGGTCTGCGCGCGCACGAAGTAGCGATGAAGGACGGCAAGTTCGAGAAGGTCGACGGCACCGACTTCGAGCTCGAGGCCGACCTGGTGCTGCTGGCGATGGGCTTCGTCGGACCGGAGCGCCCGGGGCTGCTGACCGACCTGGGCGTGGAGCTCGACGGGCGCGGCAACGTAGCCCGCGGCACGGACTTCGACACCTCGGTGAAGGGCGTCTATGTGGCCGGGGACATGGGCCGCGGCCAGTCGCTGATCGTCTGGGCGATCGCCGAGGGCCGGGCCGCCGCCGCCGCGGTGGACCGCTACCTGATGGGCCACTCAGCGCTGCCGGCACCAATCAAGCCGACCGCCGCGCCGCAGCGGTAGGCATTCAGGCGAAGCCACTTCAGCCACTTCAGTCACACCAGAATCATCCGATTATTCATCGGCGCGCCTTCTTCAGTTTGCAGTGTGATCTAGGTCTAATTGCTGGAGCGGTCGCTGCGGTAAAGTAGTGCTCCGGTCAATGGTTAGCCGACCACAGGAGTGTTCATGGTGTACCTCAACCCGATATCTCGTTCGCGGGTCGCGCGTATGGCCTGGTTGTTGTTCCGGCACCCGGTGCGGAGCCGCGAGTTCCCCGCCAAGCACGAGCGCCTGGTGACTGCCGACGAACTCCTGCGTTTCGGTTTCTAGCAACGGTTTCCAGCGCCCGTTGACGCCGCCGCAATTTTGCCGGGGGTTATCCGGCCAGTAGTTGCGCCTCGACGAGGTCGGCATGGTCCGCGACGACGTGAACGGCCGGCTCAGTCGGCCGGGCGCCACAGTCCGGAGTCGCGGATCGCCTCGGCCAGCGGTTCGAGCACCGCGGGGTCGTGGGGCGTCGGAAGGTAGACGATGGCGAGGTCCAAGCCCTCGGCGCCCAGTGCGATGGCGTCTTCGATGACGGCGCGGTGGCCGCGATCGGGGTCGAACCGGACGTGCGCCGACAGCAGGATCTCTTTTGGGTCGCGGCCGACGTCGGCGCAGTGCGCGGCCAGCACGTCACGCTTGCGGGCGAACTCCTCGGGCGGCCCGCCGACGAAGTTCCAGTGATCGGCATACTTGGCCGTGATGCGCAGCGTGCGCTTCTCGCCGCTGCCGCCGATGCAGATCGGCGGGTGCGGGCGCTGCGGTCCCTTGGGCTCGTTGCGGGCGGCCTTGAGCTGGTAGTACGTGCCTTGGAAATCGAAGCAGTCGGTGGTGTCCTGGCTGAGCAGGCCGATCAGCACCTGACACGCCTCTTCGAAGCGATCGAACCGCTCTTTGATGCTGCCCAACTCGATGCCGTAGGCGCCGGACTCCTCCTCGTTCCACCCGGCTCCGATGCCGAGTTCCAGACGCCCGCCCGAGATGATGTCCAGCGCGGCGGCCATGTTGGCCAGCACCGCGGGATGGCGGTAGTGGATTCCGGTGACCAGGGTGCCCAGGCGAAGCCGGGTGGTGGCCTGCGCGAGCGCTGTCAGCGTGGTCCAACCCTCCAGGCACGGCCCGGCGGGGTCGGAGAAGATCGGATAGAAGTGGTCGAAGGTCCAGCCGGATTCGAATACGTCGATGTCGTCGGCGGCCTGCCAGACCGCGAGCATGTCAGCCCAAGTGGTGTTCTGCGGTGAAGTCTTGAAAGCGAATCGCACTAGCCCGACCCTACTCAGTACGACTGAGTTCGCTCTATCAACGCGACCCGGAGGCCACGAGAGTCCTTCTGTCCCATGTCTCGGCGGCGTTCGGCGTCCGCGCTCGACGGGGTCAGGATCGGCAGGATCGCGCGGGCCCGAATCGCCGAGACCACGAGTTGGATCAGGAGCATCTGGACCATGCCGACGGCAACGACGGGCCACAGCAGTCCGGCCAGTAGCACCGGGCCCGGCGTCGCGGCGGGAAACATGGTCGCCGCGGCGGTGACCAGGACCGCTCCACAGAGATAGATGGCCAGCATGTGCGCGCCTTCCTCTCGCCACCTTGATGCAAGACGTCTTACCCCGTGCAGAGGCCAGCGCAAACCGAGCCACTTCAGGCAGCCGCAACATGTATGATGAATTCTTCAATCGTTGTTACGTTAAACTAGCAAAGTCTTCAGGAGCGTTGTGGATTCGGAACCGCTCTACAAGCTCAAAGGCGAGTTCTTCAAGACCCTTGGCCACCCCGCAAGGGTCCGGATCTTGGAGCTTCTCGCGACCCAGGACCGATCAGTCGGTGAGCTGCTGCCCGAAGTCGGACTGGAGGCCTCGAACCTTTCCCAGCAGCTTGGTGTGTTGCGTCGGGCGGGCGTCGTCGTCGCGCGAAAGGACGGCAGTGCCGTCATCTACTCCATCGCATCGCCGGACATCGCCGAACTCCTTGCGGTGGCCCGCAAGGTACTGACGAGCGTGCTCGCCGATCGGGTGGCTGTTCTCGAGGATCTGCGCGCGACCGGTCCGGACGCTCGATAGCGATGGGCTGGCTGCACAAGATCCTTCGCACCGGCCGGGTCGTCGAGCCGGCGAAAGCGGCGCCCACTCCGGTGGGCACCGCCATTGCGGGCGTGCGGGGGTCGGTGCAGATCCGCCATGTCGACGCCGGGTCCTGCAACGGCTGCGAGGTGGAGATCTCCGGTGCCTTCGGACCGGTCTACGACGCCGAGCAGTTCGGGGCCCGACTGGTGGCCTCGCCGCGGCACGCCGATGCACTGCTGGTCACCGGGGTGGTGACGCGCAACATGGCCGAACCGCTGCGCAACACCGTGGCGGCGACACCGCAACCGCGGGTGGTCATCGCCTGCGGCGACTGCGCCCTCAATCGCGGTGTGTTCGCCGGGGCCTATGGTGTCGTCGGCGCCGTCGATGACGTGGTGCCCGTCGACCTCGAGATCCCGGGCTGCCCGCCGACACCCGCAGATATCGTCGCCGCACTGCGGACGGTGACCGGCAGATGACCGCCACCTTGCCGGCGTCAACGGCGGCGGCACTCCCCTTGTCCCGCAATGGATTCGGGCCGACGCTCTCGGGAGCCACGACGATCGCGCTCGGCGTTTGCGGTGTTTGGATCGGACTGCACGCGGTCTTCGGAACGCTACGGCCGGTACGCATCGGCTGGCTGCTCCCACTGTCCGGCATCCAGCTCGAGATGAATGCGCTGGGCGGGTTCTTCATGGCGTTGACCGCCGCGGTCGCGATCCCCGTCGGGATCTACTCCATCGGTTACGCGCGCCGCGAGCACCTGGGTGCCGTCCCGCTGACGGTGCTCCCGCTGTTCGTGGCCGCGATGTTGCTGGTGCCCGCGGCGGGATCGGTGACGACGTTTCTGCTCGCCTGGGAGCTGATGGCGGTGGCGTCGCTGATCCTGGTGCTCACCGACCACACCCGCAGAGAGGTGCGCGCCGCCGGACTGTTCTACGCCGTGATGACCCAGCTCGGCTTCGTCGCCATCCTGATCGGGCTGATGGTGTTGTCCGCGGCGGGCGGCGCCGATCGATTCACCGAGCTGGGCGCCGTGCCGGACGGCACCCGCACTGCCGTATTCCTGCTGACCCTCGCAGGTTTCGGCTCGAAGGCCGGTCTGGTGCCCCTGCACGCCTGGCTGCCGCGCGCCCATCCCGAGGCGCCGAGTGCGGTGTCGGCGTTGATGAGTGCGGCGATGGTGAACCTCGGCATCTACGGGATCGTGCGGATCGATCTGCAACTGCTGGGTCCCGGGCCTCGCTGGTGGGGCCTGACCCTGCTGGCCGTCGGTGCGATCTCCGCGCTGTACGGCGTGCTGGAGGCATCGGTCGCCACGGATCTCAAACGGCTGCTCGCCTATTCGACAACAGAGAACATGGGGCTGATCACGCTCGCGCTGGGCGCCGCGACGCTCTTCGCCGACGCCGGGACACATGCTCCGGCCACCATCGCGATGGCGGCAGCGCTGGTCCACCTGATCGCGCACGCCGCCTTCAAGAGCCTCGGCTTCCTCGGCGCGGGCTCGGTACTGGTGGCGACCGGCCTTCGCGATCTCGACCGGCTGGGCGGCCTGGCCCGGCGGATGCCGGCCACCACGGTGCTGTTCGGTTTGGCCGCGCTCGGCGCATCGGGACTGCCGCTGGGCGCAGGGTTCGTCAGTGAGTGGCTGCTACTGCAATCGCTGATCCATGCCGCCGCCGACCACAACGCGGTCGTCGCATTGACCACACCGTTGGCGGTCGGGGCGGTCGCACTGACCACCGGACTCGGGGTCGCGGCGATGGTGAAGGCGTTCGGTATCGGCTTCCTTGCGCGCCCTCGCTCGGAGTCGGCGTCCGACGCGCACGAGGCGCCGCCCAGCATGCTGGTGGGAATGGCGATCGCAGCGGGCGCCTGCATAGCACTGGCGGTCACGCCGGGCTTCCTCGCGCCCGTGCTACGACGAGTGCTCGACGGGCTGCCCGCCGCACGGGCGGTCGCGTTCACCGACTTCGGCGCGTTCATCCGGTTGCCCGGGGTGTCCGGGTCCATCGCTCCGGGCATCCTGGCCGCAGCGCTGATCGCCGCGGTACTCGTCGCGGTCGTGCTTTCCTTCTGGCGCGCCGGGCGACGCCCGCAAGAGGTTGCGTTGCCGCTGTGGTCCTGCGGGGCCGAAGAACTCACACCCCGGATGCAGTACACCGCGACATCGTTCGCCGAGCCGCTGCAGCGCGTCTTCGATGATGTGCTGCAACCGGATACCGACGTCGAGATCACCCCGTTCGCCGAGTCGCGGTACATGGTGGAGGCGGTCACCTACCGCGCGCGGATCGGCGACGCGATCGAGCGGCGCCTCTACGGCCCGGTCATCCACGCCGTCTGGGCCGCCGCCCAGCTCGTCCGCCGGGCGCACACCGGCAGCGTTCACCTGTACCTGGCCTACGGCGCGCTCGGAGTCCTGATCATGCTGGTGGTGGCGCGGTGAACGTCATGTCCTACGTCGCCGGCGTCGCCCAGGTCGGCATCGTCATGCTCGGAGCCCCACTCGTCATCGGCCTGATGAGACAGGTGCGGGCCCGCGCGGAGGGCCGCGCCGGTGGCGGTGTGCTCCAGCCGTGGCGCGACCTGCGCAAGCAACTCGGCAAGCAGTCGATCCGTCCGCACGGCACCACGGTCGTGTTCACCGCGGCGCCGGCCGTCGTCGCCGGAAGCGCTCTGCTGATCGCGGCCACCATCCCCATCGCGGCGACCGGGTCACCGCTCGACGCGGCCGCCGATCTGTTCGCGGTCGTCGGTCTGCTGTTCCTCGGAACCGTCGCGCTGGTGCTGGCGGGGATCGACACCGGCACATCGTTCGGCGGCATGGGCGCCAGCCGGGAGATCACCATCGCCGCGCTGGTCGAACCGACGATCCTGCTGGCTGTCTTCGCTCTCTCGATCCCGGCCGGATCCGCGAATCTCGGTGCCCTGGTGACCAGTACGATGCATCACCCCGGACTGGTGGCGTCGCTGGCCGGCGTGTTGGCCTTCGTCGCCCTGGCGATCGTGATCATCGCCGAGACGGGGCGCCTGCCCGTGGACAATCCCGCCACCCATCTGGAGCTGACGATGGTGCACGAGGCGATGGTCCTCGAGTACGCCGGCCCCCGGCTGGCGCTCGTCGAGTGGGCTGCCGGGATGCGGCTGACGGTTCTGCTGGCATTGCTGGCAAACCTGTTCGTGCCGTGGGGAATTGCCGGCGACCACCCTCAGCCGGTGGATGTGGTGATCGGTGTGGTGGCGATCGCAGTGAAAGTCGGTGCGCTGGCGGCGGTGCTGGCCATCGTCGAGGTGTTCCTCGCCAAGCTGCGCCTCTTCCGGGTGCCCGAGCTGCTGGCCGGATCGTTTCTGCTTGCCCTGCTGGCGGTTACCGCCGCGAACTTCTTCAGCGTGCAGGCTGGATAGGAAGGCCGATGACCGACACCTCGTTCGCCAGCGCGGTTGACTTCGCCGCGGGCGGACTGCTGCTCGCGGCGGTCCTGATCGTCTGGCGCCGCGAACTGCGCGCCATCATCAAACTGCTGGCATGGCAGGGCGTCGCCCTGGCCGCGATACCGATCGTGCGTGGAATCCACGAGGGTTCAGCCGAACTCGTCGGAATCGGCTTCGCGATCCTGGCACTGCGGGCGCTGGTGCTGCCGTGGCTGCTGGCGCGGGCGGTGGCCGCCGAGCGCGGACGAGCGCCAGCGAGGCGACGCCGTTGGTGAACACCACCAGTTCGCTGCTGATCTCTGCGGTGCTCACCGTCACCGCGTTCGCAGTCGCCAGACCGGTGACGAACCTGGAACCCGGACCGACCACGGCCGCGGTTCCTGCGGCCATCGCGGTGGTGCTCATCGCGTTGTTCGTGATGGTGACCCGCCGGCACGCCATCTCGCAGGCCGCCGGATTCCTCATGCTGGACAACGGGATTGCGGCGACAGCCTTCCTGCTCACCGCCGGCGTGCCGTTGATCGTCGAGCTGGGGGCGTCCCTGGACGTGTTGTTCGCCGTGATCGTGATCGGAGTCCTCACCGGGCGGCTGCGCCGGGCCTTCGGCGGTGCGGACCTCGACCGACTCCAAGAATTGCGGGACTGATGACGACACTGCTACTGCTCGCCATCCTCGGCCCGGTGACGGCATCGGTGGTCACCGTGTCCGTCGGGTGGCGACGGCTGACCGCGTGCCTGACGGTCCTCTCGGCGATGACGGTGCTGGCCTGTGGCATCGCGCTGGGCGTCGGTGTCGGGTCCGGCCGGCATCTCGCCCTGGACGGACTGCTGCGCGCGGACGCACTCGCCGCGACGATGCTCATCGTCATCGGGGTCGTCGGCACGCTCGCCACCTGGGCCAGTATCGGCTACATCGATGCCGAGCTGGCTCACGGCCACACCGACAGCAGTGGGGCGCGCTTGTACGGGACGCTCACCCCGGCGTTCCTGGCCGCCATGGTGGTGGCGGTGTGCGCCAACAACATCGGTGTCGTGTGGGTAGCCATCGAGGCCACCACCGTGATCACCGCGTTCCTTGTGGGCCACCGCCACACCAGGACCGCGCTGGAGGCGACCTGGAAGTACGTGATCGTGTGCTCCGTCGGGATCGCGGTCGCATTCCTGGGCACCGTGCTGCTGTACTTCGCCGCCCAGCATGCCGGGCGCACCCGCCGGGCAGGCACTGGACTTCGACGTCCTCGCCGCCTATGCGAACAGGCTCGACCCGGCGGTGACCCGGCTTGCCGGCGGCCTGCTGCTGATCGGCTACGGCGCCAAGGCGGGTCTGTTCCCCTTCCACACCTGGCTGGCGGACGCGCATAGTCAGGCACCCGCGCCGGTCTCCGCGCTGATGAGCGGTGTGCTGCTGTCGGTGGCCTTCTCGGTGCTGATCCGGATCAAGCCGATCATCGACGTGGCGACCGGCCCGGAGTTCCTGCGCACCGGGCTGCTTGGTGATCGGGCTGGCGACGCTGCTGATCGCGGCGCTGATGCTGACCGTGACTCCCGACGTCAAGCGCATGCTGGCGTACTCGTCGATGGAGAACATGGGCCTGATCGCGATCGCGGCCGCGGCCGGGACGACGCTGGCGATCGCGGCACTGCTGCTGCATGTGCTCGCACACGGCATCGGCAAGACGATCCTGTTCCTCGCCGGTGGACAGTTGCAGGCGGCGCACGGTTCGACCGCGATCGCCGGCATCACCGGGGTGTTGAAGCGTTCCCGGCTGATCGGTGTCTCGTTCGCGGCGGGTGTGGTCGTACTGCTCGGTCTGCCCCCGTTCGCGCTGTTCGCCAGCGAGTTGGCCATCGCACGATCGTTGACCCAGGCGGGTCTGGCCTGGGTGCTGGCCGCGGCGATGCTGCTGATCGCCATCGCGTTCGCGGCGCTGGCCCGCAAGTCCGGTCGCATGCTGCTGGGCGGTGCCCGACCCGATGCAGTCGCGATCACGGTGCCCGCGAGCGTGGCCACCGCGTTGTTGGTCGGGCTGGCCGCCTCCCTGGCACTGGGAATCACCGCCGGTCCGTTGGTCGAGCTGTTCACCAGGGCCGCCGCCTACGTTGCTGGTGTGCGGTGACGCACAGCTGGGAGCGGGACCGGATCTCGACCGGCGAGCTGGCCGACCGGACCGAGGACCTGCTGACCAAGGGGTACCGGATCGGTTTGGCCGCAGCCCACGACGACACCGCCACCGGGGGTGGGTTGCGGATCGTCTATCTGTTCCTCGCCGGTCGGCCGGATCGTCGTGTCGAACTGGAATGCGTTGTCCCGCAGACGAATCCGGCCATCGATTCGCTGGCGTACCTGTCCTTTCCGTTGGGCCGCTTCGAGCGCGAGATGCGCGATCTCTACGGCATCCGTCCGGTAGGCCATCCGCGACCGCGTCGAATGGTTCGGCACGCGCACTGGCCGAAGGGCTGGTATCCGATGCGGGCCGACGCCGGACCCGCGCCGCAGTTCGAGCCGGCCGGTCGGTTCCCGTTCGTCACCGTCGGTGGAACCGGGGTGTACGAGATTCCGGTCGGCCCTGTCCACGCCGGGTTGATCGAACCGGGCCACTTCCGGTTCTCCGTAGTCGGCGAGACGGTCCTACGGCTCAAGGCCCGGCTGTGGTTCGTCCACCGCGGCGTGGAGAAGCTGTTCGAAACCCGGCCGGTGACCGAGGGTGTCGGCCTCGCCGAGCGGGTCAGCGGTGACTCGACCGTCGCCCATGCACTCGCGCACAGCCTGGCCGTCGAGGACGCCCTCGGTGTCGACGTGCCGGACGAGGTGCACCGGCTGCGCGCGCTGCTCGTCGAACTGGAACGCCTCTACAACCACGCCACCGACATCGGCGCGCTCGCCAACGACGTGGGGTTCTCCCTCGCCAACGCCCACGCGCAGCGCATTCGTGAACAACTGCTGCGACTCAACGCGGCGGTGACCGGCCATCGTCTGATGCGCGGGGCCATCCGGCCGGGCGCGGTCACCCTGCAGGAGCTGCCGAACGTCACCGCGCTGAAGTCCATCGCAGCAGACCTCGCCGAGGTGGCAGAGCTGACGCTGGGCAACAGCGTCATTCGCGACCGGTTCACCGGCACGGCCGTGCTCTCCGGCGACGACGCCCGCGCCCTCGGCTGCCTCGGGTACGTCGCCCGCGCCAGCGGCCTGCGGACCGACGCCCGACTGGATCACCCCACGACGAGCCTGCCCGTCGCCGAGGCTCACAGCAGCGCCGGAGACGTGCTGGCCCGCTATACGGTGCGACGCGACGAGTTCGCCGCATCGGTGGGCCTGGTGGCCCACCTCGTCGAATCACACACCGGGCCGCTGCAACTCGTCGCGCCGGTGCCGATCACGGGGGCCGCGCGCAGCGGCGTCGGCATCGTCGAGGGCTGGCGCGGAACCGTCGTGCACCGCGTCGAGATCGACGATGACGGACGGTTCACCCGGGCCAAGATCGTCGATCCGTCCTGGTTCAACTGGCCGGCCCTGCCGGTCGCGATGGCCGACACGATCGTTCCGGACTTCCCACTGGCCAACAAGAGCTTCAACCAGTCCTACGCGGGCAACGACCTCTAGCCCCGCCACCGAGGGCAGACTGGAGTCATGGACCCGGTGGCCGCGCTGCGCGAGATCGCGTACTACAAGGACCGCGCGCGGGAGGACTCCCGCCGGGTGATGGCCTACCGCAAGGCCGCCGACATCGTCGAGGCGCTCGACGAGACCGCCCGCGACCGGCACGGCCGGGCCGGCAGCTGGCAGTCGCTGCCGGGCATCGGCCCCAAGACCGCGAAGGTGATCGCGCAGGCCTGGGCCGGCCAGGTACCCGACGCCCTGGCCGAATTACGCAGTAGCGCAGCCGATCTCGGTGGCGGCGACATCCGCGTGGCGCTACGCGGCGATCTGCACTGCCACTCCAACTGGTCGGACGGCTCGGCCCCGATCGAGGAGATGATGAGCACCGCCGCGGCGTTGGGCCACGAGTACTGCGCGCTGACCGACCACTCGCCGCGGCTGACGATCGCCAACGGTCTGTCGGCCGACCGGCTGCGCCGGCAGCTCGACATCATCGACGAGCTGCGCGAGAAGCTCGCGCCGTTTCGGATTCTCGCCGGCATCGAGGTCGACATCCTCGAGGACGGCACCCTCGACCAGGACCCCGAGCTCCTGGACCGGCTGGACGTCGTCGTCGCCAGCGTGCACTCGAAGCTGGCGATGGACGCTCCGGCGATGACGCGGCGGATGGTGCGCGCGGTGACGAACTCGCGCGTCAACGTCCTGGGCCACTGCACCGGCCGGCTGGTCAGCGGCAACCGGGGCATCCGCGCGGAGTCGAAGTTCGACGCCGAGAAGGTCTTCACCGCCTGCCGCGAACACCGCACCGCCGTCGAGATCAACTCGCGCCCGGAGCGACGCGACCCGCCGACCCGGCTGCTGAACCTCGCCCTGGACATCGGGTGCGACTTCTCCATCGACACCGACGCGCACGCACCGGGTCAGCTGGACTTCCTCGGCTACGGCGCACAGCGGGCGCTGGACGCCGGCGTCCCCGTCGACCGGATCATCAACACCTGGTCGGCCGACAAGCTGGTCGGCTGGGCTCAGTCCGGAAGCTGAGGCATCTCGAGGCCGGGATCGCGACCGACCAGCACACCACGGGTCACCGCGGCGTTGCCGTAGCGGCGGCGCACCCGGTCGACGGCCGCGTCGAGGTCCAGCAGCTCCGGCCCGCTGCCGTCCAGCGGCAGCTCCAGTTGCTGGGCCCCGCCCCGGTCGATGTTGGAGACCGCGAACCCGATCAACGTGATCCCGCGCTCGGCGATCAGCGAGTGCGCCGCGCCGACGAGATCCCGGGCCGCGCCGAGGATCGGCGCCGTCGAGGCCGTCGCCCGCGGCATGGTGTGTGACCGGGTGACGCGGGTGAAGTCGTCGAAACGCAACCGCAGCACCACAGTTCGGCCCGTCCGTTCGGCCGCGCGCATCCGCCGGGTGATCCGGTCGACCAGGCCGATGACGACCGCGTCCAGCTCGGCGGGCGTCACCCGCCCACGGCCCAGCGCCCGCTGCGCGCCCACCGAGCGCCGCCGAACGCCGGTCTGTACCCGCCGGCGGTCGATGTTGCGGGACAGCGCGTACAGCTGACGGCCCATCGCGGCACCGACCAGCGACCCCAGCATGGACTCGCTGAGCTCGGCCACCTGCGCGACGGTGTCGATGCCATGGGCCTGAAGCTTTTCCGACGTCTTGGCGCCCACCCCCCACAGCCGCCGGACGGGAAGCGGGTGCAGGAATTCCAGCTCGCCGTCGGGTGGTACCAGCAGCAGGCCGTCCGGTTTGGCGTACTGGCTGGCGACTTTCGCGAGGAACTTGGTCCGCGCGATACCCACCGTGATGGGCAGGCCGACGCGGTCGCGCACCTCGGCGCGCAAGTGGGCGGCGATCTGCACCGGGTCGCCCGATATCCGGCGCAGCCCGGACACGTCGAGGAACGCCTCGTCGATCGAGATGGGCTCGACCAGCGGGCTGATGTCGCGGAACACCTCGAACACCGCCTCGCTGGCGCGGCTGTAGGCCGACATCCGGGGCGGGACGACGACCGCCGCCGGACAGAGCCGACGGGCCTGACGTCCGCCCATCGCGGTGCGCACCCCGAACGCCTTGGCCTCGTAGCTGGCGGCCAGCACCACGCCGCCGCCGACGATCACCGGCCGCCCGCGCAGGGTGGGGTCGTCACGCTGCTCCACCGATGCGTAGAACGAGTCGAGATCAGCGTGCAGGATGGTCGCCTGACCGCCGGACACGAACATATGTTCGCATGGCGGTCCGACAGTGCCGCTACGGCGGTGGCGGCGGCGGCGCGCTCTGGGGGTGGCGGGAGGTGGCGGTGGAAGTTCGACCGGTGGTGGCGGCGGGGGCGGCTCCGGGGGAGGCGGTGGCGGCGGCGGGGCCATCATCGGGATCGTGATCGGCGGCAGGCCGGGAATCTCGATGATCTGGAAGTCCGGAGGCGGCGGGGCATCCGGTGGCGGCGGGGGCGGCGGGGCCGTCCGGCGACGGCCGGTACACCGGTGGCGGCGGGGCCGGGGCGATCCCGTTGCTGGTGTTGATCGTGATGATCGACCCCGGGATGGTCTTGCCCTTCGGCGTGGTGCCGACGATCGCGCCCTTCGACAGATAGCTGTTGATCGGGGTCGGCTGGTCGGACACCTGGAAACCGGCGTCCCGCACCCGCTTCTTGGCCGGCGTCGAGGCTCATGCCGGTGACGCTGGGCACCTCGCTGCCCGGGCCGCCGTCGACGTAGCGCGGGATCGGTGGGAGGCAGCGCCACCGGGCCGAAGTCGGTGGCGATCGGGTTCATCGCGAGGAACCACGTCCGGGCCGGTTCGTTGCCGCCGTAGAGGTTGCCGTAGCCGCACTTGCGCAGCGGCCAGGAGCACAGACCACCGGGCTTGGGCGAGTCGTCGAAGATGTAGTTCGCCGCGGCGTACTGGTTGGTGAAGCCGAGGAATCCCGACGACCGGTGCGACTCGGTGGTTCCCGTCTTGCCCGACATGGGCAGGCTCCAGCCAACCGATCCGGCCGAGCTTGCCGCGGTGCCTGCGGTGGAGTCCTTGCCGAGCGCATTGGCCAGTGTGTTGGCCAGGCCCGGGGGGACGACCTGCTCACACTTGGCCGTCTCGACGGCGATCTCCTTGCCGCTGCGGTCGAAGACCTTGTCGATCGGGCTTGGCGGACACCACATTCCGCCGGAGGCCAGCGTCGCGGCCACGTTGGACAACTCGAGCGCGTTGAGCTCGAACGGGACCCAGCGTGAACGATCCGAGGTTCTGGCGCTTGATGTAGTCGGCCAGGCTCTCGTTGTTCTTCGGGTCGTAGGCGCGGGCGGTTCCCGGCTCGGCGTAGGAGCGCAGCCCCAGCTTGACGGCCATGTCGACCGCGCGCTGCACACCGACCTGCTGGATCAGCCGGGCGAACGCGGTGTTGGGGGACTGCGCCAGCGCATCGGTGACGCTCATCGGTGAGCGGTAGCCGCCTGCGTTCTTCACGCACCAGGTATCCGGCGGGCAGCCGGGCAGATCGCTGGTGCCCAAGCCCTTGCCCTGGAACGTCGGCGGCACCTCGAGTTGGGCGTTGATGCCCATCCCCATGTCGAGGGCGGCCGCGGTGGTGAAGACCTTGAAGATCGACCCGGCGCCGTCGCCGACCAACGAGAACGGTTGCGGCTGAACGGTTTGCCCCGCGTCGAGCTGCAGACCGTAGCCGCGGTTGTCGCCCATCGCGAGCACCTTGTGGGCGTTGGTGCCGGGGCGGATGACGCTCATCACGCTGGCCACCCCGTCCAGCGTGGGGCTGGCGACGGTGTCGATGGCCTTCTTGACGCTGTTCTGCACCTTCGGGTCGAGGTTGGTCTTGATCAGATAGCCGTTGCGGGCCACGTCGTCCTTGCTGATCCCCGCCCGGGCCAGGTACTGCATGACGTAGTCGCAGTAGAACCCGCGGTCGCCGGCGGCGATGCAGCCCTCCGGCAGCGACGCCGGCTGCGGCAGGATGCCCAGCGGTTGCTCACGCGCCAGCGCGCAGTTCGTCGGCCTTGTCCGGCAGGTTCTCGATCATGGTGTCCAGCACCAGGTTGCGCCGGGCCAGTGCGGCCTCCGGGTTGGTGTACGGGTTGAGCGAACTGGTCGACTGGACCATGCCGGCCAGCAGTGCGGCCTGCTGCCAGTTGAGGTCGGCGGCGTTGACCCCGAAGTAGGTCTTGGCGGCGTCCTGCACGCCGTATGCGCCGTTGCCGAAAGCCACCAGGTTCAGGTAGCGGGTGAGGATCTCCGGCTTGGAGAGGACCTTGTCCAGCGCCAGGGCCATCCGGATCTCGCGCAGCTTGCGGGCGGGCGTGGTCTCCACGGCGGCCCGCTTCTCGGCGTCGGTCTGCGCGTTGACCAGCAGGTTGTAGTTCTTGACGTACTGCTGCTCGATGGTCGACCCGCCACGGGTGTCGGCGTCGCCCTTGAGGAAGCCGGCCAGGCCGGTCAGCGTGCCCTGGACGTCCACGCCGTTGTGGTCGGCGAAGCGCTTGTCCTCGATGGAGACGATGGCCAGCTTCATGGTGTCGGCGATGCGGTCGCTGGGGACCAGGAAGCGGCGCTGGGCGTAGATCCAGGCGATCGGGTTACCGGCGGCATCCACCATCGTCGAGACGGTGGGCACCTCGCCCGCCATCATCTGGGTGGAGTCCTGGGCGGCGACGTCCGATGCGTGGTTGACCACGATGCCGACACCACCGGCGACGGGGAACAGCAACGCGGCCATCAGCACCCCGGCAAGAAGGCAGAACAGACCCATCCGGGCGATGGTCTGCCCACGGGTCAGCGGCTGCTTCCTCTCGCTGTCCTCCTCAGGCATGACCGCCAGACTAGGGGCAGCGGATGAGTGATCTATCCCGTTTACGAACGCGTAAGCAAAACAGGGGACGTCCGTTACCGAAGTCGGGACTTAGGTCCGCGGGGCCGACGCTCCATAGATGCTGGCGACCCACACATGGGCGAGCGCCTCCAGCGCGGCATCTTCCGGCAGTGTCGGGTCCTGGTTGTCCTGCGAGGCGAACACCACCCGCTCGTTCATCAGGTTCAGGGCCGTCGCCAGGTCCCGCGCCGGAATGGTCTCCGGTGCCGCGCCGCGGGTCCGCTCGGCGGTGATCAACTCGGCGGTGTAGTCCACCCAGGACGTCATGAACGCCGACCACAGCTGCCGCAGTTCGGCATTGTTGGCCATGGCAGCGAGTCCGGCGAGTGCCACCGCCCGGTGCGGTCGCAGCGCGTCGAAGAAGGCGAAGATGCCCTCGCGCCAGCCGGCTTCGGGATCCTCGGCCAACGTCTTGCCGTCGCCAGTGCGCCCGGCCGGGTCGGTTTCGGCGATCACCCTCGCGAACAGCCGCACCAGCACCGCCTCTTTCGAGGCGAAATAGAAGTAGAAGGTCGGCCGGGACAACCCGGCGCCCTTGGCGAGGTCGTCAACCGAGATCTCGGCGAACGGCCGTTGTTCGAGCATCTGCACCAACGTCGTCAGGATCGCCGATTCCCGCTCGTCGCCCGACGGACGCGTGGCGCGGCGGCCGCGGGGGCGGGGCGGGCTGACGGCTGTCACGTCGCCGACCTTACACCGTGTTGAAATAGTCAACATGGCGTTGACCTATTCGACACGGCGTTGATAGCGTGGCGCCATGACCGAACATGTCGATGTTGTGATCGTGGGCGCAGGCATCTCCGGCATCAGTGCCGCCTGGCATCTCCAGCAGCGGTGTCCGTCGAAGTCCTTCGTCGTCCTGGAGCGCCGGGAGAATCTCGGCGGCACCTGGGACCTGTTCAAGTATCCGGGCATCCGGTCGGACTCCGACATGTTCACCCTCGGCTTCCGGTTCAAGCCCTGGACCGATCCCAAGGCGATCGCCGACGGACCCTCGATCATGAGCTATCTCAACGAGACCGTCCGCGAGTACGGGCTCGGCGAGAACATCCGTTATCGGCATCAGGTCAAGGGCGTCGACTGGTCGGAGGCGGACAACCGATGGACGGTGCGGGTCGAGGTCGACGGTGAGCAGAAGGACATCACCTGCTCGTTCCTGTTCGCCTGCAGCGGCTACTACAACTACGACCAGGGCTACTCACCGGAGTTCCCCGGAGCGGCCGACTTCCAGGGCACGATCGTCCATCCGCAGCACTGGCCGGAAGATCTCGACTACACCGGCAAGCGGGTCGTCGTCATCGGAAGTGGGGCCACCGCGGTGACTCTCATTCCCGCACTGGCTAATTCGGGCGCCGAGCACGTGACCATGCTGCAGCGCTCGCCGACCTACATCGGCGCGCTGCCCGACGTCGACCCGTTCGCCGTCCAGGTGAACAAGCTGCTCCCCGCCAAGCCGGCCTACGTGGTCAACCGGTGGAAGAGCATCGTGTTCCAGTCCGCGCAGTACCGCATCGCGCGGCGCTTCCCCAACTTCATGCGCAAGCAGCTGATGACGATGGCCCAGCGCCGACTGCCCGAGGGATACGACGTGCACAAGCATTTCGGTCCCCGCTACAACCCATGGGACGAGCGCCTGTGCCTGGCGCCCAACGGCGACCTGTTCCGCACGATCCGCAAAGGCCGGGCCGACGTGGTGACCGACACCATCGACCGCTTCACCGAGACCGGCATCAAGCTGCTCTCGGGCCAGGAGCTTGCGGCCGACATCATCGTCACCGCAACGGGTTTGAACCTACAGCTGTTCGGCGGTGCCGAGATCCGCAAGGACGGCGAGCCGCTCGATCTCACCACGACCATGGCCTACAAGGGCATGATGCTCTCCGGCGTGCCCAACATGGCGTTCACCATCGGCTACACGAACGCGTCGTGGACCCTGAAGGCCGACCTGGTGTCCGAATTCGTCTGCCGCGTAATCAATTTCATGGACGAACGCGGATACGACCACGTCGAGCCCAAGCATCCGGATTCGGGTGTCGACGAGGCGCCGCTGATGGACTTCACCCCCGGCTACGTGCTGCGGGCGCTGGACCGGTTGCCGAAGTCGGGTTCGCGGGCACCGTGGCGGCTCAAGCAGAACTACCTACTCGACCTGCGGCTGATCCGGCACGGCAAGGTCGATGACGAGGCGTTGATCTTCTCGAAACACCTTGCACCGGTAGGGGTCTAGTCACCAGAGGTGACGACGATGCCGTCGTCGTCGCTGTAGGCCAGGTCGCCAGGAGTGAAGGTGACCCCGCCGAAACTCACCGGGACGTCCCGGTCCCCGGCACCGGTCTTGGTGCTCTTGCGAGGGTTGGTCCCCAGCGCCTTGATACCGATCGCGAGGGTGCGTAGCGTCGCGGCGTCCCGCACGGCACCGTGAACGATGAGCCCCGCCCACCCGTTGGAGCGCCCGAGTTCGGCGATGACGTCACCCACGAGGGCGGCGTGTACCGACGCGTCGCCCTCGATCACCAGGACCCGCCCTTCGCCCGGCTCGGAGAGCACGGACTTCAGCAGAGCGTTGTCTTCGAAACAGCGCACCGTGCTGATCGGTCCGGCGAACTCGGTGTGACCGCCGAACTGGCGGAACTGGACGTCGCAGCTGCGGACGTCGGGCCCGATGTCGTCGACGAGGTCGGCGGTCGGGCGGAATGTGACAGCCATGTCTGGCTGCTCAGTCTTCCCGGCGACGACGCAGTCGGTGCACCAGCAGCGCGAGCAGCACGGTCAGGGCGAAGGCCACCGCGAACGGCAACGGGGAGCGCGCGGCCTCCGGCACCGCCGGGACGGGCGGGCGAGACACCGGGCTGGTGGCCTGCTCGACCGAGGACTTGGCGTTGGCGGCAGCCTCCCGGGCCGCCTCGGCCAGCGGCGGTGAGCCGTTGCCGGCGACCAGCGCGGCATGCGGGGTGGGCGGTTCCAGCGCGGGCGGCTCCACGGCGGGCTCGATCGCCGGCTGGGCCTTCTTGGCCGGCGCCTTCTTCGGCGGGACCTTCTTGGCGGCGTCCGCTGCCTTGGCCGGCGTCTTCTTGGCCGGCGTCTTCTTGGCAGGCGCCTTCTTCGCCGGGGCCTTCTTGGCCGGCGTCTTCTTCGCGGCCGCCTTCTCGGGCGGCTGCGGCGTGGGCGGCGTGGCCTCACCCTCGTTGGGCGGGTCCTGCGCTTCTGCCATCAGGCTGCTCCTTTGCAGTGTCTAGTCGAGAACACCCGCAGTCGGTCCCTATCATGCCAGGGCGCGCCCGCGGCTCAGCCCGCAACGGCGAGGGCGGCGGCCAAGGTCAGCGCGACGACCATCGCGGCCACCTCGCGGCGAGCGCGGCGGCGGGACTGCTCGGCGTCGATCCGGTGACCACGTGCCGCGGGCAGCCAGCGGGTGCGGTTGAACCACGCCAGCAGCACCAGCGCCGCTGCCACCACGATCTTGGCCAGCAGCAGCCGGCCGTATCCGGTGAGCAGCAGCGCGCTCACACTCGGCACCGTCACCAGCGCACCGGTGCTCCCGGCCGCCAACAGCACCGCCACGCAGACCAGGGCCAGTCCGGAGAACCGCGGCAGCACCCGTGCCCACTGCCCGCGGTGCGACACGGTCAACGCGATCGCCGCCAGCAGGCCGCACCACAGCGCTGCGGCCAGGATGTGCACCACGATCGCCGCCGCACCAAGCGCACTGTCGCCGGCGTGGCCGGTGACCGCGCGTGCGCAGATGCCGATCGCGGCACTCGCGGCCAGGGTGATCGCGGCGCCCTGGGTGCGCGCCCCTACCAGTGCGAGCACGCACACCAGCGCCGCGGCCGCCAGGCCGAGCAGCGCCGCGCGCCCGCCGACGGTGGTGGTGAACTCCACCACCGTGTGCAGCCGCAGCCGCGACACGGCGATATCGGCGGCCTGCGCGGCAGACAGTGTCAGCCGCACCGCCTCGGCCAGCAGCCAGACCACCGCCGCCACCGCCACCGGGCCGGCCGCCGAGCGGATCAGCTCGGCCCGGTGCCGGGGTTCGTCGAGCACCGGCAGCACAACCAGGCCGAGGACCGCCGCCGCCGCGACGTCCGCGACGGCGCGGACCGCGGACTCCGCCGGGGCGGCCTGTGCCCCCGCCAGCAGCCAGGCCAGCGCCCAGGCCAACGCGCCGACCAGCAGGACACCTGCCGACAGCCGGCGCGCGGCCAGGGTCACGACCGGCGCCGCAGCGCCCAGGCCGCCCCGCCCGCAACGAGCAGAGCAGCCCCGGCCAGGAACGGCCACACCGGCAGACCGCGGTCGGGCGCACCCGCCGCGGCCGACGGGCCCGGCGCGCCGTCACCCGCCACGGTCAGCGTGAACGCCCAGGACCCGGACACCACGTGACCGTCCGCCGAGGTCGCCCGGTAGTTGACCGTGTAGCGGCCGGACGGGCCCAGTGGACGCACCGCGACGCTGACCGTCGCGCCCTGCACCTCAGGCGCGCCGTCGGACCAGAGGTTGCCATCCGGGCCGACGACCGTCATCGCGGCGAAACTGGACTGCATCTGCTCGTTGAACGTGGCGGTGACCCGGGCGGGACTGGTGCTGACCGTCGCGTCTGGAGCGGGGTCGGCGGCCGACCCGGGCCGCGTGCGCCCACGCCAGCGGGGTCCCGCTGACCGCCATGGCGACGATCAGCAGGACCGTTGCGACCAGGCGCCTCATGCTCGGCGCCTCGCCAGCGCCACGCCGACACCGATCGCGCCGACCAGCAGCGCCCCTCCGGCCAGTGCGCGCGCCGTGTTGTCCGGCGACGCCTTCGCGGCAGGCTGCGCCTGCGCGGCCGGTTCCGCGGCTACCGATGGTGCCGCGGATTCCGGCGGGGCGGTCGGCGTCGCCTGGTGCTCCGCCGGCTCATGCGGTCCCGCCGTCAGCGCAAGCGCCGGAGCCGGGAACTCCGGCTCGTCGCCGTTCGGCAGCGGCGGCTGGTCCCAGCGCACGACGGTGCCGTCGGCATAGGTCTGGACCACCGGGAAGGTGACCGAATCGGTGTCGGGCAACTGGATCGACAGGGCGAACAGCTCGAACTGGCCGACCGGGATGCCGGCGTTGGGTGTCGCGGTGAACGTGGCCGAGCGGTAGGCCCCGTTCGGATCGCGGTCCAGTTTGGCCGTCCAGCCCGGCATGACGTCGGTGCTGGCCGAGGAGACATCTGGCAGGGTGATGACGATCTGTGTTGTCGGAGAACCCTTTTCGGACTCGTTGGGCACCTGGAAGGTGACCAGGGCGTCGTCGCCGCGAACGGCGTGGTCGGCATCGACGTGGACGTGCGCCCCGGCGGAGGCCGCGGCGATCCACGACCCGAGGGACAAGGTGGCGGTCAGCGCTGCCGTCGTCAAGACGCGCGGCACCGACCGATGGTTGTTCGTCATGAATTTGTGCTTTCTGTGGTCGAAGGTTCGCGAGGTCGGGTCAGCACACGCCTGGCGGCGGTCCCCGATGCGAAATCGACACGGCAACAAGAAGTCTGGACTGCAGTGGGTGGTCCGGTCGGGTCAATGCCCAGATCGGTCGCACCACCGGTGCAGGCGTGCGCCGAGCGGTGCGATCGTCCAGCACGGTCGACAGCGCACGGCACAACCGTTCGGCCCCGGCGATCAGCAGTGCGCCGACCACCACCGCGAGCGCGTGGGCGGCCAGCATCGCGCCGCCGGGGACGGGCGGCATGGGAATGCCCGGCCGCGACCAGCATCAGGTGGCCGACGGCCTGCCCGGCAGCAAGCAGAGCCACCAGAACCGCGGGCTCGTCGGCGCGCTCGAGAGCGCTCGCGAGCCCGCCGAACCCGGTCGCCAGTAGCGCCAGCAGAATCGCCGCCGCGCCCGATCCCGGCACGGCACCGGCAGCACCGTGCGCGGCCAAACGCCAATGCCGCGGTGAGGGATCCGACCGCCAGCCCGCGCAGGGTGGAGGGGTCGGACAGCCGGTGCGCCATGGGTCAGAGCACGCCGAGGCGTGCCATCAGGTCGGCGTCGATGCCGTCGAGTTGTTCGGCGATGGCGGTGTGCGCGGCGCGGCGCCGCGGGCCGGGCATGTTCTCCGCGGCCGCCACGGCCGCCGACAGTGCGGTGAGCCGCTCGGTCATCGCGGCGACGAACTGCTTGGTCTCGGCGTCTTTCGGCTTCTTCTCGGCCACCAGCCGCAGGGAGTTCTCCGCCCCGGCGATGCGGGCCGAGAGCTGGCCGCCCACCCCGGAGAACTGGCCGAGCTGGCTCAGCGGCACCCCCAGCCGATCGGCGCGGCGCTCGTCGATCACACCGCGCGCGGCGATCGCCGCCCGGTAGGCGACCGGCACGACCACCGGGGCCAGGAGCCGCGAGACGGTCAGCGCCCGGCGGATTCGAGTGGGTGACAGAAGTTTGCCCTCGCGGGCTGCCTTCAGCTCGGTCTCGGCAA
Organism: uncultured Actinomycetota bacterium; assembly: GCA_963786695.1. Classification (GTDB taxonomy): domain Bacteria; phylum Actinomycetota; class Actinomycetes; order Mycobacteriales; family Mycobacteriaceae; genus Mycobacterium. Next base: position 32,047 of record CAWBAL010000045.1, read on the forward strand.
CCTTCACGGCGGTGCGGTCGGCGTCGCGGGCGGCCTTGAGTTGAGCTCTGATCGCCTTGTTCTCCGCACGCTCGGTGGCCTTGATCCGCCTGGCCTCGTTCTTGGCCGCCAACCGGGCCTCGAGCTTGGCCCGGGCCTTGATCGCGCGGGCCTCGGCCCGACGCGTCGCACGGCTTTTGCGCTTGGTGAACAGGCCCATCCCTGTTGCCTCCCGAGTAGGTCGTCGGCGATCGGCGAGTCGGGCTCGCGACCGGGTGAGCTAACCCTATCGCCCGGGCCAAGGGGGACGATCACGACCTGCGGATATGCAGACAATCGGGCTATCTCATCGGAGTCGACGCCCACCGCGTCGCTAACTCGAGGAACGAGTGTGGACCAGTCGCGACTGCGCGCGCGGCGATTAGCTGGCTGATCGCCTGCGGTGTGCCTGTTCTGCGGCGCGGGCGGGTCGCTGGCCAGCGCGGTAGGTGTCGCCGACCCCGGCAGCGGCAGAGTAGCAGTGAGAAGCGCGATCAGGACAACCCGGGCCGAAACGCGGCAACGACCGGCCCGGCGCCCGGGATCGAGCCGGGGGCCCCAAGCCGGGGCATCGAAGCCGGGGATCCGCAGACGAGCCGACCAGACCGACCCGGCGACTGAGAGCCGACGACAAGCCGCGAGCCCGGCGACCGCCTCGACGACCCCACCGCCCGCCGGAGCCCACTCGACCCCCGAGACCACATCCGACGATCCGGACGTCCGTGGACCACCGACGACCGGCCTGCACCTCGACGCCGGAGCGGCCGACTCACCCCGACGCCCACCCCGACCGCGAAGCCACCCGAGCCGGAGTGTCGGTGGTGGCCCTGCGACGTCGGACCACGGCAACCCCGGCGGCGGAATCGGCAGCGGTGGCGGCCGGCGGGGTCCCCGGACGATCCCGTCGCCGACAGTCCCGGGACAGCCGGGCGAACCGACACCGGTCCAGGTCAGTGGCGGAGGCCGACGAGTCCGCCGCGACCGGCGAGCCGCCCACGGTCGCAGCATGCCGCCGGTCATCGGGCTGCCGCCGGTGATCGAGGCGCCACTGCGCCCGGTCGGCACCCCGGTTGAAAGCGGTCCGGCGGCCGAAGCCGGGCGGGCGGACGTCCCGCCCCGGCCAAGGGACCGAACCCGGTCCCGCGAGCGGCCACCGGCCAGCGTCGGAACCGCCAGCAGAAGCACCCGCTTCGTTTAGGGTGGGCTATCCCCAGTACCTCCGGGAGGCCAAAACGGGTGAGGTCGCCGCACTGGCTGTACCGGGAGTCTTCGGACTGCTCGCCCTGACCGCCCTCGGCGGCATCGTCGGGTACCGCCAGGCACGGGCCGGCCACCTCGTGCGCGCCGCCGGGACCGCCCGGTTCCTGCAGTGAAGACATCAGAACCACGCCGAGGGAAGGGGATGAGATGTCGGCCAGCCGTCAGGTCACCAAAGCGGTGAACGACGTGCTGGACCTGGCTCCCCGACACGGTGCGGTGTCCCTGAGCAGGCTGGTGGCCGCCGTCGGCGAGCACCGGGCCCGTCCCATCGAGATCACCATGGCCGAGCTGCCGTCCGGCGTCACCGGCCAGTGGCGTCAGTACGGGGACCATGACGTCTTCCTGATTCAGCAAGGCCTGCCGACGGGTGACCGCACGCTGGCCCACGAACTCGGGCACCTCGTCCTCGGGCACTACGGCATCCCCGTCGCCGAGGCCGCCCGGGAGGTCACCGAGGCCGCCAGCGACGACCTCATCGGTTACATGCTCAACCAGCGCACCGGCTGCATGGGGCCCAGCGGGGAGGACGCCGAGCAGGAGGCCGAGGACTTCGCGGCGCTGCTGCTCTACCGGCTCGGCCGGCTGCCCTCAGACCGTTCGTCGATCGTTCAAGTCCGCCTCGGAGAGGCGTTTGGTTGATCGTCTGGGTGATCGCAGGTCTGCTGGGAATGGCCACCGGCCTGCGTATCGGCTGGGCGTTGGTCAACAAGCAATCGGTGGTCAGCACCGCGATGATCGTCGCGCTCGGCAGCCTTGCCGTGGTCGCCGCCCTCAACTGGCCCCCGCTGACGCTGCTGCTCGATACCGCCCTGCACTGGCCGAACATCTCGATCGCCCTGAGCCAGGTCGCGCTGATCGGTTGCGCCGCGGGCAGCTGCGTGATGATCACCAGCGTGGCATCCGCCCGTAGTCCCGCCGTCACCCGCCGGATCGCGATGGTCCAGTACCTGGTCGCGGCGGTGATCGCGGTGGTCACGCTGGTGCTGTTCTTCGGCGCCGGTCAGCAGCCGGAGATGGCGCCACAGGAGTACCTGCGCCGCAACCTCGGCTCGTCGACGACCTCGCTGCCCTGGCTGCTCCCGCTGCTCTACGTCCTGCTGGCGCTGACCCTGGTGCTCTGGGTCGGGATGCGGCACTCCAACCGCACCCGGCGCGGCCGGGCGTTGTTCGTGTTCACCCTCGGGATCGCGCTGATCGTGGCCGCCAGTGCGTTCTTCCTGATCCGCGCCGCGGGTACCACGCATCTGGTCGGCGTCGGGACGGCGGCCACGCTGCTGGGTGCGGCGATGGCGATCGTCGCCGCCGGGTCGTTGCTTCCCGCCGTGGAGGACTGGTTCGGCGGGCGGCGCGAACTGAGGTTGATCGAACCACTGCTGCAGGAGCTCGAGCGTCGTCAACCTGATGTCGGGATCGGTGAGCGTCCGCGCGGGCCGCTGGTCTTCCGTGTCGCCGAGCGACTGTCGCTGATCTCCGATGCGCTCTACCTGGAGGCCACAGTCGCCGAGCACGTGCGTGCCGGCGCGTCGGACGGTGCCGACGCCGACCTTTCCGAGGACGTTGACCGGCCCGCGGTCAGCCCCGCCGACCAGGCGCTCGCGATCGCGCGGTGGATTCATGCGGGACGCGGTACACCGCGGTTGGCGAGACCGGCCGGGAAGGGCCGGTTCCCCGGGCTGGGCTGGCTGCGGCAGCCGGAGGGCTACTCCGACCGGGAATGGATCCTGGAGATAGCGCGCGAGTACCAGGCTCTGATCAAGGAAACGAACGCCAACCCGCCAGCAGACGGGTCCTGAACAGCGAGTCGATGTTGCCGAGACTCCCGCGAGGGGAGTGCCGGGCTAATCCGTGAGGTGTTCCCTGCGGCGCAGCTCGTCCACCTTCTCGACGATGTCCTGCTGAGCCTCCGGGGACAGTCCGACGGTGCGTGCGGCAATCCGGCGCACACCCTCGTCCCGCATGTTCGCGAGCCAGGTGAGCTCCTTGTCGAGCTTCTCGTAGTACTCGTCGTCGGTGAAGTACGCGGGCTTGATCCGGAAGAAGTTGGCAAGCGCGGTCATGGTTGTCGACGACGGGTTGGTCCGGTTGCCCGAGCGCAGCTGCGACAGGTACGGAGCCGACATCGTGACACCCTCGGCCTTGAGTGCGCCGATCACTTCGGCGGAGGTATGGGGACCGCGGCCTGGGGGATACACCGTGTCGAACAGGCGATTCAGACGCGCGGCGAACGTCGTGCTCATTCTTTTGACCTCCACATGCAGGAAGAGCGATCGTTTCCGTTGGCTTATTTGCTGATTATCGTAGCGACACTTGTGCCGACAACCAAGTGCAAACTATCGCACAATTAACGTGCGCGGACATTTTTGGGGGTTCGGCAAACTCTTCAGCTGGCCGGAGTCGGCCCCGACGCACCCCCTGCAGCGTGGATGCAGGCAAAGAACGCAGTGGTAGGCGCGGTGCGGATGCAGCTTCCGCGCCGGGATCCGTCCAATAGATACCGGCGGTACCGTCGGGCAACCACGCCGATAACCGACAGCTGCCCGGATTCGATTTGCTGCACCTCCGGCCCGCCACGCCGCGGTCGGGCCCTCGAGTTCAGCTGGATTCTGGCCGTGACGGTGCGGAGACGACCGCGTCGGTCACTGCCGAGGCGTCACGATCCCGCCGGTCCTCGGCAGCGTGCGGTGAGGCCGGGGTTCGAAACACCGCAGGACGCAGTCGAGGCGGTAGTGCGCGCAGCCCCGCGGCGACGAGTAGGACGACGGCGACCGAAATCCCGGCGGTCGCGGCGCTGGGCGCGGTGGGGAACGCGCCTTCGACGCAGCATGTACACCCCGAAGACCAGGAACAGCGCGGCAGCGCCGAGCTGGATGACCCGCTCGGGAAGGTGCTTACCTGCCACGGCTCCGACCAGGATGGCCAGCGCGTCGGCGGCGACCATGCCGATGGTGGACCCGATCCACACCCCGACCCAGTCGTGGTCGGCGGCGAGGGTGATGGTGGCGAGCATCGTCTTGTCGCCCAGCTCAGCCAGGAGAAACGCCGAGGTCACCGCGAAGAACGCCGGGGCGCTCGTCCGCTGGGCGCGGGTGGCCTCGTCTTCGGAGAGGCGGTCACCCCGCAGCGTCCACAGCCCGAATCCGACGAACGCGACGCCGGCAAGGATGCCCAGCAGCTGGGTTGGCAGTGCGGCACCCAGATAGTGGCCCACCGCGACGGAGATCAGGTGCACGGCCGTGGTCGCGACGCAGATGCCGCCGAGCACGACCCACCAGCGGTAGCGCAGCGCGAACGTCATCGCCATCAGCTGCGACTTGTCGCCCAACTCCGCGACGAAGATGACGGCGAAACTCAGAAACACGGCTGACAGCACCCAGCACTCCTCGGTCTGTGGCTGTCGTCAGGGGCTGAATCGATGCCTCCGGCCGGCAACCATTACGGTCTTGCGGCCGAAAGTCTCGCCCACCGGTGATGTCACCGGCCGGACAACCGGGCCGTGCGGATTGGTGCCAGGCCAGTATGTCGATTGTCCGATTGGGGGCTACTCCCCTTCGTTGACAATGACTTTACGTGTAGTCGGCCTATGGCCGCAACAGCAGATCGTCGAAATCTCGTTCGCGCCAATGAATTTGGGCTGACGACGGAAAAAGTTCGGGTACCCGCAACTTCGCGGCGGGCCGCTATGCGGCAAGCAACATCGCCAGGATGGCGGTGTCGGGGTGGCTGATCGGGTCGACACCGACGCGGCTGACCATGCTGGTGATGGTGCCGTCGGACTCGGCCTCGACCCACGCCGCCCGGTGTTCGAGCCCAAGATGCGGAAGGCCGGGCAGCAGTACGCATCCCGATGCGGCGCCTGAACATTCGGGCAGTGACGGGGTGGTCTCCGAAGGGGGGTGCAGCATCAGCAGGGCGGGGGGCTGCTTGTCGGCGAAATGCCCTGGCGGCACGGCCGATTCGCCGACCACCGTGCCTTCGGCGAGGACCAGTCCCACCGTGCCCGGCTGCGGCATGTCCGGTAGTTCCTCACGAACACCGAAAATCGTTGTCGTCGAGAGCAATCCGGGTAGGGATGCCACACGGACCGCGACCATGAGCAGCTGCGCCCATTCCTTGGTGGAGTTGGGCCATCGGCCCGAGACGACGAACCCCTTCAGGGCACCACGAGAGTGAAAGGGGGCGACTTCAATCGCACGCCCAGAACCAGTTTCCATCTCGCCTCCGCGACACTCCGTGAAACTTCGTGCGACACGACAGCGGGTCGGTTCGGATCAGCATGGGCTACGTCCTCGCTGGCACGCAAGAGGACACGAGTGCTAAGGACGATGTTTGCGACGAACGGTCGCCCGAGTCTGGCGCCGAGGCGCCGGCGCTAGAACCAGACCAGTAGCGCGAGGACGCCGAGCAGGATCAGCGCAATGACGCCGGCCCGCATGGCGGCCATCATGTACGACCGGTTGCAGGTGGCAGAGGACGTGTACCAGCTCGACGACTGCGACGCGGACCGTGGCCCGAGTGATTGCGACGCCATCAAACCGTCCTGACCTGTGTGTTCAACTACCGCACCCCGTGAAATTAGTCACAGCTGGAATTGTGAGCGCGATCATAACCCCTGTTGTACCCGGATGAAAATCCGACCATGTGTCGGCATTAGGCGACCGCACGATCTGGGCTCGATCGCAAAAGTCGGAGGATTGAACTAAGTGCCGTCGGGGTACTCGCCGGTAATCTCCACCATCCGCTGGCCCTCGGCGTGTCGCTCGGCGCGTCGTTGGGTGGTGTCTGACGGTTAGTGCGCCAAGCGATTTCGCTCAACCAAGATCAAGCTGTTGATGTGTGCGTCGCCGGGCGGTGCGGTTATCCACAGCACCGAGGCCGCCGCGGGCCTGCATGGTGCGCCTAGTGGGCTTCCGGTCTGATCACGTGTTGTGGATAAACCTGTGGAAACTGTGGATAGCCCGGTCATTGCTGCGCTGCTGAAGGCCCGAAGAGGCACTGCGTGCCACAATCGCGCCGCGCTGAGGCCCGGTGGACAAACTCAGCGCGCCCGCCGCCAAACGACGTCGAATTTTCGTTCGCGCCGGTTTCACATTGACGTTTACGAAAAGCGAAGAATGAATCTCCGGACCCGGTATTTCCCCACTTCCGACCGCCGATCACTGCCGCCGACAATCGCCGGGCGGGATCGGAGCAATTCGCTTCTCTCCCCTTCGTTGCCCTGCTCGCTAGGCTGGTCCGGTGATTCAGGTGTGTTCGCAGTGCGGAACGCGGTGGAATGTGCGGGACCGCCACCGCGTCTGGTGCCCGCGCTGCAACGGCGCGTTGATGGCGCCGTTCAATGCGCCGGATCCGCGTTGGAGCCCACAGGCCACGAGCCACCCCCCGACACACCCGCCCACCCCGCCCGGCAACACGCCGCGGCTGCCGAGGGGATTCCGCTGGATTGCGGTACGCCCGGGACCGCCCCCACCACCGCGGCGCCGGCGCCGGCCGCTCGGGCCGACTCCTCGGTATCTGTCGATCCCGCGGTGGGGACTGGTCGACCAGATCGCCGCGCAGACAGCCCTCGACGATTCGGAGACCAAGAGGGGTGCATCGCCGGTCACCGTTCGCGCGGCGCTGCTGTCGGCGGCGACGATCTTCGGGCTCGCGGCCGCAATCCACATCGTTCGCTACGTGTTGTTGTTGATCAACCGCACGACGCTGCTGCCGCCACTGGTCGCAGGCGCGGCGCTGTGGCTGGGCGTCCTGTTGAGCCTCGCGGCGGTCGTGTCGGTGATCCTGACCGCCGTGGTGCTCACGTCATGGCTGATCGGGCGGCGTTCGGCGGTGTTCCGCTTCCGCGGGCACGAGGACCCGCGGCCGGTGTGGGCGCTGTGGGTCGGCTGCCTGGTGCCGGTCCTCAACCTGGTGTGGGCACCGGTGTTCGTCATCGAACTGGCACACGCCGAGGAGTCGCAGGCGCGGCTGCGCGGGCCGATCACCGCCTGGTGGATCGCCTGGGTGTTCTCCACCGGCATCTCGATTTTCGGTATCGCCACGAGCTTCACCACCGAACCGCAGGGGATCGCCGACAACACGGTGGTCGTGATCATCGCCTACCTGGTCGGCCTGGCGACGGTGCTGCTGCTGTGGCGGATGTTCGACGCGTTCGTGCGCAAGCCTGTTGAACGGCCGCTGCACCGATGGGTGATCGTCGCCGAGGACGAACCGGGCGAAGCGGAATCGACGGCTCCGGTTGAGTCGGACCAACGGGAACCGGCAGCATAGGTCCATGACGTCGGCCGGCGCGGGGCACGGCATTGGGCACCCCTTCGTGGTCGCCCACCGCGGCGCGTCGGCCCACCGTCCCGAACACACGCTGACGGCCTACGAACTCGCGTTGCAGGAAGGCGCCGACGGCGTCGAGTGCGATGTGCGGCTCACCCGCGACGGACATCTCGTGTGCGTGCACGATCGGCGCGTCGACCGCACGTCGACCGGCACGGGGCTGGTCAGTGAGATGACGCTGGCCGAACTCAAACGCTTGGACTGGGGTGCCTGGCACGGCAGTTGGCGCGCCGACGGCACGCTGGGCGACACCGGGCTGCTGACCCTCGACGACCTGGTTCGCCTGGTGCTCGACTGGAACCGGCCGGTGAAGTTGTTCATCGAGACCAAGCACCCGGTGCGCTACGGCGCGTTGGTGGAGAGCAAGGTGCTGGCGCTGCTGCATCGGTACGGCATCGCGGCACCGGCCTCGGCGGACCTGTCACGCGCGGTGGTGATGTCGTTCTCGGCCGCCGCGGTCTGGCGTATCCGGCGTGCCGCGCCGCTGCTTCCGACCGTCCTGCTCGGCGAGACCTCACGGTTCCTGGGTGGCAGTGCCGCCACGACGGTCGGCGCCACCGCCGTCGGCCCGTCGATCGCCACCCTGCGCGAACACCCCGAACTCGTCGACCGTGCCGCTGCCCAGGGCCGCGCCATGTACTGCTGGACCGTCGACCACTACGAGGACGTCGGGTTCTGCCGCGATATCGGTGTCGGATGGATCGCCACCAACCATCCCGGCCGCACCAAGGCCTGGCTTCAGAACGGGCTGGCCGTCCCCGGTGGCGACTGAGGGCTCAGGGCTGCGCGTCGAGCACCTGCTGCGGGATGGCCGAATCGGTGCGCAGCGCCTCGAACAGCTGTTGGGCGGCGTCGGAGTCCCACACCACCACTGAGCCCGAGTCGCTGCTGGTGAATTCGCCGATGGGCACGGTGATGGTGGTCGTCGACCCGTGCAGCGCCCAGCCGAGCTGGGCGAGATTCCAGACGTGGTCGCCGTTGTCGACGGTGAGCGAAGCGACCGCGGCGTGGGGCACCGAGTACCAGCGCCACGGGTTGAGCCAGACCAGCGGGCTGCTCGCCCGGTGCAACACCGCGGCCATGAACTCCCGCTGGTGGACCATCCGGTCGAGGTCGGCGCGCGGTGTCGCGCGGGTGCGGACGTAGCCCAGTGCGTTGCGCCCGTCGAGGGTTTGGCAGCCCGCCGGCAGATCGATGCCGGCCAGCGGATCGTTGATCGGGTCGGCGGGACAGACGTCGACGCCGCCGAGCGCGTCGACGAGTCCGGCGAAGCCGCCGAAGCCGACCTCCACGTAGTGGTCGAGGTGCAGTCCGGTGGCTTCTTCGACGGTCTGGGCGAGCAGCGGCGCGCCACCCTCGGCGAACGCCGCGTTGATCTTGTCCTGGCCGTAGCCGGGGATGTTCACATACGAGTCACGGGGCAGCGACACCATCGTGGTGGGCGCTCCGGATCCCAGCCCCGGGATGTGGACCACCATGATCGTGTCGGTGCGGCCGTTGCCCATGTCACCGCCGGTGGTCAGCTGGGCCTGCTCCTCGGGGGTGAGGCCTTCCCGGCTGTCCGAACCGACCAGCAGCCAGGTGGTCCCGGCCGCAGGCGCCGGCCGATCGGTGTAGGCGCTGAAGACCGCGACGCGACGCAGGGTCGAGTCGATCCACACCGCGGTGCCGACCACGGCCGTCACCGCCAACAGCATGAGAACCGTCAGAGTCACGAAAATCCTTCGTACCCAACGGATTTTCTTCTTCGGTTTGGCGGGCTTGTTCGGCGGCGGCGGCGGCGCGACCGGGCGGACCGCCATCGGTGGCGGCGGGGGCGGACGCCGCGGTGGTTGGCGCGGCGGGGGAGCCGGGCGCGGTGACGGCTGGCGCGGGGGCGGTGGCGGCGGAGTCGGACGAGGTGGCGGCTGGCCGGTAGGCCGGGTCGCGGCGGATCACCTGCGGGGGCTCGCGCAGCGGCGGCAACGAGGGCGGTGGTGGCGGCGCGGGACGCGGAATCCGCTCGGTCGGCGGATCCGGCGCGGGCCGGTTCGGCCAGTCGTCGCTCACCAGGTCAATTTACGTGCCCGGCTCACTTGAGCCAGCCAACGTGGCCGGCCAGCATGACGTAGCCGACGAACGCCACGGTGTCGATCAGCCCGTGGGCGATCACCAGCGGCCACAGCCGTCCGCTGCGACACCACGCGTACCCGAAGACCAGGCCCATCACCAGGTTGCCCAGCCCCGCGCCGAACCCCTGGTAGAGGTGATACAGCCCGCGCAGCACGCTGGAGGCGGCGATCGCCCGGTTCTGGCTCAGGCCGAGCTGGCGCAACCGGGTGATCAGGTAGCCGACCACGACGACTTCCTCGGCGAAACCGTTGGCGAACGCCGCCAGGATCAGCACCGGGATCCGCCACCAGCTGTTGTGCAGCGCCGAGGGTTCCACCTCGGCGTTCATCCCCAGCCAGCGCGCCGCGAGGTAGAACAGCAGGCCCGGAATTCCGATCAGGGCGGCCAGGCCCAGGCCGCCCAGGACGTCGGCGGGCCAGCGCAGCCGGCCGAGCCCGATGCGGGCCGGGCTGAAACCGCTGCGCCACAACAGATACAGCGCGAGGGCACCCCAGGCGACCAGTTGGGCGATCGTCGCCAGATTCAGGCCGAGGTTGATCAGGTCGTAGCGGGACAGGTTCTCGTTGAGCCGCACCCGGTGCCCCGACAACCCGGACAGCACCGCATCGATGAGCTGCAGGACCGCGATGGCGGCGCTGACTCCGAAGCTCACGGCCAGCATCACGCCGACCTCGATCCGCAGCCCCCGCCGGTGCGTGTCGGCCGACTCGTCGCGGGGCGCGCTCACCCCGTCACGGTAACGGCCCTACAGCCGCCGTGCCCGCAGCCCGTTGACGAAGGGGCAGCCCATCAGGATCCTGATCGCCCGGCCCAGCCCGCCCACGTCGTGCACCGGCGCCGGGAACGGAAGCCGGACGTCGTGGTCGCCGTCGGCGCCCTCGACCCGCAGCCGCATGCCGTAGCGGTCGAGCCCGAGTGGACGAACCCGTCCGCGCCGCAGCCGGGCCGGCAGCTTGCCTGCCAGCCGGGCCATCACCTCGGGGTGATCACTGTCGAGATGACGCAACCACGCCGACTCCATCTCGCAGAACGGGTCCGGAGCGGCGGCCAGCAGTTCGGTGATGCCGACGGGCTCGGCGCCGGTGGCGTCGGCGACGACGACGGAATCCGCTCCGAGGAGCAGCAGGGTCTGCCCCGCCCCGACTTCCAGCAGGGCCGGGTCCGGGATGGTCGGTGGCGATCAGGTCCAACAACTCGCGCAGCGCGTGGGACGGAACGCCGTGGACCCGTCCCCGGATCCAGACCAGCGAGCGCACCGGTTCACGAAGCGGCAGGGGTGCGTAGTCGGTGAGTTCGAGGACGGCCGCGACACCCGCGGTGCCGGCGCAGGCCGCCGCGTCGGCCATCGCCGAGTCGCTGGGCACGGTCAGCGCGAACGAGCCGTCGGCCATGAGGTGATGCACCGGTGCAGCAGCGGGTGGCACGGAGTCGGCGGCCAGGATCGCCGCGGCGGCGCGCACGCATGCGCTTCGGACGCGTTCGGCGGTGGTCGGCGTTGAGAGCGTCGCTGAGGTCATCGCACCCTTCCGTTAGTGAGGTAAGCCTAAGTTAACTTCGACGCGTGGGTGACGCAAGGCTTTCGCGCCGCATGACCGGATAGGGTTGAACCGTGGCCCGCATCGCCTACCTCGGCCCCGAGGGGACCTTCACCGAAGCGGCGCTGCTGAAGATGGCCGCCGCGGGGGTGATCCCGGGCGGTGGCGACGTCACGCCGCAGCCGATGGACAGCACCCCGGCCGCGCTGGCTGCCGTCCGCGCCGGCTCGGCGGAATTCGCCTGCGTCCCGATCGAGAACTCGATCGACGGCACGGTGCTGCCGACGCTGGACAGCCTGGCCACCGGCACGCCGCTGCAGATCTACGGTGAGCTCACCCTCGACGTGGCGTTCAGCATCGTCACCCGGCCCGATCGAGGTGCCGATCCGGTGCGCACAGTCGCGGCGTTTCCGGTTGCGGCCGCCCAGGTGCGCGGATGGCTGGCCGAGAACCTGCCGGCGGCCGAGATCGTGCCCGCCAACTCCAATGCCGCCGCAGCCCAGGACGTCGCCGCCGGTCGTGCCGACGCCGGTGTGAGCACCGCGCTGGCCGCACAGCGCTACGGACTGGCAACGCTGGCCGACGGTGTCGTCGACGAACCCAACGCGCGGACCCGCTTCGTGCTCGTCGGCCCGCCCGGGCCGCCGCCGGCACGGACCGGTGCCGACCGCACCTCGGTGGTGCTGCGCATCGACAACGCACCCGGGGCGCTGGTGTCGGCGATGACCGAGTTCGGCATCCGCGACATCGACCTGACCCGCATCGAATCTCGGCCCACCCGAACCGAATTGGGCACCTACATCTTCTTCCTGGACTGCGTGGGACACATCGACGACAACGCCGTCGCCGAGGCGCTCAAGGCATTGCACCGGCGGTGTACCGACGTTCGGTTCCTGGGATCCTGGCCGACGGGATCGGCCACCGGCGCGGTACCGCCACAACTCGACGAGGCCGACCGCTGGCTGCAACGACTGCGCCACGGAGACGGCTCATGAGCGGACGGCTGATCCTGGTCCGCCACGGGCAGTCCCACGGCAACGTCGAGCGCCGCCTCGACACCCGCCCGCCGGGTGCGGACCTGACCGACCTCGGTCGCGACCAAGCCCGCGCGTTCGCCCGGGAGCGCGGCCGCGCGCCGGGACTGCTGATCCACTCCATCGCCCGCCGCGCCGCCCAGACCGCCGCCGAGATCGGCGCCGAACTCGGCGTGGCGCCCGCGGAGTTCGAGGGCATCCACGAGGTGCAGGCCGGCGAGCTGGAGAACCGCAACGACGACGACGCGATCGCGGAGTTCAACGAGATCTACCAACGCTGGCACCAAGGCGAGCTCGACCTGGCCATGCCCGGCGGCGAGAGCGCCCGCGACGTGCTCGACCGCTACCTGCCGGTGATCACCGACCTGCGGCTGCGCTATCTCGACGACCACGAGTGGACCGAGGACGTCGTCGTCGTCAGCCACGGCGCGGCCATCCGCCTGACCGCGGCGACCCTGGCGGGGGTGGAGAGCAGCTTCGTGCTCGACCATCACCTGGCCAACACCGAATCGGTGGTGCTGGCGCCGATCACCGACGGCAGGTGGAGTTGCGTGCAGTGGGGGTCGAAGACTCCGCCGTTCTATCCCGAACCCGACGTGCATCCGGTCGAGGACGCACTGGAGTCCGCCGACCCGATGGGCTGACGTCGGGTCAGACCGCCATCCGCTCGGCGGTTTGCTGGGCACAGTCGCAGCCGACCGTTTCGCAGTCGATCACCAGCGAGTGACAAATTAGCTCGGGGCTCTCGCAGTCGTCCTCGGTGCACTCCGGCCGGCACCCGGAATGGCGAATCAGAGTGCCATGGCAATGGGCCAGCCCGGAAGCGCATTCGCGGCAGTTCATCCCCACCGTTTGTTCTTAACATCACACCCCGACAACTGGCTGTTGCCGCGCTGGCGGGCGGGCGGATTTTTCGCCCCAGGCGAAAGAAGGATGCAATTGCTGACGCTGTACGTTAGATTTGTTGCTCTCAGCCCTACGGGGGTGGGCTGGTTAACTGCCGGGCCAGCCAGCGATTGTTCCGTTATCTCGGCATCGAAAGTTAGGACTGACCATGACGTCAAGTCGTTTGACTCGTCAAATCGCACTTTTTGCTGGCGCGCTCGCGATCTTCGGTATGGGGACGCTGACCGCCTGCAGCAAGGACAAGGAAAAGGCTCCGGAGACCACGTCGCCCAGCACGAGCGCTCCCGCGCCGTCGCCGACCGAGAAGGCCGTGTCGCCTGGTGGCGCCAACTCCTTCACCCCCACGGTCAAGGCCCCGCCGGCGCCGACCGCGCTGCCCGGCAACGTCATCACCGGCGGCAACTGAGCCGCACGGTCGGCAATCGTCCGCAGCGTCCGCTGACCGACAGTGATCAGGACACATCGTTCTCGAGCACTGTTGGCGGTGGGCCTGCTGACGGTGCTGGCCGTCACCGCTGTACTGGTCGCTGATCTGCGTCGCCCCTCGGTTCCGGCCGAGGCCGACACGATCAGCGGCCCGTACGCGTCTCTGCTGGAAAGTTCCGTCGACCTCGGTCCGGCGATCACCGACCATGTCCAGCTGACCGCCGCCCTGCGCGGCGCCGCACGCCCCGATCTGCTGATGGGGTGGGCACAGCGCCAGGGCCTGTCGGTGCGCTGGCGTCCCGGCGACACCTGGGCGATCCTCGAGGGTGCGGCCACCGCCGTGGCGGGCGCCTTCGACGTCGAAGTTCACGACTACCGCGGTAAGCGCGGCCAGGTCTTCTACGCCTCCCCGCAACAGCCGGTCGTGCCGGCGCCGCTGCGGGTGGAAGTCTCCGAGTTCGGCCGGATCCTCGGCTACACACCGCACCGCGAGTCCAAGCCGGCAATGCCGCCTCTGGAAGTTCCCGACCAGGGCCTGACTCCGGCCGGCCTGTTGCGCACCTACAACGCAACTCCGTTGCGCGACAAAGGATTCAGCGGCAAGGGGCAAACGGTCGTCGTCTTCGCCTTCGACGGCTTCGACCAGGCCGACCTCGACATGTTCGCGACGACCTTCAACCTTCCCAAGTTCACCCCCGACGTGGTCGGCGGTCAGCCGGAGAAGCGCCGCGGCGAAGCGACGATGGATCTCGAGGCCATCCACGCGATCGCCCCGGACGCCAAGAAGGTTCTGGTCAACGCCCGCCCCACCGTCGAAGGGGACGGGTCCTACGAGAAGATCGCCACGATGATGGAGGACGCCGAGCGCCGGTATCCGGGCGCGGTGTGGAGCTTCTCCATCGGGTGGGGTTGCGACAAGCTGATCACCGCCGCCGACCTGGCCCCGGTGCGTGCCGCTCTGGCCAAGGCGCACAAGAAGGGCACCACGGCGTTCAACGCCAGCGGCGACCTCGCCGGCCTGGAATGCAAGGGCGGACAGGAGTGGTCGTCGCCGCCGAGCAACGACGACGTCGGTCTGGATGCGGTGGCGTCCATGCCGGAGATGACCGACGTCGGCGGCACCACCCTGTCGACGGACGCCAACGGCGGTTGGCTGGCCGAGCAGGCGTGGTTCGACCCGCCGCTGTCGCAGGGCACCGGCGGGGGAGTCTCGTCGCTGTTCGAACGTCCCGAGTGGCAGCAGAACATCACGGTGAACAGCGGCGCCGGCAAGCGGCTGACGCCCGACATCGCCGCGGTGGCCGACCCGTTCACCGGGGTGAAGATCGTCTTCAACCAGCAGGTGATCGTCGGCGGGGGCACCTCGCTGTCGGCGCCGGTCTGGGCGGGACTGACCGCGCTGATGAACGAGTTCGTGCTCGCTCGCGGTGGCCACCTCATCGGTGACCTCAACCCGCTGCTCTACCACGTGGCCGAAGGTGCGCCGCTGCCCGCGTTCCGGGACATCACCCTGGGCGGCAACGCCGTCGCGACCGCCGGTCCGGGATATGACCTGGTGACGGGACTGGGTACACCGGATATCGCGAACCTGGCCCAGAATATTCTTGTGACGCAGAAGGTGATCGAGTGAGCACGCCAACGGATTCCGGTCCCGACGGGGTCGCGCGAGTCGAGTGCTCCGTCTGTGAGACCGATGTCCCCGCCGGAGCCTTCTGCGGGCTGTGCGGCGGGCATCTGACGTCGAAGCCCGGCCCGGGACCGCATTGGCTGCGTCAGGACACCTTCGGCGCCGCGCCCAACGAGAGCGTGTTGCGGCCCTCGATCGCCAGTTCGTTGTTCCCGCACCTTCCGAATCGGTCGCGCACGCCGTTTCGCGTCGGGCTGGCGCTGGTGTTCCTCGGGCTCGTCGCCTTCGCGTTCCTGAAGTTGCCCGCGGCCCTGATCACCGTTGCCGCACTGGGACTTCCGTTGCTTTTCCTGTTGTACCTCAGCGAGTCCGACGTGTTCCGCGACATGTCCGCGGTGACGCTGGCGGTCACCGGCATCGTGGGCGCAGCGCTAGGGGTCGGATGGGTACTGCTGACCGGTGAGATGGTGGCCCGCGCCTACGGGGTCCCGATGGCCGCCGGTCTTGCCATTCACCACGTGGTCCGCGAGGGGGTCCTCATCCCGGCGGGCGGGATGATCCTCATGCTCGTGCCGACCGTGCTGGTGCGGCTGTCCCAGCCGAAGTCACGGGAGTCGTTGGACGGCTTCGTCGTCGGCGCACTGGCTGCGCTGACCTTCAGCGCGGGGGCGACCCTGACCCGGTTGGCGCCCCAGTTCGCCACCGGCCTGTTCGCCCACAGCCGCCCGATCAAGGGCCTGCTGGTCGAGGCCGGCATCTGCGGAATCACGATCCCGCTGACCGCCGCGGTGGCCGGCGGCATGGTCGGCATGGCCTTGTGGTTCAAGGGCCAGGACACCAATCCGCACGAGCATCCGGGACGGACCCGCGCCGCGCTGTGGTCGATGGCGATCCTGGTCGTACTCATCCACACCGGAGTCGCGGTGACCGACATCGTGGGAATGCCGCAGATGCAGGTGCTGGTGATCCACATCGTGATGACGGCGGTGGTGCTGGTCCTGCTGCGCATCGCGCTGCAGATGGCGCTGTTGAAGGAGGCGCACGACCCGATCCAGGAGGACGAGCCCCTGCTGTGCGTGCACTGCGAGATGGTCGTTCCTGACATGGCGTTCTGCCCGGCCTGCGGCGTCGCGACCCGAGCGTCGTCGCGGTCGTCGCGCGCCGATCGGCGCGGTTCACGACCCGTTCGTCAGGCCGCCGCGGAGGGGTCGTGACCGACAAGAACCCCACCGGAACCGACGAGGAGCAGTACACCGGCTATGCCGTTCCGGCCGGGACGTACCTGGCTCCGGAGATCAAGCGCACCCGCTTCACCCGCACCATCGGCGTGTGGACGGCGGGCATCGTCGTCGTGGCCGCGGCACTGGTCGGGGTGTCGATGATGGTGACCAAGAAGGCCCCGCGGTTCATGTGCCCGCCGGAGTGCGGGCGTCCGCCGACCGGGACGCCGGTGGCCGCGTTGCCCCGCTACACCGCGCCCGACGGGTCGTTCTCGGTGTCCTACCCGTCGCCCGAGGCCGCCTACGAGGTCTCCAAAGACGGCCGCGGGATCACCGCGAAGTTCACCGCGGGGGATACCGGTGTCCTGCAACTGTTCTCCGAGCCGGCCCGTGGTCGGCAACCGCGCCAGATCGCCTTGGATCTGATCAAGAAGAAGTTCCCCGACGCCAAGATCGCCTACGAGATCCCCAACGCGATGGTCGGCTACCAGCCCGGCTACGGCGAGGTCGCCGACAGCTGGCCCTCGGGGACTTCCAACAGCTACATCCGAATCCGCACGGTGTTGTTGGTGGCGGTCAAGAACGATCTGGCCCTGGTCGCCGGCGCGGTCGGGCCCTATCACGCGTTCGGGCCCGACTTCGGCCCCGGTCTGCCGTCGGGGGTCAACCTCCAGCTCGCCCAGGACATGGGCAAGTACGTCAACAGCTTCACCTGGCAGGGCGATCCGCCACGCTGAGCGTGCGCTGAAAAGCCTTCAGGCCCAACCGAGTTCGTGTAGCCGTTCGTCGTCGATGCCGAAGTGGTGGGCGATCTCGTGAATCACGGTGATGGCGACCTCTTCGACCACGTCGGCCTCGTTGTCGCAGATCTCCAGCAGGCTGTCACGGTAGATCGTGATGGTGTCGGGCAGTGCGCCCGCGTACGTCGAGTCACGCTCGGTCAGCGCGATGCCCTCGTAGAGGCCGAGCAGTTCGGGTTCCTCGGGGTGGCTGCCTTCGACCAGCACCACCACGTTGTCGATGGCCGCTGCCAGTTCGGGCGGAATCAGATCCAATGCGTCGGAGACCAGTTCCTCGAACCGCTGCGGGCTCATCGATACGGGCACTAAGCCGCCGGGGGGATCACAGGCTCGACGGGTCCGGGGGGTGCTCCGCCCGGCGGTGGCGGCGGCGCGTCGCCACCTTCCATCGGCGGCGCCTCGTTGTCGGGCGCGGGTGCGGGTGCAGGCGCCGGCGCGGCCGGGGGCACGGGCGCCGGTGCCGCGGTCGACGAGGGGGCCTGCGACTGGGTGCTCGGCGCCGCGGGCTGCTGCGGTAGGTGCTGGGTCTGGGTCTGCTGGGTCTGCGTCTGCTGTTGCTGCTGCTGGGTGCCGTTGTACTGCGAGTTGTTCGTCGTCGACGGCGAGTAGGTCGTCGATGGGGCGTCGGGCAGCAGCGGGATGGGCGGCATGTTCAACCGCTCCTCGGGGATGTCCGGCGGCGGCACCGGGGGCATGCCGTTGATCAGCAACGGACCCTTGGCCGGGTTGATCAACGTGGCCCAGCCGCCGTTGCCGAGGGTGGCGCCGATGCTGCAGGACACCTGATGGCTACCGGCGTTCCAGCTGGGCAGCGAGATCGTGCTGTAGATGAGCGTCAGCGTGGTGGTGCGCAGCTGGATCGGCGCCAGGTAGGCGTCCGTCATGCGGGTACAGGCGTCCTTGATGAACGCGTCCTGGTCGGCGTCCGGCGGCAGGGCGCCGGGAAACTTCTCGGCCAGGTTCACCGCGCCGGTGACCTCCATGGCGTGCGGCGCACCGCAGTCCACCGGGGCGTCGGTCGGCTGGTTGGTGGACGGGTCGATGCCCAGGCAGGTGCCGGCGGGCCACACCTTGGACTGGTCGAGGTCGGCGACCTTGCCCTTGAACGCGATCTGCTGGTTGTCCGCGCCCGGCAGCTGAAGGCCGCACAGCATCCGTCGCTCACCGGACTGCTTCCAGGCCTTGTCGCCGGACCACAGCATGCTGATGGTGAACCGGCTGTTCGGGTCGAACTTGTCGCCGAGGTAGCGCTCGACGGCGGGCTGGCACTGCTCGAGGCTGATCTGCTGGATGCGCGCGGCCGAGGGTGGGGCGGCGTCGGGGCCGTACTCGGTTCCCGGGTAGGTCCGCATGTCGACGGACTCGGCGACCTCGAAGCGGTGGTCGTCCTTGCAGTCGACGATCGACGCGGCATCCGGGTTCTTGTCCGGCCAGGTCAGGCAGAGCCGGTCTTGGCGCTGGCGAACGCGGCGTTGCCCTTGGCGCCGATACCGGACAGCGGGTCGGAGCCGGCGTAGCCGGTCAGGTGGTTGTTGAAGCCGATCGGCAGAGCGGTGATCACGCCGGCGATCAGCAGGCCACCGAGCGCAGTGAGCAGCAGCGCACGCCGGGTCGACGTGGCCTGCAACGTTCCGAGGAACGTGCGGCGCGGCGCCACCGGCGCGGGCTGCTCGGGCGCCGTTTCCGCGCGCTCAGATAACTGCAACATCGCGTCCATTGTGTCAGGCGCGCCGAGGGGTGTGACAAGTGATGCAGTTGTAATGTTATGGGGTTGTGCTGTGCGGCCCGCGTCGCGCCAGCCGGAGGGCCTGACGCGACGGCTCGGCGGCGAAAGTAGGGTTCAGGTCGTGATCGACCTGAAACTGCTCCGCGAAGACCCCGATGCGGTGCGGCGGTCCCAGCTCAGCCGCGGCGAAGACCCGGCCCTCGTCGACGCCCTGCTGGAAGCCGACACCGCGCGCCGCACGGCGATCTCGACCGCCGACACGCTGCGGGCCGAGCAGAAGGCGGCGAGCAAGCGGGTCGGCTCCGCCTCGGCCGACGAGCGCCCCGCCCTGCTGGAACAGGCCAAAGAGCTTGCCGCCCAGGTCAAGTCGGCCGAAGCGGACCAGGCCGCAGGCCGAGGCGGCGCTCACCGCCGCACACCTGGCGATACCCAACGTCGTCATCGACGGCGTGCCGGCCGGTGGCGAGGACGACTTCGTCGTGCTCGACGTCGTCGGTGAGCCGCGGGCGCTCGACGACCCGAAGGACCACCTGGAGCTCGGCGAGAGCCTGGGGCTGATCGACATGGAACGCGGCGCCAAGGTGTCGGGATCGCGGTTCTACTTCCTGACCGGCCACGGCGCGCTGCTGCAACTCGGCCTGCTGCAGCTTGCGGTCCGGCTGGCCATCGACAACGGCTTCACGCTGATGATCCCGCCGGTGCTGGTGCGCCCCGAGGTGATGGACGGCACCGGCTTCCTGGGCGCGCACGCCGACGAGATCTACCGCCTCGAGGCCGACGACCTCTACCTGGTCGGCACGTCGGAGGTGCCGCTGGCCGGTTACCACTCCGACGAGATCCTCGACCTGTCGGGCGGCCCGCTGCGCTACGCCGGCTGGTCGTCGTGCTTCCGGCGGGAGGCGGGCAGCTACGGCAAGGACACCCGCGGCATCATCCGGGTGCACCAGTTCGACAAGGTGGAGGGCTTCGTCTACTGCCGCCCGGAGGAGGCCGAGGCCGAACACCAGCGGCTGCTGGGCTGGCAGCGCCAGATGCTCGAACTGATCGACGTGCCCTACCGGGTGATCGACGTCGCCGCCGGCGATCTGGGCTCCTCGGCGGCCCGCAAGTTCGACTGCGAGGCCTGGGTTCCCACCCAGCAGACCTACCGCGAGCTGACGTCGACGTCGAACTGCACGACGTTCCAGGCGCGCCGGCTGGCCACCCGCTACCGCGACGAGAACGGCAAGCCGCAGATCGCGGCGACGCTCAACGGCACCCTGGCGCACCACCCGGTGGCTGGTCGCGATCCTGGAGAACCATCAACAGCCGGACGGCAGCGTGCGAGTGCCTGCCGCCCTGGTGCCCTACGTCGGGACGGAGGTCCTGGAACCGTGATCGAAATCGAGCTCGATGAACTGCGCGGCTGGTTCGGTCTCGGTGTGGCGGGCAATTTCGCCGGCCATCTCGACCAGGCCGGCGAGGCAGTCGATTTCGCGACCGTCGAGGCCAAGGAGGGCGCCCCCAAGGGCATCTTCCCTTGGTACGCACCGGGTTACGACAGCTTCCTCGGCGAGTTCCCGCTGTCGCACGACGCGCTGATGGTGCCGGAGACCACCGAGGCGGACGGCCCGCTCAACCTGCAGATCGAGCCCGAGGTCGGGCTGGCGTGCGACGTGGTGTGGCAGGGCGACACCGTCGTCACGCTGCGGCCGTTCGCGCTGGGTGCGTTCAACGACTGTTCGATCCGCCGGCCCAACGCGCCCAAGATCAGCCACAAGAAGAACTGGGGACCGGCGTCGAAAGGCGTTGCGCACGAGTTCTTCGAAGCCCACGATCTCACCCCGGACGGGCCGACGGCGACGTTGCGGTTGCTGTGCCACCTGCGCACCGCCGACGGTGTACACCACGAGTACGGCGTGGACAGCCCACTGCTGGGCTACTCGTACTACGGCGAGGTGCTGCTGGACTGGATCGTCGAGCGGCTTGCCAACCAGAAGGGTTCGCCGGAAACGCCGTTGGAGGACGTCGGTGCCCTGATGGTCGCGTGCGGGCGGCCCAAGAACGTGCTGATCGGCATCGGCGCGACCCGCTACACCAAACTCGGTGAGACGACGTATCTCAAGACCGGCGACGAGGCCATCGTGCGGGTCTACGACACCGAGAGCGACGCCGCTTCCGAACTGCGCCAGCTGGTTTGGGAACCCTGAGTCGGCCGGCTAACCCGATTCACTACTGCCCGAAGGTCTGACACCGGTCCGTCAGTCGACGAGGACTCCGTGTTTGCGCATGTACTTGCGGATCAGCACGTTCATGAACCGGTAGAAGATGCCCGGCGTGCGCTGCGCCGCGAAGGCCGTGGCCTTGCCGGCGAAGCCCGGAATGATTTTCCAGCGTCCCGCATCGAGTCCGGCCAGGATCTGGTTGCACGCGGGATCGGCTTCCATCGAGCCGGCGATGAGCTTGAGGTCCAGCGCCACCGGGTCGCCGTCCGCGCGCTCCTGTGCCACGAGCGGTGTCTTCACCTCCGGCGGACAGATACAGCTGATGTGGATGCCTCTGGGTTCGTACTCGTAGCGCAGCGTCGTGGCCAGGCCGACCACCCCGAACTTGGAGGTGCCGTAGGCGGCATAGGCATAGTTGCTGGTGATGCCCGCCAGTGACGCCACCAGAGCCAGCCGCGATCCCTTCTTCAGGTGCGGCAGCACCGCGGCGGCGAAGTTGTAGCTGCCCATCAGGTTGATGTCGATCACGCGGCGAAACGCCTCGCTGGACATGTCGGCGAAGGATCGGCACAACCCGACGCCGGCGGAATTGACCGCCAGGTCCGGCGCTCCGAAATCCTGGACCGCACGCGCGACGGCAGCGTGCACCTGGTCCTCCTGAGTGACGTTCGTTTCGATGAACTGCCAGCGGCCATTGCCGAGCCGCGCGGCGTCGTCGAGTGCGGCGCGATTCTCATCATTCACCGAAAGGTCCAGCACGCTGACTTTGCTGCCGCGCTTGAGCAGCCGCACAGCCAGGCCGAGACCGAGACCACTGCCGGCGCCGGTGATCAGGGCGTGATTCCACTTTTTCATGGCGTGTTCGGCTGCCTTCGTTGCCCGGGTGGCTGGTTGGTCTCGGCCATGTGCTTCAGATCAGACCCTCGGCGCGGGCCCACCGTTCGACACGAGCCATGCCGTCATCGAAGGACACCAGCGGTTCGAAGCCGAGCACGTTGCGGGCCTTGTCGATGGAGTATGTCCCCTTTCGGTTCAACATCCCGATGGTTGCGGCGCTGAGCTCGCTGTGACCGCCGAGCCGGCGTTGGACCGCACCGCCGACTGTCGCCAGGGCCAGTGCCAGGGGTGTGGGCAGTGTGCGAACCTTGCCGCCGGCCATTGCCGCGAGCCGGCCGAAATACTCGGCGCACGACATCCCGTAACCGTCGGTGAGGATGAAGATCTGCCCTACTGCTGCGTCGGCGGCGAGCGCCAGGACCATCCCGTCGACGAAGTTGTCGATGTAGACGGGGCTGAAGATGCCGGTGCCGCCGGCCGGAAGGATCAGCTGGCCCTTCTTGATCATCTGCAGCGGGATGATCGTCCACGGCATGGAGGCCGGGCCCCAGACATCGCCGGGCCGGATGATCGTGACGTCGATCTCGCCGGCCGCGTGCGCGGCCAGAACGACTGCCTCGGAGTTCACCTTGGTGTCGACATAGCTGTACCCGCTGACCCGCACCGGATCGCGCTCGTCCACGCCGTCGGGGAAGTCGAATCCGTAGGCGGCGATGGAGGACAGGTGCACAAAGCGCTTGACACCGGCCGCGGCGGCGGCCCGCAGCACACGCTGGGTGCCCAGGACGTTGACCTCCCACGCCTTGTCCAGCGGCGCGTCATTGGACACAATCGCGGCGGTATGGATCACGACGTCGATATCGGTGAGCTGATCGGTCCAGCCGTCCGGGTCGAGGATGCTGCCGGCTACGACACCGTCGGCCGGTGCCGCGACAAGGTCGACGCCGCTGACCTGCGCGCCGAGCTCACGTAGGCGATCGGCCAGGTTCTTGGCGATGAAGCCGTTAGCGCCGGTGATGAAGACCGTGGCGGGCACCTGGGGGGTGGGGCGAGTGCGCATGGAGTGGCGGGGAGTCAGGACTGGTCAATGGCAGTCGTACGTCGCACCGACTGCTGAGCCGTGTAGCCGGCCGCGCCGCCGCCGATGTAGTTGATCGGTCCGAGCCCCTGCTGTTCGCTGAGCACGGTCGTGAGCTGGTGGATCAGCACAGCGTCCAGGATCGAATGGAACTGGCCGTCCTCGCTGAAGTTGATGTTGGCGCCCTGGACGCGCACGAAGATGACAGTGTCCTCGGTGTTCGATTCGGGGCAGATGAACGTGTGAACCGAACCGCTGGGTTCGTAGAGGTAGGAGCCGGCAACCTGCGGCTGGTCCGGGTACTCCAGGTAGTGCCACTTACCGGAGAGGGTATACACCTCGGCGATGCCGGTGTGGTAATGCAGCGGGACCTGTGAGCCGGGGCTGAAGGTCGCCAGAACCACCCAGCAGCCGGCCTCGAGGTCCAGGCGCAGTGGTTGGACGTGCACGCCGGGACCCATGGCATCCCTGATCATCGGGATGGTCGACTCGTTGACGGTCAGCAGCTCGGTCTGCGGCAGGGCGACCAGGGGCAGGGCCGCGCCAGTGCTGGTGTGGGCTGGTACGGGAACGGTGGAACTCATCGGATTTCCTTACGGTTGTGGCCCAGGGCTACCCCAAAGCGGGTCTTTTCGACTTGGGTGGAGGTGCCCGTCGTTGGGTCAACAATCCTCCTTATGTGTGGCGAGATCCTTGACTTGGCACGACACTTTTTTAATTCTTCGCGACAGCGTTATGCCGCTAGCGTGGCCTCGAGTTCTTCGAGTGCCTCTCGCGAGTACGCGGCGAGGCGCTGCAGGTGGGGCAGGTTGTCCCGGCTGCCGGTGAACCCGATGTTGAACTGGCCGTTGTAGGTCACGCAGGTGATGTTGAGGGCCTGTCCTTGGAAGGGGACGGACACCGGGTAGAACCCCGCCAGGCGGGCGCCGTTGAGATACAGCGGCCGGGGCGGTCCCGGCACGTTGGAGATGGTCACGTTCATCGGCGGGGGCAGGTGTGGGGCCTGGCCGCTGAGGAGGACGCCGATTGCAGGCGCCATGGTCATGGTCGTGAATAGTCGCCGGGCTGGTGCCGGCATGCGGCGCAGGTGATCCTTGGCCGCACGCATCGACGCGTGGATTGCGCGCAGTCGCTCGCGCGGCTCCACGAGGTCGGTGCCCAGCGTCGCCCACACGAACCCGACCGCATTGCCGCCGGTCTCACCCGGCTCGCGCAGGCTGACCGGGACACCGGCGATCAACGATCGGTTCGGTAATCTACCGGCGTCGAGCATGTGGCGCCGTAGCGCGCTGGCGCAGATGGCCAGGAAGACATCGTTCACTGACACGTCGGCGCGGTGGGCGACTTCTTGGACGCGGGCCAGCTGGAGCTGTTGGGTGGCCACCCGTCGCGCGGCGGTGACCTTGCTGTTGAGCACAGATCCCGGCGCCTCGAACGGAACTCGGACGCGCTCCGGACGGGTCATGCCCGGCAGCAGTCTGAGCACACCCCAGCCCAGCGAGATCGGCCAGTCGTACAGCGCCATCTTCGCCGGCGCACCTGCCCCGGGGTTCCGGTGCTCACCTTTCGGAGTAGCCGGCTGTAGCCACGGGGCCAACCAGGTGCCGGCAGGGGAGGTGGCCAGTGAGCGCGTTGCCAGGCGCATGCCGTTCACGCCGTCGGTGACCGAGTGGTGCATCTTCATGTAAACCGCGAAGCGGCCACCCTTGAGCCCCTCGATGACGTGACACGTCCACAATGGTCGCGAGCGATCCAGCAGCACACCGTGCAGGTGCGAGATCAGGTCCCCCAGTTCGCGTTCGCCGCCGGGAGCGGGCAGCGCGGTGTGCCGCACGTGATAGTCCATGTCCACCTCTGCGGTGGGACGCAGCGACGGCGAGACTTTCGCGAGCGGCCCGCCGGTAAGGCGCAGGTTGAAAGGCTCGACGAGGTCGCCCGGGGCGCGGAACGCCGTCACGATGTCGTGCACGAAGTCCGGGCCCGCTTTCTTGGGGATGGTGAAGATCTGCAGAGACCCCACATGCATCGGAGTATCGGGCGTCTCGATACGCAGGAAGGTGGCGTCGACAAAGGGCATTCGGCGCGCGGTGGGGCGACTCATGGGGGAATCCTAGGTGCGCCGCGATTCGATGCGTCGACTTTCGCAGTCGCTGAGCCTTGACCGTGCGCGACCCGAAGCTGATCGTTGACGACATGTCTCTGATCCGCGGCACCGCGTTGCTCGGATACCCCGACCTTGTCACCGAACTCGGCGCCGATGCCGACGTGCTGTTGCGTGCCGCCGGCGTCCCGACTGGGAGTATTGGGAACCCGGAGGCGTACCTGGGCTACCGCAATCTGATAACCGCGGTGGAATCAGCGGCGAAAGTGACTGGGACGGCGGACTTCGGTCGGCTCCTGGCACGTCGTCAAGGAATCGAGATACTCGGACCGGTGGGCGCCGCAGCGCGCACCGCGCGGACTGTCGCCGCAGCGCTCGTCGCAGTCAGCCAGTACCTGTTCGTCTACAGCCCCGCGATCGCGATCACCCTCGAGACCGTCGACGACGAACGGTGCACGCGGATGGAGTTCGGCATCCTGCTCGACGATCTGCCCGACCATCGTCACACCATCGAACTGTCGCTCGGCGTCGCGTTGCGCATCTTCCGCCTGCTCGCCGGGCCCGACTTCCACCCCGTCACCGTGCACCTGCCGCACGACCCGCTGACTCCGCGCCGGGATTACGTTCGTTACTTCGGCGGGCGCCCGCGTTTCGCCGAGCCGTTCGCCGGGTTCACGGTGCGATCCGCCGATATGACTCGGCCGGTTTTCGCAGACGGCGACGTCCACGCCGCGGTGCGGGCCTATCTGGACACCGTCGCCCCGCCGGGAGCGCAGGGCACCGTCGAGACGGTGCGGTCATTGGTTCGGCATCTGCTGCCCACCGGTGGGCTCGGCATCGGATTGGTCGCGCTGCAGCTCTCGATGCACCCGCGCACGCTGCAACGCCGCCTGGCCCGGCAGTCGATCACGTTCGAGGGCATCGTCGATGACATCCGCCGGGAAAGGGCGCGCGACCTGCTCCGCGATACCGACATGCCGATGAGCCAGCTGGCCGGGGTGCTGGGTTACAGCGAGCAAAGCGTGCTGACCCGATCCTGTCAGCGCTGGTTCGGTCGTGCCCCGATGCAACAGCGCCGGCTGTTGCGAGGTGCCTCTGGATACGACGTGGACGCCTGATGGGAACGTCGATCCCGGGACCGAAGTGCCCTACCGCTCCAGCACCTCGTCGAGCATCGCCAGGAACTTCTCCGGGCTGTTCCGGGGTGAACGCCGGTGCCGGATAGCTGCCCGGGACGTCGAGGGTGACCAGGGTGCTCTTCAACGGCCGGCGCACATCCAGCGGCAGCCAGCGCCGCAGATCCGAACTGCCCCAGAGCCGGAACCGCTGCACCAACATCCCGAGCGGCTCGGCCTTGTAGCCGCGGATCGCGCGCAGCGGGATGATCTTCGATGTGCCCGACGGAAAGTGGTAGCGCCGCAACGTCAGTGCCTCGCGGTCGAGCTGGACCAGGCCGTCGTCGTAGTACTGCCGCGGCGGGCCGCTCACTTTCGTGAACACCGAATTTCGTGACCCTTCGTGGTCAGGCATCGTCCGTTCTCCAGATTCCATTGCCAGCCGTGCAGGTTGCACGTCAGCGTCGAGCCCTCGACCACACCGAACTTCGACAGGTCGGCCTTCAGGTGGGGGCAGCGGCGCTGGATCTCCCAACCGTCGAGAGTGATATCGGCTGTGTCGTCGTGGGTTTCGGCAAACCACCCGTCAGCGTAGGCGATCCGCTCATCGGTCAGGCACTTGAAGAACGTGTACAGGTACTCGTTGTACCCGCCGACGCGCCAGGCTCGGAACCGGGTGGACAGGAAGATGGTATTCACCCAGTCCGGCTCGTTGTCGCGGAGCACGGTGCGCACCAACTCGGGGGCGATCGCGAAGCCGTAACGGAACTTCTCGTCCGGAATCGGTTCGCGCACCGCGCGTTTGGGGAAGTCGAGCACCACCGTCTCCGGCCCGAGGCTCAGCTCGACCGGATATCCGATGCCGTCGCAGATCTGGTCGCTCTGCAGCATGATCGGTTCGAACAGCGCGCGCAGCGGCTCTAGCAGCGATTCGCCGGTAGCCGGTGCCCAGCTGGCCTTCTCCTCGGCGAGCACGGGCGCCATCCGCTCGGCGTACTCGGCGATGTAGTCCGCCTTGCCGGTGGTGAAGATCGCCTCGACCTCGTCGGTCGGAATGGGGTGGGTGAGCGAATTCAGTTGCGGGCCGGTGAAATCGGCGATCGAGCCGGGGATCATGAGCAGTCCGCCGTCGTGACCGTGCTGGCGCATCTGATCCAGGAACACCATCTCGTCGGGGAAGATGTTCGACGGGTCGCCGTGGTCGTCGTTGAGATCGCGCAGCTCGGGGTCCAGGAAGCAGGGCGGTCCGGCTGACGGGATCACCCACGTCGCGCCGGCGTCGGCGATGTACTGGCGGCAGCGGTCCATCCCGCGCTGGCGCTTCTGAGTGCCGAACGCGGCCTTGGCGCGCTCGGGCATGTCGTAGACCATCGGATACCAGATTGCGCCCGAGTACTGCAGCATGTGGACGTCGATGTGGCCGAACTCCTCGGCCAGCATGTCCAGGGCCAGCGGGCGTGAGTCGTTCATGTTGAAGACGGTGGTGGTGCCGTCGGAGACCACCAGTCCGGAGTCACCGATCGGTCCGTCGGCCGGTGCCCGCAACGCGATGATCATCACGTCCAGATCGCCCTTGGGGCCGCTGATCCGGTGCTTGACGCCGTCGGTGGTCTCGTAGAACTTGTGAAAGCCCAGCTTCTCGAACTCCCGTTTCAGGTCGGGAACCGGGAAGTCGGGCAGCAGCACCACGGCGTCCTTGTTGACGTGCTCGGCCAGCAGCTTCGGGTCGAAGTGGTCCTTGTGCAGATGCGAGACGTAGAGGTAGTCACAGTCGCCGAGGGCGGCCCAGTCCAGGCCGCTGTTGTCCGGGAAGACGAACCACGAACCGAAGTACGCCGGGTGCAGCCATGGGTCGCACAGGATGCTTCCCGCCTGGGTGTCGATCCGAAAGCCGGCGTGGCCGACGCATGTGACCTGCACGAATTCCCTCTCCAGTGGTGTTGGCACCCGATACGAGCTTAGCCGCCGATGTCGGGCCCACATCGTCAGCGGACTAGGCGCTGATCGCCCTTATCCTCCTCGGGCCCTGGGGGGCCCGCATCGTCTGCGGGCTAGGCTGGCCGCTGTGGAACCGGCATACGGGACTGTCATCAAGCTCGCCCGCCTGCTTTGGCGTGCGCAGGGCCTGAAGTTCACCGTCACCGGCATCGAGAACGTGCCCGTCACCGGCGGTGCGGTGGTCGCGATCAACCACACCAGCTACTTCGACTTCACCTTCGCCGGCCTGCCGACCTACCTGCAGGGCCGCGGGCGCAAGGTCCGGTTCATGGCCAAGCAGGAGGTCTTCGACCACAAGGTCACCGGCCCGATCATGCGCAGTCTGCGCCACATCCCCGTCGACCGGGACAGTGGCGCGGCATCGTTCGACGCGGCCTGCCAGGCGCTCAAGGCCGGTGAACTGGTCGGCGTCTATCCCGAGGCCACGATCAGCCGCAGCTTCGAGCTCAAGGAGTTCAAGTCCGGCGCCGCGCGGATGGCGATCGCCGCCGACGTGCCGATCGTCCCCCACATCGTGTGGGGCGCTCAGCGCATCTGGACCAAGGGCCACCCCCGCAAGATGTGGCGGCCCAAGGTGCCGATCTTCATCGCGGTCGGTGAACCGATCCAGCCGACCCTGCCGCCCACCGAGCTGACCGCGCTGCTGCGCTCCCGCATGCAGCACCTGCTCGAGCAGGTCCAGGACAGCTACGGCCCCTATCCCGCCGGCGAGTTCTGGGTGCCGCACCGGCTGGGCGGCGGTGCGCCGACGCCGGCGGAGGCAGCCGTGCTCGAGTCGGCCGAGGCCGCGGAGAAAGCCGCCCGTCGCGCCGAGCGGGACGGACCGGGAACGCCGGGGCAGTAGCCATGGAACCCGTCTTCCGAACGCTGGAGATCGCTTCCTCGATGGCGCTCCGGGCGGCCGGGACCAAGATCACCTATCAAGGCCTGGAGAACATCCCGTCGCACGGCGGCGCCGTCGTCGCGATCAACCACACCAGCTACATCGACTTCATGCCGGCCGCGCTCGGCACCCACCGGCGCAACCGCCGGATCCGGTTCATGATCAAGTCCGAGATGCAGGACGTGCGGATCGTGAACTTCCTGATCTCCCGCACCGGCACCATCCCGGTGAACCGCCAAGCCGGTGCGGACGCCTACCTGGAGGCGGTCCGCCGGTTGAGAGCCGGTGAACTGGTCGGCGTGTACCCGGAGGCGACGATCAGCCGTGCGTTCGTGTTGAAGGACTTCAAGAGCGGGGCGGCGCGGATGGCGCTGGAGGCGCAGGTGCCGATCATCCCGTGCATCGTGTGGGGCGCCCACCGGGTGTGGACGAAGGACCATCCGAAGCAGCTGGGCCGCAACAAGTTTCCGTTCATCGTCCGCTACGGCACGCCGTTGCCGCCGGTCGGGACGCCGGTCGAGTTGGACGCCGCGCTGAGGCAGCGGATGTCGGCCATCCTGCACGAGGTGCAGCTGGCCTATCCGCATCCGGCGGGGCAGTGGTGGGTGCCGGAGAGTCTTGGTGGCGGTGCGCCGACGCTGGAGCAGGCCAAGAAGCTCGACGAGGAAGAGCTCGCCGAGCGGGCCCGTCGAGCAGCGGAGCGCCGCTGATGCTGCCGGCTCTGATCGCCACCGATGTCGACGGAACGCTGCTCGACGACGACGAGCGTGTCACCACGCGCACCCGCAACGTAATTCAGGCCGCCGTCGCCTCGGGAGCGCAGTTCGTGCTTGCGACGGGACGTCCGCCGCGCTGGATCCCGCCGGTCGTCGAAGCGCTGGGCTTCGCCCCGATGGCGGTGTGCGCCAACGGCGCGGTGATCTACGACGCCGAGCACGACCGGATCGTCTCGGCGCGCACTCTGCCGGTCGACGTGCTCGGCGAGCTCGCCGAGATCGCGACGCAGGGTGATCCCCGGCGCCGGTCTGGCCGTCGAGCGAGTCGGACGCAGCGCGCACGACTCGGCCACACCTCAGTTCGTCAGTTCGCCCGGCTACGAGCATGCCTGGCTGAACCCCGACAACACCGAGGTGTCCATCGAAGATCTGCTCAGCGCGCCCGCGGTCAAACTGTTGATCCGCAAGGCCGGTGCGCGCAGTTCGGACATGGCCGAGGTACTCGCCAAACATATTGGCGTGGAAGGCGATATCACCTACTCGACGAACAACGGGCTGATCGAGATCAACCCGATCGGGACCAGTAAGGCCACCGGGGTCGAGGAGATCGCCCGTCCGCTGGAGATCACCGCCGAGGACATCGTGGCCTTCGGCGACATGCCCAACGACGTGCCGATGCTGCGCTGGGCCGGTCACGGCGTGGCGATGGGCAACGCCCACCCCGAGGCGATGGCAGCCGCCAACGAGGTGACCGCCCCCAACACCGACGACGGTTTGGCGCGGGTGCTCGAACGCTGGTGGCTCTAGCTCGCCGGCTCGAGCACCGGGTTCTCGACGCGGCTGAAGCGCTCGAGTTGCACCGGGGGACCGTCGAGCGGCGGCGGCGGCATGACCAGGGTCAGCCCGTCGACCACCCGCAGCACGTTGTGGGTCTGGCGGTCGAAGTTCAAGGTGCCGTGCTGGAAGTTCTGCACGATCCACTCGGGTTCCTGGATCTCACCGCTGGTGGGCAGGCCGAGCGCGCCGCGCTCGTAGCCGAGCGACGCCCAGGCTTCGTAGATGGCGCCGGTCAGCGGCTGCGCCTCGGTGGACGGTGACCAGTAGATGGCGCCGTGCTCGAAGGTCGCGTACCGGGCCGCGCCTTCGCCCGCGGCCTCCGGTGTCGTCGGCGCCCCGAGCGGACCGTCCTTGCCGCCCATCTGTTCCCAGCGGGCGAAGATCGCTCCCCCGCGCAGCGAATCGACGATGTCGGGCGGCCGGTTGAAGCGCGCGGCGATGTCGCGGATCGCGGGCAGCGCTGCGTACCCCGCGTTGCCCGGGCATTCGGTGTTGCCGACGTCGCGGTGGGCGAAGATCTCCGGCAGTGTCGGCACCGAGCCGGCCGGGTAGTAGGTGTAGTTGCCACCGGCTGAGCTCAATTGCACTGTGCCGAGCGGGTTCACGCGGTCCAGGCCCATCCGCCAGCCGAGCAGTCGTCCGACGGTGCGGATCTGGACGTCGGTGGGCGGCACGGTCTCGAAGTCGCCGATCATCGACACGCCCCACACGTCGCGGTTGAAGCCGCCGGTGTGAGATCCCTGGACGTCCTTGGTGATTCCGCCTGCCCGTCCCTCGAAGACCTGGCCGTACTTGTCGACCAGCGCGTTGTAGGCGATGTCGCACCAGCCCAGCGTCCTGGTGTGGTAGGCGTAGACGGAGCGCACGATCGCGGCGGAGTCTTCCGGCGCGTAGTCATTACTGCCCGCAGTGTGGTGCACCACGGCAGCGCGAATCCCGTTGCCGTACACCGGTCCACCGCAGCGCATGGCGTCATCGGCCCCCCATTGGGCGCGGCTGATGATGTTGGGCGGCTGACCCGGCCCCAGAGCGGCGGTGGGCGGCGTCCACTGGGAGTCGACGGGCGCTTTCGGGGGCGTGATGAGCACGGCCGAGATGTTCTGGGAGAACGGCTGTTCGACGTTCGCGGGGATATAGCCCAGTTCCTTGCCCGCGTCGACGCCGGACTCGGGCGGCGCGGTGGTGACCGGAGCACCCTTGGGGCGGGTGACCGCGATCTGGACGGCGGTGGTGGTGCCGACGAAGACCGGGTCGGTGCCGCGCGGGCCGCCACCCTGGCTGTCGTCGGCGTTGGACTCCACAGTGTCGGTGTCGTACCAGGGGCCCCAGGATCCGTCCGGCCGCTTGGCCCGGACCCGGGCTGTCGTGCCCGTCAGGTCGGTTCCGGTCAACGCCACCATCGAGAACGGGGTCGGCTGGCTGATCTCGCGGACGGTCTCGCCGCCGCCGAGGCCGGTCAGCGGCTGCTGGCTGAGCTGTGTGTCAGCCGCGCTGGGAACGTCTTTGCGGTCGGAGCCGGGCCCGCCGGTGACTGCCCACGGCAGGATGACGACGGTCGCCGCGATCGCGGTGAACAGGATCGTCGGTGTGGGTCGGCGAGACGGCACAAGGCGATGTTACGTATGTGTCCACTGTTGCAAGTGTTTCGACACGGGCCAGTGTTAATAAAGTGACAAATGAGCCTGCAACGGCACCGCAGGGGCCTCTCCGGGTGTCTGACCAAGCGGTCGGCCCCACCCTGCGGTGCCGTTTCGACGCAGGCTTTGCGCTACCCGGCCGGGGCAGCCGCGGGGGCCGCGGCAGCCTGCCGCCGAGGCGCCCTGAATCGCCTGGGTGATCGACGGCACGATCATGCCTTTCAGCAGGTCGATCGCCTGCCCGACACCGAGCTGGTTGGCCGCACTGCTCAGGTCGCTGATGATCCCGCCGAGCTGGTCGGCGCGGTGGGCACGGCCAGCGACGGGTCACCGAGGATCGGATAGGTGCCGGCAGTCGGACCCAGCGGAGCGGTGATCGGCTGCTCGTTGGGCAGGCCCAGACCGGTGGCCGACGGACTCGTCAGCGACGGGGTCGTGCCCAGCTGCGGGGTCGTCAATGCCGGGTTGGTCAGCGACGGATCGGTCAGCGACGGGATCGCTCCCGCCGCCGGGGCGGCAGGCGTCGTCAGTCCCGGGGTGGTCAGACTCGGCGTCGTGAGACCGGGGCGGTGACACTGGGCGTCGTGAGGCCCGGAGTGGTCAGACTCGGCGTGGTCAGACCGGGGGTGGTCAGGCTCGGCGTGGTCAGACCGGGGGTGGTCAGACTCGGCGTGGTCAGACCGGGGGTGGTCAGACTCGGCGTGGTCAGGCTGGGCGTGGTCAGGCCGGGCGCGGTCAAGCCCGGCGTGGTCAGCGTCGGCCCGGCCTGCACCGGCTGAGCGCCGGCCGGGCTCAGGCCCGTCGGCAGCGGCGGCAGGTTGATCCCGAACTGCGACAGGCCCTGCTGCAAGGCAGACATCAGCTCGTTCGGGCAGGTCGGTGACGACCGCCGGCTTGGACGAAATCACGGTGCTCGGGTGCCTTCTGGTTGGAAGTCAGCTCGATCACACCAACAACTGCAAACGGACTTGCGACGGCCAGGGCGGCGACTGCGCTCATGGCTGTCGAGAGCTTGCGTCGACGACGGTTCGGCACGGAAGTCTCCTCAATCTGGACTACATCGGTTCATGTCTGAACTTGTTCGAAAGCCTCGAAATTCGGCCGTGCGCCGAGACCGAAGCCAACGTGATCGATGGTACGGGTGTGACTGCTGTGTCTAGAGTGACGATGCGGAATCGTGAGCTAAATCGCGACCTCGGTTCGTTAGCGCCCGCAGGGATTTTCGGCGTGTCACACGGCCTCGCGATGCGGGTCACACCGCCGCGGTCGGATACCCTAGGCGCCGATGACCTCTCCTGATTCCCGGGTCGCGCCACCCCCGCCAGCAGGTCCCTTCGACCTCTTCGTCGTCGGCTCCGGCTTCTTCGGCCTGACCGATCGCCGAGCGGGTGGCCACCCAGCTCGGCAAGCGTGTGCTGGTCGTCGACCGGCGCGGCCGCACATCGGCGGCAACGCCTACTCCGAACCGGAGCCGCAGACCGGCATCGAGATCCACAAGTACGGCGCCCACCTGTTCCACACCTCCAACAAGCGGGTGTGGGACTACGTCCGCCAGTTCACCGACTTCACCGGCTACCAGCACCGCGTCTTCGCCATGCACAACGGGCAGGCCTACCAGTTCCCGATGGGCCTGGGCCTGGTGGCGCAGTTCTTCGGCCGGTACTACAGCCCCGACGAGGCGCGCTCGCTGATCGCCGAGCAGGCCGCCGAGATCGACACCGCCGACGCGCAGAACCTCGAGGAGAAGGCCATCTCGCTGATCGGCCGGCCGCTCTACGAGGCGTTCGTCCGGACTACACCGCCAAGCAGTGGCAGACCGACCCCAGGGAACTGCCCGCGGCCAACATCACCCGCCTGCCGGTGCGCTACACCTTCGACAATCGCTACTTCAACGACACCTACGAGGGCCTGCCGGTCGACGGCTACACGAAGTGGCTGGAGAACATGGCCGCCGACGAGCGCATCGAGGTGCGCCTGGACACCGACTGGTTCGACGTCCGCGACGAGCTGCGGGCTGCCAGCCCGGACGCTCCGGTGGTCTACACCGGGCCGCTGGACCGCTACTTCGACTACGCCGAGGGCCGGCTGGGCTGGCGCACCCTGGACTTCGAGGTCGAGGTGCTGGCATGCGGGGACTTCCAGGGCACACCGGTGATGAACTACAACGACATCGAGGTGCCGTACACCCGAATCCACGAGTTCCGGCACTTCCACCCGGAGCGCGACTACCCGACCGACCAGACCGTCATCATGCGGGAGTACTCCCGCTTCGCCGATGACGACGACGAACCGTACTACCCGATCAACACCGAAGCCGACCGAGCGCTGTTGGCCTCCTACCGGGCCCGGGCCAAGGACGAGACCGCCTCGGCGAAAGTCCTCTTCGGTGGCAGGCTTGGCACCTACCAGTACCTGGACATGCACATGGCCATCGCCAGCGCGCTGAACATGTACGACAACGTCCTGGCGCCGCATCTGCGCGACGGAACTCCGCTTGACGGAAAGCAGCACAGCATGAGCGACATCCCGTCCGGGCCCATCGCGCCCGGCGAATCCCGAGCGGTGAGCCTGCTCGCCCGCGTGATCCTGCCGCGCCCGGGCGAGCCGCTCGACGTCCGCAAGC
This sequence comes from uncultured Actinomycetota bacterium, assembly GCA_963786695.1. GTDB lineage: Bacteria > Actinomycetota > Actinomycetes > Mycobacteriales > Mycobacteriaceae > Mycobacterium. The sequence continues at coordinate 67,067 of CAWBAL010000045.1, forward strand.
TCTACATCGAGGAGTCGGAGACCAACTCCCGCCGGGCACACGCGCCCACCCGCACCACCCTGGAGATCGGCTCGGAGTCCGAGGTCTCCTTCGCGACGTACTTCAACGCCTTCCCGGCCAGTTACTGGCGCCGCTGGTCGACGCTGGAGTCGGTGGTGCTGCGCGTCGAGCTGACCGGCTCGGCCCGCGTGGACGTGTACCGGTCCAAGGCCACCGGCGCCCGCATCACCGTCGGCGGCGCCGAGGTCGCCAGCGCCGACGCCAACACCCCGATCGCCGCGGAGTTCGAGGTCGGGCTCGATCCCTTCGAGGACGGCGGCTGGATCTGGTTCGACATCACCACCGACACCAAGGTCATCCTGCACAAGGCGGCCTGGTACGCATCGGTGCCCGCACCCGGGCGGGCCGACATCGCCGTCGGCATCCCGACCTTCAACCGGCCGGCCGACTGCGTCAACGCGTTGCGGGCCCTGACCTCCGACCCGTTGGTCGACGAGGTCATCGGTGCGGTCATCGTCGTCGATCAGGGCACGAACAAGACCCGTGCCCATCCCGACTTCGCCGCGGCGGCAGCCCCGCTCGGGGACCGGCTCTCGATCCACAACCAGCCCAACCTCGGCGGCTCCGGCGGCTACAGCCGGGTCATGTACGAGGCGCTGAAGCACACCGACTGCGAACAGATCCTGTTCATGGACGACGACATCCGCATCGAGCCGGACTCGATCCTGCGGGCGCTGGCGCTCAACCGGTTCGCCAAGGCGCCGACCTTGATCGGCGGGCAGATGCTCAACCTGCAGGAGCCGTCGCACCTGCACGTCATGGGTGAGATCGTCGACCGGTCGAACTTCATGTGGACCAACGCGCCCCACACCGAGTACGACCACAACTTCGCCAAGTACCCGCTGGCCGACGACGACGAGCGCAGCCTGGCGCTGCACCGCCGCATCGACGTCGACTACAACGGCTGGTGGATGTGCATGATCCCGCGGCAGGTGGCCGAGGAGCTCGGCCAGCCGCTGCCGCTGTTCATCAAATGGGACGACGCCGACTACGGTCTGCGCGCCGGCGAACACGGCTACGGCACGGTCACCATGCCGGGCACCGCGATCTGGCACATGGCGTGGAGCGACAAGGACGACGCCATCGACTGGCAGGCCTACTTCCATCTGCGCAACCGGCTGGTGGTCTCGGCCCTGCACTGGGACGGCCCGATCGGCGGCCTGCTGGCGAGCTCGCTCAAGGCGACGTTCAAACACCTTCTGTGCCTTGAGTATTCGACGGTGGCGATCCAGAACAGGGCAATCGCGGACTTCCTCGCCGGCCCCGAACACATCTTCTCCATCCTGGAGTCGGCGCTGCCCGAGGTCCGCAAGATGCGCGGGCAGTACTCCGACGCGGTGGTGCTGCCGGGCGCGACTTCGCTGCCCAAGCCCAGCGGTCGCACCAAGGTGCACAAGCCGCCGGTGTCGTTGCCCGCCATCGGGTTTCGGCTCGCCCGCGGTGTGTTCCACCAGTTGCGCAGGGAGAACCCGGACCACCACGAGCGCCCGCAGCTCAATGTGCCCACCCAGGATGCCCGCTGGTTCCTGCTGTGCAAGGTCGACGGTGTCACGGTGACCACCGCCGACGGCCGCGGTGTGGTCTTCCGCCAGCGTGACCGGGCCAAGATGTTCGCGCTGCTGCGCGAATCGATGCGCCAGCACATCGGGTTGGCCCGCAAGTACAACCGGATGCGCAAGGTCTACCGCAAGGCGCTGCCGGTGCTGTCCAGCAAGGAGAAGTGGGAGACCGTGTTGCTCGACACGTCGTCGGTCGATGCCTGACGGCGCGGACGCTCCGGAGCCGGTCGCGCCGCCGCCGGCCGGCGAGGTCGCCGCTCTGGTGGCCGTCCAGTCCTCCCTGGCCACCCCGCAGGTGGTCGCGGTCGCCCGCGCGATGTCGCACTTCGGCGAGCACGCCCAAGGCTGGGTGGCGTTGTCGGCGCTGGGCGCGCTGGCCGTGCCGAAGCGGCGCCGCGACTGGCTGTTGGTCGGTGTCGGCGCCGTTGCGGCGCACGCGGCCGCGATCGCCATCAAGCTCGTGGTCCGCCGCAAGCGGCCCCACCACCCGGCGATCGCCGTCAATGTGGGCACCCCCAGCGCACTGAGTTTCCCCTCCGCGCACGCAACGTCGACAACCGCCGCGGCTATGCTGCTGTGCCGGGCCACGCGTTCGCCGTTACCTCTGGTTCTGGTGCCCGCGATGGCCCTGTCGCGGCTGGTGCTGGGTGTGCATTACCCGACCGACGTGCTCGCGGGTGCCGCTGTCGGCGCCGCGGTCGCACGAACGGCCGCACACCTCGCCTCACCGCAGAAGGAGACGCAGAAGTGAGTGCGACATGAGCGAGGAAGCCGCGCCGGTCACCGGACCACCGCGCAATCTGGGCAGCGGGATCATCAAGGCCATCCGTCCGCGGCAGTGGCCCAAGAACCTCCTGGTGCTGGCCGCACCGCTGGCCGCACTCGGCGGCAACGTCAGCTACGACTACCGCGACGTCCTCTACAAGGTGTCGATCGCCTTCGTGGTGTTCTGCCTCGCGGCGTCGTCGATCTACCTGATCAACGACGCCCGGGACGTCGAAGCCGACCGCGCCCACCCGACCAAGCGATTCCGGCCGATCGCCGCCGGGGTGCTGCCGGTCGGGCTGGCCTACGGCATCGCGATCGCCCTCGCGGTGGCCTCGCTGGGCATCTCGTGGTGGCTCACCCCACATCTGGCGTTGGTGATGGCGATCTACATCGGCATCCAGCTCGCCTACTGCTTCGGCCTGAAACACCAAGCGGTACTGGACATCTGCATCGTCTCGTCGGGCTTCCTGCTCCGCGCGATCGCCGGCGGTGTGGCCGCGGGTATCCCGCTGTCGCGATGGTTCCTGCTGGTGATGGCATTCGGCTCGCTGTTCATGGCGGCCGGCAAGCGCTACGCCGAACTTCAGCTCGCCGAGCGCACCGGGGCCAAGATCCGCAAGTCGCTGGAGAGCTACACCAGCACCTATCTGAGGTTCGTCTGGACGCTGTCGGCCACGTCGGTGGTGCTCTGCTACGGGTTGTGGGCGTTCGAGCGCGACGGCGACCACGGGTCGTGGTTCGTCATCTCGATGATCCCGTTCACCATCGCGATCCTGCGGTATGCGGTCGACGTCGACGGCGGACTGGCCGGTGAACCCGAGGAGATCGCGCTGCGCGACCGGGTGCTGCAACTGCTGGCCCTGGCCTGGATCGGAACCATCATTGCTGCCGTCGCTTTCGGCTAGCCCGACCGCCGCTTCCCCGGGCGCGGCCTGGCCCGACTGGCCGGCGTTCCCGCTCGGGCGGCTGTCCCGGATCAGCCTGTGGGTCAGTGTCGTGGTGGTCGCCGCGCTGTTCGGGTGGGGAGCCTGGCAGCGACGCTGGATCGCCGACGACGGGCTGATCGTGCTGCGCACGGTGCGTAACCTGCTGGCCGGCAACGGCCCGGTGTTCAACGCCGGCGAACGGGTGGAGTCCAACACCTCGACCCTGTGGACCTACCTGAACTACATCGGCGCCGTGGTCGGTGGACCGGTGCGCCTGGAGTACGTCGCGCTCGCACTGGCGCTGAGCCTGTCGGTCGCCGGCGTGGTGATGGTGATGCTCGGCACCGCCCGGCTGTACGCCCCGAGCCTGCGGGGGCGCCGCGCGCTGTTGCTGCCCGCCGGCGTGCTGGTCTACATCGCAATTCCGCCGGCCCGGGATTTCGCCACCTCCGGTCTGGAGAACGGGCTGGTGATCGCCTGGATCGGCCTGCTGTGGTGGATGATGGTCTGCTGGTCGCAGCACCTGCGGGGACGCCCGAACAAGCCCTGGTTCATCGCCGCGCTGGCCGTCGTCGCCGGACTGAGCGTGCTGGTTCGCCCCGAGCTCGCCCTGATCGGCGGCCTGGCTCTGCTGATGATGCTGATCGCCGCGCGCGACTGGAAGACCCGCGTGCTCGTCGTGGTCGCCGGCGGCCTTCTGCCGGTGGGCTACCAGATCTTCCGGATGGGCTACTACGGCCTGGTGGTTCCGCAGACCGCGCTGGCCAAGGACGCCTCCGGCGACAAGTGGGGGCAGGGCCTGATCTATCTGGCCAACTTCAACAAGCCCTACCTGTTGTGGATCCCCGCGCTGCTGCTGATCGCGCTGGGCGCGGTCCTGGTGGCCCTGCGAAGCAAACCGTGGTGGATCGGCCGTTCGGACGCCCCCAGCAACTACAGCTGGCTGGCCCGCCGGGTCCACAGCCCGGCCGCGGTCGTCATCTTCATGCTCCTCAGCGGCCTTGTGCAGGGCTTGTACTGGATCCGCCAGGGCGGCGATTTCATGCACGGCCGGGTTTTGCTGACGCCGGTGTTCTGCCTGCTGACCCCGGTATCGGTGATTCCCATCGTGATGCCCGACGGGACCCGCTTCTCGCGGGAGAAGGGCTACCTGCTCGCCGGTGCGGCGAGCGCGCTGTGGCTGGCACTGGCGGGTTGGTCGCTGTGGGCGGCGAACTCGCCGGGAATGGGTTCGGACGCCACACGCGTCACCTATTCGGGCATCGTCGACGAGCGGCGCTTCTACTCACAAGCCACCGGCCACGCCCACCCGCTGACCGCCGCCGACTATCTGGACTATCCGCGGATGCGCGCGGTGATCGTGGCGATCAACAACACCCCCGACGGCGCTCTGCTGCTGCCGTCGGGCAATTACGACGTCTGGGACGTCGTGCCGGCTCTCCCGCCACCGCCGCCTCCACCCGGGGTGTCGATGGACACCTGGCGGCGCGAGATCGCGCCCCACACAGTCTTTTTCACCAACCTCGGCATGCTCGGCATGAACGTCGGTCTGAACACCCGGGTGATCGACCAGATCGGTCTGGCGAATCCGCTCGCGGCGCATACCGCGCGGCTCGAGGACGGCCGCATCGGCCACGACAAGAACCTCTTCCCGGACTGGGCGGTCGCCGAGGGGCCGTGGCTCAAGGAGCGTCCCTACATCCCGCCGTATCTGGACGAGGGGTGGATCAAGGAAGCCGGAGTGGCGCTGAAGTGCCCCGAGACCGACCGCATGCTGGAGTCGATCCGCGGTCCGCTGGGCATCCGCAGCTTCCTGTCGAACGTGCTGCACTCGCTGGAATTCACCCGGTATCGGATCGATCGGGTGCCCCAGTACGAGCTGCGCCGGTGCGGGCTCGATGAGCCCGAATTGAAGGGCACCCCGTACACTGGCTTACCGGCCACGGGACCCTAGCCGTCAGGGGAGTGTTAGCTAGGTGGGTGCCGCCCGGTAACGCTGCGGCCAGATCGCGGCGATACCAAGGTCAGGTGTGAGAGCGCTTGGCGCGACCAATGTCGGCTGATGACGGCACACGCATGCCGCGGAACGGACGAGTAGAGCAACCGATGGTTTCTGCATTCAGTGGGTTGGCCGTGCGCGCGGTCGCCGCCGTCCTGATGCTGGCGAGCCTGACCGCTGTGGCCGGTGTGACGCCCCGAGCGTCGGCCTTCTCCCGCGAAGGCCTGCCGGTGGAGTACCTCGACGTGTACTCGGCGGCGATGGGGCGCAACATCCGCGTGGAGTTCCAAGCCGGAGCCGCAGGGGCGGCGACATCGGGCCCCGGAGCGGCAACAGCCCCGGCGGCACCCGCCCCGGACGCACCCGCGGCGCCGGCCGCACCGACCAAGGCGGTGTACCTCCTCGACGGTCTGCGCGCCCAGGACGACTACAGCGGCTGGGACATCAACACCCCGGCGTTCGAGTGGTTCTACGGCTCCGGCGTCTCGGTCGTGATGCCGGTCGGCGGCCAGTCCAGCTTCTACAGCGACTGGTACAAGCCGTCGAGCTTCAACAAGCAGCCCTATACCTATAAATGGGAGACATTTCTCACCAGTGAGCTGCCGCTGTGGCTGGCCGCCAACAAGATGGTGTCGACCACCGGCAACGGTGTGGTCGGGCTCTCGATGTCCGGCGGCGCCGCACTGATCCTGTCGGCGTTCCACCCGCAGCAGTTCATCTACGCGGCGTCGCTGTCCGGATTCCTCAACCCGTCGGCGCTGGTGATGCAGCAGGCCATCCGGGTCGCCATGCTCGACGCCGGCGGATACAACGTCGACGACATGTGGGGCGCCCCGTGGGACGCGGCCTGGAAGCGCAACGACCCGGTCAAACAGGCGGCGACCATCGCCCGCAACGGCACTCGGTTGTGGATCTACTGCGCGCCCGGCGGCCAGACCGACCTCGACCAGGGCGCCGACCCGAACCAGTCGTTCTCCGCCAACAGCCTCGAGTCGTTGGCGATCAAGAGCAACAAGGACTTCCAGGCCGCCTATGTGCAGGCCGGTGGCGCCAACGCGACCTTCAACTTTCCGCCGTCCGGCAACCATTCGTGGCCGTACTGGGGAGCGCAGTTGACGGCACTGAAACCCGACCTCATCGCCACGATCAACCGGTGATGGGGCGATCACGAGGCAATCTCAGAAGAGGAACGATCACATCACTTGTGGTTGACTACCAGGGCACTGCTGCGCGGATCGCAGGTGCGGCTCACACAAAAAAGGATGGGAATAGTTGCATGAAGTTCGTTGAGAAGTTGCGTGGCGCATGGCTGCGCCGGCTGACGGTCGCCACCGCGGCCGCCGCCGTGCTGCCCGGCCTGATCGGCGTCGTCGGCGGCTCCGCAACGGCGGAAGCGTTCTCCAAGCCGGGTCTCCCGGTGGAGTACCTGGACGTGCCGTCCGCCGGCATGGGACATGACATCCGCATCCAGTTCCAGAGCGGTGGAGCCGAACTCGCCCGCGGTCTACCTGCTGGACGGTCTGCGCGCGCAGGACGACTTCAACGGCTGGGACATCAACACCCCGGCGTTCGAGTGGTACAACGGCTCGGGCCTGTCGGTGATCATGCCCGTCGGTGGCCAGTCCAGCTTCTACAGCGACTGGTACAGCCCGGCCTGCGGCAAGGCCGGTTGCACCACCTACAAGTGGGAGACCTTCCTGACCCAGGAACTGCCCGCGTGGCTGGCCGCCAACCGTGAGGTCAAGCCGACCGGTAGCGCCGCCGTCGGTCTGTCGATGGCCGGCTCGGCCGCGCTGACCCTGGCCATCTACCACCCCCAGCAGTTCCCGTACGCCGCCTCGCTGTCGGGCTTCCTGAACCTCTCCGAGGGCTGGTGGCCGATGCTGGTCAACATGTCGATGGGCGACGCCGGCGGCTTCAAGGCCGACGACATGTGGGGCAAGACCGGAGACCCCAACAGTGCGTGGAAGCGCAACGACCCGATGGTCAACATCCAGACCCTGATCGACAACAACACCCGCATCTGGATCTACTGCGGCGACGGCAAGCAGTCCGACCTCGACTCCGGCACCACCGCGTTCAACCTGTTCAACGCGAAGTTCCTCGAGGGCTTCACGCTGCGGACGAACAAGACGTTCCGCGACACCTACCTGGCCAAGGGCGGCAGCAACGGCGTGTTCAACTTCCCGGCCAACGGCACCCACCAGTGGGGCTACTGGGGACAGCAGCTGCAGCAGATGAAGCCGGACATCCAGCGCGTGCTCGGGGCCACCCCGACCGCCTGATCCGTCGGGTATCGACAACCGACCAACGGCGACGACCTCCGGGTCGTCGCCGTTGGCGTCTGAAGAACCAGCGCCAAGCGCGTGACCGGTGTGATTCACTACGTTGCGGGCGGGCGGAGTCACGAACATCGCGCACAAATCGACGTGAGGTGGATATGAGAGGTCTGTCGAACCTGTTCCGAGCGGTGAGCGCCGCGGTCCTGGCCCTGGGATTGTGGGGAGCGACCGCCCCCAGCGCCGGCGCCGCGGGCGTCGAGTACCTGATGGTGCCGTCACCCGCAATGGGCCGCGATATCCCGGTGGCCTTCCTGGCCGGTGGTCCGCACGCGGTCGTGCTGCTCGACGCGTACAACGCCGGCGAAGGCGTGAGCAACTGGGTCACCGCCGGAAACGCCATGAACACCCTGGCCGGCAAGGGCATCTCCGTGGTGGCCCCGGCCAGTGGCGCGTTCACGCTCTACACCAACTGGGAGCAGGACGGCACCCGTCAGTGGGAGACGTTCCTGTCCGACGAGCTGCCGAACTGGCTGGCTGCCAACAAGGGCCTGGCCCCGAGCGGCCACGCGATCGTCGGCGCCGCTCAGGGCGGTACCGGCGCCATGATGGAGGCGACGTTCCACCCGGACCGCTACCGCTACGCCGGGTCGCTGTCGGCCTTCCTGACTCCGTCGCGGACGTTCGAGAACGGCGCGATCACCGCAGGCATGAACGAGTTCGGCGGGGTGAACACCCAGGCCATGTGGGGTGCGGCCCAGTTGGGTCGGTGGAAGTGGCATGACCCGGACGTCCACGCGCAGCTGCTGGTCGACAACAACACCCGGCTGTGGGTGTTCAGCCCGCAGACCTACACCTGCGCCGATCCGCCGGCGATGATCGGCTACTGCGATCAGGTGACCGGCAGTAGCCGGATCTTCTACGCGCACTACCGGTCGCTGGGCGGTCGCAACGGGCACTTCGACTTCCCGACCAGCGGCGAGCACGACTGGGGCAACTGGGCTGCTCAGCTGGGTGCGATGGCGAACGACGTTGCGGCAGCGATCAAATAGTCCGCATCTGATGGCGAACTGTTAGCCATCCGCAACCAGTTGGAGCTCCGGAGCACCTCCGGTGAGCCGGTACCGTGGAAGCGTGCAGCGCTCGGAAGGCCGGACCGTCGGCAAAGCTGCCGGTGACGCGATTGCGCTTTCCGGCGTGTCCCGGCACGCCTTGGTGCTGGCCGGACTGCTGGGTCCCACCGCCTGGCTGCTGATCGGCTGCGGCTCCGGCGAGGATCTGGTGACCACAGCGGCCGCCCCGGCCGAACAGCCCGCGGGTGCCGTCCACGCCGCGGACACCCCGCTCTCGCCGGGCAACGAGATGCAGTCCGCCAAGCTCGACGTGACGCCCACCCAGCGCGCCTTCCTCGACGCGCTGTCGGCCGCCGGCGTGCAGCCGTCGAGCGAGCTGCAGGCCCTGTCCATCGGCTCCTCGGTCTGCCAGGCGCACGCCGCCGGCCAGAGCGACCAGGCCGTGTGGGACTACATCGCCCCGATGGTGCGCAGCGATGTGGCCGACGGGCAGCCGTCAGCGCCTCAGGTCACATCCCATCTGCAGTCGGTGACCGCGGACTACATCCGCATCGCGACCCAACGTCTCTGCTAGCAGGAAGACAACGCCTCTTCAATGGCTTTCCATGGCTCGAACCTCCCGGACTAACGCCCGGCGCAGACGCCACCGCATCCTCGGCCTCGTCGCCGCGGGTGCGATGGCCGTCGCCGTCGCGTTGATCGTCGCCATCATCGTGATCGTCGTGCGCCGGCCGGAGTCGCCGCCGAGCGCGGTGCCGCCGACCGCCGTCCCGCCGACCAGCCAGCCGGGTGAGAAGAAGCCGCGGCCGGAGTTCCAGGACGCCAGCTGCCCGGACGTCGACTTGATCGCGATCCCGGGAACCTGGGAGTCCTCGCCCAGCGACGATCCGTTCAACCCCACCCAGTTCCCCATCGCGCTGCTGCGCACCGTCACCGGGCCGATCAGGGACCAGTTCGGGCCCGACCGCGTCGAGGTGTACACCGTTCCCTACACCGCGCAGTTCCACAATCCGCTGTCGGCGGACAAGCAGATGTCCTACAACGACAGCCGTGCCGAAGGCACCCGCGCCGCGGTGAAGGCCATCACCGAGATGAACGACCGCTGTCCGCTGACCAGCTACGTGCTGGTCGGCTTCTCGCAGGGCGCGGTGATCGCCGGTGACCTCGCCAGCGACATCGGCAACGGGCGGGGTCCGGTCGACGAGGATCTGGTCCTCGGTGTGACGTTGATCGCCGACGGCCGCCGCCAGGAGGGCGTCGGGCAGGTCATCGGCCCCAACCCGCCGGGGCAGGGCGCCGAGATCACCCTGCACGAGATCCCGACGCTGTCGGCGATGGGTCTGACGATGACCGGCGAGCGGCCCGGTGGTTTCGGGGCGCTGAACAACCGCACCAATCAGATCTGCGCGGCTGGTGACCTGATCTGCGCGGCCCCCGACCAGGCGTTCAACATCACGAATCTGCCGAGCACACTGGACGTGCTGGCCGGCGGGGCGGGGCAGCCGGTGCACGCGTTGTACAACACGCCGCAGTTCTGGAACCTCGACGGCCAAACGTCCACGTCATGGACACTGAACTGGGTGCGTGACGTAATCGAGAACGCCCCGCACCCAAAACACGGATGACACCGGGACGGCGCGGCGATCCGATTTGGTCACCGCCGCGACTGCGCCTAACATTAAGAAGAAAATAAGAGCTGCGGCGTCGATCGTCGGCGTGGACGTCTCGGGACGTCCAAACCGGCGGGGCCCACGATCTCGGTAGCATCTGTGAGGTTTGGGTTCCGCGACGCAGGGTGACCGGTGGCGCGATGTCATGCGCGGCCGCCGCAGAGCCCGACACAGATGTGGTCTGACAGGAGAGTGGTATGCCGTTCCATAACCCGTTCATCAAGGACGGACGGATCACCTTCCCTGAAGGCGCCAGTGTGGTCAAGCATGTCGAGCGCTGGGCCAAGGTCCGCGGCGACAAGGTCGCCTACCGCTTCCTCGATTTCTCCACCGAACGCGACGGCCTGGTCCGTGAACTGAACTGGGCCGAGTTCAGCTTGCGCAACCGCGCGGTGGCCGCGCGGCTGCAGCAGGTGACCCAGCCCGGCGACCGGGTGGCCATCCTGTGCCCGCAGAACCTCGAGTACCTCGTCGCCTTCTTCGGCACGCTGTACTCCGGCCGGATCGCGGTGCCGCTGTTCGACCCCTCCGAGCCCGGCCACGTCGGGCGCCTGCACGCGGTCCTCGACGACTGCGCGCCCGCGGCGATCCTGACCACCACCGACGCCGCCGAAGGGGTGCGCAAGTTCTTCCGCACCCGCCCGGCCAAGGAGCGCCCCCGCGTCATCGCGGTCGACGCGGTGCCCGAGGAGGTCGGCGCCACCTGGGAGCACTACGACAACGTCGACGAAAACACCATCGCCTACCTGCAGTACACCTCCGGTTCGACCCGGATCCCGACCGGTGTGCAGATCACTCACCTGAACCTGGCCACCAACGTCGTGCAGGTGATCGAGGCGCTCGAGGGTGAGGAAGGCGACCGGGGTGTGTCCTGGCTGCCGTTCTTCCACGACATGGGTCTGATCACGGCGCTGATCGCGCCGATGATCGGTCACTACTTCACCTTCATGACGCCGGCCGCGTTCGTGCGCCGCCCCGGTCGCTGGATCCGTGAGCTGGCCCGCAAGCCCGGCGACACCGGCGGCACCATCTCGCCGGCCCCCAACTTCGCATTCGACCACGCCGCGGCCCGCGGGCTTCCCAAGGACGGCGAAGAGCCGCTGGACCTGTCCAACGTCAAGGCCATCCTCAACGGCAGCGAGCCGATCTCGGCGGCCACGGTGCGGCGGTTCAACGAGGCGTTCGGCCCGTACGGCTTCCAGCCCAAGGCCATCAAGCCGTCCTACGGCCTGGCCGAGGCCACCCTGTTCGTGTCGACCACCCCGTCGGCCGACGAGCCCACGATCATCTCGGTCGACCGCGACCAGCTGAACGCCGGCAAGTTCGTCCAGGTTCCGGACGACTCTCCGACGGCGGTGGCCCAGGCCGGCGCGGGCAAGATCGGTGTCGACCAATGGGCGGTCATCGTCGACAACGACGCTGCCACCGAGCTGCCGGACGGCCAGATCGGCGAGATCTGGCTCAGCGGCCAGAACATGGGCACCGGCTACTGGAACAAGCCCGAGGAGACCATGGCCACGTTCCAGAACATCCTCAAGTCGCGGACCAACCCGTCGCACGCCGAAGGCGCGGCCGACGACGCGACGTGGGTGCGCACCGGCGACCTCGGCGCCTACCACGAGGGCGAGCTCTACATCACCGGCCGCACCAAGGATCTGGTCATCATCGACGGGCGCAACCACTACCCGCAGGACCTGGAGTACTCCGCCCAGGAGTCGACCAAGGCGGTGCGCACCGGATTCGTCGCGGCGTTCTCGGTGCCGGCCAACCAGTTGCCCGACGAGGTGTTCGAGAACGCCCACGCCGGACTCAAGCGCGACCCCGACGACACCTCCGAACAGTTGGTGATCGTCGCCGAGCGGGCTCCCGGCTCGCACAAGCTGGACCTGGGGCCGATCGCCGACGACATCCGCGCGGCGGTCGCGGTGCGCCACGGTGTCACGGTGCGCGACGTGCTGCTGACCCCGGCCGGCGCGATCCCCCGCACCTCCAGCGGAAAGATCGGCCGGCGCGCCTGCCGCTCGGCCTACCTGGACGGCAGCCTGCGAAGCGGGAAGGTGGCCAACGCCTTCCCGGACGAGACGGATTGACGACCGAAAGAAGTTCCTAGGTGGACGAAGGGGTGTTCGGCACGAGACCGTGGCTGAACACTCCCTCGCACGAGGTGAGGCCTCATGTCTGAATCACACACGCCCGAACGCCCGACGATTTCACGATCGCTCCGGAGGGCAGGAGCGAAGCGACCCGGGAATCGGGCACGAGGCCGAGCTGACGCCGGCCCGCACCGAGATGACGGTGCCGGAGATGCGCGAGTGGCTGCGCAACTGGGTGGCCACCGCCACCGGCCAGGCACCCGACTCGATCGACGAGTCGGCCGCGATGGTGGAGCTGGGCCTGTCCTCCCGCGACGCCGTCGCGATGGCCAGCGACATCGAGGACCTCACCGGCGTCACACTGACCGCCACCGTGGCCTTCCGCCATCCGACCATCGAGTCGCTGGCCACCGTCATCATCGAGGGCGAGCCGGAGCAAGAGGCCTACGACGAGTCCGAGGACTGGTCGCGGGATGCGACCGAGGCCGAGGAGGGTCGCCTCAACATCGCGATCGTCGGCCTGGCCACCCGCTTCCCCGGGGACATGAACACCCCCGACGAGATGTGGCAGGCGCTGCTCGAGGGCCGCGACGCGATCACCGATCTGCCCGAGGGCCGCTGGTCGGAGTTCATGGACGAGCCGCGGCTGGCCGAGCGGATCGCCAGGGCGCGCACCCGCGGCGGCTACATCAAGGACATCAAGGGCTTCGACGCCGAGTTCTTCGCGCTGTCGAAGATGGAAGCCGACAACATGGATCCGCAGCAGCGGATGGCGCTGGAGCTGACCTGGGAGGCGCTGGAATACGCCCGCATCCCGGCATCCAGCCTGCGCGGCGAGAGCGTCGGCGTCTTCGTCGGCACGTCGACCAACGACTACAGCATGATGGCGATGATGGATCCGCGCACCGCGCATCCCTACGCCATCACCGGCACGGCGAGCTCGATCATCGCCAACCGGGTGTCCTACTTCTACGACTTCCGCGGCCCGTCGATGGCCGTCGACACCGCCTGCTCCAGCTCGCTGGTCGCCGTGCACCAGGGTGTGCGGGCGCTGCGCGCCGGTGAGGCCGACGTGGTCGTCGCCGGCGGTGTCAACGCGTTGGTGACGCCCGCGGTCACGCTGGGCTTCGACGAGGTCGGTGGCGTGCTCGCCGCCGACGGCCGGATCAAGTCGTTCTCCTCCGACGCCGACGGCTACGCCCGTTCCGAGGGCGGCGGCATGCTGGTGCTCAAGCGCCTGGAAGACGCCCGCCGCGACGGCGACGAGATCCTGGCCGTGATCGCCGGTGGCGCGGTCAACCACGACGGGCGGTCCAACGGCCTGCTCGCACCGAACCCCGACGCTCAGGCCGACGTCCTGCGCAAGGCCTATCACGACGCCGGGATCAACCCGCGCACCGTCGACTACATCGAGGCGCACGGCACCGGAACGATTCTGGGCGACCCGATCGAGGCCGACGCCCTGGGCCGGGTGATCGGCCGGGGCCGGACCGCCGAGCAGCCCGCCCTGCTCGGTGCGGTCAAGTCCAACGTGGGCCACCTGGAGTCGGCGGCCGGCGCGGCCAGCCTGGCCAAGGTCGCATTGTCGTTGAGCCGCAACAAGATTCCGGCATCGATCAACTATGCCGGACCGAATCCCTACATCGACTTCGATGGTGTGCGGCTGAAGGTGGCCGAGACTGCAACCGACTGGCCGCGCTACAGCGGTCATGCGATCGCCGGTGTGTCGGGCTTCGGCTTCGGTGGCGCCAACGCGCACCTGGTGCTGCGCGAGGTACTGCCCTCGGATCTCATTGAGCCCGAACAGGACTCAGGTCCTGTCGCCGACGACGCGGCCAAGTCCGATGCCGATGCCGTCTATGTCGGCGGCGTGCGGATGGACGAGTACGGCGAGTTCGTCGATGAGCCTCTTGGGCGAAGAGAATCGGGCTTCGACGACGACGAGACCGACGCCGAAGCCGAGGAGCTCGGCCAGCATGCCTACGACGTCGACGAGCGCGAGCCGGAACTGCCCGGCCTCACCGACGAGGCGCTGGAGCTGCTCGAGGTCGCCCGCGCGGAGTGGGAAGCCGCCGAACAGCCCGTTCCCGTTGTGCCGCTGGCTGTTTCAGGGTTCCTGACCTCCCGTAAACGGGCCACCGCCGCGGAGCTCGCGGACTGGATCGACAGCCCTGCGGGCCGGGCGACATCACTGGAGTCGATCGGCCGCTCGCTGTCCCGGCGCAACCACGGCCGCTCGCGGGCGATCGTGCTGGCCCACGACCACGACGAGGCAGTCAAGGGCCTGCGCGCGATCGCCGACGGCAAGCAGAGCCCGCTGGTGCACAGCGCCGACGGCCCGGTGACCAACGGCCCGGTCTGGGTGCTGGCCGGATTCGGTGCGCAGCACCGCAAGATGGGCAAGAACCTCTATCTGCGCGACGAGGTCTTCGCCGAGTGGATCAACAAGGTCGACTCGCTGATCCAGGACGAGCTCGGGTACTCGGTCGTCGAGCTGATCCTCGACGACTCGCAGGACTACGGCATCGAGACCACCCAGGTCACCATCTTCGCGATCCAGGTGGCCCTCGGTGAGCTGCTCAAGCATCACGGCGCCAAACCTGGTGCGCTGATTGGCCAGTCGCTCGGCGAGGCCGCTGCGGCGTACTTCTCCGGCGGTCTGTCGCTGGCCGACGCCACCCGCACCATCTGCGCGCGGTCGCGGCTGATGGGCGAGGGCGAGGCCATGCTCTTCGGCGAGTACATCCGGTTGATGGCCCTGGTGGAGTACTCCGCCGAGGAGATCAGAGGAGTGTTCTCCGACTTCCCCGACCTGGAGGTGTGCGTCTACGCGGCGCCGACCCAGACGGTGATCGGCGGGCCCCCCGCGCAGGTGGACGCGATCATCGAACGTGCCGAGTCCGAAGGCAAGTTCGCCCGCAAGTTCCAGACCAAGGGCGCCAGCCACACCACCCAGATGGATCCGCTGCTCGGTGAGCTGGCCGCCGAACTGCAAGGTATCCAGCCCCATCCGCTGCACACCGGCTATTTCTCCACCGTGCACGAGGGCAGCTACATCCGCCCGGGCGGCGAGCCGATCCACGACGTCGACTACTGGAAGAAGGGCCTGCGGCACAGCGTCTACTTCACCCAGGGCATCCGCAACGCCGTCGACAACGGGCACACCACGTTCCTCGAACTGGCCCCGAACCCGGTGGCGCTCATGCAGGTTGGGCTGACGACCGCGTCCGCGGGACTGCACGACGGGCAGCTGATCCCGACGCTGGCCAAGAAGCAGGACGAGGTCGAGTCGATGGTCGCCGCGATGGCGCAGCTCTACGTGTACGGCCACGACCTGGACATCCGAACCCTGTTCGGTGCCGGCGAGTACGCCGACATCCCGCCGACGCGGTTCAAGCGCAAGGAGCACTGGCTCAACGCGCAGTTCTCCGCCGACGGCTCGTCGATGATCCCGGGCTCCCATGTCGCGATGCCGGACGGTAGGCACGTCTGGGAGTACGCGGCGCAGGGCCCGACCGACCTCGCCGCACTGGTGAAAGCCGCTGCGCTGCAGGTGCTTCCGGATGCAACGCTGACCGCATCCGAGCAGCGCGCGGTGGCCGGTGAGGGTGCCCGCCTGGTGACGACGCTGACCCGGCACCCCGGGGGCGCGTCGGTTCAGGTGCACGCCCGCATCGAGGAATCGTTCACGCTGGTCTACGACGCCGTCGTCACCCGCTCGGGTGCGGTGTCAGCGCTGCCGTCAGCTGTGGCCACCGGTGTCGCGGTGACCGAGTCCGCGGTGGCAACCCCGGAACCGGAACCGGCTGATGACGCATCCATCCTTTCCGACAACCTTGCCGCCGGTGCCAATCTGGCCGCCGGCTTCGCCAAGTGGTCACCGGATTCCGGTGAGGCGGTGCACGACCGGCTTGCCGCGATCGTCGGCGGCGCCATGGGTTATGAGCCCGAGGATCTCCCGTGGGAGGTGCCGCTGATCGAACTCGGCCTGGATTCGCTCATGGCCGTGCGGATCAAGAACCGCGTCGAGTACGACTTCGACCTGCCGCCGATCCAGCTGACCGCGGTGCGCGACGCCAACCTCTACAACGTCGAGAAGCTCATCGAGTACGCGATCGAGCACCGCGACGAGGTGCAGGACTACCACGAGCACCAGAAGGCGCTGACGCCGGAGGAGATCGCGGCTGAGCAGGCGGCCCTGCTGGCCGGCAAGGCTCCGGCTGAAGCCGTCGAACTCAACGAGAAGGCCGTGCACGCGGTCGAGGCCGTCGACATTCCGCCGCCGCCGACGAACCCGGCCGGCCCGGGCATCCCCGCCCCGCCGACCGATCCGTCCGGACCGGGCAAGTCCGCTGCTGCGGCTCCTGCCCAATCTGCTGCTGCCGCAGCGGCTGCCAAGGTACTGACCCAGGAGGCTGTCGCCGAGGCACTCGGCGCCGACGTGCCCCCGCGTGAGGCTGCTGAACGCGTCACCTTCGCGACGTGGGCGATCGTCACCGGCAAGTCGCCGGGCGGCATCTTCAACGAACTGCCTGCCGTCGACGACGACACCGCCGCCAAGATCGCGCAGCGGCTCTCCGAGCGCGCCGAGGGCACCATCACCGTCGAGGAGGTGAAGGGCGCCCGGACCATCGAGCAGTTGGCCACCACGGTCCGCGAGTTCCTCGAAGCCGGCGAGCTCGAGGGCTTCGTGCGGACGCTGCGCGCGCCCAAAGAAGGTACGAACCACGTTCCGGTGTTCGTCTTCCATCCGGCCGGCGGATCCACCGTGGTCTACGAGCCGCTGCTCAAGCGCCTGCCCGCCGACACCCCGGTGTACGGCTTGGAGCGGGTAGAGGGCTCCATCGAGGAGCGTGCCGCCGAGTACGTGCCCAAGCTGATGGAGTTGGGCGGCAAGGGCCCCTACATCCTGGCCGGTTGGTCACTGGGCGGAGCGCTGGCCTACGCCTGCGCGGTGGGCCTCAAGCGCAACGGGTGCGACGTCCGCTTCGTCGGGCTGATCGACACCGTCCGCGCCGGCGAAGAGGTGCCGCAGACCAAGGAGGAGATCCGCGCCCGCTGGGACCGCTACGCCCTGTTCGCGCAGCGCACCTTCAACGTCGAGATCCCGGAGATCCCGTACGAGCAGCTCGAGCAGCTCGACGACGAGGGCCAGGTGCGGTTCGTGCTGGACGCCGTCAGGGAAGCCGGAGTGGACATCCCGGGCGGCATCATCGAGCACCAGCGCACCTCGTATCTGGACAACCGGGCTCTGGACACCGCCACCATCGAGCCGTACGACGGCCACGTCGCGCTGTACATGGCCGATCGCTACCACGACGACGCGATCATGTTCGAGCCGCGCTACGCCATCCGCCAGCCGGACGGCGGCTGGGGCGAGTTCGCCTCGGACCTGGAGATCGTGCCGATCGGGGGCGAGCACATCCAGGCGATCGACGAGCCGTACATTGCCAAGGTGGGCGCCCACATGAGCGAGGCGATCACCCGTATCCAGAGCGAAGCGATATCAGCCGGAGTTGAGGAGAACCAGGCCAAGTGACCGCCAGCACAACTGCTGAGAAGCTGGCCGAGCTCCGCGAGAAGCTGGAGCTGGCAAAGGAACCCGGCGGTGAGAAGGCCGCGGCCAAGCGCGACAAGAAGGGCATCCCCAGCGCCCGCTCGCGCATCCACGATCTGGTCGACCCGGGCAGCTTCCTGGAGATCGGCGCGCTGGCCAAGACCCCCGGCGATCCCAACGCGCTCTTCGGCGACGGCGTGGTCACCGGTCACGGCACTATCAATGGCCGCCCGGTCGGGGTGTTCAGCCACGACCAGACGGTGTTCCAGGGGACTGTCGGAGAGATGTTCGGCCGCAAAGTCGCCCGCCTGATGGAGTGGGTGGCCATGGTGGGCTGTCCGATCATCGGCATCAACGACTCCGGCGGCGCCCGCATCCAGGACGCGGCGACCTCGCTGGCCTGGTACGCCGAGTTGGGCCGCCGCCACGAGCTGCTGTCCGGCACGATCCCGCAGATCTCGATCATCCTCGGCAAGTGCGCCGGCGGCGCGGTGTACTCACCGATCCAGACCGACCTTGTCGTCGCGGTGCGCGACCAGGGCTACATGTTCGTCACCGGACCCGACGTCATCAAGGACGTCACCGGCGAAGACGTGTCACTCGACGAACTCGGCGGCGCCGACTACCAGGCCCGGTACGGCAACATCCACCAGGTCGTGGAGGACGAGAAGACCGCGTTCCAATATGTCCGCGACTACCTGGACTTCCTGCCGTCCAACACCTTTGACGACGCGCCCGTGGTCAATCCCGGGCTGGAGCCCGAGATCACCCCGCACGACCTGGAACTGGATTCCATCGTGCCGGACAACGACAACACGGCCTACGACATGCACGAGATCCTGCTGCGGATCTTCGACGACGGCGACTTCCTCGACGTCGCCGCGCAGTCCGGCCAGGCCATCATCACCGGCTACGCCAGGGTGGACGGCCGTACCGTCGCCGTGATCGCCAACCAGCCGATGTACAACGCGGGCGCGATCGACAACGAGGAGTCCGACAAGGCGGCCCGCTTCGTGCGGTTCAACGACTCGTTCAACATCCCGCTGGTGTTCGTCGTCGACACCCCGGGGTTCATGCCCGGCGTTCAGCAGGAGAAGAACGGAATCATCAAGCGCGGCGGCCGGTTCCTCTACGCCGTGGTCGAGGCGGACGTGCCGAAGGTGACGATCACCATCCGCAAGTCCTACGGCGGCGCCTACGCGGTGATGGGCTCCAAACAGTTGACGGCCGACCTGAACTTCGTCTGGCCGACCGCGCGCATCGCCGTGATCGGTGCCGACGGCGCCG
Source organism: uncultured Actinomycetota bacterium (assembly GCA_963786695.1). Taxonomy (GTDB): domain Bacteria; phylum Actinomycetota; class Actinomycetes; order Mycobacteriales; family Mycobacteriaceae; genus Mycobacterium. Next base: position 86,338 of record CAWBAL010000045.1, read on the forward strand.
CCCAACTACTGGTGAAGCGGTTCCCCGACCCCACCGCGCCCGAGGTGCAGAAGATCAAGGCCGACTTCATCGAGGGTTACAACCTCAACCTGGCGACCCCCTACATCGCGGCCGAACGCGGTTACGTCGACGCGGTCATCGAACCGCACCAGACCCGACTGCTTCTGCGCAAGTCACTCAAACTGTTGCGCGACAAGCAGATTCAGCGCGTGCAGCGCAAGCACGGCCTGATCCCGATCTAGGCCGATGACCAGACTGGCAGCGGGCACGGTCATCGAGCCGATCGAACTGGTCGCGCTCGACGGCGCGCGGGTGCCGGTGCCCGGTCCGCGCCGCGTGCATCTTCAATTCCGCCGTTTCGCCGGCTGCCCGATCTGCAGTCTGCATCTGCACGGCTTCGCCGAACGGCATGCCGAGATCGCGGACGCCGGCATCACCGAGGTGGTGTTCTTCCACTCCGCGGCCGAGCATCTGCAGGGCTATCAGAAGCAATTGCCGTTCGCGGTGATCGCCGACCCCGACCGGGCGTACTACCGCCGCTTCGGTGTGGAGGCCGGGGTGCGGTCCGTACTGGATCCGCGGGCCTGGCCGGCAGCGGCGCGCGGCGGCACCGAATGGTTGACCCATCACTCCGATCCCGACTGGGCCGGTGTCGGAGAGAACGACGGCACCACCCACCTCGGGCTGCCCGCCGACTTCCTGATCGACCCGGACGGCACCCTGGTCGGCGTCCACTACGGCCGGCATGCCGACGACCAGTGGTCGGTGGACGAACTGCTCGAACTACCGTGAGCACCGTGACTAGCGAGCGGCGGCTCTACATCTTCCCGCACACCGGCGGATCGGCGGATTTCTACGTGCCGTTCGCCAGGGCGTTCACCGGCGGGACGAAATGCGTCGCGGTCCAGTATCCGGGCAAGCGCGCCGGTAAGGACCTCTCGCAGTACACCAGCATCCCGGATCTGGCCGACCGGCTGTGCGCGATGCTCAAGCCCGCCGAGACGCCCGGGGGCCAGGTGGCGTTCTTCGGGCACAGCATGGGGGCGTTGCTGGCTTTCGAGGTCGCACTGCGCTTCGAGCAGGCCGGCAATCCCATCGCTGCGCTGTTCGTCTCGGCCAGCGCCGCCCCGGGCATGTGGCGCCAACGGGTCGACATGACCGAGTCCAGCGATCTGCAACTGCTCAGCATGATCAGCGACGTCACCGGCGCCAACCCGGAGTTCCTCAAGGATGACCAGTTCGCCGCGACGCTGTTGCCCACCTTGCGCGGCCTGAAGGCCGTCACGACCTATGAGTGCCCGCCCGACGCGACTGTCTCGTGCCCGATCCACGGGCTGATCGCCGAGAACGACGAATTGGCCACCGCGGACCTGATGGCCCCGTGGGTCGAGCGCACGACAGCGACGTTCGACCTCACCGAGTTCCCGGGGGATCACTTCTACATCAACACAAACCTGCCCCAGCTGTCCCAGTGGGTCGAGGAGCGGATCGTCCCGAGATGCGCTGACACCTAGCCTGACGGCGTGTCGGACCGTGTCGGCGGGCCTTCCTGAACTTTTTACACGTTTGCTAATAATCCTCACAGCTTGGAAGCTCAGCAAACATCAGAGCCGCGACGAAGGGAATCTGCGCGCGGGTTTGCCTAGGTAGAGCGCCTACTGTGATCGGTAACGGAAAGTTACTTCCCCTGTGAGCAAGTTCACAGACAGTCTCCCAGCACCGTCTAAACCGTCTTTTGGACGTCGCTGATTCGGCATTACAGTGACGCAGCTGATAAATTTGCCAAGGCCACACGCGCCCGGGTCGGGGGAGTACTAGCGCACGTCCGGTCAGCGATTTGCCGCAGACCTGGAACGCGCGCCGCTCCGATTTCGAAGCCTGTGATTCGGGTGGCTGAGCGCCGCTCGAGCAAACAGAGAAATGTGAAGAGGTCATCCACCCATGCCGAACACCACCATGACGCTTCCTGCCCTGCTGCGCCACCAGGCGGCCACCCAGGCTGACACCCCGGCCTTCACCTTCATGGACGGTGCCGTGCTCGGGACGGGTCATCCTGAGACCCTGACCTGGAACCAGCTCTATCGCCGGGTGCTGTCGCTGGCCGAGGAGCTCCGGCGGACCGCTACCAAGGGCGACCGGGTGGCGATCCTGGCCCCGCAGGGCTTGGACTACGTGGTGGCGTTCTATGCGTCGCTGCAGGCCGGCATGATCGCCGTGCCGCTGTCGGTGCCGATGTTCGGTGTGCACGACCAGCGGGTGGAGTCCGCGCTCAAGGACAGCACGCCGTCGGTGCTGCTGACCACCTCCGCGGCGGTGGCCGACGTCAACAAGTACGCCAACCCGCACGGCGGCCGTCCCGCCCCGACCGTCATCGAGGTCGACGTCATCGACGTCGACGTCACCCGCAGGCTCGACGAGAGCGACGACTCGCGTCATGGTCCGGCCTATCTGCAGTACACCTCGGGCTCGACTCGCACCCCGGCCGGCGTGATCGTCTCGCATAAGAATGTGACCAGCAACATCGAGCAGGTCGTCGCCGATTACTTCGTCGAGTACGGCGGCACGGTGACCGACGACACCACGGTGGTGTCGTGGCTGCCGTTCTTCCACGACATGGGCCTGATCATGGGCGTCTGCTCGCCGCTGGTGACCGGGTGCAATGCGGTGCTGACCAGCCCGCTGGCGTTCCTGTCCAAGCCAGCGAGCTGGATCCAGCTCATGGCCCAGAACCCGATGTCGGTGTCGGGTGCGCCGAACTTCGCCTTCGAACTCGCGATGCGCCGGACCTCCGATGCCGACATGGAGGGCTTGGATCTGAGCCGGGTGCACACGATCCTGAGCGGCGCCGAGCGCGTGCACTACAGCACCGTGCGGCGGTTCGTCGACCGCTTCGGCAAGTTCGGGCTCGAGGAGAAGGTCATCAAGCCGTCCTACGGCCTTGCCGAGGCGACCCTGTACGTCGCCACGCCGCCGATCTCGGAGACCGTCCGCACCGCCCGCTTCGACCTGCACCAGCTCGCCGCCGGCGTCGCCGAGCGCTGCGATGCCGGCCAAGACAGCGGAACCCAGCTGGTCAGCTACGGCCCGCCGGAGGCATATGAGATTCGGATCGTCGACCCGGAGACCGGGCTCGAGCAGCCTGCCGGCGGCGTGGGCGAGATCTGGACCCGCGGCGACAACGTCGCCCTGGGCTACTGGCACAAGCCCGAGCAGACCACCCGCGTCTTCCGCGCCCGCATCAACAACCCGTCCGAGGGCACCCCGGCCGGGCCGTGGCTGCGCACCGGTGACCTCGGAGCGATGTCCGACGGCGAGCTGTTCATCATGGGCCGGCTCAAGGACCTGCTGATCGTCGACGGCAGTAACCACTACCCCGAGGACATCGAGGCCACTATCCGCGAGATCACTGGCGGCCGGGTCGCGGCGATCGCCGTCGAGGACGAGGCCTCTGAGAATCTGGTGGCCATCGTCGAGGTCAAGCCCGCACCCCAGCTGGACTCGGTGAAGCACGAGGTCGCCGACGCGGTGTGGAAGTCGCACAATCTGAAGATGGGTGATCTGGTCCTGGTGTCGCCCGGCTCCATCCCGATCACCACCAGCGGCAAGATCCGCCGCTCGTCGTGCGCCGAGATCTACCGCGAGGGTGAGTTCCAGCGCCTGGACATAGCGGTATGACGTCCTTCGGGGACGACGAAACTGGACTCCGCCACTGGCTGGTCGACTACCTGGTCACCAACGTCGGCTGCAACCCAGACGAAATCGACCCTGACGTACCGTTCAACGAACTCGGGGTCGGATCCCGTGAAGGGGTCGTGCTCTCCGGTGAGCTAACCGAGTTGCTGGGTCGCCACGTGTCTCCGGTCGACATCTGGCAGAACTCGACGGTCAACAGCTTGGCGCACGCGCTGACCCACCCGGATGCCGAGGACGTGCGCACCGCGGACGGTATTCCCGTCGCCCTGACCGAACCCATCGCCATCATCGGGCTCGGGTGCCGGCTGCCCGGCGACGTCAACGGACCCGACGCGCTGTGGGACTTCATGGAGGCGCGCAAATCCGCGGTGACGACCCTGCCCGATGGTCGGTGGGACGCGTTCGACGACGGCTCTGCGCAGACGGCGCAAGCCCTGGCGGGAACCACGCGCTGGGGTTCCTTCCTGTCCGACGTCGCGGGCTTCGACGCCGAGTACTTCGGCATCACCCCGCGTGAGGCCGACTACATAGATCCCCAGCAGCGCCTAATCCTCGAGGTGACCGTCGAAGCGCTCGAACACGCCGGCATCCCGTCGGAGTCCTTGCAGCGCTCGCAGACCGGGGTGTTCGTCGGCGCATGCGTCAGCGAGTACGGGTTCCTGGCATCCCGTGACCTCAGCCAGGTCGACGCGTGGACCGGAACCGGCGGATCGTTGAGCATCATCGCCAACCGGCTGTCCTACTTTCTCGACCTGCACGGCCCGTCGCTGACCATCGACACCGCCTGCTCCTCGTCCCTGGTGGCGGTGCACCTGGCTTGCCAGAGCTTGCGCACCGGCCAGTCCGAGCTGGCCATCGCCGGCGGCGTCAACCTGATGCTCTCGCCCGTCGTGACACGCAGCTTCGACCAGGCCGAGGCCATGTCGCAGACCGGCGCGTGCCACGCTTTCGACGCAGCGGCCGACGGATTCGTCCGCGGCGAAGGCTGCGGGGTGGCCGTGCTCAAGCGGCTCTCCGATGCGGTGCGCGACGGAGACCGGGTCCTCGCCGTCGTCCGCGGCTCGGCGGTGAACCAGGACGGCCGGTCCAACGGCTTGATGGCGCCCAACCCGGCCGCGCAGGCCGCGGTGTTGCGAGCCGCGTGCACCGACGCCGGTGTGGAACCGGCCGAGGTCGACTACGTCGAGACCCACGGCACGGGAACGCTGCTCGGCGACCCCATCGAAGCCCGCGCGCTGGGAGCCGTCTACGGACGCGGACGGCAACCCGACGCCCCGCTGCTCGTCGGCGCGGCCAAGACGAACCTCGGCCACCTCGAGGCGGCCGCTGGCATCGTCGGTCTCATCAAGACCACATTGGCGGTGCAGCGCGGGGAGATCCCGCCGAATCAGAGCTTCGACAACCCCAATCCGCACATCCCGTTCGACGAGCTTCGGCTGAAGGTCGTCGACGAGGCGACGAGATGGCCGACGACCGGACGACGGCGTCTGGCGGGAGTGTCGGCGTTCGGCTTCGGCGGCACGAACGCCCACCTGGTCCTGGGGCAGGCACCACAGGCGCCGCTGCGCCTGCCGACCATCACGCCGGCGGTGACCACGCTGGTGGTCAGCGGCAAGAGCCCCGAACGGCTCGCCGCGACTGCCACGATGGTGGCCGACTGGATGACCGGCTCCGGGGCGCAGGTCTCGCTCGCCGACGTGGCGCACACGCTCAACCATCACCGCACCCACCAGGCCACGTTCGCCACGGTCTGCGCTGCCGACCGGGACGACGCCGTCGCCGGACTGCGAGCGCTGGCGGACGGGCAGATCGCGCCCGGAGTCGTCGGCCCGCACGAGGGAACGTGCGAGCCGGGCACCGTGTTCGTCTACTCCGGCCAGGGCTCCCAATGGGTCGGCATGGGACGCCAGCTGCTCGCCGACGAGCCCGCGTTCGCGGAGGCCATCGAGACGCTCGAACCGGACTTCGTCGCCGAGGTCGGGTTCTCGCTGCACGATGTGCTCGCCAACGGGCAGGAACTGACCGGCGTCGAGCAGATCCAGCCGGTGCTGGTCGGTGTCCAGTTGGCGCTGACGGCGTTGTGGCGCTCCTACCGGGTGGAACCCGATGCGGTGATCGGGCATTCGATGGGCGAGGTGACCGCGGCCGTGGTGGCCGGCGCACTGACCCCGGCCGAGGGCTTCCGGGTGATCGCAACGCGGTCGCTGCTGATGTCCCGCCACGCCGCCACCGGAGCGATCGCCCTGCTCGAACTCAATGCTGCGGCCACCGAGGCGTTAATCGCCGACTTCCCGGATGTGACGGTGGCCGTGTACGCGTCACCGCGCCAAACCGTCGTCGCCGGGCCGACCGAGGCCGTCGACGCCGTCGTCGCCCTGGCGACCGCGCAGAACACGTTCGCCCGCAGGGTGAACGTGGATGTGGCCTCCCACCACGCGATGATGGACCCGATTCTGCCGGAGTTGAAGGACGCGCTGGCTGATCTGGTGCCCGGCTTCCCGGTCATCCCGATCATCTCCACCGTCGAGAATACCGGTGACGCACCAGAATTCGACGCCGACCACTGGGTGGCCAACCTGCGCAAACCGGTCCGGTTCAGCGACGCGATCGCCACTGCCGGTGCCACCAACGCCACGTTCATCGAGATCAGCCCGCACCCGTTGCTCACCAAAGCAATCTCCGACACCCTCGACGACCCGAATGCCGGCAACAAGCACCACCACAGCCTCGCCACGCTGCAGCGCGACAGTCACGACACCGTCGCGTTCCACACGTCGCTCAACTCCACCTTCACCGCCCGGCCGCCGGTCGGCGAGCACCCGCCAGAGCCGCACCCGGCGCTCCCGACCACACCGTGGCGCCACACCCGGCACTGGCTGGACTTCACTCCCGCGTTGTCCACCAACGGCTTTGGCGCACACCGCGGCAGCCGCAAGCCGCTGGCGCCGAAGGACAGCCCCGTCCCGGCCGACTGGCTCTACGTACCCACCTGGCCGAGCCGGCCGCTGCCCGACGCACCCGCCGGCGCCGCCTCGTGGCTGGTGCTCGGCGACGACGAGCTGGCCGCCGAGTTGGGCAGCGGTGCAGTCGGTTCCGTGGACAACGTGCTCTACGCACCGGTGCCCGCGGGTTCGCCGTTCGACGTCGCAGCGGCCTACGCGATGTTCAACGAGGCCAGGCGCATCGTCACCGAACTGAGCGCGCTGCCGTCCGCACCCAAGCTTTTCTTCTTGACCCGCAACGCCCAACCCGTCGTCGACGGCGACCGGGCCAACCCCGTGCACGCCGTCCTGTGGGGGCTCGGCCGAACGCTGGCGCTGGAGCACCCCGAGATCTGGGGCGGCGTCATCGACGTCGACGAGTCGTTGCCCGCTGTGCTGGCCGCCCGCCACGTGCGTACCGAGGCGACCGCAGCTGACGGTGAGGATCAGGTCGTCTACCGGTCCGGCACGCGGCACGTGCCCCGCCTGGAGCCGACACCCCCGACGACATCTGATGCCGTGCTGACCAAGGACGGCAGCCACCTCGTCATCGGGGCCACGGGTCACATCGGCCCGTACCTGATCAAGCAGCTCGCCGACATGGGAGCCGGAACAGTCGTGGCCGTGTCGCGCAACCCCGGTGACAAGCTGAAAGACCTTGGCCGGCAACTCGCTTCGAGCGGCACGACATTGGTCGAGGTGGCCGCCGACGTCACCGACCAGAACGCCATGACCGCGCTGTTCGAGCGGTTCGGCACCGATCTCCCCGCGCTCGAGGGCGTCTATCTCGCGGCCTTCGCCGGTGGTCCGGTGACCCTTGCCGACATGACCGACGACGACGTCAACACCATGTTCCGGCCGAAGCTGGACGCACTCGGCGTACTGCATGCGCTGTCGTTGGATTCGAATGTCCGCCATTTCGTGCTGTTTTCGTCGATCTCCGGACTGCTCGGTTCGCGCTGGCTCGCGCACTACACCGCGACCAGCGCCTTCCTCGACACCTTCGCCTATGGCCGGCGCAATATGGGCCTGCCTGCCACTGTCGTCAACTGGGGATTGTGGAAGTCGCTGTCGGACCAGCAGACCGACGCCGGCGAGGTGATGTCCAACGCCGGCCTCGAGCCCATGCCCGACGAGGTCGCCATCCGCGCTCTGCCGCTGATGATGGGTTCCGACGCGCCGGTGCGCACCACGGTCGTCGATGCGGACTGGCCGCTGCTGGCCGCGGCATACCGCACCCGAGGAGCGCTACGCATCGTCGACGACGTGCTGGCCCGGGAGGAAGCCGCCAACGGCGAGGCTCCCGAAAGCGAGTTCCGCAAGGAACTGCGCGAATGCCCGCCCGAAGGTCGCCGCGACCTGCTGGCCGGTCACATCGTCACCATGGCGTCCGCCGTCATCGGCCTGTCCTCCGACCAGTCACTCGATCCGCAGGCGGGCTTCTTCCAGCTCGGAATGGACTCGCTGATGAGCGTCACGCTTCAGCGCCGACTGAGCGCGAGCCTCGGCATCGCACTGCCGGCAGCGCTGATCTACGAATACCCGACCATCTCGTCGCTGACCGACGCGCTGTGCGAGCGCCTGGGTTATGCGACAGCGGACCCGTCCCCGGGGGCGCCTCGCTCCGGACTCGGCGCCCGCGCTCAGCAACGCGCCAGGGCCCGACAGGGAGCCGCGGCGAACAGACGGAAAGGACATGTGGTGTGAGCACCGAAGACGGTTACGACGCCGCATCGAATGAGTTGCCCCCCAATGCCATCGCGGTCATCGGAATGGCAGGCAAGTTCCCCGGTGCCGATTCGCTCACGGAGTTCTGGGACAACCTGAGCCGCGGCGAGGAGTCGGTCACCACCCTGTCCGAGGAAGCGCTGACCGCCGCCGGCGTCAGCGCCAAGACGCTGGAGGACCCCGCCTACGTCCGGCGCGCGGCGATGCTCAACGGGATCGAGGAGTTCGACGCCGAATACTTCGGGATCACCCCGTACACCGCTCGGATGATGGACCCGCAGCAGCGGCTGTTCCTGCAGACCGCGTGGCATGCCATCGAGGATTCCGGCTACGACCCCGCCAACTACGACGGTGCGATCGGCGTCTTCGCCAGCAGCACCGCCAGCGGCTACCTGATGGACAACATCATGTCGCACCGCGACACCAAGAAGATGGTCGGCGAGGGCGTCACCGTCGAGATGTTCAACCTCGTCCTGCTCAACGACAAGGACTACCTGGCAACGCGGGTGGCGCACGAGCTGAACCTGCGCGGGCCGGCACTCACGGTGCAGACCGCCTGCTCCTCATCGCTGGTCGCCGTGCACCTCGCCTGCCAGAGCCTGCTGTCCGGCGAGTGCGACATGGCGCTGACCGGCGCGTCGGCGATCCGGGTGCCGCACAAGGTGCGGCTACACCTACGAGCCGGGGGCGATGGTGTCGCCGTCGGGTCACTGCCGGCCGTTCGACGTCAAGTCCGACGGCACCATCTTCGGCAGCGGTGTGGCGGCGGTGCTCCTCAAGCCGCTGCAGGCGGCGCTCGACGACGGCGACCGCATCCACGCCGTCATCCGGGGCTCGGCGATCAACAACGACGGCTCGATGAAAATGACCTACGCCGCACCCGCGGTCGCCGGACAGGCCGAGGTCATCGCCGAGGCACACGCCGTCGCCGAAGTCGACGCTTCGACCATCGGATTCGTCGAGACTCACGGCACCGGAACCCCGCTCGGTGACCCCATCGAAATCGAAGCCCTGCGACAGGCTTTCGAGCTGTCCGAGCTCGACCGGCCCGGCCCGTGCGTGCTGGGCTCGGTGAAGTCGAACATCGGCCACCTCGACGCGGCCTCCGGCGTCACCGGGTTGGTCAAGACCATCCTGACCCTCAAGAACAAGGCGATCCCGCCGACGGTCCACTTCACCGCGCCCAATCCCGAACTGCACCTGGAGAACACGCCGTTCGTGGTCTCGAACAGCTACCTGCCGTGGGAGTCCGACGGGCCGCGGCGCGCCGGGGTGAGCTCCTTCGGCGTGGGCGGCACCAACGTCCACGTCGTCGTCGAGGAGGCTCCCCAGACCTCCGCTGCGGCTGCGGATCCGAGCGGCCCGCAGGTGCTGCTGCTGTCCGCCCGTACCGCCGAGTCGCTGCAGGACGCGAAGGCCGCGCTGGCCGCCGAGCTCGCACGCGACGAGGGCCTTTCGCTGCCCGACGTCGCGTTCACCCTCGCAGGCCGGCGGACCCACGATGTCCGGATGGCGGCCGTGGTCGCCGACCGGGCGGATGCCTGCGCCGTGCTGTCCGCAGCCGAGCACGAGAACGCCTCGGTCGCCCACTGCCCACCGGGTGCAACGCCGGGCGCGCAGCGGACGGCGTTTCTGTTTCCCGGGCAGGGTGCCCAGCACGTCGGCATGGCGCGCGGCCTCTACGACACCGAGCCGGTGTTCCGGGAGAACTTCGACCGCTGCGCCGCCGGATTCGGCGAAGAGCTGGGCATCGACCTCAAGGCCCAGGTGTTCGACGGCGACGGCGGGCAGGAGCGAAGCGACTCGGGAAAGGGCAGGGGCTTGGAGCCCACCGACCTGGCCCAGCCGGCGCTGTTCGCCGTGGAATACGCCCTGGCGCAACTGATCATGTCCTACGGGGTCACCCCGACGGCGCTGGCCGGCCACAGCATCGGCGAGCTCGTGGCCGCCGCCGTGGCGGGGGTCTTCGACCTGGATTCGGCGATCAAGGCCGTCTCCATGCGGGCACGCCTGATGCACGCCGCACCCGCGGGTGCCATGGTGGCAGTGGCCTCGAGCCCCGAGGACATCGCCGCGCACCTGACCGCCGACGTGGACCTGGCCGCCGTCAACGAGTTCGGCAGCTGCGTGGTTGCCGGCCCGGAGCAGGCGATCAAGGAGTTCACTAATCGTCTTGCCGCTGAGGGCATTGTGGCCCGGCGGGTGCGAACCTCACACGCGTTCCACTCGCAGTCGATGGACTCGGTGCTCGCCCCGTTCGCCGAGTACCTGTCCACCCTGACGCTGCATCCGCCGCGAATCCCCATGCTGTCCAACGTGACCGGCACCTGGATGACCGACGAGGAGGCCACCGATCCGAATCGCTGGGCCCAGCACATCCGCTCCACCGTGCGGTTCGCCGACGAACTCCAGACCCTGCTCGGCGACACCCACCGGGTGCTCGTCGAGGTCGGCCCTGGCGGCAGCCTGACCGGATCGGCCGTGCGCATGCCCGGCTGGTCGGACACCCACCGTGCGGTCCGCCTGATGCGCCACCCCGTTCAGACCCGTGACGACCGCGACGCCTTCCTGCTGGCGCTGGGTCAGCTGTGGTCGGCCGGAGTCGACGTGGACTGGGCGCGGCTGTACGGCGAGCACCCACAGCGCGTCACCCTGCCCGGCTACGCCTTTGCGCGGCAGCGCTATTGGATCGACCCGGACACCAACGCCGTGCGCAAGCCCGTCGGGACGACCTCCGACGCGGCCGCCGAGGCTGCACCCGCCAACGGCAGGGCCGGCGCACCGGCGGACGCGCGCGCCCAGATGCAGGCCACCCTGAAGCGGATCTGGTCGCAGTGCCTCGGTGTCGAATCCGTGGCGTCCGGCGACAACTTCTTCGAGCTGGGCGGCGACTCGCTGGTGGCCATCGGCGTTGCGATGACCGCTTCCCACGAGGGCGTGGAGCTCACTCCACAGGACCTCTACGACAACTCGACGCTGGCCGCACTGGCCGACACCCTCGTCGCACGCCAGGCGTCCGGCGGTCTCGGAAGCCAGGACACCGACGAGCTGAATCCACCTGTGCCGCCGAACATTCTGCGTTTCCTCGACGGCGGACTGGCCGAGTCGGGGCGCTGGCGCGCGCCGCTGGTGCTGCGCATCGACTCCCGGGTGTCCGCTGACGCCGTCCGGGCTGTCCTGACCGCGGTGGTCAACCACCACGACGCGCTGCGGATGCGCGTGGTCAACCGGGCCGGGGTGTGGGAACAGCAGATCGGCGAACCCGGTGACTTCACCGAGCTGACCGAGCGGGCGCTACCCGCCGATGCCGCTGCGGGCACCTCTGAGGAGGGAGAAGCGCTGCAGGCCATCGTTTCCGAGGCTTTGACGCAGGAGCTGACCAGCGGGCCGTTGACGGCGACGTACGTCGCCGACGTCAACGGCGCCTCGCGGTTCCTGGTCCTGACCGTGCACGGGATGGTCGACGACCTCACGTCGCGCGAGGTCCTGGTGACGGACTTGCTGACGGCGTTCGGACAGCAGCTCGCCGGCAGTGACATCGCCCTGGAACCGGCCACCACGAGTTGGCGGGCATGGTCGCAACGCGCTGCGGCGCTCGCCGCCCACCCGGCGGTGCTCGACCGCCGGAGCTACTGGATCGACACCGAGACCGCGGCGACGGTGCGGCTGGCCGATACCACGGTGACCGGTGCGCCGGGAGCCGGTGACCTGACCAGGTTGCCGATCGCCCTGACGGCCGAGCAGACCTCGCAGATCGACAACGCCCGCCGGGTGTTGCAGGCCTCGACCGAGGAGATCCTGCTGGCCGCGCTGGCCCGCTGCATCGCCGCCACGGTCGGCGAGGGTGTCGCAACCGTCGATCTCGCCGGCGCCGGGCGAGCAGTTCTGCGACCGGATGTCGACTTCCACAGAACGATCGGCTGGTTCTCCACGATCTATCCGATCGCGCTGCCCTGCATGGGTGGGCAGGCCGCCAGTGCTGCCCAACTGCTCGCCGAGGTCGGTCAGACCGTGAAGGCGGTGCCGCACCACGGGATTGGCTACGGACTCCTGCGCTACCTGCACGCCCCGACCGCGGGACTGCTGGGAGCTGCCGGCACCGCGGACGTGTTCCTGTCCTACCTGGGGATGATCCCGGAATGGCAGGAGAGCGACGCGCCGGTGCAGTTCGACAGCGACAGCGAGCGCACCGTCCGAGAGACCCTGCCGGGGCTGGGGCATCCGCTGGAGTTGCGGTCCTATCGACACGGCGGCGTGCTTCACCTGGACTGGTGGTGCGACGGCCGGCGAGTGCCCGGTGGCACTGTGGAGGCGCTCGCCGAACAGTTCCCGGCGACGCTGATGCAACTGCTCGGGGACGCTCTGATGGGTGACGACGACAGTGATGACAACGAGGCCGAGGACGAGGCGCTGGCGCTGGTCGACCTGTCGGCGGCCGTCTTCGACGACGACGAGTAGGTTGAGATGTCACAGTCCGACAATGGTGTGGATGTCGAAGGCATCGGCAAGTCGTTCGGTTCGGTTGATGCGTTGCGCGACATCTCCTTTACGGTGGGCCGCGGCGAGGTCGTCGCGCTCCTCGGGCCCAACGGCGCGGGCAAGACGACCACCGTGGAGATCCTGTCGACGTTGACCAAGCCGGACCGCGGCCGCGCGCGCGTGGCCGGTCACGACGTCGTCACCGACCCGGCGATGGTGCGCCGCTCGATCATGCTGACCGGCCAGCACGTCGCGCTCGACGAGATGCTCACCGGCTACGAGAACCTGCTGATGTTCGGCCGGTTGCAGGGTCTGAAGAAGCCCGCGGCGCGGGCGCGGGCCCGGGAACTCCTGAAGGAGTTCGACCTGGAGCATGCCGCCGAGCGACGGGTCGGCACCTACTCGGGCGGTATGCGCAGACGCGTCGACATCGCCTGCGGGCTGGTGGTCCGCCCCGAGGTGGTGTTCCTCGACGAGCCGACCACGGGGCTGGATCCCCGTAGCCGCCAAGCCATCTGGGAACTGGTCACCACATTCAAGGACGCCGGCATCGCGACACTGCTGACCACCCAGTATCTGGAGGAGGCCGACGCGCTGAGTGACCGGATCATCGTGATCGACCACGGCACCATCGTCGCGCACGGAACCGCCGACGAGCTCAAGGAGCGTACCGGTGGGACCGTCTGCGAGATCGTCCCCCGTGACCCGGCCGACGTGTTCGCGATCGCCGACGCGCTGGGCCCGCTTCTCCCGGCCGCCAGCCGCGCCGCGATCACCCCGGACTCCGACCGCGTGAGCATGCCTGCCCCCGACGGCCCGAGCACCCTGGGCGCCGCGCTGACGCGGTTGAACTCGGCGAAGATCGAGCTGGCCGACATCGCGCTGCGCAGGCCGTCGCTCGATGACGTATTCCTTTCGCTGACCGGCGATTCGGCCCCGGAGGCCGCCACCGAGCGGATGGCCGACGAGGTGGTGTCGTGACCGCGTTGACCGCGACGCGACCGAACCCATCCGGGCTGCAGCAGTGGTGGGTACTGACGACGCGGCTGGTCGCTCCCACTCTGCGCAACGGTGAGGTGGCGGTGGGTGTGGCCGTGTCGGTGGCGGCGACCGCGAGCCTCTACATCCCGCTGAACCGGTTGATGGATGGACCCGACCTGAAGATGAGCAGTTACGCCCAGTATCTGGTTCCGCTGATTGTGCTGCAGGCCATCGCATTCGCGTCGATCTCCACCGCGTTCCGGGCCGCGACCGACTCGGTGCAGGGGATCAACCGCCGGTTCCAGTCCTTGCCGTTACCATCGCTGACACCGTTGGCGGCCCGGATCTCGGCGAGTGTCTACCGCTGTGTGATCGGGCTGGTCGTCGCGCTGGCAGCGGGATATGTCATCGGCTTCCGGTTTCACCGCGGGCTGTGGTACGCCGCCGCGTTCTGTCTGCTGACGTTGTGCATCGGCCTGGCCCTCGCGCTACTCGGCGACACGTTGGGCACCAAGTCGCGCGATCCTGCCGCGACCGCTCAGTGGTTGTTGTTGCCGCAACTCATCTTCGGCTTCCTGTCGGTGGGCATTCAACCGCTGCACCGGTTTCCGCACTGGATTCAGCCGGTGGTGGACAACCAGCCGATCTCCCGGTTCGTCTACGCCATGCAGGCTTTCGCCGGCGACTCGGGTGGCGGTGTGGCCCCGGTCAGCTGGTCGGTGATCGCGCCGGCTCTGGCCTGGCTGGCCGGTCTCATCGCAGTGACATTGCCCTGGGCTGTCGTGGTGTACCGGCGGAGAAGCTGATGGCGGTACTCACCGGCGCGGCCGTTGTCGCCGATCGCCATTCGGAGAAATCGCTGGGCGCACTGCTGTCGCAGACCCTGGTGCTCACCCGGCGACTGCTCGTCCGGTCGGCCCGCACCCCCATGACGCTCGTCCACGCCGTGCTGCTGCCGGTGGCATTCCTGCTCACGCTCAAGGTCGTCTTCGGCGACTCGATCACCGCCATCACGGGCGAGAACGCTCTGTATCGCAGTGTTCCGCTGGTGGCGCTCGTGGCGACCATGTCGGGATCGACAACGGGGATGGTCGGTATCAACACCGAGCGCCTCGACGGGTTCCTGGCCCGGATGTGGTCGCTGCCGATCCATCGCACCGCCGGACTGATCGCGCGACTGGGCGCCGAAACGATCCGCCTGCTGTTCACCACGCTGATCATCGTCGGCACCGGGATGATCCTCGGCTTCCGGTTCCACCAGGGGCCGGCGGCGGCCTTGCTGTGGATTGCCGTCCCGGTCATCTTCGGCGTGGCATTCGCGGCGGTGGCCACCACCGCCGCGCTGTACTGGCCCAAGTCAGTCATGGTGGAGGCGATGCAGCCCGTGATCATACTGGGTGCCACGTTCTGCACGGGGTTCGTGCCCGTCGAGAAGTACCCCGACTGGGTGCAGCCGTTCGTCCGCTACCAACCGATGTCACCGGCTGTCGATGCGATGCGCGGACTGTCGGTGGGCGGGCCGGTGCTGTCGCCGATGATCAGCACTCTGGTCTGGTGCGCCGCGATTTTCGTGGTGTGCCTGTTGCCGATCATGGTGGGCTACCGCAGGGCGAGCACCAACCGGTAGACCGCGTCATCGAAGGGAAGGTTCACGGGTGTTTGGCTCAACGCCGATCCGCTATCTGGCGCCCAGCGAGGAGTTCTACGCGAACGCCGAGAACTTCGTCGGCCTGACCGTGACGCTGCGCGGTCCCGTAGACGTGGGCGCGATGGCGGAGGCATTCGACACGCTGATGCGGGTACATCCCGCGCACGCCGGTCACCTCGAGCGCGGCGCCGACGGCAGGCACCAGATCATGGTCGACGACTACGAGCACGAAGGGATCTGGCTCGAGAAGATCGGCGACGCCTCGCCCGGCCGGCTGCCGAGCCAGTCCCAGGCGCTGCTCAACCTTCGCCTCAGACTTAGTCCGGAGCACTCCGAAGTCACCCTGTTCACCCACCATGCGCTGGCCGACGGCCACCACCAGTTCGCCCTGCTGGAGAAGCTGTTCGGCTGGTACACCGACATCGTCGACGACACCGGTGTCGGGCCGGTCAAGGCCGAACCCATTCCGGAGTCGCTGGAGGCGGTCCTTGCCGAGCGCGGCATCGTCAAGCTTCAGCGCTTTGGTCTCGAACGTTTCCTGCCGGCGATGTTCGCCTATGAGCTGCCGCCGTCCAAGCGCAACGCGGGACGGGTCGGGCCCCAGTCGGTTCGCGTCCCGTCAGCGACGTGTCGGCTCTCCCGTCAGGAAACCCAGGATCTGGCCGCTATCTGTGCGGACCGCCGGGTCAGTCTCAATGCTCTGACCGCTGCAGCGATCCTGATGGCGGAGTGGAAGATTCGCCAGACTCCGCATCTTCCGATCCCTTACATCTACCCGGTCGATCTACGCTTCTTCCTGACCCCTCCGGTCGGTGCCACCGAGGCCACCAACCCGGTGGGCATGGCGATGTATCTTGCTGAGATCCGTTCGGGCACAGATATCTTGGACTTGGCCCGCGACATCGTCGAGGCGTTCCGCGCCGACCTCGCCGAAGGCGTGATCCAGCAGTCGTTCCTGCACTTCGGCCTGGAATACCAGGGAAACCCGCCCGGGCTGCCGGATGTCGTGATGACCACCGACGGCGGGGAACTGCCGCCGTTGCGCACGCCGCCCGATCTGGTGGTCGAGCAGTACGACCTCGAATTGCTGTTCGCGTCGACGTCGGCGGGAGTCGACATGTATTCCGCCGGTACGTATGACGGTCGTCTGGTGGTCAGCTATCACAGCCACGGGCCCGAGCCGGAGCGCTACGTCGCCGAGATCCACCGACTCCTCGCCGATGTCCCGGCGAAGTATGGCTGGGTGACGGAGTAGCGAAAGCTCGCGATCAACCCGCAGCCGAAGATGGTGCGGCACAGGGGACTTCAGCGAGCAACTCCTGCAAGCCGGAGGTGAATCCGTCGGCCATTGCGCGCGGGTCGGGCAGTAGCGCCGGGCACGAGAGCAGTGCGATGTGCAGTGTCCCGCTTGCCGACCACAGCGTGACGTTGAGCCCCGCACCGTGCATGACCGGCCCGAACCCGTACACCGCCGATACCTCGGCGCCCAGGAAGTAAGGGGCCTGCGGACCGGGCACGTTGGACACCACGATGTTGTACATCGGGCGGATCCGGGTCAGGCGAGCGTACACCCGCTTCGCGCACACCGAGGAGCACCGGGCCGATCACCTCGCCCCAGTCGTTGAGCAGCGTGGCACCAATCGCCGAGCTGTGTTCCTTCGCGATGACGCTCTCTGCCGCGATCGCTTCTCAGCCGTTCAGCGGGGTCCGCGATCTGCGTCTGCAGTTTCGCGTAGATGCCCGAAACCTGGTTGCGTGCGGTGCAATCCGAGGCTCCGTGCGCCGACACCGGCACCAAGGCGGTCAGGGAGGACTTCGGCAACTCACCGCGGTCGAGGAAGAACTGGCGGGCCTGCCCGCCGACCAGGGCCATCGCCACGTCGTTGACCTTGACCCCGAAGTGGTGCGCGACCTTCTTGACGTCGGCGAGGTCGAGCCGGGCAAGGGCGACTCTACGGTCGGCGGTCAGCTTGCCGTTGAGCACTGTCCGCGGCGCGGTGAACGGAGCCGCCATCGCGCGGCCGGCCGTCGCGCGCCGAACGGTCTCGATCACCGCTCTGAGGGTCGCGGGCAGCAGTCTGAGAATGCGCCACGGTCGGCGGGCGAACCGGACCAGACCATCGGCCGCGATCCGCAGCGGGGTTGCGGCCGGGCGCAGCCGGTACCAGGTCCGGTAGTGCCGGGTCGGGTTCCGCGCTGCACAGCCGCGCCAGGAACTTGGCAACGGTCACACCGTCTGCCGCGGCGTGGTGGAGCATGAGCATGACGGCCAGGCGTCCGCTGCTCGAGGCCCTCGATGACCCACATCTCCCACAACGGCCGACTGTGGTCGAGCCGCAAACCGGCCAGGTATCCGCAGAGTTCCTCGAGTTCCGCCTGGCCGCCGGGTGCCGGAAGGCCGATCCGATGGACATGATGGTCGATGTCGAAGTCGCTGTCCTCGCACCCAGACGGGAAAATCGAGGTTCAAGAAGTTGTCGGACAGCTTCTCCCGGAACTCCGGCATCGCCCGAAGCCGCGCCGACAGCGCGTCGCGGAAGCGCTCGAAGCTGTAGCCCCCGGGAATCGTCGCGGTGTCGAGTTCCAGCATCAAGAACACTTGCAGAGGCTGGGATGGGGTTTCGAGGGAGAGGAAACTGGAGTCGAGTCCGCTCATCCGCCGCGGACGTAGCACGCCGACGATTGTAGCCGTTTGAAGCATTGCTGTGGCACCCTCTCCAGCCCAACCGGCGCCATCTACGATGGCGACCGGATGACCAGCGTGGAGGTGGCGAATGGTGACCCTGATCACCGGGGCTTCGACCGGGATCGGCGCCGAGTTCGCCCGGCAGTTCGCCGCGCGGGGCGACGACCTCGTGGTGGTCGCGCGCAGCGCGGACCGGCTCGAGGATCTCGCTGATCAACTGCGGGAGACGCACGGCGTCCAGGTCGCCGTCGTCCCGATGGACCTCTCGGTGCCCACCTCTGCCGGTGACCTGTGGGAGCGGACGAACAGTCTGGGCCTCGAGATCGACGTGTTGGTCAACAACGCCGGCTTCGGGACCCACTGCGACATCGCCGACGCCGACCCGCAGCGACTCGAGGACGCCGTCGAGCTCAATTGCCGGACACTGGTCGGTACGACAGCCCGCTACCTACCCGCGATGCGGGCCAGGGGCCGGGGCACCATCATCAACATCGCCTCGACCGCAGCGTTCCAGCCGTTGCCGAAGATGGCCGTCTACGGGGCGTCGAAAGCCTTCGTGTTGTCGTTCACCGAGGCGCTGTGGGCCGAGGAACGTGAGCACGGCATCCGTGTCCTGGCGGTGTGCCCGGGACTCACCGACACCCCGTTCTTCGAATTGGCAGGCGAAGCCGCGGCCAGCGCCGCGTCCGGCTCCGCGGCCCTGGCCTTCACCCGCACCCCTCAGCAGGTCGTCGACCACACGATGCGAGCGCTGTCCGGCCGCAAACCCAGCTTCGTCGACGGCATCGCCAATGCCTTCGTCGCCCGCGTGGTCACCCGGGCGTTGCCCAAGCGGCTGGTCGTCGCGGTGTCCGGGCGCCTGATCGGCGGCTGAGGTCAGACTTCTGACGTCAGCGTCTCACTCAGGTGGGCCGCCAGGGTGCGCGCCGTGTTGTAGGTGACGATCGTCTTGGGACTGACGCGGACACCGGTCTGCGTCTCGATCGAGGTACGCAACTCGAGCATTCCCAGCGAATCCAGACCGTGCTCGGCGAACGAGCGATCCGGGTCGATCGCCCGGCGCAGGATCAGACCGGCCTGGTCGGTGACCAGACGGCGCAACCGGTGCGGCCGCTCATCAGCGGGTAGCGCCGCGAGTTCGGCCAGCACGCTGGGAGTTTCGGCCGCGTGGTGCCCGCCGGCGTCACGGAACGCCTCGGCGAACGGACTGCGCGCGGCAAGTGCGGTCAACAGCGGCATCCGGGTGACGGGCAGATAGCCGGTGTATCCGCGATCGTGCCGCAGCAGGGCCCGGAACGCGTAGGCGCCGTCCTCCGGCTTGATCATCGCCACGTCCCCGCGCTGCGCCACGCCCGCGCCACGGCCGATGTCGGCCCATGCGCCCCAGGCGATCGCGGTCGCCGAAACACCTTGGCGGCGCTGCCACGCGGTGAAGAGGTCCAGCCAGCTGTTGGCCGCGGCGTACGCGCCCTGTCCGGGCGAGCCGAGCAGCACTGCCGCCGAGGAGAAGCTGCAGAACCAGTCCAGCGGCTGGTTCAGTGCCGCCTGATGTAGGTTCCAGGCTCCGTAAACCTTTGCCGCCCAGTCACGTTCGATCAGCTCGTCGGTGATGTTCTCCAGGGTGGCGTCGTCGACGACGGCGGCGGCGTGCAGAACGCCGCGTAGCGGGAGGCCGGTGGCGGTCGCCGCGGAGACCAGCCGTGGAGCGGTCTGAGGGTCGGCGATGTTGCCGCACTCCACCACGATGTCGGCGCCATTGGCCTTCAGGCGCGCAATCGTCTTCTCCGCCTGGGCATTCGGCTGCGACCGCGAGGTGAGCACGATCCGGCCGCACCCTCCTGATGCCATGACCGCGGCCAGGAACAGGCCGAGGCCGCCCACGCCGCCGGTGACGATGTAGGACCCGTCGCCGCGGAACACCTTGGTGCGGTTGGGCGGAACGACCACCGGGACCTCGCCGCCGCGCGGCATGCTCAGCACCAGCTTGCCGGTGTGTCCGGCGGCGCTGATCAACCGGATCGCGGTCGCGGCCTCGGACAACGGGTAGGCCGTGTGCTCCGGCACCGGCAGCGCGCCGCTGCCGACCAGCTCGTACACCGTGCGCAGCAGCACTCCACTGCGCTCCGGATCGGTGACCGTCATCAACGCCAGGTCGGCGTAGTAGAAGGCCAGGTTGCGCCGGAACGGATAGAGGTCGACGCGGGTGTGCTCGTAGACGTCCCGCTTGCCGATCTCCACGAACCGCCCACCGAAGGACAGCAGTTCGATCCCCGCGCGCTGGGCCGGTCCGATCAGCGAGTTCAACACCACGTCGACGCCGTAGCCGTCGGTGTCACGCCGGATCTCGTCCGCGAAATCCGTTGAGCGGGAGTCGTATACGTGCTCGATTCCCATGTCGCGGAGTATCTGGCGCCGGTCGGCGCTGCCAGCGGTCGCGAAGATCTCGGCTCCGGCCTGGCGCGCGATCGCGATCGCGGCCTGACCGACACCGCCGGTCGCCGAATGGATCAGGACACGGTCACCGGCACCGATGCGGGCGAGGTCGTGCAGGCCGAACCACGCGGTGGCGTAACCGGTCGCCACCGCCGCGGCCTCCTCGTCGGACAGTCCGGCAGGCAGTGGCGCCGCCAGCCGCGCGTCGCAGGTGATGAAGCGTGCCCCAGCATCCGCCGGGCCGGACACCGGCGACCCGGTCTCCGACCTTGTGGTCGGTGACGCCGGGCCCGACCGCGGTCACCACACCGGCGAAGTCCAGACCCAGTTCCGGCTGCTTGCCGTCGTATGCCGGGTAGCGCCCGAACGCGGCCAGCACGTCGGCGAAGTTGATGCTCGAGGCGCTGACCGCGACCTCGATCTCGCCGTCCGCCGGGGCGCGCCGCTCGGCGGCAACCAGCTCCAGAGTCTGCAGATCCCCGGGTGTGCGCACCTGCAGCCGCATGCCCTCTTCGCCGGGGTCGATGACCGCGGAGCGTCGCTCCTCGGCCCGCAACGGGCTCTGCTGGAGGCGCGCAACGAACCAGGCGCCCTCACGCCACGCCGTCTCGTCTTCGTCGGAGTCACCCAGCAGCTCGTGAACCAGATCCTCTGCGGTGGTGCGTGCGTCGACGTCGATCTGGGTGGGCCGCAACGACGGGCTGTTCGGAGCCGATCACCCGCAACAGGCCGCGCAGTCCGCCCTGATCCAGGTTGAGCCGATCGTGCGGGGTCACAGCCTGGGCGTTGCGGGTGACGACGTAGAGACGCGGCGGTTGGCCGTCGGTGTCGGACAGGACGCGGGCGATGCGAACCACCTGCTCGACGAGCTCACGGCCCCGCGACGGGCATCCGGCATCAGTTTCGGTGCGTGCCGACGAGGTCAGGACCACCACGCCGGCGATATCACCGGAGGTCAGATCGCTGCCGTCCGCGCGGGCCGTCCGGCAGCGCGCACCGGCAACGGTCAACGCCTCCGACAACTCAGCCGACAGCTCATCCTCGGCGCCGCCCAGCGTGATCAGCAGCCACTCGCCGGCGCCTGCGCTCACGTCGGCCGGAGGCTGCCGCTGTTCCCAGCCGACGGTGAGGAGACGTTCGGCGAGCACGCGTTCACGTTCGCCTGCCTTGGTGGTGCCGGTACCCATCCGCAGTCCGGTGACTTCGAGGACGACGTCGCCGCGCTCGTCGAGGACCTCGAGGTTCGCCTCGATCTCGGTGGCGTCGGCCTTGGTGATCGTGGCGTGGCAGTACCGAGCGTCGCGGCCGGAGCCGAACCGGCGCAGGCTGCCCACGCTCAGCGGCAGCATCAGGGCGCCGTCCGACCCGCCGTCGGCCAGGAAGTGGGCGCCCACGGTCTGGAAGCAGGCGTCGAGGACCGCCGGGTGAATGCGCGTAGCCGGATTGCTGGGCCCGGATACCGGCGGGAGCGGTCACCTCGCCGAGCAAGGTGGTGGCCTCGGCTGCGGTGTGTACGCTGCACCAGCCCGGTGAAGGCGGGCCCGAACTCGATCCCGCGGGCGGCCAGCGTCTGACGGATCTCGTTGCCGCTCAGCGTGTTCGGGATGAGCAGCCAGCAGGCCCGCGATGTCGCGGCGGGCCGGCGGCTCGGCTGGGTCGACGGAGTGCAGGGTTGCGGTCGTACGCAGCGTGCCGCTCCCCGTCGTCATCGGTCTGCGCAGCTGAACGTCGCGACGCCCGGGGCATCCACGCCGCGACAGCGGTCAGCTCGGTGTGCTCGTCGAGCAGCAGCAGGTCTTCGAAGCGGACGTCGCGCACTTCGGAGCCCGCGGGGAAGAGCTGCTCGGCGGCGACGATCGCCATCTCGCAGTAGGCGGCGCCCGGAAGGGCGGCGACGTCGTGGACCCGGTGGTCGGCCAGCCACGGCACGGCGGTGGTCCCGACGTCGGACTGCCAGGCGTGCCGCTCGGGCTCTTCGACCAGCCGGACGTGGGCACCGAGCAGGGGATGCGCCGCGACGAGGTGGTCGGTCCCCGCACCGTCGCCGCGGTCGAGCAGCAGGTGGTGGTGTGTCCAGGACGGCAGCGGCACGTCGATCAGGCGGCCGGCGGGATAGAGGGCGGCGAAATCCACGGCCGCGCCGGCGGCATGCAGATCCGACACCAAGCCCAGCAACCCGTGCGGAAGCGGTTGGTCGCGTCGCAGTCCGGCCAGCGCCGCCACCGGCGTCTCGATGCTCTGCGCGGTCTGCTCGACGGCTCGGGTCAGCAACGGATGCGGGGACAGTTCGGCGAACACCCGATAGCCGTCCTCGAGGGCGGCCTGAACCGCCGCGGAGAAGCGGACCATCTGGCGCAGGTTGTCCACCCAGTACGCGGCGTCGCACGCGGGAACGCTCGCGCGGGTCCGGCCGCGTCGCGGAGTAGTAGGGGACCGTGGCCTGCGCCGGAGTGAGCTCGGCGAGATCGTCGGCCAGGCTCGCCAGGATGGGGTCGACCTGGGGGGAGTGTGACGCGACGTCGACCGCCACCTCACGTGCCATGACGTCGCGCTGTTCCCACTGCGCGACCAGGTCGCGCACGGTTGCGGTGTCGCCGCCGATCACCGTCGTCTGCGGTGAGGCCACCACGGCGACGACGACGTCGTCGACACCTCGGCCGGCCAGTTCGTCGCGCACGGTCTGCTCGGGCAGTTCGACCGAGGCCATGGCCCCCGAACCGGCCAGCCGCGCCAGCAGTTTGGACCGCCGGCAGATGACCCGGACGCCGTCCTCGATCGAGAGGGATCCGGCGACGACGGCCGCGGCGACCTCGCCCATGGAATGTCCGATCACCGCGCCGGGACGCACGCCGTGGGCCGCCATGGCTTCGGCGAGGGCGACCTGCATGGCGAACAGGGTCGGCTGGACCTTGTCGATGCCGGTCACGGTCTCGGGTGCCGACATCGCCTCGGTCACCGAGAATCCGGACTCCCGCTCGATCAGCGGCTCGAGGCGGGCGACCGCGGCGGCGAACACCGGCTCGGTCGACAGGAGTTCGGCACCCCATCTGTGCCCACTGCGAACCCTGGCCGGAGAACACCCACACCGGTCCGCGATCGTCCTGCCCCACCTTCTCGGGGAACGGGGTGTCGCCGGTGGCGACCTCCTGCAGGCCTGCGCACAGCTCCTTGAGGTCGTTCGCGACCACCGCCGGTCGCGCACGGTGCGGTGTCCGCGGCGCCGGGCCAGGGTGTAGCCCAGGTCGGTCAGGGAAACCGAATCCGACTGGCTGCTCCAGCCATTCGGTCAGACGGTCGGCGGTGCGCCGGAGCTCGTCGGTGGATGTCGAGGACAGCACGAAGAGTTTGGCCCGCGTCGAAGTCTCCTCTGTGCCGACGGCCGCGCTGTCGCTCGACGGTGCCTGCTCGACGATCGCGTGGACGTTGGTGCCGGAGATGCCGTAGGACGAGATCGCGATGCGGCGCGCATCGCCGTGGCCCGTCGGGCCATGGTGTGAGTTCCTGCGGGACAAAAAGACCCGTCTTGATGTTGGCCAGCGCCTCGGGCATGCGGTGGAAGTGCACCATCCGCGGAACGGCGCCGTGTTGCAGCTCGAGGACGGCCTTGACGAAGCCCGAGGGCTCCCGCGGCTGCCTCGGCGTGGCCGAAGTTGGACTTGGCCGAGCCCACGCAGGACCGTCACCGGTGGTGCCGTATTCGGTTGCCAGACTGGTGAATTCGATCGGATCGCCGACTGGGGTACCGGTGCCGTGGGCTTCGACCGCGCCGATGGTGTCGGCTTCGACGCCGGCGACGTCCAGCGCCGCCCGGCAGCGCGGCGACCTGGGCGTCCACCGACGGGGTGGCGATGTTGCGGGTGCGGCCGTCGGAGTTGGCGGCGGTGCCACGAATGACGGCGAGAATCCGGTCACCGTCGCGCTGCGCGTCGGAGCAGCCGCTTGAGCAGCACGACGGCGCAGCCCTCGGAGCGCACGAAGCCGTCGGCCGACTCGTCGAACGGCTTGCACCGCCCGACCGGCGAGAGCATGCCCTGCGCGGAGGCCCAAGCGTTCTTGCGCGGCTCGCGCATCACCTCGCACCCGCCGGCCAGTGCCAGGTCGCTCTCTCCGGTGGCCAGGCTGCGGCCGCCATGTGCACGGCGAGCAGACCCGACGAGCAGGCGGTGTCGGCGGTCAACGCCGGACCGTTCACGTCGAGGGCGTAGGCCACCCGGCCGGAGGCCATGCAGGCCGAGGTCTCGGTGTAGCCGTACACGCCGGCGTCGAGCGCCAGCGAGGTGTGGTCGTCGTGGGAGATCCCGAAGTACACGCCGGTAAGCGTGCCGGCCAGTGAGGCGGGGTCGATGCCGGCTTGCTCGATGGCCTCCCACGAGGTCTCCATCAGCAGGCGGTGCTGCGGGTCGATCGCGGTGGCCTTCTTGTCGTCGAGGCCGAAGAACGGAGCGTCGAAACCGGCGATGTCGTCGAGGAATGCGCCCCACCGCGACACCGTGCGGCCCGGCACGCCCCGTTCGGGGTCGTAGTACTCGTCGGCGTCCCAGCGGTCGGCGGGCACCTCGGTGACCAGATCCGCACCGGCCACCAACGCGTCCCACAGCTGTTCGGGAGACTCGATGCCGCCGGGCAGGCGGCAGGCCATTCCAATCACCGCAACGGGCGTGACCTTGGGTTCAGCCACTACAGG
This sequence comes from uncultured Actinomycetota bacterium, assembly GCA_963786695.1. Classification (GTDB taxonomy): domain Bacteria; phylum Actinomycetota; class Actinomycetes; order Mycobacteriales; family Mycobacteriaceae; genus Mycobacterium. The sequence continues at coordinate 111,651 of CAWBAL010000045.1, forward strand.
GGGTCCTTCGTCTTCGGATGTGTCCCCGGGGCCGCACGACGAGCCGGTACGTACGAGCTTCAGCCGCCCCTGGGTTGTGCGTAAACGTCTCGCACAGTTTGCGCAAGCCTAGCTGACGCCGACGTCAGGGCATAAATCGATGGTTTGCGGTGCTCGCCCCGGCAGCGGGCCGCGGAACTGGTGTCTAATGGCGGACCATGTCGTCGTCACTACCCCTACCGGAGGACCGGCCCGAGCCCACCCCCGCGCTGACCCAGCCCAGGATCGCGCCGGGTGGCCGGCGCGAACTGGGCCTGTTCGGCTGGCTGTTCTGCAAGCTGGCGGCGCGGGTCTGGAAGGTGCCCGAGATCCACCTGTTCACGGTGTTCGCCCAGCATCGGCGGTTGTTCTGGTCCTGGTCGCTGTTCGGCGGGGTGCTGCTGCGACGCGGGCGCCTGCCCGGCCGCGACACCGAGGTGGTCATTCTGCGGGTGGCGCATCTGCGCAAGTCCGAGTACGAGCTGCAGCAGCACCGCCGGATCGCCCTCGACTCGCGGTGTGGACCTGGACACCCAGGCAGCGGTGTTCGCCTGGCCCGCGGCCGACGGCCTCTCGCCCCGCAACCAGGCACTGCTCACCGGTGTCGACGAACTGGTGGCCACCCGGATGCTGTCCGACGAGACCTGGCAGCGGCTGGCGGCCTATCTCGAGCGCCGTCAGCTGATGGAGTTCGTCATGCTGGTCGCCCAGTACGACGGCCTGGCCATGTGGCTGAACACCCTCGGCGTGCCGATGGACTACCCCGACTAGCTTTATCCACAGAGTTACTCACACCTGTGTAATTCGCCCGGCCCCAGCCCCGCGCATGTCAAATTTGACGAAACACGGCTGAGTGCCGGCGTCGCCGAATTACCGTGACGAGGTGACCACCGAGCCGCTCGCCCCCACCGGCCGGGACGGCCGGCACCTCTACACCTGTCCGCTGTGTGAAGCCATGTGCGGCTTGGAGATTCACGTCGACGACGGCCGCGTCACCGGCATCCGGGGCAATCCCGACGACGTGTGGAGCCGCGGGCACCTGTGCCCGAAGGGAGCGTCGCTGGGCGCGATCCACCACGATCCCGACCGCATCCGCCGGCCGATGATCAAGGTCGACGGGCAGTGGCAGGAGGTCAGCTGGGACGCGGCCTTCCGTCGTTGCACCGAACTGCTGGCCCCGGTCATCGCCGAGCACGGCATCGGTGCGGTCACCTGCTACACCGGCAACCCGCTGGCCCACTCGTTCTCGCTGGGCCGCTACACCGGTGTGCTGCTGGGGATGTCGGGCATCCCGGTCAGCTACTCGCCGGGCACCGTCGACCAGTGGCCCAAGAACCTCTCGTCACACCTGATGTACGGGAACTGGTGGGGCTTCCCGGTGCCCGACATCGAACGCACCGACCTGCTCGTCATCATGGGCGCCAACCCCGCGGCCTCCCAGGGCTCGCTGCTGGCCGCCCCGGACGTGATGGGCATCATCGGGCGAATCGACACCGTGATCGTCATCGACCCGGTGCGCACCACCACCGCGGCCAAGGCCGACGAATGGCTGCCCATCACCCCGGGCACCGATGCGGCCCTGCTCCTGGCGGTGGTGCACACCCTGTTCGACGAGGACCTGGTGCGCCTCGGCCGGCTCGCCGAGCACCTCGACGGCGTCGACGACCTGCGGCAGGTCGGCCCGCGACTGGTCACCCGGAACGGGTCGCGCCGGTCACCGGGATCGACGCCGAGCGCATCAGGCAGCTCGCCCGCCAACTCGCCGGCACCGAGAAGGCCGTCGTGTACGGCCGAATCGGCTTGTGCAATCAGGAGTTCGGCAGCCTGGCCAGTTGGCTCGTCGACGTCGTCAACATCCTCACCGGGCACTTCGACACTCCCGGCGGCGCGATGTTCCCGCGCCCCGCGGCCTGGACCGTCACCGCCCAGCCGCAGCCCGGCCTGGAAGGCGGCCTGCCCGAGTTCGGCCGCTGGCACACCCGCGTGCGCGGCGCCAAGGAGGTGCTCGGCCAGGTGCCGGTGTCGTGTCTGGCCGAGGAGATCGAGACGCCCGGCGACGGACAGATCAAGGCGCTCATCACCGTCGCAGGCAACCCGGTGCTGTCCACGCCGGGCGGCCACCGGCTCGACGAGGTGCTGCCGAGACTCGACGCGATGATCGCGGTCGACCTGTGGCTCAACGAGACCACCCGGCACGCCGACGTGATCCTGCCCGGGCTGTCTCCGCTGGAGCAGCCGCACCACGACGACCTGATCCTGATGTTCGCGATCAACAGCGTCGCCAACTACTCCGCGCCGGTGTTCACTCCCGACGACCCCGACCGGCCCGAGGAATGGGAGATCCTGGTCCGCCTCACCGGGTTGTGCGCGGGCACGCCGGCCGAGGACGTCGACGTCGCCGCCATCGACGACGGCTTCTTCGACTACCTGTGCTTCACCCAGGGCCTCGACGGCGCGACAGATCCGCAGCCACTACGAGAGCGGCGGACCCGGAACGCATCCTGGATCTGACGCTGCGCACCGGGCCGTTCGGCGACCGCTACGGCGAGAACCCGGACGGGCTGACGCTGGCCAAGCTCAAAGACAACCCCAACGGAGTCAACTTCGGGCCGATGGTGTCCCAGGTGCCCGAGATCCTGAACACCACCGACAAGAAGATCCGGCTGGCCCCGCCGTATCTGCTCGACGACCTGCCCCGGCTGGCTCGCCGGCTCGACCGCGAGCCCGACGAACTGGTGCTGGTGAGCCGGCGGCACCTGCGCTCGAACAACTCATGGCTGCACAATGTTTCGGCGTTGATGAAGGGCCGCGACCGGTGCACGCTGCTGATGCATCCCGATGACGCGACCCGTCGCGGCGTCGCCGACGGTGACACCGTCAGCGTCCGCTCCTCGGCCGGCCAGATCCAGGTTCCGGTGGAGGTGACCGACGCCATCAAGCCCGGTGTGGTGTCGATGCCGCACGGCTGGGGTCACGGCAGGCCCGGCACGCGGCTGTCGGTGGCCAACAGCCTCACCCGGGGTGAACACCAACATCCTGTCGCCGCCGACCTTTCTGGACGAGCCGTCCGGCAACGGGGCCCTCAACGGCATCCCGGTCGTCGTCGCGCGGGTTCGAGCCTGAGTCATAGACTCACGGCGAGCCGATGGCATCGAGGTCGCCGGCCACAGGCGAGGAGCGTGGACGATGAGTGACGCCACCATTTCGGATGCAATACCTGCCGCGGGCGCGGCCATCGGGGAGGCCATCAGCATCTTCATGCTGCACCCCGAGACCTCGCAGGAGGGCCTCGACGCCGGTTATCCCGACCCGTTCGCGGCGTACTTCGCCGGCCGGGCGGGTGTTCTGGGCGACGCCAACGCGGAGACGGTCAACGCGGTGTTCGCGGTGTTCGAGCCGAACGTGGTGAAGATGTGCTGGGAGACCGGTACGCAAGGTGCGCGCGCGCGGCCGAGTCGGCCGCCTTCTACTGGGACCAGCTCGCCGGTTTCGGCCGCCGGCACCTGAGCGGCGTGCCGGGGCTGGATCGCTTTGCCGCACTTGGGGAAAGGGTCATTGCGGCCGCCCCCGACAACGGTCTGCCGCTGTTCGCCGGCTGGCGGGCCATGCCGCTGGCCGACGACGCGCCCGCGCGCGCGTTTCAGGTGATGATGGTGCTGCGCGAGCTGCGCGCCGCCGTGCACTTCTGCGCGCTGTCGCTGTCCGGGGTGAGCCCGGTCGAAGCCCACATGCTCCACGGGGGCCCCGAATACGCGGCCTTCATGGGCTGGCAGCCGCCCTATCCGGACGGCGCGGACAAGAAGGACCGCTACGCGGCCACCGAGGAGCTCACCAACCGACGGATGGCCGAGATCGTCGGAGCCGCGCTGTCCGACGAGGAAGCCGACGAACTGGCCCGGCTCAGCGCCGCGGTGCTCGCCGCGTTGAAGTAGTGCTGCCCTGGGAACGGCTGCCGGTGATCGGCGGCTTGCTGCACACCACGCGCGTCGAAGCCGGCCGCGCCGGGATCGCCGCTGTCACCAAGGTCACCGAGCTCGTCCTCGACCAGATCGACCTGACGGCGCTGGTGCGTGAGCGCGTCGACATCGACGCGATCGTGGCCGACGTCGACATCGACGCGATCATCGCCCGCATCGACCTGATCGGGCTGGCCGACCAGGTGATCGACGGGGTGGACCTGCCCGCGATCATCCGCGAGTCGACGGGCACCGTCACCGCGGAGGTGATGACCGACGTGCGCAGCCAGACCGCCCGGGCCGACGACGTCGTCTCCGGATTCGTCGACCGCATCCTGGGCCGCACCCCGCAGCCGGAGGAACCCTTGTGACCAATGCCGGCATCGTGTCGCGGGGGCTGGCCGCCCTCGTCGACATGCTGGTCGTCCTCGTGACGATGGGTCTGCTGTATCTCGGGCTGGCGCTGACCACGTTGATGGTCAACCCCACGTCGTTTCGCTTCCCGGCGCCGAACCTGATCTTCTCCACCGCGGTGACGGCCGCTGTCTCCGTGCTCTACCTGACCGCGTGCTGGACGTTGTCGGGCCGCACCGTGGGGGCGATCCTGCTCGGCATCCGGGTTGTCGGCCGGCGTGCCGAGCGACTGGGCGTCGCGGTGGCGATCGTGCGGGCGGTGGCCTGCGTGCTGTTCCCGATCGGGTTGCTGTGGGTGGCCGTCGACCGGCAGCGGCGGTCGATCCAGGACATCGTGCTGGGCAGCGGTGTCATCTACGACCGTCCGCCTCAGTAGGATGCCCCAATGCCGTTAGCGGACGGCCAGGTTGTTGCTGGTTACACCATCCTGCGGACCCTCGGGGCCGGCGGAATGGGCGAGGTCTACCTGGTTCAGCACCCCCGGTTGCCGCGCTATGACGCCCTGAAGGTCCTCGGCTCGACGGTCAGCCGCGATGACGAGTACCGGCAGCGGTTCAACCTCGAAGCCGACATGGTGTCCACCCTCACCCACCCGCACATCGTGACGATCTACGACCGCGGGGAGTTCGACGACAAGCTCTGGATCGCCATGGAGTTCGTCGACGGCACCGACGCCTCGCACCTGCTCGCCGACCGCTACCCCTACGGGATGCCGCCCGACGACGTGGTGCGCATCATCACCGGGGTCGCCGAGGCTCTGGACTACGCGCACAGCAAGGGCCTGCTGCACCGCGACGTCAAACCCGCCAACATCCTGCTGGGCGTGCCGGGCTCCGGTGACGAGCGGGTCATGCTCGCCGACTTCGGCATCGCCCGCTGGATCGGCCAGGCCAGCGGGTTGACCGGAACCAACATGACTGTCGGCACGGTGGCCTACGCCGCCCCCGAGCAGCTCAAGGGCGACGACATCGACGGTCAGGCAGACCAGTACGCGTTGGCCGCGACCGCCTATCACCTGCTCACCGGCATGCCGCCGTTCCAGCACACCAACCCGGCGATCGTCATCAGCCAGCACCTGAGCTCCGACCCGCCCGCGATCGGAAGCAAGCGGCCCGAACTGGCCGGGCTGGGCCCGGTGTTCGCCAAGGCGCTGGCCAAGGACGCCGGTGACCGCTACCCGCGTTGCGTCGACTTCGCGCGAGATCTGCGGCGAGGCATGGGGGCTGCGGAGTTCGAGTCCGGCGCGGTGCAGGCGACGGCTTTCTCGGCGACCGCCGGCCAGCCCAGGAAGGTCGTCAAATCCGCTGGGCGCCATGCCAAACCGGAGTCGGGCCGCTCCCGGGGACGCCGGCTGCTGATCCCGGCGATTCTGGGCGCCCTGGTGATCGTCGCCGGCGCCACTGCCGGGCGTGACCGTTGTGCTCGGCCACCGCGACGTCCACACGGCCACCGCGCGAACGCCCCCCGCCGCGCCGCCCCCGCCACCTGCCGTGTCGGGTCGAATGGACCTGCCGATCGTGGTGATCGGCGCCAACTGCGCAGTGCTGGGGGCGGCGGCGGTCAGCGAGGCTGGCGCTCCCGCGTATTGCGCGCACGCCAACCCGGGAGCCGACGCCACGGTGTGGTCGCTGCAGCCCGAGAAGCTGCTCAGCGACCGACAATCCGGCAGCGGCACACCATGATTAACCGCACACTCGCGGGCCGCGGCTAGGTGCGCTCTGCGGGCAGTGTCTCTCCACGGAAGAATGCCGGCGACTCCGCGGTTGGGCTCTGACGACCGCTGAACACCGCGACGAGCATGATGACCGCGAACAGGGCCAGGCCGCCGTACTGGATGATCGTCAGGATCAGCGTGGTACGAGAGGACTCTTCGGCACCGCGCGCGACCGGCCATGTCGTCAGCAGGATGAAGGTGCTGGCCACGATGAGGTCGAACCACACCGGTGAGCCGTCCATGCCGAGCCACACGGCGGCGGCGTTGGTCAGGATGCCGGCCGCCCCGACGCCGGCCAGGATGCTGGACAGCATCAGGGCGAAACCGCCCATCCACCCGATGTGCGGTCCGATCGCCTTGGATCCCCAGGTGAACACCGTGCCGGAGTCCGGGGCGGCGTCGGTGAGGTGCTTGTAGGCCAGCGCCACGAAGTACATCGGGATGACGGCGATGATGAACACGATCGGCAACTGGTAGCCCGACTCCGACGCGCCGTGCCCCAGCGCCCCGGTCAGGGAGTAGGCCGGTGCGGTGGCGGCCAGGCCGATGGCGACCGCACCGACCAGGGAGACCGAACCCTTCTTGAGGCCCTTGGAGCGCAGGCCGTGCATCAAGGGGTCGATGAGTGCCGCGTCCTCCGTCATGCCCGGGATTCTGTCACCGGCCGGGCATGGATGTGCGAACTATCCGGTATTGCCGATCAGGGGCGAATCTGCGTCAGTGCCGTGCGGGTGGCTTCGAGGCGGCGGCACGAGCGTGGCCGGTACCGTTTCGATCCGGAACTTCGAATGCTGTTGCGGCACTGCGTCTTTACTGGGCAGACGAGCGCTGACGGCTTCGCGATGCTTCGGTGCGAGTACCCGGACGCCGGCTGGGTTGTGCGGTGCGGCACGCGCGCGGAGGCCGTCGCTGATGGCATTGCGACCGCCGGCCGCGGACACGCTCGCGGACGCCGTCGCGGCGGCATTGCGCGGCGAGAGGATGCCGGACAGCCAGCTTGCGGCCGAGATGATCGGGACCGCGACCGCGCCGATTGGGGCGCCGATGATTGCTCCGAGAACACCGCCAGCCCAGATGACCGGGGTGACCACGGGGATAACTCCTCGGGGACCCAGCCGAGTAGGTTCGCCGGTCAGAATTGCGCCGCCGAAGAACCCGAAAACGATTCCCGCAGCGGCGCCCGCCACCGGCGCAAAGATCACGCCCTTAACGCCCTGCGTGATCGTGGTGGGAATGCCTTGCAGGACGTCGCCAATGTTGGGCAGGTCAACCGACACGCTGGCGGCCTGCAGTGGTCCGGCCAGTGCCGTGAGGTGAACGGCCTGGGTGGAGATCGTCGGTGCCGTCAATGCGCGGGCGGCTTCGGGGGCTCGATGGTCGTCGTGGCCAGCCCGACTGCGCCCGCCGCAATGACCGCGATCGTGGCGGACAGTGGTGAACACTCGGTGGTGTGAACCATGGTTGCGGCCCTCCCCGGGTTGCTGAATACCCTTACGAGGTCCACGCTGCCGGCAGTAGGCCACGGCGACTTCAGTACCGGGCTACTGCACTTCAGGCTTTGATGCGGATCGGTCCCGGCTTCCACAGCCCGCTGCGGGTGGCCGTGCCCAGATCGAGCTGGGCCGGCTGGGCGTCGACGATCGTGTCGAACTTGCGCAGCGAGCCCCAGTCCCTGCCCCAGTCGTGGGACAGGTAGGTGGCCATCACGTGCTGGCGCAGCAGCAGATCGCTGATGCCGAGCAGACCGCCGTTGCGGCCGTCCTCCCAGGTGTCGGTGTCCTGCTTCTTGGCGGTGTAGTCCGGCGTGATCCGGAACTTGGGCACCTCGGTGACGCCGTTGGCGTGCAGCATCGGCTGCTGGCACGGGAACGCCAGGCCCACCGCCCAGTCCATCAGCACGGGCTGGGTGGCGCCGACGTACTCCTGCACCGAGCGCAGTTCGGGCACCCGCGGCGGGGTCACCGCGATCCAGTCGCCCTGCGACAGCGACCGGTCCTGGGCGACGATCCGCACCGTCGTCGCGTCGGCCGGGATCTCCGAGCGCGCGAATCGCAGGTTGCGCCACGACGGCGCCGGGCCGAGGTCGTACGGGCTGACCCGGCCGGCCGGTACCGGAACGCCGTCGGGCCCGGACCTGCCGTACTCGAGTTCGACGGTCTGGCCGTCGGTGAAGCCGTTGAGCACGCTGCTGCCGGCGATCGTGCCCGCGGCGGTGACCACCACCAGCGGATGGCCACTGTCGTTGGGCGGCAACGTGTACCAGGCCGAGTTGAGCGTGGCCTCCTGCTGCGGGCCGACGAGGTAACTGCCCGCCAGCGCAACCCGCGCGGGGTCGAGGCCGTAGGGCAGCGGCACCGTCGAGCCGTTGACGCCGGGGGTGGCGAGTTTGATCGACTGGTCCCAGTCGTAGTCGGTGCCGGGTTGCGGGTTGGTCATCCGAATCGATTCGGCGACAATGTGTTCCGGCACACCGTTGGGCGTGAAGCCGACCGGCTTGACGCCGCCGAGTGGGCCGAGGGGCCCGTAGTCACCGGGCAGCGGAGTCAGGAAGCCGGCGTTGGGGTCGGGTTCGACGAGCACGTCGTCGGCCAGTCCGCACCCGCCGGAGAACGACCGCAGGTTGGCCCAGGCGTTGGAGTACGTCGGGTACTGCCGCACGATCCCGGCGGTCATCGAGCCGATGAAGACGACCACCATCAAGCCGGCGGCCATCGGAATCGGTGCCGCGGTCAGCGCCCGTGCGATACGGCCCTCGCCGTGCTCGCGGGAGTTGAAGTGCAGCCAGATCGTATACAGCGCCGACACCACGAACAGGAAGAAAAAGATTGTGCTGACCGTGATTCCGGCGACGCGAGGCATCGCGTTGTTGAACGGCACGCCGTAGCTCGACACATACCACCAGCCATTGGTGGTGGCGAAGCACAGCGACACGACGAACAGCACCGCGGTGACCACCGTCATCCGGTTGCGCGACCAGCGCAGCACCTTCGGCGAGACCAGCACGGTGGCCAGCGCGGCCATGGCCGCGCCCACCGCGGCGAACAACCCGAAGTGGTGCACCCACTTGGTCGGGGTGAACATCAGGAAGAACATCGTCGCGAAGATGATGCCCATCAGTCGCCAGGCCGGCCCGCGGGCCACCCCGGGAACCCGCTTGCGCCGCAACATGATGAACATCGAGACGAACAGCGACAGCGCGGTGATCAGGAAACCGAACCGCCGCGACAGCGAGCCGTCGACCGTCGGCAGGATCAGGTAGTAGTAGCGCAGGTTCTCGGTGTACCAGGCCTGGCTGGGCCCGATGTCGGTGCGAATCCTGGTGGCTTCCAACACCGTTGCCAAGGTCTGGTCGGCGAAGACGACGGTCAGCACCACGGTGCCCGCGGCGAGCAGCGGAAGCAACAGCGGCCAGGTGCCCACCACCGCGCGGCGGCGGACCAGGATGCGCAGGATCGGACGGCCACCGGCGATCAGCGCGGCGACGGCGATCAGCCCGGTGGGCTGGATGCCGAGGGTGAACGCGGCGCTGATGATGGCCAGCGCGGCCGGGGTCAGCCGGCCGGAGATGATCGCCCGCTCGATCAGCACGTAGGTGATCAGCGCGCCGGTGGCGATCTGGCCCTCGGGCCGCAGGCCGTTGTTGAACGGCATCCACGCCGCCATCAGCACCAGCCCGGCCGCCCACAGCGCGGGCCGGCTGGCCTCGACGGCGGGTCCCAGTCGGGGCAGCACCTCGCGGGAGAGCAGCAGCCAGCACAGCAGCGCGCAGAACAGGTCCGGCAGCCGCATCCAGATGCTGGCGTCGCTGACGTGGGTCATCAGCGCCAGGACGTTGTAGAACCAGCCGAACGGGTCCTCGGGGCTGCCGAACCAGCGGAAGTAGTTCGACATGTAGCCGGCGTGATCGGCGACGCGCGCCATGCCCAGGATGTAGCCGTCGTCGGAGGAGTTGGCGCCGATCACGTGCCACACCAGGAATCCGGTGACGACGGTGACGTCGACGGCGGTGAACGTGCGCCAGCGCTGCGGGATCCACTTGTGCATGCGCCGGCCGTCGAGCCGGTCCAGCCGCCACAGCGCGGTCACCGCGACGATGGTCGCGGCGATCGCCAGCAGCATCGCGGCCAGCTTCAAAGCCGTTGGCCTGGTGGAGAACCGGGTGTCGATGGTGGCGGAGAACGTCAGCCCGGGCGGCGCCGGTCCGGTCAGGTCGGTGAACACCCCGACGATCGCCGGGCGCAGGTTGGGGTCGGGGAAACCGGTGCGCTGTTCCTTGCCCGTGGCGGGGTCGGTCAACCCGACGAAGGTCGCGTAGGTGCCTGCCGTCGTCGAGGTGATCTCGATGCGCTGACACTGCGGGCGAAGCCACCTTCGAGCGCGGCACGCTGGCGATCACCACGTTGCGGTCGGTGATGTCGACGCGCTGCGCGGTGACGTTGACGAACAGCGAATTCAGCGCTGCCTCTTTGCCTTTCTTCGGCGCCAGGCCGAAGACCAGGCCGCCCGCGGGCGGCATCGACCGGATCACGTCGCACGGCACCGTCGCCGTCAGCGACACCGGCGCCTGCGAGATCAGCGGCGCGGTGACATTGCTGAACTGCCCGCCCTGCGGCCAGTTCAGCGTCGCGGTGGTCTGCACCACCGGCAGCAGCGGAGTGAGCACCGACAGCACGAAACCGACCAGGCCGGCGATGATCGCCACCCATCGGGTGATCGTGACGTCCTGGGCGGAGTCGCGGGCGTTGTCCGCGAGAGTCTGGGTCATGGCAGCGCTCTGATCGGTCCGTTGCGGTTCCAGCCGAACACCTTCACCGCGCCCTGATCGATGACGGCGTTGGGCGCCTGCGCGGCGGGCACCAGCCGGATGTAGCGCTCGAGGGCGCCCCAGTCGCGGTACCAGTCGTCACGCAGGTAGGTCGGGATCGGTCGCCGTCGTCAGCAGGGCCTGGATGAACAGGAACGGGCCACCGGCGCGGGCGGACTGCCACATGTTCGACGACACCACCACCTGTTTGAGGTTGGGCAGGATCCGGTACTCCGGCAGCTCGGCGACACCGAGGTGTTCGGAGAACGGCCGCTGGCAGGGGAAGTTCGCCGCGGTGGCGATGTCCATCAGGATCGGGGTCTGCGAGCCGAGGAACTGTTGGGCGGTCTGCAGCACCGGTACCCGCGGCGGGGTGAAGCCGAACCACTGGTCGTCGCTGAGGTTCGGGTCGTCGGCCACGATACGGGCCACGTTGGCCTCCGGCGGTGCCCACGCGAGCGGGAAACGCAGGTTGCGCCAGGCCTTTTGGGCGATGACGTCGATGGGCTGCACCGAGCCCAGCGCCTGGAAGCTGCCGTCGGGGCGGTGTACGCCCCACTGCAGCTTGAGGGACTGCCCGTAGTTGAACTGACCCTCCTCGTCGTAGAACCAGATCGCTCCGGCGGCCGCGACGGTGACCAGCGGGCGGTCCGGGGTCCGCGGCGGCAGTTCGTACCACGCCGAAGTGGCCTTGGCCGCAACGGTGTTCTCCTTGAAGCTGCCCATCACCGGTGTGGTCTTCGGGTCCAGGCCGAACGGCAGGAACACCCGGGATCCGTTGACGCCCTCGGGTCCGTAGCCGCCACCGGTGCCCGCCGCGAAGGCGATGCCCGCGTTGGGCTTGTTCGGCGAGCCGTCGGAGTTGACGGTGCCGGGGTTGGCGACGAACGGCTCGGCCGGCTCGAGGGTGTCGCTGATTCCGTTGGGGGTGAAGCCGATCGGGTTCTCCCCGCCCAGCGGACCGTACTGGCCCCACTTCTGGCCCGGAACGGGTTGCAGCACACCGGCATTGGTGTCGGCCTCGACCAGGACGTCGTCGGCCATCGCGCAGCTGTTCTTCGACAGACCCGAACTCAGTGCCGACACGTTGGCTGCGGCGGTGGTGTAGACGGGGTAGCGCTGCACGAAGGCCTTGGTCATCGAGCCGACCTCGAGCAGCACCATGATCAGCGCGAACACCAGCAGCGGGGTGGAGGCCAGTACCCGGTTGCGCCGGGTGTTCTTGACCTCGGTGTGCCCGGTGTAGTCCATGCGGAAGTGCAGCCAGCCGGCCAGCAGGCCGGTCACGACGGCCAGGGCAAGGAACATCGACGTCACCGGCTGGTGGGCGATCACCGGCTGGCGGTCGAACCACGGCACCCCGTAGTTGCCGACGTAGAACCAGCCGTTGATGCCCGAGGTCGCCCACGCCAGGACGAACAGCAGGGCGGTGACCTACAGCGCGAGGTTGCGTCGGCTGTGCAGGCCCACCCGGGCGAACGCGAACGCGGTCACCGCGCCCAGGGCGCCGGCCAGTCCCGCGAAGGCACCGAACTGGACCGCCCACTTGGTGGGGGTGAACGTCAGCAGCAGCAGCCCGATTGCGGTGCTGCCGATGAGCCGCCACACCGGACCGTTGGCCACGCCGGGCACCCGGCCGCGGCGCAGCAGCACGGCCAGCAGGCCGAACAGGCACAGCAGCATCAGCAGCACGGCGAAGCGGCGGGTCAGCGAGCTTTCGACGTTGTCTTCGACGGTCAGGAAGTAGTAGCGCAGGAAGTCCTGGTACCAGGCGATCGTCGGGCCGACGACGTATTTGATCCGGGCGGACTCGGCGACGCTGGCCAGCGTCTGGTCGCGGAACACCACGACGAAGATGACCGACAGCGAGGCGGCCAGCGCGGCCAGCGGCGCGAGCAGGCCGTCGGCGCGGCGGCGGCTGTCGATGACGCCTGGCGATGGCGCGGGCACCGACCAGGATCGGGGCCACGGCGATCAGCCCCTGCGGGGCCAGCGTCACGCTGAACACGGCGACGACGATCGCCAGCGCCGCCGGGACCAGCCGGCGGGTGCCGATCGCGTTCTCCACCAGGATCCAGGCCGCCAGCGTGCCGAAGGCGATCAGCGGCTCGGGGCGAAGGCCGTTGTTGAACGGCAGCCAGGCGGCCAGGAACACCGCACCCGCGGTCCACACCGCCACGCGGTTGAGCGCCAGCCGCCGGCCCAGTCGGGGCAGTACGCAGCGGCTCAGGATCAGCCAGGTGCCGATGCCCGCGGCGGTGGCGGGCAGCCGCATCCACACGCCCGCGGTGCTGACCGCCGCGAGGTGGGCCAGCACCGACTGATACCAGTCGAACGGAGCCTCGGTGGCACCGAAGAACCGGAAGTAGTTGGCGGTGTAGCCGGCCTCGCCGGACACCCGCGCGATCGTGAGGTTGTAGCCGTCGTCGGACGAGATCGCCCCGATCACGTGCCACAGCAACAGGGTTGCGATGACGCCGACGTCGGCCAGCCACGTGGACCACCCGACGCGCCACAACCGCCGCCATGCCCGGGGCACCCGCTGGCCGGCTCCGGCGGTCCAGGATTGCCAGCGCGACGATCGAGGCCACCACGCAGGCGATGCCGAGCACCATGACGGCGAGCTTGAGCGGCGTCGGACTGGTGATGAACCGGGTGTCGATGTCGATGCGGGCCGACAAGCCCGGCTGGGCCGGCACCTTCAGGTCGGTGAAGATGCCGGCGACTTGCGGCTTCTTCTCCGCGGACAGCGTGCCCGTCGCGCCGGGGATGCCGACGAAGTCCGCGCCGACACCGCCGGGGCCGGCCCACATGTGCAGGGCGCTGCAGGCGGGGGTCCGGATGGCGGCGCGCTGGGCGACGGCGGCCACCGAGTCGCGGAAGGCCACCACCACGGTGTCGGCGTTGGCCCGGACGAACAGCCCGTTGCGGCTGGCGTCGATACCGGCGGGCGGGATGGTGGAGAACACCAGGCCGCCCGCGGCGGGCAACGACGCGATCGCCTGGCAGGGGATGGTCACGTCGAGCGACTGCGGTGCCCCGGAGACCAGCGGCGCGGTGATGTCGCTGACGGTGCCGTCGGCTCCGGCCGCCTGCGGCCACTGGATCGAGGCCGTGGTCTTGGTGACCGGCAGCAGCGGGGTCAGGCCGCACAGCAGAACGCCCAGGATGCCCGCGACGACGGCCACGATCCGCGCGATCCTGGGGGAGGCGGCGGTGTCGCTGGGCACGATGGTCGATCGTAGGCGAAGCAGCTGAGCCGATTGCGGATGCCATGCGGCTCTCCCGCGACGAGTGTGCTTACGTCGGCCGCAGCGGGGCCGGACTCCAGAAGCCGCTGCGGGTGGCGGTGCCGAGATCCAGGCGAGCCGGTGCGGCGTTGGGATAGAACGGGTTGAGCCGCTGCAGCGCGCCCCAGTCCCGGAACCAGTCGTCCTTGAGATAGGTCGGCACGGTGACCGCGCGGTAGAGCAGTTCGCTGATGCCCAGCGGGCCGCCGCCGACGTTGTCCATCACCGGCGAGTTGGCCTCGGCGCCGAACCGGTCCGGCAGGATGCGCCACTTCGGCGGCTCGATGACGCCGTTCTGGTGGCCGAACGGCCGCTGGCACGGGAAGGCGAGCCCGACGAGCCAGTCCAGCAGGACCGGGTCCTTGGAGCCGACCACCTCCTGCAGGGTGCGCAGGTTCGGGATGCGCGGCGGGGTGATGGCGATCCAGTGCTGCGGGGACAGGTCGTCGTCGGAGGCGACGATCCGGATCTGGGTGGCATTGCGCGGGATCGCGGCCAGCGGCGCGCGCAGGTTGCGCCAGGCCGGCGCCGCGCCGATGTCGGCGAACCCGAGCCCGCCGCCCGGCTTGTTCTCGGCGGCCTGCTGGTCGGTGGCCCACTGGACCTGGACCTCGTCCTGGTCGAACCGGCCGGCGGCCGAGACCACCAGCAGTGGCGAGGACGTCCAGTCGCGACGGCAGCCGGTACCACGCCGAGCGCAGCATTGCCGGCTGCTGCACACCGGACCGCCAGCTGCCCATCACCGGTGTGCGGGCCGGGTCGAGGCCGTACGGCAGCCGGGCCTGGGAGCCGTTGACGCCTGCGGCCGCGGTGGTGCCGCCCTCGGTGCCGGCCTCACTGCTGGTGACCGACGCCGTCGCTGTCGGTGAGGCTGCCGCCGCCCGGCGGTTCCATCACCGGGTCGGCCGAGACGTCGGCGGGAATCCCGCTGGGGGTGAAGCCTTCCGCGGTGGTCGCGCCCAGCGCCTCGCCGACGGGCACCCCGATCGGGCTGAGCAGCCCGGCGTTCGGGTCGAGCTCGACCAGTACGTCGTCGGCCAGCCCGCAGGTCTTGCCGGTCAGCGCCTGCAGATTCGACCGGCCCACCGACCAGGCCGGCCACTGGTCGGTCATCCCCAGCGTCAGCGAGGCCACCTCGAAGACGACCAGCAGCCACGCCACGATGGCCAGCGGCGAGCCGACGATCGCCGACCACCATCGCCGGGTGCCGGTGTCGCCGTTGTCGCGGCCGGAGAAGTGGAACCACGCCGCCAGCAGCAGGGCCAGGACGGTCAGCCCGAGCAGGACCGTGGTGAACCCGAAGTGCCACTCGGGGAACTGGTTCGACCACGGCACCCCGAAGTTGGAGACGTACCACCAGCCGTTGACGCTGGCGAACGACAGCGCAGTGATGAACAGGACCGCGGCGGCGAAGACCGCCCGGTTTCTTCGGGACCGCAGCACATGGGCGGTGACCGCGACGGCGGCCAGCGCTCCGAGCGAGCCGGCCAGACCGGCGAACACCCCGAAGTGGTGCGTCCACTTGGTGGGCGTGAACATCATCGCCAGGAACGAGATGATCGTGATGCCGATGATGCGCCGGCTCGGTCCGCCGGCGGTGCCCGGGATGTGGCCGCGGCGCAACATCATCGCCACCGACACCGCCAGCGCGACCAGCAGGGCCAGCACCGCGAACCGCCGTGCGACCGACCCGTCCGGGCTGGCCATGAACAGCCGCTCGTAGCGGATGTGTTCGTCGAACCAGCTCAGGCTCGGGCCGACGGCGGACTTGAGCATGTTGGCCTGGACCTCGCCGACCAGGGTCTGGTCGCGGAAGATCAGGATGATCGTCACCGTCGCGGCGGCCAGGATCGGCGCCAGCAGGGGCAGCAGGCCGAACTGGCGCGACCGGCGGTGCAGGATCGTGCGCAGCGGGCCGATGGCCACCAGCAGCGCGCCGATCGAGGCGATGCCGGTCGGTCCGGAGAACAGCGTCAGCGCGCCGACGATGCAGGCGAACGCCACCGGCAGCAGCCGGCTGGTGGCCACGCCGCGCTCCACCGAGCATCCAGGTCAGCAGGATGCCGACGCGCGATGATCGGTTCCGGGCGCAGCCCGTTGTTGAGCGGTAGCCAGAACGCCAGGAACAGGCCGGCCGCCGTCCACGCCGCGGCCCGGGTGGTCTTGACGGCGTGACCCAGCCGCGGGATGACTTCGCGGCTGATGATCCACCAGCAGGCCAGCGCCATCACCAGCGTCGGCAGCCGCATCCAGACGCTGGCGGTCGAGACGTGTGCCCACATCGCCAGCAGGTCGTAGTACCAGCCGAACGGCGCCTCCGGGGTGCCGAACCAGCGGTAGTAGTTGGCCATGTAGCCGGCGTGCTCGGACACCCGGGCCATCGTCAGGATGTAGCCGTCGTCGGAGGTGTTGGCGCCGACGAAGTGCCACCACACCAGGACCGCGACGACCACGCCGTCCAGCACGGTCACCGACCACCAGCGCGGCGGCAGGAACCGCCGGTGCCGCATCCCGTCGGCGGTGTCGAGGATGTGCAGCGCGATCAGCGCGACGATCGTCAGCGCCACGCCGAGCACCATCGCCGCCATCTTCAGCGCCGTCGGCGAGCTGCTGTAGCGGGTGTCGATGGTGGCCGAGAAGCTCAGGCCGGGCGGTGCCGGTCCGGACAGGTCGGTGAAGACGCCGACGATCTGCGGCCGGAAGTCATAGCCCCCGCGTTCACCTTTCAGCGGGGCGCCGGGGTCGTCGCTGTCGGCGCCCTTGGTCAGGCCGACGAACTCGGCGGTCACCTTGTCGGCGTGCGCGGTGAAGGTCAGCTTCTGGCAGGCGGGGCTGAGTACCTGGGACAGCGGCGCGACGACGACCGGGGTGTTGCGGACGACGACCACGAGGTTGTCGTTGGCGCGCTGGATCAGCAGGCCCCGGTCGACGGCCTTGGGCGCCTGCTTGGGAACCGTGGAGAGCAGGACCGTCTCGGCCGGTGGGTTGCAGTCCCGTCCGCGGCGCGGCACGGGATGCTGATCGTCGAGGTCGGTTGCGACGTAGCTGATCAGCGGTGCGGTGACGCTGTCGAGCACACCGTTCTGTGGCCAGTTCAGCTCTGCGGTGGTCTGCTTGACCGGCAGCAACGGGGTCAGGATCGCCAGCGCGGCGCCCAGCAGGCCGGCGACGACGGCGACAAGGCGGGCGGTTCGATAATTCGCCCGCGTCTGGTCCACGGAGGTAGATGGTAGTTGGCCTGTCGGCGCGGCCGAAGGTCGCCGGCCGGCGGCTCCAGGACCATCGCTATGGATTCCTGATGGCCAGGACGAACGGTCCGATGGTCTTGACGGTGAAGTGCGGGCCGGTGAACAGGTCGGCGTCGAATTCGACGGCGTAGCGGCGCACGTTGGGCTGGTTGGGGTAGACGTCCTGGCCAGCCGCAGGGTGTAGGTGTCGTTGCGCGCCGCGGCGCATCAGGAACACCGTCGGCGACTGCCAGGGCAGCGCGTCGAGGGCCTTGACCAACTGGTCGGAGGTCTTCAGGTCGGCCCAGGACTCGATGGCCGCGGCCCGCTTGTCGAACTCGGCGAGCGGGTTGGCGTAGTGCGACGTCAGGCCCTGGAAGCCGTAGTAGGGGTAGTAGGACAGGAAGCTGTAGTCGGCGGTCATCACGACGGTCTGTTCGCGCGGCCTGCCGGTGACCTGCCGGATGGCGGCGTCCACCTCGGGGTAGTACTTCTCGGCGCCGGGCGGCCGGCGGTCGCCGCGCTGGCCGTTGCCGTCGGTGTCGGTGTAGGCGACCGTCAGGTCGGGCCGCAGGACGTCGGGGATGTCCTGGCTGAATCCGATGGCACCGATCAGACCGATCGCCGCCGCCACCGGGATGATCGTGCGGCGTCCAGCGGTCGCGCAACGCCAGCGCCACCTCGATGAAGCCGAACGCACCGGCCGCAGCCAGCAGCACGGTCAGCGTGGGCTGCAGCCGGAAGGACAGCAGCGTCGTGCCGACCAGGGTGGTCAGCATCGACAGCAGCGACCAGGCGTACAGCGACAGGACACCGATGCCCAGCGCGGCGGCGCGACCGAGGACTGCGAGCCCGCCAGACCAGCCACAGCGTGCCCAGCATGCACAGCGAGCCGAGCAGCGAGAACTGCAGCATCGGGAAGGTCAGCACCGCGCCGTCGGCGGGCAGGTAGTGCTGGGCGCTGCCGGTGTCGCTCATCGGCGAGCGGGCGGCGCGCAGCAGGAACGGCAGCCAGGTGATGGCCCCGATCGCCGCGGCGAGGGCGGCGATGACGGCCAGCCGCAGCAGCGGTTCGACACTGCGGCGCGCGATCGCCACCAGCGCGGCCATCACCGCGACCGTGAACGCGGTGTAGGCCAGCAGCAGGGTGTAGAACGTGGCGGCGACACCGAGGAAGATGCCGACGCCGACGACGGCCGCCCAGCCGCCCTTCCTCGTCGCCCCCCGAAGTCCCGACCACGCCAGCACCAGCACCGGCGGGATCAGCACGGTGATCATCGCGGCGTAGGGCTCCGGCGAGCTGTAGGCGAGGGTGACCGCCGCGGTGGCGGTGGTGACGATCAGCGCGTACTCGAAGCGAATCAGCGCCGACCACAGCACCATCGCCAGCACCACGGCGATGGCGATGGAGGTGATGGCCCACGGCTTGAACATCTCCCAGCCCGGGGTTCCGGTCAGCGCGGCGGCCCGCCCGCCGAGCCAGAACCAGCCGGGCGGGTAGAACGGCGGCATCCCCGCGTAGGTCATGTCGTGCAGTGCCGGGCTGTGGGTGAGCCGGGTCAGGTACTCGGTGCGGAACTGCTGATCCACCGAGATGCCGAACAGGTAGAGCTTGGTCGCGCCCAGCGGCATGCCCAGGGTGACGACGGTGAAGGCCGACAGGAACACCGCCGCAGCGACTCTGGCGGCCCACTCGGTGTCCGCGCCGCCACGCCAGCCCGGTGCCCAGCAGCAGCACCAGGCAGCCGACCTGACCGACCGTGGTCAGGGCGTGCAGCTGGTTCGACGACGGGAACGCCGGCCACTCGACACGGGAGATCGCGATCAGCGCGACGACCGAAACCACCACGGCCACAGCCATTGCCGCGATCATCTGGCCCGCAGTGGCCAGCAGCGTTGCTGCACCGGCGCCGCGCCTAGATCGGCAGCTTGCGGAAGATCGGTCGCGGAATGTGCCGCAGCACCGACATCAACACGCGAACCTGCCCGGGCGCCCACACGAGCTCCTTGCCCGCGGCCGCGGACGTCACCGCCAGTTCGGCGACGTACTCCTTGTCGACCGTGAACGGCGCCTCCTTGGCGCCGGTGGCCTTCCAGTGCTCCAGCGTGGTGGCGGTCCGCACCTGGCCGGGCCGGATGACCAGGACGTGAACTCCGAACTCCCGCAACGCTTCTCCGAGTCCGAGGTAGAAGCCGTCCAGGCCCGCCTTGGTGGAGCCGTAGACGAAGTTGGAGCGACGCACCCGCTCGCCGGCCGCCGAGCTCATGGCGATGATCTGCCCGAAGCCCTGGGCGCGCATCTTCTGGCCGATCAGCACGCCCACCGAAACGGCTGCGGTGTAGTTGATCTGGGCGGACAGCACGGCCTTGGCCTGGTTCTGCCACAGTTCTTCGGCGTCGCCGAGGATGCCGAACGCGACGATCGCGACGTCGACATCGCCGTCGGCCCAGGCCGACTCGATGACGGCGGGGTGGCTCGCGGTGTCGAGGGCATCGAAGTCGAGGTACTCGACCGACTTGGCGCCGGCGGCCTGCAGCTGTGCGATGGCCGCTTCGCGCTTGGGTGCACCTGGCAGGTCGGCCAGGATGACCCGGGCCTTGGTGTCACGAAGGTAGCGCTCGCAGATGGCCAGGCCGATTTCGGACGTTCCGCCCAGCAGCAGGATGGTTTGCGGGTTGCCGGTGGCATCGAAGACCATTTAGGAGAGCTCCAAGCGTCGGGCCATATCGGACATGAACACCCCGTCGGGATCCACCTTGCGGCGCACCGCAATCCATTCGTCGATGCGCGGATACATGGCGTGGAAGGTCTCCGCGGTGGTGCGGGAGTCCTTGGCGGTGTAGAGCCGTCCGCCGAACTCCAGCACGCGGCGGTCCAACTCGGTGACGAACTCGTTGAGTCCGGCCTTGATCGGGAAGTCCACGCAGACGTTCCAGCCCGGGATCGGGAAGCTCAGCGGCGCCTGGTTACCGGGGCCGAACAGCTTGAACACGTTGAGGAACGAGTAGTGCCCCGAACGCTGGATGTCGACGATGATCGCCTTGAACTCCTCGACCGCCTCGGTCGGCACCACGAACTGGTACTGCAGGAAGCCGGCCGGCCCGTAGGCCCGGTTCCACTCTCCGAACATGTCCAGCGGGTGGTAGAACTGCGTCAGGTTCTGGACCTTGCCGCGGTAGGTGCCCGACTTGCGGTACCACAGTTCGCCGATCGGGCCGAAGGTGTACTTGTTGGCCAGCCCGTTGGGGAAGATGTCGGGCAGCGTAAGCAGTTGCGGCGCATCGAATTTCAGCGGGTTCTTCTGAAGCTTCTTGGGCAGCTGGTCCAGGCGGGCCAGCGAGCCGCGGGAGATCGCGGCGCGGCCGAGCTTCGGCGGAGCGCTGATCGCGTCGAACCAGGCGCTGGAATAGGTGTAGTTGGCTTCGCTGCCGTCGCTGTGGAAGGCGATGGTCTCGTCGAGGCCGTCGGTGACGTCACCGTCGGCGATGAAGTAGGCCGTCTCGGTGGGCGTCATCTCGATGGTGACGCGCAGGATGATGCCGGTCAGTCCGTTGCCACCCACGGTCGCCCAGAACAGGTCGGCGTTCTCGCCGTCCGGGGTGATGGTGCGGACCTTGCCGTCGGCGGTGAGCAGCTCCATGGACCGCACGTGGTTGCCGAAGCTGCCGGCGCTGTGGTGGTTCTTGCCGTGGATGTCGCAGCCGATGGCGCCGCCGACCGTGACCTGCCGGGTGCCGGGCAGCACGGGTACCCACAACCCGAACGGCAGCGCGGCCTTCATCAGCTGGTCGAGGTTCACTCCGGCGTCCACGTCGACGATCCGGCTCTCCGCGTCGATGGAGTGGATGCGGTCCAGCGCCGTCATGTCGATGACCAGGCCGCCGCCGTTCTGGGCGTTGTCGCCGTAGGAGCGGCCGAGGCCGCGGGGGATCACGCCGCGGTGGCTGCCGTCGGCGGCGCGGCGCCGACGGCCTTGACGATCTCCTCCGGATCCGGCGTCGACAACACCTCGGCGACGGTGGGCGCGGTGCGCCCCCAGCCGGTCAGACGTCGGGTTGTCGTGGTTGCGGACATCGTGACGAGGGTACCGTGCGGGGCCCTGCGGTCATCGCAGCCGGAATATCCAGACCCGCTGGACGATGAAGTTGATCACGGTCGCGGTGCCCTGCGCGATCACGAAGGCCACCGGCACGCCCCAGGGCTGGCCCTGGAACTTCAGATAGAAGAGGTAGTTGATGCCGATCTGCACGCCGTAGGTCATCGCGTAGAGGACGATCACCGCGACGAAGCGGGCCCTGCTGGCCGTCGCCTGGAACGTCCAGCGCCGGTTGATCAGGTAGGCGGTCGTGGTGCCTGCGATGAAGCTGATGGTCTTGGCGACGTTGACCCCGGGGATACCGAGGATGACGGCGTCGCGGAGTCCGAGATGCAGCAGCAGCACGTAGAGCCCGAAGTCGACGATCGCCGACAACCCACCGGTGACGACGAACCGCACCACCTGCGTCTTGAGGCTCAGGGGTGTCGGCGGGGCTATCTCGGACACCCGGGAAGCTTAGTTTGTTTCTTTCCCGTGTCGCTTCGCTCTACCCGCCGGCGTGTGCACCATGGTGGTGTGCAGGATCTGCTCGAGACATGGGCGGCGCTACTCGCCCGGCACACCGCGAACCCGGACGTGGCAGCGGTGGGCCGCGAACTGCTGGCCTCCTGGTCCGAACCGCACCGGCGCTATCACGGCGTCGGCCACCTGCGCGACATCCTCGCCCACGTCGAGGAACTTGCTGGTTACGCCGACGACGCCGATGCCGTGCGGCTCGCCGCGTGGTACCACGACTCGGTGTACGCGGGCCTGCCCGATGACGAGGAACGCAGCGCCCGCCGAGCCGAGGGCGATCTGTCCGGGCTGGACCTGGAGCCACAGCTGATCGACGAGGTGGCGCGACTGGTGCGGATGACCATCACCCACGATCCCGCGCCGGGCGACCACAACGGCGAGGTGCTCTCCGACGCGGATCTGGCGTCGCTGGCCGTGCCGCGGGAGCGGTACGCCCTCAACACCGCCGACATCCGCGCGGAGTATGCGCACATCCCCGACGAGGTCTTCCGCAAGGGACGCCTGCAGGTGCTGGTGGGTCTGCTCGAGGGGCAGGGGGTGTTCCGGACCGAGCAGGCCCGCGAACAGTGGGAAGGCGCGGCGCAGAGCAACCTGCGGGCCGAGTTGGCCACGCTGACCGACTGAGCGCGTACCTGGGCTGAGGGGGCCGCGGATCTCGGTGTTGCTCAGCAGGTTCGGGCTGTCTGCTCGGCGCTGAGGACTTCGGCGTAAGCCCGTCCACCGACCGCGAGCCGCGCGGCTGGACAACGCGAAGGGCCGTTCGACCCTATGCGCATTCCGGCTTGCCAGGGCAAAATCTGCCCATGGCAGACGAACAGGGCCCGATCACGGTACTCAGCGACGGCGAGAGCTGGAATCTGCTGAACAGCGTCTCGCTGGGTCGGCTGGTCACGCACATCGGCGATCAGCTGGAGCTCTTCCCGGTCAACTTCGTCACCCAGGACGGCACGGTGCTGTTCCGAACCGCCGAGGGCACCAAGCTGTTCAGCACGGTCATGAACGACAAGGTGCTCTTCGAGGCCGACGACCACACCGTCGCCGAGGGCTGGAGCGTCATCATCCGTGGCACCGCCCAGGTGTTGAGCTCGTCGGATGACATCCACGACGCCGAGCGCGCACAACTGTTGCCCTGGGTGCCCACCGAGAAGCTGCGCTTCGTGCGCATCACGCCCTCCGAGATCTCCGGTCGGCGTTTCCAATTCGGCCCGGAACCCGACCACGGGTCGTACCCCAGCTAGAACGGCGCCGCGCTGTTGCGCTCCGCGACGTAGGCGTCGTTGAGCGCGCGTTCGCATCTGATGCGGTAGGCGCGTTGCGCGGCACGGGTTCGTCGCCGCGCCGGCATCATCAGACCGGTCGCTCGCGGTGGGTCGCCGGTGGGCCGAGGTAGCTCAGCGGTGGTCGTGTTCCACTGCGGGATGAGCAGCCGGCTGCCGGGATGGGTCACGTACTTCTTGCCGGCTGGTGAAATCCAGACGAGGGTGCCGTCGGGCAGCTGCCGATCGGACCATCCGGCCCAGAAAGTCTTGAGCAAGTGGTGTTTTCGGCACTTGCACGTGAGGTTCGACGCATGCGTCGGGCCCCAGGGCCACGGAATCGTGTGGTCGACATCGCAGAGCTCGGCGGGTACATCGCAATTCGGGAACCGACAGGTCAGAGTCCCGCAGCCGGACGAATTCGTCCAACGCCGTCGAGGGCCGATAGCCCGGCTCCGGCTCGTCGCTGGGACGGCGCACGTGGCGCACCTTGGCTCCGGACCGGATCAGCTCCGCCAGCAGCGGTGGCGGAACGATCCCGCCGCGGCCGGCGATGACCGCGGTGGACGGTGTCGCAGTCGGCGCGGGTTCGGTCGGGGGGCCAGCAATTCGGCCAGCGTGGTGTCCCTGGTGACGCGCGGCCGCGAAGTCGACTCTCCCGACATGGCCGGATCGGGTTCGGCGTCCAGAGCGGCGGCCTCGGCCAGCACGTGGATGACGACGCCGGCCGCGCGCCCGTCGTCATCGGCCGCGGGGCAGTTCGGCGATCCGCAGGTGCAGGCCAGCCGGTCCGCACCCGGCCGCCAGGGCGCCGAGCGCGTCGGCCCGGCGTTGGGCGATGGTGCGCGGGTCGTCCTCGCAGACGCCGTGCGCCATCTGGGTCAGCCTGCGATCCAGCATCGCGGCATCCGTCGAATACAGCCGACCCCAGATCGAACTGGTACCCGTCTCGTCGTTTCGGGATCCGACGTTGACGTCGCGGCTGCGGGCGCTCGCCCGGGTCCGTCGCAGCGCACCCGGGTCGTAGCGGTCGATCCACACATCGATGGCCTGCTCGAGTTTGTAGTCCGACAGCGGACCCCAACTGAGCGCGGCCTCGGCCAGGGCGCCATCGATGAGGGCGAGCGCCTCGTCGTCCTCGACCAAGTCCGTGCGCCAGGCGATGGCGCTGCACACCCGGTAGCTCAGCCGCCCGGCCATGAACAGCTCGGCAACGCGTGGCAGGCGATGACGCAGCGCCTGGCTCAGATGCATCTCACCCGAGGCGCGGCCATGAGTCACACCGAGCGCCGCCGAGACTTCGGCAGCCGCGGCATCCCAGGAATCGCAGGCCCAGCGCGCCCGCTCGTCGTCGCTGCAGCGCCGACGCACCAGCTCCCCGATGGCCGCAAGCCGGCGCGCAGCCGCCCGCGCCTCGCTGGCCGCCCACTCCTCGATGGCGGCCACAACAGCCGCGTCATCAGCGGAAACGAGCCCATCATCGAACACGTGTTCGAGTATGCCAGCGCGCTATGACAAGAGCGTCGAGTCCTACACCCAGTACGGAACCCGAGCCCGGAACTGCCGCAACGCCAGTGCCGCCACCAGCCAGCCGAGCACCGTCAGCGCGATCACCACCAGCCAGTGCCGCAGTTCCTGATGCGAGCCCAGCAGTGGTGCCCGCAGGATGTCGAGGTAGTGCAGCAGCGGGTTCAGCTCGATGATCTTGGCCCACTTGCCGGCGCCCTGCTGCCGCAAGGTGTCGGCATTCCAGATGATCGGCGTCATGAAGAACAGCAGCTGCACCACCGAGAACAGCAGCGGGCCGATGTCGCGGTAGCGGGTCGCCAGGATGCCGAAGCAGAACGACACCCACACGCAGTTGAGCATGATCAGCAGCAGCGCCGGGATCACCGACAAGTCCGCCCAGGACCACGGCTTGGGAAAGATGAACGCGATCACGACGTAGATGACGATGTTGTGCGCGAACAGGATCATCTGCCGCCACACCAGCCGGTACACGTGCACGCTCAGCGGGGTCGGCAACTGCTTGATCAAGCCCTCGTTGGCGATGAACACGTCGGCGCCCTCGAGGATGGAGGCGTTGATCATGTTCCAGATGATCAGCCCGAGCGTCACGTAGGGCAGATGCTCGGACAGCTCGAGGTGAAACAGCTGGGAGTACAGCCCGCCCATCGCCACGGCGGTGGTGCCGGTGGCGATGGTGATCCAGAACGGCCCCAGCACCGACCGGCGGTACTTCTGCTTGATGTCCTGCCAGCCCAGGTGCAGCCACAGCTCACGCTTGCGGTAGCCGTCCGTCAGGTCGCCCCAGGCGCGGGTGAAGGTCTTCGACTGTGCGGCGGCGTCGGTGAACGTCACGGCTGCTCCCGGTGTCTGCGGTCCGGCGGACCGAAGTGCTCGCGACGGCCCAGGCGGCGCAACCGGAACCACTCGCGCAGGCCGGCCGGGTCGCGGCGGGTGACCAGGAAGTACCACCCGAACCGCAGCCACTCCTGCGGCAGCAGCTTGCGCAGGCCGGGCTGCGACAACAGGTATCCGCGGTTGCGGTAGGTGAAGAACCGCTTGGTCGGGTCGTCGGGGTACTGGGTGTGCATGCGTCCGCCGAGGATCGGTTTGAACTCGTCGGTGCCGTACGGGTGCAGGTACACCGCGTCCAGGCAGGTGCCGAACGGCAGGCCGCTGCGCACCAGCCGCCGGTGCAGCTCGACCTCGTCGCCGCGCACGAACAGCCGAATATCCGGAACACCCAACGGCGACAATGGTTTCCGCGCGGAACAGTGCGCCGTTGAACAGCGAGGCGATCCCGGGCAGCAGGTCTTGTCCAGCACCCGTCGGTGCGCAGTTCCGCCGACTCGCCGACGCCACACCAGTCCGCGCCGCAGCGGGAAGGCCAGCCGGTCGGGGTCGTCGAGATCGCACACCATCGGCGAGACCTCGGCCAGTCCGTGCTTCTGCGCGCAGGCCAGCAGGGTGGCCAGCACGTCGGCATCCTCGGGTCTGCCGTCGTCGTCGGCCAGCCACACCCAGTCCGCGCCCGAGGGCCAGCGCGTGCAGCATGCCCGAGCGCGAATCCGCCTGCGCCACCGAGGTTTCGGCGTGAGCCGAGGTAGGTGGTCGGCACCGGCTGGCCCGCGACCAGGTCACGAACCCGCTCGTCGTTGTCGTTGTCGACGACGATCAGGTGGTCGACCATCCGGGTCTGGGTGGTCAGCACATCCAGCGACTTGGCCAGCTCGTCGGGACGCCGGTGGGTGACGACGACGGCGCAGACCATGTCCGTCATGCCGACGACCAGTCGCTCTTGTGCTCCTCGAGCACCTCGCGGACATGCCGGGCGGCGTCCTCACCCTCGTAGGCGCGCACCACGTCCTCGATCCCGCCGGTCATCTTGATGGTGCCGTGGTCGATCCACATCGCGGTCTTGCACAGCCGGGCCAGGAACTCGTTGGAATGGCTTGCGAACACCAGGATTCCGGATCGTTCGACCAGACTCTGCAGCCGCGACTGCGCCTTCTTGAGGAAGTCGGCGTCCACCGCGCCGATGCCCTCGTCGAGCAACAGGATCTCCGGGTCGATGCTGGTGACCACGCCCATCGCCAGCCGCACCCGCATACCGGTCGAGTAGGTGCGCAGCGGCATCGACAGGTACTCGCCGAGTTCGGTGAACTCGGCGATCTCGTCGACCTTGGCAGCCATCTGCTTTCGGGTCTGCCCGAGGAACAGCCCGCGGATGATGATGTTCTCGTAGCCGGAGATCTCCGGGTCCATCCCGACGCCGAGGTCGAACACCGGTGCGACACGGCCACGTACGGTGGCCGAGCCGCGGGTCGGCTCGTAGATGCCCGACAGCAGCCGCAGCAGCGTCGACTTGCCCGCGCCGTTGTGGCCGACCAGGCCGACGCGGTCGCCCATCTTCAGCGACAGCGTGATGTCGCGCAGCGCCTCGATGACGACGACGTTCTCGGTGTTGCGTCCGATCGCGCCACCGGCCTTGCCGAGGAACGCCTTCTTCAGCGAGCGGGTCTTCGCGTCGAAGATCGGGAACTCGACCCAGGCGTCGCGGGTTTCGATGAAGGGATCGGCTGACAACGGACGGCTCTGCTACAGGTACTGCCCGGTCCCATGACCGGGCCCTCCGGGCACGCCGGGCTGACCCATGCCGGGCGGCAGCGCACCCTGGCCGCGCATGTGCTCCAGCTGAGCCCGGGCCGCCATCTGCTGGGCGAACAGCGCGGTCTGGATGCCGTGGAACAGACCTTCCAGCCAGCCGACCAGCTGCGCCTGGGCGATGCGCAGTTCGGCGTCCGAGGGCACCTTGTCTTCGGAGAACGGCAGCGCCAGGCGCTCGAGCTCCTCGCGGAGTTCGGGGGCCAGGCCGTCTTCGAGCTCGCGGATCGAGGTGGCGTGGATCTCGCGCAGCCGGCTGCGGCTCGCGTCGTCCAGCGGTGCGGCCCGGACCTCCTCGAGCAGCTGCTTGATCATGGTGCCGATCCGCATCACCTTGGCCGGCTGCTCGACCAGGTCGGTGATCGAGCGCTGGTCCTCGTCGTCCTGCGCCGCCATGGCGTCGGGGCTGCTGATGATCTCGATGTTGTCGTCGTCGGTGTTGGCCGTCATGGCCTGAGCATTCCCTCTGGTCCCAGTTTCATTGGGTGTCCGCCGGCACAGCCCCGCGCCACTCGTAGATGCGGGCCTCGCCGTTGTCGTAGATCTTCTCCCACGACTCGGACTTGCCTAGTGACACTAGACCGTCCGGCATGACGAACCCGCGGACCACCCGGGTGCTGGTCAGCACGTAGCGGATGTTCAGCGCCTTGACGGCCTCGGCGATCCGCGGATCGTGGTCGGCGTCGTCGGCGTAGGCCCAGAAGATGAAGCGGTTGTAGCCGGGGCCCTGCTGCACCGGATAGTCGTAGTGCGTCCACAGCGGATGCAGGCCCGCGACCGCGTACATCCAGGCCGTGCCGTCGGTGTTGGCGTCTCCGATCACGGTGTCGCGGGCCCCCGGCAGCGTGGCCAGGTGGGCCATGGCCTGCAGAAGCTTGTCGCTCGACCATCACCTGGTCGTACTTCTCGCCCATCAGGTGCCGGTGCCGCGGGAAGTAGTGCCAGGCCATTCCGAACACCGCGACGACCAGGAGCGCAGCCGTCGCGCCGATCCAGAACCCGCGATCCGGGTCGCGGTCGCCGAAGCGGCGGGTCAGCCGCCGAGCCCCCGCCACCACCAGCAGCGCCAGTGACCACAGCGCGACACCGGCCATCGGGGCCAGCAGCATCGTGACCACCGCCGACAGCCGGCGCGGGTCGCTGTAGAACAGGTCGCTGTACATGCCGGTGATCGTCCCGATCGGGCCGCCGAACGGGGCCGACGAATGCACGATCGAGATGACCAGCAGCAGCCCACACCGCGGCCGGCCACCAGATTCGTTTGATCAGCAGCAGAACGAAGCCCGCGCCCGCCAGCGCGATGAGGAGATTCTGGATCGGGAAGTCGTTGAGGTGGCGGGTGTGCTGGACGATCGCGTCGAACAGCGCTCGCTTGCGGCCCTGATGGGTGAGAAAGGCGTGCCCGGCGATGATCTCCGCCTGCTGAAGCACCCCGAGGAACTGTGGCAGCAGGACGGCCAGGGTCGGCACGGCGATGACGACGAGCGTGACGAAGTCGCGTACCCGGCCCAGCACCGGACGCCAGAGCGCCTCGCAGCAGCCACCAGGCGACCACGAACGTGACGACGACCACGCCGCCGGTGATGTGAACGGAGAACACCCCGATCAGCGCGAGCACCGCCAGCGGGATGCGGTCCCGGTTGCGCAGCGACGACGTGATCAGCACGAAGGCCGGCACCGCGATGCCGTAGGCGGCCATGTTGGGCATCGAGGCGGTGTCGAACTCCACGTAGGGCACCGACGTGAACGACGCCGACAGCGCGGCGGCGGTGGCGCGCCCGCGTGCGCCACTGGCGGTGCGCCACCCGGTCGCTCCGCTCCTGCCCGGGGCGCGGCCGCAGCAGCTGCCAGGTGAGCAACGCAGCGCTGAGCGGGAACAGCCACACCGCGGCCGCCAGCGAGCTCAGCGTGTAGGCGGTGGTGGGCGCGGCGCCGGTCAGCTGAGCCAGCACCGCGCCCAGGGCGTGGAACGTCGACGGGTAGTACAGCGCGGCGTGCGTCTCGACGTTGCGCAGCTCACCCATGTGGGTCGGCGACGCCTGACCGGTGTCGAGGATCCACCGGATGGTGTTGGCATGCCACACCGCGTCCCAGGTGCTCGGGATCGACTGCCAGTGCGGCAGCCCACGCCAGGCCGCGAAGCCGATCGCGAGCGCACCGAACACCACACCTGCGGCCACGGTCAGGGCGGGCCACAGCGACACCGGAGGAGCCTCGGAGCCGCGGTCACGGAACCGGGCCAGCAAGATCCGCAAACCCAGGACGATTGCGGTGACAACGACCAGGGCGGCCAACGCGGTCAGCGCGTTCCAGGGGATCCCGAGGGCACCGAACGGGATGATGGCCAGGCCCACAACGCCGTACGTCAACGCCGGGCCGACGGCGATCGCGACGGGCCAGCTCAACCGCCCCGCCCGCGCCACGACGGCACCCGGCAGGGTCAGCAACAAGACCGCGATCAGGACTCCGAACCCGAAGTTCACTGGACTAGTATGGCTGCCCAGGTGACCCTGGCCTCAGGCCGTCGGCGGGGGCCGGAGGCACCATCGCTGTCTCGCTAGCGAAATCACTGACGCTTAAGGTGGGCTTCATGCCGTACGACGTCGCCCGGGTGCGCGGTCTGCACCCCGCGCTGGGCGACGGATGGATGCGCTTCGACGCCCAGGCCGGGATGCTGATCCCCGAGTCGGTCGCCACCACGGTCTCGACGGCGTTCCGCGGCTCTGCGACCAACATCGCCAGCCCGCATCCGTCGGCCCGGCGCAGTGTGGCGGTGCTGGACGCGGCCCGGCAGGCGATCGCGGACCTGGTCAACGGCGACCCAGCCGGGGTGGTGCTGGGCGCCGACCGCTCGATCCTGCTGACCTCGCTGGCCGATGCGTCGTCGTCGCGGGCCGGGATCGGCTACGAGGTGGTGGTCAGCCGCCTCGACGACGAGGCGAACATCGCGCCGTGGCTGCGCGCGGCCAACCGCTATGGCGCCAAGGTGAAGTGGGCCGAGGTCGACATCGAGACCGGCGAGCTGCCGCCGTGGCAGTGGGAGAGCCTGATCACCCCGCCGACCCGGCTGGTGGCGATGACGTCGGCGTCCTCGACCCTGGGCACGGTCACCGACGTCGGGGCGGTCACCAAGCTGGTGCACGACGTCGGCGGTCTGGTCGTGGTCGACCATTCCGCCGCGGCGCCCTATCTGCTGCTCGACATCAACGAGGTCGAGGCCGACGTGCGTGGCGCTCAACGCGCCGGCCTGGGGCGGCCCGCCGATCGGCGCGCTGGTGTTCCGCAACCCGGCGCTGATCGACATCGTTCGGCTCGGTGTCGATGAACCCCTACGCCAGCGGACCGGCCCGCCTCGAGCTGGGCGGACACCAGTACGGGATGCTGGCCGGTGTGGTCGCCAGCGTCGAGTACCTGGCCGCCCTCGACGAGTCGGCGCGCGGCAGCCGGCGCGAAAGACTGGCGCTGTCAATGCAATCGGCCGGCGGCTACCTGAGCCAGCTGTTCGACTACCTGATGACGTCGCTGCGGTCGCTGCCGCTGGTGATGGTGATCGGCCGCCCGGAGATCCACATCCCGGTGGTCAGCTTCGCGGTCACCGGCGTGCCCGCCGAGCGGGTGGTGCAGCGGCTGGCCGACAACGGAATCCTGGCCATCTGCAACGCCAACTCGCGGGTGCTGGACCTGATCGGGGTCAACGACATCGGTGGCGCGGTCACCGTCGGGCTGGCGCACTACTCGACGATGGCCGAGGTGGACCAGCTGGTGCGCGCGCTGGCGTCGCTGGGCTGAAGCTCGTTCACTCGCTGACGGTCAGCAGCACCTTGCCGTAGCGTCTCGCCGGAGGCCAGCGCGCGGTGCGCCTCGGCTGCCTGCTGCGATCGGGATACCGCGCACCGATGACCGGGCGCACCCGGCCGTCGCCGATCATCGGCCACACCGATGCCACGACGGCGTCGACGATGGCGCTCTTGCCGTCGGCGCCGTCGACGGGCCGGCCGCGCAGCGCGGTCCCGATCACGTGCAGCCGCTTGCCGACCAGCTTGCCGATGTTGAGCTCGCCTTTGACCCCGCCCTGCATACCGATGATGACCAGTCGGCCGTCGGGCGCCAGGGCGTCGAGGTTGCGATCCAGGTAGGCCGCGCCCATGATGTCGAGGATTACGTCGGCGCCGGCGCCGTCGGTGGCCGCGCGAACCCGCTCGACGAAATCTTCGTCGCGGTAGGAGATGAGAATCTCGGCGCCCAATTCAGCGCACAGGTCCAGCTTGGCGCGCGAGCCGGCGGTCACCGCGATGCGATTGCCCAGCGCCCGGGCCACCTGGATGGCGTGCGTGCCGATGCCGCTGGCGCCGCCGTGGACCAGCAGCAGCTCACCGGGGGTCAGGTGCGCGGTCATGACCAGGTTCGACCAGACGGTGCAGGCCACCTCGGGTAGGGCGGCGGCGTCCTGCACGCTGACACCGGACGGGATGGGCATCACCTGGCCCGCCGGCACCGCGACGTACTCGGCGTATCCGCCGCCGGCCAGCAGCGCGCAAACCTCTTGTCCGACAGTCCATTCCGACACGCCATCGCCGACGGCCGCCACGACGCCGGAGACCTCCAGGCCCGAGGATGTCGCTGGCTCCCGGCGGCGGCGGATACTTGCCGGCCGCCTGCAGCAGGTCGGCCCGGTTGACACCGGCCGCGCTGACCTTGATCAGCACCTCGCCGGGCTCGGGCTGGACGTCCGGCACCTCCCGCCATGGCAGCTGGTCGGAGGACTCGGCGACGATGGCGTAGCATGCGCTCAACGTACTACCGTCATTTTCGCCTCGAACTCGGTAGCGTCGCTTACGATTGCAATATGGGTGGGATTATTGCGGGGCGGACCGCTAGTGAAATGCCGGGTTTGGATATTGCCGAGGAACGAGCTTGGCAGAATTTCCTCGACGCGGCGCTACGACTTTATGGGACGTTGAATCGCGGACTGGTCGACAAGCACAAACTGACGCTGGTCGACGTGCGGCTGTTGGAGATCCTGGACAACTCCGAGACGGGCTCGGCGCGGATGGGGGATCTGGCCGAGCAGCTCATGTCGTTGCCGAGTCGGGTGACTCGCCAGATCCGCCGGCTGGAGACCGCCGGACTGGTCCGGCGCGAAGCCAGCCCGGACGACGGTCGCGGGGTTCTGGCCAGCATCACCGACAAGGGCCGCGAGGTCGTCGAGGAAGCGATGCTGACGTACGCCAGGGGCGTGCGGGAGAACTTCCTGGGCCCGCTGTCGCGGCCGCAGATGGCCGCGATGGGCGAGAACTGCCGACGGATCAGCGCTTCGCTGAAGGGCGGCGGCTCGTCGGCCAAGATCGGCCGCGTCTAACGCCGTCTGCGCCGAGCGTGGAGTTGAGGCACGCTCAGCGCGGTTTGGCGTCGATCAACCCCACACTCGGCGGCCGGCGCAGCCGCGCGCACCGCTACGCTTGTCGGCGGTGGCGTGGCAGAGCGGCCTAATGCACTCGCCTTGAAAGCGAGAGTCGGCTAACACCGACCGGGGGTTCAAATCCCTCCGCCACCGCTCTTCGCGACGGTCCTCGCTGTGGGCGGTCGGCCCGGACTTCTGTGGATCCGCTTGGGACAGATGCGTCCGGTCGCCTGCGTCGGGCGTACAACGGAATTACGGCGTCGAATGATTGCTCGCGACCACTCCTGGTGACTGGTCCGACGCCGACGCTATCCAGACGTCCGAAAGGTGTTGGTCGACATGACGACTCATCCGAAACTGCGGATTCGCTTGGTTCGGCTGCGACGTCATCGGGAGCGGGGCTCTCGCCGTGCTGGCTCTGTTCGGCGTGGCCCACACTCTGCCGACCGCATCACCCGACGGCGTCACCGCGGACTCCGGTGCCGAGACGAAGTTCCCGCCGTTCTCGTCGCCGGCAGTCAGCGCGATGAACATGGGTGCCACGACCACCACTCAGCCGTCGGACGAGCCGACCGCCGTTGGCCACGTCGAAGGCGGTGCCCGCCATCAAGGCGGGCTAGAGCAGGGGCGGCTATTCGCCGGTGAACTCCGGCTTGCGCTTCTCGAACATCGCCTTGATGCCCTCACCGAGGTCCTTCGACGGCAGGAACGCCGAGTTCCACGCCGCGACGTAGCGCAGGCTGGCGGCGACGTCGGCGGTGCGCTGCTCGTCGAGCACGTCCTTGATGCCGTGCACCACCAGCGGCGAGTTCGCGGCGATCTCGGCGGCGGTCTCGTGGGCGGCGGCCAGGCTGGCGTCGGCGTCGGCGAAGACGTCGTTGACCAACCCGATCTTCTCGGCCCGCGCGGCGTCGATGTCCTTGCCGGTCAGGGCCAGCTCGCGCAGGTGGCCGTCGTTGAGGATCAGAGGCAGCCGGGCCAGGCTGCCCACGTCGGCGACGATCGAGAGCTTGACCTCGCGAACGGAGAACTTGGCGTCGGCGCTGGCGTAGCGGATGTCCACGGCGCTGATCAGGTCGACGCCGCCGCCGATGCACCAGCCGTGCACCGAGGCGATGGTCGGGGTGCGGCAGTCGGCCACCGCGGTGATGGACTGCTGCATGCCCTTGAGCTTCTTGTGGAACTCCGCGCGCGGGCGAGCCGACGGACTCGCCGCTCAGCCGACGACAGCGTGTCGCCCATGGCCATCAGGTCCAGTCCGTAGCTGAAGTTGCGGCCGGAGCCGGTCAGCACGATGGCGCGGACCTCGGGGTCGGCGTCCAGTTCGGCGAACGCGGCCGGCATCTCGGCCCAGAATGCCGGGCCCATCGCATTGCCTTTGCCGGGGCCGATCAGCGTGACCTGGGCGACGTTGTCCTTGACCTCGATGGTGAGGGATTCGTAGGGCTCGCTCATGGCAAGAGGCTACGACGTGGCCTTACTCCAGTGTCACTTGGGGCCGCCGCGCCGCGATGCCGGCACCGATGGCGAAGAAGGCAACCAGCAGGGCCACCACACCGATGGCGATGGGCGTCGAATTGCCGACCAAGGCCGGCAGGTTCTGCAGGATCAGCCCAAAGGCGATCACCAGGCCGACCAGACCAAGGCCCGGCGCGATGAATGCGCGCCAGGTGGATACCTCGAGCAGGCCGGCCTTCCTGCGGCGCGCGAAGAATGCCAGCACCGCAACGGTTGTCGCGATCAACAGGGTGGTGATGCCGACCGTCGAGATGCCGGCCAGCCAGGTGTAGAACTGCGTCACCGGGTCGAGCTTGAACAAGATGCCGACGAGGATCGCCACCCCGACGATCACTGCGTCCGCGCCCGACGCCAGGTGCGGCGAACGGTGGCGTTCGTGGGCGTCGCCGAGCCGGTCGGGGAAGACGTTGCGGTTGGACAGCGTGAACACGTACCGCGCAACGATGTTGTGGAACGACAGGATGCAGGCGAACAGGCTGGTGACGAACAAGACCTGCACGATGTGCAGCCCGGCCGTGCCGAGGAACTCCTGGGTGGCCGTCGGCAGCAGGCCCGAAGGATCGTTGGTGGCGGCCTCGACCACCCGGCTGTCACCCCAGGCGCTGATCAACGCCCACGTCGAGACCGTGTAGAAGACGCCGATCAGGATGACGGCCAGGTAGGTGGCCCGCGGGATGGTGCGCAACGGATCGCGCGCCTCGTCGCGGAAGACGGCGGTCGCTTCGAAACCGATGAAGCTCAGGATCGCGAACAGCAGTGCGAGACCCGGCGCGCCCGAGACGATTTCGGACGGCGTGACGATGCCGGTGGACAACCCCTCATGGCCACCGGTGAAGATGACTGCGGCGTCGAGCGCCAGCACGATCGCAACCTCACCGAGCAGCAGGACGCCCAGAACATTGCGGGACAGGTCGATGTTGAAGTGGCCCAGCAGCGTCACGATCGCGAAAGCGACGAATGCCCATATGCCCCAGTGGATCTGCGGGAGGCCATAGGAGGCGAACAATGCCTGGGCGCCTTGGCCGATCAGGCCGTAGACGGCGATCTCGAGCGTGAGGTAGGAGATCAGCGCGACGAACGCGAAGCCGAAACCGGTTATCCGGCCTAGACCTTTGCCGATGTAGGAGTAGAAGGCGCCGGCATCCGGCACGTACGGGGTGAGGGCGGTGAACCCGACCGCGAAGAGCAGGATGATCACGGTGCTGACGACGAAGATGGCGGGAAAGCCGGTCCCATTGCCGATGCCGATGCCCAGCGGCACCGGGCCGCCGATCACACCCAGGGGCGATGCGGCTGCCACGACTACGAAGACGATGCCCCAAACACCCAGTGTGCCGCGAAGTTTCCGGTGCGGGCGGCCTCAGGCTTGCGGTGGCTGCGAGCCACACCTGATTCGTCAATTTGGTTCGACATGATGTCCCCTCGGGGGTTGCGCCTGGCGCTTCACGCTTGCCGGAACGCTAATCACCGGACGTCCGGGCTCGGATCGGACAAGTTCGGACAGCCGATGCAGGCCGGACCCGCGTTCGAGTGCCCGGCGATCGGCGGGCCTCAGATGTACATGGCGGGATCGACGTAGGTCGTCGGATCCACAAGGGTTTCCCGCTGCTTCTCGGTGCGCGGACGAACGACGGCCGGGATGCCGGTGGCGATCGAGTCCGCCGGCACGTCGTGGGTGACGACGGCGTTGGCGCCGATCGCGCTGTCGTCACCGATGACCAAGGGCCCCAGATATCTTTGCGCCGGCGCCGACGGTGACGCGGTCACCGAGGGTGGGATGCCGCTTGCCCTGCTCCAGGGACCGGCCGCCGAGCGTCACCCCGTGGTAGAGCATCACGTCGTCGCCGATCTCGGTGGTCTCCCCGATCACCACACCCATGCCGTGGTCGATGAAGAACCGGCGGCCGATGGTGGCGCCGGGATGGATCTCGATACCGGTCAGGAAACGGGTCAGCTGCGACAGCACCCGCGCCACGCCGCGCAGCGCCGGCCGGGCCCACAGTCGGTGGGCCAGCCGATAGGACCAGATGGCGTGCAGGCCGGAGTAGACCACGGCGTTCTCGAGGTCGCCGCGCGCGGCCGGGTCATGACTGCGCGCGTTGTCCAGGTCCTCGCGCAGTGTCGACAGCAGTCCCACGGAGTCAGTCCCTGATGTGCTCGTAGAGCACCG
This sequence comes from uncultured Actinomycetota bacterium, assembly GCA_963786695.1. Classification (GTDB taxonomy): domain Bacteria; phylum Actinomycetota; class Actinomycetes; order Mycobacteriales; family Mycobacteriaceae; genus Mycobacterium. The sequence goes on from CAWBAL010000045.1 coordinate 148,202, forward strand.
TGGAGATGTAGCGCTCGCCGTAGTCGCAGACGATCGCGACGATGAGCTTGCCGGCGTTCTCCGGGCGCTTGGCGAGTTCGAGTGCCGCCCAGACGATCGCGCCGGACGAGATGCCGCCCAGGATGCCTTCCTCGGTTCCCAGGTCCCGGGCCACCCGCACGGCGTCGTCGAGTTCGACGTCGATGATCTCGTCGTAGCTCTCGCGGTCGAGCACCTCGGGAACGAAGTTGGCGCCGATGCCCTGGATCTTGTGCGGTCCGGCGGTGCCCTCGGTCAGCAGCGGGGAGTCCTTGGGCTCGACGCCGACGATCTGAACCCCGGGCTTGCGCGACTTGAGGACGCGCCCCACCCCGGTGATGGTGCCGCCGGTGCCGATGCCGGCAACGAAGATGTCGACCTTGCCGTCGGTGTCCGCCCAGACCTCCTCGGCGGTGGTCTTCTCGTGGATCGCCGGGTTGGCGGGGTTGGCGAACTGGTTGGCCGAGACCGCGTTGTCGGTCTCGGCGATGATCTGCTTGGCCCTGGCCACCGCGCCGGCCATGCCCTCGGAGCCCGGGGTGAGCACGATCTCGGCGCCGTAGGCGCGCAACATCACCCGTCGCTCGGTGGACATGGTCTCCGGCATGGTCAGGATCACCTTGTAGCCGCGGGCCGCGCCGATCATCGCCAGCGCGATGCCGGTGTTACCGCTGGTGGCCTCGACGATCGTGCCGCCGGGCTTCAGCTCACCGGACTGCCTCGGCGGCGTCGATGATCGCCGCGCCGATCCGGTCCTTGACGCTGTTGGCCGGGTTGTAGAACTCGAGCTTGACCGTGACGTCGGCGTCGAGTCCCTCGGTCAACCGGTTGAGCCGGACCAGCGGGGTGCGGCCGATCAGCTCGCTGACGTTGTCGTAGATCTTGCCCATGCTGTTCAGGTCCCTTCTCGTGCGCTACCACCGAACACTATGCGGCCGCCCATGTCCGTCGCCCTGGTCACCCGCAGCTCCGGTGCGGTCGTACGGTGGGGTCATGGCTGACGAACTCACCGCAGGACCGGAAGCTCCACCCGCAGACGAGCTGGCCAGCGCCGAAGCGACGCTTCAGGTGCTCCAGCAGGTGGTGCACGGTATCGCCACCGATGAGTTGACCAAGCAGACGCCGTGCCGCGAGTTCGACGTCGCGAGTCTGACCGATCACCTGCTGAACTCGATCACGCTCGCTCGGCAAGGCCGCCGGCGCGGAGATTCCCGAACGCGACCGCGACGACTCCGTTGAACGGCAGATCGTCGCGGCCGCCCGCCCGGCGCTGGATGCCTGGCATCGGCGCGGGCTGGACGGGCACGGTCCCGTTCGGCTCTGGCGAGGCGCCGGCCCGGTTCATGGCCGGCATCCTCTCACTCGAATTCCTGGTCCACGCTTGGGATTACGCGGCCGCGACCGGACGCCCGATCGACGCGCCCGACTCGCTTGACCGACTACGTATCGGGGCTGGCTGCACCGGATCGTCACGCCGGACGGCCGGGCGCGCGCGGGTTTCGACGAGCCGGTCGACGTGCCGGAGGACGCCTCCGCGTTGGACCGGCTGGTCGCGTTCACCGGCCGGCGGCCCGTCAGCTGACGGTCTTGATCCAGTCGGCGGCGAAGGCCAGGAAGGTGTCGTTCTCCTCGGGCGCGCCGATGGTCACCCGGACGCCGTCGGTGCCGTACGGACGGACCAGCACGCGGGCGTTGGCGGCCTGCTCGACGAAGTCCAGCGTGTGCCCGGCCAGCGGCAGCCAGACGAAATTGGCTTGCGTGGGCGGGAATTCGTAGCCCAGCTCGGCCAGTGCGGCGGTGACCCGCCGCCGTTCGGCGACCACGGCGTCGGTGCGGGCCAGAAGTTCGTCGGCGGCGTGCACGGAGGCGATCGCGGCGGCCTGCGAGATCGTGGTCGCGGTGAAGGGCACGTAGACCTTGCCCAGTGCGGTGATCACCTCGGGATCGCCGACGGCGTAGCCGATCCGCAGGCCGGCCAACCCGTAGGCCTTCGAAAAGGTCCGCAGCACAACCACATTCGGGTGAGCTCGGGCCAGCCCGAGGCTGTCGGGCAGCAGGCCGTCGCGGATGTACTCGACGTAGGCCTCGTCGATGACGATGAGGATGTCGGAGGGCACGGCGGCCACGAACCGGGCCAGCTCGTCGGGGTCGACGACGGTGGAGGTCGGGTTGTTCGGGTTGCAGACGAAGATCAGCCGGGTCCGGTCGGTGATGGCGGCCAGCATCGCGTCCAGGTCGAAGGTGTGGTCGCGCAGCGGCACCTGCACCGGGGTGGCGCCGGCCACGCGCACCTGCAGCGGGTACACCTCGAAGCTGCGCCAGCCGAAGATCACCTCGTCTCCCACCGAGGAGGTGATCTGGATGAGCTGCTGGCACAGGCTCACCGAGCCGCAGCCCACCGCGATGTGCTCGGGTGCGAAGTCGACATGCTTGGCCAGGTGTTCCTTGAGTTCGATGTAGCCGTTGTCCGGGTAGCGGTTGATGGTCTCGGCCGCCGCCGCGATGGCCTCCCGCACGCTGGGCAGCGGGCCGTGCACGGTCTCGTTGCTCGCCAGCTTGATGGCGCCCGGCACGGTCTTGCCCGGGGTGTAGGCCGGCAGGTCGGCCAGTTCGGGGCGCAGGCGGGCGGTCACCTGGCCAAGTCTAGGGGCCGGTGGCATCTGCTTTGCCATCCCTGTTCTGGCTGTGTAATCTCATCGGCGGTTGGGGCCGCGGTCGGTACGCTCGGTAGTTCAGGAGGCGTGCCAGAGCGGCCGAATGGGACTCACTGCTAATGAGTTGTCCCTCTTAAAGGGGACCGGAGGTTCAAATCCTCTCGCCTCCGCCGCGGCTGATTCGTCAGCCACGAACAACTGAAGAAGGCGCCCGTAGCTCAACGGATAGAGCATCTGACTACGGATCAGAAGGTTAGGGGTTCGAATCCCTTCGGGCGCACTCATTCAAATGGACCTCTCTGATGGCTTGTGCCGATCCAGCAGCGAATGCCCGCCCGGGACGGCGGACGTCTAAGCCAGTTGTGCTTGGCCGCTTTCACACATGCCTCTTGCAGTCGCAATGACCCTCTTTTGACGGAATCGCTAAATTGCGGGTTGGGAGCTAAGCTCCGTCGAGCAAAGCGCATCTATGGTGAGTTGGAGTAGAGAAATGACCGCATTCGGCATCGCAAAGTCACGCTGCAAGGTGGCTGCCCCCCTGGTTGCCACCGCCGTCGTCAGCGGCGTGATCGCCGGCGCCGGCTTGGGGTTGGCGCCCTCGGCGAACGCCACCTGCGCGTCGTTCTTCGGTATCGGCAACAGCGCGGACTGCTCCAGCACCCTGCTCAGTGTCGCCGTCGCGATCGGCAATGGCGCGACCGCCCACGCCGACGGGTTGCTCGGCGCGGCGATCGTCGTCGGTACCAACTCCAAGGCCTCCACAGGCTCGGGCTCCATCCTCAATCTTCGCCACCGGCCTCTTCGGCGACGACAATGAGGTCTCGGCCACGGGCGGCCTGTTGAACTGGGCTACCAACATCGGCGGCAGCGCCAACAAAGTTCTGACTACGGGCAGCTTCTCGAACACCGCCACCAACATCTTCGGCAGCAACAACACCGTTACGACGACGGGCGGCTACCTGAACTGGGCCCGAAACGTCTTGGGCGACGGCAACACGATCGACATCACGGGCGGCTATGCCAACTCGGCCCGAATCCTCCTCGGCAACGGCAATACCGCCACGATCCAAGGCGGCTATGGCGGTTTCGCGCGAAATCTGTTCGGCAACAACAATATTGCTTCTGTCACCGGCGGCTATCTGGACACCGCCACCAATCTGCTGGGCAGCAATAACAAAGCCTACGCAGAAGGCGGGTACCTGAACTCGACGAGGAGCATCGGGGGCAGCGACAATGTTTCGACTTCCGGTGGGCCCGTCGGCAGCAACCGCAATGCCATCTTCAACCTGTTCAGCAGCACCAACATCCTGTCAGCGGGTGGACCGGGCAACCTGAACTTGGTGGTCAACGCCGGAGGCGGCGCACAACACCATCAAGGCCGGTGTTCCCGGCAACTTGAACTTGGGGTTCAATTTCTTTGGCTCCACCAATGCTGTCACAGCCGGCCCGGGTCCGCTCACCCTCGCCGGTTCGGTCTTCAAGGACGGTCAAACCATCACGAAGACGAAACCCGGTATCGCGGTCAACAGCTTCCGCGTGGGCGGGGCGGCCGCAACGCCTCCTCAAGCCAATACCGCGCCCAAGGCGCAGGCGACGTCTGCCAGCAAGACGGGCGCGAGCACCGGAAAGCGACAGAAGTAAGAGCCGACCGGCGCTGCGCGCAAGAGCTGCCGGAGTCGGCGCTATGCGACACTGATTCGCATGTCGAGCTGGACGAAAGAAAGCCTTTTCACCGCTCTGAAGGCAGTCGGAGTGGCATCGATATCGGGCTTGGTGCTCGTGCTGGGTGCAGGTTCCGCGCTGGCCGATCCCGATCCGGGAGGAGTCGGGGCCGACCCCGCTGCGGCACAGGACCCGACCCCGTTCACCGGCACGGCGCCCTTCGCGCCGCCGAGCGTCGTGCCTGTCAACGGCTCGACGGTGGGGGTGGCCCAGCCCATCATCATCAACTTCCCCGGGCTGGTCGAGGACGCCGGCGCAACGGAAAGCGCCATCCACGTCTCGTCGGTCCCGCCGGTTGCAGGCAAGTTCTACTGGATGACCCCCACGCAGTTGCGCTGGCGCCCGCTGAGCTTCTGGCCCGCCCACACCGTGGTGACCGTGGATGCGGGTGGCGCGGTGTCCAGCTTCCGCACCGGCGACTCGCTGGTGGCCACGGCCGACGACGCCACGCACCAACTGACCATCACCCGCAACGGGGTGGTGGAGAAGACCATGCCGATGTCGATGGGTATGGCAGCCGGCGGCCACCAAACCCCGAACGGCACCTACTACGTCCAAGAGAAGATGCCGTCGGTGGTGATGGACTCCTCGACCTACGGCGTTCCGGTCAACTCGACGTACGGATACAAGACGACGGTCGAGCTAGCCGTCCGCTTCGACGACAGTGGCAACTTCGTACACAGCGCTCCCTGGTCCGTCGACGACCAGGGCAAGCGCGACGTCAGTCACGGCTGCATCAACATCAGTCCCGCCAACGCGCAGTGGTTCTACGACAACTTCGGTGCCGGTGATCCCATCATCGTGAAGAACTCCGTCGGCACCTACACGCAGGCACGACGGCTCCAACGACTGGCAGCTCTGAGCTCAGCGATCGTGAAATCTATTCGCGGTCAACAATTCAGCAACGCGAACGTGGTTGTCAGCTCCCGAGGGCGATAGACAAGCCCGCGTCGCAGCTCCAGTCCAAGTCACACGGATAAGGGACATAAGGAGTGATCGCCGGCAAGGGAGACGTATTGCTGACACGGGCATCGCCTTGCGAGCACAGGGTGACGGAGCTGGGTCCCTTCGATGAAACGCATTCGGCTGCTGCCGGCGGTGCGAGGGCAAGAGTAGATGCCACAACGGCGGACGCCGCCACGAGCATCGCGGTCAGGTAAGTCTGCCTAGGCTGCATTTCTGAGTCCTTCTCTAACTGAGAACCGCAGATTACCGCTGCTCGCCAAGAAAGTCGCGGTACATTCTGATTAACTTCCTTTTGCCGCGAATATTCATGATTTTCGGCCACTTGGTCACCCGATGAAGGAGTCAGCCATGTTCCCCTCAGTACATGCCGCGGATCGTGCGGTGAAGGGAGCGATCGGCACCGGATTTCTTGCCGGCGCAATGCTTCTCGGTGCCGCCGCCACCGCAGCGGCCGACCCGCCGCCGCCCGTCCCGCCGCCGTGCACGGCGGCTGAGTTGGCGCGCGTGATGTCGGGCGTCTCGTTCGACACGTCGAACTATCTGACCCTTAATCCCGCGGTCAACGACTACTTCACCAGCCTCAAAGGTCAACCGAGGGACCAGGTTCAAGATCAGGTGCAGAGCTATCTGGACGCCAATCCGGATGTGAAGCAAGCCCTGCACGACATCCGGCAACCCGCGGTCGACTTCCGCGAACGCTGTGGGGTACCGCCGCCGCGCTGATGTGTCCGCGGCTACGTTCCTCGGTCGACGCCGTCGAAGACCTGCACGGAGTACTCGAACGGTGCTGGCGTGACGCCTAATTGGCGCCCGAAGGGGTGGTCGAGCCAGAAGATGATGAACATCAGCAGACCCAGCAGGACAGCGACACCGCTGGACAGGATCACGTGACCAAGATCGCTCTCCAGGTGCATGAACCCCATGAGTCCGATCAGGAGCACACCACCGAACAACATGCCGGCCCACAACAACCCGGGTATGCGCGGTCTGGAGTCGAGGATTCGGGTGTTGCGTTGTGACGTCAGCAAGGTCAGCTGACCGAGGAATTCCCCGTTGATGGGGCTCGACGCCTTGTCAGGCTGTTGATTCCCGAGAACGCGATACATCTGGGTGATCGCGCTTCGTGCGGTCTCGCTGGTTCTGCCGCGATCTTGCACGTCCCATTCGGATTGCACCGCCGTTGTGTAGGTTCGCAGCAGTTCCCGCAACTTGGCCTGCTCCGGGCCGGGCATGGCAACGGTCTGACGGTACATGGTTGCCACAGTGGAGGATTCGTCGGTGACGTTCGCTTCGGCGGAGGAGAATTGTTCCCAGGCAACGACGACGGTGAAGCCGATCAGGGCACCGTATACCAGTGCGACCGTCGTCAGAAACGGCGACAGCGTCGGGGTGAATTGTCTGGCGGCCGAGTCTTCGGCGACGTGATTAGCCAGCCATATGCTGCCGACGGCCAACCCGATCGAGACCGCGATGACGATGATCAGAAACAGCCACAGACCGCCAAGCCCCAGATTCGCCACCGGTCATCTCCCTGGTTCATAACAGCGAGCCCAGGTCTCGATGCCGGTTCGCTGCGGGCTTCCACACTAAGTGCCCGGCGAACGGCACCGGCGACTGCCCTCAGAAAAGCGCCGACTGAACGCGCTCCATGGTGATCGGCAGGTCGTCGTCGGGCATCGGCCCGGTTCCCCAGGTCAGTGGCACCCGGTAGCCGTCGGGCACGGTCCACTCGAACCGCCTCAGCATCCCGTGCAGGATCGTCTTGACCGTCATCCCCGCGAAGTACTGGCCGATGCACTTGTGGACGCCGCCGCCGAACGGGGAGTAGGCGTATCGGTGCAATGCGTCCCGATTGGCCGGGTTCTCGAATCGGCTGGGGTCGAACGTGTCCGGGTCCGGCCAGTAGTCGGGCAGCCGCATCGACGCGTGGACGCTCAGCGCGATCTGCGACTTGCGCGGAACGAAGTGCCCGAGGATCTCGGTGTCCTTGATGGCCTGCCGGAACAGGGCGCCGGCCGGCGCGTACATCCGCAGGATCTCTTTGAACGCCTGGTCGAGCAGGGGCAACTCGTCCACCCCGCCGTAGCTGCTGACGTCGACCGGAACGGTCAACGCTTCTTGCCGTAACCGACTCTGCCACAACGGGTTACGGCCCAGTTCGTAGGTCAGCATCGACAGCGCGATCGCACTGGTGTCGTGGGCGGCCATCAACAAGAAGATCATGTGGTTGACGATGTCGGCGTCGCTGAACCGCAGCCCGTCGTCTGTTTCACTCTGCGCCAGCACGGTGAACAGATCTGTTCCGTCGCCGCGCTTACGGGCCGGCAGCAGGTCGAGGAAGAACCGTTCCAGTCGCTTGCGGGCCTGCAGTCCGCGGGCCCACACCCCGCCGGGCACGTTGGCGCGGATGGCGGCCTGCCCGCCGCGCACGGTGTCGTTGAAGTCGCGCGTCAACTGGTCGGACTCCGGGCCCAGTTCGACGCCGACGAACACCTGCGCGGCGAGGTCGAGCAGCAGATGCTTGGCCGACGGATAGAACGGGAACCGTTGCCGCGGTTGCCATCCGCTGAGGGTGGAGTCGATGATCGGGTTCATCAGCTGCAGATATCCGTCGAGCCGGCTGCGGGTGAACGCCTGCTGCATGATCCGGCGATGGTCGCGGTGTTCCTCGAAGTCGAGCAGCATGATGCCGCGGTGGAAGAACGGCCCGATGACCGGCGCCCACCCGCGGGTGCTGGAGAACGCCTTGTCCTTGTTGAGCCAGACCGCTTCCATCGCGTCCGGACCCAGTGCGGCGACCACTTTGAACCCGACGCCGCCCGCCCATGACACCGGTCCGTAGCGGGCATAGCGATCGCGGGCGAATTCCAGCGGGTCGACCAGGGTGGTCAGCAGGTGGCCCAGGAACGGGAAACCGTAGTTGCCCATGACGGGCTTCAGCGAGCTTCCGGCCGGCGGCTTGGCCAGTGGCTCCTCGGCGCTGGGAAAGAGTTCGGTGACGCTCGCGCCGACGGCTCGAAGTCGCCGCTTCGACGGCATCAGTGGCGGGCTGACGGTCATTGGCACCCCTCCTGGTTTTCTGGTACAAAAACGTGCCAGATTCCCGGGGCGGCGTCAAGGACCGGAGGTGACACCATGGAGCGCGTGTCGTCCACTCCGGCCCGCAGCTACGGCGGCGTCTCGGCAACCGACCGCAAGCTGGAGCGGCGCAGGCGGCTGACGGACGCGGCACTGGACGTCATGGCCGCCGACGAGTGGCGAAGCGCCACCGTGGAGCAGATCTGCTCATCGGCCGGGCTCAACAAGCGGTACTTCTACCAGGGGTTTGCCGATCTCGACGAGTTGGCGTCGGCCGTCGTCGACGACGTCGCCGACGAGGTGCGCGACGCCACGCTGGCTGCCTTCGCCGAGGTCGCTGACCAGCCGCTGGAACGCCAGGCGCTGGCCAGCGTCGACGCGCTGGTCCGGGTGCTGGTCCGCGATCCGCGCCGGGCCAGGGTGCTCCTCGGCGGCGTCGCGGCCACTCCGAGCCTGCGCCGGCACCGCGAACAGGTGCTCAGCGGCCTGACGTCGGTGCTGACCCGCCAGGCCCGCGCGGTCCACGGCGTGGAACTGGAACGCGATCCGCTGGCGCAGATCGCCCCGGCGTTCGTGGTGGGTGGCACTGCGGAGGCCATCCTGGCCTATCTCGACGGATCCGCCAGGATCACGCTGGATCAACTCGTCACCGAACTGACCACGCTGTGGCTCGTCACCGGAAACGGTGCGGCGGAGGTGGCGAGGGCCCGGCTGGGGCACTAGCCCGAGTCAGAAGCGGGCGGCCAGCACCGGAACGGGCAGCTCATGCGGGGCCGGGTCCATGCCCCAGTCGCCGGGTGATGAGGTGAATTGCCAGCATCTGCACGACGCCCAGCAGGATCACCGGCCAGATGACGCCGGCCACGATCGACCAGACGCCGCGGGCGGCGTCGGTCGGCCTTTCGAAGGACTGGAGGTGATGGCTCATGTGCCACGTCATGAACGCGACGACGACCGCCGTGGTGAGGTAAACGGTAATCCACACAGGGATGACACCTCTCGGCTCGGGACCAGTGCATCCAGAGTTGCAGATCCGCCTGTGGGGAATGTGATCAATCCCGTGAGGCGTCTGAGAGGAATGCAATCGACGCTTAATGGTTATCGTTGCGTGACAATAAATTACGTCGCGGTCAAACCGCCGTCGACGACGATCGTCTGCCCGGTGACGTAACCGGCCGCCGGTGAGGCGAGCCAGACCGCGGTAGCGGCCAGTTCGGCCGGATCGCCTATGCGCCCCAACAAGACTCGCGGCAGCTGGCTGTCCAGATAGCCGGGTGCGTACTCGTCGGTCATCTCGCTCTTGAAGAACCCGGGAGCGAGGGCGTTGACGCGAATTCCCTTGCGCGAACCCCACTGTTGGGCCAGGTCGCGGGTCAGGCCGATGACGCCCGGCCTTGGAGGCGCTGTAGGCCGCCTGCGGCAGTCCGGCGGTGGTGATGCCGAGCACGCTGGAGACGTTGATCACCGAGCTGCCCGGCTTCATCACGCGACCGCACGCCTGCGCCATCCAGTACGAGCCGTGGAGGTTGACGTCGACCACCTTGCGGAACTCGTCGGGCGCCTCGCGGGTCGCCGGCACGGCGGTGCCCACGCCGGCGTTGTTGACCAGAACGTCGACCCGGCCGAACTCCGTGATGGCCGAATCCACCAGGTGCTGGCACTGTTCGGGATCGGCGACGTCGGTCTTGCGGGTGTACACCCGGCGACCGGCGTCTTCGACCAGCGCCGCGGTGCCGGCCATCTGCTCCACCCGGCGTGCCCCCAGCACCAGATGCGCACCGGCCTCGGCGAACGCCTGCGCGAAAGACACGCCGAGTCCGGAGGAGGCGCCGGTGACGATGACGACCTTGTCGTCGAGCCGAAACGAATCCAGGACGCTCATGACGGGTTCCTCAGCACCTGGCGGGCGATCGCGTACTTGTGCACCTCGGTCGGCCCGTCGTAGAGGCGGAACGCGCGCATGTCGGAGAAGATCATGCCGACGGGGGTCTCGTCCGAGATGCCCATCCCGCCCAGGATCTGCACGCAGCGGTCGGCGACCTTGAAAAGCTCTTCTGACACATAGGCTTTCACCATCGAACTCTCGTGTCTGCCCTTGGCTCCGGTGTCCAGCGCCCAGCACGCCCACCAGATCGCCAGCCGGCACTGCTGGAGGGCGATCTCGTTGTCGGCGATCATGAAGCCCACGCCCTGGTGCTCGCCCAGCGGCTTGCCGAATCCGGTGCGGGTACGGGCGTGCTCGACCGCGATCGAATGCGCCCGCGAGGCGGCGCCCAGCCACCGCATGCAATGCGTCAGACGGGCTGGGGTCAAACGCAATTGGGCATAGCGCAGGGCCTGTCCCACCTCACCGAGCACCGCAGAGGCCGGTAGCCGCAGGTTGTCGAACCGCACCACGCCGTGTCCCTCGACGTAGTTGCGGTCCATGGTGTCCATCACCCGCTCGAGCTCGATACCGGGTGTCTGCCCGTCACACAGGAACAGCGTCGGGCCGTCAGCGCCATGGGAATTCGGTGCGACGCGGGCCATGATGATCCACGTCCGCGCCCCGTTGGCTCCGGTGATGAGCCACTTGCGGCCGTTGATCACGTAGTCGGTGCCGTCGAAGACCGCCTCGGTGGCAAGCTGGTTGGGATCCGAACCGGCACCGCCGGGTTCGGTCATCGCGAACACCGACCGCTGCCTGCCGTCGATCACCGGAACCAGGAACTTCTCCACCTGATCGGAGTTGGCGATCTTGGCCAGCAGGAACATGTTGCCCTCGTCGGGCGCCGCGCAGTTCAGCGCGACGGGTCCCAGCGTGGACCACCCCGCGGCCTCGAACAGCACCGCCTGCTCACGATGCGAGGGCTCGCGGCCGCCGAAGCGGCGTGGGGCCTGGAACGTCAGCAGACCCGCGTCGCGTGCCAGCCCGACGAGTTCGGAGCGCAGCTCCTCGTTCGGGCCGTGCCGGGTGACCCGTGGGTCGCGCTCGAACGGCACGATCGTGTCGACGACGAAGGCGCGAATCTCGTCGCGCAACGCCGCCAGGTCTCCGGGAATCTCGAAGTCGATCATCGCTCTCCTTCTATCGTCGCCAGCGCCCGCTCGAACAGGCGGACGGTGGCGATGTGCAGTCGATCGCCAATCTCTTTGGGCGCCAAGCCGGCAGCCGCGCGGGCGTTGGAGCCCTCGAGGATGATGCCCAGCTTGAAACAGGCCAGCACCGTGTACCAGTCGATGTTGGACAGGTCGCGGGTGGTGTTCTGCGCGTAGCGCTCGATCAGCTCGTCGGGGGTGGCCAGGCCGCCGGCGTCCATCAGCACGTTGGTCAGCACCGGGTCGCGGCCGGGGTGCGAACCACGTCGCGAGCATCCAGCCGAGGTCCAGCAGCGGGTCGCCGATGGTGCACATCTCCCAGTCGACGATCGCCACGACCTCCGGGCCGGTGGGCGAGAACATGACGTTGGCGGCGTGGTAGTCGCCGTGCATGATCCCGGGCTTCCAGGACGGCGGGCTGGTTGCTCTGCAGCCAGGTGGCGACGGACTCGACGTCGCCGATCTGCGGCCCCGGATAGTTGTCGAAACCGCTGTAGGACTCGAGTTCTGAAAGCCAGCGCGGCACTTGGCGTTCCAGGAACCCGTCCGCCTTGCCGAAGTCCGCCAGCCCCACCGCGACATGATCGACGGCACCGAGCCGGGCGGCCGCGTCGGCCATCGACAGCCCCATCTCGTGCCGGATCCCCGCGTCGCCGGCGTGCAACGCGGGCAGGGCCGAGCCGGCGTTGAAACCGTCGACAGGCTCCATCAGGTAGAACACCGCGTCGCCGAGCACCGCGGTGTCCTCGCACGCCGCGATGAGGTGGGGGTGTGGAACGTCGGTGTCGGCCAGAGCGGCCAGCACCCGGGTCTCCCGCAGGATCACCTTGTTGCTGACCGGGCGAAGGTGACGGGGCCCGCGCCGGAACACGTATTCGCGGCCGGACCGCCGGAACCGCAACATGATGTTCTGGGTGCCGCCGACGATGTCGGTGACGTCCTCGATCGGGCCTTCGCCGAGTCCCTGGCCCGACATCCAGTCGGCTACTGCGGTCAGGTCGTCCACGCCGGTGAAGCTACCGTACGGTTGGTTGGGCCAGTCCCTTCGGCCACGGCAACCGGCTGTCGATGGTGTGGAAGACGCTCCACCCGACGACGGTGCCCAGCGCGATGGACAGGATCGCCGCACCGGTCACCCCGAGGCTGGCCACACCGACGTTGCCTCCGGTGGCGGCCTGGCTCACCGACTCGAAGCTCAATGCGCCCGGCACCAGCGACCAGAAGGCGGCCAGCATCATCACGATCGCCGACGGTGACGTCTTGATCCGCGCCGCCAGCATCGCGAACGGCACCGACAGGAACGCGCCGATGAATCCCGAATAGGCGGCCGCGACGAACCTCCCCGCCACCGCTTGGCCGACCAGGGCCACCGCGATGGACGCTACGAGCCAGATCAGCGAGCCGCGCGGGGCGGACAGGTAGACGTAGAGACCCACGGCCACGACGACGATCGCCACGTACAGCGACCACGCGCCCATCTGCGTCGAGGGTGTCTGCGGGAGGACCTCCCCGGCGACGTGCACCCCGAGAGCGACTCCGAACACCAGCATTGCCAGCTGGGCGATTCCGTAGACCAGTCGGCTGGCGCCGGAGATGATCTGGGAGCTGGCCAGTTCCATCGCGCCGATGGTCAGCGCCATGCCGGGCAGGGTTGCCACCAGGGGCGGGGCGATGACCCTCAGCAGTCCGTCGTTCGCCGTGTCGGCGACGAACCAGGTCGCCAGAATCGTCACCAGCATCGCGGCCAGCGTGGGCAACACCGTGTTCAGCGTCGGAAACGGCCGGCCCAGCTGGGCGATGCCGCCCACGATCAGGCCCAGGAACAGGTATCCGGGAAGGGAAGCCCAGGTGGGGTTGATCACCATGCCGAAACCCACTGTGGTGACGGCATATCCGATGGTGGTCGCCACCGGTCCGAACCGCGGCCGGAGGTCGCGCGCCTCTTTGATCGCCGCGATCGCGTCGGCGGGGGTGATCGCCCCGACGCTGGCCAGGCTGGCGATGTCGTCGATGCGATCTGCCATGTCGAGTTGCAGCGAGTAGCTCGTGGTCCCGTCGACTTCGTATCCGTGGGTGCCGATCTGGATGACCAACATCGTGGGCAGCACGAGGATTCGCACCGGTTTCACTGGTGTACTGCGCGGCGATCTCGAGTAGGCGCCCCTCCACCAGCTGGGTCGGCTGCTCGACCTCCACCAGTGCGATGCCGATCTCCCGCAGCATCGCCGCGATCTCGGCCTGGTCGTGGGTGTCCGGCGGGGCCAGTGGTGCGGGCGGCGTCTTGCGGACCGCGTCGAAGATCCGCTTGCGCCGGATCCGCCTGCTCTCCTTGCTCACGGCACGCGCGCGGTCGTGGCCGCGGCGGCGGCGTCCTGCTGCTGGCGGGACTTCTGCCACGGCCAGTAGCCGGTGACCTCCAGTTGCAGCGAGAAGCTGAGGAACGTCCGGATCAGGACGATGCCGCCGAGCACCGCGACACTGCGGGCGTCCGGGGTGACCGCGACGGTGCGGATGATGTCCGCGGCGACCAGGAACTCCAGGCCGAGCAGGATGGAGCGGCCGAGCTGTTCGCGAAACGCCCGATAGGCGGTCCCCGTCTTGAGCCGGGGGATCGCCCCGGCCGCCGAGATCAGCGCACCGACGGCGATGACAGCGACGCCGATCCCGTCGATCGTCTTGCCTACGGTCTCGATGACCTCGAAGAAGCTCACCGAACGAATTGTAGGAACGCCGACCCCTATCGAGCCGGTAGCACCGCCGTGGCGTCATCCGTGCCGTTGGTTTCCGTCGCCCGCACCGTGACCTGCTGTCCGTTCTGCAGCAGTTGATGAGGCCTGCGGGTATCGGCGTCCACGCGGTAGGTGTGGCTGTAGCCGTCGGCGCTGCGGACCGTGATGGACGCGTCCGAAGCTGCGGTGATACTGCCGGTCTGGGTCAGCTCGGTGCGGAAACCACCCTTGCCGTCGGAGACGACCGACGCGCTGTGCAGGGTCCGCTCGGGGTCGCCAGGACCGCCGGGCCCGCCTGGTCCGCCGGACCGCCGAAACCGGGTGGCGCGCTGTTGTGCGCCGAGCCGTCGCCCACCGAGTCCCACGTCGCGTAAACCACCACGCCGGCGCCGAAGGCCAGCACCGCCGCGATTGCGGCCGCGAGAAGCGTCGTCCGGGCGGACCAGGCGGCTTTCGCGGCCGGAGCGCCCCACACTTCCTGTTGCTCAACAGTCATGACACCAACGGTGTGCGACCAAAATGGGAGGCCGCTGTGTGAGTCATCGGCACGGTGTGTGCACTCGCGACTCGCCGAGCCTTTCACAGCGGGCGCATAGGAATCGCATAGGATTGGCTTCATCGCCTATCTCATACTGGAACCATGACCTCCTCAGCCGCCGAACGTGTGGTGATGCGCAGGGCCGACGGAAACCCGATCAACGTCCTCGTCGTCGACGACGAGGCGGTGCTCGCCGAGATGGTGTCGATGGCGCTGCGCTACGAGGGCTGGAACATCACCACGGCCGCCGACGGGGCGTCCGCGATCAGCGCGGCCCGGAGCGCCCGGCCGGACGCCGTGGTGCTCGACATCATGCTGCCCGACATGAGTGGCCTCGACGTGCTGCGACAGCTTCGGGAGCACAGCCCGCACCTGCCGGTGTTGCTGCTGACCGCCAAGGACGCCGTCGAGGACCGGATCGCGGGCCTGACCGCCGGCGGCGACGACTACGTCACCAAGCCGTTCTCCATCGAGGAGGTGGTCCTGCGGCTGCGCGCGCTGCTGCGCCGAACCGGCGTCACCACCGAGGACAGCGGCGCCCAGATCGTCGTCGGTGACCTGGTCCTCGACGAGGACAGTCACGAGGTGACTCGTGCCGGTGATCCGATCGCCCTGACTTCCACCGAGTTCGAACTGCTTCGCTTCCTCATGCGCAACCCAAAGCGGGTGCTGTCCAAAGCCCAGATTCTCGACCGGGTCTGGAGCTACGACTTCGGCGGCCGCTCCAACATCGTCGAGCTCTACATCTCGTATCTGCGCAAGAAGATCGACAGCGGTCGCGAACCGATGATCCACACGCTGCGCGGCGCCGGCTATGTCCTCAAACCTGCGTGCTAGCACCTGGTCGCTGAGCGCTCGGTTGCTCGTCGGTCAGGTGCTCTTGCTTGCGCTGGTCTGCGTCGGTATCGGCACGGTCACGCTGGGAGCGCTCTACCAGTACCTGGCCGGTGAGGTCGACGCACAGCTGCGGGAGACCGCACACCGGTCGGCGATGATGTTCGGCGAACCGCTGCCGATTCCGCCGCCCACGCCGTGGCGGGACCGCCCGCCGGCTCCCAGGCCCGGTCCCGGTCCGGAGTTCCTCGACGCGCCGGGCCAGCCGATCGGCCTTGTCGCCGGGGTGGTGGTCGACGGGGTGGCCACCGACGCCGGCGTGCTCACCTCAGGCGGCGTTCGGGCCGGGCTGTCGGCGACCGCGAAGAAGCAGCTGGCCGAGACCGTCATCCAGCGCCACGCCGTCACCCGCGATCTGAGCGGCCTGGGTCGCTATCGCCTGGTCGCCGCGCGCAGCCGGCTGACCGGGGACACCTTGGTGATCGGCTTGAGCATGCGCAACGTCGACGCGACGCTGCTGCGGGTCGCGCTGATCTTCGCGGTCGTCACCGGGGCGGCGCTGATCATCGCCACCACGTTCGGGCTTCTGATCATCCGCCGGGCACTGAACCCGCTGAACCGGGTGGTCGACACCGCCGGCGAGGTCGCGAACCTGCCCCTGGACCGCGGCGAGGTCATGCTGCCGGTCCGGGTGCCCGAACCAGATGCCAACCCCCACACCGAAGTTGGCCGACTCGGCCTGGCCATCAACCGGATGCTCGACCACGTCTCGACCGCGCTGTCGACGCGGCAGGCCAGTGAAAGCCGGGTCCGGCAGTTCGTCGCCGACGCCAGCCACGAACTGCGCACCCCGTTGGCGGCGATTCGCGGGTATACCGAACTGGCGCAACGCAAACGCAATCAGGTTCCTGACGACGTCGCACATGCGATGAGCCGGGTGGAGTCCGAGGCCGATCCGGATGACCAACCTGGTCGAGGACCTGCTGTTGCTGGCGCGGCTGGACTCCGGCCGCCCGCTCGAGCGCGAACCAGTCGACCTGTCAAGGCTTTCGGCCGACGTCGTCAGCGACGCGCACGCCGCCGGTCCCGAACATCGCTGGAAGCTCGATCTGCCACCGGACCCGCTCTACGTCGTCGGCGACGACGCTCGGCTGCATCAGGTGGTGGCCAACCTGCTGGCCAACGCGCGCACGCACACCCCGCCGGGAACGTCGGTGACGTTGTCGCTCGACGTCGAACCCGGTGCGGCCGTGCTGCGGGTGCTCGACGACGGTCCCGGTATTCCCGTCGGCCTGCAGTCCGAAGTCTTCGAGCGGTTCGCCCGGGGTGACACCTCGCGCTCCCGCAAGGGCGGCTCCACCGGACTGGGCCTGGCGATCGCGTCGGCGGTCGTCCGCGCCCACGGCGGCAGCATCGGAGTACAGAGCGTGCCCGGCAACACCGAGTTCGTCGTGCGGCTGCCGTGCACGAACGGCGCGCACACCAACGGATCACATTGAGCCAGCGTCAATTTCGTCTCGCCGGACTCACAGCACGGTCATAGCGCAGACAAACGGCGCGCCCAAGCCGGTCCCCGATGCTGAAAAGCATGACCATCACCGCCGTTCCCGCGGTGCGCCGACGAAACGCCGCACTGATCGCCGCCGAAAGCGGCGTTCCGGTGCTCGACGTCGTCGTCCCGGTGTTCAACGAACAGGCCGTCCTGGCTGATTCGATCCACCGGTTGCATCGCCATCTGCTCGAGGACTTCCCGTTCTCGTTCCGTATCACCATCGCCGACAACGCCAGCACCGACGACACCCCGCGGATCGCAGGCGCGCTGGCCGGCGAGCTGCCGGACGTCCGGGTGGTGCGGTTGGCGGACAAGGGGCGCGGACGGGCACTGCACGCGGTGTGGTCAGCCTCTGACGCGACGGTTCTGGCCTACATGGACGTCGACCTGTCGACCGATCTGGCCGCATTGGCGCCACTGGTCGCCCCGCTGGTCTCCGGGCATTCCGACCTCGCCATCGGCACCAGGCTCGGGCGTGGATCCCGGGTGGTGCGCGGCGCCAAGCGCGAGGTGATCTCGCGCTGCTACAACCTGCTCCTGCGCTCGACGTTGGCGGCGCGGTTCAGCGATGCGCAGTGCGGGTTCAAAGCGATCCGCGCCGACGTCGCCGCGCGAACTGCTGCCGCACGTCGAGGACACCGGCTGGTTCTTCGACACCGAACTGCTGGTGCTGGCCGAGCGCAGCGGCTTGCGCATCCATGAGGTGCCGGTCGACTGGATCGAGGACCCCGACAGCCGGGTCGAGGTCATCGCCACCGCCATCGAAGACCTGAAGGGAATCGCACGCTTGCTCAAGGGATTCGGTACCGGGGAGATTCCGGTGCGGGCCATCGGCGCCCAGTTCGGACACTCCGCCGGAGGACCCCGGTCGCTGCTGAACCAGAGTGTGCGGTTCGCGGCGATCGGAATTCTCAGCACCCTGGCGTATCTGGTGCTCTTCCTCGCCCTGCGCCCGATCGGCGCGCAGGGCGCCAACCTCGCCGCACTTCTGCTGACCGCCATCGCCAACACCGCGGCCAACCGGCGCTTCACCTTCGGGGTCCGCGGCCGGGCGAACGTCGGGCCGCCATCAGTTCGAGGGCCTGATGGTCTTCGTCATCGGCCTGGCGTTGACCAGTGGCGCACTGGCGGTGCTGAACAGCTTCGGTGAGCCCTCACGCATCGTCGAACTACTGGTGCTGCTGCTGGCCAACCTGATGGCCACCGTCGTGCGCTTCATGCTGTTGCGCGGCTGGGTGTTTCACCCGCGGCGCACCGGCCAGACCGCGGAGGGAAAGAAGTGACGATCCTCGAAACATGCACTGCGCCAACCGCCCTCGTCGACGAAGCGGCCCCCTGCCGTCCGCGGTGGGTTCGTCCCGCGCTGTGGACACTGCTGGCGGTGACCGCCGTGCTCTACCTGTGGGGGCTCGGTGCGGCCGGTTGGGCCAACGAGTACTACGCCGCCGCCGTGCAGGCCGGCACCCAGAACTGGAAGGCCCTGCTGTTCGGGTCGCATCGACCCCGGTAATGCGATCACCGTCGACAAGCCTCCCGCGGCGCTGTGGGTGATGGGCCTGTCCGGGCGCATCTTCGGGTTCGGCACGCTCTCGATGCTGGTGCCGCAGGCACTGATGGGGGTGGCCTCCGTCGCGCTGGTCTACGGGGCGGTGCGCCGGGTCAGTGGCTACGGGGCGGGGCTGCTCGCCGGTGCTGTCCTGGCCCTGACACCGGTGGCGGCGTTGATGTTTCGGTTCAACAACCCGGACGCGCTGCTCGTACTGCTGTTGGTGGTGGCTGGCTATTGCGTGACCCGTGCGCTCGACGGCGCCTCGACCCGCTGGGTTGCCCTGGCCGGCGCCGCGGTGGGTTTCGCGTTCCTGGCCAAACTGCTGCAGGCCTTGCTGATCACCCCGGCACTCGCGCTGGTGGTGCTGGTGGCCATGCCGGGCTCCGTGCGGCAACGACTGCGGGACCTCGCGGTCGGTGTGCTGGCGATGCTGGTGTCGGCAGGCTGGTATCTGGCATTGGTGAGCTTGTGGCCCAAAGACTCCCGGCCCTACATCGGCGGCTCGACGGACAACAGCCTGCTGCAGTTGGCGCTGGGCTACAACGGGCTGGGGCGGGTCTTCGGTGGCGACGGCAATCCCGGCGGCGGCTCGGGTGAGGGTCCGGGCGGATACGACGGGCCGATGGGTGGCGCGACCGATGTTCGGGGGTGCGGCGGGGATCACCCGGATGTTCGACCAGTCGATGGGCACGGAAATCTCCTGGCTGCTGCCTGCGGCGATGATCGGGCTGTTGGCCGGGTTGTGGTTCACCCGCCGGGCGGCGCGCACCGACCGGCGCCGCGCAGCCTTGCTGCTGTGGGGTGGCTGGCTCGTGGTCACCGCGCTGGTGTTCAGCTTCATGAAGGGGATCATGCATCCCTACTACACGGTGGCGCTGGCTCCGGCCATCGCCGCAGTGATCGGCATCAGTGTGCGAGAGCTGTGGCGCGGCAGGCAATTTGCCGCCGTCCCGGTGGGTACTTGCTGCCATGGTGTTCGGTCACCGGGGTGTGGAATTTCATTCTGCTGGACCGCACCCCCGACTGGCTGCCGTGGTTGCGCTGGGTCGTTCTGGTCGGCTCCATCGTGGTGGCCGCGGTGCTGCCGGCCGGCGGGCATCGGCTCGGCCGCTGGACGGCCGCGCTCGCGGTGGCGGGCCTGCTGGTCGGACTCGGCGGCACCGCCGCGTACACGGTGGAGACCATCGCCGTCGGACACAGCGGTCCGTATCCCGACCTCCGGCCCAAGCCGCTCCGGCATGGGCATGGGATTCGGTGGCCCGGGCGGTCCCGGCGGTACGGGAGTGCAGCCTCGGAGAACACCGAGCTGAAGGCCATTCTGACTCAGGCCGACAATCGTTGGGCGGCAGCCACTGTCGGTTCGCATGACTGCGAGCAGCCTCGAACTGTCCACCGGCACATCGATCATGTCGATCGGCGGGTTCAGTGGCGGTGACAACTCACCGACGCTGCAGCAGTTCCAGGACTATGTGGCCGGTGGGCAGATCCACTACTTCATCGTCGGGCAACGGTCCGGGCGGCCATCACGGACCCGGTGGTGAGTCCGGCAGCGGCGCCCAGATCACCCAGTGGGTGCAGCAGCAACTTCACTGCGCAGGACGTCGGCGGCACCGAGGTCTACGACCTCAACCAGCCGGGCATCTGCCGATCACTCGGTCCGGGCCAGGACCTCGCGTACGAGTTCCAGGCTGGTGTCCGGATGCAGGAACGCGAACCGGCCGACGGTCTCCCCCTCCCACTTGGTCGGCGGGATGAATGCGACCTGGTCCTGGTGCAACCGCTGGGCCCACGCGTCGTAGTCCTCGGGCTTCCAGCCGAGCCGGCGGAACAGCACCACCCCGAGGTCGGGCTCGCGGATCAGTTCCAGCTGCGGTGCTGCCTTGATCAACTCCGCCGTCTGCTTGGCGAGCGACGCGGCGACCTCGATGGCCTGCCGGTAGGCCTCCAACCCGTATACCGCAAGCGAGAACCACAACGGCAGCCCCCGCGCCCGCCGGGTCAGGTGATAGGCGTAGTCGGACGGATTCCACTCGCCGTCGGTCGCGTGGATGACATCGAGGTACGCCGCGTCCTGGGTGTGCGTGGCCCGCGCGAGCTCGGGCTGGCGGTACAGCAGCGCGCAGCAGTCGAACGGCGTGAACAACCACTTGTGCGGGTCGAGGATGAACGAGTCCGCCTGCTCGAGTCCGTCGTACTTCGGCCGCAGCGAGCGGGCGAAGATTCCGGACCCGCCGTAGGCGCCGTCGACGTGGAACCACCAGCCACGCTCCCGCGCGATCGCGCCGACGCCGGCCAGGTCGTCGATGATCCCGGCGTTCGTCGTACCCGAGGTGCACACCACCGCGGCGATGTTCGCCGTGTCCGTGCGGCACCGCAGCCTGGACGGTTTCGGCGGTGAGGCGGTGGTCCGGAGTGTCGACCACCAGGGCGTCCATCTCCAGCAGCCGCAGCGTGTTCACGATCGACGAGTGCGCATCGGATCCGACCACGACCCGAAGCCGGCCCGTGGCGCCCCGCTTCTTGGCCGTCTCGCGGGCCACGGCGAGAGCCGACAGGTTGCCCGCCGAGCCGCCGGACACGAAGCATCCGCCCGACGTCGGCGGAAGGCCCGCTTCGCGGGCGATCGTCCGCAACACGCTGTTCTCCGCGGCGATCGCCCCGGACGCCTCCAGCCAGGAGATGCCCTGGATCGACGCGCAGGACACCAGCATGTCGAACAGCAGGCTCGCCTTCGTCGGAGCGGCCGGGATGAAGCCGAGGAATCGTGGGCTGTCCGCGGAGATCACGCTCGGGGCGATCACCGATGTGTACACGCCGAGCACTTCGTCGGGCTGCCGCGGCGTCTCGCGGATCAACCCGTCGAGGCGCTCGTGCAACTCCCCGGTGGACAGAACGCCCTTGTCGAGGGGCACGGGGTTCATCCGCAGCCGGTTCTCGGCGTACGCCAGCACACTGCGCACCATCTGCTCGGTGGTTTCGTCGACCTCATGCATGGCTACTTCACTCCTTAGCGGTCGCATCCGATGACTCGCGGATGAGTTTGATCGCAGCGGCCTCGATGGTTTCCTCGGACAGCAACACTTCCAGTGCGGCGTCGCCGAGCGGGATGAAACTGTCCTCGCTGGCGACTCGGTCCACGGCGCCGGTGAAACCTTGCTGCGAGAAGAGTCGCGACCACGCCTTCGCCGACTCCACCGGTCCTGCGGGTTTCGTCGACGACGAGGACGCGGCCGGTGGCGGTGGCCTCGCGCAACATGTCCGCCGCCGGCAGCGGTGCGAGCCAACGCAGGTCGACGACACGGGCGGCGATGCCGATGCGCTCGAGTCTGCGTGCGACCCGCAGACTCATCCGCACCCCGTTGGCGAAGGTGAGGATCGTCAGATCCTTGCCGTCGCCGTAGGTTCGGGCCCGCCCGATCGGCACACCAGGTTGGTCTGCAAGGTCCGGATAGCTGGCGAGCCAACGCTCGTCGCCGTCGTCGTGCAGGTCCCGGGTGTGGTAGAGGGCGATGGGCTCGAGGTAGATGCAGACGACGCCGGCCGCACGGGCCGCGGCGACGCAGGTGTGCAGCATCGCGGCGGCGTCGTCGGGACGCGCCGGCGAGGCGACGACGACTCCGGGGATGTCGCGGATGGCGGCGATGCTGTTGTCGTTGTGGAAGTGCCCACCGAAGCCCTTCTGATATCCATACGCGGCGACGCGGACGACCATCGGGTTGCGGTATTGGCGGTTCGAGAAGAACTGCAGGGTGGCGCCTTCGCCGCGAATCTGATCCGCGGCGTTGTGCAGGTAGGCGAGGTACTGGATCTCCGGTATCGGCAGCAATCCCGACAGTCCCGGCGCCGAGCGCAAGCCCGAGGATGGCCTGCTCGTCGAGCAGGGTGTCGAACACCCGCGCCGGGCCGGCCGCTTTGAGCAATCCGCGAGTCACTCCGTAGACGCCGCCTTTGCGGGCCACGTCTTCTCCGAAGATGAGCGCCTCGGGGTAGTGGAGCAGTACGTCGTGCAGCGCGCGGTTGATGGCAAGCGCCACAGTCATCGCGGTCGACTCGGCCCTGCGAGTGGGGGCGTATCGCAGGCACGGCGGCGACCGCCTCGTCGAAGCTCTCCTGCAGCGGCTTCATCACCGCGGCCGCGCTGTCGAGTTGCGGGAGTTCGCTGACCTCCCGGGCGAGTCCGATGACCTCACTGCGTTTGGCCTCGTAGCGGTCGAGCACCTCTGCTGGACTGTCAGATGACCCGCCGCTGATCAACAGTTTCGCCGTGCACAGCACCGGGTCGCGGTCGTAGTCGGCGGCGATCTCGTCGGGCCGGCGGTAGGCGGGCTCGTAGTCGGAACCGGCGTGGCCCATCAGCCGGACCGTGCGCAGATGCAGGAACGCCGGGCGCCGATGGGTACGCACCCACGCGGCCGCCGCCACCGCGGCGGCGTAGGCCGCGGGCAGATCCGAGCCGTCGGCGACGAAGTACTCGAGGCCCTGCCCGGTGCCCGAAGTTCCGCGCGATCCACCCCTTCGGGGTCGTGGTGCTGATGCCGATTCCGTTGTCTTCGCAGACAAACAGCAGCGGCATGGGCAGGCCCTGGTAGGCGGCGTGCATCGCGGTGTTGATGGCGCCGACCGCGGTGGAATGGTTCGCCGACGCGTCACCGAAACTGCACACCGTGACGGCGTCCTCGGGCCACGGGCAGTCGACGCCGAGCTTGCGGGCGCGGGCGATGGAGAACGCGACGCCGACCGCCCGCGGAAGGTGGGAGGCGATGGTCGAGGTTTGCGGGATGATGTTCAGGTCGAGGCGGCCGAACACCTTGTGCCGCCCGCCGGAGATCGGTTCTTCGGTCGCCGCCACCATTCCCAGCAGGACATCGCGCAGCGGGTCGCGCCCTTCTATCTGCTGGGCGCGGGCGAGGAAGAAGCCACCGGAACGGTAGTGCAGCAGCGCGGGATCGGTGTGCCGAAGGGCCGCCGCCACGGCGACATTCCCCTCGTGCCCGGAGGAGCCGATCGTGTAGTAGCCCTTGCCCTTTGACCGCAACCATCGCGCCGCGAGGTCGAGGTGACGGCTACCGAGCTGGGCATCGAAGAGAGCCAGGCAGTTCTCGACGGTCAGCGACGACTCGTTCCCCAGTGGCGTTTCGGCTCGTGCTGGAGGCGGGGGGTGTGCGCTGCCATCGCGGACACGGTCGCGATGAAGTACTTGTCGATGTCTTCGGCCATGGGAGCGGCTCCTGACTCACGGCCGCAGCGCGGCAACGGCGGCCCGGTTGGTCTCGAACACGTGGTGTCCCTGGAGCAGGTGCATGCGGGCCAGGTTGGCGGCGAGTTCGGGACGGACCCGGGAGTAGGCGAACGTGATCGACTTGCCTTGCAGCCATTGCAGTTCCTTGGCCAGCGCCTCGGCGCCGGTGACGTCGACGTCGGTCACGCCCTCCATGTCCAGGATGAAGGCCGAGACGGGATGAGGCGCCTCGGCCACGCAGCGGCGGATGGCCGCGCTCAAGGTCTGGGCATTGCCGAAGAAGATCGGCGCGGCGAAGCGCATCGCGATCACACCCGGCTCGGTCTCGTGGATGTCGTCGTGGCCGACCGTGAGGGAGACATGCGGGTCGTCCGAACCCTCGAGCACGTCGACCGCGGGACGGGCGGCCTTGCGCAGCAGGTTGATCAGCGACAGCACGAAGGCCAGCACGATGCCCGCCAGTGGCCCGATCAGCAGCACACCGAGGAAACATGTTGCGCCGATGAGGAATTCGAACCGGGACAGCTGCCACAGGTGACGGAACTCGCGCAGCCCCATGAGCTTGGCCACCGAGACCCCGACGATCGCGCCGATCGCCGGGGAGGGGATGTCGGCGAGCAGGTCGGCACCGAACAGCAGCAGGCCCAGCGCGCCGGCCGCCATCACCAGCAGCGGGAGCTGGGTCCGTGAGCCGGCCTGGTCCATGGCCGCGGCCCGCGACGTCGAGGAGCCGATGGTGAACCCGGACGACAGTCCCGAGGCGATGTTCGCCGCTCCGAACGCCAGCAGGTCCTGGTTCGGTGAGGTGCGGTAGCCGTACTTGTCGGCGTAGGAGCGCGCCAGCAGCAGCCCCTCGCCGACGGTGACGGTGGTGATCGCGATCGCGGGCAGGATCACCGCGACCCACTGCGACCACGTCAGGTGCGGAACGGCCAGCACCGGCGGGCCCGACGGCACCTGACCGAGCACCGCGACACCCTTGCCGGGCAGGTGCAGTGCGGACGAGGCGAGGGTCGCGACCACCAGGACGATCAGGGCCCACGGGACCGCCGGCCAGCGGCGCCGGGCGGGCACCAGCACCGCGATGGCCGCCAGGCCAAGCGCCAGCGACCACCAGTGGACGGTCCCGATCTTGGTGATCAGGTGCACCAGCCGCTCGAAGAACTCCGCTCCACCCGGTGTCTTGATGCCCATGATCTTGGCGATCTGGCTGAGCAGGATGTCGGTGGCCAGGCCGCCGACGAAGCCGATCAGGATCGGCTTGGACAGGAAGTCCGCGAGGAAGCCGAGCCGGAACACCGCGCAGCCCACGAACAGCAGACCGCCGACGATCGCCTGGGCGCCGGCCATGGCCACGTACTGCCCGCTGCCCGCCGGGGCCAGGCCGGCCAGGGCCGAACCCACCAGCGCCGCCGCCGCTGCGTCCGGTGCCGCGACCAGGTGCCGGGACGACGCCAGCAGCGCGAAGGCCACCGACGGCAAGACCAGCGCGTACAGACCGGCACTCGGCGGCAGACCGGCGATCTGCGCATAGCCGATGTTCAGCGGTAACGCGATGGCCAGCAGCGTGATCCCCGCCAGCACCTCGGTGCCGACGTTGTGTCGGGTGAGCCCGGAGAGCACCTTCATCGGCGCAATCATGCGGCTCGCACCGGCCTTCTGGGGAAGGATTCGCCACATGGACCACAAACCTCCGACCTCCGTCATCGAAGCGGCCCACGCCGAGCACCTGACCTCGTTGCCGTTCGACGACACCGCCGACTTCGCCGACACCGACCGCGGATTCATCGCCGCGCTCGAACCGTGTGTCGTCACCGCCGCCGACGGCCGGGTGGTGTGGGACAACGACGTCTACGACTTCCTCGGCGGTGACGCGCCTGCGTCGGTCCATCCCAGCCTGTGGCGGCAGTCCATCCTGGCGGCCAAGCAGGGCCTCTACGAGGTGGTCGAAGGCATCTACCAGGTTCGCGGACTGGACCTGTCCAACATCAGCTTCATCGAGGGCGACACCGGCGTCATCGTGATCGACCCACTGATCTGCACCGAGACCGCCGCGGCGGCACTCGCGCTCTACCGGGCCCACCGGGGAGACCGCCCTGTCGTCGCGGTGATCTACACCCACAGCCACGTCGACCACTTCGGCGGCGTGCTGGGTGTGACCAGCCAGGCCGACGTCGACGCCGGCAAGGTCGCGGTGATCGCGCCCGAGGGCTTCGTGCAGCACGCGGTGCAGGAGAACGTCTACGCCGGCACCGCGATGGCCCGCCGCGCGTCGTACATGTACGGCACCCTGCTCGAACGGGGGCCGCGCGGCCAGGTCGGCTGCGGTCTCGGCCAGCAGACCGTCCACCGGCGAGGTCGCCATCATCGTGCCGACCATCGACATCACCACCACCGGCGAGACGCACACCATCGACGGAGTCGAGATCGAGTTCCAGATGGCGCCGGGCACCGAGGCGCCCGCCGAGATGCACTTCTACTTCCCGAAGTTCCGCGCACTGTGCATGGCCGAGAACGCCACCCACAACCTGCACAACCTGTTGACGCTGCGCGGCGCGCTGGTGCGCGATCCGCACGCGTGGTCGGGGTATCTCACCGAGGCCATCGACACCTTCTCCGACCGAGCCGACGTCGTCTTCGCCTCCCATCACTGGCCCACCTGGGGCCGCGACGACATCGTCGAATTCCTTTCCCTGCAACGGGACCTGTACGCCTACCTGCACGACCAGACGCTGCGCCAGCTCAACCAGGGGTACACCGGCATCGAGATCGCGGAGACCTTCCAGATGCCGCCCGCACTGCACAACGCCTGGCATGCGCACGGCTACTACGGCTCGGTCAGCCACAACGTCAAGGCCGTCTATCAGCGCTACATGGGATGGTTCGACGGCAACCCGGCCCGGCTGTGGGCGCATCCGCCCGAGGCGATCGGCCCCCGCTACGTCGAGGCCATGGGCGGCATCGACCGTGTCGTGGAGATCGCGCGATCGGCGTTCGATTCCGGTGACTACCGTTGGGCGGCAACGCTTCTCGACCACGCCATCTTCACCGACGAGAACCACGCCGCGGCCCGCGAGCTGTACGCCGACACCCTCGAGCAGCTGGGCTACGGAGCCGAGTGCGCCACCTGGCGCAACTTCTTCCTCGTCCGGTGCCACCGAGTTGCGCGACGGCAACTTCGGCACGCCGGTGGGCGGACAACGTCGACGACCATGCTGGAGCAGCTCACCCCCGAGCAGATGTTCGACACCCTGGCGATCAGCGTCAACGGCCCGCGCGCCTGGAATCTCGACATCACCGTGGACATGACGTTCACCGACATCGCCACCAACTACCGGCTCACGCTGCGCAACGGTGTGCTGGTCTACCGCAAGTGTCCAGCGGATGCCTCGACTGCCGGCGTCACCGTGACGCTGGCCACCAAGATGCGGCTACTCGCCGCCGCCGCAGGCGATTTCACGTCACCCGGGCTGGAGACCACCGGCGACGCCGAGGCATTGTCGGCACTGCTGGGTGTCCTGGACCGGCCGGACCCCGGCTTCAACATCATCACGCCCTGACTCGCCGCGAGCAGACACAAACTGCCCTGAGCATCGGCGCGTCGGGGTCTTCTGTGTCTGCTCGCGAGAGGGCTGCACCCGTCGATGCCGACCTTGCCGACGGCATTCGCCGCGGCAGACGTAGCGCGGAAATGGCGCGAATCGTGGGAATCTGGCTCGGACGGAAACAAGTTAGGCGACGTCGATGACGACCTTGCCGACGGCCTTGCGGTCGGCGACGTAGCGCAACGCGGTGGCCGCCTGCTCAGCGGGAAGCGGGCCCCGATGTAGGGCCGCAGCTTGCCGTCGGCGAAGAGCTGGCGCAGCTCGGCGTCGTCGCGGGCGATCTCGTCGGGGTGGTCGATCATGAAGGTCCGGATCTCCATGCCCTGCACCGTGATGCCCTTGAGCAGAACCAGGTTCAGCGGGATGGCCGGGATGTCGCCGGCGGCATAGCCGAGCGTGACGAACTGCCCGCCGCGGCCCAGCCCGCGCAGCGCCGGCTCGGAGTAGCGGCCGCCGACCGGGTCGACGACCACCTGCGCGCCGTCCGGTCCGGTGATCTCCTTGAGCCGCGTCTCGCAGATCCTCGCGGTCGTAGTCGATGACGGCCGCCGCCCCGCGCTGACGGCACACCTCGAGCTTCTCGGCACCGGAGGCCGCGGCAATCACCTTGGCGCCCATGAGCACTGCGATATCCACCGCCGCCAGGCCGACACCGCCGCCGGCCCCGAGCACCACCACCCAGTCGCCGGGCTTGACCGGAGCCACCGTCCGCAGCGTGTAGTACGCCGTGCGGTTGGTCACCCCGAACGCGGCGGCATCGGCGTAGTCCACGCCGTCCGGAATCGGCGTCAGTCCGCGGGCGTCCACCACCGCCTGCTCGGCGAACGCGCCGACGAACGTGGTCGCCGACACCCGGTCGCCGGGCCGGTAGTCCACGCCCGTCACCGACGGCCAGCACGTCGCCGGCCATCTCGCTGCCCGGGCTGAACGGCGGCGGCACCTTGATCTGGTACTTGCCCGCGATCAGCAGCACGTCGGGATAGTTCACCGCCGCCGCGCGCACCTTCACCACCACCTGCCCGGGACCCGGTGTCGGATCGGGCAATTCGTCGAGCACCAGATCTTCCGGGGTGCCGTACTCGCGGCAGACGACGGCGCGCATCAGTGGTCTCCTTCCGGCACACCGAGCCCGCGCAGACAGAACCGGACCAGGTGCGTGATGTCCTTGCGACCCGGCTGATCGGTCGAGTCGACGTAGCGTCGCATCGTACCGACCGTGCAGACGAACACCGCGTCGGCGTCGCGCTCCGGATCGGGCCGGCCCAGTGCGCGCACCGGCTCGAGGAGCAGATCGCGCATCGAGGCCATGATCTCCTCCTCGGCCAGTCGGCGCTTGTCCGAGTCCGACATCTGCCCGACCAGGGCGCGGCTCATGCCGATCAGCTCAGGGTCGGCCACCTGCGCAAGCGCCCCGCTGATCCAGCGGGTGATCTTGCCCTCCGGGGTGCTCTCCTTGGCCATCTGATGTTCCAGGTACGAAACCACCAGCGCCACACCGCGTTCCATGACGGCCAGGATCAGGTCGTCCTTGCCGGCGAAGTAGCGGTAGAACGCCTTGTTCGACACCCCGGCCTCGGCGACGACGTCGCTGACCCGCGGCGCGTTGGGCGACACCCGCTGCATCACCCGAACGGCGGCCGCCAGGATGCGGTCCACCTCTTCGGTGGCCTCGCGCTGACGGTCGTCGAGGGCCCGCACGACGGCGGCGGCGGCGCGGCTGGTCATGGTGAAACAGGCAGCGCCGGAATGCGATCGACGAGATGGCCGTACTTCTCGCGAGCCCGCTCGATGCGGTTGCTCATGAACTCGCTGGGCCACACCGGATCCTCGGGCTCGTAGCCCTTGAGGACCATGCGCGCCAGGTTGATCTTGTGCGCCTCGGTCGGGCCGTCGGCCAGCCCCAGCGCGATGCCACCGAACAGCACGCTCGTCAACGGCATCTGGTCGGTCAGGCCGAGCCCGCCATGCACCTGGATCGCTCGCAGCCCGATCGCCTTGAGCACGGTCGCGGTCTGGATCTTGCACGCGGCGATGGCCTCACGGGCCGCATGCTCACCCTGGGTGTCGACCAGCCACGCGGCGTAGAGCACCAGCAGGCGGAACTGCGTCAGCTCGACGTACGAGTCGGCGACGAACTCCTGGATCAGCTGCTTGTCGGCCAGCAGACTGCCCTGGGTGAAGCGGCTTTTCGCGCGACGGGCCATCATGTCGATCGCGCGCTGGGCCACCCCGATGGACCGCATCGCGTGGTGCAACCGGCCGCCGGCCAAGCCGTGACTGTGCGACACCGAACCCCCCGCCCTCCTCGCCGAGCATCGCCGAGGCGGGCACCCGCACGTTGTCGTAGCGCACCAGCGAGTGACCGGGATCGTGCTTGTGCGAGCCGACGAGGTGATGGGTCGCCTCGATGGTCACCCCGGGGGTGTCCTTCGGTACCAGGAACGTCGACGCGCCCTTGTGCACCGGCACGTCGGGGTCGGTGATCGCCACGACGATGAAGAAGGTGGCCACCGAAGCGTTGGACGACCAGTACTTGAGCCCGTTGATGATCCAGTCGTCCCCGTCGCGCACCGCGCGAGTGGTGAACACCCGCGGGTCCGACCCGCCCTGCGGCTCGGTCATCGAGAAGGTGGAGAAGATCTCCCCGGACAGCAAGCCGGTCAGGTACTCGTCCTTCTGTTCCTGAGTGCCGAACCGGGCGATGATCTCGGCATTGCCGGTGTCGGGCGCCTGGGTGCCGAAGATGATCGACGACCAGGTTGCCCGGCCGAGGATCTCGTTGATCAGGGTGAGCTTCACCGCGCCGAATCCCTGGCCACCGAGGTCGGGTCCCAGATGCGGTGCCCACAGGCCCTGGTCGCGGACCTTCTGCTTGAGCGGATCGACGATCCGGCGGCGTTCGTCGTTCAGCGGCAGGAACTCGCAGCTGGGGAAGAGCACCTCGAGCGGCTCGACCTCCTCGCGGACGAACTCCCGGATCCACTCGAGCTTCTTCTCGAATTCCGGTTCGACGGAAAAGTCGAATGCCATGTCAGTACTCCTTAGGGGATGCCGCCGTCGGCCCGCAGGATCGAGCCGGTGGTGAAACTGGATGCGTCGGACATCAAAAACAGCGCAGCGCCGATGATTTCGTCCGGTTGGCCGGCGCGCTGCAGCGCGTGACGGCCGAAGGGATTCTCCTGGCCGGGCCGAAGTCCCAGGCCTTGCTGATGTCGGTGAGGAACGGGCCGGGCATCAACGTGTTGACCCGAACGGTGGGCCCGAACGCCAGGGCGAGGCCCTCGGTCATCGCGTTGAGGCCGGCTTTCGAGGCGGCATAGGGGATGAACGACGGATGCGGCCGCAGCGAGCCGTGGGTGCTGACGTTGATGATCACCCCGCCGCCGCCGGCCACCATCCGCTCACCCACGAGCGCCGACAGTCGGAACGGTCCTTTGAGGTTGAGGTTGACCACCGAGTCGAACAGCTTCTCGCTGACGTTGGTCAGCTTGTCGTAGGTCGGTGACATGCCGGCGTTGTTGACCAGGACGTCGACCTTGCCGAACCGGTCGTAGGCCGCCTCGACCAGACCGTCGAGCTCGTCCCACCGGCCGACGTGAACGCCGTACGGCATTGCGGTGCGGCCGGTTT
>CAWBAL010000046.1:0-166141 GCA_963786695.1 uncultured Actinomycetota bacterium
GCGGATGCAGCGGCGGGTCCGGGCACGGGACCGTCGTTGCGCTGGGCCAGCACGGCGGCCGAGGGCAGCGTTCCCTCGGAGGCGACGAAGGTGCCGTCGTTGATCGCCAGCACATCCCAGATGTCGTCGAACCGGGACAGCGCGAAGGTGTCCAGGTCCTCGATGTAGTACACCGGGTGGTCGTCACGCAGGATGCGGTAGAACGGCCTCGGGTCGGCCATCACCGCCGGGTCGAACGGGTGGTACGAGAAGCTCTGCATCACAACCACTTATCGCAGCGGGGACGGCGGTAGCGCCTGCAGGATGGAGTCCTCCCAGCCGTCGCGCAGTGCCGGCGCGACGCTCATCCAGGTGACGATCTCGGCGGGCGGGCTGTCCTTCCACGACGGGTAGTGGTTCTCGAAGCAGTCCCAGTCGCCGTCCAGGGCCCAGTAGTGAATCACCTCGTTGAACCGGAAGGTGGTGATGAACGAGCCCAGCCACCGTTTCCCGGTGCGTTCCGACCAGGGCACGTACAGCCGCTCCAGTTCCCGGATGTAGTCGTCCTGCTTGCCCGGCTTGGTCTGCATGATCTCCTGGATCACCAGTCCGGCACCGAACTTCGCCTCCCGCAGCTGGGCCAGCGTGCGGTTGCTCCGCCCGGCGTACATGATCCGTCCCTCCCCGGCGGCTCCGACTCCGGCCAGGTAGTCCGACCACGCGACGGCCGCCTCCCGATGGCTGCCCCCGGCGGCTTGCGCGCGGCCGATGCGGGCGTAGACGGCGAAGGCGTCGATCTCCCAGATGATCGTCACCTGCGGCCAGTGGCCGTTGTACGGGGTGGTCTCCCAGATCGAGAACAGCCGCGCCCCAAGGTCTTCCATCATCGGCTGGTAGATGCTCGGTGAACTTCTCGGTGAACTTCTCGGCCCGCTCGGACCCGAGCGCGATCGTCTCGTGCAGGTAGAGCAGGGTGTGACTGAAGTACTTCTTCACCGGATGAACGCCGGGAGCCGCTTGATGCCGTGCACGAAGTTGCTCATCAGGTATTCGGGTTCGCCGAACTCGACGTCGAGGCGGGCCAGCAACTCGCGGAACAGGTTTCGCAGCTCGGTGCGGGCGAGTTGGTTGCCAAGGCAGAAGTGCGGGCCACCGCCGCCGAAGCCCAGGTGCGGGTTCGGCGAGCGCTGCAGGTTGAACACCTGCGGTTGGTCGAAGGCGTCGTCGTCGCGGTTGGCCGAGCAGTAGAACAGCCCCACCTTGTCGCCGGCCGTCAGCTGCTGGCCGGCCAGCTCGGTGTCCTCGGTGACGGTCCGTGCGAACTGCAGCACCGGCGTGGCCCACCGGATGAACTCCTCGACCGCCGGGCCGATCCGGTTCTCGAAGTCGGCCGTCAGCCAGTCGCGCTGCTCGGGGTTGGCGGCCAGGGCGAGCATGGCGTGCGAGGTCGTCTGCTTGGTGGTGTCGTTGCCCGCCGAGGCCAGCAGGATCAGGAAGGCGCCGATCTCCTCGTCGGTGAGGCGATGCCCGTCGACCTCCGCGTCGACGATGGCCGGTCATCAGGTCGTCGGCCGGGTGCCGGCGGCGGAACTTGGCCAGTTCGATCCCGGTGTTGGCCAGCAGGAACATCTCGCTGATGGTCGCCTCGGCGCGCTCCTCCAGCGTGCTGTACTCGTCGTCGCTCATGCTGAACAGCTTCTCGGCGGCCTTGGCCACCGCTTCTCGCTGATCGGCCGGGACGCCGAGCATCTCCGAGATCGTCATCATGGGCAGCCTCGACGAGCAGGCGGCGACGAAGTCGACCTGGCCGGCACCCGCCAGTTCGTCGACCACGGCGGCGGCGTTCTTGCGGACCTGCTCCTCGATCTGGGCCACGTGGCGCGGCGTGAACGCCGAGCTGATCAGCCGCCGGTACAGGGTGTGCTGCGGCGGATCCATCATCAGGAAGAAGGTCGCGATGCGCTGTAGCTCGGCCGGCATCGGATCCAGCGCGATGCCGTGGGCCGAGCTGAACAGCTCCGGATGCAGGCTGGCATGGACGATGTCGGCGCGTCGGGTCAGCGCCCAGAACCCGGGCTCGGTGTTGTCGAACACCGAGGGAACCGGCGGATGCCAGCTGAGTCCGTCGGCGGACCGGAGTTCGGCGAAGGTCTGGTCGCGCGCGTCGAACGTCTGAGCCCAGAACTGCCGGGACGTGATGTCGTGCGGGCTGAACTCACGGTGGTCCACGGACACGTGCCCAGCGTGACACTTTGCCCGATCTTTGTAAAGACGTGGGTTTGGTCTCGGATGTGTGACGCCGCGTGACACATTGGCCTGGACCTGTAATCCTGTACGGG
The DNA here is from genome assembly GCA_963786695.1 of uncultured Actinomycetota bacterium. Taxonomy (GTDB): domain Bacteria; phylum Actinomycetota; class Actinomycetes; order Mycobacteriales; family Mycobacteriaceae; genus Mycobacterium. The sequence goes on from CAWBAL010000046.1 coordinate 2,319, forward strand.
TGAGCCAAGCGCCCGCCGAAAGCGACGCGGTACCCGACGAGGACGAGACCTCGTCGCGTAACCGCATCCTCAAGGCCACCGCCGAGGTGCTCGCCCGCAACGGCCAGACCAAGCTCAGCCTGTCCGAGGTCGCCCTGCAGGCGGGGGTGTCGCGCCCGACGCTGTACCGCTGGTTCGCCTCCAAGGAGGAGCTTCTCGCCGCGTTCAGCGTGTACGAGCGGCACATGTTCGACAGCGGGATCAGCCGCGCGACCGCCGGGCTGCGCGGTACCGACAAGCTCGACGCCGCGCTGCAGTTCATCGTGTCCTACCAGCAGTCCTACTCGGGCGTGCGGGTGATCGACATCGAACCCGAGGTGGTGATCGCCCAGCTCGCGCAGCATCCTGCCGACCATGCGGGCCAGGCTGGAGCGGCTGTTGACCGGCCCCAACGCGGCGGTCAAGGCGGCCACCGCGATCCGGGTTGCGGTGTCGCACTACGTGGTTCGCAGCGACGACGCCGACCAGTTCCTGTCCCAGCTGCGCCACGCCGTCGGCATCAAGCAGTGAGTTGAGCGCACTCGACGTCGGGGTGTACGTCCCGCAGATGGGATTCACCTTCGCCGAGGTGCTGCACCGCGCGCAGCGCTGCGAGGAACTCGGCATCGGCTCGCTGTGGCTGTACGACCACATGTACGGGCCTGGCGTTCCCGAGATCTCCTCGCTCGAGGCCTGGACGCTGGCCACCGCGCTGTTGAGCCGCACCGAGCGGCTGCGCGTCGGACACCTGGTGCTGTGCAACCAGTTCCGGCACCCGGCCGTGCTGGCCAAGATGGCCACCACCCTCGACCAGATCTCGGGCGGCCGGCTGGAACTCGGCATCGGCAGCGGCTCCATCGAGGACGAACACCACCGGCTGGGACTGGACTGGGGCTCGTTCGCCCAGCGCTCGGACCGGCTGCGCGAGACCCTGGAGATCCTTCACCAGGCCTTCGCCGACGAGCGGATCGATTACCGCGGAACGCATTACACGGTTCGCGACATGCCGATCAAACCGGGCCCGGTGCAACGGCCGCGCCCGCCGATCATCGTCGGCGGCGCCGGCGAGAAGTACACCCTGCCACTGGTAGCGCGCTACGCCGACGTCTGGAACGTCCCGACCTACGCGCTTGGCGAGATGGCGCACAAGCTGTCGGTACTGCGCTCACTGTGCGACGACATCGGCCGCGACCCGTCGACCATCGTGATGTCGGTGGAGGCGGTGCTGGCCCTGGCTCCCGATGACGCGTCCTTGGACGCCGTGCGCCAGCTTGCCGAGAAGCGCTTCGGTGGGCCGGGATTCGGGCTGCACGACGGCGGTCTGATCGGCACGCCGTCAGCCGTCGTCGACCGGCTCGGCGAGCTGCGGGAGATGGGCTTCGGTCAGGTGGTGCTGTTCACCCACGACCGGGCATCGGATGCCACGCTGGAGCTGCTGGCCGCGAAGGTCCTTCCCCGGCTCTGAGGAGTCAGTCGAAGGTGACGACGACCTTGTCGGCCGCCCCCGGCGTCGTCGCCGTCCGCAGCGCTTCCTGGACCTCGTCGAACCCGAAGGTGTGGCTGACGATCACCGCGTACTTCTCCCAGTTGGCGGCCAGATCCTTGGTGACCTCGAAGATCTCGGTGGGGTAGCCCATGGAGCCGACGACGGTGATCTCGTTGGCCATCAGGTTGACGAAGTCCACCGGCACCGGCTCCTTGTGGACCGCGACGACACCGAGAGTCGCGCCGTTCTTGGCGACGGTGAGCGCGGTGTTGATCACCGAGGGTGCCCCTGCGGCGTCCAGATAGATATCGGTGCCCGCCTTGCCCGGCCACATCGCCTTGCCGGTGCCGTGCAGTTCCATCAACGCCGCGGCCACGTCCTGGTCGGCGGCGTTGACCACCGCGTCCGCACCCACCTCGAGGGCCTTCTGCAGCCGGGACCCGATCAGGTCCACCACGACGATGTTGTCGACACCGACCGCCTTGTACGCGATGGTGGCGCCCAACCCGATCGGGCCGGCTCCGAAGATGACGACCTTGTCCGACGGCTTGGGGCGGGTCTGGTTGACCCCGTGGCGGGCGACGGCCATCGGCTCGTTGAGTGCGGCAACCTGAAACGGGATGTCGGCCGGGATCACCTCCAGACTGGTGCCCCGCACCGCGTTCTCGACGAGGAGGTACTCGGCCAGCGCGCCGGTCGCCCCACCGTTGCCGATGAGCCCACTCGGCGCAGCCAGCGGGTTGATGACGACGTGGTCGCCGACCTTGACACCGGTGACCTCGCGGCCGACCTCGACGACCTCGCCGGCTGGTTCGTGTCCAAGCGGCATCCTGCCGTGGTGCGGCGGCAAGCCGCCCATCGCGATGTACAACGCATCCGAACCGCAGATGCCGCACGCCTTCATCTTCACCAGCACGTCGGCCGGGCCTGGGGTGGGATCGGGAACCTCGAGGACGTCAGTCTTACCCGGTCCGGTCACCATGGACACCCGCATCGCAGCACTCCTCGCATAGTTGCACTGGCGCAAGGCAATTCGCGCAAGCACCGTCATTGACAGCGGGTGCGGCCAGCCTTACCGTGACCGTCATGGTAAGCCACGCGGCCGCTGGGTCGTCCACGATCGCCGCATCCCGATGAGCCGCCCGTCGACGGCGGGCTGATCATGCTGGGCGGCTGAAGCATTCGAGTGTGCACGCCGATACGCCAGATTCGGCGTGTTGCGTACGAAACCGCACACTCGCGGCGCCCAAGCTAGCGGCGCGCGAAGGCAGGCGCGCGCTCCGGCCGCACGCCCACTCCCACGAAATAGGCCGGGATGGCCGACAACCACGGCAGGCGCCCGATCAGCGCGGTCATGGCGGCCGGCGGGTTGGCGCTCTCGCCCCGCAGGATGGGCATCACCAGGCGGCGGTGCATGATCCGTTGCACGGCCTGGGTCAGGACTGCGGCCGGCAGGCGGCGGCGGCGAACCGCAGCCAGGTCGCGGTTGGTGACGTCGCGGCGGCGCAGCGGGTCGGCAAGCAGTGTGGCCGCGCCGACCGCGTCCTGGACGGCGATGTTGATGCCGACACCGCCGACCGGGGACATGGCGTGCGCGGCGTCGCCGATGCACAGCAGGCCGTCGGTGTGCCAGCGATCGAGCCGGTTGACCCGCACGTCGAGGTACTTCACGTCGTCCAACGACGTCAGGCTGGCGACGTTGGCCTCCGGGAGCAGGTCGTTGATCTCGGCTTTGAACGCCTCGAGTCCGCGCGCCCGCAACTGCGCATCGGTGCCCTTGGGAATCAGGTAGGCGATCTGGAAGTAGCCCTCGCGGGGGATCATGATCAGCACCCGACCCGGCGCGGTCCTGGGGAACAGCGAGTACTGCGCGCCGCTGTCGCGGGGCAGCCGGAACCACAACACGTCGAAGGACACCGGGAATTCGCGGGCAACCAGGCCGGCGGCCTGCCTGACCACCGACCCGCGCCCGTCGCACGCCACCGTCAGATCGGCACGCAGCTCGCCTTCACCGGCCGGTGAGCGGTACCGCACGCCGACGGTCCGGCCGCCTTCGGTCAGCAGTCCGGTGACCTCGTGCTCCATTCGCAACGTGAACGTCGGCTCGGCCCGGGCCGCGTCGGCCAGCAGGTCCAGCAGATCCCACTGCGGCACCATCGCCACGTAGGGATGCGGCTGACGCAGCCGCCGGAAGTCGACGATGGTCAGTTCCTTTGCGCCGACGGTCAGCGTCGCCTGCTCGACTCTGCTCTGCGGCAGAGCCGCGAACTTCTCCCACAGCCCGAGGTCGTCGAGCAGCCGCAGCGTGCTGGGATGCACTGTGTCGCCGCGGAAGTCGCGCAGGAAGTCGGCGTGCTTCTCCAGCACGGTCACCTCGATGCCGGCCCGGGCCAGGAGCAGTCCGAGAACCATGCCGGCGGGTCCCCCGCCGACGATCGCGCATGTCGTCGAGTCGGTCATGTCTTTACGCTAAACCTCGATCCGTGCCCCGATGATCACCGTCTGCTCGAGCGGCAGCCCGAAGTAGCCGGCGGCGTCGGCGGTCATGTGCGATGTCGCGATGAACAGCCGCTTGCGCCACGGTGCCATCGTCGGCGCCTTCCCCGCGCACAGATCGAGCTTCGAGAGGAAGAACGACGCATTGTCGACGTCGATGATCCCCTCGGTGTCGGCCGGGTTCACCAGCCGCAGGGCGGCCGGCACGTTCGGTCGCTCCATGTATCCGAAACGTGCTGAGACATAGAAGACTCCGTCGTAGTGGCTGCCGAGATCGTCGACGGTGATGCGTTCGTCGTCGGGCACCCGCGGCACCGGCGGCGTCTCGATCGACATGATGATGACGTGCTGGTGCAGGAGATGGTTGTGGTTCACGTTGGCCCGCAAGGCCAATGGAGCGGTCTCGCTGCCGCGGTTGAGGAAGATCGCGGTGCCCGGAATCCGTGGCAGCGGCGGGTCGCGGTGCGTGATCTCGCCGACGAACTCCCGCAACGGACCCTCGGCCTCCTCGCGGGCCGCGGTGACGACCTCCCGTCCACGCTGCCAGGTGATCAGCACGGTGAAGGCGACGAGTGCCGATCAGCAGCGGCAACCAGGCGCCGTGCACCAGCTTGGTCATGTTGGCCGCCAGGAACATCAGGTCCACGACAGCAGCGCTCCGCCGCCGACCGACCACCAGCCCACCGTGGCCAGTGCCAGCGGGTGCGGGCGATGTAGAGGAACAACAGCGTGGTGATGGTGATGGTGCCGGTCACCGCCATCCCGTAGGCGTAGGCCAGTGCCGCCGAACTGCGGAACGCGAACACCAGGATCAGCACCGCCACCATCAGCATGCCGTTGATCCACGGCACGTAGATCTGGCCGATCGACGACGCCGAGGTGTGCGCGACCCGCAGCCGCGGCAGGTAGCCGAGCTGGGCGGCCTGCGATGCCACCGAGTACGCGCCGGTGATCACCGCCTGCGAGGCGATCACCGTCGCGGCGGTGGCCAGCACGATCATCGGCAGTCTGCGCCCGCTCGGGGATCAGCAGGAAGAACGGCGCGCTCACGCACGCTCTCGTTGCCCAGCAGCAGCGCACCCTGGCCGAAGTAGTTCAGCACCAGGCCGGCAGCACCAGTCCCAGCCAGCCCCAGGTGATCGCGCGTCGACCGAAGTGACCCATGTCGGCGTAGAGCGCCTCGGCGCCGGTGACCGACAGCACGACCGCGGCGAGGGCGAAGAAGGCGATGTGGAAGTGGCCGAACATGAACTCCAGCGCATACGTCGGTGACAGCGCCCGCAGGATCTGCGGGTGCGCCGAGGATACCGCGCACGCCGCACGCACCGATCACGATGAACCACACGATCATCACCGGCCCGAAGAACCGGCCCACCATGGCGGTGCCGTGCCGCTGCACCGCGAACAGACCGATGATGATCACCGCGGTGATCGGGACCACCAGCTCGGCCAGCTTGGGATCGACGACTTTCAGACCCTCGACCGCGGACAGCACCGAGATCGCCGGCGTGATCATGCTGTCGCCGAAAAACAGTGCTGCACCGAGGATTCCGAGCGCGGACAGCACATTGATGACGCGCGGACTGGACCTCTTGCCGAGCCGGCGCACCAGCGTGATGAGCGCCATGACGCCGCCCTCACCGTCGTTGTCGGCGCGCATGACCAGGGTGACGTAGGTGAGGGTGACGATGATCATCACCGACCAGAAGATCAGCGACACCACGCCGTAGACGTTGTGCGTCGGCTGATCGGCACCGGGTGCGGGTCTCCGGGATTGAACACCGTTTGGATCGTGTAGATGGGGCTGGTTCCGATGTCACCGAACACCACACCCAGCGCACCGATGATCATCCCGGTTCGGGCCTTGTGTGCGGTCGCATGCACCGGTACCGCAAAGTCTGTGGCCACAGGTCAGTCCCTCGTGCTCGGTCCACGGCGTCGATCCCCGGCGACGTGCAGTGAATGGTAGCCACCCACCTTCGTCGGCGTCTGAAAAGCCGTACGGTTGAGCCGATGCGTATCGCCCTGTTCGCGACCTGCCTGGCCGACGCGATGTTCCCCCGGGCGGCCGTTGCCACGGTGCGGCTGCTCGAGCGTCTCGGCCACGAGGTCGTCTTCCCGGCCGGGCAGACCTGCTGCGGCCAGATGCACATCAACACCGGCTATCTGGCGCAGGCCACCGACCTCGTCCGCCACCACGTCGAGGTGTTCGAGGACGCCGGGTGCGACGCCGTCGTCGCACCGTCGGGGTCGTGCGTGGGATCGGTTCGTCACCAGCACGCGATGGTGGCTCGCCGTGCCGGCGATCTCGCGCTGGCGCAGCGCGCCGAGGCCGTGGCCGCGCGCACCTACGAACTCTCCGAGTTGTTGGTCGACGTGCTCGGTGTCCGCGACGTCGGCGCCCACTACCCGCACCGGGTCACCTACCACCCCACCTGCCACTCACTGCGCATGCTGCGCGTCGGCGACAAGCCGCTGGAGTTGTTGCGCCATGTCCGCGGCCTGACCCTGGTGGAGCTGCCCAGTGCCGAAACCTGCTGCGGATTCGGCGGCACCTTCGCGATCAAGAACGCCGACACCTCCGCGGCGATGCTGGCCGACAAGATGGCCGCGATCACCGAGACGCGCGCCGAGGTGTGCACCGCCGGCGACAGCTCCTGCCTGATGCACATCGGCGGCGGGTTGAGCCGGATGCGCTCGGCGGTGCGCACGGTGCATCTCGCCGAGATCCTCGCCTCGACGGAGGCCGGAGCGTGACGACCTTCCTCGGCACACCGGGTTTCGGCAACCTGCGCGGTGACGAACCGTTCCCGGTCGCGGCCCGACGCGAGCTGCGTAACGCCCAGATGCGGCGCAACGTCGGTCACGCCACCCGAACCATCCGGGCCAAAAGGCTTGTGGCGGTGGCCGAATGCGCCGACTGGGAAGAGCTGCGCGCGGCAGGCAGCGCGCTCAAGGGCGATGTCCTGGCCCGGCTTCCCGAACTGCTCGAGGAGTTCGAAGCCAACGTCGTCGCCCGCGGCGGGGTGGTGCACTGGGCCCGCGACGCGGGCGAGGCGAACCGGATCGTCACCGACCTGGTGCGCGCCACCGGCGCCGACGAGGTGGTCAAGGTCAAGTCGATGGCCACCCAGGAGATCGGACTCAACGAGCATCTGGCGGCCCAGGGCATCGCGGCGATCGAAACCGACCTGGCCGAACTGATCGTCCAGTTGGGCCACGACAAGCCCAGTCACATCCTGGTGCCTGCGATCCACCGCAACCGCGCCGAGATCCGTGAGATCTTCGCCCGCGAGATGCCCGACGCCGGCGACCTCACCGACGAGCCGCGGGTGCTGGCCATGGCGGCCCGCGCGCATCTGCGTCGAAAGTTCCTGTCCGCCAAGGTCGCCGTCAGCGGCGCCAACTTCGGCATCGCCGAGACCGGGACGCTTGCCGTCGTGGAATCCGAAGGCAACGGCCGGATGTGCCTCACCCTGCCGGACACCCTCATCACCGTGATGGGCATCGAGAAGCTGGTGCCGCGGTTCACCGACCTCGAGGTGTTCATGCAGCTGCTGCCGCGGTCGTCGACCGCCGAGCGGATGAACCCCTACACCTCGATGTGGACCGGGGTGCACCCCGGCGACGGCCCGCAGCAGTTCCACCTCGTGCTGCTGGACAACGGCCGCAGCGCGGTGCTCGGCGACCCGGTGGGCCGGGCAGCTCTGCACTGCATCCGCTGCAGCGCCTGCCTCAACGTCTGCCCGGTCTACGAACGCACCGGCGGGCACGCCTACGGCTCGGTGTACCCGGGGCCGATCGGCGCGATCCTGAGCCCGATGCTCACCGGCACGCCTGGAGCAGGCACGGGACGCGGCGACCCGAACGCGTCACTGCCGTATGCCTCCTCGCTGTGCGGGGCCTGCTTCGACGCCTGCCCGGTGCGGATCGACATTCCCGCCATCCTGGTTCACCTGCGGGCGGCTCAGGTCGACGCCGGGCGCAGTCGCGGCCAGGATCTGGCGATGCGCATCGCGGCGTGGGCGATGCGGTCACCGCGGCGGTTCGCGCTCGCCGAGAAGGTGCTCGGCGCGGGGCGGTGGGTCGCCGGTTCGGATCACCGGATCTCGTCGCTGCCGTGGCCGGGCTCGCGGTGGACCGCCAGCCGCGACGTACCCGAGCCGCCGGCGGAGACCTTCCGGCAGTGGTGGGCCCGGACCCACGGCGAGCAGGTGGGTCCGTGACCGCGCCGCGCCGGGTGGTGCTGGACCGGATCCGCGCGGCGCTGGCCGCGGCCCCCGCCGATCCGGTGCAGGTGCCCCGTGACTACGACCGCACCCCGTCGGCCGGCCCCGGCGACGCCGACCGATTCGCCGACGCGGTGTGCGAATACCGCGCACAGGTACTCCGCGTCGATGTCGCGGACATCGCGGCGACCGTCGCCGGGCTGATCCGCTCGGGCGGGCGGGTGGTCGTGCCGCCGGATCTGCCCGCCGACTGGGTGCGCGACCTCGACGTCACCCGGGACTCGGTCGAAATCCCGCTCGGCGTAACCGAACTCGACCACGCCGATGCCGTCGTCACCGGATGCGCGCTCGGTATCGCGGCCACCGGAACCATCGTCCTCGACGGCGGTGCCGCCCAGGGCCGCCGGGCTTTGACGCTGGTTCCCGATCATCACGTCTGCATCGTGTTCACCGACCAGATCGTCGACTCCGTCCCGCAGGCATTCGCCGCACTCGACCCGCTGCGCCCGCTCACCTTCATCTCCGGCCCCAGCGCCACCAGCGACATCGAACTCGACCGTGTCGAGGGGGTACACGGCCCACGCACGCTCGATGTGCTGCTGGTGCGGCGATGACATTGAAGATTCCACTCGATTCGAGCGAGCGCACAGCATAGATTCGACACCGATCAGTTAGTGCGACGAAGGGAGTCCGCTCGTGCGGAGGTTCGCAGTCAGCGTTGTGCTCGTGATGGCCGCGGCGTTGGGCTTGGCTCCCTCGGCCACCGCCGCTCTGATGCCCGGCAGCTACAACCTGAACATCCCGGAGCGGCGCGACTTCCACACCTGGATCTGGAGCGCCACCTCGTGCGCTCCCCCGATGGCCATCACCCCGGAGTGCACCCGGATCTCCGCGGTCGCCCAGCCCATCGCCAAGGCCTACGCCTGGTACGGCATCGCCAAGATCGTCAACGGGCAGTACACGATGACCGTCGACATCCCGGACGGGCTGCGCTGCGGCGACATCTACTACGGGCCGGTCATCCCCACCCACGACGTCTACACCTGGGATGTCAACACCCTGGCCGGGACGTTGCAGTCCACGTTCGACGCCGGCTGCGACGGAGCGCCGGGCGGGACGTTCACCTATCCGTTCTGGCTGACCCGCCTGTAGGTCAGCGGCTGATCAACGCCCCGAAGTGGTCGACTAGATCCGACGTGCGCCACACGACCAGCCCGGCCAACACCACCAGCGTCGCGACCGTGACACCGGCCTGGATCAGATTGCGGTTCTCCCGGGGTGCATACACGTAGGCCGCCGCGATCAGCGCGCCGGTGAGCAGTCCGCCGACGTGGCCCTGCCAGCTGACACCGGGCACGGTGAAGGTGATGACGAGGTTGATGGCAATCAGGCCGACCAGCCAGCGGATGTCGAGATTGAGCTTCTTCGCTGTCACGAACGTCGCGCCGAAGAGTCCGAATACCGCGCCGGAGGCACCCGCGGTGGCCGCGCCGATCGGGGCGACGAGGTAGACGAGTACCGAACCGCCGAGCGCGCTGAGCCCGTAGAGCGCACCGAACCGAAGCCGACCCAGATGCTGCTCCAGCGGTGGCCCCAGCACGTACAGCGCCCACATGTTGAACAGGATGTGGGCGATCCCGAAGTGCATGAATGCCGAGGTGACCAGGCGGTAGTACTCGCCCGCGGCGACCGCCGGTGCCCACAGCACGAGCTCCCGCTTCAGCCCGCTCGAGGCGAGGTCCAGGACGAACATCACCACGTTGATGGCGATCAGCGTGTAGGTGACCACCGGCTTGCCGGAGCGCTGCACTCCGCCGAAGGCAGTTCTCACCTGCGGCACGGATGCGGCGGCGGCGGCGACGCAGTCGACGCACTGGTGGCCGACGGCTGCGCTGCGCATGCACTCCGGGCAGATGGGCCGCTGGCAGCGGGTGCACCGGACATAGGTCTGCCGGTCGGGGTGGCGGTAGCAGGTCGGCGCCGCGGCCGGGGTCTGCGGTGGGTAGGGGATGCTCATGGTTCTGCCACCGAAGATACTGGGTGGCCCGCCCGGCGAGCGGTCAGCGCACGCCGCGCAGCACTGAGCCGGGTCGCGCGCCGGTGTCCGCGCCGTGGCGGCGGGTGACGACGCCGCTGACCACGGTGGCGTCGTAGCCGCGGGCACCCTGGATCAGCCGCTTGCCGCCAGCGGGCAGGTCGTAGGCCATCAGCGGCACCTCGAGTGCCAGCGCGTCCATGTCGATGACGTTGACGTCGGCCTTCTTGCCGACCGTCAGCACCCCGCGGTCGGTGAGGCCGAACAGGCTGGCGGTGTCCAGGGTCTGCTTGCGCACCACGTACTCCAGCGGGAAACGCGGGCCGCGCTTGCGGTCGCGGGCCCAGTGGGTCAGCAGGAACGTCGGGTAGGACGCGTCGCAGATCAGGCCGCAGTGGGCGCCGCCGTCGGACAGCCCGGAGACCGCGGCGCGGTGCGACATCATCTCGTGGATGGCGTCGTGGTTGCCCTCGACGTAGTTGAAGAACGGCATCATCAGCATCGCCGTGCCATCGGACTCGAGCATCAGGTCGTACATGGTGGCCAGCGGGTCCGCGCCGCGCTTGCGTGCGATGGCGCCGACGGTCTGATCCGGGGTGGGCTCGTAGTCCGGCGGGTCACCGATGGCGTAGATCGCATCGGCGCTGTGCTGGATGAACGCGAACAGCGAGTCGAACAACGGAACCGGTTGCGGCGGCAGGTCGGCCTCGGCCAGGATCGCCGCCCGCACCGCGGGGTCGGCCAGCCGGATGCCGAGTTCGGCGGGTGCGAGCTCGGCCTTGAGCGCCCGGAAGGTCGGCCGGTGGGTGAAGGCGTGATAGCCGGAGAAGCCGAACAGCATTCCGAAGGGCCGGGCCGCGAACTGCGGGTGTACCCGGATTCCGTCGTCGAAGGCCCGCCCGGCGATGTCGAGCTGCTTGCGCCACAGATCCGGCGCGGACTGCGTCTGCACCATCGCGAACGACAGCGGGCGGTCGATGTCGGCGGCCAGCCGGACCATCCAGTCCAGTTCCTTCATCGGGCCGTCGAGGCTTTCCCCCGCGGTGCCGGCCGGGGCGACCTCGAAGACGGCCTGGCCGCCGGCGGCCATGGCCCGGCCGAGCGCGAACAGTTCGTCTTCGGCGGCATAGGTGCCGGGCACCGGTTCGCCGTCGATGGCGCGGTGGGCCTCGGTCCGCGACGTCGAGAACCCGAGCGCACCCGCCTCGACGGCCTCCTGCACGATGCGGGCCATCGCGGCGATGTCGTCGGCGGTGGCGGGCTCGTTGCGGGCGCCGCGGTCACCCATCGCATACCCGCGAACCGCGCCGTGCGCGATCTGGGTGCCGAAATCGACTGCGAGCGACTGCTTTTCGATGGTATCGAGGTACTCCGGGAAGCTCTCCCAGCCCCAGGTGATGCCTTCGGACAACGCGGTTCCCGGGATGTCCTCGACACCCTCCATCAGTTCGATCAGCCACTGCTCACGGCCGGGTTGCACCGGGGCGAAGCCCACCCCGCAGTTGCCGCCGACCACGGTGGTCACCCCGTGCATGCTCGACGGCTCGAGCAGGCCGTCCCAGCTGATCTGCCCGTCGTAGTGGGTGTGGATGTCGACGAACCCGGGTGTGACGATCCGTCCGGTGGCGTCGATGGTCTGCGCGGCCTCGCCCTGCAAGCCGGCGTCGTCGCCGTCGCGGCGCCGCACCTCGACGATCTTGCCGTCCTTGATGCCGATGTCAGCCGCGGAAGGGCTTGTCGCCCGTTCCGTCCACGACAGTGCCGCCAGTGATCGTCAGGTCGTACATCCGTGCCTCCTCGCCGGTAACCGAAGGCCAGCGTAATCCCGGTCACACCTGCGGGGGTAGACACAATCTCGGAATTGTCATCTCGGGGCCATAACAGCACCTACGGATTCAATTGCGCAACGCCGTTAATATTTGCCAGAAATCATTCTCTTGGGCAATTTCTCGTGCTGGTACAGATGTCCCTGATCTGGGAATATAGCCGCCAAAAGTATTTTTGTAGATTAACGACGAAATCCGTAGTAGATTTCCCTCAGGTTGAAATTCACAGCCGATGGAGACGCCGTTTTGCGGGAGGGCTCGACACCCTTGCGGCGGGGCCTTGAGTCCAAGGGCCTCAGACAACGCGCGCGCCCGACAGCAATACGGATCCACTGACGGAGGCGTCATGTCTGTTGCCATCACTTCAGAGCCGGTGGCCGTTTCGCGCCCCGGCCGAAACCGCACCGAGCGCGGACTGTTCCGGGCCAGAGAGCTCAGCGAAACCACCGTCCTCGTCGCCGCGGTCGGCGAGATCGACGCGGCGAACTCCGGTGAACTTCGCACCTATATCGAGGATCATCTCGGCGGCTATCAGCAGTTGGTCCTGGATCTGTCGCGGCTGGACTTCTTCGGCACCGACGGGTTCTCGGCTCTGCACACCATCAACGTGCGGTGCTCGCGCCGCGGAATCGACTGGATCATGGTGCCCGGGCCGGAGGTCAGCCGCATGCTGCGCGTGTGCGACCCCGAAGGGGCGCTGGCCACCGCCACCAACATCGTCTCGGCCGTCGCCACCCTGGCTCGCGGCCCGCACCGGCAGCTTCACCTGACTCCGCTGCAGAGGTGACTCGGCGGCCGCCTCCTAGACTGGCCCCATGCCGGAACTCGGTCGCAGCTACAACGACGTGGTCACCAGGTTCTGGTCGCTGGCCGCTCCCCTTTACGACCTCCCGTTCCTGCAGCAGTGGGTGTACCGCCCCGCGCAGGAGGAGGTCCTCGCCCAGCTGAGCGCCCACGGCGCCAGGCGGATCGCCGATATCGCCTGCGGCACAGGCATTCTGGCCGCTCGGATCGCCGCCGAGCTGCATCCCGAGCAGGTGTACGGGGTGGACATGTCCGACGGGATGCTGCGCCAGGCCCGCGCCCGCTCCGCGGACGTGCAGTGGCTCAAGGGTCCCGCCGAGCAGCTGCCGTTCGACGACGCGGCGCTGGACGCCGTCGTCACGACGTCGGCCTTCCACTTCTTCGACCAGCCGGCGGCCCTGCGTGAGTTCCACCGGGTGCTGCGGCCCGGCGGTCTGGTGGCGGTCGCGACGATCAGCCCGCCGCCGCCCCCGCTGCTGCGCCGGTTGTCGTCCAGCCCGTCGAACCCGTCGCACAGCCCCTCGCCGCAGGAGATGCGGGTGCTGTTCGCCGACGCTGGATTCGCACTCAGCGACCAGCACCGGGTCCACCGGCCGCTGTGGACCAAGCCGGTGTGGGACCTGATCACGATCGGGACCAAGCCCTAACGAGCCGACGATGCGAGCCGGGGCCGGTCGTCGGCCGGCGTTTGCTGAAACCGCGCTATCCTGCCCGAACGTCCGCCAATCCCAGCGCAGAGGAATACCGATGGCCATCGAGCTGCTCGCCACCAACATCGAAGTCGGTCTGGTCACCACCAACCTCGGCCCCATGGTCGACTTCTACGAGAAGTTCCTCGGCCTGCCCTACCAGGGCGACCTCGACTTCCCCGGCGGAACCATGAAGCGCTACGCCGTGGGCAACAACGTGCTCAAGCTGATCACCCTCGACGAGCCGCCCGCTGCGCCTGCCGCCCCCGGCGGTGGTCCCGCCGCGGCCGGCATCCGCTACTACACCCTGGTCGTGACCAACGTGACCAAGGCCGCCGAACAGGTCAAGGACGCCGGCTACGAGATCGCCCAGGAGCTGGCCGAATTCGCCCCGGTTCCCGGGATGGGCTGGATGTTCGTCGCCGACCCCGACGGCAACTGGGTCGAGCTCGTCGGCCCGCTGTAGATCGCCGAGCCCGTACCCTGGCAGCGTGGCCGACCTGCACCCCGGCATTGCCGTCCTCGCTCCCCTGCTGGGCACCTGGACCGGCGAGGGAGCAGGCGAGTATCCGACGATCGAGCCCTTCGGCTACCTCGAGGAAGTCACGTTCGGGCATACCGGCAAGCCCTTCCTGACCTATACCCAGCGCACGAAGGCCAGTGACGACGGCCGTCCGCTGCACACCGAGACCGGTTATGTCCGGGTGCCCTCGGCCGGCCGGATCGAGTTCGTCGTCGTGCATCCCACCGGAGTCACCGAGATCGACGAGGGCACCCTGTCGGCGGACGGCACCACCCTGGATATCGAGGTCGAATCGACCTCGGTGGGGTTGACCGCGTCGGCCAAAGAGGTGACGGCTTTGAGCCGTTCGATCCATGTCACCGGCGACCAGCTGAGCTACACGCTGCTGATGGGCGCGGTGGGTGTGCCGCTGGTGCATCACCTCTCGGCGACCCTGCACCGGCAGAGCGGATGACCGACTCCCCCAGCCGACAGGGCCGGATCGTCGTGCCGGCCGACCTCGACGCCGTCACCGACATCGGCGACGAGGACCACAGTGAGATCTCCCCGGCCGCGGTGGAGCGGATCTGGCAGGACGCGCGGCACTGGTATCAGGCCGGGATGCATCCCGCGATCCAGGTGTGCCTGCGCTACAACGGCGCGGTGGTGCTCAACCGCGCGATCGGTCACGGGTGGGGCAACGGACCGGCGGACCCACCGGACGCCGAGAAGGTGCCCGTCACCACCGAGACCCCGTTCTGCGTGTACTCCGCGGCCAAGGCGATCAGCACCACGGTGGTGCACCTGCTCGTCGAGCGCGGTCGGTTTTCGCTCGACGACCGGGTCGCCGACTACCTGCCCAACTACACCAGCCACGGCAAGGACCGCACCACCATCCGGCATGTGCTCACCCACAGCGCCGGCGTCCCGTTCGCCACCGGCCCGCGGCCGAACCTCAAGCGGATGAACGACAGCGAGTACACCCGGGCCAAACTCGGCGAGCTGCGGCCGATCCACAGACCCGGGTTGATGCACATCTACCACGGGCTGACCTGGGGGCCGCTGATCCGCGAGATCGTCTCGGCAGCCACCGGGCAGAGCATCCGCGACATCCTGGCCGCCGAGATCCTCGACCCGCTCGGCTTCCGGTGGACGAATTACGGTGTGGCCGAACAGGATGTGCCGCTGGTGGCACCCAGCCACGTCACCGGCAAGCCGCTGCCCGCCCCGATCGCCGAAGGCGTTCCGCACCGCCGTCGGCGGCACCATGGCAGCAGATCATCCCGTTCACCAACACCCCGCTGTTCCTCACCGGCGTGATCCCGTCGTCGAGCACCATCTCGACCGCCGACGAGCTGTCCCGGTTCGCCGAGATCCTGCGCCGCGGCGGCGAACTCGACGGTGTGCGGATCATGCAGCCGGAGACGCTGACGCGCCGCGGTCGCCGAGGCCCGGCGGCTGCGGCCCGACCTCGCCACCGGGCTGATGCCGCTGCGCTGGGGCACCGGCTACATGCTGGGCTCGAAGCGGTTCGGGCCGTTCGGCCGCAACGCGCCTGCCGCCTTCGGTCACACCGGGCTGACCAACGTGGCGGTCTGGGCCGACCCCGAGCGCCGGCTGTCGGCCGGGGTGATCAGCAGCGGCAAGCCCGGCCGCCACCCGGAGGCGGGCCGCTACACCGCACTGCTGGACCGGATCACCGCCGAGATACCGCGCACGGGCGGGTGAATTGTGGCGACCGATTCACGGGGCTAACGTTTCGGCCCATGGGTGACTCGCTGTTGCAGCAGCAACTCGACGAGGTGCGCGCGCTGCTGCAGCGAGCACGGGAACTCTTCGGCGCGAACCCCGTTGCGCCACCGGATGCCGACGCCGGTGAGGACGCGCAGCGGTAGTCGCGGTCAGCTGTCCTGCGCCGGCCGTAGCCGGTGGTGCTGCAGCGCCGTTGTCGCGGTGTCCAGGTCCTGTTCGGTCGGCACGTCTGCCGACGGGGTGTGGCCGGCGGCGATCATCTCGGACCGAACCTGCATGAGCGCCTTGAGGTTGGATACGTCGGCGGTCAGCAACACCGCCCGGGCCAGCGTCTGCGCGTCGGCGTCCATGGCGGCTTCGGCGAGGCTGACGCTGTGCAGATAGCCGCCGCGGCACGACCGGAACAGGATGTGCCCGCTGGGGTGGACGGCGTCGAACTCCGGGTCGGGCTCGGTCATGGGCCGCCCTCGACGACCTGGCGCAGCTGGGCGGCCGCGTCGGTGTCCTGCTGCTCCCAGGTGTCGGCGGCGTGGCGCAGGTTGGCGGCCAGCTCGGTGTGCGCTTCGGCCTGCTGCTCGTAGCAGGCCCGGCGCTGGTCGAGCAGTTCCCGGCCGGCGTCTCGCAGCTCGCTGAAGATCGGGCCGAGCGACTCCAGGCTGGCCATGATGTCGGGGTGGTCCGACGGCGCCGTGCGCAGCTGTTCGGCGGTCTCCTGGTGGTGGCGGGCCGCCTCGCGCAGCTCGTCGGGCACCACGTGGATGCGCTCTGCCATGGTCGCTCTCCTATCCGGACGGGCCGGCCGTCACCGCGGGCCGGGTGGGGGTCGGGCGTTCCGACTTGGTGGGTGGGGTGCTGCTGCCCGGCTCCGGCGGATGCTCCCACCCTAGGAAGCTCGGGCCGGTCACGCTGGCGATGGGCTCGATATTGCCGTTGAAGACGGCTTTGCCGTTGCCCAGGGCGACCGCGTGGCGATCGGTCAGCATGCCGATGTCGCCGGCGACCAGCCGGGCCGGATCCAGCGGGTGTGCGACGGCGGTTCCGGGGGCCGGGATGGTGATGCCCTGCTGGCGGTAGGCCTCGGCCACGGGTGTGCCGGCGATGGCGGCCGTGATGGCCGCGGCCAGTTCCGGGGTGGGCGCGGTGACGGTGTCACCGTCGGGGAGGTGCACGACGTTCGGATCCTGCGCCCCTGCCTGGTGGATCTCGTCGGTCTCGTCGGCTTCGGGCTCGTCGCCGGCCGGTTCGGTGTCCGGCGGATCGTCGGCAGGCGCGTCCTGCGGCCGGGTCGATCGGGTCGATCGGGGCTAGGTCGGGAGTCGAGCCGATGCCCGGCGGCGAGAGCAGACCTGAACCGCCCGGGCTCCCGGTGGGCAGTCCGCCGCCGAATGAGGGCATCGCGGGTATCGACGGCACGACGGGCATCATGGGCGCCGCCGCCGGTGGGCTCGAGGCCGGCGGGTCCGCCGGTGCGATACCCGGATCGTCGGCGAGCAGCTGGTCGAGGAGCGGATCGGAGCTGACGTCGGCCGGCGGGGCGGATACCGCGGCCGGCTCGGTGGGTTGCGGACGGGGTGCTCGGGGGTGGGCTCGGCGCTTTGTTGGGGCGCGGGCTCGTCCGGGGTGCCCGGTGTGGCCGTCGTGTACAGCGATGCCAGGGCGGCGGCCAGCGCCGCCTTGGAGGTGGCGTCCAGGCCGGCCGTCTCCACCACCGTCCTGATGTCACGCAGTTTGTCGATGAGGTAACGCTGGAAGCCGCGCGCGCCTGCCGGGGTGTCGAGGTCGGTGCGGGTGGTGACGGCCGACTCGATCTCGTGCTGGAGGCCGTCGAGTGCGGCGCGCCCGGCGGCGTTGGTGGCGTGTGCATTGAGCACCGCGGTGATGACCTGCAGGTCCACCTGCGCGCTCACCGAGTTCTGCTGGGCCAGTGAGGTTTCTGCGGTCCGGATCGCGTCGGCGGCCGCCCCCTCGGCAAGCGGTGGTTCGAGCGCCTGGCGGTGCTGTGCGCGAATCTTGTTCAGTACGTTGTCGATCGCGCCCGGGGCGACGACACTCACGGGGGTGCTCACCACGGCGAGGTCCGCTGCGGACAGCCCGGCCATCCAGGCTTCGGCGTCGCCGGTGGCGGCGCGGACCCGCGCTATGGCGTCGAGCAGATCTTGATAACTCGCCACCGGTGGCCTCTCATTCCGGTGACTGTATACAGCCGGCCAGGGTCCGACAATTCACCCCGAGCGGCGTTGGGAGCTATCGGTAGCGAGCTGAAAGCTGCTCTAGTGCAGATACTTTGGCGGCGACATCGGCCTTGGCGGCGGTGACGATGTCGACGAGCTCGTGCTGTTTGTCGAGCAGGAACCGGGCGAACGCGCGGCCCTCGGCCGGCGTTCCCACTGCCCTGCCCGGTGACGGCCGCCGCTATCTCGGCCTGGATCGTCTCCAAGCGGCGGATGGCGTCGGTGGCGGTCGCGTAGGCGCCGGCGACGACGGCGGACAGTTCCCGATCGGCGTCGGCGAGGTCGCGGTCGCGGGCGGCGAGGACCGCGCGGGCCGAGGCGAGGGCCTCCCCCGACTCTCCGTGCTGCGCCATGGGTCGACGGTACTCAGCCGGATTTGGCCGGACAACTCACGTTGCCGACTACACCGGTCGGCGGATCGCGACGTCGGCGCCCAGCGGGCTGATCCGGACGTTGGCCCCGGCATGCGGTGCCTCGACGACGAGGTTGTTGCCGATCGCGAGCTGGACGTGGCCGGCGTGCGGGAAGACCAGGTCACCGGGGCGCACCTGGGAGCGCGCGATCGGTACGCCATCGTTGATCTGCTGGTAGGTGGTCCGGTCGAGGTGCACCCCGGCGCGGGCGTAGGCCCACTGGACCAACCCCGAGCAGTCGAACCGGTCGGGTCCGGTGGCGCCCCAGACATAGGGGCAGCCCAGCCGCGACAACGCGGCGCGCACAGCGATCCCGGCGCGCGAGTTCGGCAGCGGCACCCGTCGGCCGCGGCGGCGCAGGCGGTAGCGCAACGCCCGCAGCAGGGCCGCCCGCAGTCGGGCTCGCCGGCGGGCGGCCAGCACGTGGTCGTGCTGCGCGCGCAGCCGAGCGGCCCTGCGCCGCAACAACTCACGCTGGGCGACCGGGTTGTCGGCGTGGCGCGGTATCGGCTTTGGCGGCGTTCAGCAACGGCCCGGGTCAGGCGATGCGCCTCGCCGTGGTCGCGGCGGGCGTCCGCCAGGATGGCGGCCAGTTCGGCGTCGATACCGCGGGCGCGGGCCAGCTCGGCCCGGCGCGCCTCGGCGGCGTCGCGGTAGGCGGCGGGTACCCCGGCGCGCCGCATCGTCGGCACCTCGGGGCGCGATGCGGTCACCGGCGATTCCGGGGCCCCGGCGAACAGGGCGTGCGCTCGGTGCAGCAGGTCGAGTTCGCTCACTGCTGGCCCTCCACGAACGCGCGCACCCGCGGCAGGGCCCCGGCGGGGATGACGCCCCGGTTGCGGATGTCCCACATCTGCTCGCCGCTGACGCCGAGCAGGGCCGCGATGACGGACTCCGGCAGACCCGAGTGGGCGCAGGCTTGGTCGAAACGGGTGGCAATGGCGTTCGGCATGCGCGCCAGCAGCCCGGTTCGAATCGCCTCCAGCTCCTTGAGGTGGGCCATCAACGGCCCGGCGGACTGCGCTCCGGCGTTGACGGCGACCCGCCACGAGTTGGCCGCCAGCAGCTCGGCTGTCACACACTGAGCGATCACGGACAGAATATACGTCTCGTATTCGTTTGATGTCTCCGCCGGCAGTCGGCCTATCAACGATTTGAGCGATTCCAGGTGTGCCTCGGCATGGGCTTCGAGCACTTCGGTGTCGCTGTGGCGGTTGACGACGATGTCTGCCGACGCCGTCCGCCGGGTCGACTCGGGGACCGCGGTGGCGAGAAGTTGAGCCAGCTCGGCGTCCGCATCGTCGGCCATGACCAGCCGCGTGTAGGTGCCCGGCGGCAGTCCGAGCCCGTTCTCGATCTTCTGAACTGTGCCTTTGTGTGGTTTGCGGGCACCGCGCTCCAGAAAGCTGAGGCCCATGATGCTCACACCGGTGGCGGCAGCGAGGTCGGCCAGCGACCAGTCGCGAGACTCCCGGAGCGCTCGGATGGCGGCGCCCGCCGCCTCACGGCTCACCGTCGGGCTCCCGCCATATACGGATCGTACACAGCGGGTATGCGTTATACGTTCTTGTCTATGTTTTGCTTGCCTCGCGCGTGTGTTGTGTATACGCTTCCGTCATCGAATCCCGACAAGGAGGCCACCATGCACTACCGCCCCTGCTCGGTCGAGCCCGATCTGTGGTTCGGCTACTCCGACGACGACGCCAGCGACGGCGCGGCCAAGGCCCGCGTCTACGAGCAGTCCGCCACCCGGGCCCGGACCATCTGCCTGCGGCGCTGCCCGTTGGCCCAGCAGCGGGCGTGCGCCCGCAGGGCCATCGACGGCGGCGAGGAGTACGGGGTGTGGGCCGGCGTCAAACTTCCCGGCGGGCAGTACCGCAAACGCGCCCAGCTCGCCCACGCCCACGAGGTGCTGCAGCGCATCGCCGACGGCGAGATCAACCCGCGCGAGTTGCCCGAGAGCGCCGAACTGCTGGCCCGCACCGAAGCACTGCCGGTGCAGGTGGCCACCGTGGTGCACGTTCCGCTGGGGCGACTCCCCCGCACCGCCGCGTAGAACGGCTTCTAGCCGGAAACCGTTTCAGCGGCGCGCTTTTCGAGGTTCTCCTCGACTTCACGCTGCCAGACGCCGTAGGCGTGGGTGGTATCCACCTCGAGCTCGAAGCGGTCGGTCATGTCCGAGGTGACCTCGGCGGCGTCGACGTAGAACTGCTCGTACCACCGCCGGTACTGATACAGCGCCCCGTCTTCCTCGCACAGCAGCGGGTTCTCGATGCGGGTCTTGTGCTTCCAGATCTCGACGTCCTGCAGGAAGCCGACCTCGTAGACCTTGGAGTAGGACTCGGCGAGCTTGTCGGCCTTCTCCCTCGACATTCCCGCCGGCACCTCCACCGAGACACCGAACTGCAGCATGAAGGAGTTCTGCGAGATCGGGTAGTGGCAGTTGATCAGCACCGAGTTGACGGTGAACTCCGGACCCAGGTCGTTGTGCAGCCAGTTGATCATGTACGACGGCCCGAAGTAGGTGGCCTCGGAGCGCAGCTTGGTGCCCTCCCACAGCCGCTCCGGGTGGTCGGTGAAGTCCTGTCGCCCTTTGGATTCCATGAACTGGCTGGCGGTGTGGCCTTCGAAGACGTTCTTGAAGTAGGTCGGGTAGGCGTAGTGGATGTAGAAGAAGTGCGCCATGTCGACGTTGTTGTCGACGATCTCGCGGCAGTGCGCGCCCTCGATCAGGATCGAGTTCCACGTCCACTTGGACCACTTGTCGGTGCCCATGCCCTCGATCTGCGGCGGGCTCAGCTCCGGACCGGGCGTCGACCCCTCCGGGTCGTGCCACACCATCAGCTGACCGTTGACCTCGAGCGTCTGCCACTTGCGGGTGCGTGCCAGCTTGGGGACGCGGCGGGCGTAGGGAATCTCCGCACACCGGCCGGTCGCGCCGTTCCACCGCCAGTCGTGGAACGGGCACGCGACGTTGTCGCCCTTGATGGAGCCCATCGCCAGGTCAGCCCCGAGGTGCCGGCAGTAGCCGTCGAGTACGTGGATGTCGCCCTTGGAATCGGCGTAGACCACCAGTTTCCCGCCGAAGGCCTGGATACCGTGCGGCTTGCCGTCGCGGAAGTCGTCAGCCAGGCCCAGGCAGTGCCAGCCCCGCGCGAACCGCGTCATCGGCGTACCGGTGTCGATCTCCCGGATCTGGTTCATGTGGCGCATCCTTTTCGCTCTGGTTTGAACGTCGCTGTTGGTCGGATGGTGGGCACCCAGACACCAATTTAAGCACATGTGCTTAAAGGTGCCTAGCGTTCGCCTAGACTCCTCGTGTGGACCGCGGCGCCCGATCCCGGGAAGAGCTGCTCGACGCGGCTGAGCGCCTGATCGCCGAGCACGGCTTCGAGGTGCCGCTGCGCGACATCGCCAAGGCCGCCGGCCAGCGCAACAACTCCGCGGTCAACTACTACTTCCGCAGCAGACAGGACCTCATCGACGCGGTTGTGGCCCGGCGGCTGGTCCCGATGGAAGCCGAACGCCAGGCGATGCTCGACGGGATGACGCCCGACGAGATGGCCGACCCCAAAGCCCTGATCCGCGTTCTGGTTCGGCCCTTCCTGCACAGCGAAGGCACCCACTACGCCCGGTTCCTCGAGGTCGTGCGGCTCCGGCTGAACCGGGAGCCGCAGAGCCCGGCCGAATCGGCGTGGCCGCGCATCACCGGAGCCATGGACCGCCTGGTGCCGGTGGCCGACCGCGGTGCCCGCATCCGCCGGGTCGCCGCCGTCGCCACCTCGATGTGGGCGCTGCTGGCCGACCACGAACGGCGCGTCGAGAACGGCGACGCCAGCCCGGACGGGCTCGAGGACATCGTGTCGATGCTGGCGGCCATGCTGACCGCTCCCCCACCCGCCGACGCGCCGCTTCCCTCGGTGATTCGCAGTCCGCGACCGCGGGTACGCGGTAGACACTGTGACGACGATTTCGGAGGCGTAGTCGACGGGAGGCGGTCAATGACGCTCGTGGTGGTGCTGGCGCTGATCGGTCTGGTGGCGCTGCTCGTGGCGATCATGACCGGCAGCACGTTCGTCGCCGTCATCGTCATCGCGCTTGCGGCGCTCGGCATTCTGCTGCTGGTGCGCGATTGGCGCGCCGAACGCCGTCAGTCCGCGTCCGCTGGGCACGGCGATTCACCCGCCGAGGACCACGCCGCGGCGGTACCGGACGGCGCCCGGATGGATCCCGACACGTTCTCCCCCGACATCGCCGCCGACGGCAACGGTCCGTCCTCCGACGCCCGGGACCAGTCCGGTGTAAGCGCGAATCGCGGCCAGCGAGGTGAACCGGTGAGGGTCACCGAGCCGTCCGGCGATCACGGCGCTGATGACGGGCCCGACACCGGGAGCGGAGGCCACGATGCCGTCAGGGTCGGCGTCGGCGTAGAGGTTGGCGACCCGCTCGTCGATCTGCTTGATTTGCCGGGTCAAAAACAGCGCCTGCTCGGCTTCGTGGGCGATGTCTTCGGCGAGTTCAGAGAAGTTCATCCCGGTCCGGTCCCCACAGCGCGAGGGTCTCCTTAGCCGCAGCGATGAGGCCGGCGGCGTGGTCCTCACGCCACGCGCCACGGGAGCGGGCGATCAGAAAGCGACTCAAGCGCCCGTGGCCGAGCCGGATCACCGCGTTCGGGTCAGCGTAGCGAGCAGGAACTCCAACGCGGCGATGCCGTAGTTCGAGCCGAGCACCGCATACCAAGCCGGGCCGAGCAACTCGACGAGCGCGTCGAGTCGGGCGTAAACCGCGAAGACATTCTCTAAGCAGGAGTCCACACCTACCGGCTGGCTCCAAGTTCCCGAACAAGGACACCGCTGACCAGACACCGGATCCGCGGGCGACCACTCAAAATCCAGGGATCACCAAGGCGTCCCGGTCGGCACTTCGGCCCACCCGCGGACCGACTCAAAGGCTTGTCGGACCCCGCTTCTACGGTGGGCCCATGACGTACTGGATAAACACCGTCAGCGCCGACCACGTGCAACGCGGAGTCGCCGGCGGTTTCACGCAGGCCAACCATGGCAAGCCCGACATGCTGCGCAAGATGGCCCGAGGTGACTGGATCATCTTCTACTCACCGAAGACGGCGTTCGAGAACGGCGAACCCCTGCAGGCGTTCACGGCCATCGGGCGGGTCATCGACGACGAGCCCTACCAGGCTCAGATGTCGCCGAAGTTCCACCCGTGGCGGCGCAAGATGGAGTTCCTGCCCTGCACGGCGACACCCATCCGGCCACTGCTGAGCCGGCTGCAGTTCATCGCCGATCCGCAGCGGTGGGGCTACAAGTTCCGGTTCGGGGTGTTCCGCATCGACGAGTCGGACTTCGAGCTCATTCGCTCGGCGATGACGCAGCAGCCACTCGCGGCCTGACTGATCCGCCCCGCCGGCGAGTACCCTTGGGGCGGTGAGCAACCTCGAAGCCGCTCCGGGTGAACTTGCCTGTACCGCAACGGTCTTCGCCGGTGTCGAGGTCCTGCAGCCGCGCGAGGTCCCGCTGGGCGGCCCGCGTGCGATTCTGGTTCGCCGGACACTGCCGCAACGGCAGCGCTCGCTGATCGGGGCGTGGTGCTTCGTCGACCACTACGGTCCGCACGACGTTCGCGACTCCGCCGGCATGGACGTTCCGCCGCACCCGCACACCGGGTTGCAGACGGCCAGCTGGCTGTTCCGCGGCGAGATCGAGCACCGCGACTCCGCCGGCGTGCATCAGCTGGTGCGCCCGGGTGAGCTGAACCTGATGACGGCCGGCGCCGGCATCTGTCACTCGGAGGTGTCGACGGCGAACACCACCGTGCTGCACGGTGTCCAACTGTGGGTGGCGCTGCCGGACGCCGCCCGCAACGGCCCGCGCGAGTTCGAACATCATGTGCCCGAACCAGTTTCGCGCAGCGGATACAGCCTGCGGGTGTTCCTGGGGGAGTTGGCCGGACAGCGCTCGCCGGTGCACACCTTCACCCCGCTGCTGGGCGCCCAGCTGGACCTCGCCGCCGGGTCACATGTCGACCTCGACGTCGACCCCACCTTCGAGCACGGCGTGCTGCTGGACCTCGGCGCCGTCGACGGTGGCCGGCCGGCGGCTGGAGCCGGGCGACCTCGCCTACCTGGGCCCGGGCTCGACGTCGCTGCGGCTGCACAACCCGGCCGAGCAGCCGGCCCGGGTTCTGCTGCTCGGCGGCGCCCCGTTCGGCGAGGACCTGCTGATGTGGTGGAACTTCGTCGCCCGCACCCACGACGAGATCGTCGAGTACCGCCGGCGCTGGCAGGACGGCGATTCGCGATTCGGCGCCGTCAGTGGGTACTCGGGTTCTGTCACGCGACTGCCCGCACCGCCGCTGCCGACCACCCGGCTGCGACCGCGGCACCGACGAAGTGAGGAGCACACATGACCACCGACAAGACCGGCGCACCGACCTCGGTCAGTGCGGCCGCCGACAAGTTCACCATCGCCGTCGACGGACAGCAGGTCGGCCTGACCGCGTTCGTCGACCACGACAATCAGCGGATCTTCCACCACACCGAGGTCGACGACAGCTACGAAGGCCGGGGGCTGGCCACCATCCTGGTCAGCGAAGCCCTGCAGGCCACCCGCGCCGCGGGCAAACACATCGTCGCCGTCTGCGCACTGGTGGCGAGTTACCTGGACAAGCACCACGACTTCGACGACATCGTCGATCCGGTCACCGGCGACACCGAGCAGTTCTTCCGCGAGGCCGTACATACCGGTTGAGCCCGCGTCCGCCGCTATCGTGAGACCTCGTGGCGGAACCCGACCAGGCCGGAGCCAACCCAGCGGCCTACTTCGTAGCCGATGGTGACGTACTGCTGCCCGACCCGGTGGCGCAGGGGCCGTGGGGTCCGACGCTCAGCGGCCATGTCGTCGGCGGGATCCTGGCCCGCGGCGTCGAGCAGGCCGGCGGCGGCGACGGGCTGCAGCCGGCGCGGCTGACCGTCGATCTGCTGCGGCCCACCGTCGATCGCCCCGATGGAGGTGCGCACCACCGTGCAGCGCGAGGGCCGCCGCATCCGGCTGGTGGATGCCGCGCTGGTGCAGAACGGGGAAGTGGTGTCGCGGGCCAGTGCGGTGTTCCTGCGTCGCGGCGAAGCAGCCCACCGGTGACATCTGGTCGTCGCCGGTCACCATGCCCGCGCTGCCGCCCGACCCGGGGCCGCTGCCCGCCGACCTGCCGATGTTCGTCTGGGGCTTCGGGGGAGAGGGCTCCTCGGGTGGGGAGTTCGGCTTCGCCGAGTGGCACGACGGCGGTCCCAAGTACGCCTGGGTGCGGCAGCTGCGCCCGCTGGTGGCCGGCGAGACCGTCAGCCCGTTCGTCGAGGTGGCCATGGCCGCCGACGCCACCAGTGCGCTGACCCATTGGGGCACAAGCGGATTGCGCTACATCAATGCCGACTACACGCTGAGCCTGACCAGGTTGCCCAAGGGGCCGAACATCGGCCTTGCCGCCCTGGTGCACAGCAGCCACGACGGCGTCGCCTCCGGGGCGGCTGCCGTGTTCGACGAGTACGGCCCGATCGGCAACTCGATGGCGGTGGCCTTGGTGAACCCGGTCGAGTCGTTCCAGCCGAAGACGATGAAGTAGGGGAGCGGGCAGATGCGCAGGTTCGTCGACATCTCGGTGCCGCTGCAGGCCGGCATCGCCTCCGACCCGCCCGGTCACCTGCCGGAGATCGACTACTACGACCACAAGCAGACCGCGGCCGAGGTGGTGTCGTTCTTCCCGGGCGCGACCGTCGACGACCTGCCCGACGGAGAAGGCTGGGCGATCGAGCGGGTGCGGATCACCACCCACAACGGCACTCACCTCGACGCGCCCTACCACTACGCGTCGACGATGGACGGCGGCAAGCGCGCCATCACCATCGACGAGGTGCCGCTGGAATGGTGCCTGCAGCCCGCGGTGAAGCTGGACTTCCGACACTTCCCCGACGGCTATGTGGTGACGGCCGCCGACGTCGAGCAGGAGCTGGAGCGCATCGGGCACACGCTGTCGCCGCTGGAGATCGTGCTGGTGAACACCAGCGCCGGCACCCGCTACGGCCAGCCGGACTACGTCGGGACGGGCTGCGGGATGGGCCGGGACGCGACCCTGTACCTGCTGCAGCGGGGTGTGCGGCTCACCGGCACCGACGCCTGGAGCTGGGACGCGCCGTTCTCCTTCACCGCGCAGCGCTACGCCGAGGACCACGACGCGTCGATCATCTGGGAAGGCCACCGCGCCGGACGCACCATCGGCTACTCCCACATCGAGAAGCTGCACAACCTGGAGTCGTTGCCCGCCAACGGGTTCGAGGTGTCCTGCTTCCCGGTGAAGGTCCACGCCGCCTCGGCGGGGTGGACCCGCGCGGTGGCGATCTTCGACGAGTAGCCGCTAGGGCCAGGGACCGCCGACCGGGGGACCGCCGCCGCGGGGTGACTGGTTCTGCAGGATGCCCAGGCAGGTGCCCAGCGACTTGCC
This sequence comes from uncultured Actinomycetota bacterium, assembly GCA_963786695.1. Classification (GTDB taxonomy): domain Bacteria; phylum Actinomycetota; class Actinomycetes; order Mycobacteriales; family Mycobacteriaceae; genus Mycobacterium. Next base: position 29,311 of record CAWBAL010000046.1, read on the forward strand.
GGGGATACACGGAATTCCGCCGACGGTCGGCACACCGCTGTTCGCGACGAAGCACTGACCGGTGATGGGGTCGGCGAGATGGCCGATCGGGCAGGCGCTCGCCGGTGCTGCGACGACCACCGGCACGGCCACGAAGAAGCCTCCGCAGACCGCCGCCATCAGCGCCCTGGACACCCGTTGCCGTACCGCCATGGGTGTCAGCCTACTGCGCGACCAGGGTGGGCCGGCCAAACCTGGTTCGAACACCGGGGGAGTAGAGCACCCGTAACCGGGGCCCGGCGATCGGCACACCGCTGGCCGCGATCAGCTCGTCGTCGAACTCGACGAGTTGCGCCGCCCGCAGCGGCCAGGGGCCGTGCTCGTTGGGCACCCACCAGGTGCGGCCGACTTTGCGGGTGTGGGCGCCCCAGCGCGCGGTCAGCCACGTCTCGAGCGGGGTGGGCTCGACGGGGTCGCCGATGCTGACCGTCACGCGACTGTGCAGTCCGCGGTGCGGCCAGCGGCGCACGCTGTCGTAGCTGATCTCCTCTTTGTTCAGCCGGATCCGCATCTTGGCCCAGGTGTAGGGGATGCCCATCGCGGCACGGATCAGCGGCACCACCGCCAGCCGCGCGGTCTCCAGCGAGCAGAACAGCACACCGTGGCGGCCGGCGTCGTCGACGGAGTAGAGCCGCACGTTGGTCTCGGCGAACACACCGAAGTAGGGCAGGCGCGGACCGGTCCCCAGCGCGGTGTGGCCCATCCGGAACGGCACGAGCGCGACGTAGGTCATCCCGTCGGCGAAGACGTCGGGCCGAGTGCCCGGCGGGTACAGGTGTGCGACGGCATCCGGGTGCACCGGCCAGTGGATGAACGTCAGATCCACCCAGGTCTGGTCGAACAGCACCGGGCGGCGCAGCGGCGGCGGGGTGACCGGGAAACCGGTCGCAGCGTGGCCAGCGGGTCGGGACCGTCGCTCACCCGAGCATCACTCGGCCTCCAGGTCCAGCACCGGGGTGGGCCTGCGGAAGCCGCGGGTGACCCCCAGCAGCCACAGGAATCCGATTGCCAGCCAGATCAATCCGATCGTCAGCGCCGTGCCCGACAGGCTCGTCCACAGCCATGCGGTGAGCAGGAAGCCGATCGCCGGCGCGATCAGGTTGAGCAGGATGTTGCGTTCCCGCATGTCGACGAAGTAGTGCTTGATCACCGACAGGTTCACCACCGAGAAGGCCACCAGCGCACCGAAACTGACGACCGACGCGAGGATCGCCAGATCGATCCAGATGGCGAGCAGCGAGATGGCGCTGACGATGAGGATGGCGTACACCGGTGTGCTGAATCTGGCCGACACATGCCCGAACACCTTGCGTGGCAGGATGCCGTCGCGGCCCATCGCGAACAGGATGCGGGCTACCGACGCCTGCGAGGTCAGCGCCGAACCGAGCGCACCGGCCACGTAGGCCGCGGTGAAGAACGTGTTGACGAACTCCCCGCCCGCGGCCAACATCACGTCGGTCGAACCGGTGTCCACGTCGGCGAACTTGTTGGACGGGAACACCAGCTGCGACACGTAGGACAGCAGGATGAAGATGATCCCCGAGACGATGGTCGCGATCATGATCGCCTGCGGCACTGTGCGTCTGGCGTCGCGGGCCTCCTCGGACAGCGTGGAGACCGCGTCGAAACCCAGGAACGACAGGCACAGGATTGCCGCGCCGGCCAGGATGGGGCTCATGCCGCCCGCGGTGCCGTCGCCGGTGAAGGGCGCCAACAGGTCGACGGTTCCGTAGCCGGTGGTCTTGGCGATCGCGAGCACGACGAACACCACGATGAAGATCGCCTGGATCGCGATGATGAGGAAGTTGGCCCGCGCGACGGACACGATGCCGATGATGTTGAGCACCGTGACGATCGCGATCGAGACGACGACGATGACCCACGCGGGTAGCGCGGGCAGCGCCGCGTTCAGGTAGAGCCCGATGACCAGGTAGTTCAGCATCGGCAGGAACAGGTAGTCCAGCAGCAGCGACCACCCGGCCAGGAAGCCGACCGGTGCCCCGAAGGTGCGCTGCGTGTAGGTGTACGCCGAACCGGCAACCGGGATCGCCGCCGCCATCCGCGCGTAGGACAGCGCGGTGAACACCATCGTGATGAGCGTGACGGTGTAGGCCAGCGGCAGCCGCCCGCCGGAGGTTTCGGTGACGATGCCGTAGGTGGTGAACACCGTCAGCGGCACCATGTACACCAGGCCGAACAGCACCAGCGACGGCAGGCCCAGCGCTCTCTTCAGGTGTCCCTCGTGCGGGGCTGTGATGTATTCCGCGGTCATGGCTGTTCCTCTAGGTCGTGGCGGTGAAGGCGGCTGGCCGCGCAGGTAGGTCGCGCGGATGGGCAGGGCGGGCAGTTCGAGTGCCGGTGTGCTGTGCGGATCCTGGTCGAGCCACACCAGGTCGGCGCTGGCGCCGGGCATGATGCGGCCCCAATTGTGCTCGGCGAAGCGCCTGATACGCGACCGCGGCGGTGTAGGACGACAGTGCGCGTTCCATGGGCACGATCTCGTGCGGTGTCCATCCGCCGTCGGGCTCGCCCTCGGCGGTGCGCCGCGAGACGGCCACTGCGATGCCGTCGAGCGGTGCCCCGGACGACACCGGCCAGTCGGAGCCGAACGCCAGCGCCGCACCGGTCTGGTGCAATGTCTGCATCTGGTACTGGCGGTCGGCGCGTTCGGCGCCGAGTCGCGGGATGGTCAGCACCGTCATCAGCGCATCCATCTGGGCCCACAGCGGCTGCATGTTGGGGATGACGCCGAGCGCGGCGAACCGGCCGATGTCGGCCTGGTCGACCAGCTGGACGTGGGCGATGACGGGTCTGCGGTCGCGAGTTCCGTTGTGCTGCTGGACATATTCGATGGCATCGAGTGCCTGGCGGACGGCGGCATCACCGATGGCGTGGATGTGGATCTGCAGTCCGAGCTCGTCGACCCGGCGGGCCGCCTCGGCCAGCGAGTCGCCCTCCCAGTTCGCATGCCGGTTTCCCCAGTCGCTTCGCTCTGGCGGAATGCTGTGCAGGCCCGAGCAGTACGGCGCCAGCAGCGCACCGGTCTCGTTCTCGACCACCCCGTCGGCGAAGAACTTCACCGTCTGCGCGGTCAGCAGCGGTGAGCCCGCCGCGTCGACGGCGCGTCGCGCCTGCGCGTAATCGGTTACCTGCGAATCGAAATGGCGCGGATCGGCGTAGAGGGCGAGGTTGAACCGCATCCGCAGCGCGTCCTGCCGGGCGGCTTCGACATAGGTGGCGACGTCGCCGGGTTCGACCCAGGCGTCCTGCACCCACGTCACGCCGCGGGACAGGTAGTAGTCGGCGGCGGTGCCCAGCGCGCCGATGCGCTGGCGCTCGTCGCGGGCCGGCATCACCGCCGCCACCAGATCGGTTGCGCCCCATTCCCGTAACGTGCCGAGCACCGAGCCGTCGGGCCGGTGCGGGATCTCGCCGAGCACCGGGTCGGGGGTGTCGGGGGTGATGCCGGCGCGCTCGAGGGCCGCGGTGTTGACCCACATGGTGTGGTAGTCCCAGGCCCGCAGCGCCACCGGCCGGTCGGGGACCACCGAGTCCAGCCAGCGGGCGTCGAACAGTCCGCCGGGCGCCAGGCTGCCGTCGTAGGAGGCGCCGACGATCCATTCCTCGTCGGGATGCTCATCGGCGTATTTCTTGACTGCGGAAAGGATTTCGTCGACCGAGCCGCAGGGGCGCACCGCGGGGCCCACCGCCTCCAGGCCGCCGTAGAGCGGGTGGGCGTGGCCGTCACCGAAGGACGGCATCAGGAAGCCGCCGCCGAGGTCGACGTGCTCGCAGTCGAGTCCGGACGCCAGGTCGCGGGCCTGCCCGCCCAGCGCACGCACCACGCCGTCGGTGACCAGCAGCGCGTCGGACTCCAAACCGGTGCCGGTCCAGACCACGCCACCGGTGAAGAGGGTTGCGCTCACTTGACCACCGCCGTCGCGGCGTGGCCGGCGCCGTAGGGCTCGTCGACCGCCACCGGCCGGGTCAGGCCGGCGTAGGTGTCGGGGCGGCGGGTCAACAGGAACGGGAACAGTTCCAGCCAGTCGCGGCGCTGGTCGAGATCGAGATCAGCCACCAGCACAGCTTCCTCGTCGCGGGGCGCCTGCACCAGCACTCGGCCGTACGGATCGGAGATGAACGAGGAACCGTAGAAGCTGACCTTGCCCTCGTCGCCCACCCGGTTGGGCACGACCATGAACAGCCCGCTGTTGATGCCGTTGGCGACGATGACCTGCTGCCACAGCGGGCGGGTGTCGAAGTCGGGGAAGACCGGCTCGGAGCCGATGGCGGTGGGGTAGACGACGATCTCGGCGCCGGCCAGCGAGTAGCTGCGGGCGACCTCGGGGAACCATTCGTCCCAGCAGGTCGGCATGCCGATGCGCGCGTCCAGACCGGCCGGGGCGTAGACCGGGTAGGGGTCGGAGGCCGGGCCGGGCCGGAAGTAGGTGTCCTCGTAGTAGCCCGGCCGAGATCGGGATGTGCAGCTTGCGGGTGCGGCCCACCAACTCGCCGGCGGGGGAGACCAGGATCGCGGTGTTGTAGCCCAGCCCGGCGGCGTCGGCGGACTTCTCGTACAGCGAGGCGTGCACGAAGACGCCGTTGGCGGTCGCGGCCGAGGCGGCCAGCTCGAAGGTGGGGCCGCCCTCCAGGTCCTCGGCCAGCGCGGTGGGGTTCGGTCCGGCCGGGGTGTCGGCGGGGTAGCGCAGCAGGGTGATCTCGGGCAGGAACACCACCGCGGCGCCGTGTCCGGCCGCGCGGTCGATGCCGGCGCGCAGGACGGCGACGAGCTCGTCGCGGTCGGGCCGCCAGCGGTGTTGGACCAGTCCGACCCGCAGCGGGGGCCGGTCCGATGGGGCTGAGCGGGACAGCGGTTCGGGCGCTGGGGCGGTCAGGGTGATCATCCGACTCCTAAAACGAATGCGGTTCGTTTAGTGTGAACTGGCTCATACTTCTTGGCAAGAGGGAGGGGAGAAATCATGGGCCGGCCGCCGACGCCGCTGCTGTCCACCGACCGGATCACCGCGGCGGCCATGGACCTGGTGGCAGCCACCGGCGGGTTCACCATGCCGGAGCTCGCACGCAAACTGCAGGTCAGCCCGTCGTCGCTGTACAACCACGTCACCGGACGCGACCAGATCGTCGAGCTGCTGCGGGAGCGGGCGATGTCCGAGGTGCAGCTGCCCGCCGAGCAGCCCGAGCGGCCGTGGACCGAGGTGGTCGCCGATGTCCTGCGTTCCTACCGGCGCAGCTATGCGCGCTATCCGCGGCTGATTCCGCTGCTGACCGCGTACCCGGTGAACAGCAGCCACGCGATCCGGATGTACAACGTGCTGGCGGCGACGCTGCGGCGGGCGGGCTTCGACGCCGCCGACACGCTGCGGGCGATCACGCTGATGGACTGTTTCGTGCTGGGCTCGGCGCTCGACGTGGCCGCCCCCGAGGAGCCGTGGCACCCCGGCGAGGAGGTCGGGCCCGGAGTTCGCCGAGGCACTGGCCACCGGGTCGGGAAGCCGGATCGCGCCGACGACGCCTTCGAGTTCGGGCTGGCGGTGCTACTGCGCGGGCTGTCGCCGGATTAGCCGGCCTTGCCGTTGCGCTCGCGGTGCTTGCAGCCCGGCCAGCAGCACGGCCGGCGTTTGCCCTCTTCCAACTCTTCCTGAGTCCTGCGGATGCGGCGTTGCCGCGTCTTCTCCTGCTTGGCGTCCTCGACCCAGCAGATGAACTCGTTGCGGGCCAACGGCGTGATGTCGTTCCACAGCTCGAGCGCGGTGGCGTTGGCGGCCAAGGCTTTACGCAGATCTGCGGGCAGGTCGTGGACGACGCCCCCCGCCACCTGGGTACTCATGCAACCAGGTTAACGTCACGCCAGGGCGACCTGCTCCACGTGTTCTCGGGTGTCTTTGGTGCTGGTGACGTCGCGGCATTCGCCGAACAGTTCGATCTCGCGGTTGGGGTCGCTCACATTCTGCGGCCCGAACACGACGACGACGTTGTTCTTCGTCAGCGCGGTGCCGTGGGAATGGAAGCCGGGATCCCCGCTCCAGCCGGCGTCGCGCAACTGCTGAGCCATCTGCGCGATCTGCGCGTCGGAGTCCGCGAAGTTCGCCGCCAGCGGATAGGCGATGCGCATCTCACCGCGGAAAGGCGGGTCTCCCTGGTCATTACACGACGCATGCCAGAAGAACGCTTCGACGACCGGCAGTTTGAGGCTCGCGACGATCTCGTGTGCGGCGTCGACGACCTGCGCCCTCGACTGCTCCGGCGTCAGCGGGTTGGACACTTTGTCGGCATCGGATTTCATGGCTCCACATCCTGATAGTGCGGCGGCGACCAGCGCGGTCACCAACAGTGGCGTTCTTCGTTGCAGCATGTGCACTGGGCGGCTCCGTCCTAGTGGTAGTGGCCCGAGGTGGCGGCGCGAAAGAGTTCGGGGTCAGCGGGCAGGCTCATCTCGGTGAGCTGCACGTTGCGGTGGTGGGCGGTCATCCCGTCGAGTTCCAGCGCGTCGCCGTGGCCGGAAACGATGTCGGCCATGCTGAACAGCGACTCGGTTCCGCGCTCGTAGTAGTGGCTGTGGTCGTTGACGGTGAGCCCGGGAACCTCGGCCTTGAACCTTGTGGACCCGAACCCGTCGAGGGCGGGGTCGGCGCCCAACGCCAGGGTGACCCCGGTGCCGGGCACGTGGATCTGGGGAAGGCCACCCAGTTGGGTGATCGGGTCGGTCGAGGCCGCGCCGACGAAGACGTGGCCGCCCGGCGCGAGATGGAAGTCGCCCGCAGTGTGGGCCAGGTCGGTTCCCGGGCAGCCGATGAGGATCGCGTCGTTGGTGCGCATGCCATAGCCGGCGGCGGCGTCGGCCACCGTCGTCGATCCGTACGAGTGCCCGATGACGGTCATATGCGCCGGGCCGCGGCCGTGGGTCACGTTGAGGCCGTTGACATCTGCGGCCAGCAGCGCACCGCCCTCGCGAGCCAGGGAGGTCTGGGCGACTTGCAGATCGGTGAGGCTGTCGGGCGCGTTGTAGCCCATCCACGCCACCACCGACGTGGCCTTGGTCGGGTCGGCGGCTTTGGCTTCGTTGTACAGATTGGTGGCGTCGTTGGCACTCAGCCACCCTTCGGTGACGCTGTGGCTGGTGCCCGGAACCAGCACCGTGGTGTTGGCTGACTTGTCCGGATTGCCGATCGCGATCGCCGCGCGGCCCTGACCGTCGAACCGATCCGGTTGATACACCTGCAGGAATGTGGGGGCGTTCGTGCGTGCGTGGTCGACCTCCAGTGCCCGGTCCACTCTCACCGCATTGGTGTAGCGGGTGACGTCGTTGGGGGTGCACCCGTACCGGAACGGGTCGTCGAGGACGTCCTGGACGGATACGCCGCGGCGGGCCGCCGCCTCTTCGACGTTCCCGATGTCGTTTCGCATCACCCGAAGGTTCGCGTCGTCGCGGGCGACGACCGGGATTCCGTTCAGGTTGCCGATGAACTCGGGGTTGTCGCGCAGCTCGGCCTGCTGCTGTTCGGGTGTCAGCGAGTTCCACCACCGGTTGACGTCCTCGGGCTTCGTCGACTCCGCGGGCGGCGGCGCGGTGGGGACGGCGTCGGGTATCGGCAGTCTGCCGTCGGCCATGTTGATCGCCGCGGCCAGTTCCGCATCGACACCGTTGGCTCCGGCGATGATCGCGTTCAGCCGTGTCTGCAGCGCCGCGATCTTCGTGGCCAACTCCGCGGCCGTACCCCGGAACCCCGGGCCCTTGACGACGGTGCTCGTCGCCGGATCGACTGCCAGCCCGGGGTCGGCGGCGTCGTCCTGGAGCGCGCGCAGCTCGATTTTGACCTTCTCGATGTCCTGGGCGGCCTTCTGCGCGGCCTGGGCCACCGCGAGGGCCTCCTTGGCGTGCGCGTCGAGATCGGCCCGGGTCCTGCCGATCGCCTCCCGTGCCGCGTCGGCGGCAACTCCACCCCACGACTGGAACGCCGGCAGCTGCTCGGCCGCCCGCGCCGCCTCGGTCGCCGCTCCACTGCGTGCGGAGGCCGCTCGAAAGACTTCACGGACTGCTTCGGGATCCCAGCGCTCGATATCGGCGACGTTAAGCGTCACGCGCCTGTCCGCCCGACTGATGCACCCTCGTGAGGGTCTCGGCGTCACGCTGATCCATCGCAGCGAACGTCAGACCGCTGGTCCGCAGGCCCTCGGCGTGCTCGTAGAGGCGAGCCGTCAAGGTGGTGGTGACCGTGGTCCAGGCCGCCGCTTTGGCCGCCAACGCCGCCTGCGACTGGCCGGCCCAGCTGAACAGCGACGATTCAATCGTCTGATCGGCGGCGGAGTGCGCGGCGAACACGCTCTGCGAGTGCTCGTCGAGCACCCCGCCCGACGTGACGAGGAGCTCCGGATCCACGTTCATCGCGTCAGCCACCCAGACCTCCTCGCCGCACGCAGCAAACTCACTGAATCGCGAACTTACCACCACCGCCGATCCCATCGCCCTGCTAGCCGGAGCGCTCCTACTGCAGGGGGATGTCGTGTCCGGGCCCACGTTCACCGTCGGGCCGCGGTCCGAAGATGCGGCGGTCGGCCTCGGTGATCGGCGCGTCGTTGATGCTGGCTTCGCGGCGGCGCATCAGCCCGCTGTCGTCGAACTCCCACAACTCGTTGCCGTAGCTGCGGAACCATTGACCGCTTGCGTCGTGCCACTCGTACTGGAAGCGCACCGCCATCCGATTCTCGCGGAAACCCCACAGGCTCTTGCGCAGCGCGTAGTCGATCTCGCGTTGCCATTTCGCGGTCAGGAACTCCACGATCGCCGCCCGCCCGGTGATGAACTGATCGCGGTTGCGCCACAAAGAGTCTGGTGTGTACGCCAGGCTGACGTGATGGGGGTCGCGCGTGTTCCACGCGTCCTCGGCCGCCTGGACTTTGTGGATCGCCGATGCCAGGTCGAAGGGCGGCGTCGGTGGACGTGATTCAGACATGTGTGTCTTCCTTGGTCATTGGGCGGCTGCCGGACGTGTTCAGAGAGACACAACCGGCCAGTCGTTGTCCACCTTGGCCAGGACGTTGAAGTAGTTGGTGAGGATGTTCAGGGCGAGGTTGGCCACCACCTCGCCGATCTCTTCCTCGGTTACTCCGCCGAGCCGGGCCGCGGCGACATCGGCCTCGTCCACGTCGCCGGCGTTCGAAGCGATGGCGTTCGACAATGTCAGCAGCGCCTCGATATGGGCGTCCTGCGAACGGCCACGACGCGCGCTTTCCAGCTCCTCGGCGCTGAGCTTGGCAGCAGTCGCGCCGAAGTAGGTGTGCGCCGACAGGCAGTACTCGCAGCCGTTGAGCTGCGCGGTGGCGATCGCCAGTCGCTCACGAACCGCGGCGGGCAGTACGCCCCGGGCGACCGCACCCGACAACGCGAGGTAGCTCTGAAGCAGCGTCGGGCTGTTGGCCATCACCTTGGTCATGTTGGGGGTAACCCCCAGCGACGCGTGGACCTGCGCCAACAGGTCAACGGCCTTGCCGGTGGCGGTCTCGGGCTGCACGGCGGCGAAGGTTGTCATGATCGATCCTCTCGAAGTTCTAACGGTTACGACAGCTCGTAACCATTAGAAGTTGTAGCACGCCTCTCTAACGGATGCAAGTCAGTCCACCCGTGATAAGTTTGGGGCGTGAACCCCGTCCTGGTACTGCCTGACGAGCCGCTGCCGGTTCGGTTCATGAACACCATCTGGGCCGATACCGGCGGTCTGCACGACGTCCTCGATTCGCCCGCCATGCTGCGCGCCTGGACGGCGGCCGCCGAGGTGTGCGCCGATGAAGACCTGTCTGATCCGACCGACGACGAGTTCGCGGACGCGCTGTCGCTACGGGATGCCCTGCGCCGGCTGGCTGCGCTGCGCACCGAGGATTCGCGGGCTGCCGCGCAGTCTCCGATCGACGTCGACCCGGCGGTGGCCGCGGTCAACGCGGCGGTCGCAGGTCTGCCGCGGCCCCATCTGGTGCTTCAGGACGGCCGGCTCGAAACCGAGCAGCTGGCCGACGGCTCCGCGATCAGGATCGCCTTGGCGTCGATCGCCCGGGCGGCCCTGGACATCCTCACCGGCCCGACGGCCACCCGCCTGCGTGCCTGCTATGCGCCCGGTTGTGTTCTGTACTTCGTCAAAGCCCATCCCCGCCGGGAATGGTGCTCGGACGCGTGCGGCAATCGGGTGCGAGCAGCGCGGCATTACCAGCGCAGCCGGGCCGGCCGCGACTAGCGGCGCGCGACCAGCCCAACAGAAAAACCCCGGCCGAAGCCGGGGCTCTGTCTTTCGAAATGTGGGCGAAGGGGGACTTGAACCCCCACGTCCCGAAGGACACTGGCACCTGAAGCCAGCGCGTCTGCCATTCCGCCACTCGCCCGAAACAACCGGGGGAGCGTATCACGGTCGACGGGGTTGCCCCCAACCCGAACCCACGTCCGCGCACCGCTTCAAGGCCCTGTCGCGACCCCGCCTCCGGCGCTCTGACCTGCTGTAACGTGATTCTCAGAGTTCTCATGGTGACGGTGCGCCAAGCTGGGCCGATACCATTCAAGGGAAAGAAGGCGGCGGCGCGACACGCGGTGGACTCGAGGCAGGCGGTGAGATGAGTAACCAGAAGGGTCTGGTTCAACGCATCGAGCGCAAACTCGAGAACACTGTTGGTGATGCGTTCGCCCGGGTATTCGGTGGGTCCATCGTTCCGCAAGAAGTAGAAGCGCTACTGCGGCGGGAGGCCTCCGACGGTGTGCAAACGCTTCCGGGCGATCGTTTTTTGGCGCCGAACTCCTACGTCATTACCCTCAGTGGGTCCGATTTCGAGAAGGTCAGCGCCGATCGCGATCTCACGTCGGACACATTTGCCAAACACTTGGAGGGATACATCTCTGAACAGGGGTGGCAAACGTATGGTGATGTCGTTGTCAGATTCGAGCAGTCGCCGAGCCTGCACACCGGCCAATACCGTGCGCGTGGCGTCGTCAATCCGGACGCCAACCCCCACCTGTCCGCAGGCGCACCCGCCCCAGCAGAATCGAACCATGCGTTCACCGCAGAACCAGGAGTACCACCGATGAGCGACAACCCGAGCTACCGCGGCGACCAGGGTCAGGGGCGGCCCGCCGACGAGCCATACGACGAGCGCTACGCCCGCCCGCAGGAGGAGCCGCGCGCCGGTGCCCCCGAGCCGCGCGGCCCGTACCCGCCCGAGCAAGGTGGATACGCCCCGCCCAACGAGCCCGCCTACCCCCCGCGGGGCGGCTACCCGGAGCAGGGCGGTTACCCGGGCCAGGGCTACGCCCCCAGTGGTGGCGGCTACGAGCAGCGGCCCCCGGCCGGCGGCTACGGCGGCGGCTACGAGCAGGGCTACCGTCAGCCCCCGCCCGGCTACGGGCCCCCACCGCAGGCGCCCTACGGCCCCCCGCCCGGTGGCGGCTACAGCGCCCCGCCGCCCAGTGACTACGACTACGGCCGCGCGCCCGGCCGCCACGAGGAGCCCGGCTACGGCCGTCCCGAGGGCCGTCCCGAGCCGCGCCCGGCCTACCCGGATCAGGGCGGCTACGAGCAGCAGCAGGGCTACGGCGGCGGTTACGGCCGTCCCGACTACGGCCAGCCCGAGTACCCCCGCTACGACCAGGGCGGTTACGGCGAGCCCGCGGGCCGCGACTACGACTACGGCCAGCCTGCCGGGGGCGGCTACGGCGGCTACGGGCAGCCGGCCCAGCCCGAGTATCCGGCCACCGGCCACGCGGTCACCCTGCAGCTCGACGACGGCAGCGGCCGCACCTACCAGCTGCGCGAAGGCGCCAACGTCATCGGCCGCGGCCAGGACGCCCAGTTCCGCCTGCCCGACACCGGGGTGTCGCGCCGGCATCTGGAGATCCGCTGGGACGGCCAGGTGGCGTTGCTCTCCGACCTCAACTCGACCAACGGGACGACGGTCAACAACGCGCCCGTCCAGGAGTGGCAGCTGGCCGACGGCGACGTCATCCGGCTGGGCCACTCCGAGATCATCGTCCGCGTTCACTGAGGTCGGCGGGGGGCCGCGGGCTTGGCGGGGCTGGATGGCTTCATCCTCGCGCGCTGCGGTGTCCAAGTATCGTGACGGTGCCGAAGTCGGCCCGGTATCAGCGGGTATCGCCGGGTCGGCAGCAGCGGTGCGAGAACGGAGAGGACGCCGGATGCAGGGACTAGTTCTGCAGCTGACGCGCGCCGGTTTCCTGCTGCTGCTGTGGCTGTTCATCTGGTCGGTGCTGCGGATACTGCGCAACGACATCTACGCGCCCACCGGCGCGGTGATGGTCCGCCGCGGCCTGGCGCTGCGTGGCACGCTGCTGCCCTCGCGCCAGCAGCGGAACGCCGCGCGCTACCTGGTTGTCACCGACGGTGCGCTGGCCGGAACCCGCATCACCCTGGGCACCCAGCCGGTGCTGATCGGCCGGGCCGACGACTCCACCCTGGTGCTCACCGACGATTACGCCTCGACCCGCCACGCCCGGCTGTCGCAGCGCGGTTCCGACTGGTACGTCGAAGACCTAGGATCGACAAACGGCACATACCTCGACAGGGCGAAGGTGACGACGGCGGTGCGCGTTCCGATCGGCACGCCGGTTCACATCGGCAAGACGGTAATCGAGCTACGCCCGTGACACTGGTCCTCCGCTACGCCGCCCGCAGCGACCGCGGCCTTGTCCGCGCCAACAACGAAGACTCCGTCTACGCCGGCGCGCGGCTGCTGGCGCTCGCCGACGGCATGGGCGGGCACGCGGCCGGCGAGGTGGCCTCCCAGCTGGTGATCGCCGCGCTGGCCCACCTCGATGACGACGAGCCCGGCGGCGACCTGCTGAGCAAGCTCGACGACGCGGTTCGCGACGGCAACTCCGCGATCGCCGCACACGTCGAGGTGGAGCCCGAGCTCGAGGGCATGGGCACCACGCTGACCGCAATCCTGTTCGCGGGCAACAGACTTGGGCTGGTGCACATCGGCGACTCGCGCGGCTATCTGCTGCGCGACGGGGAGCTGACGCAGATCACCAAGGACGACACCTTCGTCCAGACCCTGGTCGACGAGGGCCGGATCACCGCCGAGGAGGCGCACAGCCATCCGCAGCGGTCGCTGATCATGCGCGCGCTCACCGGCCACGAGGTCGAGCCGACGCTGATCATGCGGGAGGCCCGCGAGGGCGACCGCTACCTGCTGTGCTCCGACGGGTTGTCCGACCCGGTCAGCCACGAGACCATCCTGGAAGCCCTGCAGATCCCCGACGTCGCCGAGAGCGCGGACCGGCTGATCGAACTGGCGCTGCGCGGCGGCGGACCCGACAACGTGACCGTGGTGGTCGCCGACGTCGTCGACCACGACTACGGCGGCCAGACCCAGCCGATCCTGGCCGGGGCGGTCTCCGGCGACGACGACCACGTCGCACCGCCCAACACCGCGGCGGGCCGCGCGTCGGCGATCAACCCGCGGCCCAACGTCGCCAAACGGGTGGTGCCCGAACCCGAGCCGCCACCCAAGCCGCGCTCGCGCAAGCGGCTGTTCATCGCCGCGGCGCTGGTGCTGCTGCTGGTGCTCGCCGGGCTGGCGGTCGGCCGCCAGATCATTCGCTCCAACTACTACGTCAGCGCCTACGACGGGCACCGTCGCGATCATGCGCGGCATCCAGGGTTCGATACTGGGCTATCCGCTGCAGGAGCCCTACCTGCTGGGCTGCCTCAACGACCGCAACGAGCTCTCCCAGATCAGCTACGGCCAGGCCACCGCCGGCCTCGGCTGCCAGCTGATGCGGCTGCAGGATCTGCGGCCGTCCGAGCGCACCCAGGTCTCGGCCGGGCTGCCGGCCGGAAGTCTCGACAACGCGATCAGCCAGCTGCGCGAACTGTCGCGCAGCTCGCTGCTGCCGCCGTGCCCCCCGCCGGCGCCGCCGGCCCCGAAAGCGCCCGTCCCCACACCCTCACCGGTGCCGACCCTGGGGCCCGCACCGGGTCCGCCGCCCTCACCGTCGCCCACGCCGCGAAGCTCAGCGCCGGCGCCCACGACGGCCCCACGCACCACCGACCTCGACGCCGCCGCCCACCGCCTCGGAGTCGGCGAGCGAAAGCCCAAGTGCTGCAACGGATTCTCCGATCCCTGCGCCGCCGAGCCCGTCGCCGACGGTGACCCAGCTACCGCCGCCGCCCCCGAAGCCGGGCGTCGACTGCCGGGCGGCGGCATGACAACCCAGCCGCAAGCCCCGGTGACGATCGCCCCGTCGACCCCGACCCGCCGCAACGCCGAACTGGCGCTGTTGTGCTTCGCGACCCTGATCACCGTCGTGGCGCTGGTCATCGTCGAGGCCAACCAGGAGCAGGGCATCAGCTGGGATCTGGCCAGCTCCACGCTGGCCTTCCTGACCCTGTTCATCTGCGCGCACCTGGCGATCCGGCGGTTCGCGCCGTACGCCGACCCGGTGCTGCTGCCGGTGGTGGCCCTGCTCAACGGCCTGGGCCTGGTGATGATCCACCGGCTCGACCTGGTGCAGGGCGCGCTCAACCCGTCCGCGCAGGGACCCAGCGACGAACAGCAGATGCTGTGGACCCTGGTCGGCGTCGTCGGTTTCTCGCTGGTGGTGGTCTTCCTTCGCGACCACCGGATCCTGGCCCGCTACGGCTACGTCTGCGGCCTCTCCGGCCTTGTGCTGCTGGCCATCCCGGCCTGCTGCCCGCCCGGTTCTCCGAGACCAACGGCGCCAAGATCTGGATTCGCCTGCCCGGCTTCAGTATTCAGCCCGCCGAGTTCTCCAAGATCCTGCTGCTGATCTTCTTCGCCGCGGTTCTGGTGGCCAAGCGCAACCTGTTCACCAGCGCCGGCAAGCACGTCCTCGGCATGGACGTGCCCCGCCCGCGCGACCTGGCCCCGCTGCTGGTGGCGTGGATCGCCTCGGTCGGCGTCATGGTGTTCGAGAAGGACCTCGGCACCTCGCTGCTGCTGTACGCCTCGTTCCTGGTGATGGTCTACATCGCCACCGAACGGTTCAGCTGGGTGGTGATCGGCCTGGCGCTGTTCGCCGCGGGCAGCGTCGTCGCCTACCACCTGTTCGGCCACGTGCGGGTCCGCGTGCAGACCTGGCTGGACCCGTTCGCCGACCCCGAGGGCTCGGGCTACCAGATGGTGCAGTCGCAGTTCAGCTTCGCCACCGGCGGCATCTTCGGCACCGGTCTGGGCAACGGACAGCCGGGCACCGTGCCCGCCGCCTCGACCGACTTCATCATCGCCGCGGTCGGTGAGGAGCTGGGGCTGGTCGGCCTGGCCGGGGTGCTGATGCTCTACACGATCGTCATCGTGCGCGGGCTGCGCACCGCCATCGCGGTGCGCGACAGCTTCGGCAAGCTGCTGGCGGCCGGGCTGGCCTCGACGCTGGCGATCCAGCTGTTCATCGTCGTCGGCGGCGTCACCGGGCTGATCCCGCTGACCGGCCTGACCACTCCGTGGATGTCCTACGGCGGCTCGTCGCTGGTGGCGAACTACCTGCTGCTGGCGCATCCTCGTGAGGATCTCGCACGCGGCACGGCGCCCGATCATGACCAGTCCGCACACCTCCGATCGCGGCGGCCGGCACCGAGGTGATCGAGCGCGTATGAACACCTCACTGCGCCGCATCTCGGTGATGATCATGGCGTTGATCGTGCTGCTGCTGATCAACGCCACCGTGACACAGGTCTTCCGCGCCGACGGACTGCGGGCCGATCCGCGCAACCAGCGGGTGCTGCTCGACGAGTACTCGCGCCAGCGCGGGCAGATCACCGCCGGCGGGCAGCTGCTGGCGTACTCGGTGTCGACCAACGGCCACTACCGGTTCCTGCGGGTCTACCCGAATCCCTTTGTCTACGCACCGGTTACGGGCTTCTACTCGCTGCGCTACTCCAGCAGCGGGCTCGAGCGCGCCGAGGACAGCATCCTCAACGGCTCCGACCAACGGCTGTTCGGCCGCCGGCTGGCCGACTTCTTCACCGGCCGCGACCCGCGCGGCGGCAACGTCGACACCACCATCCTGCCGCGGGTGCAGCAGGCGGCGTGGGACGCGATGCAGCAGGGCTGCAACGGACCGTGCAAGGGCTCGGTGGTGGCGCTGGAGCCGTCCACCGGCAAGATCCTGGCGATGGTGTCCTCACCGTCCTACGACCCCAACCTGCTGGCCACCCACGACACCGAGGAGCAGGGCCGGGACTGGCAGCAGCTGCGCGACGATCCGGGGTCACCGCTGACCAACCGCGCGATCGCCGAGACCTTCCCGCCCGGCTCGACGTTCAAGGTGATCACCACCGCCGCCGCGCTGCAGGCCGGGGTCCGTGACGACGACCAGCTGACGGCCGCGCCCCAGATTCAGCTGCCGAACAGCACCGCCACCCTGGAGAACTACGGCGGGACGCCGTGCGGCAGCCAACCCGACCGCGTCGCTGCGCGAGGCGTTCGCCCGCTCCTGCAACACCGCCTTCGTCGAATTGGGTATCCGGGTCGGTGCCGAGGCGCTGCGCACCACTGCGCAGGCGTTCGGATTCGACAGTGCACCGGCGCCGATCCCGCTGGAGGTCGCCGAGTCCACCGTCGGGACCGATCGTCGGACGCCGCCGCGCTGGGAATGTCGAGCATGGGTCAGAAGGACGTTGCGGTGACACCGTTGCAGAACGCGCAGGTCGCTGCGGCGATCGCCAACGACGGCGTGATGATGCAGCCCTACCTGGTGGACAGCCTGAAGGGCCCCGACCTGGCCAACATCAGCAGCACCGCGCCGCAGGAGCAGCGGCGCGCGGTTTCTCCACAGGTCGCCGCTAAGCTAACTGATTTGATGATCGGCGCCGAACAGCTCACCCAGCAAAAGGGAGCCATTCCCGGCGTGCAGATCGCATCCAAGACCGGGACCGCCGAGCACGGTACCGACCCGAGGAACACCCCGCCGCACGCCTGGTACATCGCGTTCGCGCCGGCCCAGAGCCCGAAGGTCGCGGTCGCGGTGCTGATCGAGAACGGCGGCGACCGGCTGGCGGCGACCGGCGGGGCGCTGGCCGCCCCGATCGGCCGGGCCACCATCGCGGCGGTATTGCAGGGGGCATCGTGAGCCCGCGCAGGCGAGCGAAGCGAGGCAAGCCATGAGCCCGCGCGTAGGGGTGACGCTGTCGGGCCGGTACCGGCTGCAGCGGCTGATCGCCACCGGCGGCATGGGCCAGGTGTGGGAGGCCGTCGACAGCCGACTGGGCCGCCGGGTCGCCGTCAAGGTGCTCAAGCCGGAGTTCTCCTCCGACCCCGAGTTCGTCGAACGGTTCCGCGCCGAGGCCCGCACCGTCGCCATGCTCAACCACCCGGGCATCGCCGGCGGTGCACGACTACGGCGAGACCGACATGGACGGCGAGGGCCGCACCGCCTACCTGGTGATGGAACTGGTCAACGGCGAACCGCTGAACTCGGTGATCAAGCGCACCGGCCGGCTGTCGCTGCGGCATGCCCTCGGACATGCTCGAGCAGACCGGCCGCGCGCTGCAGGTCGCCCACGCCGCCGGACTGGTGCACCGCGACGTCAAGCCGGGCAACATCCTGATCACCCCGACCGGCCAGGTGAAGCTCACCGACTTCGGCATCGCCAAGGCCGTCGACGCCGCCCCGGTCACCCAGACCGGCATGGTGATGGGCACCGCCCAGTACATCGCGCCCGAGCAGGCCCTGGGTCACGACGCCACCGCCGCCAGTGACGTCTACTCGCTGGGAGTTGTTGGCTACGAGGCGGTTTCGGGCAAGCGGCCGTTCACCGGCGACGGCGCGCTGACGGTGGCGATGAAGCACATCAAGGAGACGCCTGCCCCGCTGCCTGCCGACCTGCCGCCCAACGTGCGCGAGCTGATCGAGATCACGCTGGTGAAGAACCCCGGCATGCGGTACCGCAACGGCGGTCAGTTCGCCGACGCGGTGGCCGCGGTGCGGGCCGGTCGCCGCCCGCCGCGGCCCAACTCCGCGCCGACCATCCGGGCCACCCCGTCGGCGATCCCCGGCAGCTCGCCCGCGGCTACCCGCGGCCGCCCGCGCACCGGGACGCGCCCGCGCGCCGTCACCGGCGGCCACCGGCCCGCCGCCGGCCACGGCGCACCTTCTCCTCGGGACAGCGGGCGCTGCTGTGGGCGGCCGGCGTGCTCGGCGCCCTGGCCATCATCAGCGCGATCCTGATCGTGCTGGCCGACCGCGACCGCAGGAACAACAAACCCGTCGAGCAGACCGTCACCGACACCGTCACCCCGACCCGGCCAGTCGGCGCCGTCGGGCTGGACCCACGACGACCAGATCGGCCGGATTCGATTCACCGCGCGCCAGTTCGGATATTGCTCAGGTGAACACCGCCGGCCCGACACGACGAGACACCGCGATGAGCACCCCGCAGCATCTGTCCGACCGCTACGAGCTGGGCGACATCCTCGGCTTCGGCGGCATGTCCGAGGTGCACCTGGCGCGTGACCTGCGGCTGCACCGCGACGTGGCGGTCAAGGTGCTGCGCGCCGACCTGGCCCGCGACCCCAGCTTCTACCTGCGGTTCCGCCGCGAGGCGCAGAACGCCGCCGCGCTGAATCACCCGGCGATCGTCGCGGTCTACGACACCGGCGAGGCCGAGACCGACGGCCGGGCCGCTGCCCTACATCGTGATGGAGTACGTCGACGGGGTCACCCTGCGCGACATCGTCCACACCGACGGCCCGATGCCGCCGCGGCGGGCCATCGAGGTCATCGCCGACGCCTGCCAGGCGCTGAACTTCAGCCACCAGCACGGCATCATCCACCGCGACGTCAAGCCGGCCAACATCATGATCATCCAAGACCGGCGCGGTGAAGGTGATGGACTTCGGCATCGCCCGGGCGCTCGGCCGACGGCGGCAACAGCGTCACGCAGACCGCCGCGGTGATCGGCACCGCGCAGTACCTGTCGCCCGAGCAGGCCCGCGGCGAGGCCGTCGACGCCCGCTCCGACGTCTACGTCGCTGGGCTGCGTGCTCTACGAGCTGCTCACCGGCGAGCCGCCGTTCACCGGCGACTCCCCGGTCGCGGTGGCCTACCAGCACGTCCGGGAGGATCCGGATCCGCCGTCGCGAGGCATCCCGGCATCTCCCCGGAGCTGGACGCCGTCGTGCTCAAGGCGCTGGCCAAGAACCCCGACAACCGCTACCAGTCCGCCGCCGAGATGCGCACCGACCTGGTGCGCGTGCACAACGGCGAGCCGCCGGAGGCCCCCAAGGTGCTCACGCCCGCCGAGCGGACCTCGATGATGGCCCCCACGCCGGCGGGCGTCTCGCGCGCCGAGACCACCGACGAGATTCCGCGGGCGGGCGAGTATCTCGACCGCGACCGGGCCGGCGGGTCGATCGGCCGCTGGCTGGTCGCCGTCGCGATCCTGGCCATCCTGACCGTGGTGGTGACGATCGCGATCAACATGGTCAGCGGCAGTCCCCGCGACGTGCAGGTGCCCGACGTGCGCGGGCAGGCCTCGGCCGACGCGATCGCCGCGCTGCAGAACAAGGGCTTCAAGATCCGCACCCAGCAGAAACCGGACAACACGGTGCCGCCGGACCACGTCATCAGCACCGATCCGGCCGGCAACTCCCAAGCCGGCGCCGGCGACGAGGTCCTGATCAACGTCTCGACGGGTCCCGAGCAGCGCGAGGTGCCCGACGTGTCGTCGCTGAGCTACGCCGACGCGGTGCAGAAGCTCAAAGCGGCCGGCTTCGGCAAGTTCAAGCAGACCGACGCGGCGTCCACACCGGAGCAGAAGGACAAGGTGCTGTCCACCCTGCCGCCGGCCAACCAGACCTCGGCGATCACCAACGAGATCACCATCGTCGTCGGCTCCGGCCCGCAAGAAGCGGCGGTGCCGGCAGTGTCCGGCCAGGGCGTCGACATCGCCCAGCAGATCCTCAACGCATCCGGCTTCCTCAAGACGCTGTCGGTTCCCGTCGACAGCACCGAGCCGTCCGGCCAGGTGATCGGTACCGACCCGGCGGCCGGGCAGACGGTTCCGCTGGACACGGTCATCCAGCTGCAGGTCTCGCGCGGCAACCAGTTCGTGATGCCGGACCTCAGGGGTCAGTTCTGGACCGACGCCGAACCCAACCTGCGCGCGCTGGGCTGGACCGGGGTGCTGATCAAGGGCCCCAACGCCGACAACAGCGGGGTCCGCAGCAACGGCGTGGTCACCCAGAGCCCGCCGGCGGGCAGCGCCGTGAACTTCGGGGCGTCGATCACGCTCAGCTTCGCGTCGTAGCCGGGGTCATTCCCCGAGTCGCTGCGCTCCTGCCCGCCGGGCGGGGGTTCACCCTGCGGTCGCGTGCCGGACCGTGTCGGCGACTTCCTGCTCGAGGCGGCTCACCAATGCCTCGGCGGGCGCGGCGCCGCAGTAGCCCAACCAGTTGGCCAGCATCCGATGGCCGCCCTCGGTCAGGATCGACTCGGGGTGGAATTGCACGCCGTGGATGGGCAGCTCGACGTGCCGGACCGCCATGATGACGCCGCCCTTGGTGCGGGCGGTGACCTCCAGCTCGGCCGGGATGGTCTCGGGCAGGATGGTCAGCGAGTGGTAGCGGGTCGCCGTGAACGGGTTCGGAAGTCCATGTAGCACACCGACATTGGTGTGGTAGACGCTGCTGGTCTTGCCGTGCAGCAGTTCCGGTGCGCGGTCGACCGTGCCGCCGAACGCGACGCCGATGGCCTGGTGGCCCAGGCACACCCCCAGCAGCGGCGTGCCCGCAGCGGCGCACGCCCGCACCAGCGGGATCGAGACACCGGCCCGTTCGGGGGTGCCGGGTCCCGGGCTCAGCAGCACGCCGTCGAAGTCCGCGGCGACTCCGGCTACGTCGGCCAGTCGGGCGTCGTCATTGCGCCAGACCTGCGCGTCCACCCCGAGTTGGCCCAGATACTGGACCAGGTTGAACACGAAGCTGTCGTAATTGTCGACGACCAAGACCTGCACGGTGCCAGGTTACCTGGGGCGATACCGAGCCGAGCGGGTCAGTAGCCCACCGGGCCGGCCGGCTGGGCGTAGCGCATGCGGACCGGTTCGGTGTAGCCGGCCAACTGCAGGTCGGTCTGGACTTGCTCGCTGTAGCCCAGTCCGAAGCGCACCACGTACTGCTTGTAGAGCGTGACCAGGGGAGCCGCCGCCAGCGCCGCCTGCATGGCGGCCGCGTCGCCGACCGCGGTGATGGAGTAGGGCGGGCTGTAGGTGCGGCCGTTGAGCAGCAGCGTGTTGCCCACGCACCGCGGCGCCGAGGTGCCGATGATCCGCTGATCCTGCATCTGGATCGCCTCGGCACCCGCACTCCACAACGCGTTGAGAACGGCCTGGATGTCCTGCTGGTGGACCACCAGGTCGTCGGGCGAGGCGTCACGGGGGAAGCGGCCGTTGGCGTCGCGCTGCGCGTCGGAGAGGGTCACGACGAGTCCCGGGCCGTGCACCGGTTCCAGGCCGGCGTCGGCGGCCAGTTCGTCGGCGCGGGCCAGCATCGCCGCCAGCGCGGTGCCCGCCGAGGCGCCGTGGGTGGAGTCGATCTGGGCGGCCAGCGCATCACGCTGCACCGACAGCCGGTCGACGGCGTTCTGGGCGTCGTGAACCAGGTCGACCAGTCGAGGGGAGTCGCTGCGGCGGATCTCTGTTCCGCCGGAAACGCCGTGGGTCGCGGCCAGCAGCAGGCCGGCCAGCAGACACACCACCGGCACGCCGAACCGCCACGCCGAACGCTGCGCGTCCGTCGTCGCTGGTGCCGGAGTTGTCTGGTCGCGGCCTGGCTGCGTTAATCTCATATCGATCTGCGACCATCGTCGCACCGAAATTCCGTCACGAAGGTACCCATGCCCAAGTCCAAGGTTCGCAAGAAGAACGACTTCACCGTCAACGCGGTCAGCCGCACGCCGGTCAAGGTGAAGGCCGGGCCGTCGAGCGTGTGGTTCGTCGTGCTGTTCATCAGCCTGATGCTGATCGGCCTGGCGTGGCTGCTGGTGTTCCAGCTCGCGGCGTCCGGGTATGACACCCCCAACGCCCTGCAGTGGATGGCGGATCTGGGCCCGTGGAACTACGCGATCGCGTTTGCCTTCATGATCACAGGTTTGTTGCTCACGATGCGGTGGCGGTGACCGGCGGCGACACCGGATTCGGTCCGTGCTGTGCGCTCGCCGTTATCGCGCTGGCAACCTCCTGGTAAACCAATCACACCGATGTGATTCATCCCCATTGGGGATAGCGCTTGTGGATAACCTGATTCCCCACGGTGAGGGCACCCGAGGACGCCATGCAGCAAACTGATTGGGCGCCGAATCCGGCGGGAATCGCAGGTATCGGGATCGCCGGCGCGTTGATGGCAATCGGTTGTGTGACCGTCGTCACAGACGCTCCCGGCCGGATCCTCACCGGCGTTGCCGCGGTGGGCCTTCTTGTGTTTGCAATCGGATCGTGGCGGGCGCGCCCCCGGTTGGCAATCACGCCCGACGGACTGGTCTACCGGGGCTGGTTTCGGACCCAGACGCTGCGCCGGCCGGACATCGCGCTGATCCGCATCACCGAGTTTCGCCGCATCGGCCGCAAGGTGCGGCTTCTGGAGATCGACACGTCCGACCACCGGCTCATCGTGCTCAGCCGCTGGGACCTGGGGACCAACCCGCTCGACGTGCTCGACGCGCTGACCGACGCCGGATACGCGGGGCGCTAGCGCGTCGAGGTGAAGTCGGTCAGGAGATGGTGATCGACTCGATGACCACCGGCTCGGTGGGCCGGTCGTTGCGGTCGACGGCGGTGGTGGCGATGGCGTCGACCACCTTCTGCGACTCCGGGTCGACGACCTCACCGAAGATGGTGTGCCGACGGTTCAGGTGCGGCGTCGCGCCGACGGTGATGAAGAACTGCGAGCCGTTGGTGCCCGGCCCGGCGTTGGCCATGGCCAGCAGGTAGGGCTTGTCGAACTGCAGCTCGCCGTGGAACTCGTCGGCGAACTTGTAGCCCGGCCCGCCGCGGCCGGTGCCGGTCGGGTCGCCGCCCTGGATCATGAAGCCGTCGATGACGCGGTGGAACACGGCGCCGTCGTAGAACGGTCCGGCGCTGCTGCCCGAGGCGTTCTGCGTCGAGTACTCCTTGGTGCCCTGCGCCAGGCCGACGAAGTTGGCGACGGTCTTGGGGGCGTGGTTACCGAACAGCGCGATCTTGATGTCACCGCGGTTGGTGTGCAGGGTCGCGGTCGCGGTCTGAATGGGGCTCGTGGTCACGGAATCACAGTGTGCCACTACCGCCGTGTCGGTCATCCCGCGGCCACCCGGTGGGCCGGTGTGGCAGGGTTGGGGAATCACCGGCAGGGAGGTTCAGATGGGCCGCAAGACCGAACCGAAACTCACGTCGCGCGAGCGCCTGACCCGTGGCCTGCGCTACACCGCCGTCGGCCCCGTCGACGTGACCCGTGGCGTCGTCGGCATCAGCGTGCATTCCGCGGAGTCCGCGGCGGCCGGCGCGCGCCGCCGTTACCGGGAGGCCCGCGCGGCCCGCAAGGAACTCGCCCAGGTGCGCGAGGACCTCACCCAGGAGGCCGCGGCCGTCAAGCAGGTGGTCGCCGACCTTCCCGCCGCCCTGCAGGAGGCGCGTAGCGCTGCGCATCGGCGCCACCGGCGGCTGTGGGTGTTCGGCGCTCTGGGGCTGGCGACGGCAGTCGGGGGCGCGGTCGCCTTCAGCATCGTGCGCCGCTCGATGCAGCCCGAACCGTCTGCGCTGCCGCCCAGCGTCGAGGTCGCGCCCAAGCCGTAGCGGGCACCCGTGGCCGTCAGCGTCTTCGACCTGTTCTCGATCGGCATCGGCCCGTCGAGTTCGCACACCGTCGGGCCGATGCGGGCAGCCGCCCGCTTCACCGCCCGGCTGGGCGAACTCGGTGTCCTCGCCGCGGTCAGCCGGATCCGCGTCGAGCTGTACGGTTCGCTCGGCGCGACCGGAGCCGGACACGGGACGCTCGCCGCAGTGGTGCTCGGACTGGCCGGCGCCGAGCCCGAGACGGTAGACCCCGACCAGGTCGCGCACCTGGTGCAGGAAGCGCGCGACACCGGCCGGCTGTCACTGCCCGGTGGGCGACCGATTACCTTCGACGTCGACTCCGACATCGCCTTTCGGCTGGACCGCTTGGCCTTTCACTCCAACGGCATGGCCTTCGACGCCCTCGATGCCGCAGGCGCGGTGCTGGACCGTCGCCTCTACTTCTCCATCGGCGGCGGTGCGGTCCTCGACGAGGACGAGGCGGCCGCGCCGACGACCGAAAGTGCGGAGCTGCCCTACCCGTTCGGCACCGCCACCGAGCTGGTTGCGCTGGCCACCGCCCGCGGCTGCAGCATCGCCACGGTCATGGCCGACAACGAACGTGCGCTGGGCCGGCATGGCGATCTGCGCAGCGGGGTGCTGCGGATCTGGGCGGTCATGCAGGACTGCGTGTCCGCAGGCCTGGCCCACCGCGGGGTGCTGCCCGGCGGCCTTCGCGTCCGGCGACGGGCCGGGCAGCTGGCCGCGGATCTGGAGGCCAAGCCCGACGATCCGCTGTACGCGCTGGACTGGGTGACGGTCTACGCACTGGCCGTCAACGAGGAGAACGCCGCGGGTGGCCGGGTGGTCACCGCACCGACCAATGGCGCGGCCGGGGTCATTCCCGCTGTGCTGCACTACTATTCGCGGTTCGTCCCGGGCGCCTGCGACGACGGGGTGGTCCGCTTCCTGTTGACCGCGGCGGCCATCGGCGTGTTGTTCAAGGCGAACGCGTCGATCTCCGGGGCCGAGGTGGGCTGCCAGGGAGAGGTCGGGTCGGCGTGCTCGATGGCGGCCGCGGGGTTGACCGCCGTGCTCGGCGGAACGCCGGCCCAGGTGGAGAACGCCGCCGAGATCGGCATCGAGCACAACCTCGGGCTGACCTGCGACCCGGTCGGCGGGCTGGTGCAGATTCCCTGCATCGAGCGCAACGCGGTGGCCGCGGTCAAGGCGATCACCGCCGCAAGGTTGGCCATGCACGGCGACGGCACCCACTTCGTCAGCCTGGACGCCGCGATCAAGACCATGCGCGACACCGGTGCGGACATGGCCGACAAGTACAAGGAGACCGCCAGGGGCGGGCTTGCGCTCAACGTCGTGGAGTGCTGACCCGGGCCCATTGAGTATGAGGCCGGCGGCAATTGAGTAGCCGATCACTTACAGCGTCCGCGTCGGGCTTGCTTAGCGTCATAGATGGTCAGCAAGATCGCCGAGCGGCAGGGGTCAACAACTAGGTGCGGTACACGGGATGGATTGGTGCTCAACATGTTTGAGTGCTGAGTGAACCGCGTCCGACCTCACATCAGAGCTCCGGATACCGGCCGGCGCCCGCGCCGAAGCGCACGTGCACCTCCGCTCACGAGCCGGGGAGTCGTCGTGGGCTACGTACGTTACGTCGGATGTGTCGGTGCTCTTGCCACCACGCTGGGCATCGGACTGGTGCTAGGGCCCTCTCTCGGCGAGGCCGCCGCTGATACTGCGGGCGGGCATTCTGCGCAACACAGCGCGCACCATCGGGCTACAGCGCGCGGCGACGGCGTGACGCGCGGCGCATCACCACAGTCGCGGAAGGCACCCCGGATACAGCTAGGCGCCCTTTCCGTCGCGTCGACAGCAACTGCGGACGCGCAGCCCGCCGGCCAGGGCTCGCCGGCGTTGATCATGACGGGAACCGGCATGCCCGTCGTGGATCAGACGTGGATGGACATGGCCGTGCGCAACTTCATCAGGCCGGCCACCGGTGGCGGATTCCGACCAGTCCCGATCACCACACCCGAGGAGTTCTTCCCCTTCACCGGCGTGGCCGACGCAACACTCGACAAGTCGGTGGCCGACGGTGTGTCGATCCTTCGGGACGCGCTGGGGGAGGACAGTTCTGGCACGCAGCGAACAGCCGCGACTGCGCCGGCCTCGGCGGTGGTCTTCGGATACTCCCAGAGTTCCGTCATCGCGACCGTCACCAAGCAGGACCTCGCCGGCCAAGCCGCGCAAGGCCAAGCCGTTCCGAACGTGCAGTTCGTCCTGGTTGCTAACCCCGCGCGCCCCAACGGGGGGTTGAGCAGCAGGTTCCCCGGACTTGGTCTGCCCGGCTGGACATTTGGACCGCCTACCCCGACGGACACGCCGTTCCCCACCAGCGACGTCGCACGCCAGTACGACTTCTTCGCCGACTTCCCCCGCTACCCGCTCAATCTGTTGGCCGATCTCAACGTGGTCGTCGGACTCTTCTTCGGCAGTCACGACTACCGCCGGGTGACGCTGGACCCGACGGACCCCAACTACGATCCACACACCGTCGTCCAGCAGGTCGGTGACACCACCTACTACCTCATTCCGGACCCGCACCTCCCGTTGCTGGAGCCGCTGCGGGTGCTCGGGTTCCCGTCGTGGTTCGTCGACCCACTCGAGCCCGTCCTGCGGTCGATCGTGGAACTCGGCTATGACCGGACGACGCCCTACGGACAACCCGCTCCGGCAATACTGTTTCCGACCCTGGATCGGCGACTTCAGTTGCCCGGCAACAGCATCGACTGCCAGTCCTTCGGCGTCGAGGTGCCGGGTGCGAGGTTGCTCTGCGTGTAGGTTCTGCCGTCCGGCCCGGTATAGGCGCCCGTCGCGGGGTCGTACTGGGCGCCGGCGATCGGCGGCAGTTGCGGTACGCCCTGCCCCGACAACGTGGCGTTGGGGTCGCCCTTCCAGTTGAATCCGTCGTTGAGCGGGACGTAGTTCTCGTCGCTCTCGCACATCGCCACCGTCGGCGCGCGCTTCCCGGGGCGGGTGATACACGGGGTGTTCCGTGCGCCCCGCACACTCTGCGGCGAATCCTGCGGCACCCGGCAGTACAGGTCACCGGCCGGCCGGTCCGGGGCGTCCTCGACCGCGGCGGCGCGCTGCTGCTGGGCGGGCAGGAACCCGGTGGTGCACGGCGGCGGCTGGTTGAGGCTGAGGTTGAAGCTCATGTAGGCGCCGCGGTAGGGCACCATGGTGTCCCGGTTGGCCAGCACGATCCCCTGCGCCGCCGCGGCGGCCTGCGGCAGCAGCACCAGCAGCTGCTCGAGGCTCGGCTGATAGGTGAGCGCCACCTGCGCCACGCTGGCCAGGTTGGCGGCGATGACCGGCACGGTGGGGCGCACCCGGGCCAGCAGCAGGCTGGCCTCGTCGACGGCCGGGCCGCCCTGTTGCAGGAGATCCCGCACGGCGGCGTCCTTGCTCTGCAACTGCCTGCTGATCGTCGCCAGGTGCGCGGCCCAGGTCTGGACGGCGTCGGAGGAGTCGGACTGCGCATCGAGGATGGGCTTGGACTGATCGATCAGCGTGAGCAGCGGGCCCAGGTTCCTGCGGGCGCCTGCGGCGAGTTCGCCGCCGCCGGTGACCAGCCGGGACAGTTCCGGCCCGAGCCCGCCGAACGCGGTGTAGGACTCGTCGACCACCGTCTTGAGGTCGTCGTGCGGGATGGTCTTCAGTCCCTCGTTGAGGGTGTCGAGCACCGCGTCGAAGTCGGGCGGCACCGTGGTGCGGTCGGCCGGGATGACGTCGCCGTTGCGCAGCGGCGCCGAGTCGCGGCGTGGCAATAGTGCGATGTACTGCTCGCCGACGGCCGACTGGCTGTGTACCTGCGCGTCGAGATCCGACGGTATGGCGATGCCGGACTTCAGCGACAGCACAGCCGCCACACCGGTGTCGGTCAGGTGCACATCCTTGATGCGACCGACCTCCGCGCCGCGGTAGGTGACGTTGCCGCCCGGGTAGACACCCGCGGTCAGCGGCAGTTCGACGGTCACCTGGTAGCGGCCGATGCCGAACATGGCGGGCAGTCTGATGTAGCCGAAGATCATCGCGGCGGCGCCGATCAGCGCGACCACCAGGAAGATGGCCAGCTGGACGCGGATGCGCATACTCAGTGGTGGCACGTCATCGTCCTTGGTCCCAATGATATGGCGCGACAAGGGGATTGCCGCTGGTGTACGGACTTGGGAGCTGTCCGATGGTGCGGCCCCACTGCAACTCGAGTTCGGTCAGGTTGCCCTCCCACCGTGTCCCGGTGAGAAATGAGGCGTCCAGCCGGCTCAGGGTGAGGTCGATGACGGCGGTCAGGTTCGCGTAGTCCCCGCGTTGCCAGGTGCCGACGTTGTCGGTGGGGAACGGGTAGGTGGCGAACAGACCCAGCGCGCGGGTCAGTGCCGGACCCGCATTGGCCACGGACTCGAGCACCGGGCCGAGATCGCGGAGTTCGGAAACCAGGCCGTCTTTGGTCTGGTTGGTGGAGTCGGCCACCAGTGCGCTGAACTTGCCGAGCTGGTCGAGCGCATCGACCAGGGTCTGGCGCTGGTCGGCGATCACCCGCAGCGCGTCGGGGATGGTCACCAAAGCCTTGTCCACCACCGGCTTCTGCTCGGCGAACTGCGCTGCCAGCGAGTTCAGGCTCTCCGCGGTGGCGATGATGTCCGCGGACTGGTCGTTGACGTAGCGGGTGAACGTGTCCAGCTGGCCGATCAGGCTGCGCAGATCCTGCTCGCGCCCGGTCAACGCCGTGCTCAGCGATGCGGTGATGTCCTGCACCTGTCCGATTCCAGAACCGTTGAGCAGCAGCGTCAGCGCGGAGAGAACCTGCTCGCTGGACGGGTAGAAGCCCGCCGACGAGAGCGGGATCACCGATCCGTCCTCGAGCTTGCCCTGCGGAGCGGCGCCGGTCGGCGGCGCCAGTTCCACATGCAGCGAACCGAGCAGGCCGCTCTGGCCGACCGTCGCGGTGGCGTTGGCCGGCAGGTCGACATCGCCGTTGATGCTCATCGTGAGCAGCGCATGCCAGCCCTGCCGCTCGATCTTGGTGACGGTGCCGACCGTGACGTCGTCGACCTGCACGCGGGAGTTGGGCTCGATGGTGCGCACGTCGGGCAGCTGCGCCTGGACTGTGTAGGAGCCCGGTCCGCGGCCGGCGGTCCCCGGCAGCGGCAGCGAGTTCAGGCCGTGCCATCCGCAGCCGGACGCTGCGGCGGCCACCGCCACCGCGAGGAGCACCCGTCTGAGCCGTGGCGTGGTCATGAGCCCCCCTGGGCCGGGATCATCATGCCGCTCAGGCCAGCGGCCGAGTCGATCTGCTGAGCCTCGGCAGGCAGCGGCGGACCGCTTGGCGCCGCAGGCGAATTCGCCTGCGGCGGGATGTAGTCCGGCCGCAGCCAGTCTTCGCTGTAGGTCACCTCGTTCGGCCGGGCGACGGCCCCGACGACGGTGTTCTCACCCAGCGGCGGGAAGTTGTACTGGCGGTTCTTGACGATGGGTGCCAGGTACTGCACGCACAGCTTGGCCGACTGTTCGGCTCCCAGTCGGGATGCCGCCTGGATCGCCCCGCACAGGAACGTGATGGGATCGGCGAAGTTATTGAAGGCGTACGCGCCGCCGAAGGTGGCCTGCGCGGGCTGATAGATGTTCATCAGGTTCTGCAGCTCGTTCGGGGCGATGTGCAAGGCCTGCTTGATGTCGTCGAGGCTGCCCGTCAACGTCGTCGACACCGACGCCAGCTTGTCCGCTGTGCTGCCGAGCTTTTCGCGGTTGTCGGCGACGAAGGTACGCACCTCACCGACGACGCCGTCGAGGGCGGAGATGGCATCGCCGACCTCGTTGGGGTCGTTGGTCAGCAGGCCGGTCGCCGTGGCGAGGTTGCCGTTGAGCTGTCGCATCAGCTCGCCGCTGTCCTGCAGCGCCGACACCAGGATCGACAGGTTCTTCAGGGTGCCGAACAGGTCCTCGCTGTGGTCGCCGAGCACCGAAACCGCCTGCGACAGTTTGACGATGGTGTCGTGGATGTTGGCGCCCTGCCCGCGCAGTGTCTCCGCGGCGGTGTGCACCACCGAGCCCAGTGTGCTGACTCCGCCCGGTTCGGTCGGCGTCAGCAGTTTGGTGAGCCGTTGGAGTTGCTCCCGCAGGTCGTCCCATTCCACGGGTACCGCGGTGCGCTCCTCGGGAATGACGGCGCCGGAGGCCATCTCGGGTCCGCCGGTGTAGGCCGGGGTGAGCTGGATGATGCGTGCGGTCACGATCGCCGGGGACAGGATCACCGCCTTGGCGTCGGCGGGCACCCGATGCTTGCCGTCGTACCAGAAGGTGATCTTGACCCGTCGGGTCTGCGGTTCGATCTTCTCGATCTTGCCGACCGGAACCCCGAGGATGCGGACCTCGTCGCCGACGAAGATGCCGTTGCTGTTGGCGAAGTAGGCGACGACTGTTCGTCTGTTCGCCGTGCCCGCCGAGTGCAGCAGCACCGCGGCCGCGGCGACGACCAACAGCGTGAGCACGGCGGCAACGCCGGTGCGGAGGTTGGCACGCTTGGTCATCGGCCCTCCCCGATCGGCGGGGCGGGCGGACCCGGCGGCGGCCCGCCGGGCGGCGGCGCGGGCAGCGGCTCGCGGTAGGGATAGCGGGCGTCACCGGGGTTGCCGGTGATCGCGTCCGGCAGCGTCAGATGCGGTTCGCCGCCCTGGCCGGTGCGGGGGAAGGGCATCGGCAGCGGCGGTGTCCCCGGCTGGCCGGTCTGCGGATCGGTCCGCTGCGAGGGCGCCAGCACGTTCGGATCGAGGCCCAGGTCGGAGAAGGCCGCGTCGACGAAGGGCGCGATGAACTGTCCGGGCAGCAGGTTGGCGATGTAGAACTTGAAGAACGGTCCCGCCGCCATCGACTCCCCCGACGACATCACGTACTGGTTGAATCCCTTGATCGCCTGCGCAATCCGCTCCTTGCGGTGCTCGACGATCGTCAGCAGTTCGTTGAGCTTGTCCAGCGCGGGCGTCAACGTCTGCCTGTTCTCGGCGATGAGCCCGTTGATCTGGCGGCTCATCGCGGTGATGTTGCCGGAGATTTCGTCGAGGGCGCGGCCTTGCGCCGTCAGGTCGGCGAGCAGTGCATTGCTGTCGGTGAGCATCTTGACGATCGCGTCGCTGCGATCCGAGAGCACCGCGGTCACCTTGTTGGCGTCGACCAGCAATCCGCGCAACTGGTCGTCGCGCTCGTCGATCGTCTGCGAGAAACGCGCCACACCCTGCAGCGCGGCCTTGAGAACCGGTGGGGTGTCGGCGAACTCGTCGGCCATCACCTTCCACGAATCCGACAGCCGGTCGATGTCGAGACCGCTGATGGTGGTGGTCAGGTCGCCGAGGGCGTCGGGCAGCTGGTAGGGCGAGGTGGTCCGGTCGAGCGGGATCGGGCCGGACTGGCGGCCGTCGCCCCGCGGAGTGACTTCCAGGATCTTGGCGCCCAGAATGCTTTTCGTCTTGATGGCCGCCTCGGAGCGATCGCCGAGCCGGATGTGCTTGTCGACCTCGAATGTGACGAAGACACGGTCCCCGTCGAGTTCGATGCCGGTGACCTTGCCCGACTCGAACCCCGAAACTCGCACCGGGGCCCCGCTGAGCAGCCCGCCCGCTTCGGCGAAGTACGCCGAGTACTGCCGGTTCGAGTTGACGAACGGCAGCTTTCCGTAGTTCAGCGCGGCGAGCACCAGACCCAGGGTGATCGCGACGCCCAGCAGGCCGATGACGATCTGGTTGCGTTCGGCGAATGTCTTCATCGGGGTGTGCACCTCCCGGTGTCCTGCCCGGCGACCTTGACGTAGACCGGTTGCCCGCCTTTGCCATTGAGCTTCAGGACCAGGTCGCAGAGATAGAAGCTGAAGAAGTCGCCGTAGAGCCCCTGGCGGTTCAGCATCCGGTAGGCGTCGGGCAGGGTGTCGAGGAAGCGGTCGAAGTAGTCCCGGTCGGCCAGCACCGCGTCGGCCGTCCGGTCGGCCTCGTGGACCACCTTCGTCAGGGGTGCCCGGCCCTGGACGAGTAGGTCGCTGATCGACGCGGCGGCCTCGTTGGCGTAGGCGAGTGCGTTGCGCAGATCCTGCTTTCGGTCGGCGATGGTCGCGAGTGCGGCCGACAGCGAGTCGACGGCGCCGGCGAACTGTGAGCTCTGGCCGCCCAGCGACCCGACGACGGTCTTCAGGTTCGTGATCACCTGACCGATGAGCTGATCCCGGTCGGCCAGGGTGTTGGTCACCGCGGCCGTCTGGGCCAGAAATGCTGTGATGGTTGGGCCTTCGCCCTGCAGCGCATCGATCAGCTGGCCCGACAGGGTGTTCACCTGCTGGGGGTCCAGCGCGCGGAACAGGGGCCGGAAGCCCCCCAGCAGTGCGTCGAGGTCCAGCGCCGGGGCCGTGCGCGACAGCGGGATGGTGGCGCCGGGTTGCAGTTGCCGGGTACCGCCGGCGCCCTCCTCGAGGGCGAGATAGCGCTCGCCGATGAGGTTTCGGTACCGGATGACCGCTTTGCTGCCCTCGGTCAACGCCACCGAGGCGTCGATGCCGAAGTCGACCAGGGCGATCCCGTCGTCACGGATCGTGATGTTGCGGACCTTGCCCACCTCGACGCCGGCGATGCGTACGAAGTTGCCGTTCTCCAGGCCCGACACCGTGTGAAACTCTGCGGTGTAGGTCTTTTCGGTCTCGAAGCGCAGTTGGGCGAAGACGGCCAGCATGGCCAGCAGGCCCAGGGTGCACACGGCCAAGAACACGCCGACGCGCAGGATCGCGCCTCGCAGGTTCTCTTTCATGCGTGCCTCATCACGGTGCCGGTGTGGGGGTCGGTTGCAGTTGGGCGGGGGCCGGTACCACGAACGGCTCGGCGCCCGGCGGGGGCGGACCGGGTTCGCGCGGGGCGCCCGGCGGCGGAGCGGGGGGCAGTCCGGGCCACAGCGGGGTCCCGTCGGGGGCGTACAGCGCGGCCCCGTACGGCGGGGCGCCGGGGTAGGGGATGGGTCCCGGTGCCGGGCCGCCCGGATAGCGGACGCTGGGCGGTTCGGGAATCGCGCGGGTGACGGGCAGGTAGTCGGCGTAGCCGGGGAAGCCGATGCCGGGATTGGGCCGGATGTCGAGGCCCGTTCCCCAGCCGGTGTTGGTGATGAGCTGGCGCACAGGCCAATTGGCGGCGACGTCGGGCAGCGATCCGCAGCCGGGTTGGCCGCCGGGGCCGCCCTTGGCACCGACGATCGGCAGGTTCTGCGGATAGCGGTAGGCATCGGGTCCGAGCAGCAAGGTGCTGTCCAGGATGATCGACTTGTGGTTCGCGCCGCCGGTCGCGTCCAGATAGCCGGTGTCCAACGCCGTCTTGGCGCCCACCAGTGTGCAGGTGAACGTGGGGCTGTACTTGAACAGCAGCCGCGCGGTCGACTCGAAGAGGTCCACGGCCCGGGTCAGGTCGGCCTGGCTGGAGCCGAACAGGTCGATGCCGCCGCGAGCCAGGCCGACCACTCCGGTCAGCAGGCCGTCGAGCGTCGCCGCGTTGTCGGTGATGGTGGTGCTGCTGGTTCCGGCTGCGTCGAGCGCGGTCAGGATGTCCTGCGCGGCAACGCCGTACGCGTCGCTGATCCGCCTGACCGCCTGCCCGTCGGCCTTGATGGTGTCCGCGCGGGCGTTGACTTCCTTGAGCACCTCGTTGGTGTCGGTGATGGTCTGGCCGATGATCTCGCCGTGCCCGCGCAGTCCCTCGGCCAGCGCCGACAGCGTGCCCTGCACCTTCGCCGGGTCGACCTGTTTGAGAATGTCGGCCACGTCGCGAAACAGGGTGTTGATCTCGGTGCTGACGTTGTCGGACTCGATGATCGCGCCGGCGCTCAGCCGTTGCGGGCTCGGGTCGCTCGGGTAGACGAGTTCGACGAACTTGGCGCTGAACAGCGTCCCGGCGCGGATGCGCGCCTCCACGTTGGCCGGGATGAACTTCATTTGGTCGGGCTCGATCTCGAGTTCGAGGTTCACCTCGTTCTGGTGGCCGGTGACCTGCCCGACCCGGCCGATCTGCACTCCGCGCAGCTTGACCTTCGCGCCGCGGTCCATCACCAGACCGGCCCGGTCCGAGGTCAGCGTCACCCTGTCGTAGGAGCGCAGCGAGCCGGAGAACAGCGTGGTGGTCAGCACGATGGTGCCGATGGTGGCGACCACGAAAATCAGTGTCCACCAGCCCGGGTGCAGTCCTTCGGATCGCGGATCAGACATCGCCGATCACCCGGAGAGGTGGAAGTTGCCGGACTGGCCGTAGATGGACAGAGCGATCGCCAGCAGCAGCAGCACCAGGACGATCAGGGAGGTGCGCACCGAACGGCCCACCGCCGCACCGACTCCCGCCGGGCCGCCGTTGGCGGTGTAGCCGTAGTAGGTGTGCACCAGCATGACGGCGATGCCCATCAGCACCACGGTGAAGAACGACCACAGCAGGTCGGTCGAGTTGAGGAAGGTGTTGAAGTAGTGGTCGTAGACGCCGGTGGACTGGTGGTAGAAGCCGGTCGTGCCGAACCGCGCGGCCAGGAAGGCGCACACCATCGCCACGCAGTACAGCGGAATCACCACCACCACACCGGCGATCACCCGGGTGGACACCAGGTAGGCGACCGAGTGCACCGCCATCACCTCCAGCGCATCGATCTCGTCGTTGATGCGCATGGCGCCGAGTTGCGCGGTGGCACCGGCTCCGATGGTGGCCGCCAGGCCGATCCCGGCCACCGCGGGGGAGATGATGCGCACGTTGACGTAGGCGGAGATGAAGCCCGTCATCGCTTCCACGCCGATGCCGGAGAGCTCGTTGTAGCCCTGCACGGCGATGACCGCACCGGTGGTCAGGGTCATGAATCCGACGACGGCGACGGTTCCGCCGATGAGCGCCAACGCGCCGGTGCCCAGACTCATCTGGGCGATGAGGCGCAGGATCTCGGTCCGGTACCGGACCACGGCGATCCCCATCTCGCGCACCGACCTGGCGTTGAACTTGATCTGGGTGCCGATCCGGTTCCAGCCGTCGGCGACGTTGTTCGCCGCGGTGGACAGGGCCGAATGTTGCTCGGCGTCAGCGTCGTTCACTTCGCGCTCGTGTAGTAGACGGCCGTCGCGACGACGTTGATGACGAACAGGGCGATGAACGAGTAGACGACGGTCTCGTTGACGGCGTTGCCGACACCTTGCGGGCCCTTGCGCACCGACATGCCCTTGTAGCAGGCGATCAGCGCGGCCGACAGGCCGAACAGCGCGCCCTTGATCAGGCCCAGGACGATGTCGGGCAACCCGGTGAACAGGGTCAGTCCGGCCGCGAAGGCGCCGGGGGTGACGTGCTGGACGAAGACCGCGAAGGCGTAGGAGCCGGCCAGCCCGACGAAGGTCACCAGCGACGACCAGCGCCACGGCGACGATGGTGGCGGCCAGCACGCGGGGGACCACCAGGCGGTGCACGGGGTCGACACCCATCACCCGCAGCGCGTCGAGCTCGTCGCGGATGGTGCGGGCGCCGAGGTCGGCGCACATCGCGGTGGCTCCGGTGCCGGCGACGACGAGGACGGTGACGATCGGCCCGATCTCGGTGACCGCGGCGCTCGCGGCACCGGTGCCGGAGAAGTCGGCGGCGCCGAACTCGTGCAGCAGGACATTGAGGGTGAAGACGACCAGGACGGTGAACGGGATGGCCATCAGCAGCGTCGGGACGATCGCCACCCGTGCCACGAACCACGTCTGCAGGAAGAACTCGCGCCAGGCCAGCGGCCGGGTGACCATCGCGACAAGGGTGTCCAGCGCCATGGAGTAGAAGCCGCCGATGGAGCGCACCGGCTTCAGCACGCTGTCCAGCGACACCACTGCCCGGCCCCCTGCCCGTTGGTCGACGGCGATCACCGTCGACGCTTCAGCGCTATGCAGCAAAGACCGGTACGGGAGGGGTACTTAGTCACTTCGTCGGCGGCGGAATGCCGCTCACCACAAGAATTGTGGAGCCTAGGAGATTCGAACTCCTGACATCTGCCTTGCAAAGGCAGCGCTCTACCAACTGAGCTAAGGCCCCGTGTCAGCCACGGTCGTCGCAGGGTGTGCCAGATTTCGCCGCGGCGGCGCATCCGGAGCATCGCAACGCCCGCGACCACCGCCGCCAGCAGTACTGCAATCCGCACGGACGCCTTCCCGGTTGACCAGGACATCGTGGGCCTAGGAGGACTCGAACCTCCGACCTCTTCGTTATCAGCGAAGCGCTCTAACCACCTGAGCTATAGGCCCGTATTCGTCATACGACCGAGCGACGAGATTACCGCACCCGCGGTGCTGCACCCAAACCGCGAGCTCAGTCGCGGTCGGCCAGGGTGACTTCGATGCCGCCGACGATGTCGGTGCTCAGGTTGTAGATGAACGCCCCGACGGTGGCCATCGCCGTCAGCAGCACGATGTTCACCAGGCCGATCAGCGCGGCGCCGCCGAAGATCGTCCCGCTGGACACCAGCTCACCGCCACCGCCGCTGGTGGCCGTGAGCAGGTCACCGACGTTGCTGTTGAGCTTGCTCCACACACCCATGCCGCCGAGCACCAGGTAGAGGAACGCCACGGCGATCATCCACACGAAGAACAGCGCCACCGACAGCAGCAGCGAGACCTTCAGCGCGCTCCACGGGTCGATGTGGCGGATCTGCATGCTGGCGCGCACGGGTCCGCGCGACCGGTTGGCACCGACCTGGACGCGGGTGGCCGGGGTGGCGGCCTTCGCGGCGGCCGGTTCGGCGCGCGGCCGGGCGGTCCGGCGACGGCCTTGCGGGGCTGGACGGGCTTGGGCGCCGGAACGGACAGGTCCGGCAGCTCACTGGCGTAGGCCTCGGGCCGGGTCACCTCGGTGCGCTCGGCGCGCGACTCGGGCCGGGCGGCCGCGGGCTCGGGATCCTGGCGAGCCTCGGGCCGGGTCTCCTGACGCGGCGCGGAGGCCCCACCCACCGTCGACAGGTCGGGGGCGGCGGAGCCGGTGATGAACCGGTTGACCCGGGCTTCGATACTCGGCGAGGACGCCCCCGCCGGGGCCGGCCGCGGTTCGGGCCGGACGCCGGCGTCGGCAGCGGGTCGCGGTGGCGTCGCACCCTGGCGGGGCCGCGCGGCGCCGCGCTGCCAGGGCGGGGCCTCGGCGGACCCACCGTTGGCTCCCGATGCGGCTCTGGGCGCGCCCGGGTCCGCCGAGCCGTTCCCGTTGCCCGGGGTTTCGCCCGGCCCGGGCTGGCCCGGCTCGTTGGGTGCGCTCACCGCAAGCTCCTCACTGGTTCCCCGCCACGCTACGTTGCGTCGGGTTCAGTGTCCGCGTCGGACGCCTCGTCCGCGCTCTCCTGTTCCTCGGCATTACGTGCAATGGCTAACAGTGTGTCGCCCTCGCCCAGGTTCATCAAGCGAACGCCCTTTGTCTGGCGTCCGGCCTTGCGGACCTGGCGGGCCGCGGTGCGGATGACACCGCCGCCCGAGGTGATGGCGTACACCTCACTGTCCTCATCGACGATCAGTGCGCCGACCAGGCTGCCGCGGCGAGGGTCGTACTGGATGGTGAGGATGCCCTTGCCGCCACGGCCCTGTGCGGTGTACTCCTCGATCGCGGTGCGCTTGGCGTACCCGCCGGCCGTCGCGACCAGCAGATACGTGCCTTCCCGAACCACGTTGAGCGACAGCAGCTGGTCGTCGGCGTTGAACCGCATGCCCTGCACACCGGAGGTCGCCCGGCCCATCGGCCGCAGCGCCTCGTCGGTGGCCGAGAACCGGATGGACTGGCCGTTGGCGCTGACCAGCAGCAGGTCCTCCTCGGCCGAGCACAGCACCGCGCCGACCAGTTCGTCGCCGTCACGCAGGTTGACCGCCACGATGCCGCCGGAGCGGTTGGAGTCGAAGTCGGACAGCTTCGACTTCTTCACCAGCCCGTTGCGGGTGGCCAGCACCAGGTAGGGCGCGTCCTCGTAGGTCTTGATCTGGATGACCTGGGCGATGCGCTCCTCGGGCTGGAACGCCAGCAGGTTGGCCACGTGCTGGCCGCGCGCATTGCGCTGGGCCTCGGGCAGGTCGTAGGCCTTGGCGCGGTAGACCCGGCCCTGCGTGGTGAAGAACAGGATCCAGTCGTGGGTCGAGCACACGAAGAAGTGCCGCACGATGTCGTCCTGCTTGAGCGCCGGCGCCCTGCACACCCTTGCCGCCGCGTTTCTGGCTGCGGTACAGGTCGGTCTTGGTGCGCTTGGCGTACCCGGTCTCGGTGATCGTCACGACCACGTCCTCGCGGGCGATCAGATCCTCGTCGGACACCTCGCCGTCGGCGGGCGACGATGCGGGTGCGCCGGTCGTCGCCGTACTTGTCGACGATCTCCTTGAGCTCGTCGCGCACGATCAGGCGCTGGCGCTCCGGCTTGGCCAGGATGTCCTCGAGGTCGGCGATCTCGGCCTCGATCTTGGCCAGGTCGTCGACGATCCGCTGACGTTCCAGGGCGGCCAGGCGGCGCAGCTGCATGTCCAGGATGGCCTGGGCCTGGATCTCGTCGATGTCGAGCAGCTCGATCAGGCCCGCCCGGGCGATGTCGACGGTCTCCGAGGCCCGGATCAGGGCGATCACCTCGTCGAGCGCGTCGAGCGCCTTGACCAGGCCGCGCAGGATGTGGGCCCGCTCGTTGGCCTTGCGCAGCCGGTAGGTGGTGCGCCGGACGATGACGTCGAGCTGATGGTCGACGTAGTAGCGGATCATCTGGTCGAGGCGCAGCGTGCGCGGCACCCCGTCGACGATGGACAGCATGTTGCAGCCGAAGCTGGTCTGCAGCTGGGTGTGCTTGTAGAGGTTGTTCAGCACCACCTTGGCCACGGCGTCGCGCTTGATCTCCACGACGATGCGCAAGCCCACCCGGTCGCTGGACTGGTCCTCGATGTTGGAGATGCCGGCCAGCTTGCCGTCGCGGACCTGCTCGGCGATCGAGGTGATGAAGTTGTCGTGGTTGACCTGATACGGCAGCTCGGTGATGACGATGCCGGTGCGCCCGCGGGCGTCCTCTTCGATCTCGACGACACCGCGCATCCGGATCGAGCCGCGGCCGGTGCGGTAGGCGTCGCAGGATGCCCTGGTTTCCGACGATCAGACCGTGGGTGGGGAAGTCCGGGGCCCTTGACCCGCTCGATGACCGCCTCGAGGGTGGTCTCCTCGTCGGCCTCGAAGTTCTCCAGGCACCAGTAGACGGCCTCGGCCAGCTCGCGCAGGTTGTGCGGCGGGATGTTGGTGGCCATGCCGACCGCGATACCGCCGGAGCCGTTGGCCAGCAGGTTGGGGAACCGGCTGGGCAGAACCGTCGGCTCCTGCACCCGGCCGTCGTAGTTCGGGAATGAAATCGACTGTCTCCTCGTCGATTTCACGCAGCATCTCCATCGCCAGCGGGGTCAGGCGCGCCTCGGTGTACCTCATGGCGGCCGGCGGGTCGTTGCCCGGCGAGCCGAAGTTGCCCTGCCCGTCGACCAGCGGGTAGCGCAGCGACCACGGCTGGGCCATCCGGACCAGGGTGTCGTAGATCGAGGAGTCGCCGTGCGGGTGGTAGTTGCCCATCGTCTCGGCCACCGACCGCGCCGACTTGGCGTGGCTGCGGTCGGGCCGGAAACCGGAGTCGTACATCGCGTAGAGCACCCGGCGGTGCACCGGCTTGAGGCCGTCGCGCACCTCCGGCAGCGCGCGGCCGACGATGACGCTCATCGCGTAGTCGATGTAGCTGCGCTGCATCTCCTGCTGGATGTCGACCGGCTCGATGCGGTCTCCGGCGGTCGTCGCCGGGCGGCAACGTGGTGTCAGTCATGTGATCCTCTTCGTCCCTGAGGACGGCGTTAAACATCCAGGAAGCGAACGTCTTTGGCGTTACGGGTGATGAAGCTGCGGCGGGCCTCGACGTCCTCGCCCATCAGGATGGAGAACAGTTCGTCGGCCGCTGCGGCGTCGTCGAGGGTGATCTGGCGCAGCACCCGCACCGACGGGTCCATCGTGGTCTCCCACAGTTCCTTGGCGTTCATCTCGCCCAGACCCTTGTAGCGCTGGATGCCGTCGTCCTTGTTGATCTTCTTGCCGGCCGCCAGGCCCGCCTCGAGCATCGCGTCGCGCTCGCGGTCGGAGTAGACGAACTCGTGCTCGCTGCGCTGCCACTTCAGCTTGTACAGCGGCGGCTGCGCGAGGAAGACGTGGCCGTTCTCGATCAGCGGGCGCATGAACCGGAACAGCAGCGTCAGCAGCAGCGTCGAGATGTGTTGGCCGTCAACGTCGGCGTCGGCCATCAGCACGATCTTGTGATAGCGCAGCTTGGCGAGGTCGAACTCGTCGTGGATGCCGGTGCCCAGCGCGGTGATGATGGCCTGGACTTCGGTGTTCTTCAGCACCCGGTCGATGCGGGCCTTCTCGACGTTGATGATCTTGCCGCGCAGCGGCAGGATCGCCTGGAACATCGAGTCGCGGCCGCTCTTGGCCGAGCCGCCGGCCGAATCACCCTCCACCACATACAGTTCCGACTTGCTCGGGTCGGTGGAGCGGCAGTCGGCGAGCTTGCCGGGCAGGCCGCCGATGTCGGTGGCGCTCTTGCGGCGCACCAGCTCTCGAGCCTTGCGCGCGGCGATGCGGGCCTGCGCGGAGGACACCGCCTTGTTGACGACCGTCTTGGCGTCCGACGGGTTGGCCTCGAACCAGTGGCCGAGCTGCTCGTTGCAGATCCTTCTGGACGAACGACTTGACCTCGGTGTTGCCGAGTTTGGTCTTGGTCTGGCCTTCGAACTGCGGTTGGGCCACCTTCACCGAGATGACGGCGGCCAGCCCCTCGCGGATGTCGTCGCCGGTGAGGTTGGGGTCCTTGTCCTTGAGCAGCTTCTTGTCTTTGGCGTACTTGTTGACCACGGTCGTCAAGGCCGCGCGGAAGCCCTCTTCGTGGGTGCCGCCCTCGTGGGTGTTGATGGTGTTGGCGAAGGTGTGCACCGACTCCGAATAGCCGGCGTTCCACTGCATCGCGACCTCGACCTCGTGGCCCTCGCCCTTGCCGGAGAAGTCGACGACGCTGCTGTGGATCGGCTGCTTGGTGCGGTTGATGTGCTTGACGAAGTCGACCAGGCCGCCGGGGTAGTGGAAGGTGCGGTGCTTGACCTTGTGCGGCGCCGCCGCCTGCTCGGCGGCCTTCTCCTCGGCCGACTTCGGTGCCTCCGCGGTGTCGCTGACCACCTCGTCGACGACTTCTTCGGGGGTGACCCGCTCGTCGGTCAGGTTGATGGTCAGGCCCTTGTTGAGGAAGGCCATCTCCTGCAGCCGGCGGGCCACCGTCTCGAAGTCGTAGGTGGTGGTCTCGAAGATGTCGGGATCGGCCCAGAACCGGATCGTCGTGCCGGTCTTGTCGCTCGCCTCACCCTGCTTGAGGGTGCCGGGCACGGAGCTGGTCGTAGGTCTGGAACCATTCGTAGCCGTCGCGGCGGATGTCCGCCTCGAGGCGACGTGGACAGCGCGTTGACCACGGAGACGCCGACGCCGT
Organism: uncultured Actinomycetota bacterium; assembly: GCA_963786695.1. Taxonomy (GTDB): domain Bacteria; phylum Actinomycetota; class Actinomycetes; order Mycobacteriales; family Mycobacteriaceae; genus Mycobacterium. The sequence goes on from CAWBAL010000046.1 coordinate 70,719, forward strand.
GCAGGCCGCCGGACACCGTGTAGGCGCCCTCTTCGAACTTGCCGCCGGCGTGCAGCACGGTCATGACGACGTCGACGGTGGGGACGCCGGAGTCGTGCATCGCCACCGGAATGCCGCGGCCGTCGTCGATGACCTCGACGCCGCCGTCCTCGAGGAGGCGCACGTCGACCTTGGTGGCATAGCCGGCCATCGCCTCGTCGACGGCGTTGTCGACGACCTCCCAGACCAGGTGGTGCAGGCCACGCTCACCGGTGGACCCGATGTACATGCCGGGACGTTTGCGGACAGCTTCCAGGCCCTCGAGGATCTTGATCGAGCCGGCACCGTAGGAGTCTTGGTCTTTCTTCTGGGCAGCCACGGTCGGACAGGTCTCCTTGGGGTTTCGCAGGCGGGCGGTTCGAGAACCGCGCGCTGGTCTCGTAACAGTCTACCGTCAACCCCCGACCGGACCGATTCTGCGGCGGCGTTTCTACACACCTAGTTGAGCCGTGCGCGGAATTTCTCGGATCGGCATACGTGATGACGCTTGACATGCGCGTCGGCGACCTTCACGCGGCTGTCAGCCGACTGTGGTAGTGGGCGTCATCCGTAGGTGTCGCGGGGCCCCCGCCCGGAGATGTGCAGCGGGCCCTTCCGCCACGACGGCGCGGTCGGTCCGGTGATCTTCAGCGAGGTCACCACACCGTCCCCGACGGCCGCAGCGATCTTGGCCAGCAGCTGCGCCTGCACCATCCGCAGCTGGGTCGCCCATGCCGTCGACTCGGCGGTGACACTGAGTACTCCGTCGCGCAGTGCGGTGGGTTCGGCGTGCTCGGCGATCTGCTCGCCGACCACGGTCGTCCACTGCGCGAACACCGTGCCTTCGGCGACGTGCGGTGTCCACCCGCGGCTCTTGGCCAGGTCGGCGGCGGCCGTGCCCAGCGGTTGCGGGTCGCGGCGATCCGGTCCCGGTCCCGACCAGCCGCGACTGCCGCCGCGCCGGACCGTGCGGCGCTGGCCGGGGGAGCGCCCGCCGCGGCCGACCTCCTTACCCTGGCTGCGCGCCGCGCCGCGGGCTTCCTCGAGCGCGCGGCGCACCAGGTCCATCCCGGCCAGACCGCTCAGGTGCTCCGGCGGCCCGGCGACTGCCTCGTCGTCCGGCTCGGTCACGGGATCACCACCGACATGCGGCCATTGTCGTCGTCGTGCAGGGCGATGCCGATGCGGGTGGCGTCCCAGTCCTCGGGGATGTCCTCGCCGACGGCGGCGGTGACCAGGACCTGCTCGGCGGTGGCGGCCACCCCGGCCAGCGCCCGGCGGCGGGCGGTGTCCAGTTCGGCGAACACGTCGTCGAGGATCAACACCGGTTCGCTGCCCTCGGTGCGCAGCAGCTCGTAGGCGGCCAGCCGCAGCGACAGTGCCATCGACCACGACTCACCGTGGCTGGCGAAGCCTTTCGCCGGCTGATCGCCCAGCCGCAGCTCCAGATCGTCGCGGTGCGGACCGACCAGGCACATACCGCGCTCCAGCTCGGCGTCCCGGCGGCGGGCCAGACCGGCCAACAGCGCCGCCTCCAGGAACTCCGCGTCTTCGCCGTCCTCCGGCGACCACTCGACGCTGCTGCGATAGCTGATCGCCGCCGGCCGCGACGCCGGCGCCAGCAACTGGTAGGCCTTCTCGACCTCCGGGGCCAGCAGGTTGACCAGTTCGATGCGCGCGGCCATCAGTTCGGCGCCGTGGGCGGCCAGCTGGCCGTCCCACACGTCGAGGCTGTCCAGCACGCCGCGGTCGCCGCGAAAGCGGCCTGCCGGCAGCGGATTTCAACAACGCGGTGCGTTGCTTGAGCACCTTCTCGTAGTCGGCGCGGACGCCCGCGACGCGGGGACGACGCACCGCGGCCAGCTCGTCGAGATACCGGCGGCGTTCGCCGGGATCCCCGCGGACCAGCGAGAGGTCCTCCGGCGCGAACAGCACCGCGCGCACCGCGCCCAGCATCTCGCGGGTGCTGCGCACCGGCGACCGGTTCAACCGCGCCTTGTTGGCCCGGCCCGCGGCGATCTCGATGTCGACGGCCAGCTCACGGCCCTCGTTGACGACGATCGCCGACACCACCGCGCGCTCGGCGCCGGCCCGGATCAGCGGGGCGTCGGTGGCGACCCGGTGCGAGCCCAGAGTTGCGCAATACCACAGCGCTTCAACGAGATTCGTCTTGCCGTAACCGTTGGAACCGACGAAGACGGTCCGGCCGGGCGCCAACTCGAGGTCGACGTGCGCCCACGACCTGAAGTCGCGCAGCGCCAGTTGCCGGACGTACATGGACCCTCGCTACCCGGACAGCGGGACTCGCTTGACCGCGTGTCCACCGAATTGGTTGCGCAGGGCCGACACCGCCTTCATCGTGGGCGAGTCGTCCTGCCGGGAAGCGAACCGGGCGAACAACGACGCCGCGATCACCGGCATCGGCACCCGGTGGTGGATCGCCTCTTCAACGGTCCACCGGCCCTCACCGGAATCCTCGGTGTAGCCGGAGATGTCGGCGAAGTTCGGGTCCTCCTTGAGGGCCTTGGCCAGCAGTTGCTGCAGCCAGGAGCGGACCACGGTGCCGTTGGTCCAAGCCTGGATGACCGCCTGGGTGTCCTTGATCAGCGGCTCGGCGGCCAGCAGTTCGTACCCTTCGGCGTAGGCCATCATCAGCCCGTACTCGATGCCGTTGTGCACCATCTTGGCGTAGTGCCCGGCACCGACCGGCCCGGCGTGGACGAAGCCGTCCGCCAGCTCACCCGCCGGACGCAGGGTGTCGAAGATCGGCATGACCCGGGCGACGTCCTCGTCGCTGCCGCCGACCATCAGGCCGTAACCCTCCGTCAACCCCCAGACGCCACCGGACACGCCGGCGTCGACGAACGAAATCCCTTTGTCGCCAAGCAGTTCCGCGTGCGGACCGTCCTCGGTGTATCGCGAGTTGCCGCCGTCGACCACCAGATCACCGGGGCTGAGGACCTCCGACGAGCGAGACGATGGTCTCATCGGTGATCGGACCCGACGGCACCATCACCCACACCACCCGTGGTGCGGTCAGCGCATCGGCCAACCCGCCAGGGTCGGAACGTCGCTGACTTCCGGACGAGGGTCGTACCCGATGACCTCATGGCCTCCTTCGCGCAGCCGCTGCCGCATGTTGAAGCCCATCTTGCCGAGGCCGACCAAACCCAGTTCCATGTGTGCCTCTTTCGTCGCGGCGATCAGCCGGGCAGACGCACCGGCATCAGCAGATATACGTAGTCGGTCTGAACGGCGGGGAACGGACCGCTGCCGTCCACCTGATCCTCCCCGGCCGGCCGCAACACCGCAGGACGGCTCGGTGTGGTGAACCCGAACGTCACCCGGTCCGAGTGCAGCGAGCCCAGACCGTCGGTCAGGTAGGTGGGGTTGAACGCGATGGTCAGCGGCTCACCGGCGAAGTCCACCGGAAGATCCTCCTCGGCGCGCCCGACGTCGTCGGCGCCGGCCGACAGATGCAGCACGCCGTCACTGAACTCCATCCGGATCTGAGCACCACGATCGGCGACCAGCGCCACACGCTTGATCGCGTCGGTGAGCTCGGCCACGCCGATGGTGGCGATCGCGGTGTGCTCGCTGGGCAGCAGCTGTCGGAACTTCGGGAATTCGGCATCGAGCAGACGGGTGGTGCTGCGCTTGCCGGCGCTGCGGATGCCCAGCAGCCCTTCCTTGCCGACCGCGGAACCCGCACCCAGCGCCAGGTGCACCTCCGAACCGGAGGTGCCGGCCTTGGCCGCCTCGGCCAGCGTCTTGGCGGGTACCAGCACCGCCGCCTCCAGACTGGGCGACGACGTCGACCAGGTCAGTTCCCGGACGGCCAGGCGGAACCGGTCGGTGGCGGCCAAAACGACTGTCTCACCGGAGATCTCGACGCGGATACCGGTGAGCATCGGCAGGGTGTCGTCCTGGCCGGCCGCGACCGCGACCTGGCCGATGGCCTCGCCGAACAGGTCGGCGGAGATGACACCGGTCTCCTCGGGCAGCGTCGGCAGCGTCGGGTAGTCCTCGACGGCCATCGTCGGCAGCGAGAACCGGGCGCTGCCGCAGATCAGCGAGACCCGGGTGCCCTCGACGCTGACGTCGACCGGCTTGGCCGGCAACGCCCTGGTGATGTCGGACAGCAGCCGACCGGACACCAAAACGCTTCCGGGAGAAGCGATTTCAGCGGGAACCTGGACCTCTGCGGATACCTCGTAGTCGAAACCGGAGATCGTCAGCCCGTCCTCGGAGCCGGTGAGCAACACACCGGCCAGCACCGGCACCGTCGGCCGCGTCGGCAGGTTACGGGCAACCCAGGCCACCGCGTCGGCGAAGTCTTCCCGCACCAGGCGGAACTTCAAGTCGGAGCCAACCGTCGTCGTCGCCACGTCCATAGTGTCCCTTCATCACCCAAAACCCTCAGACCAGAACGCACTGACGTGCCTGAGCACGGAAGCTGGCTCTGATCGGTGAGCGACAGCCGCGGAACGGCAGTCAGAAGAACAACCGTAGAGCGTCGGACGCCATCTTGAAAGCTAATCGATCGGGGTGACAGAACCACCATCGACCGAGCCTGACCGGTGCTGTGAATCGTGTCTTCCCCAGGGCCTTCTTTCAAAGAGAATTCCAGGGATAGAGATAAGCAACAGTATTAGGGCCTGTGCATTCTGTGGATGACACCCATGAGCGCCTGCTCGGAGGTGGTGGGCGGATGTGAGTGCGTTGTGGATGACTGGTGGTGATCCGGGCCGGCGATGTGGATACCACCGGCTTGTTCACGGCCATCCCATGTGACGTGTCGCCAATGCCAGAGGTTGTCCACAGCGGTGTGCACATCATCGGGTGTGACTGGTGATACGGCTGCGCCCAAAGTTTTTTGACCGCAGTGAAGGAAATTGCCCGGATTCAGCGCTTGGAGCGCTGACGGATGCGAGTGGTGAGCTCCTTGACGGTGTCGAACACCTCGCGCCGGTAGGCCATTTCGTTGAGGATTTTCTTCTGCGCGTACATCACGGTGGTGTGATCGCGGCCGAACGCCTGGCCGATCTTGGGCAGCGACAGGTCGGTCAGCTCGCGGCACAGGTACATGGCGATCTGGCGGGACTGCGCCAGCGCGCGGGTCTTGCCCGGGCCGCGCAGCTCCTCGACGGTGGTGTCGAAGTACTCGGCGGTGGCGGCCATGATCGTCGCGGCGCTGATCTGCATGGTGCCGGCGTCGGCGATCAGGTCGCGCAACACGATCTCGGCCAGGGCCTTGTCGATCGGCTGCTTGTTGAGCGAGGCGAAGGCGGTGACCCGGATCAGTGCGCCCTCGAGCTCGCGGATGTTGCGCTCGATGCTGCTGGCGATCAGTTCGAGAACATCGTCGGGCACATCGAGACGCTCCATCTGCGCCTTCTTGCGCAAGATGGCGATGCGGGTCTCCAGCTCGGGGGGCTGAACGTCGGTGATCAGTCCCCACTCGAAGCGGGTGCGCAAGCGATCCTCGAGCGTGGCCAGCTGCTTGGGCGGCCGGTCCGAGGAGATGACGATCTGCTTGTTGGCGTTGTGCAGCGTGTTGAAGGTGTGGAAGAACTCCTCCTGGATGCCTTCCTTGCCTTCGATGAACTGGATGTCGTCGACGAGCAGCACGTCGATGTCGCGGTAGCTGCGCTTGAACGCGACCTTGCGGTCGTCGCGCAGCGAGTTGATGAAGTCGTTGGTGAATTCCTCGGTCGAGACGTACTTCACCCGCATGCCGGGAAACAGCCGCTGGGCGTAGTTGCCGGCGGCGTGCAGCAGGTGCGTCTTGCCCAGTCCGGACTCACCCCAGATGAACAACGGGTTGTAGGCGCGGGCCGGCGCCTCAGCAATCGCCAGGGCGGCGGCGTGAGCGAAGCGATTCGACGCGCCGATGACGAAAGTGTCAAAGGTGTACCGGCGGTTCAGACTGGTGCCGGGGGAGTCCGCCGAGGTGTTGCTGCGCGGCCGCTCGGTGAAGTAGGTCGGCCAGCTCTCGTGCGCACTGGCGAGGGCTTCGCGGTCTTCGTCGACCTCGTCCAGATCGGACTCGACGGACGGCAGATCATGACCCGAGCCGTCCTCGTCGTCCGCGGAGTCCGGTGGCGCGATCCGTACGCCGAGCTCGACGCGCTGGCCGAGCCGGCGGCTGAGGGCGTCGACGATCTGGGTGCGCAGATGACGTTCGATCTCGTTCTGCACGAAGCTGCTGGGCACCGACAACAACGCGAAGCCCTCGACGATGGTCAGCGGCTGGACCAGCTTCAACCAGGCCCTTTGTTGCGGAGTGAGCCGGGAATCGGCACCTGAGCCGTTGCCGCCGGGGGAGTTGCCGTCGCCGTCACCGTTGAGTTCGGCAACCACGGAACTCCAGACCGAGGCGAATGCTGAACCGGGATCATCGGTCAACGACAGATCCCCCTGGTCCGAGGTCGGGTAAGAAACAAACGAGACGACGACAAACTGTCCACATAGTTATCCACAGGTGTGGACAGGACAGTCGTCCTCGTCTCGCAGCATATCGGTGGAGAGTGTCGGGTCGTCGGACAATCCAGTCGATCAGTGTTGTCTGGACAGCCTGGCGGCCGTGCCCCCTCGCCTTGTCTTCCGGCGCCGCTCCGATTCGAAACGGCTCTGGCAGAAGCTAACAGCTTTCCCGGCGGCTGCCAACCGTTCTGCAACATTGCATCGGAGCGGATTTTCGGTTACGAGGGTCCCGGCGTGACGGTTGTGACGGCAGTAAATTGCTGCGTCGTGGGTGGGGCATGACAGGGCGGTTTGACCAGGCGAAGTGACGTCAGTACCCTCGAACAGTCGCCCGAACGTAGGCGATACGGCTGCGACCGGGTTCTCCCGGGACCGCGCCGGTTACGAGCGAGACCAGAGCTTACCAACGGCAGTCGCGTTCGTCCGGGTACACCTTAGGGCGTGTACACCGGTCGGCGACCGCCAGATGCAACGAGGAGAGACAGCCGTGGCCAAGGGCAAGCGGACCTTCCAGCCGAACAACCGGCGCCGGGCGCGGGTTCATGGTTTCCGGCTGCGCATGCGGACGCGCGCCGGGCGCGCCATCGTGTCCGGCCGGCGCCGCAAGGGTCGTCGTTCACTGACTGCCTGATCCACGGATCACGCGGCGTGCTCCCGGCTCAGTACCGGATGACACGGTCTGCGGAGTTCGGCACCACGGTCAAACACGGGGTGCGAGCGGTGCAGCCGGACATCGTCGTGCACGCACGACGCGAGGCAGAAGGTGGCCCGCGGATCGGCCTGGTGGTTTCCAAGTCGGTCGGGTCGGCGGTGCAACGCCACCGCGTCGCCCGCCGTCTGCGGCACGTGGCCAGGACCGTGATGCCCGAGCTCGATCCCGGTGACCGCGTCGTCATCCGGGCGCTGCCCAGCAGCCGCTACGCCATCTCGGCGCGGTTGGAGCAGCAGCTGCGGACCGGTCTGCGGCGCACCCACGAACTGATGGAGAGAAGCCGGTGAGCGAGCACAGCGCCGGGCAGCTTGCCCGGGCCAGAGCGCTGCCGGTACGGGCGCTGGTCTTCCTCATCGAGTTCTACCGGCACACCGTCTCGCCACTGCGGCTGCCGACGTGCCGGTTCACCCCCACGTGTAGTCAGTACGCCGTTGACGCGCTAACCGAGTACGGCTTGATCCGGGGCAGTTGGCTGACCCTGGTCCGGCTGGCGAAGTGCGGTCCGTGGCATCGGGGAGGATGGGATCCGATCCCCGAACGGCACGTCCAGCACGGTGGCAGCAGCGTGGAATCCGGAGCAGCCAGGAGCGCACATGTTTAATTGGTTCAGCCTCGACTTCGTCTACTACCCGGTGTCGGGGATCATGTGGCTCTGGTACAAGCTGTTCGCGCTGATCCTCGGGCCCGTCGAACTTCTTCGCCTGGGCGCTGTCGGTGATGTTCCTGGTCTTCAGCCTGCGCGCGCTGCTCTACAAGCCGTTCGTCCGGCAGATCCGCACCACCCGCCAGATGCAGGAACTGCAACCGCAGATCAAGGCGCTGCAGAAGAAGTACGGCAAGGACCGCCAGCGCATGGCGCTGGAGATGCAGAAGCTGCAACGCGAACACGGCTTCAACCCGATCCTGGGCTGCCTGCCGATGCTGGCGCAGATCCCGGTGTTCATCGGGCTCTATCACGTGCTGCGGTCGTTCAACCGCACCACCGGCGGCTTCGGCCAGCCCCATCTGACCGTGGCCGAGAACCGGGCCACCGGCAACTACGTGTTCAGCGCGACCGACGTCGGGCACTTCCTCGACGCCAACCTGTTCGGCGCGCCGATCGGCGCCTTCATGACGCAGCACAGCGGCCTGGACGCGTTCACCGTCTTCAGCCGTCCCGCCGTGATCGCGGTCGCCGTGCCGCTGATGGTGCTGGCGGGTATCGCCACCTACTTCAACAGCCGGGCGTCGGTCGCGCGCCAGAGCGCGGAGGCCGCGGCCAACCCGCAGACGGCGATGATGAACAAGCTTGCGCTGTACGTCTTCCCGCTCGGGGTGGTCGTCGGTGGCCCGTTCCTGCCGATCGCGATCATCATCTACTGGGTGTCGAACAACATCTGGACCTTCGCTCAGCAGCACTACGTGTTCGGCAAGATCGAGAAGGAAGAAGAAGCCAAGAAGGAAGAGGCGCTGGCCCGCCGATCGGCGAACGCGCCGGCGCCCGGGGCCAAGCCCGCCAAACCGAAGAAGGGCTCGGCAGGCCGCCAACGGTGAGGCCGAGGAGGACGCCTCTCGTCGATGCCGGCATCGAACCGAGCGAGCCCGAACCCGACACCGCGACCAAGCCGGCGGCCACGCCACGGCCGGGCGCGCGACCCAAGAAACGTAAGCGCTGACCGGATTCGATCCGGGTGGATGAGGAGAGATACATGACGGATGCCGATACCACGGAACTGACCGAGGCCGTCGAGGCCGAGGAGCCGGTGACCAAGGCGAAGACCTCGAGGAGCGTCTGGTCGCCGAGGGCGAGATCGCCGGCGACTATCTGGAGGAGCTGCTCGATCTGCTGGATTTCGACGGGGACATCGATCTGGACGTCGAGGGCAACCGCGCGATCGTCAGCATCGACGGCGGCGAGGATCTGGCCAAGCTGGTCGGCCGCAAGGGCGAGGTGCTCGACGCGCTGCAGGAGCTGACCCGGCTGGCGGTCCATCAGAAGACGGGGGAGCGCAGCCGGCTGATGCTCGACATCGCCGGCTGGCGTCGCGGCCGGCGCGAGGAGCTCAGCGCGCTGGGCGACAAGGTGGCCCGACGGGTCCTGGAGAGCGGTGAGCGAGAAGAGCTCGCCCCGATGACGCCGTTCGAGCGCAAGATCGTCCACGACGCCGTCGCGGCGGTCCAGGGCGTGCACAGCGAGAGCGAAGGCGTCGAGCCCTCGCGCCGCGTCGTCGTCCTGAAGGACTGAAGTTACATCGGTGTAGTTCGTCAGCCCAGTCCGATCCCCGGAGGATGTTTCACGTGAAACATGCGGACATACCGCCCCCTCCGCCCGCCGCCGGCGCGGTCTTCGGCGATCGGCTGGAATTGGCGCTCCGCTACGCCGAGCTGCTGGCCGGCCCGGCGGTCGAGCGCGGCCTCATCGGTCCGCGCGAGGTCGACCGCATCTGGGACCGCCACATCCTCAACAGCGCGGCGGTCGCCGAGCTGATCGAGCCGGGTGCGCGGGTGGTCGACATCGGCAGCGGCGCCGGCCTGCCCGGCCTACCGATCGCCATCGCCCGCCCCGACCTTCACGTGGCACTGGTGGAGCCGATGCTTCGACGCACCGAGTTCCTCGCCGAGGCCGTCGCGGAACTCGGGTTGGCGGTCGATGTGGTCCGCGGTCGCGCCGAGGAGCCCTCGGTTCGCGCCCGGCTGGCAGACTCCGACATCGTCGTCTCCCGCGCGGTCGCCTCGTTGGACAAGCTCACCCGATGGAGCTTCCCGCTCCTGCGACCGGGCGGGCGGATGCTGGCGATGAAGGGCGAGCGCGCCGAGGAGGAAGTGGCCGAGGGCCGGCGCGGGATGGCTCGCGTTAGGCGCATCCGACGTCGGGGTGGTGAGATGTGGCGAGAGCTATTCGAGTCCGCCCGTCACCGTGGTGATCGCGGTGCGGGGGGAGCGAAGAACCGGCCGACGGCGCCCCACGCGATCGTCGGAGAGAAGAGGACCATGACTGTCCCACCGAACCCTGTGGGTGGCTCCGGCGGGGATGTTTCACGTGAAACATGGACGTCGGCCGAGGAGTTCGACACCCCGATCGCGGCCGCCGCCGAGCGCGCGATGCAGGTGCTGCACACCGCCGCCGGCCAACTCCCTCGGCCGCGCCACCGCCGCGTCTTCACGGTGGCCAACCAGAAGGGCGGCGTCGGCAAGACCACGACTGCGGTGAACCTGGCCGCCGCGCTGGCGGTCCAGGGCCTCAAGACACTCGTCATCGATCTGGACCCGCAGGGCAATGCCAGCACCGCACTGGGGATCAGCGACCGGCGTTCGGGAACCCCGTCGTCCTACGAGGTGCTGCTGGGCGAGATGCCCGCTGCAGGCCGCCATTCGGCAGAGCCCGCACAGCCAGCGGCTGTTCTGCGTGCCGGCCACGATCGACCTCGCCGGCGCGGAGATCGAACTCGTCAGCATGGTGGCCCGGGAGAACCGACTGCGCACCGCGCTGGCGTCGCTCGACGATTCCGACTTCGACTTCGTCTTCATCGACTGCCCGCCGTCGCTCGGGCTGCTGACCATCAACGCTCTGGTGGCCGCACCCGAAGTGCTGATCCCGATCCAGTGCGAGTACTACGCACTCGAGGGCGTCTCGCAGCTGATGAACAACATCGAGATGGTGCGGGCCCACCTCAATCCGCGGCTGACCGTGTCGACCGTCATCCTCACCATGTACGACGGGCGCACGAAACTGGCCGACCAGGTGGCCAACGAGGTGCGCCGGTATTTCGGAGACAAGGTCCTGCGGACCGTCATCCCGCGTAGCGTCAAGGTCTCGGAGGCCCCGGGCTACAGCATGACGATCATCGATTACGATCCCGGCTCACGGGGTGCCATGAGCTACCTCGACGCCAGTCGGGAACTCGCAACCCGAGACACCTCGGCATCAGTGGAGGCACAGTCATGACGCAGCCGTCGCGGCGCAAGGGCGGCCTCGGCCGCGGTTTGGCATCGCTCATCCCGACCGGTCCGGCGGACGGTGGCCCGCGGATGGGCGACGCCGCGGCCGACGCGGTGTTCGGCGGCGGACCCGTCGACGTCGACAACGTCGGCGCGATCTACCGCGAGATCGAACCGTCGGCCATCGAGCCCAACCCGCGACAGCCGCGCCAGGTCTTCGACGAGGAGGCCCTCGCCGAGCTGGTGCACTCGATCCGCGAGTTCGGGCTCATGCAGCCGATCGTGGTCCGCGCGATCCCCGAGACCGCGCCCGGTGCGCCGATCCGCTATCAGCTGGTGATGGGGGAGCGCCGCTGGCGCGCCGCCCAGGAGGCCGGGTTGGCGACCATCCCGGCGATCGTCCGCGAGACCGCCGACGACAACCTGCTTCGCGACGCCCTGCTGGAGAACATCCACCGCGCGCAGTTGAATCCTCTGGAAGAGGCGGCGGCCTATCAGCAGCTGCTCGAGGAGTTCGACGTCACCCACGACGAACTCGCGGTCCGGATCGGGCGGTCGCGTCCGGTGATCACCAACATGATCCGTCTGCTGCGGTTGCCGATCGCGGTTCAGCGCCGGGTGGCCGCCGGGGTGCTGTCGGCCGGACATGCCCGAGCGCTGCTGGCGTTGGAGGCCGGCCCGGAAGCTCAGGAAGAGCTCGCCGCGCGGATCGTGGCGGAGGGCCTGTCGGTGCGTGCCACCGAGGAGGCCGTCACGCTGGCCAACCGGGGCGACGGCAAGACGCCGACCCCGCCGCGGCGCAAGCCGATCCAGATGCCGGGACTGCAGGATGTCGCCGAGCGGCTCTCGGGCACCTTCGACACCCGGGTGACGGTCAGCCTCGGCAAGCGCAAGGGCAAGATCGTGGTCGAGTTCGGCTCGGTCGACGATCTGCAGCGGATCGTCGCCATGATGGACCCGTCGGCGGGCTGAAACGCGCACACTAGGACACCCGCCAGTTCCGTCACAGTGACGCCGCCGTCCTCTTGCGTTCGCTGGAAGTCCGCCTCCGAGAAGGAATCAGAAAGTGCCGCAGCGCTTTTCACCGTGCATGAGTCGGCTTGGTGTTTGCCCGGTCGGCACTGGCCGTGGTCGGCCCGGCTCTCCTATCCTGGAAGGGCTGCCGAGCATGCCAGCACCGCGTGAAAGCCGGGGAGGCTAGTGTCCGTACTCATCAAGCCGCTGCGGCTCGAGGCGTTCGAGCAGCTTCCCAAGCATGCGCGCCGATGTGTGTTCTGGGAGGTCGACCCGGCGACCCTGTCCAGCGGTGACTACCTGCCCGACCCCGAGTTCGAGAAGGAAGCGTGGCTGTCGATGGTCATGCTCGAGTGGGGGTCGTGCGGGCAGATCGCGGCCAAGGCCCCCGTCGAGGGGTCCGACGATGACGACGAGCAGCCCTGCCTCGGCTACATCCTGTACGCGCCGCCGCGCGCGGTGCCGCGAGCCCATGCGTTTCCCGACCGGTCCGGTGAGCGCGGACGCGGTTCTGCTGACGTCGATGGGCACCGAGCCCGGGCAGGCCGACGGACTGCCGCATGCCCTCATCAGTCAGGTGGTCAGCGAACTCGTGCGCCGCGGTGTGCGAGCCCTCGAGGCCTTCGGCCGCACCGCCGAGACCGCCGAGCTTCTCGACGACGACGCCGTGGACCCCGAGTTGCGACCGGCTGTCGAGGCGTTGGGGGACTGCTCGTTCGAACAGTGCATGATTCCCGCCGACTTCCTGCTCGACGCGGGTTTCACCGTCGTCGCGCCGCACCGCTACTTCCCGCGGCTGCGTCTGGAACTGGACAAGGGACTGGGCTGGAAGGCCGAGGTGGAGGCGGCACTCAAGCAGCTGTTGGACAGCGCGCAACTGCAGCAGCCGGTCGGAGCCGGCGCGGAGGTTCGCAGCTGAGCTTGCTACAGAGCGGGACGGGCCTGCTCGACGGCCCGTTCATGGGCCAGCAGTTCGGCGAAGGTGAACGTTCCGGTGGGCCGGTCGTTCTTGCCCAGCAGGTACAGCCGCTTGACCGCGGCCAGGATCCCCTCGGCGATCTGGTCACGAGTCTGCGTGGTCACCAGCATGGCGCGGTCCCGCGGGTTGGTGATGTAGCCGACGTCGACCTGGACGGTGGGCATGCGGGTCAATCGCAGCAGGTCCCAGGTTCGGCCATGGGTGCGGCAGTCGCGTAACCCGGTGCGCGCCACAACTTCTCGTTGAACGAAGTCGGCGAGGTTGCGGCCGATGGTGGACACCGACCCGTGTGAGCTACCGAAGTAGAACGAGGCGACGCCGTTGGGCGCCGGGCTGGGCTGGGTCTCGCAGCGCAGGCTGATCATCAGATCGGCGCCGACGGTGTTCGCGGTCACCGCGCGTTCGCCATCGGACGGGCTGCGGTTGGACGGACGCGACAGGAACGTCTCCATGCCGATCGCAGTCATCCGGCCTTCGAGCCGACTTGCCAAGTCCCACAAGATGTCTGATTCGCTGATCGGACCATCCGGCCCGTTGGTGATCAGACCGTGGTCGTTGCCGCCGCGGCCCGGGTCGATGATGATCCGCTTACCCGACAGGCGCGGGCCGGAGCGACGGACCAGCTCCTCCTCGCGGATGGCATGCAGCGATCCGCCGGTGACCCGTGAACCCAGAAAGTACAAGGAGCGCAACGTTTCCGGGCCGCAGATCCCGTCGGCGGCCATGCCGTACTCGCGCTGATACGACATCAGCGCGTTGTGGGTCTGCAGACCGAAGTAGCCGTCCACCAACGCGGTGTAGAACCCGAGGTCCTGAAGCCGGGCCTGCAGCGTGGCCACGTCGTCGCCGTACATCGGAGCACCGAACTGGTGCAACAACGTCCGCGCGCCCGAGTCGGTAGGAGGCTTCCCGCAGCGCGCGGTAGGTGGCTTCACCGACGATCCCGTCGACGATCAGCCCGCGACGCTGTTGAAAGGCGCGCACCGCATGGTCGAGTTCGGCGTCGAACAGGTCGGCCGCCACATGCCTTCCGGTGGTGAGATTCTCGTCGGGATTGTCCAGCAGTCCCAGCGCGGCCAACGCTGCCCGGATCTCCACGACGGCGCTGCTGCGATCACCATGGCGCAGCATGTCACCCGGGCCGGCACGGTGCCAGGAGGCATCGTCCCCGGCGCCGTGGTCCAGACTCGACATACGAGGCCCTTCGGTGACCGTTGGTCAGCGGTAATTCGACGCTGACGATTGCAGACAGGCTAGGCAGCATTCTCGCAGAAGCCTGCCGCATTTCGGAAAACGGCAGGCGAGGCCGCCCATAACGGATAGGTCTCGACCAGAGGTCTAGACGACGTCCGCGATCTCCCGCAACAGGGCAGCCTTGCCTTTGGCGCCGACGATCCGTTTCACCGGCTGACCGTCCTTGAACAGGATCAGCGTCGGGATCGACACCACCTGAAAGTCGCGGGCCGTCGACGGGTTGGCATCGACGTCGAGCTTGGCCACCGTCAGTGCGCCGGCCTTCTCGCTGGCGATCTCCTCGAGAACGGGTGCGACCATCCGGCACGGCCCGCACCAGGTGGCCCAAAAGTCAACCAGCACAGGGGTATTGCTGGCCAGAACGTCCTCGGCGAAGGAGTCGTCGGAGACGGTGAGGGTCGCGCTGTCGTCGCTCATCGTTGTGCTCCAATCATCTTTCCGGCGGCGCCGGATTCGTGTGCTTCGGCCAGCCAGCGTTCGGCGTCGATCGCGGCCGAACAGCCCATACCCGCGGCGGTGATGGCCTGCCGGTAGGTGTGGTCGACCAGGTCGCCGGCGGCGAACACGCCCTCCAGCGAGGTGGCGGTGGTCTGGCCGCGGACCAGGACGTAGCCCTCCGGGTCCAGCTCGACCGCACCGCGCACCAGTTCGGAACGCGGATCGTGGCCGATCGCGACGAAGACACCGGTGACGGGCAGCGTGGACTCCTCGCCGGTGACGGTGTCGCGGACCCGCAGACCGGTCACGGAGGTCTCGCCCTCGACCGCGACGACGGCGGTGTTGGTCAGGAAGGTGATCTTGTCGTTGTCGCGGGCGCGCTCGAGCATGATCTTGGATGCCCGGAACTCCTCGCGGCGGTGCACCAGCGTGACGCTGCGGGCGAAGCGGGTCAGGAAGGTGGCCTCCTCCATGGCCGAGTCACCGCCGCCGATGACGGCGATGTCCTGGTCCTTGAAGAAGAAGCCGTCGCAGGTGGCGCAGGCGCTGACGCCGCGGCCGAGTAGCTCCTGCTCGCCGGGCACGCCGAGGTAGCGAGCGGCGGCGCCCATCGCCAGGATGACCGCGCGGGCGTGGTGCTTCTCGCCGTCGGCGGTCACCACCTCCTTGATCGGGCCGTCGAGCGAGACCGCCTCGACGTCGTCCATCCGGAGGTCGGCACCGAAGCGCAGGGCCTGCTCGCGCATCTCGTCCATCAGCTCGGGGCCGGTGATGCCCGGAGCGGAAGCCGGGGTAGTTCTCCACCTCGGTCGTGGTCATCAGCGCACCGCCGAAGGTGGTGCCCTCGAAAACCAGGGGATTCAGCTGTGCACGCGCGGCGTAGATCGCCGCGGTGTAGCCGGCGGGTCCGGATCCGACGACGATGACGTCATGGACGGTGGGGGTGGCGCTCATTCCAGCCTTTCTGCCGGGCCCGGTAATCGCGGGTGTCCGCGCGGCGGGTGCCTCCGGGGCACCTGGTCAAACAACAGGGTAGGCCGGGCTGTTCCCCGCCGTGGACTATGGGCGGCGCACGGTCGTGTCGGCGATCAGCCCGGTGTCCACCGCGCTGCAGTTCGGGGCCACCGCCAGCGCGACCAGGTCGCCGGGCCGCTCGCCGGGCAGCACCAGGACGACGGCCGGCCGGCCGTCGACGGGCAGCGGCTGGGCCCCCAGGACCTGCACCGAACCGGGGTAGCCCAGCGCGCTCAGACAGGCGGCACGCCGCTTCGGATCGGCCAGCGGCCCGAAGTCGGGGCTGCGGTCGACCAGAGCGGCCAACTCGCGCGCGGACAGCGGTACCTTCGGTCCGACGGTGATGGTGTTGGCGCTGGTCACGGCACTTCGGGTGGGGCCAGGGGAGCGCAGCAGCGCCGCCGTGCCGATACCCATGGCCGCGAGAAGCGCTGCCGCGCCCACCAGTGCCGCGACGAGGCGCCGGGTGTTGGCGGGTGGACGTGCGGCGTGCGCGGCAGCCGCCGGCGACGCCGCGCAGCAGGACCCGGTGCGACGGTGTGCGCGGGTTCATCGCTGGGCTGCACCCGATCAGTGTGCCGGGTCAGGTCGCGAGCAGCGCTGCCAGCCGGGCGCGGGCCCGCGCGCGGCGGCTCTTCACCGTGCCCTCGGGCACCCCGAGCCGG
The DNA here is from genome assembly GCA_963786695.1 of uncultured Actinomycetota bacterium. Lineage (GTDB taxonomy): Bacteria > Actinomycetota > Actinomycetes > Mycobacteriales > Mycobacteriaceae > Mycobacterium. The sequence goes on from CAWBAL010000046.1 coordinate 87,217, forward strand.
GCGGCGGCGTCGGCCACCGAGTAACCCAGCATGTCGACCGCCAGCACCGCCGCGCGCTGGTCCACCGGGCAGCCGCATCAGTGCCCGGCGCACCACCATCGCCGTCTCGATCTGGCCGGTGCGGTCGCCGACCGTGCCGCTGTCCGTCGTCGAGCGGGGTGGTGGGGTGGGCTCTGGCGCGGCGCAGCCGGTCCAGACAGGCGTTGACCACGATGCGGTGCAGCCAGCTGCCGACGGCCGCGTCGTGGCGGAACGACGGGGCGCCGCGGTGCGCGGCGAGCATGGCGTCCTGCAGCGCGTCGTCGGCGTCTTCGGCGCAGCGCGTCGTCGTCCGGGCCAGCCGGTGCAGGTGACGGTGGTGGCGGCCGATCAGCTCTGCGAACGCATACCGGTCGCCGGCGACGTGGGCGGCCAGCAGATCGGCGTCGCTGCGGGAGGAACTGGGCACGGCCGGACGGTATTCACCGGCGCCGGGCCGTGCACTTCACCCCTGTTAGGAAGCGGCCTTGACGGTCAGCCCGGAGATCTCGGTGCGGTTCTTGCCGTCGGTGGTGCCCATCGTGGAGATCCACACCACCAGATACGACGTCGGCGACGACGCATTGACCTCGATGGTGTTGGAGCCCGGCTTCAACGTGGTGGCCTGGGTCAGCACGGTGGTGTCGTCGAGGCTGGCCGGGCTGGCCGATGACGCCGAGCGGATCTGGACCTGGGTGCCGGTGCTGGGCACTGTCAGCGAGACGCTGCCGACGGTGGTGGGCTGCGGCAACTGCAGCATCAGCCCGACGCCGTTCTTGAAGTTCGGGAACGGTACCGGGTCGGTGTAGGTGTCCGTCGACCACCCCGAGCCCGGGCTGCCGGTCAGGGCGAGGTCGGCCTTGTCCGGGTTGTCGGCGCCACCCTCCGGCGAGAAGACCGTCGCCTTGACGGGTTTGACCACCGAGCCGGAGGCCGACGGGCTCTGTGATGTCGACGGGTTGAGGCCGAGCTGGTCACCCTTGAGTCCACCGCCGACGTCACCGAAGATGCTGCTGAGCACCGAGGCCAGCACGATCAGGGCGATGACCAGACACCCCGGCGCCGATGCCGACTCCGATGAGCAGGTTGCGCTTGCGGCGGGCCTGCGCCTCGAGCTCGTCCTCGCGCGGGCTGGCGGGCTGCCGCCGGCGCGGCCACTCCGATGGGCTCGATCAGATCGGTGCGGTCGGCCACCGCCGTCGCCTGCTGCAGTAGGTTCAAAAGGGTTGCGGCACTGCGAATTCCACCACCGGCCTGAACCGAGCGGGCGGCGGCCGCCGAGATCTGGAAGGGAATCTCGCGGTTGAGGGCGCGGGGCTCCAGCGGCTCGCCCGCCGGGTCCGTGTCGGCGGGTTCCAGGCCGCTGGGCACGCCCGGTCTCGGGCAGCGGCCAGCGATCGACCAGCAGCGCGTACAGCGCAGCCCCGATTCCGCGGATGTCGTCTTCGGGGGTGGCGCGCGGCATCGTCGCGGGAAATGCCAGTGCGACATCGCCTTCGATGCTGACCCGCACCCGGCTGGGGTGGTCGATGGACAGCGCGACGCCGGCCTCGTGGGCCGCGTCGGCGGCCGCGGCCAGCGACTGGATCGGCGCGCGCACCGCCGATCGGGGACGGCGAGGTGTCGGCGACCTCCTTGAGCGAGCCGCCGCGGATCCACTCCGAGACCACCAGGCCACCGGAACCGGTGTTGGCCACGTCGAGCACGCGGGCGATGCCGGGCCGTTCGAGGCGGCTCAGTTTGAGCGTGCGCGCCAGGATCTCCTGCACCTGCTCGGCGGGCAGGGTCCGGTCGGGGTCGACGAACGTCAGCGCCACCTGCCGGTCCAGCGCGGTGTCGAGGGCCTGCCAGAACTGCAGCCCGGGCGGACCGCCGTGGAACACCAGCAGCCGGTAGCGTCCGCCGGCGATGCTGGCACCGGGGATGAGGTGGGTGTCGTCCTCGGGCGGGGCGGTCTCCATCGCCGGCTCGCGGGGGGCGTCGAAGGCGATGGGCTCGCGGGTGGGATCGCCGGCGAAGTCGGCGTTCGGCTGCGGCGGCGGGACGGCGGGCGAGACGGTGCCGACCTGCACCTCCGGCGGCACGTCCGGCTGGAAGTCGTCGGCGGCCGGACGCGGGATCTTCGTCGTCGCATCGCCGGGAGGACCGGCAGGGGGCATGCCCGAGGGTTGGTCGTTCACCTCCGGTCCTTTCCCCGTCGCTGCTCCGGCCACGCCCGCCGGAGGCCCGTACCGGAGCGGCTGACGCCCGGCTCCGGACGAATTGCTGCTGCTCAGGGTACGTGACGGGGGTATTCGCCGGAGGCGGGACGAGCGTTGCGGTTGAGGTCGCCGCTACGGGTGGGGTTCGGGTGATGCGACGGCTGACGGCGCCCCAGGCGGCCACCGCCTCGGGGACCCTCGCGGCCAGCATCACCGCGGCGATGATCGGCAGCATGATCAGCCCGAGCACCAGCAGCCGCAGCAGCGAACCGGCGCCGCCGGCGTGGGCGGTCAGCGACTGCAGACCCAGCAGTCGGTCGGCCACGTAGCCGATCAGCCCCGCCAGCAGCGAGGCGGCGATGGTCACCAGGATGGTGCGGACGACGTCGAGGTCGAGCAGCCGGCCGCGCGGCGGGTCGCAGCGACCGGCGCAGCAGCAGGTACCCGAGGACGGCACCGGCCAGGAAGCCGACGCCGTTGGCCGGCCCGAGGTAGCCGGCGACCAGTTCCTTGTCGTCGGTCAGGTGCGGGGCCAGCAGCGAGGCCGCGATCTTCACGCCGGTGATCGCGACGATGATCAGGATCGGCGTCCACGGCTGCTCGCGGGCGTAGAACACCCGCAGCTGCAGCAGCACCAGCGCGTAGGGGATCAGGGTGAACGACGACAGCGCGATCGCGATGCCCAGGTAGTTGGCGTCGACCTCGCCGAACTTGCCGTAGGCGAACAGCGCGCTGCCGATCGCCGGGCCGCCGACGGTCATGAACGCGACGATCGGGATCAGCGTCACCATCGTCAGCCGGGTGGCCAGCGACAGGTCGGCCAGCACCGCGGGGGTGTCGTCGGCGGCGGCGTTGCGGCTCAGCCGCGGCATCACCACCGTCAGCACCGTCACGCCGATGATGCCGAACGGCAGCATCAGCACCAGCCAGGTGTAGTTGTAGATCGCCGGCCCGGAAGCCGCTGCGGTACTGGCGATCTGGTTGCCGACGACCAGGCCGATCTGGCTGATCAGCACGTAGAGCACCATCGCGGCGGCCATCGTGCCGAACCTCTTGAGGCGGTCGTCGATTCCCCACAGCGGTCGCAGGCTGATCCGCTCGGCGCGGATCGCGACGAGCAGGACCGCGGTCTGGGCCACCACGCCCAGCGTCGTGCCGATGCCGAGGACCAGCAGCTTGGCGTTGCCCATCTGGACCGGGTCGACCGAGAGTGGACCCGGCACAACGAGATACAGCCCGAGGGTGGCGATCGCGACGACGTTGTTGACCACCGGGGCCCAGGCCGGTGGCCCGAAGACGTTGCGGTTGTTCAGGATCGCCATGAACACCGACGACAGTCCGTAGAAGATGCACCTGCGGCAGAAGCAGATACGCGAACGCGGTGGTCAGCGGCTGATTGACCTGTGGGTCGCGGCCGAGCATCAGCCGCACCAGCAGCGGCGCCGCCGCCACCGAGATCAGCGTGGCCACCAGCAGCAGCGTGGTGGCCAGGGTGACCAGCCGGCGCACGAAGGCCACGCCGCCGTCGGCGTCGTCGCGTTCGGCGCGGGCCAGCACCGGAACGAAGATCGCGGTGAAGGTGGCTTCCAGCACCAGCGCGGCGATCAGGTTGGGCAGCTGGTTGGCGACGGTGAAGGCGCTGGACAGCGCGGCGCCGAGGATCGCGGCCAGCAGCACGATGCGGGTGAATCCGGTGATCCGGCTGACCAGGGTCGCGAACGCCATGCCCCACGACCGCGACACCACCGCGGCGTCGGACAGCTCGGCGCGCACCGCGCGGGTGCGGGGTCCGGGCGACACGTAGGGGACCGGGCGGCGGGGCGGCGTCATGCGTCGCTGCCGGGCGGCCGGGGCCGCCGCGGCCGGTCGAGGTCGGCCGGGTCGGGCTGGCCGCGGAAGCGGTGGTAGAGCCGGCGGCCGACCAGCAGCGCCAGCACCGCCGCACCGACCAGCGTGATGGCGAACAGCACCTGGCCGTAGGCGTTGGAGTGCACCGACAGCCGCACCGGTTCGCCGAGCTGCAGCCCGTCCGGGGTGCGCAGGGTGACGTCGACGGCGACCCGCTGGGTGAAGTGCACCTCGATCGGGACGCGCAGCGGCAGGTAGCCCGGCGGCAGTTCCTGCTCGCCGAGGTCGGTGACGTTCATCCCGGGCGGGGCATCGACCTGCAGCCGGACCCGGATCGGCACGGCCAGGTCGTTGCGCACCGCCAGCGGCAGCGGGCTGTGCTCGGTGGCCAGCGTGTAGGAGCCGCCGGGGTTGACGATCGTCACGGCGCCGAACAGGTCGCGCGATGGTCTTGCCGACCACGGTCAGCCGCTGGCGGGCCAGATCGTTGCGGGTCTCCGGCGGCTCGGTCTGGCTCAGCGCGCGCAGCATGTCCTCGCGCAGCGGCGCGGTGTACTGCAGGCCGGTCAGCCCGGTGCGCGGGTCGGTGGTCAGCGCGGCGGTCAGGCCCCACAGCCGGCCGACCTGGCCGGCGATCGTCGCGACGACGTCGTCGTCGAACCGGCCGCGGGTGTCAGTCGGACGACGGCGACACCGGGATTGTCGTGCCGGCGGCAACGCAGCCGACTCGCCGATCACCGCGGGCAGTGGCCGCGGGACGGCCAGCCCGGAGCGGATGGTGGTGGCCAGCGCGGTCAGCATGGCCTGCGCGTCGTCGGGCTGCGGACTCCACTTCAGCGGCGGCAGCAGGATCTGGGTGCGGGGTTCGGTGCTCGGGCTGCAGCGCCCGCCACAGCATGGCGGCGAGCGCGTCCTGGCGGCGGGCGACGGTGGAGTCGTGGTTGAGCGGCACGGTCAGCGACGCAGTCGACGTAGGTCGGCAGGTCCGGGTCGGTGCCGACCCCGGCCAGCGCGGCGCCGACGGCCGGGTCGAACGGCGCCACCACCACCTGGGGCGACAACCGTCGCGGTGTCAGGTCGGCGATCATCGGCTCGCCGGTCGAGGAGTCCTGGGCGGTGCATGCTGGCCGCGGCGATCGCGACCGTCGAGCCCTGCGCCGTTGAGCAGGTCGACGCGCGGGGTCGGTCAGCGGGCCGTCGCCGAGGACGGTGGCGCCGCGGGTGGCGGCGATGCCCAGGATCTGGTCGAGGATGTCGCCGGAGGTGGTGGTCGCCGCGGCGGCGAGCCCGGCGTCGCCGACCCGCTGAAGCGCGCCCGAGGTCCGCCTGCGCGTAGGGGGTGGGAACCACGCACATCCGTTTGGCCAGCGCCCGCAGCCGATCGAGCCAGGCGGCCGCGGCGCGCCTGGCCGGCGCCCGGATGCGATGGCGGTGCCCAGACCGTCGGGCGCAGTCGGCGACGACGTAGCCGGCGGTCATCGCGTTGACGGTGACCAACAGGTCGGGGTCGATCGCCAGGCACAGCGCCCGGGCGACCTGCCCGTCGGGATCCACCGCCGGACTGGTGGCGAACTCGGCGGCCGACAGCAGGGTGTCCAGGCGCCCGCCGGCGGCCAGCGACACCGCCAGGTCGTCGTTCATCAACCGAACCGGGGTGGTGCCGCCGGGTACGCCCGGAGCCAGCCGGGGCTTGTCGGCCAGCGGCCAGAGCATGGTCACCGCAACCGGTTTCGCGGTGTCGGGTGGCGACGACGTCGGCCACCGGGTCACCGCTGGAGTTCGGCCGGATCCGGCGGCACGCCCAGGACCGGCAGCAGGAACCGCGCGTCGTCGAGGCGGGCCGCCTCGCCGTAGTCGGGGGTGCCGTTGACGTTGACCAGCAGCGGGTAGACGCCGGGCTTGTCGATGCCCAGCGACGGCGCGTTGTCCGCGCGCAGCGGGTAGGAGAAGGTGAACCCGACAGCCTGGCCGCGGGGGAGCTCCGCGGCGATGTTGGTGAACTCGCCGACGGGTTGGTACTGGTCGGTGCCGCCGTCGAGGTTGGTCCGCAGACCCGCCGACGAGGTCACCGCGGCGGCGTGTTCGAGGCGGGCGACGACGTCGCGCACCGGACGGTCGCCGACGTTGGTGACGGTGCCGATGACGGTGACGCTCGGCTCGCTGGTGGTGGTCACCAGATCGGGTGTGACGCGTGTCGATGCCGAACCTGGAGGAACGGGGCGGAGCCCGGTTCGCCGGCGGCGGCCGGCGCGGCGGTGGTGGGCAGCGCGAGCAGGGCGAGCAGTCCGAGGATCAGCAGGATACCGCGGCGCACCGCCGACCCGCCGCGCACCGTCACGTCCCCGGTCCGCAGCCGTTCGTCCGCGGGCCGGACTGGCGCGGCCCGGCCTCGTCGGAGCGACGGTTGCGGGTGTGCGAATGGGTCTGCGGGCGACGCCGCGGCGTGGTGCGCGGCAGCGGCGGCAGCGCCGCCGGGCCGTCGGACTGCAACAGCTCGATCAGTTCGCCGGCCAACTCGGCCAGCCGGCGTTCGTCGGCGTAGGCGAGACGGTTCGGCAGTTCGATGAGCGGCACCCAGGCCACCTCGGTGACCTCGACGTCCTCGTCGCACAGTTCGCCGCCGGAGAACCGCATCAGATAGTGGTGCACGGTCTTGTGGACGCGCCGGCCCTCGGTGACGAACCAGTAGTCGATGCTGCCCAGCGCGGCCAGCACGTGACCCTGGATGCCGGTCTCCTCGGCGACCTCACGGATGGCGGTCTGCTCGGCGGTCTCGCCCTGTTCGATGTGGCCCTTGGGCAGTGACCACAGCATGCGACCGCGCCGGTCGACCCGGCCGATCAGTGCGGCGACCTGCGCTTCGCGCGGCCCGTCGATGTCGTCGATGACCAGCCCGCCGGCCGACGTCTCGTGCACCGTGCGCAATCGTGCGGGGGTGCGGCGATCGGGGCGTGGGCGGTTGGGCCGCCCCGGCCGGGGCCGGGGGTTCTCTGTGGTGGGGGCTGCAGCGGACGGGTCGTTTCCGGCGGCGCTGTTGTCGGCGGTGAGGTGCTCTGGCGGACCGGCAGCGCGACGGCCACGGCGCCGACCCCGGCGTCGTCGTGGTTTGGCCTGTTCGCCGTCCGACACCCAAGCGATAGTAGCTGGCACGCGATGGCCCTCCCGTCCGCACTCGCCGGTAGTGGGCCGGGTGAGGGACCACTAGGCTGACCCGACGTGTCCGAAACCCCCCAGGACGTCGAGCTGCTCGCTCGGGCGCTCGTCGAGCTCAACCGGCAGGGTGACCTGCTCGGCGAGCTCGGCGCGCTGTTCGCTGCCGCGGGCCACCAGCTCTATCTCGTCGGCGGCAGTGTGCGCGACGCGGTCCTGGCCCGGCTGACCACGGACCTCGACTTCACCACCGACGCCCGGCCCGAGCAGGTGCAGCGGATCGTGCGGCCGTGGGCGGACGCGCTGTGGGACACCGGCATCGACTTCGGCACGGTCGGGGTGGGTAAGGCCGGCCAGCGGCTGGAGATCACCACGTTCCGCGCCGACAGCTACGACCAGGTGTCGCGCAACCCGCAGGTGCGCTACGGCGACAGCCTCGAGGACGATCTGGTGCGCCGGGACTTCACGGTCAACGCGATGGCGGTGCGCATCACCGCCGACGGTCCGGGGGAGTTCATCGATCCGCTCGACGGCCTGGCGCGCCTTGCGACATGCGGCTCCTCGACACCCCGGCCGAGCCCGCGGTGTCTTTCGGCGACGACCCGCTGCGGATGCTGCGGGCGGCACGGTTCGTCTCGCAGCTGCAGTTCGGGGTGGCCGACCGGGTCCGTCAGGCGATCGAGGAGATGGCGCCGCAACTGGGCCGGATCACCGTGGAGCGGGTGGCCGTCGAACTGGACAAGATGCTGCTGGGCGCCGATCCGGTCGCCGGAATCGACCTGATGGTCCAGACGGGCCTGGGCGAGGTGGTGGTGCCCGAGATCGGCGGCATGCAGATGGCGATCGACGAGCACCACCAACACAAGGACGTCTACCAGCATTCGCTGACGGTGCTGCGGCAGGCGATGGAGCTGGAGGAGCCCGGGCAATCCGATCTGGTGCTGCGCTGGGCCGCGCTGCTGCACGACATCGGCAAGCCGGGCACCCGCAAGCACGAGTCCGACGGCGGGGTGAGCTTCCACCACCACGAGGTCGTCGGCGCCAAGATGGTCCGCAAGCGGATGCGGGCGCTGAAGTACTCCAAGCAGATGGTCGACGACGTCTCGCAGCTGGTCTATCTGCATTTGCGGTTCCACGGGTACGGGGACGGCAGGTGGACCGATTCCGCGGTCCGCCGCTACGTCGCCGATGCGGGCGCGCTGCTGCCCCGGCTGCACAAGCTGGTTCGCGCCGACTGCACCACCCGCAACAAGCGCCGGGCGGCGCGGCTGCAGGCCAACTACGACGACCTCGAGGCGCGTATCGCCGAGCTGGCCGCCAAGGAGGACCTCGCGCGGGTGCGCCCGGATCTGGACGGCAACGAGATCATGCGGCTGCTCGACATCCCGCCGGGTCCGCAGGTCGGCGAGGCGTGGAACTTCCTCAAGGAGTTGCGGCTGGACCGCGGACCGCTCAGTCACGAGGAGGCCGTCGCCGAACTGCTCGCGTGGTGGAACGCGAAGGACCGGCCCAGCGTCTGATCCTTCGTGGACTACTGCCTGGGACCCGGCGACGGCACCGCGGCGATGCTCAGCGGCACGGCCGGACGTCGACATCGACGGTGACGGTGAATTCGACGCTGTGCGAATGGATTTCGATGGCGACGGAGCCTTCGACGATGCGCTGGCGGACTTCGACGGGGACGGGCTGGCCGATCACGCGGCCCTCGATCTCGACGACGACGGCACCGCCGAGAGCCTCTACACCGACGACGGTTCGGGCACCTGGGCGATGACGGCGACCGGCCAGTCGGGCCCGCTGCGGTGGTTCGGCCTCGACGGCGTGGAGCACACCGCGGAGCGGCCCGCCCGACGTCGACGCCGACGGCAGCCCGGACCGGTTGGTCGACGTCGACCGTGACGGCCTGGCCGACCGTGCGCTGCGAGCCGGCGCGGATGGCGGGGCCGGCACCGGCTGGGTCGACACCGACGGCGACGGCCGCTGGGACGTCACCCTGATCGACACCGACGGGGACGGCGCGGCCGACGATGCGAGCGCGCTGTAGCTACCTGCCGGCGGGCACCGCGCACACCCCGCCGGATTCCAGGAGTTGCAGTGCCGCGGCCCAGGGCATGGGCCGGTGATAGAGGAAGCCCTGCCCCTTGACGGCCCCCATGTCGATCAGGGCGTCGCGTTCGGCGACCGTCTCCACCCCCTCGACGACGAGGTCCAGCGCCAGCGCCTTGGCCAGCGCGACCACCGACTGCACGACGGCACGCTGCTTGACGTTGCCCTCGTCGAGGGCCGCCGCGAAGGAGCGGTCGAGTTTGATCTGGTCGACCGGCAGGGTCCGCAGCTGGGTCAGCGACGAGTAGCCGGTGCCGAAGTCGTCGAGCAGACGCACACGCCGTTGCGCAGCCGCGAGGCCGGGTACGCCAGCCGCAGGTCGATCAGGGCGTGCCGGTGAGTTCGATGACGCAAGTCGGGGGGACGTCGGCGTCGCGGCTCGAGGCGCCACGGCCACCCGGCCCGCTGGCAGCCGGGCGACCGCGCGCGGCCCGCGGCCAGCGACGTCAGCCCGGGTTCGGCCAGCGGTTGCCGGCGACACCTCGAGCGGCGGCGTCCCAGGCGCTGTCGTGGGCGCACGAAGGGCGATGATGAGCGGTCTCGGCGGGTCCGGCAGGAGTCGAAGGCAAACTTTTGGTCGGATTCACCCATCGGTGCTGTTCACACCAGATGGCGGTGCGCAGGACACGCTCAGCAAATACGGAGCCGTCACCGGCCCGCGCCGGGCGGGCCCGCGAAGGCCTGCGCGATCTCCAGCCACTTCTCGGCGTCGGCGCCGTCGGCCACGACGTCGAGTTCCGCGCGTGGTCGTCGCTGGGTGACCAGATAGCAGAAGTCCACCGCCGATCCGGTGACCCGCTGCGCCGCATCCTCGGGGCCCCACACCCACAGCTCGCCGTCGGGCGCGGCCAGCTCCACCCGGAAGGGCTCGGCCGGCGGAGTGAGCCCGTGAACGGTGAACGCGAAGTCGCGGGTGCGCACGCCCAGGTGCGCGATCGACTTCAGCCGCGAAGTCGGCCGGGTCCGGACACCGAGAGCGTCGGCGACGTCCAGGCCGTGCGCCCAGGTCTCCATCAGCCGCGCGGTCGCCATGGACGCCGCGCTCATCGGCGGCCCGAACCACAGCAGCTTGCGGCCGTCGGCCACGGCGCGCAGTTCCTCGTGCAGCCGGGCCCGGGTCTCGCGCCATCGCGTCAGCAGTTCGTCCGGCGGCGTGGCAGCGGTCAGCTCCTCGGTGGCCGTGTCGACGAAACCCAGCGGGTCGGCCGCCGCGGCGGTGAGCATCTCTGCCGAACGCGGCCTCGTCGGTGATGGACGTCAGCGCCGCCCGATCGGTCCACCACAGGTGAGCGATCTGGTGCGCGACAGTCCAGCCGGGTGCGGGTGTGGGCTGCGTCCAGCCGTCGGCGGTCAGCGGACTCGACCAGGGCGTCGAGGGCGTCGCTTTCGTCTCGCAGATCGTCGATGATCGGGCCGGCGATGGTCATGGCCAAACCCTAGAGGCTGATCGCCCGGCGCCGGCCAACCACCGCGTGCAGCGCCAGCCCGGCCAGGTAGATCAGCGAACCGGCCAGCGCCAGCACCGTCGAGTGCCCGTCGGCGGGCATCACCGCCGCCGACACCGTCGTCGCGGCGATGAACGACAGCCAGAACACCGAGTCCTGTACCGCGAAGACGTGTCCGCGCAGGGCGTCGTCGACGTCGATCTGCATCGCGGTGTCGGCACACAGCTTGACCACCTGGCCGGCCAGGCCGAGGAAGAACCCGCACACCACCATCACCACCAGCTGCAGGGTGGCTCCCGCCAGCTGGATGACCGCGGCGCACAGCAGCGCCCCGTTGGCGGTGGCGTACCGGCCCCAGCGCCGGACCGCCGGCGGGGTCAGCACGTTGGCCAGGAAGGCGCCGCCGCCGGTGGCGGCGACGAACACCACGGCGGTGCCCAGTCCCAGCCCCGCCACCGCCGGGGTGTCGCTGTGCCGCACGATCACCAGCACCAGCAGCGTGTTGATGCCGAACACCATGCGGTGGGCGGCCAGGCCCGACAGCGTGGCCGCCACCGTCGGGGTGGCCAGCGCGGTGCGGGCACCGTAGATCCACCCGGTGGCCACCGCGTAGAACGCCGAGCCGTGGACGGCGCGCGCGGTCTCGTCGGGACCCAGTTCGTGTCGGGGAAAGCGCATCGACAGCACCAGTGCGACGGCGACCGGTATCGCCACCAGGAAGATGATCGTGGCCGCGCCGGCATCGCCGGCCCCGAAGAGCCAGCGCGGCAGCAGCATGAAGTTCGCGCCGAGGAACGTGGCGGTGGCGCCGGTGGCGGTGGCCACCGAGTTCATCGTGACCACCCGCTCGCGCGGGACCACGTGCGGCAGCGCCGCCGACAGACCCGAGGTGACGAACCGGCTGAAGCCGTTGACGATCAGCGCACCGCACAGCACGACCAGATCCCTGGCGCCGACGGCCAGCAGCACGCCGACACCGATCACCAGCAGCAGCCGCCCGAGGTTCGCGCCGACCAGCACCGCGCGCCGGTCCCAGCGGTCCAGCAGCGCCCCGGCGAACGGCCCCACGAGCGAGTAGGGCAGGAAGAGCACGGCGAACGCGCCGGCCACCGCCCAGGGGTCGGCGGCCCGCTCCGGATTGAACAGCAGACCGCCGGCCAGGCCGGCCTGGAACAGGCCGTCGCCGAACTGGCTTGCCGTCCGAAGCTCCAGCAGCCGCCAGAACTCGGGCATGCCGCGCACCGAACGCCACAGCGAACCGGATGCGCTGGCGTCGACCACCTGACCAACAGTACAAATATCCTCGGGCCACCCGGTTGTTCCCCACAGCCACCGGGCGGTGATGCCATGATGGTGAGGTGGCACAGCATGAAGATCCCGAAGACTTCATCGCGCCCGCGGCGAACCGGGTGCGCGCTGGGACGCTGCTGCTCGCCAACACCGATCTGCTCGAGCCGACGTTCCGCCGCAGCGTCATCTACGTCGTCGAACACAACGACGGGGGCACGCTGGGCGTTGTGCTCAACCGGCCCAGCGAAACAGCCGTGTACAACGTGCTGCCGCAGTGGGCCAAGCTGGCCGCCAAGCCGAAGACGATGTTCGTCGGCGGTCCGGTGAAACGCGATGCCGCGCTGTGCCTCGGCACTCTGCGGGTCGGCACCGACCCGGCCGGTATGCCCGGGCTGCGCCACGTCGCGGGCCGGATGGTGATGATCGACCTCGACGCCGACCCGGATCTCATCGCGCCGGCCGTCGAGGGAGTGCGCATCTTCGCCGGCTACTCCGGTTGGACCATCGGCCAACTCGAGGGTGAGATCGAACGCGACGACTGGATTGTGTTGTCCGCGTTGCCTTCCGACGTCTTGGTCGAACCGCGGGTGGACCTGTGGTCGCGGGTGTTGCGCCGCCAGCCGCTGCCGCTGTCGCTGCTGGCTTCGCACCCCGTCGACGTCAGCCGCAACTAGTCGCGCGCCAGCCGGTTGGCGATCACCGCGCAGACGAACAGCTGGATCTGGTGAAACAGCATGAGCGGCAACATGATCAGGCCGACGCTTGACGGCGGGAACAACACCAGCGCCATCGGCAGACCCGACGCCAGGCTCTTCTTCGACCCGCAGAACAGCAGCACGATCGCGTCCCCGCGATCCAGGCGGGCCAGCCTGCCGGTGACCGCGGTGACCCCCAGCACGATGGCCAGCAGCAGCGGCGCTGACCGCTGCGACGGCAACCACTCGCCACGGCTGCACGCTGCTCCAGATGTGTTCGGCCATGCCGACCGAGAACGCGGCGTAGACGATCAGCAGGATGGATCCGCGGTCAACGGCGTGGGTGAGCCTGGCATGCCGGGCCACCAACGGCGCCGAGCCACGGGCGCAGCGGCCTGTCCGACGGCGAACGGCAGCAGCAGTTGCAGCACGATGTCGAGGACGGCGGATCCGTCGACGTGGGGTGTGCCGCTGATCGGCATCAGTGCCACGACGAGCAGCGGCGTGAGCAGCACACCGAGGATGTTCGACAGCGACGCACTCACCATGGCCGCCGAGACGTGTCCGCGCGCGATCGAGGTGAACGCGATCGAGGACTGCACGGTCGAGGGCACCAGGCACAGGAACAACAGCCCGGTGTAGAGGTCAGGGGTCAGCACGGCCGGCACGAGCACGCGGGCCCCGAGTCCGAGCAGCGGGAACACCACGAAGGTGGTCGCCAGCACCAGCGCGTGCAGCTTCCACTGGCGGACGCCGTGCCAGGCCTGCTGGGGCGACAGGCGGGCGCCGTACAGCGCGAACAGCAACGCGACGGCGGCCTTGGTGGCCACCGACAGCACGTCGGCCGCCGCGCCGCGGGCCGGCAACAGCGCCGCCAGGACGACGACGCCGACGAGCAGAACCAGGAACGTGTCGAGGGGAATCCGCGACAGCGCGCGCCTCATCCGGTCAGGGGATCACTCGCAGGAGCGGGTGCAACTCGTGCAGCTGCCCGCGCAGCCGGACGACGAAGCTTCCCGGCGCGCTGCGTAGCGGGCGCCCTGCCACGAACCGGCAGCCACCGTGCCGACCGCACCGATCACGCACAGGATCAGCACCATCAGGGCGATCGAAGACGGGGCCGCCAGGGCGGCGAGACCGCCTGCGGCCAGCATGACACCGGCCGCCAGTTGGGTCGGAGCGACCGCGCGCATGACCTGGGTGGTCAGGTCCGCGCCGGCCGGACGGGTCAGCGTCCAGACGCCCGAGCCGGCGACCAGCACGGCCAGGCACAGGCACACCACGCCCGCAATGAACATGCGGTCACAATACGAGGCCGCGGTCAGCGCTGGGTAGCTGGCACCGCGGGAACGGGAGCGGGAACGGTGACGGTCACCGTGGCGGTGGCGCCCGCATCCGAGACCGGAGCCGCGGCAGGGGCTGCGGCCGGGGCTGCGCTGGGGACCGCCGCCGGTGCCGCAGCAGGCTGCGGGTGCGGGTGCGGGCGTCGCCGTCGGGGAGGTGACCCGGAATCCGTTGACAATGGCGTCGGTCGCGTCGGCCGTGGCCACGACCTGGTTGGCCGCAGTCGTCACATCGAGCGACACCAGGTAGCGGTCGGCGCCCGAGGGCACGATGACGTACCGGCGTGAGGTGTTCAGCGTCTGGTCGTTCTCGCGGTAGGTGCCCTCGATGATCGAGGACGGGAAGCCGCCGAAGTCGGCCATCGACGCGTCGGTCGACTGCCAGTTGAACAGCTGCTGGCTGTCCACGTAGCCGTGGGTGATCGCTTCCTTGGGGTCGAATTCACCGACGAGCTTGTAGACCTTCAGCTGGACGTTGGACGTGTAGAGCCCGTCACCGCCGAGGCGGTCGGCCAGCACGGTGAACGCGTCGGGGACGTTGGGATCCGGGACCACGCTCCAGCCGCGCGGCATCGGGAGCACGATGTTGAGGGCGGTGAAGCCCTCGGCCTTCTGCGGCTCCAGCGTCACGCCCTTGTCCTTGAAGAACTCCGTGATGGTGCCGGACTGGGCGGGGACGAGGGTCTGCGGCGCGGACACTGCCGTCGGCACCGCCGTCACGGTGGTCGGCACCTCCAGGGCCGCAGTGGCGGCAGGGCTGGCGACCAGCGGCGCGGCGTTCGGCGCGGCCGGGACGGCTTGGCTCACGGTGACGGGCGCGGGCGGCAGGGGAAGGACCGGCTCGGCTGACGCGCTGGCGCCGGCAAAGCCGAGTACGGCGGCCGAACCGGCGGCCACACCACCTACTACTACCCGCCAGTTACGGGCAATCGTGATCATCGCAGATGTCCTTATTTCGACAGGTTGGTCCAGGTGAGCCCCATTGCTCCGGGCTGACAGTAGTGGCCTGCGGAAGCCGCGGGATAGGGCTGGAACTGAGCTGGAACCAACCTCTGACCGCTCTGCAACGCAACCGATACCAACCCGTTGCCCCGCGGCCGGCAACCGTCCCGGCGACCGCCGGCCAGTAGCCGAGGTCACAGCCGCGCGCCGGGTGGTCGGGCGCCCACGCCGATCCTTATACCCTGTCTGCGTGACCGAATCGCCGACCGCCGGAACCACCGAGGCCGACGCCGACGTGCCACGACACCGCTACACCGCCGACCTCGCCGGCCAGATCGAGCGGACGTGGCAGGACAACTGGCAGGCCTGGGGCACCTTCAACGTGCCCAACCCGGTGGGCTCGCTGGCGCCGGCCGACGGTTCGGCGGTCCCCAGCGACAAGGTGTTCGTCCAGGACATGTTCCCCTATCCCTCCGGTGAGGGACTGCATGTCGGCCATCCGCTGGGCTACATCGCCACCGACGTCTACGCCCGGTACTTCCGGATGACCGGCCGCAACGTGCTTCACGCCTTGGGCTTCGACGCCTTCGGCCTGCCCGCCGAGCAGTACGCGGTCCAGACCGGCACGCATCCGCGGGAGCGCACCGAGGCCAACATCGTCAACTTCCGCCGGCAGCTGGGCCGGCTCGGGCTGGGACACGATCAGCGACGCAGCTTTTCGACCACCGACGTCGACTTCTACAAGTGGACGCAGTGGATCTTCCTGCAGATCTACAACGCGTGGTTCGACCCCGCGCGCAACGAGGCCCGGCCGATCGCCGAGCTGATCGCCGAGTTCGACAGCGGTACAAGAACTCTCGACGACGGCCGGGTGTGGTCGCAGCTGTCGGCGGGGGAGCGCGCCGACGTCATCGACGGCCACCGGCTGGTCTACCGCGCCGACTCGCTGGTCAACTGGTGCCCCGGATTGGGCACCGTGCTGGCCAACGAGGAAGTCACCTCCGAGGGTCGCAGCGAGCGCGGCAACTTCCCGGTGTTCCGGAAACGCCTGCGGCAGTGGATGATGCGAATCACCGCGTACTCGGACCGCCTGCTCGAGGATCTCGAGGTGCTGGATTGGCCCGAGAAGGTCAAGACCATGCAGCGCAACTGGATCGGACGCTCCACCGGCGCGTCGGTGCTGTTCGACGCCGACGGCAGCGACATCGAGGTGTTCACCACCCGGCCCGACACCCTGTTCGGCGCCACCTATCTGGTGCTGGCACCCGAGCACGATCTGGTCGACAGCCTGACCGCGGCGCAGTGGCCCGAGGGCGTGGACCCGCGGTGGACCGGCGGCGCCGCCACCCCGGCCGAGGCGGTGGCGGCCTACCGGCGTTCGATCGCGGCGAAGTCTGACCTGGAACGCCAGGAGAACAAGACCAAGACCGGCGTGTTCCTCGGCACCTTTGCGACCAATCCGGCTGAACGGATCAACAGGTTCCGATCTTCATCGCCGACTACGTCCTGGTCGGCTACGGCACCGGCGCGATCATGGCCGTGCCCGGTCACGACCAGCGGGACTGGGAGTTCGCGACCGAGTTCGGGCTGCCGATCCTGGAAGTGATCACCGGCGGCGATGTCACGGAGGCCGCCTACATCGGTGACGGCACCCTGGTGAACTCGCAGCTACCTCGACGGGCTGAACGTCGACGGCCGCCAAGGTGGCGATCACCGAGCGGCTCGAGGCCGACGGCCGCGGCCGTGCCCGCGTCGAATACAAGCTGCGGGACTGGCTTTTCGCGCGTCAGCGGTACTGGGGTGAGCCGTTCCCGATCGTCTACGACGCCGACGACCGCGCCCATCCGCTGCCCGATTCGGCACTGCCGGTCGAACTGCCCGACATCGCGGACTACTCGCCGGTGCTGTTCGACCCCGACAGCGCCGACAGCGAGCCCTCGCCGCCGCTGAACAAGGCCACCGAGTGGGTGCACGTCGACCTCGACCTCGGCGACGGGCTCAAGACCTACACCCGCGACACCAACGTCATGCCGCAGTGGGCGGGCAGCTCCTGGTACGAGCTGCGCTATGCCGACCCGCACAACTCAGAACAGTTCTGCGCCAAGGAGAACGAGGCCTACTGGATGGGCCCGCGACCGGCTGAGCACGGACCCGACGACCCCGGCGGGGTGGACCTCTACGTCGGTGGCGTCGAGCACGCGGTGCTGCACCTGCTGTATTGCGCGGTTCTGGCACAAGGTGCTTCACGACCTCGGCCACGTCACGTCGCGGGAGCCCTACCGGCGGCTGGTGAACCAGGGCTACATCCAGGCGTTCGCCTACACCGACGCCCGCGGCGCCTACGTGCCCGCCGCCGACGTCGTCGAGCGCGACGGCAAGTTCTTCCTGCCCGGCCCCGACGGCGAGATCGAGGTGTTCCAGGAGTTCGGCAAGATCGGCAAGAGCCTGAAGAACTCGATCTCTCCGGACGAGATCTGCGAGAGCTACGGCGCGGACACGCTGCGGGTCTACGAGATGTCGATGGGCCCGCTGGATGCCTCGCGGCCGTGGGCGACCAAGGACGTCGTCGGCGCACACCGTTTCCTGCAGCGGGTGTGGCGGCTGGTCGTGGACGAAAACACCGGTGAGCCAAGGGTTTCCGAGGACGAGGCGCTCGACGACGAGACGCTGCGCCAGCTGCACCGCACCATCGCGGGCGTCGCCGACGACTACTCCGCTCTGCGCAACAACACGGCGGCGGCCAAGCTGATCGAGTACACCAACCACCTCACCAAGGAGGGTGTCACCGCGCGCGCGGCGCTGGAGCCGCTGGTGCTGATGGTGGCGCCGCTGGCCCCGCACCTGGCCGAGGAGCTGTGGCGGCGACTCGGCCACGACAGCTCGCTGGCGCACGGGCCGTTCCCGGTCGCCGATCCGGCCTATCTGGTGACCGACACCGTCGAGTACCCGGTGCAGGTCAACGGCAAGGTGCGCGGGCGGATCACGGTCGACGCCGACGCCGACAAGGCGGCCGTCGAGACGGCTGCGCTGGCCGACGAGAAGGTGCTGGCCTTCCTGGCCGGCGCCACACCGAAGAAGGTGATCGTCGTACCCGGCCGGCTGGTGAACCTCGTCGTCTAGCCCCCTAGCGATTTCGGCGCGCTTATCGTCGCAGGCCGACGACAAGCGCGCCCAAACCGCCACGAATGGAACCCGACAGCTTTGCGGCGCGTCCTTGTTGGCGTGTTGAACGATCTACTTCGCGATCAAGATGGCGTCATCACGCTCGCCCAAGCGCAGCGCGTCGGGCTCAGTCATGAGGCGGTTCAGCGTCGTGTGCGGTCGGGGTACTGGCGTCGATGTGCCCGGGGCGTCTACTTCGTCGACGACCGTGAATTCACCGACGCGGCCCGCATCCGCGCGGCGGTGTGGGCTCACGGCGACGATGCAGCTGCCAGCGGCCTTGCCGCCGCATGGTGGCATCGCCTCACGCTGTTCGCGCCCGACGTCGTCGAGGTCACCGTCCCGAGGAACAGTCACGGCCGTAGCCATGGCGGCGCCAGGGTGCGGCGTCGAAACCTCGGCGCTTCAGACGTCAGCGCCGTGCGCGGGCTGAAGGTGACCGAGCTCGCGCTCACGGTGGTGGAGGCCGCGGTTCGGCGCCGCGGCGGCGCGAAGCTGATGGATCGTGCTCTGCAGCGCCACGTCGAGCTACCGACTTTGTGGCGCGCCCACCTGCGGAACAAGGGCCGCTATGGCGCACCGGCCGCGCGCCGTGATGCTTCAGGCCGCAGCCGACGGCAGCCGGTCGGAGGCCGAGAGGCTGCTGGTGAAGTTGCTGCGCGAAGCCGGACTCACCGGATGGCGAACCAACTATCCGGTGGCGGGTTACAAGGTCGACGCGGCCTTCCCCAAGCAGAAGGTGGCCATCGAGGTCGACGGCTTCGCCTTCCACACCGACGAGGAGGTGTTCCAGATCGATCGGCAGCGGCAGAACGTCATCGCGCTCTCCGGTTGGCAGATCCTGCGGTTCACGTGGCTGGATCTGACGGAGTACCCCGAGCGCGTCATCGCCGCCATCCGTTCTGCGATTTCGGCGCGCTAATCGTCGCTCAGCGACGGCAACCGCGCCGAAATCACCGGGGGCGGAGGACCACTTGATGGGTGTGGGCGTCGGGCGGGGTGGCGATCACGTCGGCGACGATGCGCGCGACCGTCTCGGCGCTGAGGAACTTCGCGGGGTCGTACTCGCCGCCCTCGTAGGCGACCAGGTCGCGCTGCATCTCGGTGTCGACCCGGCCGGGGTGCACGCTGGTGACCCGCAGATCCGGTTCGTCGGCTCGCAGCGAGTCGGCGAAGGCCCGCAACGCGAACTTGCTCGCCGAGTACGCGGCAAGTCCGGGGGAGACGTTGAGACCCGCTCCGGAGTTGACGAACACCACCTGTCCCCGCGCAGCCCGCAGCGCGGGTAGCAGCGCCAGGGTGAGCGCGACGGCGCCGGTGACGTTGACCTCGAAGCTGGCCCGCCACTGCTCGGGGGTGGACTCCGCGACCCGGCCCGGATAGGCCACGCCCGGCGTTGTGCACCAGCACGTCGAGCTCGGCGAGCGGCTCGGCCGCGGCCTCCAGCGACTCGGGGTCGGCCAGGTCCAGCGGCCAGGTGGTGGCGCCGAGACGGGTGGCGACGGCGTCGAGCCGCCCGGATGGCCGGCCGGCCAGCAGCAGCGTGTGGGTGGGCGCCAGGGCCTCGGCGATCGCGGATCCGATGCCGCCACTGGCCCCAGTGATAAGACAGGTCGGCATGTCGGTCACCCTACCGATCTGCGTTTCGCAGCACCGCGACGCAGAATGAACGCGTGGCATTCGACCCGAGCTTCGGCCAGACGCAGCTGGCGGCCCGCGCGGCCTACCTCCTGCGCGGCAATGACCTGGGCGTGATGACCTCGGCGGCTCCCCAGCTCTACCCGCACATGTGGAGCTGGGATGCCGCCTTCGTGGCGGTCGGCCTGGCGCCGCTGAGCGTGGAGCGCGCCGTCGTCGAGCTCGACACCCTGCTGTCGGCGCAGTGGACCAACGGCATGATCCCGCACATCGTCTTCGCGCACGGCGTCGACGGATATTTCCCGGGCCCGGCCCGCTGGGCCTGTTCTGCGCTGGCGGCCAACGCGCCGCGCAGCCGGCACACCTCCGGGATCACCCAGCCCCCGGTGCATGCGATCGCGGTGCAGCGCATCCTGGACCGGGCGCGGACGCGGGGCCGGTCCACCCGCGCGGTCGCCGAGGCCTTCCTGGACCGGCGCTGGTCCGATCTGGTGCGCTGGCACCGCTGGCTGGCCGAGGCGCGCGACCAGAACGAACGCGGCCGGATCACGCTGTACCACGGCTGGGAATCCGGGATGGACAACTCGCCGCGGTGGGATTCGGCCTACGCCAACGTGATTCCCGGCAACGTCCCCGAGTATCAGCGCGAGGACAACCACATCGTCACCGACGCCAGCCAGCGCCCGTCGGACACCGAGTACGACCGCTATCTGTGGCTGCTGGAGGAGATGAAGGCCGCCCGCTACGACGACGATCTGCTGCCGAAGGCGATGAGCTTCGCGGTGGAGGACGTGTTCGTCTCGTCGATCTTCGCGGTGGCCTGTGACGTGCTGGCCAACATCGGCGAGGACTACAAGCGGCCCAACGCCGACGTGCGCGACCTGTACTCCTGGGCCGAGCGCTTCCGCGCCGGGGTCATCGACACCACCGACGAACGAACCGGCGCGGCAAGGGATTTCGACGTCCGTGCCGAAAGGTGGATCTCCACCGAGACGGCCGCCCAGTTCGCGCCGCTGCTCTGCGGCGGCCTGCCGCACGAACAGGAGCGGGCGTTGCTGCGGATCCTGGAGGGACCGCGGTTCTGCGGACACCCGGACCTGAAGTATTCGCTCATCCCGTCAACGTCCCCGGTTTCCAAGGACTTTCGGCCCCGCGAGTATTGGCGCGGCCCGGTGTGGCCGGTGCTGACCTGGCTGTTCTCCTGGGCGTTCGCCCGCCGCGGATGGTCCGAGCGGTCACTGATGCTGCGCCGAGAAGGCTTGCGGCAGGCCAGCGACGGCACGTTCGCCGAGTACTACGAGCCGTTCACCGGCGAACCGCTGGGCAGTATGCAACAGTCCTGGACCGCCGCCGCGGTGCTCGACTGGCTCGGCTAGTTCTCCGACTGGTCGACCAGTCGCTCCAACGGCCGAAGGGCCCGGGCCACGGTCTCCCGCTCCTCGTCGCTGAGCTTGGACAGCAGGGAAGTCAGATGTGCGCGCCGGTGATCCAGCGCCTCGCGGTGCTGCACCAGACCCTCCGGGGTGACCTCCACCAGAACAGCCCGCAGATCCGACGGGTCGCGGGTCCGCTTGACCAGACCGAGCTTCTCGAGGCGCCGGATCGCGACCGTCGTGGTCGGTGTGCGGACTCGCTCACGGGCGGCGAGTTCGGTCATCCGGATCGGGCCCGTGATCGAGCAGGGTGAGCAGGATCGACAACTGGGCCAGCGTGAGATCACCACCGGTGGTGCTGCGGGGATCGCCGCGGCGCAAGACCGAGAACAACTTCGAGAGGACCCGCTGCAGGTCCCCAGACAGGTCGGTGACCTGCGGTTCGGCCTCAATCATAGTTCGCTAGTCTAACCTGTCCGGGCCGGTCAATTAGCAGGTTGCACCTTTTTGACGATCGGAACTATAGAACCTGCGACAGGAATCGCTGCAGGCGATCGGTCTCGGCCGCGGTGAAGATCTTGTCGGGCTCGCCGGACTCGACGACTCGGCCGTGATCCATGAACACCACCGAATCCGCGGTGGAACGGGCGAACCCCATCTCGTGGGTGACCACCACCATGGTCATCCCGTCGGCACCGAGCTCGGCGATCAGCGCCAGGATGCCTTTGACCAGTTCAGGATCCAGCGCCGAGGTCGCCTCGTCGAAGAACATCACCTGCGGGGCCATCGCCAGCGCCCGGGCGATCGCCACCCGCTGCTGCTGTCCGCCGGACAGGGTGGCCGGCCGCACCTCGGCCTTGTGCTTGAGGCCCACCCGGTCCAGCTGAGCCAGGGCCAGCTCGCGGGCTTCGTCGGCGGACAGCTTCTTCAGCTTGCGCGGGCCCAGGGCGACGTTGTCCAGCACGCTCTTGTGCGGGAACAGGTTGAACTGCTGGAACACCATGCCGATGCGCTGCCGCAGCTTGTCCGGGTCGTCGCGCAACACCGATCGCCCGTCGAGCAGGATGTCGCCGCGATCGGGTTCATACAGCCGGTTCAGCGTGCGCAGCAGTGTCGACTTGCCCGACCCGGACGGCCCGATGATCGCCGCCGTCGTGCCGGCCGGCACCTCGACGTCGACACCGCGCAGCACCGAGTTGTTGCCGAAGGCGAGATGAATATCGTTGGCGGCCAACGAGACCGGCTCTGAACGGGTGACCTCGGCCATCACACCATCTCCTGGCTCGTGGTGTTCGGGTCCAGGGTGTCCTCGTCCGAGGGTGGTCGGCCGCGGCGCAGCCGCGCGTCGATGAAGTTCACCAGATGGGTCAGCGGGATCGTCAGCAGCAGATAGAACAGGCCCGCCGCCACCAGCGGTGAGAGATTTCCGGTCTGCGCGTTGAGGTCACGGCCCACCTGGAACAACTCGCGCTGGCTGGCCACCAGCCCCAGGAAGTACACCAGCGAGGAGGCCTTCAGCAGCGAGATGAACTGGTTGACCAGAGCGGGCAGCACCCGCCGGATGCCCTGCGGCACGACGATCAGCCGCATCGAGGAGGAGTAGCTGAACCCCAGTGCGCGCGAGGCTTCCATCTGGCCGGCCTCCACGCTCTGAATTCCGGAGCGGAAGATCTCGCCGATGTAGGCCGCCGCCATCAAGCCCAGGGCGGCGATGCCCAGCGGGTAGGGGTTGTTGCCCGTCAGGCCGCCGACGATCGGTCCGATCCCCAGTCCGATCAGCAGGATGATGACGACCTCGGGCAGTCCGCGGAAGATGTCGGTGTAGATCCGCGCCGGCCACCGCAGCCACGGCGCCCGTGAGATGCCGGCGACGGCGAGCACCATGCCCAGCAGCAGGCCGATCACGCTGGCGCTGAACGTCAGGATCAACGTGTTCGGCAGGCCGGTGCGGAGCAGGTCGGGGATGGCCTTCTTGTAGAGGTTCCAGTCCAGGAACGAATCCTTGAGCTGACTCAGCGTCGACTTCTGCGCCACACCGGAGTTGTCGGTCTGCTTCTGGCCGGCGGCGATCGCGGCGAAGTCGGGCAGCACCGGAACCGGCGCGGCTTTGGATCCCGGCTTCCAGCCCGGCGGCAGCGCGCGCGGCACCCAGTCGCTGTAGAGCTTGGACCAGGTCCCGTCGGCGATGACGGCGTCGAGTCCGGCGTTGAGCGCGTCGATCAGCGGCTTGTTCTCCTTGGCGACCGCCCATGCCACGAAGTTGTCCAGGCTGAAGGTGTTCTCGACGATGACCGCCGGGTCGCCGGGTTGGACGGTGCCGACCGCCTGCTGCGACGGCGCCACCCACGCGTCGATCTGGCGAGTCTTGAGGCTGCCGTAGAGCGTGTTGTAGTCCGGGAACTTCACCGGGTCGAGGCGCAGGGTGTCGACGACGTAGGCCTCCTGCACGGTCCCCTGCACCACCCCGATGCGCTGGCCCTTGGCGAGATCGCCGAAGCCCTTGATCGGCGAGCCCGGCGGAACGACCAGCGAGAAGTAGCCGAAGTCATAGCCGTTGGTGAAGCCGACCGTCTGCCGGCGGGCGTCGGTGGTGGTGATCGACGACGAGCCGACGTCGAAGCGGCGCGAGGCCACCTGTGCCAGCAGCCCGGAGAAGTCGGTCCCGACGAAGTTGATCTTCAGGCCCAGCTTGTCGGCGACCGCGCGCAGCAGTTCGTTGTCGAATCCGGTGAACTGGCCCTTGGAGTTGATGCAGATGCTCGGCGGTGCGTCCGACAGCGTGCCGACGGTCAGCGTGCCCGGGGTGATCAGCCGAAGCGCATCGAGGTTGACCGCGCTCAACGGCTCGGAGTTGGCGGTCGTGTACTTGTCCTCGTCGGGACCCTTGGCCGCAGCGGAGAGGTTGGTGGGCAGGGCGCTGGCGGCCTGCTCACCCGGTGGGGCGCACTGGTCGGCGCTCGCCGGCGCCGCGGGGGCCAGGCTGACTGTCAGCAGCAGCATGATCAGCACAGCCGCCAGCCGACGACACGTAGTGGTCATCAGTAGCAACGTAGTTGGCCCGGCGGGCGAATGACACGCCTTGGGATCAGGGGGAGTCCAAGTCGGCGAACACGCCCCGGCGGTCCAGTTCGGTGATCAGCAGGTCGGCCATCAGGTCGGCGCGATCGATGCAGAGTCGGCGGGCGCTGGCCGGGCTCTTCCGTCGGATGGCGGCGTATTCGGCCTCGATGAGCGGCAACAGGTGTGCTTGCGTTTCGTCGTACTCGGCCCAGAACTGCCGCGGCATGAAGCTGCGCGACGAGCGGATCGCCGCCGCCAGCCGCGGTCCCGCGTAACCGTTGACGAGGGCGTCCTGGAAGCGGTCCGCGCCTTCCAGGTAGGACGGGGATGTATCGGCATCTCGCATGATCGACATCGCCCGGTCGAGTTCCTCGAGCACCTCGGGCCGGGGTTCGGCGGCCGCCCGCGCCGATACCGCACCGGTCAGCATGCCGTGAACTTCGTGATGTTCGCGCAGGGTGGCCTCGTCGAAGCGTTGCACGAAGGCGCCGCGGTGATAGTGCGTGACGAGGATGCCGTCGTGCTCGAGCTGGACCAGGGCCTCCTGCACCGGGACCCGGCTCATCCCCAGGGCAGCGGTGATCTCGTTGCGATCCACCCGGTCACCGGAGCGCAGCCGGCCGCTGAGAAGCTGATCGAGGATGTGGGCGACGACTTGGTCTTTTTCCTTGACGCCATAGCGTTTGGGCATTGTTCCTTCAGTCGGTCCCGGGACGGGCAGTGGGACGCATCGGCAATCCTGCCGGGTTCGCGGCGCGCCGAAAAGGGATTCCGGCAATCCCGGGAAACAAGACTGGCAGTCTCGTTACGCTCCGGACATGACAACGACGGAATTGCCCGACGACTATTACGCGGCCGCACCGTTGGAGAACAGCCGAACCGCCGCCATGGAATACCTCCGCCGGCCCGGGCCCGGTGTACCGGGTCGGCAGCACCTGGCTCATCACCAGCTATGACGGGGTGCGTTTCGCGCAGAAGCACCCGGATCTGTTCTCCTCGGCCAAGGCGTTCGACATGGTGGCCAACGCCATCCAGATGATCCCGCTGGCCATCGATCCCCCCAAGCACGCCGACTATCGGCGGATCCTCGACCCGATGTTCGGGCCCAAACGTATCGACGCCATGGAGCCCGACCTACGCGCGCAGGTCCGCTCGCACATCGACGCCTTCGCCCCACTCGGCCGATGCGACGTCGTGACGGACCTGTCCTACAAGTTCCCCACCCAGGCGATCCTGACGCTGTTCGGGCTGCCGCTCGAACACCTGCCGAAGTTCCTGGACTGGGTCACCGGCATCATCAAGGACGCCAACGTGACGAATCTCGGTCAGGAGCCGCCCCAACGCGTGATCGACTGCAGCCTGGCGCTTTTCGGCTTCCTCGCCGAGCAGCTCGAGGCCAAGCGCAGCCACCCCGGCAACGACATGCTGAGCTCGATCCTGGCTCTCGACGGCGACGACGCCTGGACCGATGCCGAGATCCTCGGCCTGTGCTTCCTGATCGTGCTGGCCGGGTTGGACACGGTGACCGGGGCGATCGGCTACTCGCTGCTCAACCTGGCCACCGATCCCGACCTGCGACACCGGCTGATCGCCGACCCGGCGCTGATCGGCCCCTTCGTCGAGGAGGTGCTGCGCCTCGACGGCCCGGTCCCCGGCGTGCCGCGACTCACCACGTGCGACGTCGAAGTCGAGGGCGTCACCATCCCCGCCGGGTCGGCGGTGATGCTGATGCTCGGCACGGCCAACCGCGAAGTGCCCTCCGCCGCAGACGCACCCAACGAGATGAACCTGACTGCCAAGCCCACCCATCTGGGGTTCGGCGGCGGAATCCACCGCTGCCTCGGCTCGCACCTGGCCCGCCGGGAGCTGCGGCTGACCATCGAGGAGTTCCACGCCCGCATCCCGGACTACCGGCTGGCCGGCGAAGCGCACACCCTTTGGCCCGCAGGCACTTTGGGCCTGCAGTCGCTACCGCTGGAGTTCGAGCCCTGCTGACCTAGCGGCTGTCGCGCCAGCGGACCAGCGTCTCGGCCGGTCCCAGGTTGTAGTCGGGTCCGTCGCAGCCGACGGTCATCAACGTCACGCCCAAGCTCGCCAGCGCCTCGGCATTGGCGACCAGGCTCTCGGCGTCGCGGCCCTCGACCCCCGAGGAACGCTCGATGGTGGCCGGGTCGCGACCGATCGCCTCGCAGTGGTCGGCCAGCGCCTTGGCCTTGCCGGGGTAGGTGTCGGCGTTGGTGAAGCTGTGCCACTGATCGGCGTGCTCGGCGACCAGTCGCAGCGTCTTGCGCTCGCCCTGACCGCCGATGAGGATCGGGATGTCGCGCGTCGGCGCCGGGTTCAGCTTGGCCAGCCGGGACTTGATCCGCGGCAGCGCCTCGGCGAGGTCGGCGAGCCGGCTGCCGACGGTGCCGAACTCGTAGCCGTACTCGTCGTAGTCCTTCTGCTTCCAGCCCGACCCGATGCCCAGGATCAGCCGGCCGCCGGAGATGTGGTCGACGGTGCGGGCCATGTCGGCCAGCAGTTCGGGGTTGCGGTAGGAGTTGCAGGTGACCAGCGCGCCGATCTCGACGCGTGAGGTCTGTTCGGCCCAGGCGCCCAGCATGGTCCAGCACTCGTAGTGCGCGCCGTCGGGGTCGCCGTACAGCGGGTAGAAGTGGTCCCAGTTGAAGACGACGTCGACGCCGATGTCCTCACAGCGGCGGACCGCGTCGCGGATCTGGGCGTAGTCGTCGGAATGCTGGGGCTGCAGTTGGACACCGATTCGCAAGGGGAAGGTCACAACTGAACCGTACGTCGTCTCAGACGCCGATATTCCCGCCGTCCTTCCACACGGCGACGATCGACGGGCGAGCGGTGCCGTTGCCGCCCTCGGGCCAGTTGGACAGCGGGTCGTCGATGCTGTTGTCGTCGTGCTCCCCGGGGTGCTGCACCGAGACCGTGACGAGGTCGTCGAGCACGATCGGCCCGCAGGTCTCGGCGCCGAGCGGCACCGTGAGGAACTGGCGGGTTTCACCGCGGTTGGGGCCGTCGAGAGCCACCGCGAACAGGCCGTCGTTGGAACCGAGCGCATTGCCGTCGGTAGCGATCCAGAGATTGCCGTGCTTGTCGAACGCGAGATTGTCCGGGCACGAGATGGGGCTGACCTTCGACTTGTCGAAGCCGCCGAAGTAGGTGTCGGCCGCGTCGGGATCGCCGCACACCAGCAACAGGTTCCACGTGAACGAGGTGCCGGCGTGGTCGTCGGTGATCTCGATGACCTGTCCGTTCTTGTTGTCGTTGCGGGGGTTCGCCGCGTCGGCGGCAGCCTTGTTCGGTGCGCCGCGCTCGTCGTTGTTGGTCAGCGCTGCGTAGAGCTTGCCGCTCGAGGGGTTGGCCTCGAAGTCCTCCGGACGGTCCATCT
Source organism: uncultured Actinomycetota bacterium (assembly GCA_963786695.1). Lineage (GTDB taxonomy): Bacteria > Actinomycetota > Actinomycetes > Mycobacteriales > Mycobacteriaceae > Mycobacterium. The sequence goes on from CAWBAL010000046.1 coordinate 114,891, forward strand.
TGGTGGCGCCCGCCTTGTCACCGGCGAACCGGGTGAACACCGCGACCTCTTGAGCCGACATGCCGTCGACCAGAGATTCGGCGGCGCCGTCCGGACCGGAGCGCAGCAGCGGAATCCAGGTGCCGGATCCGCGGAACGCCCCTTGCCGCGGGAGGGTGCCCGAACCGTCGATCTCGCCGGCCGGGATATCGCTGGACATCTTCGCGACGTACAGGGTGCCCTCGTCGAGGAGGGTCATGTTGTGTGCCATCGTTGCCGGGTCGCGGCCCGGCTGAATCTTCTTGCTGGACACAAACTTATACATGTAGTCGAACCGCTCGTCGTCGCCGGTGTAGGCCACGACCGTGCCATCCGGTGTCAGGTAGATGGTGGCGGCTTCGTGCTTGAAGCGACCGAGCGCGCTGTGCTTGACCGGGACAGACTTCGGATCCCACGGATTGATCTCGACGACGTAGCCGAAACCGTTGACCTCGTTCGGCGTCTTGGTGGGGTCGAACCGGGGGTCGAAGGTCTCCCACTTGCGCTCGCTGGGCTTGAGCTTGATGCCGTACCGCTTCCAGCGGTCGGCGTCGACGGGTGTCGGCGCCACGGCGCCTTCGGGCGATCCGAAGTAGGAGTTGAAGTTCTCCTCACCGGACAGCACCGTGCCCCACGGCGTGACTCCGCCTGAGCAGTTGTTGAGCGTTCCCGTCACGGTGCGTCCGGTCGGATCGGCGGCGGTCTTGACGAATTCGCTACCTGCGGCAGGGCCGGTGAGCGTGAACGTTGCGTCGCCGGTGATGCGACGGTTGTAGCCGCCCATGACCGGTTTGAGCCCCTGTGGGGTGCGTTCCACTTCGACGACCGACAGTCCGTGTGCGGCGAGTGCGGTGTCGTACTGGTCGCGGGTGGGCTTCTTCTCGTCGTACCCGGGGAACATGAACCGCTCGGTGGTGTACTCGTGGTTGACGACCAGTAGATAGTGATCAGGGGCGCCCTCGATCGGCAGCAGTCCGGCGAAGTCGTTGTTGAACCCGAACTGCTGCCGTTGGGCGGCGGCGCTCTGGTTCTTGACGTCGAACGCCGGCGCGCCGGGCAGAACCGGGTCACCCCAGCTGATCACGACGGCCTGTCGGTAGCCCTCGGGGATGACGACGGCGTCGTCCTTGTTGGGGGCGACCGCGGCGAAGTTCATGCCCGGCGATGGGGGCGCGGCGGTCGTCGGCGACGTTGTTTCGCCGGCGGTCTTGGACCCGTCCGCGCACGCCGCCAGCGCCGAGCCTCCGCCGACCGCCAGGACCGTCACCCCGGTGGCTTTGAGCATGGATCGGCGGGACAGCGCCCGCACGACGTCGCCGAAGTATTCGTTGTCGCTGGTGTTGGGCGCGGGGTAGGAGCAGGCGTCGCCGCACTTGTAGCGGCAGGTGACGTGCTGACGCGACGATCGACCGTTGTGGCTGACGAAGAGGTTCAGTGGCACCAGAGACATGGGGCGAAGCTACGGCAGACGGGGAATCAGCCGGTGAACAACAGGGAACCAATCAGTTGTCGAGCACGTCCCGCAGGATCTGAACCAGAGCGCGCGGCTGATCGCCCTGGACGGAGTGACCGGAGTCGGCCACGACGTGCACGGTCTGGAATCCCGGTGCGGTGCGGGCGAATTCGTCGGCGTCGTCGTCGTTGACGAAGAACGACTTGGCGCCGCGCACCAGGGTGGTCGGGGCCGTCAGCGGGGGACGTCGTCCCACAGGCCTTCGAAGCCTTCGCCCTTGCGGAAGGAGTCGTAGCGCCAGGTCCAGCTGCCGTCGTCGAGCTGCTTGGAGTTGTGGAACACCCCGCGCCGCAACGACTCTCGATCACGGTGCGGTGCGGCGGCGACGGTGACGTCGAGCATGTCGGCGAAGCTGGCGAAGGTGCGGTCGCCCTGGACGAGTGCGACGGTACCCATCTGGGCCTTGGTCATCTGCTCGTGGCGTTCGGGGGCCGACGGGGTGACGTCCACCATGACCAGCTTGCGCACCAACTCCGGTGCGCTGACGGCCAGTCGCATCGCGGTCAGGCCACCCAGCGACATGCCGACCACCAGGTCGGCATCGGGGGCGAGTTCGCGCACCACCGGCTCGACGGCGACAGCGTTGAGCTTGGGCCCGTAGTCCCCGTCCTCGCGCCAGGCCGAGCGGCCGTGGCCGGGCAGGTCGATGGCCAGCGCCGGTTCACCCAGACCGAGGATCACGGTGTCCCAGGTGTGCGCGTTCTGTCCGCCGCCGTGCAGGAACACCACCGCGCACCGCGGTCGGTGAATCGGCCAGCCCCAGCGCACCGCGCTGATCGGGCCGCGCTCGATGCGCTGCACGCTGGGCAGCGGTGCGTCGACACCGGCCTGCGCGGCGTTCTCGGGCAGCAGTGCGAACTCGTCGAGTCCGATCAGTTCGTCGTCGGAGATCACGTCTTCATCTAACGCGAAACTGCGGCCAGATCGCGATTCCGGTTGGAAATCCGATCTGACCGCAGTCTCGGTCGAAACGTTCGTGGATCCCAGCGGGCTCAGCCGCTCGATGAACTCTTCGAGCTGTGTGCGGGCGACGTCGTCGGCGCAGCTGCTTCGGCGGGCTCTTCATCAGGTAGGCCGACGCCGGGATGATCGGGCCACCGATGCCGCGGTCCTTGGCGATCTTGGCCGCGCGCACCGCGTCGATGATGATGCCGGCCGAGTTCGGCGAGTCCCACACCTCGAGCTTGTACTCCAGGTTCAGCGGCACGTCGCCGAAGGCGCGGCCTTCGAGGCGGACGTAGGCCCACTTGCGGTCGTCGAGCCACGCGACGTGGTCCGACGGGCCGATGTGGACGTTCTTGTCGTCGATCTTGCCGGCCAGCGAGCCGGTCAGGTTGGAGGTCACGGCCTGGGTCTTGGAGATCTTCTTGGACTCCAGGCGCTCGCGCTCGAGCATGTTCTTGAAGTCCATGTTGCCGCCGACGTTCAGCTGGTAGGTGCGGTCCAGGGTGACGCCGCGGTCCTCGAACAGCTTGGCCATCACGCGGTGGGTGATGGTCGCGCCGACCTGGCTCTTGATGTCGTCGCCGACGATCGGCACACCGGCGTCCTCGAACTTCTTGGCCCACACCGGGTCCGAGGCGATGAACACCGGCAGGGCGTTGACGAACGCCACGCCGGCGTCGATCGCGCACTGGGCGTAGAACTTGTCGGCCTGCTCGGAGCCCACCGGCAGGTAGGACACCATGACGTCGACCTTGTTGTCCTTGAGGATCTTGACCACGTCGACCGGCTCGGTCGTCGGACAGCTCGATGGTCTCGGCGTAGTACTTGCCGATGCCGTCGAGGGTCGGGCCGCGCTGCACCACGACGTCGGTCGGCGGGCACGTCGGCGATCTTGATGGTGTTGTTCTCCGAGGCGAAGATCGCCTCGGACAGGTCGAAGCCGACCTTCTTGGCGTCGACGTCGAACGCGGCGACGAACTTCACGTCGCGCACGTGGTACGGCCCGAGCTTGACGTGCATCAGGCCGGGGACCGAGGCGTTCGGGTCGGCATCCTTGTAGTACTGGACGCCCTGGACGAGCGACGACGCGCAGTTGCCGACGCCGACAATGGCGACCCGCACATCGGTCGACGTTCCTGGCGCGTTGTGCTCAGTCATGGACGTTCTCCTTCGGTGTACTTCTACTTGCTGCTGGTCAGGTTCTGTGGCTTCACGCCTGTTCCGGGTGGGTCTGGGCGACCCGCTCGGCGGCGATCAGCTCGTTGAGCCACTTGACTTCCCGCTCGCTGGACTCCAAACCCAGCTGATGCAGTTGTCGGGTGTATCGGTCGAACGAGTTGCTGGCCCGTGCAACTGCTTCGCGCAGGCCCTCGCGGCGCTCCTCCACCTGCCGACGGCGGCCTTCGAGAATGCGCATCCGCGCCTCGGCCGGCGTCCGGTTGAAGAAGGCCAGGTGCACACCGAAGCCGTCGTCGGTGTAGTTCTGCGGACCGGTGTCCGCGACGAGTTCGGAGAACCGCTGCCGACCGGCATCGGTCAGCTGGTAGACCCGTCGTGCGCGGCGCAGCACCGGGGTTCCGGCGGGCGCGGCGTCCTCGGCGATCAAACCGTCGGCCTGCATCCGGCGCAGGGCCGGGTACAGCGAGCCGTAGGAGAAGGCGCGGAACGCCCCGAGCAGACCGGTCAGTCGTTTGCGCAGCTCATAGCCGTGCATGGGCGACTCGAGGAGAAGACCCAGGATGGCAAGCTCCAGCATCGGGTCACCTCCTTTGCTCAACCGTTACGGTGCTTCGACACGTTCCGCAATTGTATCGGCCGATATATTTTGCGCCAATTCGGGGTGACGAGGCTCGGCACCAAAGAGATCCCGCCCGGACCAGCTGGCCCGGGCGGGATCCAAAGGAGCTTGCAGCTGCTAGTAGCAGCGCTGGTCGCCGTTGTCGTTGATCCAGCAGTTGGGGTGGCCGGGATCGGCCTGGGCGCCGGGGCCGGGGGCGTTGCCCACGCAGCCGCCGCCGTCGAGGTGGTAGCCGTACCCGCAGCCCTGTGCGGCGCTTGCGGTGGGGGCGAAGCCCAGGCCCAGGGTCAGCGCGCCGGCGGCGATGGCACCGGCGAAGAGTCCTGCGGCGCGCTTGGTGATCTGTGCAGTCATGGTGTCCTCCGAGTTATGGGGCCTGCTTTCGGTGAGCCAGGCATGAGAGAAATACTGCGCCGGCCCGCACCCGGTGTCTGTCCGCCAGGCGGACCGTGTACCGGACGAACTGCGCGTACTCCGATCGGGGGACAGCCGCAGGACGAAGCGGCTAGGGGTAGTTGACCTGCTTGACCGTGCCGTCGGCGCCGAGCTGGATGTAGCCGCTGCCGAAGTCGCTGGAGACGTAGATCGAGATCGACAGCGTCCCCGGTGCGGTCGTGTCCCGGCTCGGCTCGATGATCAGGTAGGTGCTCTTGACGTCGGCGGGCTTGATGTTCAGCGTCTCCGGCGCTCCCCGCAGCACGCCGATCGACGGCCTTGGCGTCGAACTTGGCCAGGTCGACGACGGTCGCGTCGGTACTCCTCGGCGACGCGCTGGGGTCGCCCCACCCGCCGCGGTAGGTGTAGTTGAGCTCGCGCCGGTCGTCGTTCGGGTCCGGCCGGTCCAGCGACGCGTAGTCCGGGTAGATCACCAGCCGGTAGCCGTTGGTGTCGCCGAACCGCTTCTTCATCTGCTCGAGGAGCCCGTTGATTCCGCCCAGCGAGTGCAGTTGCCGCGGCGGGGTCAGCACCACCGGTGCCACGCCGTCGGACTTGGCGCCGGGATCGGAGGTGAAGTTCAGCGGCGACGGGGTGTTGCCGTAGAGCCCCCAGCCGATCCCGATGCCGAGCAGCACCAGCACGCCGGCCACCGCGGCGCGGATTCCCCAGCCGCCGCCTGCCGACGAGACGTTCAGCCGAGGCTTCTTCAACGTCGGCAACTGCACCGGGGCGTTGCCGGTCTGCAGGTCGGACACCAGCGCCCGCAGGTCGCCGAGCGTGGTGGCGGTGGTGGCGGCCTTGACCCGCTGCCCGTGTTCGCTCATCGACAGCTGTCCCTCGGACAGCGCCGTGTCGAGAATCTGGCAGATGTCGTTGCGGTCGCTGTCCTTGGCCCGGGTGCTGGCCGTCTGGGAGGTCGCCACGACGACGATCGTAGAAGTTGGGATGGCAGGACCGCAGACCAGACGGGCAAACCGCCCGACCCGTGGGACCGGTTGCACGCCGGTGCTCAGTTCGCCGACGTACTCTGGTCTCCGTGCGACTGCAGCGACAGGTGGTGGACTACGCCCTCCGGCGTCGCTCCCTGCTGGCCGAGGTGTATTCCGGCCGCACGGGGGTGACCGAGGTGTGCGACGCCAACCCCTACCTGCTGCGCGCGGCGAAGTTTCACGGGAAGATCAGTTCGGTCCCGTGCCCGATCTGCCGCAAGGAACCCCTGACCCTGGTGTCGTGGGTGTTCGGCGATCACCTGGGCGCGGTGTCGGGGTCGGCGCGCACCGCCGAGGAGTTGGTGCTGCTGGCGACGAAGTTCGACGAGTTCTCGGTACATGTGGTGGAGGTATGCCGGACCTGCGAGTGGAATCACCTGGTCAAGTCCTATGTGCTCGGAGCGCCCAAGCCCACCAACGGGCGTGGCCGGCGCGGCACCCGGACGGCGCGCTCCGGCGCGCGCACGGCCAGTGAATAGCGAAGGGCGTCAGGACCGGCCAGCCACCGAAACCCATGCGGGTTCAGGGGGCGATGGCGCGTCCGACGGTCCCCGGCACCGGGCCGAGACGCCGACGACGAAGATTCCGGTTCCCGACGGTTCGGCACCGCCGACGTCGGCCCCGCGACCCACGCGCCGGTGCCTCCGGACGACCGGCTGACCACGTTCATCGAGCCGGTGCGCGACGACACCGAGCCGCTTCCGCGCGACCCGATCGACCTCGTCAAGGCGGCGCTCGACGGGACACCACCGCCGAAGCTGCCACCGCCGCCACCACCTCCGCCCACCGGTGGGGGATCGGGTGGCGGCACCGCCACCGCCCAAGCCGCGGTTCTCCCAGCAGATCTCCTGGAAGTGGGTGCGCCGCTCGCTCTATCTGGCGGCGGTCGTCCTGATCGTGTTGCCGATGCTCACCTTCGGCATGGCCTATCTCATCGTCGACGTGCCGCAGCCCGGCGACATCCGCACCAACCAGGTGTCGACCATCCTGGCCAGCGACGGCTCGGAGCTGGCGAAAATCGTTCCGCCCGAAGGTAACCGGGTGGACGTCAACATCGACCAGGTGCCGGTGCACGTCCGCAACGCGGTGATGGCCGCCGAGGACCGCGACTTCTACACCAACCCCGGCTTCTCGCTGTCCGGGTTCGCCCGCGCGATCAAGAACAACCTCTTCGGCGGCGACCTGCAGGGCGGCTCGACGATCACCCAGCAGTACGTCAAGAACGCGCTCGTCGGCGATGCGCGATCCGGTATCGGCGGCCTGATCCGCAAGGCCAAGGAACTCGTCATCTCCACGAAGATGTCGCGGGAATGGTCCAAAGACCAAGTGCTGCAGGCCTACCTGAACATCATCTACTTCGGCCGCGGCGCCTACGGCATCTCGGCCGCATCCAAGGCCTACTTCAACAAACCGGTCGAACAGCTGACCGTCGCGGAGGGCGCACTGCTGGCGGCGCTGATCCAGCGACCGTCGACGCTGGACCCGGCGGTCGATCCCGACGGCGCCGCCGCGCGCTGGAACTGGGTGCTCGACGGCATGGTGTCGATGGGCGCGCTGCCCAAAGACGAACGCGACCAGCAGGTCTTCCCGGCCACGGTGCCGCCGGACCAGGCCAGCTCGGAGAACGTGACCACCGGCCCCAACGGGCTGATCGAACGCCAGGTCACCAAGGAACTGCTCGACCTGTTCAACATCGACCAGCAGACGCTGAACACCCAGGGCCTGCAGATCACCACGACCATCGACCCCCAGGCGCAGCAGGCCGCCGAGAACGCGGTGACGAAGTACCTGGACGGCCAGATGCCCGACATGCGCGCGGCGGTGGTGTCCATCGACCCGCGCAGCGGTGCGGTGAAGGCCTACTACGGCGGTTCGGATGCCCAGGGTTACGACTTCGCCCAGGCCGGCCTGCCGACGGGATCGTCGTTCAAGGTGTTCGCGTTGGTGGCCGCCCTCGAGCAGGGCATGGGACTGGGCTACCAGGTGGACAGCTCGCCGGTGAGCGATGAACGGCATCACGATCACCAACGTCGAGGGTGAGGGCTGCGGAATCTGCAACATCGCCGAGGCGCTCAAGCGGTCGCTGAACACCAGCTACTACCGGCTGATGCTCAAGCTGAAGAACGGTCCGGCCGACGTGGCCGACGCCGCACACCGCGCCGGTATCGCCGACCAGCTTTCCCGGTGTCGACCACACGCTGTCCGAGGACGGCCAGGGCGGACCGCCCAACAACGGCGTCGTGCTCGGGCAGTACCAGACCCGGGTGATCGACATGGCCTCGGCCTACGCCACGCTGGCCGACTCCGGCATCTACCACAAGCCGCACTTCGTGCAGAAGGTCGTCAACGCCCGCGGCGAGGTGCTCTTCGATGCCTCCGAGCAGGACAACAGCGGTGAGCGGCGCATCGAGAAGGCCGTCGCCGACAACGTGACCGCCGCCATGCAACCGATCGCCGGCTGGTCCAACGGCCACAATCTGGCCAATGGCCGGCCGTCGGCGGCCAAGACCGGCACCAACCAGCTCGGTGACACCGGCGCCAACCGGGACGCCTGGATGGTCGGCTTCACGCCGTCGCTGTCGACGGCGGTGTGGGTCGGAACCGTCGACGGCACAAAGCCTTTGGTGAACGCGTGGGGCGGCCCGGTCTACGGTTCGGGCATTCCGTCCGACATCTGGAAGGCCACGATGGACGGGGCGCTCAAGGGCACCGACATCGAGTCGTTCCCCAAGCCCGCCGAGGTGGGCGGGTACGCCGGTGTGCCGGCTCCGCCGCCGCCACCGCCCGCGCCTTCGCCGAGCCCGCCTCCGCCGAGCGAGACGGTGATCCAGCCCAGTATCGAAGTGGCGCCGGGCATCACGATTCCGCTCGGCCCGCCGACGACGATCACCAACCCGCCGCCGGGTCCGGCGCCTCCGCCGCCCCCGCCGGGCGTGGAGCCGCCAGTGGCTCCGCCACCGGGTGGTGACCCAAACGCGACTCGTTCCGCCCTCCGCCGCCGTGATCGACGGCGGTGTTGGCGAAGGGCGGACCACGGTGTCGCCGCTGCCGCTGGCCGCTGATCTGCGCAGCGCGGATGACCGCGACTTTCCCAGTCGCACAGACACTCTCGGATCCGCGCTGTCCGATGTCGTCGGTGGACCGGTCGGCAGGCACGCCCTGATCGGCCGTACCCGGGTGTTCACCCCGCTGCGGGTCATGTTCATGATGGCGCTGGTGGTGCTGGCGCTGGGCTGGTCGACGAAGGCGCCGTGCCTGCAGACCGTCGGCACCGGGCCGCCCGACAAGCGGGTGGCCAACTGGCAGAACCAGCGCGCCTACTACGAGCTGTGCTACTCCGACACCGTGCCGCTCTATGGCGCAGAGTTGTTGAGCCAGGGCAGGTTTCCGTACAAGTCGAGCTGGATAGAGACCGACTCCAGCGGCCGGCCGCAGACCCGGTACGACGGCAGGCCCGCGGTGCGCTACATGGAGTATCCGGTGCTGACCGGGGTGTACCAGTACGTGTCGATGGCGTTGGCCAAGACCTACACGGCGGTCGCCAAGATGCTGTCGCTGCCGGTCATCGCCGAGGTGGTGATGTTCTTCAACTTCGCGGCGGTCGGTCTGGCGCTGGCCTGGCTGGCGACGGTGTGGGCGTCGTCGTGGCTGTCGGGACGCCGGGTGTGGGACGCCGCGCTGGTGGCTGCCTCACCGGTGCTGGTCTTCCAGGTCTTCACCAATTTCGACGCGCTGGCAACGGCTTTGGCCGTCGGCGGCTTGCTGGCCTGGGCCCGGCGAAGACCGGTGCTGGCCGGAGTCCTGATCGGGCTGGGCGTGTCCGCCAAGCTGTATCCGGCGCTGTTGTTGTTGCCGTTGGTGGTGCTGGCGATCCGCACCGACCGGATGCCCGAGGCGGCGCGGACGGTGGTGGCGGCGGTCGGGACCTGGTTCCTGGTGAACCTGCCGGTGATGGTGCTCTTCCCGCGCGGCTGGTCGGAGTTCTTCCGGCTCAACTCCCGTCGCGGCGACGACATGGACTCGCTCTACAACGTGGTGAAGTCGTTCACCGGCTGGGACGGCTTCGATGCGGGACTGGGCTTCTGGGAGCCTCCGGTGGTCCTCAACACCGTCGTCGCCGTCCTGTTCGGACTGTGTTGTGCGGCAATCGCGTACATCGCGCTGACCGCTCCGCAGCGGCCGCGGGTGGCACAGCTGGCGTTCCTGACCGTGGCTGCGTTCCTGTTGGTGAACAAGGTGTGGAGCCCGCAGTTCTCGTTGTGGTTGGTACCGCTGGCGGTACTGGCATTGCCGCACCGCCGAATCCTGTTGGCGTGGATGACCATTGACATGCTGGTGTGGGTGCCGCGGATGTACTACCTGTACGGCGAGGGCAACAAGGGCCTGCCCGAGCAGTGGTTCACCGCACCGTGCTGGTCCGCGACCTCGCCGTGGTGGGGCTGATGGTCCTGGTGGTCCGCCAGATCTACCGGCCCGCACTGGATCTGGTCCGCTGGGGCGGACGCGTCGACGATCCGGCCGGCGGGGTGTTCGACGGTGCGCCCGACGCCTTCCCGGCGCGGTTCCCGCAGTGGCTGCGCCCACGCGGCGGGCGCGCCGAAGAACCCGAGGTGGAAGGGACACCGGATGCAAGTCGCGATAGCGCTGTTCCCGCGTAACACCGCACTGGATGCGATCGGGCCCTACGAGGTGCTCCAGCGGGTGCCGTCGATCGACGTCGTCTTCGTCGGGCCGCAGCGAGGAGAGGTGCGCAGCGACAACGGCATGCTCGGCCTGATCTGTGACGCGGCCTTCGACGAGGTCACCGAACCGGACGTGCTGGTGTTCCCGGGCGGCATCGGCACCCGGACGCTGATCGAGGACGAGGCGGTCCTGGACTGGGTGCGACGGGTGCACCGCCACACCTTGTTCACCACCTCGGTGTGCACCGGCAGCCTGGTGCTGGCCGCCGCCGGTCTGCTCACCGGCCTGACCGCGACCACCCACTGGCGCGCCACCGAACTGCTGGAGTCTCTCGGGGCGGTCTACGCACCGCAGCGGGTGGTCGAGCATCTGCCGCAGCGGATCATCACCGCCGCCGGGGTATCCAGCGGCATCGACATGGCGTTGCGGCTGGTCGAGCTGCTGGTCGACCGCGACGCCGCGCAGGCCGCGCAGCTGATGATCGAGTACGACCCGCAGCCGCCGTTCGACGCCGGCGCGGTGGCCAAGGCGTCGGAGGCCACCAGGGTGCGGGCCAGGGAGTACTTCGACCAGCGGAGCTGATTTCGCTGATCAGACGGTGTTCATGTAGCCTGGGCCGGTTGCCGACGCAGGCGACTCTCCTGCCACGGATTCACCGTGGCCGCTACGACCATAGGAGGTGATGAGGTTCCCATGCGTCCATACGAAATCATGGTCATCCTTGACCCCACTCTTGACGAGCGCACCGTAGCTCCGTCTTTGGAGACGTTCTTGAACGTCATCCGCAAGGACGGCGGCAGTGTCGACAAGGTCGACATCTGGGGCCGTCGACGGCTCGCCTACGAGATCGCCAAGCACGCCGAGGGCATCTACGCCATCGTCGACGTGAAGGCCGAACCGGCCACCGTGTCCGAGCTCGACCGTCAGCTCAACCTGAACGAGTCCGTGCTGCGGACCAAGGTGATGCGGACGGACAAGCACTAGTCGCTCAGTGGAGAACGTCGCCGCGCGTCGTACCAGTTACGTAGGCTCGCGGTGAATCCATCCGCCTATGCCAGGAGGACCTTGTGGCCGGTGACACGACCATCACCGTCGTCGGAAACCTGACCGCCGACCCCGAACTGCGGTTCACCCCGTCGGGGGCGGCCGTCGCCAATTTCACGGTGGCGTCCACGCCGCGGATCTTCGACCGCCAGAGCAGTGAGTGGAAGGACGGCGAAGCGCTGTTCCTGCGCTGCAACATCTGGCGTGAGGCTGCCGAGAATGTGGCCGAGAGTCTCACCCGGGGCTCGCGTGTCATCGTGACCGGCCGGCTCAAGCAGCGGTCCTTCGAAACCCGTGAGGGCGAGAAGCGCACGGTGTTCGAGGTCGAGGTCGACGAGATCGGCCCCTCCCTGCGCTACGCCACCGCCAAGGTCAACAAGGCCTCGCGCGGCGGCGGTGGTGGCGGCGGCTTCGGCGGCGGCGGCGGCGGTGGCGGTGCGGCCGGTGGCGGCGGCGCCTCCCGGCCGGCGGCCGCTGCGACGAACGACGACCCGTGGGGCAGTGCCCCGGCCTCGGGCTCGTTCGGCGGCAGCGACGACGAACCGCCTTTCTGACATACGAATACCTTCAGCGCGCCGAGCGCGCTCACCAGAGAACGAAAGAGATTGACACATGGCCAAGTCCACTAAACGGCGTCCTGCTCCGGAGAAGCCGGTCAAGACCCGCAAGTGCGTGTTCTGCTCCAAGAAGGGCAAGGGGCAGAACATCGACTACAAGGACACCGCGCTGCTGCGCACCTACATCAGCGAGCGCGGCAAGATCCGCGCCCGTCGGGTGACCGGTAACTGTGTGCAGCACCAGCGTGACATCGCGATCGCCGTCAAGAACGCGCGCGAGGTTGCTCTGCTGCCGTTCACCTCGTCGGCCCGATAGACAAGGAAGTAACGACATGAAGCTGATCCTGACTGCCGAGGTCGATCACCTCGGCGTGGCCGGCGACTCCGTCGAGGTCAAGGACGGGTACGGACGCAACTACCTGCTGCCCCGCGGCCTGGCCATCGTGGCCAGCCGCGGCGCCCAGAAGCAGGCCGACGACATCCGTCGCGCGCAGGAGGTCAAGACCGTGCGCGACCGTGAGCACGCCGACGAGATCAAGGCGGCCATCACCGGACTTGGTCCGATCGCGCTGCCGGTGAAGACGGCGGGCGACTCGGGCAAGCTGTTCGGTTCGGTCACCGCCAGCGACATCGTCGCGGCGATCAAGAAGGCCGGCGGCCCGAGCCTGGACAAGCGCACCGTGCACCTGCCCAAGGCGCACATCAAGGCGATCGGCACCCACACCGTCGCGGTGCATCTGCACCCCGAGGTGAACGTCGACGTCACGGTGGACGTCGTCGGCCAGAGTTAGCCGTCAGCGTCACATTCCCCGGATGGCGGCCCGCCAGGGCTGCCCCCGGGGAATTGCTGTATTTCTGGCGAACTCTCCGCGCGTGGTCGGCGACAGCTAATCTAACCGGCCGTTAACCTGCTGCATAAGGTCCGGCAACACAACACGCCCGAGATCGCAACCAGGGGCGACACGCCGTACGACTTGCCATCCACAACACATATGTGGGGCTACTGTGCGCTCAGCTGGGGAAATCGGCGATAAATACACAGTGATCCACAGGTTCTCCCCAAGGCCTCAACACGCTGTCCCCAGCTATGCACAAGCCACTAACAGGTTGATGAACAGGCCGGGGTTGCGGTGCTCTCAGCAACGTCTAGCGTGAAGCCTCGGCGGTGCAGATCCAACCCTTGTCGGCGTGTGTTGTCAGTGCCATGGAGTAGATATCTGAACAGCAAGTCGAACGCATGTTCGGCCGGTCTGAGGAGGTGGGGGTCACTGTATGGCGGTCGTTGACGATCTCGGTCAGTCCGGGATGGACTCGTCCCCGCCCAGCGAGGATTTCGGTCGGCAGCCGCCGCAGGATCTCGCCGCCGAGCAGTCGGTGCTGGGCGGCATGCTGCTGAGCAAGGACGCCATCGCCGACGTGCTCGAGAAGCTGCGTCCCGGCGACTTCTACCGGCCCGCACATCAGAACGTCTACGACGCCATCCTGGACCTCTACGGCCGCGGTGAGCCCGCCGACGCCGTCACCGTGGCCGCCGAGCTGGACCGCCGCGGGCTGCTGCGCCGCATCGGCGGTGCGCCCTACGTGCACACCCTGATCTCCACCGTGCCGACCGCGGCCAACGCCGGCTACTACGCCGAGATCGTCGCCGAGAAGGCGCTGCTGCGCCGGCTGGTGGAGGCCGGCACCCGAGTGGTTCAGTACGGCTACGCCGGGGCCGAGGGCGCCGACGTCAACGAGGTCGTCGACCGCGCGCAGGCCGAGATCTACGACGTCACCGAGCGCCGCAGCACCTCCGAGGACTTCGTCCCGCTGGAGCAGCTGCTGCAGCCGACGATGGACGAGATCGACGCCATCGCCTCCAGCGGCGGGATCTCGCGCGGGGTGCCGACCGGCTTCACCGAACTCGACGAGGTGACCAACGGGCTGCATCCGGGGCAGATGATCATCGTCGCGGCGCGGCCCGGTGTGGGGAAGGCGCTGGCTCTGGATACGCCATTGCCGACCCCGACGGGCTGGACCACGATGGGCGACGTCTCGGTCGGCGACCAGCTGATCGGAGCCGACGGACAGCCGACTCTGGTGGTTGCCGCGACCGAGGTCATGCTCGGTCGGCCCTGCTACGAGGTCGAGTTCTCCGACGGCACGGTGATCGTCGCCGATGCCGAGCATCAGTGGCCGACGACCCGCGGGATCCGCACCACCGCGACGTTGCGGGCCGGTGCGGATCTGGTGACGGGTGCAGCCGCGCGGCAGCTGGTCGGCGCGGGCAGCCCGCTGCTCGCGGCGTTCGGTGTGGCCGAGGTGCGGCGCATCGACAGCGTGCCGGTGCGTTGCGTCCAGGTGGCAAGCGACGACCACCTGTATCTGGCGGGCCCCGCGATGGTGCCCACGCACAACTCGACCCTCGGGCTGGACTTCATGCGGTCCTGCTCCATCAAGCACCGGATGGCCAGCGTCATCTTCTCCCTGGAGATGAGCAAGTCCGAGATCGTCATGCGGCTGCTGTCGGCCGAGGCGAAGATCAAGCTCGCCGACATGCGCTCGGGCCGGATGAGCGACGACGACTGGACGCGGCTGGCCCGCCGGATGAGCGAGATCAGCGAAGCGCCGCTGTTCATCGACGATTCGCCGAACCTGACGATGATGGAGATCCGGGCGAAAGCGCGCCGGCTGAGCCAGAAGTCGGATCTGCGGCTGATCGTCGTCGACTACATGCAGCTGATGACGCTCGGGCAAGAAGTTCGAGTCGCGCCAGCAGGAGGTCTCGGAGTTCTCCCGCAGCCTCAAGCTGATGGCCAAGGAACTCGAGGTTCCGGTGGTGGCGATCAGCCAGCTCAACCGCGGCCCGGAGCAGCGCACCGACAAGAAGCCGATGGTGTCGGACCTGCGTGAGTCGGGCTGCCTGACGGCGTCGACGCGAATCCTGCGCGCCGACAACGGTGCCGAGGTGACGTTCGGCGAGCTGATGCAGACCGGTGAGCGGCCGCTGGTGTGGTCGCTCGACGAGCGCAAGCGCATGGTCGCCCGGCCGATGTCGAACGTCTTCTACAGCGGGCACAAGGAGGTCTTCCGGCTGCGGCTGGCGTCCGGCCGTGAGGTCGAGGCGACCGCCAACCACCCGTTCATGACGCTCGACGGCTGGACTCCGCTGGGAGAGCTGACGGTCGGCGATCGGCTGGCGGTGCCCCGCATCGTTCCCGAACCCGTCAACACCCAGCGGATGGCCGACGAGGAAGTCATTCTGCTGGCCCACATGATCGGCGACGGTTCGTGCGTGAAGCGCCAGCCGATCCGCTACGCCAGCATCGACGAGGAGAACCTGGCTGCTGTCGAGCGGCTGCGGCCAGGCACTTCGGCGTGACGGCCGTGCGCGACGACTACCCGGCAGCCCGGGTGACGACGCTGCGGCTGCCGGCGCCCTACCGGCTGACGCACGGCAAGCGCAACCCGATCGCGGCGTGGCTGGACCGGCTGGGGCTCTTCGGCAAGCGCAGTTACGAGAAGTTCGTGCCGGCAGAGGTTTTCGCGCTGCCCAACGACCAGGTGGCGTTGTTCCTGCGGCACCTGTGGGCGACCGATGGGTCGGTGCGGTGGGACGCGAAGGTCGGGCAGGGCCGGGTCTACTACGCATCGACGAGTCGCCGGCTGGTCGACGACGTCGTCCCAGCTGTTGCTCCGCGTGGGCGTGTTCTCCCGCATCAAGCGGGTGCGCAAGCCCGGGTACCGCGACTCGTGGCATCTGTACATCTATGGCGCCGAGAACCAGCGGCGGTTCCTGCGCGACGTCGGCGTGAACGGAGCCAAGAATCTCGCTGCCCAAGAGGTGCTCGCAGAACTCGGCGACGCGTCACCGCGCAACACGAATGTCGACACCGTGCCGACGAATGTGTGGGATCCGTGTCCGAGATGGGCTGGCCGACAGGGCCATGACGCATCGCGAGTTCTCGGCGGCGATGAGCACCAAGTTCTGCGGATCGACGATGTGGAAGCACGCTCCCAGCCGAGACAGGCTGCACCGGGTCTCCGATGGTTCTCGAGGATCGCGATCTGCACGACCTCGCCACCAACGACGTGTTCTGGGACGAGATCGTGGAGATCGACCAGCGTTGGGCACCAGGACGTCTACGACGGCACCGTGCCAGGAACGAATAACTTTGTGGCACAAGGGATTTCAGTCCACAACTCGCTGGAACAAGATGCCGACATGGTCATACTGTTGCACCGGCCGGACGCCTTCGAGCGCGACGACCCGCGCGGCGGCGAGGCCGACTTGATCCTCGGCAAGCACCGCAACGGCCCGACGAAGACGATAACCGTTGCGCACCAACTGCATCTGTCGCGTTTCACCAACATGGCGAAGTAGTCGCTTCGTCGGGCTCCGACTGTTGAGATGCGCTGCAGTTTAACGATTTAATTCGTTGAGCAGAGCTGCCACTGCAAGATTCAAGGGGTCGAGATCGTTGGTGATGACATCGTCGACCACGCTTTCGTCGATGTCGAAGTATTCATGGATAAGGAAATTGCGCATGGCACCGATCTGGCGCCAGGCGATCTCAGGCCGCTTGGCTGTGACGGCTTCCGGCAGTGCATTCACCGCTTCGCCGATGATCCCGATCTCACGAAGGATTGCTGATACCGCCATCTCGGAATGCTCGCCTCTCAGCGCCGGCCGATAGGCATAGACCTTGGCGATCGCAGTCTGTATGTCAGCCAGTCGGTCTCGCGCTGATCTGCTCACAACGCAATGGCCTGTCGGCGAGCCGACTCCGATACACGGTCTTTGAGGAGTTCTTCGCAGACGACGTCGACGGGGATCTCGAGCAGCTCTTCGAGTTCCAACCGGATGCCCGACAGCCGCGAGAGTCGACTACCGGGGCCCTCAGCGGTGAGGTCTAACAGCAGGTCGATGTCACTTTCCGGCCCCGCAGTCCCCTGCGCGATCGACCCGAACAGCCGCGGATTGCTTGCGCCATACTTGGCCAGCACAACGCGGATCGCCTCGCGATGCTCGCGTAGGCGATCCAGGGTCCGGCTGCTGTATGTGCTGGTCACCCGGCCTATTCTACGGCTGGTCTCCGACGATCCGAGCGGACTGGCGGCGACTGTTGGCCAAAGGGAACCGGGCGGGCGCTCTGCGGACTCTCCCGACATCAGACCTGACCAAGCATCCCCGTGGACATCCACCACAACCAGGGTCAATAACTGCACAACCGTACGGTTGTCGGATTTGCCATGGAAATGAGAAGAAAACCCTTGCCATCTTGATGAGAAGGACGGGTAAGCCGCCGGTCGGGATTGTGGCATGGGCAATGAGCGTTGAGAACCTACAACCACCGTGGAGACGAGCGGTTGCATCTCCACGGTTCGGGGTGGGCCGTGATGGTGCGGCCGGTTAACTGATTGCAGACGGTGGAGCTCGGCACCGCCGCAGGCAGCTCCGTCATTGACACAGCGACCCACGCCCCTACATTGAGGGGATGTGGAGTGACCAACGTCGGTGGCGGGCGCGGACAGGTGTGGCGATCACGTGCTTGGCGGTACTGATCGTGTCGTGCGGGAACACCGGGGGGATCGCCCGGGCAGACGAACCGACGACCGCGCCGCCCGCCCGGCGGTCGGGCCAGCAGTTCTCGTCGACCTCGGTGATCCCGCCGCGGTAGCCACCTGGACAACGGTTAATGACCCCGTCATGGGCGGCCGGTCGACCTCGACGGTCACATTCGGCGACGGTGGCCTCGTGTTCTCGGGCAACATCTCGCTGGACAACAACGGCGGATTCGCCTCGGCCCGCGGTCCGCTCGACCCCGAGCTCGGGCGCCGGGCAACCGGCGCGACGTCGCTGCGTGTGCGAGCACTAGGCGACGGCAAGACATACGTGTTGAAGGTGGAGACGGGGCAGCCCTGGTCCTATATCCAGCGCTTCTCCACCGAGGCCGGCGTCCGGCGGACCTATGACCTGCCCGTCGGCGGCTTCCAGCCGGTGGGCATGTTCCTCGATCCCGTACCGAGCGCGCCGCCTCTGGACCCGTCGATTATCAGCCGGGTCTCGATCTACATCCTCGACAAACAGGACGGCCCGTTCCAACTCGTTGTCAGTGCTATCGACACTTCAAGCTGAGGATTCCGCAGGGCGCCGCGGCCACACCCGTATCGAGCTCGACAACCAACCTGCTTGGCCTCCAGTAGGTCTCAGCCAGAAAAGTGACGGCCGTCCAAACGCGCCGGGAGGTTGCGAGGCATCGACCGCGACACCGCACTGGTGCCGCTGTTCTGGCTGGCGGGTTTTCACGCTGGGCTCATGTCGCCGAACCGCCACGCCCAGCGCCGATTTCGCTCTTGTTAACCTCTGTTCATGCCACGAAAATTCAGTGACGAACAAATTGAGGCGTATCTCGATAGCCGCCCATGCTGGGCGATACTGAGCACCATCGACAAGGATGGATTCCCGCACACCGTACCCCTTGGATACTTTCGGCTTGGCCGCGACATCATCATGGGTGTGCGAGATGGGACACGCAAAGTTGCCAACGTCGAAAGCAACCCGAACGTGAGTATCTTGCTCGAAGACGGCTCCAGCATGGCAGATATCCGGGGAGTGATGTTCCAAGGTCACGCCCGCATCGTTCGCGAACCAAGCGAAGCACTTCAGCTCGCGAGGGAAGGTGCCCGGGCGCGGGGCGTGCCAGAGCCCGAATGGCCCACCGCACCCAGACCGGGCGCCGCCTACATCCGCATGACACCCGTTAGAACATTGTCTTGGGATTACGCAAATTCAACGTCGGACCAGGCTTAGCTTCGCCAACCGACGTCAGCATCGCGCCCCGGCGAGGGGTTCGAGTTACTGCGGAAAGCCCAGACTCCAGCCTCGGTAGACCCACTTCCGGCCCACGTTGGGTGCGGGGAGGACCTGGATGTTGTGCCGGTCGCCGTACCCCGGCGCGAATCCTTGGACGCCACCCGAGACATAGGTGCCGTCTCCGCGGGCGATGTCGATGTGGGGGCCGTCGGACCCCTTGCTGAAGACGAGTGCTCCCCGCGGCGGATGCATGTCGGTGTGGATCTTACCCTGCGCCAGGAGGGTCTGGTACATGGTTTCGGAGGCGCCGTCCCAGCCGTACTTGGCCTGCGACACGTTGTAGGCGTAGGCCACAAGGGCCTCGCATCCGTACGGGCCGAATCGATCCGAGCCAAGGATGCTCTCGGCTCTGGCGACGGCGGCATCCGCTCCGGGGATCATCCACTCAGGCTCAGCCTGGGCGCTCGGCGCGAACAGAAGCAGTGCGGACAGCAGAACAGCTGGAAGCGGGAGACGGATTCGGGCGTTCAACTCGTATGCCTCCGGTTCCGGCATGCGTGTTGGCCTCGTAGTCGACGCCGTTATCCGATCGGCCGGTTCGATCGGGCGCCGGCAATCTGGCGAACTGTGCCCACAGGCGGTCTACAGCTTCTGTTCACCTGTTGTACAGGTACTCATCGTGCTGCACGCGGGCCTGCCGATGCAACCGGAGCGCAAAGACTGACGTCGAGAACGCCGGACGCTATTTCTTTCGCTTACCACGTGAATCGTCGTCTGACGACTGCACGCCTGCCATCCGACTCAGCGTCGCCACCCCTGGGAGTCGGGACAGCGCACCGTATATCTCGGTCCCTGTGGCGACCAGGGCTTCCAGTTGTGGCAGCAGACGGTCCATCGTGCGCAGCGTGGGTTCGGCGAGCGCCAGATACCTGTCGAGACGGTCCATCGCGCGATTGAGACGCTCGGTGGTTGTGGCCAGATTTCTCCAGCAAGTCCGGTAGTTGGGCGGCCAGGCGGACGGACGCAGGCGGAATTCGCAGGGCGCTGGTAGCGACCGTTTGCGCGGCTTCAACTGCTGCTTGCGCAGCGTCGACCGCCGCTTGCCCAGCCGCCTTGAGATCGCTCGGCTTGAGCCCTTCGGTTCTGGTGCCTTTGACGACATGTTCACAACGATGCCGCACCCGCACCCCCTGTCACGCGTTCCACGCACTCGCTATCGCCCACCCCTGCGCAGTAGCCGTGAACGTGGGCTTCGGGAAGGATTGTTTCTAGATTCACGCATCGCCGCCGTTCGTCGAAGTACCGGGAGGAGTCAATGTCCGTGCGCTCCGGGAAGCCGGCCGGCGACAACACGGGTCAACGCAACGAGCCGCTGCTAGTGCCGGGCGAGACCTGCTGGCGGTCGGCGCCCGCGAATCGCTACGCCGCCATCGTCGACGGCGCGGACTACCTGCGGCACGTCAAGTCAGCGATGCTGAACGCTCACCATCGAATAGTCATCATCGGCTGGGACTTGGACTACCGGACGGCATTCGAGCGAGGCGAGACGACGACGCTGGACGGGCCCAACCACCTCGGGCCCTTCTTGCACTGGCTGCTGTGGAAGCGTCGCGAACTCAACGTGTACCTGCTGAAGTCGAACCTTCGTCTGCTGCCCGCGTTCGACGGATTCTGGTTCGGCGTTGCGCCGGTGAGCCTGCTCAACCAATTCACCTCGGCAAGAATGCATTTCGCGGTCGACGGAGCGCACCCCACCGGCGCCGTGCACCACCAGAAGATCGTAGTCGTCGACGATGCAGTGGCGTTCTGCGGCGGCATCGACCTGACGATCGGACGCTGGGACATCCGCGCGCATCTGCCCGTCGATCCACGTCGACACGGCCCCGGCGACTCATACGGCCCGCGCCACGAAGTGGCCGCTGTGGTGGACGGAGCTGCTGCACGGCTGCTCGCCCAGCAGGCTCACGCGCGCTGGCAGGCAGCGACCGGTCAAGTGCTGGCCAAAGACGTTCCGTTTGCCTCCGCGTGGCCCGTAGGCCTCGACCCCTCGTTGCGCGACGTCGAGGTTGCGGTGGCGCACACACTTCCCGCGTTGCCCCAGCGCAGTGAGGTCCGGGAGATCGAAGCGCTGGATCTCGCTGCCATCGGCGCCGCTCGCGATGTCATCTATCTGGAGAACCAGTACTTCGCGTCGCGCAGCATTGCGGAAGCGATCGCCGCGCGGCTGCGGGAACCGCACGGGCCGGAAGTGGTCATCATCCTGCCGCGCAGCTCGGAGAGCCGCCTGGAACAGGAGTCGATGGACAGCGCTCGCGTGCGCCTGGTGCGGTTGCTCAGGGCGGCAGACCTGCACGGGCGGCTGGGCGTCTACTGGCCGACGGCCGGCGGTGGAGTCTCGGTGTACGTGCACTCAAAGGTCATAGTGATCGACGACCGGCTGCTTCGCATCGGCTCCTCCAACTTGAACAACCGATCGCTGGGCTTCGACAGCGAATGCGATATCGCGATCGAAGCCGGACCTGCGCTGGCGAACTGGGCGGAGGTGAAGCGTGAAATCCTCTTCACCCGAGACAGTCTCGTTGCCGAGCAGTTCGGAGTCTCCGTCGCGGCCTCTTGCGCTACGAAGTCGAGCGCCGGGGGACGTTCCGGTACGGCATCGAAGAGCTACGCAGTACCGGCCGTTCGCTGCGAAAGTTGACCGACACGATGGTGACTGCTGACGAAAGTCCGCTGGCCGAAAACGATCTCATGGATCCGGACCACGTGCCCCGGTCGATCGCACAAAGCGCGTTGGCCCTGATCGAATCGGTCGCGACGTGGCCGTTGCGCCGATCAGTTCTGGGCGCGTGGTATCAGAACCTGCGGGGCGGACGTAGGCCTACGGGCACGGAATCGGCACTGGAATGAAGGAACCACCAGTGGGCCAGCACAAGCCCGGCGGAAGTGGCGGCGGAGGTTGGTACCCGGAGCCGGCAGGCTTCGGTGGGGGGTTGTCCCCGTCCCAAATCAGGTTGGACACGTTGCCCATCCCTGGCCAGAGGTAGTAGTAGGTGTGACAAAGCGTCATGTCCCACCCGCGAAATGGGTCGGTTACGTGGATTGCCGGTCATCGGATTCCAATTTAAATAGAGACAATGAGCTTGGCCGGGGGTGAAATCCGCGGAATGAGGGGCGATGCCCTGGAGAGTGCCTGCCGCCGGGTGCGAGCACGGGCGGAGAAGTGGCTCTTGTAGGGAGGCTTGTTTTTGGCAAAGCCCATGTCGTTGTGGATGCGAAAGACGGCGTCCTTGGCAGCCAGATCGCCCAGGGGCTCGATGGCATCGGGGGGAGGAGGTCCTGGATGAATCTTCGAAGATTCTGTATTAAGTCATTTCTTTTGTAGCGACTTTAGGTTGTTTCCTCACTAACACTGTGTTAGGATGATCTTTTCCCAGGCGCTTTTCGAAAATTCTTCAGTGCCCTCTCGAAGCATCTTTTTGCGCCCGCCAGGTCTCCCAGATCTTGCAGCACCGATCCGAGGTTGTTGACATCGTTGCCACGCTGGTATGCTCCGGCCCGAGGGCCTTCTCGTCGATCTTCAGCGCCCTCTCGAAGCATCTTTTTGCGCCCTCCAGGTCTCCCAGATCTTTCAGCACCGAGCCGAGGTTGTTGACATCTATGGCCACGCTGGTATGCTCCGGCCCGAAGGCCTTCTCGTCGATCTTCAGCGCCCTCTCGTAGCATCTTTTTGCGCCCTCCAGGTCACCCAGATCTTGCAGCACCGAGCCGAGGTTGTTGACATCTGTGGCCACGCTGGTATGCTCCGGCCCGAAGGCCTTCTCGTCGATCTTCAGAGCCCTCTCGTAGCATCTTTTTGCGCCCTCCAGGTCTCCCAGATCTTGCAGCACCGAGCCGAGGTTGTTGACATCTATGGCCACGCTGGTATGCTCCGGCCCGAAGGCCTTCTCGTCGATCTTCAGAGCCCTCTCGAAGCAGCTTTTTGCGCCCTCCAGGTCACCCAGATCTTGCAGCACCAAGCCGAGGTTGTTGACATCTCTGGCCACGCTGGTATGCTCCGGCCCGAAGGCCTTCTCGTCGATCTTCAGAGCCCTCTCGAAGCAGCTTTTTGCGCCCTCCAGGTCTCCCAGATCTTTCAGCACCGAGCCGAGGTTGTTGACATCTGTGGCCACGCTGGTATGCTCCGGCCCGAAGACCTTCTCGTCGATCTCCAGCGCCCTCTCGAAGCATCTTTTTGCGCCCTCCAGGTCACCCAGATCTTTCAGCACCGATCCGAGGTTGTTGACATCTATGGCCACGCTGGTATGCTCCGGCCCGAGGGCCTTCTCGTCGATCTTCAGAGCCCTCTCGAAGCATCTTTTTGCGCCCTCCAGGTCTCCCAGATCTTGCAGCACCGAGCCGAGGTTGTTGACATCTATGGCCACGCTGGTATGCTCCGGCCCGAGGGCCTTCTCGTCGATCTGCGAGCGCCCTCTCGAAGCATCTTTTTGCGCCCTCCAGGTCTCCCTGATCTTGCAGCACCGAGCCGAGGTTGTTGACATCTCTGGCCACGCTGGTATGCTCCGGCCCGAGGGCCTTCTCGTCGATCTTCAGAGCCCTCTCAAGTACAGACCTGGCTGATGCAAGCTCCATTCGATTATGCAGATATTTGCCAAGATTATTCAGGAGATTTGCTGTTTCTTGAGGTGAGACTTCCAGGCTCTCGGCATGCTCAGATGCATGAAAGGCATGAGAGGACAGCTTTGAGCACTTCTCCCAGGTTTCTTGATCAAATTGGCCGAAAGAGAATGCTTCATTTACCAGCTTCAATGCAGATTCTGCCCACATCCTTTGTTTTTCAATGCTCAATCTATCCTGAACAACTGCCTGCACCAGCCTGTGGACAGAGATCAAACTCTCCGCCACATTGATCAGCGAATACCTTTTCAAAACTGCAATGCATTCATCGAGTTCAACGGTATTCTGCACGCAGGAGGCAAGAGGCTCTGGCAGGTGTTTTGCTCCGTCTTCCAACATCGATCTCGGAATGGCGTCCGGTGCCAAAAATGCACAGAGATTGAGGAGATCTCCGGCGACTGGTCGTTCTTGTTGCACCGCTTGAAAAGAGATCTCCCAGGTGGTGGCTACCGTGTCAGGATAATTCAGGGGCTTGCTGTGCCCTAGCAACTTCTTCCTGTCTTTCTTAAACCGGTCGAGATAGTCTTGGAATGAGATCCCGGTCTCCTTGATGTAGGCTCCGGCCTGCTCCAAAGCCAGAGGCAGGTCCCCCAGCTCTCGGGCGAGATTGGTTGCCCCTTTTCTATCATTTTGCCCGGTTCTCTTGAGAAGGAACTCGACGGATTCATCCTGTTTTTCATCTCTCTGAAAGACGCCCACCTCCAAAGTTTTAGCCATGCCGTCCCAGACCGAGAATCGGGAGGTAATTATTGCCTGGCCCATGCCCGCTACGGGAAGAAATCTCATCAGATCATCTGGCTTTTGGGCATTGTCAAATACAAGCAGCCAGTTGGAGCTGCATTCGCCTTCCAGCCAGCGCTTCACAGATTTTATTGTCTGGTCGGTATCCCTCAAGTTCCATCCGGGCAGCTTGAGGTCCTCAGCAATTCCAACATAGTCATCAAGAAGCGTTGCGGGCTCTTCTGAGCGCAGCCACCAGACGTACTTGAAATTGTTTTCGGGTCTATGGGCATGCTGCAATGCGATCTGAGTTTTGCCCATTCCACCATTGCCAACCAGAGCGAAGATCTTCGGGCCGGAGGCGGCTTGAACTAAGGATTGATGAAGCACATCCAGAAATTTTTCGCGACCGGTGAAGTTAGGATTGAGCGGATAGGGCAATTTGATTATGTTCTTTGAAAGCTCTTTCTCTGGACCTGAGCTAGTCGAGACTTCTTCAGGATCGCTTTTGTGAAGTCCGATTCTCTTGAGCAGGCCAATTATTCTTATTTCGTGCGCCATTTCGGGCATTTGGAAAGAGCCAAAGATAAAAACCAACCAGAATCGCAACGATTGCTAATGTACCTGCAATAATTGATATAATCTTTTCAAGCCAATCAAGTTGATCAAATTTTTCAGCTAGATCAGTATTTGTGGTTTCAGAAATATTGTCTGATGGAGGCTGATATAAACTGGTGGCATTGCTGACAGAATCTTGACTGGAATTGATGCTGCTGTTATTATTACTGAAACAGGGACCAGTGAGAATATTAAGAGCAAAAGAGCAGAACTAATCTTCCCTTTGATCATTTTGCAGCCCATCATTCGATTAACTCTTCATCAATCCACAAAAAGGTTTGCTTCCATTGGAACAATAAAATCAGAAGTCAAACAGCGACTTCTGCCCTCGTGCGGAATCAATAAGTTCAGGAATTTAGACCCGACTTCCGGCGTCTGCCCTATAGCAAAGCAGAACCATGATCGATATCTTAGCCTATCGATGAAATTATTCACTCGGGAAATAGCCGCTTGAGCCGATCGAAGATCTCGTCATGCCTTTCTTTGGTTATGACCCAGACGATTTTGCCGTGGATGTCAGTGGCTCCCCCATACGGCATCTGGTTCTTGCTTGGATCGTAGTATTGCCCTACTACATCTTCTTCCGTTTCCATCTTGACATCCTGTTAGGATTTATCGATCTCTAAAAGTCAAACAGCGACTTCTGCCTCTTCCCGCCGCCGGCTTGCTGTCTTCTCCGCCTTCCCCTCGCTCTCCGCCTTCTTCGGCCTGCCCCTCTTGCGGCCCTCGGGCTTGGCCGCGCTCCCCTCCTGGCCCTTCGGCAGCCGCCGCAGGCTCCTCCGGCTGGGGCCCGACCGCCGGTGCAACAGGCTCCGCCCTGGGCGGCTCTGCCTCCACGACGCTTGCCTTTTCGGCGCTGGCTTGCACAGCCTCAGTCACTTCCGCGCCCACCTGCACCGCGCCCGCATCCGCCTGCGCCTGGCGCAGCACGCGCCAGCGGCGTGCCCCCCAGCGGCTGCTGCGCCGTGCCTGTGCCGTGCCAGCCCAGTTCGATCTCCTCGAACTCCTCTGCCGCCCGGATCTTCATCGCCTCCTCGAAGATGCTCTGCACCTTCTTGGTGGTGGAAGTGCTGCCCAAAAGAAGCGCGATCTCATCTGCATCCAGCTCCAGCTCCGCCGCCAGGGGGACGGCCTTCTTTTTGTCGGCTAAAAGGAGCCCCACAAAGCCCATCAGCTCCGCCCGCACGAAAGCCGCAGAGACGTGGCAATGGCGGCCAATCTTCTTCGCCGCCGAGTCCCGAATGTTGCGCGCCTTTTTGGTCTGGCCCATGCGCCGCCAGCGGCTGGGGGGCCGGAAGGCCACGTAGCCGTGCCGGGCTGCGGCCTTGGCAGCCTGCACCCCGCCCGTCATGAGAAAACTGGCATAGCGCCACAGGCCGTAGTTCTGCCTTATGCGCACGCGGCCCAAAAAGACATCCGCCCGCGCCAGCCGCTCATAACCCTGCCAGAGATCCTCGCCCCCGTAAGCCAGGGGCAGGTTCTCGTCCACCCAGTTGATGAGATCCTCCGGGCTCTCATCCAGAGCATAAGAGGCCTGCAGGGCTTCCTGGGCGCTATTGCCTTTGAAGATGACCTCTAAAACCTTGAAGATGGACGACTTTACGTCGCGCTCCGCCGTGGCCACGTCCTCCAGCTTCAGAGACGCCTGACCCTGGGCTGCGGCCTGCAGATCGTTCACGCCGGAGCGCATGTCGCCTCCCGCCCGCTCCGCAATCATCATCAGCGCATCAGGATCGCAGTCCACGCCCTCTGCCCGGCAGATCTCCCGCAGAGCCTGGGCGATGGTGGTGGAGCGCACCGACCGAAACTGTATGCCCTTGGCCGCATCCCGCAGGGGCTTTTCCATATCATAGTACTCGTTGGCTATGAGGAGAACGGGCTGACTGGTCTCTCTGACCAGACGCAGCATGGCCGCCGCTCCGCCCCGGTCGGCAGTGCCGTGCAAATTGTCCGCCTCATCCAAAATGACCAGCCGCGGCTTGCCGGAGAAGGTCATGGAGCGCGAGGCCGGCCCGGCAATCTTCTGAATCATGCCTGCCGTGCGCGCATCGCTGGCATTCATCTCGATGTAGTCCCAGTCAAACTCACGCGCCAGCGCCAGAGCTGCAGAGGTCTTGCCCGTTCCCGCCGGGCCGTAGAGGATGACAGCTCCCGTGATGGGCGCGCCCCTCTCCCAGGACGCCGCCCAGGCCCGCAGCTCCTCTATGGCCTTGCCGTTGCCTAAAACCTGTTTGAGCGTATCGGGCCGGTACTTCTCAGTCCACTTCACTGCGGGGGGCATTCTACCTCAGACCGACTGATGCCTACCAGACGCCCTCTCTGCCGGTCATTTCCTCAATCTCGATCTCCCAGATGGTCATGGGCATCCTCTCCAGCTCCTCGCGGGAGAACTTCTTGCCGGCGTGCCCGCCCTGGCCCTTTTTGGTGAAGGCATCAAACATCTTCTGCTTGGCTTCTACGCTCTCGGACAGCCGGCGATGCCAAAGGCGACGACGCTCGACCAGCGCTCCTTTTCCAAAACATCTATCTGAAAGCACACCCTGGGATTCTTCGTGGCATACTCGACCTTCTTTCCCATGCCGCGGGAGTGAAGGTAGATCTTGCCGTCTTGGTAGACATAGGACATGGGAACAACATAAGGCAGATTATCTTTGGACAGCCCCAGCCGGCCGTATCTGGCAGCAGAAAGAAGACTCGTGCACTCATCCTGAGATAGATCCCTGGGCAACATGGCACAAAATTAGGGTCTCATGCATTTTTAGCTTTTGCTTTGCTTAGCTTTGCTGTTTGCCAAGGCTAATGGCATAGGCTGACGGAAAAGCTAGCTGCAGGGGATTTGCCGAAAGGAGCTAGTCAGGATCTTCCCGATAAAAAAGCTCCCGCAATTAGCAGGATCATCCCCAGAGCGATCATGGGCACTCCCGGAAAGGCCGTCTCTACCTGAAACTTGGTGGCCCCCGCCTCCGCTCCTATGAGCTTGAAGCTATCGCTCTGCATCTCCCCGCCTTGGCTCTCCATTACCTGAACCCCGACCAGAGCGATGCCGGTAAGAATCACAAGCACTCCCATTGCCACGGTTAAATTTACCTGAACCATTTTCTTAATCCCCTTCTCAGTAAAATATTTGGCGCTATCGATATAATGTTTTGCCTACTACTATCACTTAGATCAAATTCATTAGGCTCTATTTTTTGGCATCATCACCATCGTCTCTAAAGAAGCTGCCCCTTCCAAAAAGGTTTTACCTTGGCAGCGTCTTTCACCAGGGAATGTTCAACAAGATCCTGATCGCCAACCGGGGAGAGATCGCCATCCGGGTGATGCGCGCCTGCCGGGAGCTGGGCATCTCGACTGTGGCCGTCTACTCCGAAGCGGACAAAAACGCCCTTTTCGCCAAATACGCAGACGAGGCCGTCTTCATCGGGCCGGCACCCTCCCGCCAGAGCTACCTGAGGATAGACAATATCATCAAAGCCGCTCTTGAGACCGGTGCCCAGGCCATCCATCCAGGCTACGGTTTTCTCTCCGAGAATACGCTATTTGCCTCGACCTGCAAGGAGAACGGCATCGTCTTCATTGGCCCTCCGTCTTCGGCCATCGACGCCATGGGCTCCAAGATCACTGCCCGCCAGACCATGAAAGATGCCGGCGTTCCCATTGTGCCCGGCATCGAAGAGGGCATCAGCGATCCGCAAGAAGCCGCCGAGATCGCAGACGCCATCGGCTACCCCATTATCCTCAAGCCGGCGGCAGGAGGCGGTGGAATCGGCATGAAGATCGTGCAGAGCCGCGAGGAGCTCTTGCCCGCCCTCATCTCTTCTCAGTCCGTGGCCAGAAGCGCCTTTGGCGACGACACCATCTACATCGAAAAATACCTGACCGAGCCCCGGCACATCGAGTTTCAGATCCTGGCCGACAATTATGGAAAGACCATCTATGTCTCAGACCGGGAGTGCTCCATCCAGCGCCGCCACCAGAAGCTGATCGAGGAGTCTCCTTCGCCCGTCATGACCGAGGAGCTGCGCCAGAGGATGGGCTCCATCGCCGTCAAAGCTGCGAAAGCTATAGGCTATTCCAGCGCCGGCACAGTGGAGTTCATGTACTCGCGCGGCGACTTCTACTTCCTGGAGATGAATACCCGCCTGCAGGTAGAGCACCCCATCACAGAGATGGTAACCGGCGTAGACCTGGCCAAAGAGCAGATCATGGTGGCGGCAGGCTACCCTCTGGGCTACGACCAGAGCGACATGAAAATTAACGGCTGGGCCATCGAGTGCCGCATCAATGCTGAGGATCCCCTCAACGATTTTGCCCCCTGCCCCGGAAAGATTAAGCGCTACAGAAGCCCGGGCGGTCCGGGCATAAGAGTGGACAGCGGAGTTTACACCGGCTACGTCATCCCGCCCTACTACGACTCTTTGATCTCCAAGCTGGTGGCCCACGGCAAAGACCGCAAAGAGGCCATTGCCAGAATGGAGCGCGCCCTTTATGAGTACATCATTGTGGGAGTCAAAACCAATCTGATATTCCACAAAGCTGTCCTCCGAAATAAGAGGTTCCGCAGCGGAGACATAAATACTCACTTCATCAAAGATGAGAACATCGTCGAGGCCGTCAAGATCGTGGCCGTAGAGGATTATGAGAAAGGCATGTCTCTGGCTTCAGCCTTAGGTGCGGACAACCGCCAGATCGCCGCCATCTCCGCGGCCGTGGGGTCCTACCTCAGCCAGAACAGGGCCGAGGAGAAGAGCTGAAGGTGGCAGCACTTGATATCCTCTCATTCTTGATCTCGGGAGAGTGGGTATCTGGCGAGGAGATGGCCAAAAGGCTCGCCATCTCCCGCGCCGCCGTCTGGAAGCAGATCCAGGTCCTTCGCCAGAGAGGATATGAGATCACCGCCTCTACCGGGAAGGGCTACCGATTGGCCAAAAAGCCCGACCTTCTGGATGCGGACCGCATCTCCTGCTGCCTTAAAACAAAGTGGCTGGGAAGAGATATGCGCATCTCTGGCGAGGTCGGCTCCACCAATGAGGTTGCCCTCTCTCTGGCCCGCGATTGCCCGAGCGGCACCGTCATCCTGGCCGAGACCCAGACACAAGGCCGGGGCAGACTCTCCCGGCCCTGGGCTTCGCCTCCCGGTGGAATCTGGATGAGTCTCATCTTAAAGCCAAAAATGCCGCTCAATCATGTCTACCAGATAAACATGGCCGCGAGCGTAGCTCTCTGCCGGGCGTTCTCCTCCATGCTCGGCCTGGAAGCGGGCATCAAGTGGCCCAACGACCTCTTGATCCGGGAGCTAAAGATCTGCGGCATCCTCATGGAGGTGGGCGCGCAGGTGGACCGGCTGGATTATGCCGTGGTGGGACTGGGCCTCAATGCCAATAATGACCCGTCCGGCTTTCCGGCCGAGTGGAGATCGACCTCTCTGGCGGCAGAGCTTGGCCATGACATCGACAGATGCGAGCTGATCTGCAGGATTCTTGAGGAGATAGAAGTGGCATACGAAAAGATGGGAAGCAAAGAGATCTATGAAGAATGGCGCAGCCGATCGCTCACCCTGAAGCGGCAGGTGCGCATCACCTCCGCAGCAGGCGACCAGGTGGGCGAGGCCGTGGATCTGGCGGAGGACGGTGCCCTTCTCCTTCGGACCGGGGATGAGCTGAAACGGGTATTGGCGGGAGACTGCATTCATCTGCGCGCCATTGAAGCGGAGGCGCTGTGAGCCGAGGCTGGCATGAAGGTGAGGAATGATGAGGACGAGAAAGGTGCGCGGCATTGCCCGGGATACGCTGCGATTCATCTTGGAGGCGTCCCGTTCCTCTCTGCCGGTGGAGTTCGCAGGGCTGCTTCAGGTTGATAAGGAGATCATCACCGAGGTTCTCATCCTGCCCGGCACGGAAAGCTCCCGCATGAGCGCTCTGGTTCGGCTCTACATGCTGCCCAACATGCAGGTGGCGGGCTCAGCGCATAGCCATCCTTCCGGCGATCTCAGGCCGTCCGAGCCGGACCTCATCTTTTTCTCTCGCACCGGGGACTATAACATCATTGTCGGCCCGCCTTTCGACGAGCAGAGCTTCGCCTGCTATGACGGCGCGGGAAGGCGGCGCGATCTGGCCATTTTAGATGTGGAGTTTAAAGACGACGGCTTTGATGACGATTTCGATGATGAATTTGATGATGAATTCAAAGAGGACAGGCCTTGACGCTGGTAGTCGCCACAGGCACCTTTGACCTTCTCCATCCCGGCCACGTCCTCTACCTGGAGCACTCCAGAGCGTTAGGTGACGAGCTGGTGGTAATTGTTGCCAGGGATGTGAATGTGCGCCACAAGCCCAAGCCCATCCTGCCTGAGGAGCAGAGACTGAGGATGGTAGAGTCCCTCAAGGTCGTGGACAGAGCCGTGCTGGGTGAGGAGAAGGATATCTTCCGGACGGTTGAGCAGCTCAAACCGGACATAATCACGCTGGGCTATGATCAGCATTTTGATGAGGCGGCTTTGCAGGCGGAGCTATTTCGCCGCGGTCTCCGTCCCCGGATTGTGCGCATCGAGGAGCATGAGCCCTGCCTTCTTTGCAGCTCAAGCCGCATTGTGACCAAGATCCTGGAGCGCTTCCGGGGGCGGCGAATCTAAGCCCGGAGCAATGCCGCCAAGTACTTATATGGCTCTCTCGTTTGCGGGCCTGTATGGCCAGAGTTGCAGTAGGAGGCACCTTCGATCCCATTCATGATGGGCATATCTCCTTGCTGAGGCGTGCCTATGAGCTGGGCGGAGAGGGCGAGGTGGTAATTGGTCTCACCTCCGACGAGATGGCCAGAGAGAGCAGAAGCAGATCCGTGCGCAATTTTGATGTAAGGGAGAAGAATTTGCGGGCGGTCGTGCAGAGGTGCTTTGGCATCGAGCATGCCAACATCATAAAGATCGACGATCAATGCGGCTCCTCCATCTATGAAGACTTTGATTTCATTGTCGTCTCTCCGGAGACCATGCCCATGGCTGAGAAGATCAACCGGCTGAGAGCAAAGAAAAACCTAAAGCCGCTCCAGATATCGGTGATTGAGTATCAGCTTGCTCAGGATCTTGTCCGCATAAGCTCTACCAGGATCTCTGAGGGAAAGATCGACAAGCATGGCAAGATTTTGATTGGTTAGATTTTTGAATTTAAATTTTCATAATTTAGATATCATTTTTATATTTCGTTTTCGAGCTGTCGACCGTATCGAAAGAGAGATCGATGAGCCAACCCTTTTTAAGCAAGTAGCCACAGTTTCTATGGCGAATGCACAGCCCATGCCAGCAGAAGCATGCCAAAGTGGATAGGAAATCAGAATCGCTAGGAAGCAAATGCCGTAGTGCCGAGTTAGACTGCCTTTTCCGCTGGAGATATTAGCATGTCGTCTCAGTTATGCTCGCATGTCCCTGTAGAAGACTGTCCAACTTTGATTCCGGACATCTGCTGGATGTCATCCATGTCATAGATAGAGGAAGTGCTTAACGAATATATGTTTGTTGGCCTTACCATCCTACAATCAAAATGGTTTCTGACTACCATCATCGCAGGCACAGAGCGCACAGAGGACTCATCGAGGACTTAAATAGTCAATTCCTGACGGCAAAACTCATATTGACCAAAAAATGTGCTGGTGAAAAGCGAGAACCCTTGCGAGGTCCCCTCCTTTCCCTGTAAATCAACGCCCGGACCGGGATTCGAACCCGGGTCGAAAGCTCGACAGGCTTTCATGATGGGCCACTACACCATCCGGACAATAGACAGATCCCGCCTCCCAGATTCGAACCGGGGACATCGCGGTGACTGCGCGTAGCACCTCTACGGTGCGAGACATACTACAGCCGCGCACTCTACCAGGCTGAGTTAAGGCGGGCCTCTCGCTACCAGGTTATTCCTTGTACTTAAGCCCTTCGAGCCTAACGCCCGCAAAACACTTTTTGGCGGGGGCAGTCCTATGGCAAAATATAATTATCGGATGCGATTCTGCGGGTGATTTGATGCTCATAGGAATTATGTCCGATGCCCATGACAGCATCCAAGGCGTCAAGGATGCTCTGCGGGTTTTTTCTCAAAAGAAAGTGGATCTGGTGCTCTTTGCCGGGGACATGATCGGCTCCGGCAACTGCTACACCTTTGAGGGCTTTGGCATTCCCGTCAAGCTCGTCTACGGAAACAACGACGGCGACCGGGTGGGCCTGGCCCGCGAGTTCGCCCGCGTGGGCGGCGAGTACCTGGGCGACTTTGGGGAGATCGAGGCGGACGGCCTGAAGATCGCTCTCCTGCACGGCACCGAGGAGCCGCTGGTAAAGGCCGTGGTAGCCTCACAGCTCTACGATGTCGTGGTCCGCGGCCACAACCACCGCGCTGAGGTGACAAGGCACGGCAAGACGCTCCTGGTCAATCCCGGCGAGATCTGGGGCCACTTCACGGGCCTCTCCAGCATCGCCATCCTGGACACCGCCGGCCTGCAGGTGGAGATGATCGAGCTGGGCCGCTTCAAGACCTTCCGGGAGATCATCAAAGAATGACGTGCCGGTGCCTTCGTTGCCATCTTTGGGCTGCTATCTTCTCATAGAACGGCGCGGGGAGATGGTAAAGAGGATCTATTTTTCCCAGGATATGCCCACCGAGCCCTCCAAGCTGGCAGAGGAGATCGCCGCCCATCTGGAAGGCGGCGCGCCCTGCCCAAAGGCGGAGCTGGACATGTCCGTATGTACCGAGTTTCAAAAGCAGATTTATGCCCTGGTGCAGGCGATCCCGCGCGGCCGGACCATGACCTACGGCGAGGTCGCGGCATGCGCGGGCAGGCCGGGGGCGGCACGGGCTGTGGGCCGGGCCATGGCGACGAATCCTTTTGCCATTCTCGTGCCCTGTCACCGGGTGGTCGCCAAGAAGGGCCTGGGTGGATATTTCTGGGGCACAGAGATGAAGGAGAAGCTACTCCGTCTGGAAAGGGAATCGAGTAGGAAATAATTCGAGCAGGTGATGAAGCTCTGCATCCTCGTGTGAGACGAAAATCATACTGTTCAGGAGTAAGCCTGGCCGTTCCTGGCGAACGCTCTCACCAGCGTCGGGCCACGGCAACATGCCCGAGTAACGCAAGCCGTGGCATATCACCACTAGGATTTATATCTTTAAAGCACCATTTTTCAAGCTGGTGAGAAAATGAACGACACCGTCGAGGTATCCAGGGATGTCTTTGAGCCCATCGCCATGCTCGTAAGAGAGGGCTTATTTAAGAACGAGAAGGATGCTCTGAAATGCCTCGTCCTGGATCAGGCTGCATCAAAGATCCGCCACTTCGATTTCAAGATATCGGAGATGTGCGCCAAGTACAAAATGAGCTTTGAGGATTTCAAGAGGCGCATTGAATCAAGGATTGGGGAAGAGTCCTTTGAGGAGTGGGACGACTTCATAATCTGGGAGAGCTACGAATCGGCTCGAAGCTACTGGAGAAACGTCGAAGCCAGACTTAAAGGTCTCAAGGCATGAAAGCCCAGGAGATCCTCGATGTCCTGTCAACCAGCGACATCGTTCTAGAGATAGCAGTAATTGTATTAGTCCAAGAGCCTGGACGACAAGCACTGCGTGCCATCGCCTCATTGAAGGGAGGATACGTTCTCCACATCAATGAGTCTCACGGCAGGGACTTCAGAAGCTACTCATACCATGTCCGGAAAGGCGATCAAATGGTACAAAGATGGGACAATGCACCCCACTGGCCCAATATGAAGACCTTCCCGCACCATCTTCATCTCGGAAGTGAAAAGAATGCCATTGAGTGCAGAGAAGTTTTCGTTACGGATGTTTTTGATGAGATGAAGTGATACGAGCTAGATCGACACGCTTCCACTCACACATTGCGCGAGCGGGGGCCGCACAGGCATCCGCAAGTCTCATCCGAATGAAAGCGAGATGCTTTTCTTGCTACAAGAGAAGGAATAAATAATTTGCATTGCATCACTGCTATTAGCGACCTGGATTTTCACAGGAGCTAAGAGTCTTGGATATGCATAATGAACTGCAAGAGCACCTGCCTGAGCTAAATGGACCAACGCTGCCAAGCATCGGAGCCTATACGTCCGCGCTAACGAGCTGATAAGCCCTCTTTTTGAAACCTGAGCCTCACGCTTTCTCAGTTGAGTGAGTGGCATGGCTGAGGTTTATGGTCAATTCGCCTATGTTCATGATGTAGTCAAGCATGCGCTCCAGACTGCTCGCCAGGACCAGCCTAACCAGCATCTCCGATTTGTCTTTGCTGTCGGATGATTTGGCTATCCCCTCCGCATGCTTCTGAACCTCTCTGATCCTGTCGATAAGCTCATTGGCCTTGTTGGAGTTGGTCTGCAGCAAATAGGATATAGAGTCGTCAAGCAGGCCGCACAGCAATGAATCCATGCGGGACAGCTCCTCTTTCAAATCCTCGGGCAGGCTGTAGCTTCGCTGGCTGGCGATCTCGGCAATGCGATGGGCGTGGTCCGCTATGCGCTCCAGGTTGGATGCCGCCTGCATATAATTGAAAGCTGTGATGGGATTGAGTGTCTCTTGCCTCACAGAGCCCGATCTCAGGATCTCTGTGAACTGGCGGGAGATAAGAAGGTTGAGCCGGTCCACGTCATTGTCCCTCTGGATCACATCAATCGCCAGCTCCTCGTTATTATTTAAAAGGCTGTTGAGCGAATCGGTGATCATGGATTTCACTACGGTTCTGATTCTTTTTAGCGCCCGCTCGGACTGAAGCTCCTCGGAGCTTAACAGATCCTGAATGACAACCTTGTTTATGGTCTCTTCCAGGATCTCGGGGCCGATGAGCTTGTTGACGATCTGGTGCAGGTCCTTCTTCTGCATAGAGGACATGTGCCCGGACGTCACTTCAATCGTTCTATAGCCACCCACGTAGCATCCAATGATATCCCTTACCAGATGCTCTCCCATTTTGTCGCCAATATCGAGGCGCACTCGCAGGTCGCGCTCGGAGCGATCCGTGGATAATGTGAGAGATCCATTATCCCCCTGATTGATGTAAATTATCGAACCGGCAGAAATGCCGTTCTTTGTCGCCCAGCTTTTGGGAAGGGAGACGATAAAGGTCGACTTGCCGGTTCTCTGTACCTTTCTTGTGTCCATAAGCAACCCTAATTGAGATGTTCTCTCTTTGCTTCCACCATATAGACGATGGTCTCACAAATATTGCAGATATGATCGCCGGTCCTTTCCAGATGCCGGTTCACCATGAGCAGAGCCGTTCCTTCGTTGATCACTTCAGGTCTTTCAATAATTATTTTCAGGAGCTTGGTTCTGGCTTTGACGTAAAGCCCATCGATCTCATAATCCCATTTGGTGACCTGTCTGGCCAAATCTGCGTCGCTATTCATGAGGGCCTCCATGGACTGTTCGAGCATCTTTTTGCTGATCTCCGCCATGCGAGGAATATACTCCAGCTTTGTTATCTGAATCTTATTTTGCGATTGTGTGGTAACTCTGGCCACATCTACGGCCAAGTCGCCGATCCTCTCCAGATCGATGCAAATCTTCAGGATGCCGATAATGCGTCTCAGATCCTTGGCCATCGGTTGCTGCAAAGCCAGGAGCTCCATGCATAAATTCTCTATCTTCAGGCTCAAATCATCCATTTCTTGATCCTGTTTGATGACCTCTCTGGCCAGATCCACATTTGCATCACGCAAGGCTAAAACAGATTTATCTATAGCTCCTCCAACCCGATCCGCCAGATCTTTTGTAAGATTTTTTAGCTCCTTCAGATCTCTGTGATACCGCTCTCGATACGGGCTCATCTTACCTCTCCTCAAAACCTCAGCTACCTTCCCTAGCCAAACCTTCCTGTGATATAATCTTCAGTGCTCTTCATCTTCGGCATCTCAAAGATGCGTTTTGTCTCTCCCACCTCGATCAGCTCACCGAGCAAGAAGAAGGCGGTGCAGTCGGAGATCCTGGCCGCTTGCTGCATGTTATGGGTCACAATCACCTGGGTATAGTTGTCCTTCAGGATCTCCATGAGGCTCTCGATCTTGCCGGTGGAGATGGGATCGAGAGCGCTGCATGGTTCATCAAATAAGATAACATCCGGCTTCATGGCCAGGGTCCTGGCGATGCACAGCCTCTGCTGCTGGCCGCCGGATAGGCCCAAGGCCGGCTGGTCCAGCCTCTCGCTGACCTCCTCCCAGAGGGCGGCATCCTTCAGACTGCGCTCTACAATTTTATCGACATTTTTCTGCCCATGAATTCTGGGGCCATAGGCAATGTTGTCGTAAATGGACATGGGGAAGGGGTTAGGCTTTTGAAATACCATGCCGATCCTCTTACGCAGTTCCACGACATCGACATCTTTTCCATAAATATCGATATCGTCATAGAGGACCTGGCCCTCAATGCGAATCTTGGCCACGAGATCGTTCATCCGGTTCAGACAGCGGATAAAAGTTGACTTGCCGCAGCCCGAAGGGCCAATGAGCGCAGTAATTTTTTTCTCAGGAATTTCCAGGTTTATGTCCTTGAGAGCTTGCTTTTCTCCATACCAGAGATTTAGATTATTTGAGATGATCTTCGATGTCACCGCAGATCCCTTTTAATGTCATTTGCTAAATTGGCATTTGTTCTAATTGGCTTGACCGAGAGATGACTATATAGATCTTCCTATATAGACTATATATATGCTGGGTTGCATACAAATGCTGTCTAAAATCATGCGAATCTTTTATATAGAACTTCAAACTGGTAGTATGAAAAAAGTCGGGGAGGACTATAGGTTTGGCAGGTTTGAGCGGCGTACCGATAATTATATTGAAAGAAGGAAGCAAACGAGAGACTGGTAAAGAAGCGCAGCGCAGGAACATCTTAGCTGCAAAGGCGGTCGCAGAGGCTGTTCGGACCACCCTTGGACCCAAAGGGATGGACAAGATGCTCATCGCCGGCGAAGAGGCAACCATCACCAATGACGGAGCCACCATTCTCAGAGAGATGGATATTGAGCACCCAGTGGCCAAGATGATTGTCGAGGTGGCAAAAGCCCAGGACGATGAGATTGGAGACGGCACCACCACCGCGGTGATAATCGCCGGCAAGCTGCTGGAAAAGGCCGAAGCGCTACTGGATCAGGATGTCCACCCCACAGTCATCGTGCAGGGATATAAGCAAGCTGCAGCCAGGGCGCAAAAAGTGCTTTCCGAGATGGCCATAGACGTCTCAGGCGACGACAGCGTGCTTTTGAAGATTGCCCAGACAGCCATGCGAGGAAAGGGCATAGAGATCGCCATGGATAAGCTGGCAAAAATCTCAGTGGATGCAGCACGAGCCGTGGCCGGTTTTGAGGGCAAGGACATTGAAGAGAATGTCAAGATCGTCCTGATCCCGGGCGGCAGAATCGAGGACTCGGTCATAAACTACGGCATAGTAATCGAGAAAGAGAGAACATCCCTGGAGATGCCAAAGCGCATAGAGAATGGCCAAGATCATGCTCCTGGAAGGCACTCTCGAGCTGAAGAAGCTGGATACGGATGCCAAGGTCACTATCACTGAGGCCAAGAATCTCGCCAGCTTCAAAGAGGGCGAGGAGTTGGTTATCAAGTCTCAGGTTGATGCCATTGTCGCAGCCGGAGCCAATGTTGTCTTCTGCGAGAAGGGCATCGGGGTTACTGCCCAAAACTATCTGGCAAGGCTGGGAATTTTAGCTGTTCGCCGGGTCAAGAGAGAGGATCTGAAGATGCTGGCATTGGCCACGGGGGCAAGGCTGGTGGGCGACGTGATGGTCGTCACTTCCAAGGATCTGGGATCGGCGGCTCTTGTGGAAGAGCGCAAGATCGGCAAAGACAAGCACATGATCTTCGTGGAGGGCTGCGAGAAGGCCAAGGCCGTATCCATCATCCTGCACGGCGTCTCGGAGCAGTTCTTAGAGGAGATGGAGCGCGCCCTGGATGATGCCCTCAATGTGGTAATGGACGTCATTCGCTCCGGAAAGATTGTGCCCGGCGGAGGCGCTCCGGAGATCTTTGTGGCCGAGAATCTGAGACAGTATGCATCCACCCTGGAAGGGCGAGAGCAATTGGCCGTTCGGGCCTTCGCCGATGCTGTGGAGTCCATTCCCCTGACCCTGGCTGAGAACTCAGGTTTCGATCCAGTGGACAGCTTAGCGGCTCTGAGAGCCAAGAGCGGCCAGGGCATGAAGAACTTCGGGCTGAACATAATCACCGGCCAGCCCTCAGATATGCTGGCCGAGGGCGTTGTAGAGCCGTTAAAGGTAAAAACTCAGGCCATCAAATCCGCAACCGAAGCTGCCACCATGGTTTTGCGAGTGGATGATGTCATTGCTGCCAAGAGAGAAGAGATGGCACCCAAGCCCGGCCAAAGCCCGCATGACTACACCATGCCTCACGATGCCGATGCCTCACTACTAAAGAGACAAGGGACAAAAAGGCGCCGGCAAAGCCGGCCCAATTCCTCCCTATGATTTCTATAAGGACAAACTTTGGGTGGAGCTTATGGCGGATGCGGATGATGCAAAATCTGAAACGAAACCGGAGACCTCAGGCGCGAATGTCGAGGAGCTACTGCTACAGCTCTCCTCTGCCCAGAGCCTGGCAGAGGAGCGGCTCGACCTCTTGATGCGCTGTCGGGCGGATCTGGACAACGTCATGAAAAGATCGGCCCGCGAGAAGGAAGACAATGTAAAATACGCCTCTGAGAAGCTCGTCTCAAAGCTTCTTCCCGTGCTCGACAGCCTGGACGTAGCAGCAAAGCACGACGAAGGCAGTAAGGTGCTCTACATGCAGCTGCTCGATATACTTTCGGGAGAGGGGCTCATGCCCATAGAGGCAAAAGGCATGAGGTTTGATCCCTATCGACATGAGGCTCTCTTTCAGGTCACGACGGAAGAGCTGGAAGAAGGCACAGTGGCAGAAGAGATACAGAAGGGCTACCTCTTTAACAATCATGTCATTCGCTTCTCAAAGGTTGCAGTGGCGAAAAGATGAATGATGATATGCTTAAATATTCACAAGTTGTGATAACTTTCAATTTCAGGAGATGAGATCTTGTCAAAAATTATCGGCATTGACCTTGGAACCAGCAATTCGGCGGCTGCAGTTCTAATCGGTGGCCGACCCACCATAATTCCCAGCGCAGAAGGGACAAGCATCGGCGGCAAGGCATTTCCATCCTACGTGGCCTTCACCAAAGATGGCCAGGTTCTGGTTGGCGAGCCAGCCAAGAGACAGTCAGTCACCAATCCGGAAGGCACCATCACGGGCATCAAACGCAAGATGGGCACGGACTACAAAGTCAAGGTTTATGGAAAGGAGTACAGCCCTGAGGATGTATCCGCCCAGATCCTGCGCAAGATCAAGACGGATGCGGAGACATACCTGGCCGACACCGTGGATAAAGCCGTGATAACCGTTCCTGCCTACTTCAATGACAATCAGAGGCAGGCGACCAAGGATGCGGGAACCATCGCCGGCCTGGAGGTCGTTCGCATCATCAATGAGCCTACGGCTGCGGCTCTGGCCTTTGGCCTGGATAAGGTGGGCGAGCACAAGATCATGGTCTTTGATCTGGGCGGCGGCACACTGGACGTCACCATCATGGAGATAGGTGAGGGCGTCTTCGAGGTCAGATCCACCTCCGGTGATACTCAACTGGGCGGCAGGGACATGGATGAACGACTGACCAACTTTGTCCTGGGGAAGTTCAAGCAGGATTCGGGCATCGACCTGCGGGGCGACTCCATGGCCATGCAGCGCCTGCGGGAAGCAGTAGAGGTGGCCAAGATAGAGCTCTCCAGCGTGATGCAGACCAACCTCAATCTGCCCTACATCACGGCGGACGCCAGCGGCCCCAAGCATCTCTCCATGACGCTGGACCGATCCAAGCTCGATGAACTCATCCAGGATGTCATTGAGCGTTGCCGCGGTCCCATGTCTCAGACTCTGAGAGACTCCAAGCTGGAGAAATCGGACATCGGCAAGATCATATTAGTAGGCGGTCCCACCAGGATGCCTGTAGTGCAGGAGTTCGTAAAGAGCTTCATGGGCAAGGAAATTGAGCGCGGCGTGGACCCAATGGAATGCGTGGCTATGGGGGCAGCCATTCAGGCGGGCGTTTTGGGCGGCGAGGTCAAGGATCTGCTGCTATTGGACGTAACACCTCTCTCTCTGGGCATTGAGACTTTGGGCGCAGTCACCACCAAGCTGATTGAGAGGAATACCACCATTCCCACTCGAAAGAGCCAGATATTCACCACGGCCGGCGACAACCAGACAAGTGTTGAG
Source organism: uncultured Actinomycetota bacterium (assembly GCA_963786695.1). Taxonomy (GTDB): domain Bacteria; phylum Actinomycetota; class Actinomycetes; order Mycobacteriales; family Mycobacteriaceae; genus Mycobacterium. Next base: position 155,975 of record CAWBAL010000046.1, read on the forward strand.
GTCAATGTGCTGCAGGGCGAAAGGCCCCTGGCCAAAGACAATGTCTCTTTGGGAAGGTTTACATTGGTGGGCATTCCGCCCGCGCCCCGCGGCATTCCCCAGATCGAGGTCACCTTCGACATTGACGCCAACGGCATCATTCATGTCTCAGCCAAGGATATGGCCACCAAGAAGGAGCAGAGGATAACCATCACTGCGCCTCACAAATTGAGCAAGGATGATATCGATGCCAAGATCAAAGACGCAGAGCGTTTCGCGGCCGACGACCTGAAGAGAAAGGAAGAGATCGAGGTCAAGAATGCGGCTGACTCTCTGGTCTACGCTTCGGAGAAGATGCTCAAAGAGGCAAGCGATGTGGCCACGGCCGAGCAGAAGGAGAAGATCGAGAAGGCCATTGCCGACCTGAAGAATGCCCAGACGGGAGGCGAGATCTCCGAGATCAAGGCCAAGACCGAAGCACTGCAGAATTCCATCTACGAGCTGTCGGCTGCCATGTACCAGAAGGCGGCACAGGAGCAGCAGGAAAAGCAGCAGGCTTCGCAGGGCCAGGGCTCGGGTCAAGAGCAAACTTCAGGGCAAGGGCAGTCGGATCAGACAGTGGATGCCGACTACGAGGTAGTAAACGATAAGAAGTGAAGAAGCAAGAAGTGACAACGTAGACAGCGTAGACAAATTGAACCGCTCTAAGGAATGCCGCCCACAAGGAACTGAATAAAATGCCGGAGAAGAAGGACTACTACGAGGTCTTGGGAGTGCCCAAGGATTCGAGCGAGAAGGACCTCAAGGGAGCTTACCGCAAGCTCGCCATGAAGTACCATCCCGACAGGTCGGAAGAGCCCGATGCTGAGGAGAAGTTCAAGGAGCTATCCGAGGCCTATGCAGTCCTCTCCGATCCGGAAAAGCGGCAGAAGTACGACCAGTTCGGCCACGCTGGAATCAATAGCCAGTACTCGCAAGAGGACCTGTTCCGCGGAGTGAACTTCGAGGATCTGCTGAGGGGCTTTGGAGGGGGCGGAGGAAGAGGCGGCGGCGAGAGCATCTTTGATATGTTCTTCGGGGGCGGTGGCCGCAGCCGAGGGCCCGCCCGGGGCCGGGATCTGCGCTACGACATCCAAATTACTTTAGAGCAGGCGGCCACGGGTCTGGAGCCGACCATTGAGGTGCCGCGCACGGAGAGCTGCACCACCTGCCACGGCAGCGGGGCCAAGCCCGGCACCAGCCCCACTACCTGCAGCAATTGCCGCGGCACGGGACAGATCACCAGAGCCCAGAACACTCCCTTCGGACAGATGGTCACCTCTTCGGCCTGCCCCAAGTGCGGCGGCCGAGGGCAGATCATCGTTGCTCCCTGCGGAGATTGCGCCGGCTCGGGGAGGGTGCGAAAGAACCGCAAGATCAATATCAAGATCCCGCCGGGCGTAGAGGACGGTCAGCACCTCAAGCTGCGCGGCCAGGGAGATTCCGCCGGGCCGGGAGGGGAGAGCGGAGACCTTTACATAGTCATAAACGTCCTGCCCCACCCCAAGTTCCAGCGCGTGGAAAGCGACCTGCTTCTGGAGACGCCCATCAGCTTCACCCAGGCGGCGCTGGGCGCAGAGCTGGAGGTTCCGACTCTGGGAGGAAGGGCCAAGATAAAGGTGCCGACGGGAACGCAGACGGGAACCGTTTTCCGGCTGAGGGGAAAGGGCATGCCCAGGCTGCAGGGCATTGGCTCGGGCGATCTGCATGTAAAGGTCAAAATCAAGACGCCATCATCCCTGACAGAGCGGCAAAAGCAGCTTCTTGAGGCGCTAGCTGCTGAATTTGGCGAGAAGAAAAAGAAGCAGACTGAGAAGGAGAAGAGCCTCATCGACAAGATCGTGGATGAGGTGAAGAGCGCGGTGCAGTAAGCATGCTTTTTTTGCTTTTTCTGGAGGACGGCCAATCCATAGCATTAGAGAAGCTGTATCGAATTCGAGACTGCAAATAGGGAAAAATATAGAGCCCAACATTGTATTTATTTTAATGCTGGACCAAAAGCGTTCACGGATAATCGACCAGAATATTCCATTCTGATCAAATAAACTTGATAAAGCAAATGCGATTTTGGATTGACTGCAAGTTTTTCGTATATATTTTACATAATGGCTAATGATATTACAGAACTAATCAAAAATGTAAATAGCACCAGGAGACAAAACCAATAATTGGCCTTTCTTTCTCAAAGGAATCTTATACAGCTATTTGGCTTGGATCAGGAAGAAGCAGACCTTCCCGATAGCGGCTGGGCCTGAAGATGAGAAGAGCTTGGTTAAATATAAAATAAATTTTCAACAAAAGTTATTTATATATGCATGCATTAACATCTATCACTTAAGAGAAATATGAGGATTTATTATGAGTAAGGGGTTGGAATTTAAGGTTTCGTGGGCAATGCTCAAGATGACATTACTCATGGTGCTATTCTTGAATATCGCGTCTGGTGGTCAAACGCCATGCAACGATGGAGATCAGAACTGCGACCATCAGTGGAATTTGCTGGCCAAAGATGAAGGAGTATCAGAATTAGTGATTGATGACAGCGATAATATCGCGGACGCCTTGAATACTGTCAACACAGCCACGATCGCTTTTGATTTTCAGAACCAATCGTCCACCGCAGAGGTTCAGAATGTTGTAACCGGAAATGATACTTCCAAGATCTTCAAGCTGACTGCAAGGGATATCAATAACGATCAATTGAGCTATCTAATCGTCAGATCGCCCAGTCATGGAAATATCAGCGGAACGGCGCCGAATATGATCTACGTGCCTAATAGGGGTTACGTCGGTAACGATTCGATTGAATTTAGCGTTAATGACGAAATGGGCAACTTGCAGAATCTTACAATTGCCATAGATGTGCTTCAGATTTCTCATCCACCTTCTGTGAGGATCCTCAGCCCTCATGACGGTGATCTATTCAGGGTTTATCCAGATACCTTTAATGTGCAGATCCCCATTCGCGTCGTCGCTTCTGGAGGTGCAAGCGATATAGTAGTCACCGACTACCCGGAGGGAACAGAATTAGCAGGATCATGTTCTGACGGCGTTGATAACTGTCGGATTACCCTGTACAACAACGAATTATTCCCCGGCCCTCATACTTTGGTTGCGAAGGCGTCCTACAGCGGAGGTGATTTCGTTACTTCGTCACCGGTTGCAATAACCGTCAACCCACCGGAACCTTCTGTGATGATCACAAGTCCCCTGAATGGAGAAATATTTACGTCTCCGGCGGACATTACTATTACCTCAAAAGTCGATATTATTTCAGAAGGCAATGCGGTAAATAATGTTGAGTACTTTGAGAATTCTCACAGACTGGGTAGTCCCATTGAGAACGAATCGCCTTATACCTTTGTCTGGCACGATGTATCCCCCGGGGTGTACAATCTGGTAGCAAAGGCCACCGATGAGATTAATGGATATACCGCCATTTCAGAGTCCGTCCTTGTTGTAGTTGCGCCAGTTAAACCCCTGAGCAAATCCGATCTGGCCTTATCCATGATCTCTACGTCGAATCCGGCTCCAGCGGGCGGCTTCTTTAACTACGTGCTGACGGTAACCAACAGAGGACCTGATAGCGCAACCGATGTTACCGTAGAGGATTTCCTGCCACCAGAATTGGAATTGGTAAATCCTAAGGCCAGCCAGGGAGATTTTGACTCTGGAATTTGGAGCTTGGGAAGCTTGACCAAGTATCGCAGCGCAAAACTGGTGCTTACCGTGCAAGCGCCCTTTGAAGCGGCTCCTGGACAGATAGCCAATACGGCATATGTGTACGGAGCAGAAGTGGACCCGGACAACTCTAATAACCACGTAACAACGTATACCAGGATTAACGCCGGCAACGTTTCCCCGGAATGAGGCACCTAACGTTTGGCAGGAGGTTATGCCTCCTGCAACCTTATTTTCTGCAAAATTCTTTTCTCGGCAACTATTTTTGTGCAGCAATTTTCTCAAAGCCTATCGCTTGCAGACAATGCTATGTGATGCAGGAGTCAACGAAGCGTCCAAACAGGATAACTCCATTTCTTCTGGAATCTCGCTCGCAATCATAAAAATAGAAAACATATAGAGACTAATGATGAAAATTTATTTATTCCAGATCAGCAACTAAAGCTGTTGTGGGTTTAAAATTGGGAGAGAAAAAAATATGATAAGTAATAGACTATCTGCCGCCATGGCAGTTTTGTTTTTTATCTTGAGCATATGCGGGGTTCAAGCTCAAGAGCAGTACCAGATGCCACAGAGCGTGAATACTGCGGTTTCGCCAGCGTCTTCATATTCGTATCCTGCATCTCAAGACGCTAGTTTGCAATACTCACAATACTACATCATGCCGCAGGGCTCTGCATCATTCGTCCATATGACTGCTCTGGAGAGATTCGAACTCAATGGGAACACTCCAGCCAGTCTCTACTTAAGCGGCCAGGCGAAAGCAGTGCCGTATGCTCAATATCAAGACTCATACAAAGGTGGCAATGCCCTGTGGATACAGGGATCAGAGAGCTGGACACAATATGTGGTAGTCCCGCAGGGTGCGTTTTTATCATTGATAGCCACTTCGCCCGTCGGAGGCAGCGGATATCTTAATGAGATATATCCCGACGGAAAGCTAGTTAAAAACAACGAATACTTCTACCCGGCCAGCCGCATAGGCATTTATGCGGATACCATTGGGCAGCACATTCTACTATTCGCAATCGGGGACCAGGTGAGCAATTCCATTGTGATACAGGTAACAAGCCCCCCACCATCCGGCTATCAGCAGCCGGCCTACTACTCGCCTCCCAGCTACGTGCAGCCGGTCTATTACCGTCCTGTCTATGAGTCGCCGTTCTACTTCTTCCCAAGGCACCGGGAGCCACGTAATGTATCGCCAGATGACCACTGGAGACACGACGATCAATCGATAACGTAACTCCCCTGAAGGCCTTCAGCTAATTTCTTTTTTATCTTGTTGCCATGATTACTTTCGCTACTCTCAATTTGACTTGTTACAGCATGGAAACGGCCATATTTCATATAAGACAAAAAAACCCATTACAAGCATAAAATCCCGTCACTAATAGGGAAAGATATTCAAGGTTACTTAAAAAAGAATGCCGCAGCTTGCAGCGGGGGTCCCGCGTCGCAATGCTAGCAGACTCTGCGCCTCCCTGCGAGCCGCGGGTGCACGGGCGGTCTTCTGCAAAAGGCTCTGGCGTGCTGGGCCAGCTCCCGGGCGTACCTCTTCAAATTCTAAAAATGTCATAGAAAATCCTTCTTGAAAAGCTGAAGAGAGAAGTGCGCGCCCAAAAAAAAATGGCTATTATCCTTTCGGCTCAGACCCCCCCCAGGAAGTCCGAGCCAATGGCCTTTCCTTGCTCCGACGCGGCATATTTTGCCATGGCTGCGTCGGATAGCAGATTAGCGTCGTTGGTGGTATATTGTGCCCCACTATCGATCTTATGGACTATGCCCTTGCTTGTGGTATTGTTGGCAGCGACATAGGGCTTCTGCAAATTGATCGGTGCGGTCATCTTTGCCATGAGCAAAGCAGTGTCGTTTCCAAAATTCTTAACGACCCAGTTATTCCACTGATCGACCAGGGCGTTGAAGGCCGGGACATCCTGGCCCTGGATGGCCTTTTCGTATGCCTGCCCGAGTTTGAAGGACAGGTGCACGCCGTCGACTGTGACCTGTTGCTCGGGAGTATAGGCCGCGGCCAGAGAAATGGCCGCTAAGAGGCTTACAAGAATTATAATTGTCTTCATCTGCAATGGTTCTTCCTCTGGATTATTAATACCTCCTGGTCTGCTTACGAGCGGGGATTATTTTGATGTGGATGAGATATTAGCAGAGCACAGAAAAGCACGGAGGTGTGTCGGCAAGCATTGCCAGGGGGACTAAAATCACTTTCGCAGCGCGCGGGTGAGCCTTTTTAACTATTACTACTACTTGTTTAGATTGGAGATTGCTAACCCTCGTACTCCCTTTAGGTTGACTCCAGCTATCCTTTTTTACGTATTTTCTTTAGCAGTAAAAATAGGGTTCAAGCTGCAGAGTATTCGAATAAACTTCAAATCTATTTTGACATCACTTCTGCAATCTGGGCTGTGGCTCTTGCAGGCCTAGGAATCCCCCATGAATTGATGTACTACTTGTCGGTTGTGCTTTCTGTTGTACTATTTCTCTTTGCTTATTCCCAGTTTGGACTCGATAGATACATCCTTATCCAGGCGGTAATCGATGTGAACAGAGGTTATTATTCTCTGCACACCCATCTCTGCCAGCTTTTCATTCGCCTTCTCGATCACTCCAAAGAGCTCTTCAAAGCTGCTTGCCTCAATGGCCGTGGACATGGGTCCGGCAGCGAATTTAATACCGGACTGTCTCAAAAGCTCATGAACGGCCAGCACATAATGGGAGGCGCTGGTTCCCGTGCCCATGGGAATGGTGGCGAAGTCTGCTACAATCATAGTAGTATATTAATTTGCAAAGTATAGAAAAGTTTTGAAACGATGCCACCAGTTCGGACTTAAATCGGCCAGCATCTGCTATCGATCAAGTTAGCGGACAAGAGCAAGAAGCTTCTTTGCAGAGGCTACCGGGTCCTCTGCCTCGTAGATCGATCTGCCCACAATCAGATAGTCCGCGCCAGCCTGCAGAGCTGCGCCAGCGGAGCCTCCCTGGGCGCCTACGCCGGGCGAGATGATGATGCGCTCTCCAATGATGGAGCGGATCAGCTTAATTCTCTCCGGGCGCGTGGCCGGGGCCACAACCCCGCTGGCGCCCGCCTCCACCGCCAGCCGGGCCATTCTCTCTGCCAGGGGCGCCATGAATAGCTCTGCCCCAGGATGGCTCATCTCCGTGACCACAAAGAGATCGGCTCCGTGCGCTGCGGCGCTCTTTGCGCAGGCCAGCAGAGAGTCCTTTCCCGGGAAGGCCTGGGCGATGATGCCGCTCGCCCCTGCGCCCAGCACTGCCTCGCAGATGAGCCGGTTGGTGTTGGGAATGTCGGCCACCTTCAGGTCGGCGATGACAGGCAGAGTGGCAGAGATCTCCTTCACGATTCCAAGGCCCGCGGAGAGAATAAGGGGATAGCCGATCTTAATGGCATCAAAATAGTCTTTGAGCTGTCCTGCTAAGGAAAGGGCCTGTTCTCGGGAGGTGACATCCAGTGCCAGGATCAGCCTTGTTCTTCTTCTTCATGAAATCATTGCACCTATGGATTTTATCCTTCTCTTGACTAAATGCAGCCGTCGATCAGCACCACAGCCTCTCGCAGATCGCCCACTACCTCGCGGCCGGAGCGCTCACCCTTGCGGTCTAAGAAGAGCGCATCCAGACCCGCCTCCAGGGGCGACTCGTAGTCGTAATTGTAGTGATCGCCGATGTGCAGAACCTCAAAGGGCTTGGCGCCCATGTGAGCACAGACCGTGCCGTAGATCAGAGGCGATTTCTTGACCTCCCGGAAATCTGAGGTGGCGGAGAAGGTCTCGCGGAAGTAGTCCGACAGGCCTTCCAGCTCAATGTCGATGAACTCGCGGGCGGCGTTGGATGTCACTACCAGCTCGTAGCTTTCGGCGAGAAGATCCAGCACCTCCTGCACCTCAGGGTAGGTCTCGATCTCATCCTCGTACATCTGCAAGAGCTCGTCCTTGCCCACCTTTAGCCCGAACCTCTCGATCCAGTAGAGCAGGTCGTACCATTCCAGCTTGTCGCTGCCGATCTTCATGTACTCGCCGACAACGTAACTCTTGGCAACGGGAAAGTCCAGGCCGGTCTTTTCGGCGTAAAGCATGGGCATGCCTTCCATCCAGACCTTGTCCACGAACCTGGAGTTGACCAGGGTGCCGTCCATGTCCAGGGATATGACGCGAATCATCTTATTCTCCGGTTGAAGAGAAATGAGTCGCTCTATGGGTTATTATTCTTTTTGGCTAAAGGCAAGATTCATGAGGGCGAGCTGCGGCGCTGTTACTAGAAGGTCAGTGTTTTCGGGTGTTTGCTCGATGGGGTCTTCTTTTTTGAGTGAGAAGACATCACCATAGGCACTTTGGTCTACGAGCTTTACGAGCTGACGGAAGAGAAGATCAGGATTGTTGAGGGAATGTAGCTTCGGCCTGCCGTTCTAATTACACGTCAAACTGGCCAGCCGGAGCGGGAGATCAATATCTGGATTAAATCTTAATCCTTAGAAAGTGATCACTCGGGGAGATGGTCTGGTCTTGACCTCGCTAAAGGCTAAGAGCTTAAACCAAAACATAAAATTAAAAACCGAAAACTATTTAAATCTAAAAAAACATGTAATGTTATTGGTGAATATAATGAGAACTAATTTCGTTGCTGCTGTATGTTTAGCATGTTGGCTAATCATCGCAGGTTTTCCAGTATCTGGGTACAATTCTCTTAATGAATCTTCCGAAGCTGCACTTCTCCTAAATATTTCTGCATTTGAAAGTGATCAAGTTGACGAAATGCCTGACAATTTAACAAATATGAGTTCTTGTTGATGATTCAAGTACTAATTGCGTGAATCGCCTTTGGATAGTTGATTATTGGGGAAATCACTATTCATGTAACGCAAAATGCGTATTCTTACACGACGCAGCGAGGATGATAGTTGCTCCGTGCAAAACAGGGTTGCTTAAACTCTACGAAAGAAATCCTGATGGAAACGTAGCAAATCTGGCTACATACGTGTATCTGCAAACAGAAGGTATAATTGGTGGTTCATCGGCGACACCGAAGGAATACACACTCTGTGGTTCACGGTACAAAGAAATCGTTATGGCAATATCTCGCAAAGCAATGAAGTGAAATATCAGGTCGTTCCAGAGAATTGTCCAGGGATTGAGAATTGCTCGCCATCTTCCAGGCATGCATAATATGCACCGTCTCCATTTCGAATTGTGCTGGGGTATACAGGATGACCCCAGCTCTTCCAGCGCTGGATAGAGGCCCATGATCGCTAAATAAAGAGTTAGCTATCCGCAATGTGATGCGAAATACGTGCTCTTGAACTATGTTTTGCAAAATATAATTTTTCTAAATTAATTTTTTTTAGGGAATCGTCCCTGCGGAATCAGGATTTTTGAGGAGACGTTAGCCCAGCTGATTTCCTTGGGGTGGTCCTTCTGCGGGCCACATTCATGTGGTGGCGCCTTGGACGCCCCCACAGCCTGCTGCGTGGGTGAGCTGCCGCCTTTTCACTCTAATTTGTTCTTATTTTTTAAGACCACCACTAAATTTATATTCGTTATATGCCGTAGTACGTCGCATGCCGTAAATATGGGTGGCAATAGAATAGCAGGTGGCGGCAGTTGGGCTTATTGCCCCAGTTATTTGACTCCGGTCGCCTTCGGCGTTTATCGAAGAAATAGAAGAGTGATTTCATGAAACGGAATAATAAGTTAGCGAAAGCCGGGTTCGTTATTGTGTTGATGGCCCTGGCCGTGCTGTGCGTTTCTGCTGTGGCACAGGAGAACACCACAGACTACTGGGTAACAAAGGCCAAGGATCTCAGGCTGAACGGCTCAACCGATGAGGCCATCTCGGCATACGACCGGGCCCTGCAGATCGATCCCTCAAACGATACCGTCTGGACCTACAAAGCCCAGGAGCTTGCCTTCTCTGGCAGAGATGAGGAGTCCCTTCGGGCTTTTGAAAAGGCGCTTGCCATTTTGGATGAAAAATTGAAGACGAATCCTCAGGATGCCAAGGCCTGGATGAAGAAAGGCCGGGCTTTGAGCAGCCTGGGCCGGCAGAATGAATCCAACCAGGCCCACGAGATGGCGGTGCAGGTCTTCAACCAGAGCATCCAGAAGGATCCCGGGAACGTCAGCCTCTGGAGGAACATGGCTGAGGCGCTCATGAATCTGGGTCGGTGGGAAGAGGGCTTGCAGGCTCTGAACAGGGTGACCGATATTGATCCCAAGAACCTGGACGCGTGGGAGAGAAAAGGCGAGTTTCTTACATTGATGAGCAGGACCAACGAGTCTCTGCAAGGCTTTCGACAAGTCTTTAGAGCTGATACCGGAGAACGACACAAAAGAGCGATCACTGGTTTGGATGGCCAAGGCCCAATCTCTTTCCTATATGGACCGGAAGGAAGAGACCCTGGCGGCTGGACAAGGTTACGGAGCTGGACCCGAGCTT
>CAWBAL010000047.1:0-204768 GCA_963786695.1 uncultured Actinomycetota bacterium
GCCCCACGAGGGCGGCGGTCCCTACACGGGGCCCGCACCGGACTGTCCTCACGGGAACTGGGGCGACCGTTTCTCGCTTACGCAGGGAGCGGCCCCGGCGGTGGAATGCCACACCGACACCATTCGGAGCAACCAGCCGTTCGCGCCGATCTTGTTCTACGGCCAGACCCGAACCGTCGGCGACATCACGTGCGACAGCGAGCTGTCCGGGGTGACGTGCACCGACGCGAGCACCGGTCGCTTCTTCTCCATGTCGGCGGCAGCGAACACGCTGGGATGACACTCGGCAAGGTGTTGGCCGCCCTCGCCGGCTCGGCAGTTTTTGCCGTCGCTACCGCCGGCCCCGCCTCGAGTGCCCCGGCGCCGTCGCGCTCGGCGTGCGCGGAACTGGGTGGGACGGTCGGGTCCGACGAGATATGCGAAGTCCACTCCACCACAACGACTTACGACCTGACATTCCGATTCCAGACCGACTACCCCGACCAGACTGCGCTGGCCGACTACCTGACGCGCAGCCGTACGGAATTCATCGACTGGGTCGGTACATATGCCACACCGGCTCGCGCGACTCCCTACCAACTCGACGTGATCGGCACGGCTTATCAGTCCGGTGAAACCAGAAGCCTGATCCTGACGATCGGCAACGACACCGGCGTGCACCCGGTCACCACTTACAAGGCCTTCAACTACAGCCTGGCCGATCATGCGCCGATCACCTTCGAGACGTTGTTCAAGCCTGGCTCCAACCCTCTTGCGGTACTGAATCCGGTTGTCCGGCAACAACTGCTGACCCGGGATCCGACGGCAGCCGACGATCTCACCGCAACCTCGTACCAGCAGTTCGCGATCACAGACGACGCGATCATCTTCTTCTTCAATCAAGATGGCCTGTTGCCGCACGAGGAGGGCCCGCTTCAGGTCACCGTGCCGCGCAGCGAACTCGGATCGCTACTGGCTTGAATCTGCCGGGGGCACTTCCCAGCTAACTCGGCGATCTCCTCGAGGACGGCATGTCGGCCCATTTGAATACATCTTGACCTCGGCCCGAGAGGGCCACATTCCAAATAGTGACCAATGGTAGGTTTTCCTGGCAAAGTGGCTTTAGGATTGTCTGGCGAGTGGGAGCGGAGACAGGTTGACGTCGGCGGGCGGTGCGCGAGCAGACGGCCGCACGTCTAAGACCCAAGGCGACCGACAGCTTTCCAACTTCTGGAAGGGCTATGTCGAATCAGGCCGGGGTGGCTTCGGATATCCACTGCGGAACCCCCTCACCTCGCTGCGCGCACTTCTCGCGATCCGCAGGCTCCCTGTTGTCGACGCTGCCACTCAGTCCGACACCCCAGGCGGCCAAGAGGTTCGGCGGGTACTCGATCAGAAGGGTCCGTTGGGCCTTCCGGCCAGGTGGTGGGGATTCGCAGTCTGTCCGGTCACGGATGGCCCGGCTGATTTCCTCAAGACCCCAGACGCCAAGAAGCTGGCGCTACTACCTTCGCCGCGCGACGGCCGAAGGCCTCTCCTGCCGTGCGGTAAGCCCGACCGAACGCGCCGGCCTCTTGGAGCAGGCCAACCGACGCGAGCGACTTCACCCCAACCACAACTACCGGGTGACACAACCGAGCAATGACGACCTGCTCGGGCATGACCACTGGCTCGTCGCAGAGGACGACACCGGACAGCCACTGCTCCTTGCGGTGGTCGCCGTCGACGGGCAGTTCGCCGTGCTGCGCTACTTCCGCACCCTTGGTGACAGCGAGCGGCATTCGCTCAGCCGCTACCTCGCCCACCAGTGCATCATCGAGGCTCTGGCCGCACAGGGGGTGCGCTGGCTCATCGACACCGATCCACCCGCGGCGCAGACCAATGGCGTGCGACTGTTCCAGCGCAACCTCGGCTTCCGCTACATGTACGTACGACGAATCAAAGAACGACCGGCAAGATAGGCTCCGACGCAGGAGGCACCCGTGAGCGACCACGAAGTCAAGATGGTCATCTTGTCCACCGATGACCTGGACGAGTCGATCCGGTTCTACAGCGACACCTTGGGCATGGCGCTGAAATTCCGCGACGGAACACATTTCGCCGCACTCGACGGTGGACCGGTCACGCTGGCGCTCGCCACCGAGATCGACCATCCGATTCCGGGACAGGTCGTGGTCGGCATCAAGACCGCCGACGTCGACGCCGCGGCCAAGGCCGTGGAGGAAAGCGGTGGCGGCATCGTCAAGGGCCCGTACGACGACGCGCACGAGCGTCGCGCCGTGGTCTACGACAACAAGGGCAACGGCATCGTCTTCTACAGCCCGCTCAAGCGCTGACCGACTTGGCTGCCGGTGGCGCTGAATCCTGGTGCGCCCCAGGGCCGTAGTGCCGGTGCAGCCAGTCGAGCAGCATCACCGTCCAGACGGCGAGGACGAATCCGGACGCCAGTGCGGGCACCGGTGCGTTGCGGTTGATGTAGCTGAAGAACCAGGTCGCCCAGCAGCGCGGCCAGGATGGCCAACCGCAGGTCGCCGTTCAGGACAGCGGCCGCCCCCAGGGCGGCGAGCACGGCATTGAAGCCGACGAACCCGGTGTTGATGGCCCCGCCCGCGGTGCCGACGTGTGCGGCGATCGCGACGGCGATGAAGGCGGCCACCACGGCGATCACCGCGTGGCGCCAGTTGCTGGCCAGCACGCCGAGGAAGAAGAACACGCCCGGTGAGGATGGCCGGTGCGAACAACGTCGAACCCAGGGCGGTGACGATCGCCGCACCCCAGTGGACGTTTTCATTCGGCCACGGGCCGAGGTCGAGTTTGATCAGTTCCGGGCGGGCGTCGGCGATGAACCACATGATCCAGAACGTCACGATGAACGGCGCGGCCAGGAACGGGATCGGCAGCCACTTGGACATCGCGACGGCGACCAGTGCGACCACCGCGGCCAGCACCATCACCCACACCCACAACGCGACGTCGGGTTCGTAGAAGTTACCCATCGCCAGACCCATCAGGCCGGAGTTGAACCCGAACAGCCCGAGGTCCAGCAGCGTGCGGTCGGCCTTGACCAGTCGCGCCACCACGGTGGCGATGAGCACCGAGGCGATGTAGAAGACCGCCATGCGCCAGCTGTAGGTCAGCACCGCGACGACGAAGAGCAGCCCGGTGATCTCGTTGGCCTGAAAAGCGCACTGCGAGAAGCCCCTCAGATACTGCCGCCAGAACGGGAGGCTGCCGAGTTGAGCCTCGGGCAACACGTTCTTGCCCATGATCGTCATGACGAGACTCCCTCCGCGGCGGTGTAGGCCCGCCAGCCGCCGTGCTGGCTGATCTCGCGCTGACCTTCGACCAGCGCCGGCTCTCCGAGCACCCCGAGCACCGTCGAGCCGTCGGCGAGGTTGACCTTGCCGATCGACAGACCCGGGGGCTCGTTGAGCAGGATTCCGGCCAGCCCCGCGGCCGGGACCGACCAGACCTCAACGGCGACAGCAACTCCCGATCCGTCGGTCACCCGAATCATTGCCGGATGGTCGTCGTTGACCGTCCAGATCCGATAGACCGGTTCGGTGTCGGCCTCCCGGACGAACGAGGCGCCGGCGGCGGCCATGTTCGGCGAGAGCTTGAGCCCGCGCATCAAGGTGCCGTTGACCGCCAGCAGCACTGCACCGGTATCGGCTTGCCGCGGAGCGGGTTTGGTGGCCACGCCGTCCGCCGACGATCCGGGTTCCGGATGTTCCGGCCAGGATTGCCGGGATCTCCTCGGCGGCGCCGATGACGCCGGTCGCCCCCGGCGTGGTGGCGACGAAGTCGGCGACCGCCTCGACCTTGGGTTCCATCGAGCCCTTGCCGAACTGACCGGAAGCGATGTAGCCGCGCGCCTCCTCGACGGTGATCGAGTCCAGCCACTTCTCCTCGGGCGTGCCGAACCCGATGGCCACCCGCGGCACACCGGTGGGGATCATCAGCAGGTCGGCGCCCAGGTCGTGCGCGAGCAGACCGGAGGCAAGGTCCTTGTCCACCACGGCTTCCACGCCGACGACGGTCCCGTCGGATTCCACCGTGACCGGGATGCCGCCGCCGCCCACCGCGACGACGATCGCCCCGTCGTCGAGCAGGCGACGGATCAGGTCGGTCTCGAGAATCTCGGTGGGTTGCGGCGAAGCGACCGTGCGACGCCATCCGCGCCCGGCGTCCTCGGCGATGGTCCAGCCCAGCGTGGCCGCCATCTCCTTGGCCTTGGCTTCGGCGAGGAAGGACCCGACCGGTTTCGTCGGGTTCTCGAACGCGGGATCGTCGAGGCTCGACCACCGAGTGGGTGACGACGGCCACCACCGGCCGCGACAGCCCGCGCCGGGCGAGCTCGTTGCGCAGCGCCTTGACGAACATGTAGCCGATGGCGCCCTGGGTGTCGGCGACGGCGTAGTCGACCGGGACGGGGTCCACCTCGTCCTGGGCGAGCTCGGAGCGGCGCAGGATGAATCCCACCTGCGGCCCGTTGCCATGCGAGACAACGAGTTTCCAGCCCTGCTCCACCATGTCGATCAACGGTGGCACCGTGCGGCTGACGGTCTCGTACTGCTGCGGGATCGAGTCGTGTTCGGCATCGGTGACCAGTGCGTTGCCGCCGAAGGCCACGATCGCGGTGCTCACTTGCCCGCTCCCAGATCGCTCGCCAGCGCGGCGAGTGCTTCGTTGAAACACTCCATCGGCGCGGTGGTGATGCCGGCCCCGATCTGCCCGACGCCGGCCAGCCGGTGAGCGATGCCGGTGTTGATGATCGGCAGGACTCCGGAGTCCACCACCAGCCGGGCGTCGATGCCCGCCGGTGTTCCGCCGAAGTTCAACGGCGGCAACGTGAATGCCGGGTTGGCACCGAGGGTGATGCTCAGCATCCGGCGGCTGTTGGCGGTCGCGTCGGCGGGTGTGCCGCCGACGAACTGCACGATCGCCGGTGACGCGGCCATCGCGAACCCGCCCAGGCCGTTGGTCTCGGTGATCGCCGAGTCACCGAGGTCGGCGGCGGCGTCCTCGACCGTGTAGCCCGGGAAGTACAGGCCGTCAACGGGATTGGCGGGAGCCTGGAACCACTGGTCGCCGGTCCCGCTGAGCTTGATGCCGAAGTTCACCCCGTTGCGGGCCATCACCGTCACCATGCTGCTGCCTGGCACACCGGCCGCGGCGTCGGTCATCGACTTGCATGCCGCCATCGAGATGTTGAGGAAGAAGTGGTCGTTGCCGGCGACGAACTCCAGCGCCCGGCGCACCGCGTCGGCGGGCAGGTCGGAGCCCAGCAGCGACAACGTCAGCCGCTTGAACAACAGCGCCGAGGCGGCGGCGTTGCGGTTGTGCAGCTCGTCGCCCATGTGCAGCGCTTGGGCCATCAGCGGTTTGAGGTCGGGGTCGGCCAGTCCGCGCACCGCCACCTGCATGGTCTCGAAGAAGTCGCTGCCGAGCCACCGCAGCCGGTCCAGGACCTCCGGAGAGTTGGCGCCGAACCGCAGCACCTTGCCGAGGCCTTCGTTGAGGTTGCAGTAGGCGCGGTTTCCCGCCGCGGTGTTCTCCACCACCCACACCGGCATCGACGGGCTGATGATGCCGGCCATCGGTCCGACGGCGCCGTGCTCGTGGCACGGCTCCAGCGCCACCGCACCGCTTTCGGCCAGCTTCTCGGCGGCCTCGAGGTCGTCGGCCCAGCCTTCGTAGAGGATGGCACCGGCGATGGCGCCGCGCTGCGGGCCGCACATGTCGGGCCAGGCGATCGGCGGCCCCGAGTGCAGGATGCGGCGCTCCCCCGGCCCGAGTCCGGGGATCGCCTCGCTGGCGCGGACGAGGTCGACCAGGCGTGGCTGCGCGCCGAGGTAGCGGTCGTAGGCGATCCGGTTGGCCTCCGCGATGCGCGGGTCGCCCACCAGGTTGGCCAGCGTCCAGCCCAGCGCCGCGTCGGCTCCCGCCGGCGGGGCCCAGGTGATGTTGGTGACCTGACCGCCTGCCGCGGTGATGTTGTTGGCGAATCCCTGCAGGCCGATGTTGACGACCTTGAGGTCTTCTTCGAAGAGCTTCTTCACTTGCCGACTCCTTCGCGCTCGGCGATCAGCGCCGCCGACCAGACGGCGGCCTCGGCGTTGCTCGAGGCGACCAGCACGCCGGCCGACTTGAGGCCGGCCACGATCCTGGCGCGGTCCTGCGGGTCCAGGTCGGTGCCGCAGACGTAGCCGATGAACGCCACGGTCCTGCCTTCGGCGCGGGCCTTGGCCTTCGACGCCCCGATGATCGAGATCAGTTCGGCGCTGGGGTCGTCGGCCGATCCGTAGCCGAGCACCACGTCGAAGAGCACGACCGCCGTTGTCGGGTCGGCGACTTCGTCGCGGATGCGGGCGTCCTTCTGGGACGGGTCGATCATGGGATGCGGTCTGCCCTGGGTGAATTCGTCGTCACCCATGTCGACGATGGTGTTCTCCAGGCTCTTGCGGATGTCGGCCAGCGCGCTGTTGCCCTTCACCGGGGTGTTGGAGTAGGCCGAGATGCCTCGGGCGCGGTGCACCAGCTGGGCTTCGTAACAGAACGTGCCGCCGGAGAAGATGCCGCGCACATGACGTTGGCTCGGGGCCATCGACCGGGCGAGATCGCCTAGCGTGCGCCGCATTTCGTTGGAGATGGTGATCTCACCGGAGTGCGGCTGCTCGCCGCGGGCCAGCTCCACCGCCATGTCGGCGGCCTGCGCCAGGTAGGCCGCACCGTAGACGCCGTTGCGCGTGATCGAGGCGGGGTCGGCGCCGAGGAAGATGACGACGACCGGCTTGTCGCTGGCCTCGGCGGCCGAGAGCACCTTGGCGGCCACGTCCGGCGACGGGCGGTTTGGACACCAGCACGATCACCGAGGTGCCCGGGTCGCCGTCGAGGGCGGCCAGGCCGTGCAGCATCGAGATGCCGCCGATGGCGTCGGCCAGGTCGTGTCCGCCGGTGCCGAGGGCCTGGGAGATTCCCGATCCGTTCTGGTGCACCCGGACGGTGACCTCCTGGGTGCCGGTTCCCGACGCGCCGACCACCCCGATCGGTCCGCGGCGCACCACGTTGGCGAAGCCGAGCGGGATGCCGTTGACGATCGACGTCCCGCAGTCGGGCCCCATGACCATCAGGTCGACCTCGCGGGCGTACTGCTTGAGCGCCAGTTCCGCTTCGGGCGTCACGTTGTCGCTGAAGATCATCACGTCCAGGCCCAGCCGCAACGCCTTCATGGCCTCGGCCGCGGCGTAGTCGCCGGGCACCGAGACCAGCGCGAGGTTGAGGGCCGGGTCCTTCGTGACGGCCATCTGGATGCTGGTGGTCGGCGCGGCCGCGCTGGTCTCCTCGCCGCCGCCGCCGGGTGATGCGGACAGCAGCTGGTCGGCCAGCGCGAGCGCTTCCTCGCAGGCCTCCTCGGTGCCGGAGACGGCGACCACCAGGTCGTTGGGCCGGACGTCGAACGTGCCCAGCCCGGCTTGGGCGAGGTTGTCGACGTTGGTGGCCGAGGCCATCACCACCGACGCGGCTTCGATGCCCGGTATCGGACGTCACCTGTGCCGAGACCGTCATCAAGGACACCGAGTCCTTGTAGAGGTTGGGGTAGAAACGCGAACTGGTACTCATGCTGTGGCCTTCTGCTCAGAGAGGACAAATCCGTTCGCCGACAACCCCCTTCGGCGCGCGGTGGCTAGGACGTGGCGGCCAGGAAGCGCTCGGAGTCCGAGACCCAGCCGAAGATGGCGCCCTGTGCCTTGATCATCTCCAGTCCGACTCGCTGGAACTCGGGGAAGTAGGAGGCCACGCAGTCGGACAGGACCACGCACTCGTAGCCGCGGTCGTTGGCCTCGCGGACGGTGGTGTGCACGCAGACCTCCAGCGTCACGCCGCACACCACCAGCGTCTTGATGCCGCGGTCGAACAGGATCTGTTGCAGGTCGGTGGCGTGGAAGCTGCCCTTGCCCGGCTTGTCGATCACCGGTTCGCCCTCGATCGGGTACAGCTGGTGGATGATGTCGTGGCCCTGCTCGCCGCGGACCAGGATGCGGCCCATCGGGCCGTCCTCGCCGATGAAGGTCTTGCCGCCGCGGGTGAGCTTCGCCGACGGACAGTCGGTCAGGTCCGGTCGGTGGCCTTCGCGGGTGTGGATCACGAACATGCCGATGTCGCGGGCGCGTTCGAGCACGCGCTGGATGGGCTCGACCGCGGCAAGCAGCAGCGAGGTGTCGTTGCCCAGCGCTTCACCGAAGCCGCCGGGCAACACGAAATCGCGCTGCATGTCGATGATGAGCAGCGCGGTGCTGTCGACATCGAAGTCCAACGGGAAGGGTTCTGCATCGATCGTGGCCATCCAACGTCCCTTCTGACAGGCACCGAAATCGGGCTGCTCAATTCAATCGGATTCATCAAATCTGCGCTTCCGTAAATATGGGTGGCGTTTAACCAAAATGACAGAAGAAATTCAGCCGCTGGCGTGGCATCGCCGCGCCGCCCCGCTGCCCGGCAACAATGGGCGCATCCTCCCGCCGACCGAAACTCGAACGCGACGACGCCCGTCGCGCGCCGACTTCCGTCCCGACATCGAGGGGCTGCGAGCCGTCGCCGTGGTCGCCGTCGTGGTCTTCCACGCGCACCTCGGCCTGGGCGGCGGCTTCGTCGGCGTGGACGTCTTCTTCGTCATCTCCGGGTTCCTGATCACCCGGCTGCTGATGTCCGAGCTCACCGCCACCGGCGGGGTGCGCCTGGCCGCGTTCTATGCCGCGCGGGCCCGGCGGCTGTTGCCCGCGGCGGGCACGGTGCTGGTGATCACCGCCGTCGCGGCGGCGGTGCTGCTGCCGCCGCTGCGGGCACGGGCGGCGCTCGCCGACGGGCTGGCCAGCGCGCTCTACGTCGGCAACTACCGGTTCGCCGCGCACGGCGCCGACTACCTGGCCGACGCGCTGCCCTCGCCGTTCCAGCACTACTGGTCACTCGGCGTCGAGGAACAGTTCTACCTGCTGTGGCCGGCACTGCTGCTCGGTACGGCATGGCTGGTGCGACGGCGGCGACCGGGGTCGGTGTCGATCCGGCCCTACCTGGTGGCGCTGTTCGCGGTCACGGTGAGCTCGCTGGCGCTGGCCGTGCTCTTGACCGATGCCTCGCCGCCCTGGGCGTTCTTCTCCCTGCCGTCGCGGGCGTGGGAACTGGGCGCAGGGGGGCTGGTGGCACTGTCGGCGACAATGTGGCGGCGGCTGACCCCGGGACCCGCTGCGGTGGCCGGTCTCGGCGGGCTGGGGCTGATCATCGGCGCCTGCGTCCTGCTCGACGAGCGCACCCCCTACCCCGGTACCGCCGCGCTGATTCCGGTGCTCGGCACCGCGCTGGTCATCGGCGCCGGATGCGCGACGCCGGTCGGTGGTGCTGGACGCTGGCTGTCGCAACCGCCGATGAGGGCGCTGGGCCGGCTGTCGTACTCCTGGTACCTGTGGCACTGGCCGGTGCTGATCTTCGTCCCGCTGCTGGCCGGCCGCGAACTCGGGCCGGTGGGGAGGTTGGTGGCGGTCTCGGCGTCCTTCGCGCTGGCCGTCCTGACACTTCGGTATGTCGAACGCCCCGTTCGCTACTCGATACCACTGCGCCGATCCGCCGGCCGCAGCCTCGTCCTCGGTAGCGCGGTCACCGCCGTCGCGGTGTCGGCGGCACTGCTGCTGCCGATGTTCGTGCCGACCTCGATCGGGCGCGGAAGTCCCGCACCGGCCGCGGTGGTAGAGGCAGGCGGCGCGGCCGCGGGTCACGATCCGCTCGCCGACGCGATCGCGCGGATCGCCGCCGTGGTCGAGGCATCCGCGCAACGCCACGACGTCCCGTCGAACCTGGATCCACCGCTGGCCGAGGCCGCCGCCGACAAGCCGGCGGTGTTCGTCAACGGGTGCGTGCGCTCCTGGCTCGAGGTCGGCGTCCCCGACTGTGTTTCGGGCGATCCGCAGGGGCCCACCACGGTGGCCCTGGTCGGCGATTCCCACGTCGCGATGTGGCAACCGGCACTGGAAGACACTGCCCGGCAACGGCATTGGCGCCTGGAAACGATGGCGAAGATCACCTGCCCCCTGCAGGGCACGGAAATCAACAGTCCTTACCTGCAACGTCAGTACACCGAGTGCCGGACGTGGCGCGCCCAGGTCTTCAAGCGCCTGCGAGCCGAGCGTCCCAAGCTGATCGTGGTCAGCATGGCTCGTCGCTACGGCGCCGATTTCGGATTCACCACCTACGACCACGGATGGCGGGACAGCCTCACGGCGCTGGTGGCACAACTGCGGTCGACCACCGGCGCCCGCGTTCTGGTGCTCGGGCCGGTTCCCGACCCGCACTCGGTGGTGCCGGTCTGCCTGTCGGCACATCTGACCGACACCCGGGCCTGCACTCCCGACCGGCCGATCGCCATGGACGCCAACGGAATTGCCGCAGAGGCCGAGGCCGTGCGCGCCGCCGGCGGCCGGTATGCCGAACTCTCGTCGTTGTTCTGCACCCAGAAGGTGTGCCCGGTGATCATCGGCAACGAGCTGGTGTTCCGCGACGACAACCACATCACCGTCCCCTACGCCCGGACGCTGGGGCCGATCATCGCGATGATCGCCGACGAGGCGATGTCTCCGCGGAGCTGACAAGCCGGCATTGTTAGCCTCTCGGTTGTGGCTGATTTGGTTCTCTATGAAGTCGTCGACCGCGTTGCGTTGATCACGGTCAACGATCCGGACCGCCGCAATGCGGTGACCGACGCGATGTCGCAGCAACTGCGCGCGGCGGTCGAGGCCGCCGAGGCCGAGGCCCACGCCGTCGTGGTGACCGGCGCCGGCAAGGCGTTCTGCGCGGGAGCCGACCTGTCCGCGCTCGGCGCCGCCGCCACGGAAGGCCTCGAGCGCATCTATGCCGGCTTCATGGCCGTCGGCCGCTGCACCCTGCCGACCATCGCGGCGGTCAACGGCGCCGCCGTGGGCGCCGGCCTCAACCTGGCACTGGCCGCCGACGTCCGCATCGCCGGCCCGCACGCGATGTTCGACCCGCGCTTCCAGAAACTCGGCATCCATCCCGGCGGCGGGGCCACCTGGATGCTGCAGCGCGCGGTCGGACCACAGGTCGCCCGCGCCGCGCTGCTGTTCGGCATGCGATTCGACGCCGAGTCCGCCGTGCGGCACGGCCTGGCCCTGCACATCGCCGAGGACCCGGTGGCCGCGGCATTGGAACTCGCCGCCGGTCCCGCGTCCGCGCCGCGGGACGTGGTGCTGGCCACCAAGGCGTCGATGCGCGCCACCGCCG
Source organism: uncultured Actinomycetota bacterium (assembly GCA_963786695.1). Classification (GTDB taxonomy): domain Bacteria; phylum Actinomycetota; class Actinomycetes; order Mycobacteriales; family Mycobacteriaceae; genus Mycobacterium. The sequence continues at coordinate 11,269 of CAWBAL010000047.1, forward strand.
TCCCCGGTTTTCTGGACACCGACCATCACGAGGCGGCCAAGAACATCGAGCTCGGCCCGCAGGCCGCCTCGATCGAGTCACCGGAGTTCAAGGCCCGATTGGCCGCCGCCCGGCAGAAGTGAGCTCAGGCGACGCGGGCCTCGACCTCACCGGGCTCCGTCGCCGCCGTGCCGGGCGCCGGTGGCGCGACGGACTGGTAGTGCGCGCCGGTCGGTGTGGTGAATTCGGCTGTGTGCCTGCCGTTTTCGGTGAATCCCGTCGCCACCGTCCAGCCCGCCGCCTCTTTGGTGTAGTTGCAGGCCTCGCAGATGCCCAGACCGTTGAGCGCGCTGGTGGGTCCGCCGCGGCGGTGCGGTTGTGGCGTGGTCGCGGTGGCGGATGGGTGCGTCGCAGTACGGCATCCGGCAGCGCTGGTCACGCAGCTCGATGAACTCGGCCAGAGCCTTGGGGAACAGCCGTGAGCGCGACTCCATGGCGACCAGTGCCCCACTGCCCGGTCGTGGCGTACAGCCGGCGCAGCGCGGCCCGTGACCGCGGGTCGGCGACGGCGTCGCTGACCATCTTCTGCGCGACCGCCGAGGGCACCGAGCCGTAGCCCACGATCGCCGCCGACGCGTACTCCGCCCCGAGGAGCGCCTGATCGGAGATCACCACGTTGACCGTGACCGGGACCGCCTGGTCGGCCGGCCGGCCGGTCACCCGCTCGACCAGGGTGTCGGCCATCACCTGACCGCGCGAGCGCCCGTCGAAGCAGACGTCGGCTTCCCGCTTGAGTGCGGCGTACACCGACACCCCCTGCGCGACCGGCAGCAGAGCCGTCACATAGGTCATCGTGTCGGGCGCGGGCCGGATGGTGACGGTGCGCTCGGATTCGGCCTTGGCGGCACGGTCGACCACCGCATGCGGATCCAGCCGGTAGGCGATCGCCTTGGCCGCGGCCGTCAGCGCCGCATCGCCGAGGCCCTCCAGCGCGGCCGGGTCCGAACACAGTTCGGCATCCAACCGGCCGCGGTCCTCGAGGTCCAGGCAGGCGGACTCGCGCACCACGAGGGTGGCCCGCCATTCCGACAGCACGCCGTTCTCCAGGGCCGCCAGCGTGTGCGGCATCTCGTGCACCAGGGCCTTGGCGAACCCCAGGTGCCGTCCACCGCGAGCCGGTGAGTCCCGCCGCGCCAGCGCCACCTCGGTGGCCACCCCACGCCCGCGCCGGGCAGCCGGAACACCGGCCGCCGCCTCCGCGGACCGCCGCGCCGCATCCAACGCGGCCGCCAGCCGCGCCTGCCCCGCCGCGGCCGCGGCCTTGAGCCGCTCGAGGGCGGCGATGCGCTCGACCAGCACCGACTCGTCGGCACCGGTATCGATCTCCAACAATGAATCGAACATGTGTTCGATAGTAATGGACACCCCCGACAACTTAGAGTCCGCTGTGTGACCCGCACCACAGATAGTCGCTACGCACGGTATGTCGGGCGGGTCGGGGCGCTCGCATTCGCGCTCGGGGTCGGCATTGCGGTCGGCAGCAACACCGCAGTCGCTGCGGCCGACACCGGCAGCTCCACCGGTACGAGCGCGCATTCCGCGCGGCATGCCGCCGCGGCGTCGGCAGGCAAACGGCAGCCGAACCGTGCGACGGCCGACACCGTTACGTCCGCGCGGGCAGTGCCGGCGGCCAGCTCGTCGAGCTCGCGGGCCGGCAACGGCTCGACGATCCCGCGCAGTGCCGCGTCCTTCTCCGACGTGCTCGGGTTCGCCCGCCGCGAGAACGAGCAAGCGCAAGCCGCCACTGCGCCGGCTCGCAGCATCGGCAACACATTCTTCGCCCGAACCCCGGTGCTGGCCTACAACGCCGCCCAGAACGTCCAGGCCGCCGACGGCACCATCACGGGCACGCACGAACGGCTCGCAGGCGAACGGATACGCACTGACCTACACCGCGACCGGCGCCCAGCACGGCGACGTCGAGATCCACTCACGACGGCACGTTCACCTACACCCCGGACGCGGACTTCAAGACGCTCGGCGGGACGGATACGTTCACCGTCGTCGCCGACGACGAGCCCGGCAACCCGAGGCACTGGCACGGACTGGCGACGTTCTTCGCGCCCAATGGCGGCTCGACCGCCACCCAGCAGGTCACCGTCCTGGAGAATCCGGGAACCCCCGCCCCCACCACCGTGCTGGCCACCAGCGATCAGCTCACCGCCGAGCAGGTCGCCACTCAGATCGCCCGTTCGCCGATCATGCAACTGGCCAAGGTGGCGCTGAAGGTGGGCTGGTTGCTGGCCGCGAAGAAGAACTTCGCCGCGGTGGGCGGGCCGGATCAGGCCAACATGGCCCAGTTGGATCAGGCGGTCACCGAGTACGCCAACCAGGCGGCAATCGAAGTGCTGCTGCTCAACTCGAACAATCCCAAGATCCTGCAGCAGGTCAATCCCCCGCACAGCTGGTACCTGCAGAACTTCTCCGGCGCGCGGATCTGGTACGACAACCCCGACACGATCTACCGCTTCGTCGGGGTCAACAACGCCTCCTCCTATGTGATCACCGGCTCTTTCGACGGCTCGCTGCCGGCCGACACCAACTTCAGCGTGCTGACCGGCCTGGGCGGGGAGACCGCCGACAACATCAACGGCAAGGATCTCGTCGCTCAACCCGGACGGCACGTTCACCATCACCGCGGACTCCACGCCCACTGCCCTGGGCCAGACCAACCATCTCTACCTCGCCGCCGGGCACCACATTGATCACGACACGAAACACGTTGGCGGACTGGAACACCGAGGAGCCGATGAGCCTGTCGATCCTGCGCGTCAGCGGTCCGCGGGACAGTCTGTTCAGTCAGATCGGCGGGTTCGCGATCCCGGGTCTCGGACAACTGGTGTCATCCAATCCGCTACTGACACAGCTGGTCTCGATCATCCCGCCGCTGCCCGCGCCACGGCTGCTGCAGTCGGTGGAGGCCGCCGCCATCATGCTGCTGCTCGGCATCACCGGTGAGAACACGTACATGTCGCTGGCGACGACCGATGCCAGTCACGGGTCAGCCGAAGGGGCCGAACGTGTTCACCGACCCGAGCCGTCAGGCCGCGTTCCTGGCGACGCAGCTGCAGAGCACCGGGTACTTCCAGCTGGCGGACGACGAGGCCCTGGTCCTCACCATCAAACCGGGCAAAGCACGCTATTTCAGCGTCCCGGTCACCAACGACTGGACCATCACCGACAACTACTGGGACCAGCCGACGAGCCTCAACGTCAGCCAAGCCGTCGAGGGCCCCGCCGGCACATACACGATCGTGGTCTCCCCCACCGATCCCCTCCTCGCGAACTGGGTTTCGACCGGCGGCCTCAACCAGGGCACGATCGCGATCCGGTTCCAGGACTTCGACCCGCTCTCGTCCGTCGAGCCCACGGTCAGCTCGCAGGTCGTCAAACTCACTGACCTGAGCGGTCTGCCCACCTTCACACCCCGAACAGCGGCAAGCCCAGATCGCCCAACGCCAACTGGGCTACAACCGGCGCTACACGCCCTACCCGCAGGCCTAGAGTTCCAGCAGCGCGGTCTCCGGCTCCTCGATCAGGCCACGCAGATCGGTGAGAAACGCCGCCGCCTGCGCCCCGTCGGCGATGCGGTGGTCGAAGGCGCATGTCAACGTCATCGTCGGCCGGGCCACCACCGCGTCGTCGACCACCACCGCCCTCGGCTTCAGTGAACCCATTCCCAGGATCGCCGCTTCGGGGTAGTTGATCACCGGCACGCCTTCGTCGAGGCCGAGCGCGCCGAAGTTGGACACGGTGAACGTCGACCCACCGAGTTCCGCCGGGGCCAGCGTGCCGGCCCTGGCCCGCTCGACCACGTCGTCGACGACGGCGGCGAGCCGCCGCGTGGTGCAGCGTGTGGGCATCGACGATCACCGGGACCACCAGGCCCCGATCGGTGGCCACCGCAATGCCAAGCCGCACAACGCGATGCAACTGAATCCGCGGGCCGCCTTCGGCTTCCAGCCACGTGGCGTTGAGCACCGGATGACGTCCCAGTGCGATGACCAGCATCCGCAGAGTCAGCACGAAAGGGGCGACGTCCAGCCGATCCCGCAGCCGCAGTAGCGCGGAGCAATCCACTCCCACGCTGGCGTGTGCGTCGGGAATGCGGCTGCGCGACAGCGCCATCTGCGTGGCCATCCGGGCCCGAACACCGAGTACCGCAACGCTGTCGGCGTCCGAGCCGGCCGCCGCCAGCACATCCTGGCCGGTGATGATGCCGTCGTGGCCCGAGGGGTTGCAGGTCCGACAGATCCACGCCCGAGTCGGCGGCGAGCTTGCGTACCTTCGGCGCGGCCCGCGGCCGCCTGCTGCGGTCCATGCCGTTGTCGGTTCCGTAGCCGACCAGAACCGGCGTGCGCTTCTCCTCCCCGCCGGTGTCGATGCGCACCAACAGCGTTCCCACCGAAAGGGTTTCGCCCTCCGCGCCGCCGAGGGCGACGATCCGGCCGACGTACGGGCTGGGGATCTCGACCTCCGCCTTGTTGGTCTCCACGGTGCACAGCGTCTGGTTGAGTTCGACGACGTCGCCGACCGAGACGGCCCACTGGGTGATCGTGGCGTCCTGCAGGCCCTCACCGAGGTCGGGAACCAGGAAGTCGCTCATGGCCGTCGCATCGCTTTCTCGACGCAGTCCAGCAGCCGGTCGACACCGGGCAACCAGACCTTCTCCATCCGCGCCGGCGGATACGGTGTGTCGAATCCGGTGGCGCGCAGCACCGGTGCCTCCAGGTCGTAGAACAGCTCCTCGGAGATCCGCGCGGCCAGTTCGGCACCGAAGCCCAGGGTGCGCGGCCCTTCGTGCATGACCACCGCTCGGCCGGTCTTGCGAACCGAGGCCGCGACGGTGTCGAAGTCCAGCGGGCTCAGTGACCGCAGGTCGATCACCTCCAGATCGAACTCGGCGATCTCGGCGGCGTTGAGCGCGGTGGCGACCAGACCGCCGTAGGTGATCACCGTGACGTCGCCGCCGGACCGGCGAACCGCGGCGTGACCGATGGGCGGTGCCGGCTCGGCGAAGTCGACGACGTCGCGGGCCCAGTAGCGGCGCTTGGGCTCGAGGTAGATGACCGGATCGCGGGAGCTGATCGCATGGCGCAGAAGCCAGTACGCGTCCGACGGAGTCGAGGGCACCACGACCTTGAGTCCGGCGGTGTGCACCCAGTACGTCTCGGTGGACTCCGAATGGTGCTCGACCGCGCCGATGCCGCCGAACGACGGGATACGCACGGTCACCGGCATGTCGACCTCACCCCTGGTGCGCATCCGGTACTTGGCGAGGTGGCTGACCATCTGGTCGAACGCCGGGTAGGAGAAGCCGTCGAACTGGATCTCGGGTACCGGCACGAAGCCGCGGATCGCCAGGCCCACGGCGATGCCGATGATGGCCGACTCGGCCAACGGCGTGTCGAAACACCGCTGCGCGCCGAAGGTTTCGGACAACCCCTCGGTGATCCGGAACACCCCGCCCAGACGTCGCGACGTCCTCGCCGAACACCAGCACCCGGTCGTCGGCGGCCATCGCGTCGTGCAGCGCGCGGTTGATCGCCTGTGCCATGGTCAATGTCGTGACCTCGGGCAGGTCGGTCAACTTCGGTGGCCGCTCGATGATCTGGGTCATCTCAGATCTCCTTCGCCATCTCGGCGAGCAACTGCTCGCGCTGGGCCGCAAGCAGCGGCGTGATCTCGGCATAGACGGTGTCGAACAGTTCGCCGACGTCCGGGTCCGGGGCGTCGACCACCGCGTCGCGTAGTTCGGCGCGCAGCCGGGCGGAGCGCGCGGCCACCCGCTGCTCGAGCCGGTCGGTGAGTACCCCGATGCGCTGTAAGTAGTTGCGGTAGCGGGTGATCGGGTCGCGCGCGGCCCACTCGGCGAGTTCCTCGGCGGGCTGGTAGCGGGTGGGATCGTCGGACGTGGTGTGCGGCCCCATCCGGTAGGTGACCGCTTCGATCAGCGTGGGCCCCTCGCCGGCGCGCGCCCGCTCGGCGGCCTCGCTCATCACCGCATAGCAGGCCAGGACGTCGTTGCCGTCCACCATGACTCCGGGCATCCCGTAACCGGAGGCGCGGTGCGCGATCGACGGCGCCGGCGTGCTGACGACTCACCGGCACCGAGATCGCCCACTGGTTGTTCTGTACGAAGAACACGCACGGCGCCTTGTCGACGGCGGCCAGGTTCATCGCTTCGTGGGCGTCGCCCTCGCTGGTCGCGCCGTCGCCGAGGAAGGCCACCGTCACCGAGTCCTCGCCGAGGCGCTGAGCGGCCATCGCCGCGCCCACCGCGTGCAGGGCGTGGGTGGCGATCGGTATGGCGATCGGCGCGCAGCATTTCCGGGTGAACTGCAGCCCGCCGTGCCACGCGCCGCGCCATACCGCGGCCATCTGCGCCGGGGCGATGCCGCGGACCAGGAAGGCGCCGAGTTCGCGGTACTGCGGGAAGAGCCAGTCGGTCTTGCGCAGGCAGGCCACCGCACCGACCTGAGCGGCCTCCTGACCGCGGCACGACGCGTAGAGGGCCAGCTCACCCTGGCGTTGCAGGTTGACGAACTCGCCGTCGAGATCGCGGGTGACGATCAGGTTCTCGTAGAGCCAGGCCAAGGTTTCCGGCGGCAGGCGGTAATCAGAGTCCGCAGTCGCGGTCCCGTCCGGTGCGATGTGTTGCACCAACCGACCCATGCCGCCTCCTTGTGGCCACGTCGACGGCATGTTCGGCCGTCAAGACCTCAGGTCTGCTCAGTGCGGAGGCGGTCAGAGCAAAATCCGTTGTGGCGGAGTGCCAGCTAACGACCGGGATCGGCCGAGAGCTGGACTATGCGCTCTGCTCGCCGCAGCACCGGGGCATCCACCATTATGCCCTCGAACTGAAACACACCGCGCTCATCGCGGGCTGCGTCCAGCACGTGTCGGGCCCATTCGAGCTGATCGGGTGTGGGCGCGTAGCCGTCGCGGATCACGGCGACCTGGCTGGGATGGATGGCCACCTTGACGTCGAAGCCGACGGCGACGGCATCGTCGACCTCGGCGCGCAGACCGTCGAGGTTCTTGATGTCGAGGAACACCGAGTCGAGCGCGAGCTTGCCGAACGCCTTCGCGGCCAGCAGGCTCTGCGACCGCACGTGGCGCGCCACCTCGCGGTAGGTGCCGTCCGGGTAGCGGTTGTTGGTGCCGCCGAGGACTGCGAACAGGTCCTCGGCTCCCCACATCACCGCATACGCGTTGTCCACTCGGGCCGTCTCGGTCACCGCCAGCGCACCGAGCGGGGTCTCGACGAGAACCACCACGTCCAGCGGGGCCAGCGCGGCCACCTGCTCGGCGGACTCGGTCTTGGCCAGCATCACCGTCGTGTACGGCGTGCGGGCCAGCACCTCGAGATCGCGCCGGTGGTCCTCGGTGGTCGACGGGTTGACCCGCACCACCGTGCGTCCGGGGTCGAGCGGGGTGGCCAGCAGCGCCTCCCGCGCGGCGTCGCGGTCCTTGGCCGCCACCCCGTCCTCGAGGTCGAGGATGACGACATCGGCTGTCGCCGCGGCCTTTTCGAAGCGTTCCGGACGGTCGGCGGGGCAGAACAGCCAGGCCGGCCCGGGGTCGTCGAGTGCCATCAGACGGGCTTCTTCCGAACCATGGTCTTGCGGCTCGCCGTCGCCACGATGTCGCCGTGCTGATTGCGGCCGGTGTGGGCGAATGTCACGATGCCCTCTCCCGGACGGCTCTTGGACTCGCGCTTGTCGGTGACGACGGTCTCCGCGTAGAGCGTGTCACCGTGGAAAAGCGGCTTGGGGAAAGCGATCTCGGAGAAGCCGAGGTTGCCGACGATGGTGCCCTGCGTCAGCTGGGCCACCGACAGACCCACCAGCGTGGACAGGGTGAACATCGAGTTGACGAGTCGCTGGTGGAACGGCGGCAGCGCGTCGGAGAACGCCGCATCCAGGTGCAGCGCCTGGGTGTTCATCGTCAGCGTGGTGAACAGGACGTTGTCGGCCTCGGTGATGGTGCGGCCCGGGCCGGTGCAGGTAGCGCACGCCCGGCTCGAACTCCTCGAACCACAGCCCGCGCTGCTCGACGACCTTCTCCTCGGTGCCGCTCGGTCATGCGACGCCCAACTCCCGGGCGATCAGCATCAGCTGCACTTCGGTTGTCCCTTCGCCGATTTCGAGGATCTTGCTGTCGCGGTAGTGCCGCGCAACGGGGTACTCGTTCATGAATCCGTAGCCGCCGTGGATCTGGGTGGCGTCGCGGGCGTTGTCCATCGCGGCCTCGCTGGCGATCATCTTCGCGATCGCGGCCTCCTTCTTGAACGGCTTGCCCGCCAGCATCAGCGCCGCCGCGTCGTAGTACGCGGTGCGTGCCACGTGCGCGCGGGCCTCCATCCGGGCGATCTTGAACTCGATGGCCTGGAAGCGCCCGATCGGCTGACCGAACGCGGTGCGCTCCTTGGCGTACTTGACGCTCTCGTCGACGCAGCCCTGCGCGGCACCGGTCGCCAGCGCGGCGATCGCGATGCGGCCCTCGTCGAGGATGCGCAGGAAGTTGGCGTAGCCGCGGCCGCGCTCGCCGAGCAGGTTCTCCTCGGGCACGCGGACGTCGTCGAAGGTCAGCGGATGGGTGTCCGAGGCGTTCCAGCCGACCTTGTCGTAGGCCGGTTCGGCGGTGAAGCCGGGGGTGGGCACCGGCACCAGGATCGAGGAGATCTCCCGGCGGTCGCCGACGGTTCCCGTCACCGCGGTGACGGTGACCAGCTTGGTGATGTCGGTGCCGGAGTTGGTGATGAACTGCTTGGAGCCGTTGATCACCCAGTGGCCGTCGTCGATGCGCGCGGTGGTCTTGGTGGCGCCGGCGTCGGTGCCGCCGCCGGCCTCGGTGAGGCCGAACGCGCCGAGCGCCGCACCGCTGGTCAGCTGTGGCAGCCATTCCTGCTTCTGCGCCTCGTTGCCGAACCGGTAGACCGGCATCGCGCCGAGCGACACCCCGGCCTCCAGGGTGATCGCCACGCTCTGGTCGACCTTGCCGAGTTCCTCCAGCGCCAGGCACAGGGCGAAGTAGTCGCCGCCCATGCCGCCGTACTCCTCCGGGAACGGCAGACCGAACAGGCCCATGTCGGCCATGCCCGCCACGATCTCGTACGGGAAGGAGTGTTCGGCGTCGTGCTTGGCCGCCACGGGGGCGACCACCGAACGGGCGAAGTCGCGCACCGTCTTGGCGAGCTGCTCGTACTCCTCGGGAAGCATTCCCGTGGACAGGAAGTCACTCATCGGATGTTGCTTTCTCTTCTGTGGCGGCTATGACCTTGGCCAGCGGCTGTCCCACCTTGACCTGGTCGCCGACGGCGACCAGAAGTTCGACGACGCCGTCGACCGGCGCGGTCAGTGAATGCTCCATCTTCATCGCCTCGACGGCGACCACCACCGTCCCGGCGGTGACGGTCGTCCCCGTCGGAAACACTCACGGCGACAACCGAACCGGGCATCGGGCTGACCAGCTCGGCGTCGCCGCTGTGGTCGTCGTCGGCGCGAACCGGTGCTTCGCGAAGCTCCTCGATCATCACCGTCGGGCCCTCACCGGCGAGCCAGATCTGATGGCCGGAGGTGGCGACGGTGTAGGTGGTACGGAGTGCCGTCGACGGTCACCGACAGCACGTCACCGCTCAACTGGGCTGCCAGGGAACGGGTTTGACCGTTCTCGACCTGGGCGACGGCACGCTCGGGAGTTGCCGGTGATGTGGACGTGGTCGGTGCGTGCGCCGATGCGCAGCCGAATGCTGGTGGGTGCCGGTTCGCCGATGCGCCAGCCCGTCGGCACGTCCCAGAGGTCAGCTGCCGGCGTCGGCCCACAGCTGGAGCCAGCGATACGCGGCCGCCGCGATGAAGGTCTCGTCGCCGGCCGGTTCAGCGGTGAACACCACCCGGTCGATCAGGCCGGTGTCGAGCCGTCCCGCCGCCACGTCGTCGTCGGCCAGCAGGAACCGCAGGAACTCGACGTTGGTGCCGACACCGAGCACGGCGGTCTCGGACAGCGCCCGGTCCAGCGAGCGCAATGCCGTTGCGCGGTCCTCGCCGTAGGCGATCACCTTCGACAGCATCGGGTCGTAGTCGCTGCCGATCGTCATCCCCGCCGACAGGCCGGAATCCACCCGGACTCCCGCCCGCCGGACGGCTCCAGCAGTCCGAGCACCGGCCCGCCGGTCGGCAGGAAGCCCGCCGCGGGGTCCTCGGCGTAGACGCGGGCCTCGATCGCGTGCCCGGTCATCGTGATGTCGTCCTGGCTGACATGCAGCTTCTCCCCCGCCGCGATGCGGACCTGCCACTCGACGAGGTCCCATCCGGTGACCAGCTCGGTGACCGGGTGCTCGACCTGCAGGCGGGTGTTCATCTCCATGAAGAAGAACTCGTCGGGCTTGTCGGCGGACACGATGAACTCGACGGTGCCCGCGCCGACGTAGTCGACGCTGCGGGCGGTGTCGCACGCGGCGGCGCCGATCCGTGCGCGGGTGGCCGCGTCCAGCAGCGGCGACGGCGCCTCCTCGATGACCTTCTGGTGCCGGCGCTGCAGGCTGCACTCGCGCTCGCCGAAGTGCAGCACGGTGCCGTAGCCGTCGGCGAGCACCTGCACCTCGATGTGCCTGGGCCGCAGCACGAACCGCTCGAGGAACAGGGTGTCGTCGCCGAACGCGGCGCCGGACTCCCGCGCGGGCCGCGGCCAGCGCGGCCGGCAGGTCGGCGGCGTCGTCGACCCGGCGCATGCCCTTGCCGCCGCCGCCGGCGGACGGCTTCACCAGGATCGGGAAGCCGATGTCGTCGGCCGCGGCGATCAGGTCGGCGTCGCCGAGGCCGGGCCGGGCGATGCCGGGAACCACCGGCACCCCGAACGCGGACACCGCCGCCTTGGCCGCGATCTTGTCGCCCATCGTGCGGATCGCGCCCGACTCGGCGGCCCGATGAACGTCACCCCGGCACGCTCCAGCGCCGCGGCGAAATCGGAGTTCTCCGAGAGGAATCCGTACCCCGGGTGGACGGCTTGCGCGCCGGTCCGGCAGCGCGGCGGCCACGACCGCCTCGATGTCGAGGTAGCTCTGCCGCGCCGGCGGCGGCCCGATGCGCACGGCGACGTCGGCCTCGGCGACGTGGCGCGCACCGGCGTCGGCGTCGCTGTAGACCGCGACCGAGCGGATGCCCATGGCGCGCAGCGTGCGGATGACTCGCACGGCGATCTCGCCCCGGTTGGCGACAAGGACACTGGTAAACATCGTCACATCCTGAAGACGCCGTAGGACACCGGTTCGACGGGCGCGTTGGCGGTCACCGAAAGCGCCAGTCCCAGAACAGTTCTGGTGTCGGCGGGATCGATCACGCCGTCGTCCCACAGCCGGGCGGTCGAGTAGTACGGGTTGCCCTGATGTTCGTACTGCGCGCGGATCGGGGCCTTGAAGGCGTCTTCCTCCTCGGGCGTCATCTCACCGCGCACCGTGGCCAGCACCGAGGCGGCCTGCTCGCCGCCCATCACCGAGATGCGGGCGTTGGGCCACATCCACAGGAAGCGTGGCGAGTAGGCCCGCCCGCACATCGAGTAGTTGCCGGCGCCGTACGAGCCGCCGATCACGACGGTCAGCTTGGGTACCCGGGCGCAGGCCACCGCGGTCACCATCTTGGCGCCGTGCTTGGCGATACCGCCGGCCTCGTAGTCGCGGCCGACCATGAAGCCGGTGATGTTCTGCAGGAACACCAGCGGCACCATCCGCTTGTCGCACAGTTCGATGAAATGCGCTCCCTTGAGCGCGGATTCGCCGAACAGCACGCCGTTGTTGGCGACGATGCCGACCGGGTGGCCGTGGATGTGGGCGAACCCGGTGACCAGCGTGGTGCCGTACTCGGCTTTGAACTCGCTGAACTCGCCGCCGTCGACGATGCGGGTGATCACCTCGCGCACGTCGTAGGGCACCCGGGCGTCGACCGGGACGACGTCGTAGAGCTCGTGCTGGTCGGCGATCGGGTCGACGCTCGGGCGGACGTCCCACGGCCGCTGTTCGCGCGGACCCAGCGTGGCGACGATGCGACGGACGATGCGCAGCGCGTCGCGGTCGTCGTGGGCCAGATGGTCGGTGACGCCGGAGGTCTTGGAGTGCAGGTCGCCGCCGCCGAGTTCCTCGGCGGTCACCACCTCGCCGGTGGCGGCCTTCACCAGCGGCGGGCCGCCGAGGAAGATCGTGCCCTGGTTGCGCACGATGACCGCTTCGTCGCTCATCGCGGGCACGTAGGCGCCGCCGGCGGTGCACGAGCCCGAGGACCGCGGCGATCTGCGGGATGCCCTGCGCGCTCATCGTGGCCTGGTTGTAGAAGATCCGGCCGAAGTGGTCGCGGTCCGGGAACACCTCGTCCTGGCGGGGCAGGAAGGCGCCGCCGGAGTCGACCAGGTAGATGCAGGGCAGCCGGTTCTGCAGCGCGATCTCCTGGGCGCGCAGGTGCTTCTTGACCGTCACCGGGTAGTAGGTGCCGCCTTTGACGGTGGCGTCGTTGGCGACGATCATGCACTCGCGCCCGGAGACCCGGCCGATGCCGGTGATGATCCCGGCGGCAGGGCAGTCGTCGTCGTACATGCCGTCGGCGGCCAGCGGAGCGACCTCGAGCAGCGGGCTGCCGGGGTCGAGCAGTCCGTCCACCCGGTCGCGCGGCAGGAGCTTGCCGCGCGCGACGTGGCGCTCGCGGGCACGTTCCGGTCCGCCCAGCGCCGCCTGCGGCCAGCTTGGAGCGCAACTGATCGACGAGTTGCAGGTGCGCCTCACGGTTCGCAGCCGGTGAAGTCATCGTCGCAGTCCCGTCGCAATGAGTTAATGACGACTAACTCGTGTTAGGTTAGTGAAGATTAACCGAAACGTCCAGACGCGTTGCCGGAGGGTCCCATGTCAGAGGCCGCCACACGGCGCAGCCGGCAGAAGTCCGACCGTCGCTCGGCCCTGCTGACCGCCGCCGAACGGCTGATCGCCGAGAAGGGCTTCCTCGCGGTTCGGCTCGAGGACATCGGCTCGGCCGCGGGCGTCAGCGGACCGGCCATCTACCGCCACTTCCCCAACAAGGAAGCGCTGTTGGTCGAACTGCTGGTGGGGATCAGCACCCGACTGCTGGCCGGCGCCCAGGCGGTGGTGGCCGATGCCCCGAACCCTGCGGCCGCGGTGGACGGCCTGATCGAGTTCCATCTCGACTTCGCACTGGGCGAGTCGGACCTGATCCGCATCCAGGACCGCGACCTGGACAACGTGCCGGCCCCCGCACAGCGCCAGGTGCGCCGCGCGCAGCGCAGCTACGTCGAGGTCTGGGTGAGCGCCCTGCGCGACCTGGACCCGCAACTCGACGAGTCCGACGCGCGCCTGATGGCGCACGCCGTCTTCGGACTGCTCAATTCGACTCCACACAGCATGAAGCCCCGGGCGGCCAGACGGCCGACCCGGGGCGTTCACGCGACGTTCTACGGGCGATGACGGTGGCCGCGGTGTCCTCGGCCGGCGACCGTCATTCCCGCACGATCGGTCAATACCAGTAGCGGCGTCCGCCGACCGGACGGCCCACCGCACCCAGCAGCCACAGGACTGCGCCGATGACCAGCAGGATGATTCCGATCGTCCAGAGAATCTGGATCTTCAGAACGAACCCGAGGATGAGCAGAATTGCTCCGAGCACGATCATTGCTTCCTCCAAACCGTAACTTGCTGAACTGTTTTCGCTCCACTACTGGCTGGGTTGCGGCAGGTTGCAGTCGGCCACCTTGGGGTTGACCCCTGCGTAGTTCAACGGACCGACCACGACGGTCAGTGCGATGGACCCTGCCGTAGCACAGTTGGCTTCGCTGTTCGAAAAGTAACCGCGCTGCCAGGTAGCGAACACGCCGATCAGCAGCCACACGACCACGATCACACCCACGATTCCGCGGCCTCGCATGGTGAGCCTCCCTTGATAGTCCGCACCACTTGGCGGACAGGGTTTTACCCGTCCGACAGTTTCCTAAACATCCGAGCCAGAATGCCGCCGCGCACCCACTCCGCGACCGTGCTCGCCAGCACGGCGTGGTTCTCCCGCTGGGTGATCTCGTGCCCGTCGTCGCGAACAGCAGGTAGCGCACCGGACGGTGCAGCGTCCGCAGCGCCTCGACGATCTGCTCGGACTCGCTGACCGGAACGTTGGTGTCGGTGCCGCCGTGCACCACCAGCAACGGTGCAGTCAGTGACTGGACGCGCTGCAACGGCGAGAGCGCCTCGAGGAGTTCACGGTCGGCCACCGGGTGGCCGTATTCGGGGTAGGCCGCCGCGGCGATCCACGGTTCGGTGTTGCGGTAGAACGTGCTCAGATCGCTCATCCCGCAGATGCTGATGCCGGCCACGAACAGTGCGGGGTGGAACGTCAGCACCGCCATCGTCAGATATCCGCCGTAAGACCAACCCGCGCAGGCGATTCGGTCCGGTTCGGCGATGCCGCGACTCGGCGAGGTGGCGGGCGCAGTCGGCGACATCGTCGATGGCGGCGAACCGCTTCTCCCTGTCGTCGGCGTGGCAGAACTCGCGTCCGGATCCGCCCGACCCGCGCACGTTCGGCGTGAACACGGCGATGCCCTCGTCGAGCAGCAGCGGGAAGATCTCGCTGTAGCCGGGCCGGGCCTGTCCTTCCGGGCCGCCGTGCAGGTAGATCATCGCGCCGATCTGTTCGACGTGCGGCGGTGGACGGTACAGCCAGCACGGCAGGCGCATGCCGTCGCGCGCGACGACCGTGTGCGATACCGGCGGGGCTGAGACCGGGCCCGTGCTCGGCTTGCGGTCGATGCGTTCCCACTGCCGCGTGCGCGGGTCGACCAGTTCGACCGTGCGTGGCAGGTCGGGCCCTTCGACGGTCATCGCGACCATCGATCCGCCTGCGCTGATCGACAGTTCGCCGGCCACCAGGTTGGGTAGCGGAATCGGCTCGCCCAGGGTGTTGTCGGCATAGGCCAGAATCTGTAACTCGCTGCAGCCGTTGATGTTCCACAACAGGGCAACGGTGGACAGGTCGTCGCTGACGGCGAACTCGTCGAGGTCGTGCCCGTCGCGTTCGGCCACCACGTGGTAGGCGACGCCGTCGGCGGTCACGGTGACTTCGAGCAGTCTCGCGTGCTGGGCTCCGTTGTCGCTGCGGACCAGTGCGCGCACATACTCCCCCGGCTGATACAGCGCGGTGTGTTCACCGTCCGGACCGCACCGCAGCCGACGCGGGGTGTGGTCGTCGAGGATCACGCCCGTCTCGGTGCTGGAGCCGGGATCCGAAGGGAGCAAGGCGATTTCGGTGCTGCCGCGCAGCATGATCAACTCGCGATAGCCCCGTGGGCCGACCCGGATCAGCGCCGCGCCCGCCCACGCGTCGACCAGTCGACCCCCGGAGCGCCGGTCCAGAACCGTGACCGGCACCGTCGGCGGGGTCGATGAGGGTGGACTGGCCGACGCCGTCCTCGCCGGTGAGGATCGCGCAGACCCGGTCGCCGTCCCAGGCGATCAGTTCCGCGGTGCCGGCGTCCATTCCGTCGATACGGCGGGCCAGCCGGTCGTCCGGGTCGGTGGTGACCACCCAGATCTGGGTGCGGGTGCTGCCCTCGGGCGCCACCTGACAGGCCAGCCAGTGGCCGTCGGCCGAGTGGACCACCTTGGTCACCGGCCCCTCGACCGGTAGCTCGACGTCGCGCGAGGAGGACGCCCGCCCGCCGCGCAGGAACCGCTGTACCGCCCGCGGGTAGCCGCCGTCGTCGACGAGGTGGGCGAACGCCGTGGCATCAGGCGACAGGGACGCGCCATACGTCGCCCGAACGTCCCGTTCCACCCGTACTTCTTTCCACGCAGCTGACCGGTGGTAAACACGTTGCTGAGCCAACGGGCAGAAACGAGTGGTTGCCGGCAGGCGGTAGCCTGCAGGCATGAGGTGGGAATGAACGATCCGCAGCAGCCGCGGCAACGGGTATCCGCCGAACCCCGACCCCGCCTACGCCGGTCAGTACTACGGGTACGGAGCTCCGTACACCGGCCAGGGGTACGTGCCGCCACCGACTCAGCCCACCGAACAGCTGCCCACGTCGTGGCAGCAGGGCGGCTACCAGCCCACCGAACCGCCCCAGCCACCGCCCGGTCCCCCGAAGTCACCGCGCTGGCTGTGGATCCTCGCCGCGGTCGCCGTGCTGCTGGTCGTCGGACTGGTCATCGCCCTGGTCATCGTGACCAGCTCGTCGAGGGAGTCCACGGTCGCGGTGCCGGTGCCCCCGGTGACCGGGACCAGCACGGCGCCGTCGATCCCGACGACCACATCCCGGTTCCCGCTGCCCACCACGTCGCAGTCGCCGCTGCCGACCACCACCGCGGCGCCGGGCACCCCGGTGCCGCCCGGCGAGACGACCAGTCCCACCGGAACCGACACCGTGGTCTACAACGTCGACGGTGACGGCCGGGCGATCAACATCACCTACGTCGACACCGGCGGCGTCATGCAGACCGAGTTCAACGTGATGCTGCCGTGGAGTAAAGAGGTGAGCCTGTCGTCGCCGGCCCGCGGCTCGGCCAGTGTGGCCGTGGTCAACGTCGGGCGCGACGTCACCTGCAGCGTGTCGGTCAACGGTGTCCAGGTGCGTCAGCGCACCGGCCGGGGCCTGACGATCTGCACCGGCGCCGGCTAAGCCGCCGCGCGCTCGGGCACCCGCACCAGCAGCATGCCCACCAGGCCGGCGGCCAGCACCACGCAGAGTCCGGCCAGCCCGGCGCGGTCGGCGTGGAACGCGTCGACGAAGACGAAGAACAACCACGGCGCGATGAACGCCGCCGCCCGTCCGGTCATGGTGTAGAGACCGAACGCGACAGCCTCCTTGCCGTGGCTGGACATCCGCAGCAGCAGCGTGCGTGCCGCGGACTGGGTGGGCCCGACGAACAGGGCCAGCAGGAGTCCGCACACCCAGAATGCGGCCGGCCCCGACAGCGACATCAGGGTGATCCCGACGACGATCATGGCCGACAGCGAGGCGACGATCACGGGCTTGGCCCCGAGCCGGTCATCGAGGTGACCCCCGGCCACCGCGCCGGCGGCGGCCATCGTGCTCGCGACGACGCCGAAGATCAGCACGTCGGCCTGCGAGATCCCGTAGACGCTGACCCCGAGCACCGCGCCGAAGGCGAACACCCCGGCCAGCCCGTCCCGGAAGACCGCGCTGACGATCAGGTAGTAGACGAAGTTGCGGTCACGTCGCCATTCGGCGCGCAGGTCCACCCACAGCCGTCGGTAGCCCCCGAACAGGCCGACGGCGCGGGCGTCGGGCTCGCCCGCCGGAATGAAGGTGTGGGCCGTCACCAGCAGCGGCATCGCGAACAGCACGAACCAGCCGGCCGCCAGGAGCATCGCTGCTCGCACGTTCCAGCCGTCGTCGACCGCGACGCCCAGCAGACCGCGGGTCGGACCGCTCCCGGCGATGAACCCGGCGTAGATCAGCAGCAGCAACGCCACGCTGCCCAGGTAACCGGCGGCCCAGCCGAACCCGGAGATGCGCCCGGAGTTCTCCGGCGTCGTCAGCTGTCGCAGCATCGCGTTGTAGGGCACGCTCGCCAGGTCTCCGCACGCCGCGGTGAACGCCAGCAGCACAAGCCCCATCGCGAAATACGCCGGCTCGGCGCGGATCAGGCACATCGCGGCGGTGGATGACACCGCCAGCCCGGTCAGGATCGTCAGCGCCGCCCGGCGGCGCGCGGGCGCCTGCACCAGCACGCCGGTCAGCGGCGCGAGCACGGCGACGGTGAGCCCGGCGATGGTCAGTGCCCGGCCCAGCCAGCTGGCCGGCGACGTGTCCCCGGGCAGGCCCTGGCCGACCGTGCTGGTCAGGTAGACCGAGAAGACGAAGGTGGCGACGATGGCGTTCATGCCGGTGGAACCGCAGTCCCACAACGCCCAGGCCAGGATCTTCGACCGCGGGACGGTTTCGGGAACCGCCCGGGGCCTGCTCATGTGGGCCAGAGTAGTCAGCCCCCTACGATGGCCGCATGCCAGTCCCTGCACCCTCACCGGACAGCCGAGCCGTCGTCACCGGAGCCTCCCAGGGCATCGGTGAGGCGCTGGCCACCGAACTCGCCGCCCGCGGCCACAGCCTGATCGTCACGGCTCGCCGCGGCGAGGTACTGACCGATCTGGCCGCGCGGCTGACCGAGCGCTACGGCGTCACGGTCGAGGTGCGCGCCGTCGACCTCGCCGACCCGGCGGCTCGCACCGGCCTCGCCGACGAGCTGGCCGAGCGCAACATCTCGATCCTGTGCGCCAACGCGGGTACCGCGACGTTCGGGCCGGTGGCCAAGCTCGATCCGGCCGCCGAGCAGGCGCAGGTTCAGCTCAACGTCCTGGGCGTGCACGACCTGGTGCTCGCGGTGCTGCCGGGGATGGTGGCCCGCAAGGCCGGCGGCATCCTCATCTCGGGCTCGGCGGCCGGCAACTCGCCGATCCCGAACAACGCGACCTACGCGGCGACCAAGGCGTTCGTGAACACGTTCAGCGAGTCGCTGCGCGGCGAACTCAAGGACGCGGGCGTCCACGTCACGCTGCTGGCGCCGGGCCCGGTGCGCACCGAGCTGCCCGACCCGGCAGAGCAGTCACTGGTGGAGCGGATGATCCCGGACTTCCTATGGATCGACACCGAGTACACGGCGCGGATTTCGCTGGATGGCTTGGAGCGCAACAAGATGCGGGTGGTGCCGGGCGTGACGTCGAAGGCGATGTCGGTGGCCTCCGGCTATGCGCCGCGCGCGATCGTCACACCGATCGTCGGCGCGGTGTACAAGAAGCTCGGCGGGGACTAGACGCCGCGACCTACCGCGATGGCCACTTGTACACGGATCGGCGCGGAGCGTGCATAACTGGCCGCTCGCGTAGCGCCTAGCGCCGGCGCCTGCCCGTCCCGAAGATGCTGCGGGTGATCTCCCGGCCGATCACGGTGCCGGCCGAGCGCATCGCGCTCTTGAACGCCGGGTTGTCCATCATCTGTTCGAGCATGCCCGGCTCGGCCTTCTGCGCCTGCTTGGGCATCGGCGGCAGGTCGATGCCGGTCGGCATGATCGGCGGCAGATCGGCGCGCTCCTCGGGCGGCGGCGCCAGCTTGGCCGCCAGCATCTCGTAGGCCGACTCGCGGTCGACGGTCTGGCCGTACTTGAGGAACAGCGGGCTGGCCTGGGCGGCCGCCTTGATGTAGTCCGGGCCGATGGTGTCCATCAGCGACTGCGGGGGCCGCAGCCGGGTCCAGGCCACCGGAGTCGGCGCGCCGCGTTCGGACAGCACCGTCACGATCGCCTCGCCGATGCCCAGCGAGGTCAGATCCGTGGCCAGGTCGTAGAAGTCGGTCTTGGGGTAGGTGCGCACCGTCTTGGTCAGCGCCGCCTGATCGTCGGGGGTGAACGCGCGCAGGGCGTGCTGGATGCGGGCACCCAGCTGGGACAGCACGTTGTTGGGGACGTCGGTGGGCAGCTGGGTGCAGAAGAACACGCCGACGCCCTTGGACCGGATCAGCTTGACGGTCTGCTCGACCTGCTGCAGGAAGGCCTTCGAGGCGTCGGTGAACAGCAGGTGGGCCTCGTCGAAGAAGAACACCAGCTTCGGCTTGTCGACGTCGCCGACCTCGGGCAGGTAGGTGAACAGGTCGGCCAGCACCCACATCAGGAACGTGGAGAACATCACCGGGCGGGCGGCCTGGTCGCCCAGTTCGAGCAGGGTGATCACGCCGCGGCCCTGCGCGTCGACGCGAAGCAGGTCGGCGGGGTCGATCTCGGGCTCACCGAAGAACGTGTCGCCGCCCTCGGCCTCGAGGTTGACCAGCGCCCGCAGGATGACGCCCGCGGTCGTGTGACGAGACGCCGCCGATGGTCTTGAGCTGTTCCTTGCCCTCGTCGCTGGTCAGGAAGGTGATCACCGAACGCAGGTCCTTCAGGTCCAGCAGCGGCAGCCCCTGCTGGTCGGCCCAGTGGAAGATCAGGCCGAGGGTGGACTCCTGAGTTGCGTTGAGCCCCAACACTTTCGACAGCAGAATGGGGCCGAACGCGGAGATCGTCGCGCGGACCGGGACGCCGATCCCGCCGGTGCCCAGCGACAGGAACTCGACCGGGAACGGCGCGGGCGTCCAGCTGTCGTCACCGGTGTCCTTGACGCGCTGGGTGGTGCGGTCGTTGACCTCACCCGGTCGGGACAGGCCCGACAGGTCGCCCTTGACGTCGGCCATCATCACCGGCACGCCCGCGGCCGACAACTGCTCGGCGATCACCTGCAGCGTCTTGGTCTTGCCGGTGCCGGTGGCGCCGGCCACCAGGCCGTGGCGGTTCATCATCGACAGCGGGATGCGGATCTGCGCCGCGGGATCCACCACGCCGTCGACGACGACCGAGCCGAGTTCGAGCGCCTCCCCGGTGGTGGCGTAGCCGGCGGCGATCTGCTGGGCAGGTGTCGCTGTCGATTCGCTCGTCATGGCCCGATCCTCCGTATGTCCTTGCGCGTTGGCCGGTAAGACACTACTTGCCGTGGCGCCCTCTGGATGGGTGGAACGGACGGCCGGCGCCGGGGTGGGCATACTCTTGAGCGCTGTGCGCGAAGAATTGGTGTGGATCGACTGTGAGATGACCGGGCTGGACCTGCGGACCGACCGTCTCATCGAGATCGCTGCCCTGGTGACCGACGCCGAGCTCAACGTGCTCGGCGAGGGAATCGACGTGGTGATCCACGCCGACGACGAGGCGCTGGACGGGATGATCGAGGTCGTCGCGCAGATGCACCACCGATCGGGCCTCACCGAGGAGGTGCGGAAGTCGACCGTCGACATGGCCGCCGCCGAGCAGCTGGTCCTGGACTACATCCGCACCCACGTCAAAGCAGGCCAAGACCGCGCCGCTGGCCGGGAATTCCATCGCCACCGATCGCGGTTTCATCGCTCGGGACATGCCCGACGCTGGACAACTACCTGCACTACCGGATGATCGACGTCAGCTCCATCAAGGAGCTGTGCCGGCGCTGGTATCCGCAAGATCTACTACGGCCAGCCGGAGAAGGGTCTCGCGCACCGGGCCCTGGCCGACATCCAGGAGTCGATCCGCGAGCTGAAGTACTACCGCCGCACCGCGTTCGTCCCGCCGCCGGGGCCGTCTACCAGCGAGATCGCCGCCGCGGCTGTGGAGATCGACGGAATCGGGCGGAACCGATTCGGCTGTTGAGCAGGAAAGCGGCTAGTATCGACGGGCCGGTTTCCGGCAATGGTGGCTGTAGTTCAGTTGGTAGAGCACCAGGTTGTGATCCTGGCTGTCGCGGGTTCGAGTCCCGTCAGCCACCCCAGCAGGTCAGGGAGCCTTCGGGCTCCCTGACTTTTCACGCCCCGAACGTCAGGCGTTCGCGTTACCGGCTTTCCACTGCGACCACGGGATGTTCCAGTCGCCGAGGCCTTCGGTGCCCGACAGCGTCGAACCGACCGTGTTGCGCACCTCGACGATGTCGCCGCGCTTGGTGTTGTTGAAGAACCACTGCGCGTTGCTCGGGCTGACGTTGAGGCAGCCGTGACTGACGTTGGAGTAGCCCTGGCTGCCCACCGACCACGGCGCCGAATGGACGTAGATGCCGCTGTAGGACATCTGGGTGGCCCAGTCGACCTCGGTGCGATATCCGTTGGGCGAGTTGGACGGAACGCCGTAGGTCGACGAGTCCATGATCATGTGCGAGAACCGGTCACCGACGATGTAGACGCCGTTGCTGGTGGGTGTGCTGTTCTTGCCCATCGAGATCGGCATGGTCTTGACGACCTCGCCGTTCTGGCGGATGGTCAGCGTCTTGGTGTCGTCGTCGGCGGTCGCGATCACCTCGTCGCCGATGGTGAAGTGCGACGTCAGGTTCTCCTGGCCGAACAGTCCGTCACCGAGATCGACCCCGTAGGTGTTGACCTCGACGTCGATCTTGGTGCCCGGCTTCCAGTAGTCCTGCGGCCGCCAGCGCACCTCGCGGTTGTTCAGCCAGTAGAACGCGCCCTCGACGGGCGGGTCGGTGGTGACCTTGATCGCGCGCTCGGCCGCGACCCGGTTGGGGATGTTCTCGTCGAAGCGCACCGCGACCGGCTGCCCGACGCCGACGACCTCGCCGTCGCCGGGGATCAGGTACGGCATCGTCAGGTTGTCCGGCGAGTGCGTCTTGAACGTGAGCTTCTCGGTGGTGACCCCGCCGAGGCCCAGTGAGCGCGCGCTGATCGTGTAGCTCTTGTTGTAGCCCAGCGGTTCGGTGGTCTTCCACGTCACGCCGTCGGGACTGAGTTGGCCGGCGACCTGCTCGCCGGACTGGTTGACCATCGTCACCGACCCGAGCACACCCCCGGTGGCCGTCACGGTGACCGGCTTGTCGACGGCGACGTCGACCGCGCCGTCCTTGACCGACGCGGCCACCTGCGGAATGAGCAGGTCGCCGTAGGGCGTTCCCTTGTCGGCGATGACGTTGACCGGCGCCGGGGCCGGGTCGCCGCCGCAGGCGGTGATACCGAGCAACAGCGCCGGGATGAGAGCAAGCACCGCCAGCCGGGCCCGAAACCACCCGCGGTCTTTCGAACGGACTTGCCCCATCGGACGCTTCTACCTCGCTGGCTGTGGAATTGCTGGGAGTGTTTGGCAACAGTCTAAGGGCAGCCATACCTAGGTGGCGACCGAGATTTCTCACTACGTCGGCTCGCCTGTTAAAGTCGCTGACGCGGTTCTCGCGCCGTTAGCTCAGTTGGTAGAGCAGCTGACTCTTAATCAGCGGGTCCGGGGTTCGAAACCCTGACGGCGCACAGGTAGAGGGTGGTTTTCGCCACCCTCTATTTTTGTGTCCATCGACATGTCAAGTGAAGTCAAGTCATCATATTAACTTCACTTAGCGGCTTAAATGAAGTTAGAATGGGTTGGTGACTTCACTTCGCCCCGTCACCTACGAGAACGTGCGTTGGGAGCCTCAAGGGAGGCGCCACGCGAGCGAAGCGCTGCCTCAATACGGGACCTACCACGCCGCCGTGCCCACTCGCATTGCGGACCTGGTTCTGGATTTGCCACCGTCTGCGTTGGCCGACGCCGAGTCCGCCGGCCACGAGATCACCCGCTTCGACGCTGAACTCGGCGGCGAAATCGCACCGTTTGCCGCCGTGTTGCTGCGGTCGGAGTCCGCCGCAAGCTCCGAGATCGAAAGCTTGACGGCATCGGCCCGCGCCATCGCCGAAGCCGAGCTGCCCGGCGGCAAGGCCAAGCGCAACGCTGAGGCGATCGTCGCCAACACCGCTGCGATGCACGCAGCGGTGTCCCTGTCCGACACCATCGACGCCGACGCCATCCGGGCGATGCACCGAGCGTTGATGATCAACGAGCCACGCCATACGCCAGGCCAGTTCCGCACCGAACCGGTGTGGATAGGAGGCGGCTCCAACCCCATCGGCGCGGAATTCGTCGGCCCGCGCCATGAGGTAATCCCCCGCGCGATCGACGACCTGATCACCTTCGCGAAACGCGCCGATGTTCCCACACTGCCGCAGATCGCGGTGGGCCATGCGCAGTTCGAGACCATTCACCCGTTCACCGACGGAAACGGCAGAACTGGCCGTGCATTGGTACAAGCCATGTTGCGCAACAGGGGTCTCACGCGACAGGTCACCGTGCCCGTCTCGGCCGGACTGCTGGCCGACACAGGCGCGTACTTCGCCGCGTTGACTCGTTACCGCGAGGGTGACGCCGCGCCGATTGTCCAGCGCTTCTCGCAGGCCACCGTCCTGGCTATCGCCAACGGGCGACAACTGGTGACCGAGCTTCGTGATATCCGGGAGGCCTGGAACGACGTCATCACCGCGCGGTCCGACTCAGCAGTGTGGAGGGTCGCCGATTTGTTGACCCGTCGTCCCGTCGTGAACGCTGCGCTACTGGCACAGGAACTGGGCATCGAGTCCACCAACGCCCACCGCTACCTCAACCCGCTCACCGAGGCCGGGATCCTCGTCGAGACCACCAATGGGCCACGCAACCGAGTGTGGCGCTCCCCTGAAGTGCTCGCAGCACTCGATGCTTTCGCAGAGCGCGCGGGGCGGCGAGGCTGAACGCGCCCGCGGGCGCATCGAACACGAATACCGCTCCGAACTGCCTAAGTTACGGTGCCGGGATGACACTGACGCCGAGCACGCCGGCCGCCGACGGATTTGCGATGCCGGCGGAGTGGGAGCCGCACGCCGCCTGCCTGATGGCCTGGCCCAGCCGGTCCGATCTGTGGGGCGGCAGGCTGGACGAGGCCAAGCGCGATTACGCCGCGGTCGCCGAGGCGATCGGCAGGTTCGAGCCGCGTCCTGATGGTCTGCAACCCGGGCTACGAGGCGGACGTCAAGCGGCAGTGCGGTTCTGCGGTCGAGGTGCTGGCGATCCCGATCGACGACTCCTGGATCCGGGACAGCGGGCCGGTCTTCGTCCGGGACGCCGCCGGCCGCGTCGCCGCGGTGAGCTTCCGGTTCAACGCCTGGGGCGAGCGCTGGCACCCGCACGACAACGACGCAGCGCTCGGTGCCCGGATCGCCGAGTATCTCCAGATGCGTTGCTACACATCGTCGATGGTGCTCGAGGGCGGCGCCTTTCTGGTCGACGGCGAGGGTACCCTGCTGACCACCGAGCAGTGTCTGCTGCACTCGAACCGCAATCCCGGACTGACCCGGGAGCAGATCGAGCAAGAGCTGCGCGACTACCTCGGCGTCAGCAACGTGGTCTGGCTTGGCCGCGGCTACCACGACGACGACGGTCCGGAGGGGACCGACGGCCACCTCGACGGCATCGCGCACTACGTCGCTCCGGGCCGGGTGCTGCTCGACGTCCCTGCCGACCCCAGCCACCCCGGGTACGCGATCGGGCAAGACAACCTTGCGCGGCTGGCGTCCGCCACCGACGCCCGCGGCCGCCGGTTCGAGGTGCTGCCGCTGGACCCGGGCACCGAGCAGGCGCTCGCCTACGCCAACCTGTACCTGGCAAACGGCGGGGTGATCCTGCCGGTCGGCGCCGGTCCAAACGACCGGAACGCGCTGGAGCAGGTCGCGGCCGCGTTCCCGGATCGCGAGCTGGTCGCTGTGCCCGGCGAGGTGATCGCGTTCGGCGGCGGCGGACCGCACTGCATCACCCAGCAGATCCCCGTCGGGGCCGCCGTCCCGCCGTGACCACGCCGTCCCATGCCCGAAAAAGTGTCACGCATGGCGGGCGTTGTCGCTCCTACCTCTGACGCCGTCACACGGACGGCCGCGAGGACACGAAGGAACACGCGATGAACCTGAAACGACTGATCGTCGGGCTGGCGACGGCGGTCCTGCTCGCCGGCGGCGCAGCGGGGGTGGTGGCGCCGGGCACCGCCCAGGCCAACCCCGGCGGCCCGATGCCGCTCAGCGGCGCCTGGCCCGGCTGCCCAGAAGACCATCCCGCCGGACCGTGCCACTGGTGCCCGGGGGATCCCCCGGTGCAGACGGGCAATCTTGCAGTCGACCCCGTCGTGTGGGACGAGACCATCTGCCACACCTATTACTACGCGTATCCGTACGGCAACGTCGCCAAGACGATCTGGGACGGCGAGAATCCGCCGGCGCCGCCGCCACCTCCGTACGGCCTGTACTGCGACCCGGGGACCTTCTTCCAGAATTGCCGGATCGACAACCACCCGTGAGGGTTGGCCAGCCGATTTGACCCGCCCGTCACCGTTGACTGCGCCCTCGGGCACTGAAAGCATTGTGACGATCGTCATACCGGACAGAGGGGCGGCTGCGCATGACCACGAGAGACAAGTACACCGAGGTTCCCGACCCCTACTCCTGGGAAGTGCCCAGCGTCGGCGACGCGCGCTTCACCTGGGAGTACGACGAGGGTCGCGCGCGGCTGCTCTCGCTCTACCAGAAGGGCAAGGACAAGCAGTGGGACGCCCAGTCGCGCATCGACTGGAGCCTGGACGTCGACCCGACGAACCCGGTCGGGGTGCCCGACGAGTTCCATCCGCTGTTCGGCAGCCCGGCCTGGGAGTCCGCCGACGAAGCGCGCCGCGCCGAGTTCCGCCAGCACAACGCGGCCTGGAACTTCTCGCAGTTCCTGCACGGCGAGCAGGGCGCGATGGTGTGCGCGGCCAAGATCGTCGAGGTCGTCCCGGACATGGACGCGAAGTTCTACGCCGCCACCCAGACCATGGACGAGGCCCGCCACGTCGAGGCGTTCTCACGCTTTCTCCAGGAGAAGGTCGGCATGGTCTACCCGATCAACTCGAACCTGACCGCGCTGCTCGGGGACACCCTGAACGACTCGCGCTGGGACATGCCCTACCTCGGCATGCAGGTTCTCATCGAAGGGCTCGCACTCGCCGCCTTCGGCGTGCAGCGAGATCTGGCGCCGGAGGGCTCGCTGGCCAAGCAACTGCTCGCCTACGTCATGCAGGACGAGGCCCGGCACGTCGCCTTCGGCCGAATCTCGTTGAAGGACTACTACTCCGCGCTGACCGACGCCGAACGCGACGAGCGCGAGGAGTTCGTCGTGGACGCGTGCTATCTGATGCGCGACCGGTTCCGCGGCGAGGAGGTCTTCGAGACGCTCGGGTCTCAACGTCGAGGAGTGCGCGGAGTGGGTCGACCACTCGCCGCTGATGATCCAGTTCCGCTCGCACCTGTTCAGCCGCATCGTGCCGATCGTCAAGGACATCGGCCTGTGGGGACCGAAGGTGCAGAAGGCGTTCATCGACATGGGTGTCCACGAGATGGCCGCCTTCGACATCGACGCGCTGATGAAGGCCGATGAGGATCAGGCCGAGTCGCTGGACCAGGCACACGCCGAGATGGCCAGCCGGGCCCTCGAGGTGGACGCGGCGATCGCCGCGGGCGCGAGCTGAAAGTCCGTACCGCGATAATCGGTCCGTCGCACGGCTAGGTTGAATGCATCTATTTCAGCGACGGCGGGATGCCCTAGATGACGGAAGTTTCGCCGGACGCACCTGATGCCGATGAGTTGTGCGAGGACTGCGGCTACGAACCCGAACTGAAGCGAACGCTCGGGTCGTTCCAGATCTTCGCGGTGTCCTTCGCGTTCATCTCGGTCGCCGTCGGGATCTTCGGAACCTACGACGACGTCCTGAAAAACGCCGGGCCGGTCGGCATCTGGCTGTGGCCCGTCGTGGCCGTCGGCCAGACGTTGATCGCATTGGTGATCGCCCAGTTCGCCGCCCGCATCCCGCTCAGCGGATCGTCCTACCAATGGGCCTCGCGGCTGGCCAATCCGAAGGTCGGTTGGTTCTTCGGCTGGCTGAGCTTCTGCTACCTCGTGATCGGGGTCGTGGCAGTCGACAACGCACTCGCGAAAACCGCACTCATGCCACTGCTGGGAATGCCGGATAACCAGACGACCGCCAGAGTCATCACGGTGATCATGATGATCCTGCAGGCCGTCCTCGTCATCGCATCGACGCGCCTGGTGGGTCTGCTCACCTCTGCTGCGGTCGGACTGGAACTGATCATCGTCGTGGTGCTGACCGTCGCATTGTTCATCGCAGTGGCGGTCACCGGACAGGGCTCGGCCGGCAACCTCACTTCTCGTGGCATCACTGACGGGGCGCCCGACTACTTCTCCCTCGGCGGTGGCCTGATGGCGGCGATGATCATGGGTATCGCGACGCTGGTCGGCTTCGACGCCGCGGCCAACATGGCCGAGGAGGCCAAGGACCCGTTCCGCAATGTGCCGCGTGCAATCGTGGGATCGGTTGTCGCCGCTGGTCTTCTGGGAATGGTGTTCGCCGTCGCACTCACCATCGCCATCAAGGACATTCCGGCGGCCACCGATACCGACTCGCCTGTCGCGCTGATCCTGCGCGACCAACTGGGTGTCGTCATGGAACGCTTCCTATTGGTCGCGATCGTGATTGCCTTCTTCGGCGCCGGGATGGTGACCCTGGCCACCTGTGCGCGCATGGTTTTCGCGATGGCCCGCGACGACCGTTTCCCCGCGCCCAAGTTGATGCAACGGGTCAGCCCACGCACCCACACCCCGATCCCGGCGACCGTTCTGATCGTCGTGCTGGGGACCGCCCTGATACTGGCGGTGCCCGGTAACGCGCTTCTGGAGTTGCTGACAGTGGGTGGACTCATCGGGGCCGTCCTCTACGGCGCGATCATCGTGCTCTACCTGGCGGTGCGAAAGCGGTTGGGGCGCCAAGAGGATGCGTTCGACATCGGCCGTTTCGAGATACCGGTCGCCATCGGGGCACTGGTCTGGTCGGCCATCGTGGTAGCCATCCTCGTCTCGCCACCCGAGGCCCACACGGCGGTCTTCATCGCGATCGGCGTCGTGCTCGCCGGCGGCCTGTACTTCGCGTATCTGCTGATGACGAATCGCGAAGTGCTGGAGACCGAGCCGGGCGACATCGATGTCTTCAAGCACTGACTCACTGACGGGCCGGGTCGTCCGGAAAGACGATTCGGGTTACGAGGAGGCCAGGCTCGGCTTCAACCATCTCTACGCCTGCCATCCCGCGGCGGTGGTGTTCTGCGCCGAGACGCAGGACGTGGTGAACGCCTTGGCGTGGGCGCGGCACAACGACATGCCCGTTCGAATCCGCAGCGGGCGGCACTGTCTCGAGGGCTGGTCCGCGGTGGACGGCGGCCTCGTCATCGACGTGAGCCCAATGAAGTCGGCCGCCATTGATCCCGAAGCGCGCACGGCCACCGTGGGCGCCGGGCTCAACCAGTTGGAGGCGGTGACCGCCCTTGGCAGTGCCGGTTTCGCGGCGCCGACGGGTACCGAGGGATCAGTCGGACTGGTCGGTGCGACGCTCGGCGGTGGCTTCGGCCTGCTCACCCGGCGACTCGGCATGGCGTCAGACAATCTCCTCGCGGCGGAGGTCGTCGTGGCCCCGGCAGGCGGGGGCGCAACAGCGATCATCGCCGACGAGCACAACAACACCGATCTGCTCTGGGCGCTGCGCGGGGCGGGCAACGGGAACTTCGGCATCGTCACGTCACTGACGTACGCGATCCACCCTGTGACGCAGGCGATCTACATCACCGCGACCTGGACCGGCCTCGACGACCTGCCCGCCGTGTTCGCCGCGTGGCAACGCAGCGCCCCGTACGCGGACGACCGCCTCACCAGCCAACTGGAGATCCGCCGCGACGAGATCATGCTGGTCGGTGCGCTGGTCTCCGGATCGCAGACCGAGGCGATGCAGATTCTGGCGCCGATCCTGTCGGTCGGTTCGCCCGCCGTCGTGACCAAGGATGCGAACTGGGCCGACATCTTCACCGGATTCCAGATACCGACCGAAGATGAGCCGGCCAACTGGAAGTTCCAGTCCCAGTTCATGTCCGAGCCGTTCCCACCGGAAGCGGTCAGCATCGTGGGCTCGTTCATGTCGAATGCGCCCACGGCGCAGTGCAATTACTTCACGAACGCCTTCGGCGGAGCCGTGACGAACAGCGAGCCGCCCGGCGGCTCGGTGTTCGCCCACCGAAACGCGCTGTTCTACGCCGAGCCGGGCGCCGGTTGGGGGGTCCGCGGGGCGAGCACCTGCGTGCGCCCGACGCGCTGTCGGCGACGTGCCTGGACTGGATCGCGGAGTTCGGTGAGGCGTTGAGCCCCTTCGCAAACGGTGCGTACGTCAACGTCCCCAACGCCGGGATGCCGGACTGGGAGAACGCCTATTGGGGGCCCAACGTCGACCGCTTGCGCACGGTCAAGGCGACGTACGACCCGGACAGCGTGTTCAGCTTCGAGCAGGGGCTGACTCTGCCCGGTTAGGGTGCAGCCCATGGGCGATCTCGCGGCGCAGTTGTGCGACGTCGTCGGCCGGTCCAACCTGCTGACCGGTGACGACATCTCCGACGACTACGGCCATGACGAGGCGCTCAACGTCGCGCCGCAACGGCCGGCATACGTGGCCAAGCCGGCGACCGCGGAAGAGGTCGCCGCGCTGCTGACAATCGCCGTCGAGCATCGGCTGCCGGTGACCGCGCGGGGGTCGGGGTGCGGGTTGTCGGCTGCCGCGCAACCGGTGGAGGGCGGCCTGCTGGTCTCCTTCGAGCGGATGAACGCGGTGTTGGAGGTCGACGCCGACAACCACGTCGCGGTGGTGCAGCCCGGGGTGACACTGACCGAACTGGATGCCCGCACCGCCGAGGTGGGGCTGAGCTACACGGTGTATCCGGGCGAGCTGTCCTCCAGCGTCGGCGGCAACGTCGGGACCAACGCCGGCGGGATGCGTGCGGTCAAGTACGGGGTCACCCGCCACAACGTGCTCGGGCTGCAGGCCGTCCTGCCGACCGGGGAGATCATCCGCACCGGCGGGAAGATGTCGAAGATCTCCAGCGGTTACGACCTCACCCAGCTGATCATCGGCTCGGAGGGCACGCTCGCGTTGGTCACCGAGGTGACCGTCAAGCTGGTGCCGCGTCTGGCGCACGGCGCCACCGTGCTCGCCCCGTTCGGCGATTTCGACGACGTCATGGCCGCGGTGCCGAAGATCATCTCCAGCGGGCTGGCGCCCAGCATCGTGGAATACATCGACCGGACCGTGATGGCGGCGATCGCCGAGGCCGAGAAGCTGGAACTGGGCATCCCGCAGCACATCAAGGAGTCCTGCGAGGCGTATCTCGTCGTCGCGCTGGAGAGCAACCACACCGACCGCCTGGAGGATGACGCGCAGAGCCTGTGCGAGTCGCTCAGCGAATGGGGAGCGCTGGATGCCTATGTGCTGCAAGGTAATTCGGCCCGACGCTTGATCGAGGCCCGCGAGAACGTGTTCTGGACCGTCAAGGCGATGGGCACCGACGACATCGTCGACGTCGTGGTGCCCCGAGCGGTGATGCCGGAGTTCCTGCGGCGGGCACGCGACCTGGCGCTCGCCGAAGGCGCGACGATGAGCGGCTGCGGGCACGCCGGGGACGGCAACGTCCACGGGGTGCTGTTCTGCAAGGATCCGCAGACCCGCAAGAAGCTGCTGACCGAGATCTTCGCGCTCGGGATGCAGCTCGGCGGCGCGATCTCCGGTGAGCACGGCATCGGACGCGCCAAGGCGCCCTATTTCGCGCGAACTCGAGGACCCGGCCAAGCTCGCGCTGTTGCGTCGCATCAAGGACAGCTTCGACCCGGCCGGAATCCTCAACCCCGGGGTGGTGTTCGGCCAGCCCTCCCGTTAGCCGGACGATGCGAAGCCCCGCAGTCCGTCAAGCCGGGGTTTTAGTCGCTGCACGCCCCGGCGCGAGGCACTCGAAGCACCCGCTTGACCAGCGCGTACTTGTCTTCTGTTGGTAACCGGCTCAGCTCGGGAATCAACAAAGCGAGCGCACTGGGCTGCGGCGATGCTCCATCTGGTGTTATAGTCCGAGTTAGCTGAATCGTTTCGGGCGGCAGGCCCGGGCCAGCATCCTCAGACGCAGTTAGGACTTAGCCAATGGTGACGGACGGCTCCGCCCGGCATCCGGAGCGCGAGGTAGCTCTGCAATCCCCTGCGCTTCAGGTTCACAGCTGCAGCCGAATCGGTCTGCAGGCCAATCCGCCGGGCTTCCGGCGCTCCTTCGGCGACTGGTTGCGGCGCCGCTGAGATTCACTCGCGTTTAACCCCGGCGTCAACAGGCAATAGCGGATCGATGAGAGCCGCCTGCCGCGTTCTGGGCCACCGCCTGGTGTTCGCCGCCGACGGGTCGCTGCTGCATTGGCACTGTGCCCGCGGGTGCGGCGTGGCCGGACAGAAGCGGTATGCCGACGCCGGCCGGGCGCAGCGCTACGCGGCCGTGTTCAACCAGCGTGACGCGGACGACCTCGGCAGGCGCGCGCCCCTGATCGGCCTGCTACCGCTGCGGCTGTGGCGCAAGGTGAGGTCCAGACGGGTTCGCGGTTAGCCGTTCCGGACCCGGCGGATCACCAGCACCACCGTCACCGCGCCGACACCGGCAAGGGTCGCGGCCACGGCGGGCTTCTTCACGAAACGCAGCACTGCGGCCTTGAGGTCGTCGGCGAGGCGTTGCGGATTGGTCCGCTCGGCCAGCGAGTCGACCGTCAACGCCAGCCGATCGCGTGCCGCATCGATATCGGCCTTGATGACCTCGGGGTCCCGCTCCACCACTTCCGCCCTCCAAACTGCCGCCCTGCCGAACTACCCTAGATCAGCCCGGGTCAACCCGGTGCACCGGTCGTTGTCGAGAAAGGACGCGAAGTGACCGACACAGCACGCCTCGAGGTGGGCGACAAAGCCCCGGCGTTCAGCCTGCCCGATGCCGATGGCAAGACGGTGAAGCTGTCCGACTTCAAAGGCCGCAAGGTCATCGTGTACTTCTACCCGGCGGCGATGACCCCCGGCTGCACCAAACAGGCCTGCGACTTCCGCGACAGTCTGGCCGAGCTGAACGGGGCAGGCGTCGACGTGGTGGGCATCTCCCCCGACAAGCCGGAGAAGCTGGCCAAGTTCCGGGACCGCGACGGGCTGACCTTCCCGCTGCTGGGTGACCCGGACCGCAAGGTGCTGGGCGAATGGGGTGCCTACGGCGAGAAGAAGATGTACGGCAAGACCGTGCAGGGCGTCATCCGTTCGACGTTCGTCGTCGACGAGAAGGGCAAGATCGAGCTCGCCCAGTACAACGTCAAGGCCACCGGCCACGTCGCAAAGCTGCGCCGGGATATCGACGTTTAGGCTCCCGTGTCGAGGATGCGCGTTCGCGCGGGGTCGTAGAACGGCTGCAGCTGCAGTCGTGCCGGCAGATCGCCGCCCGGGGTGTGGACCGTGAACGCCTGTCTCGCGCAACCAGTCTGCGGTGACCCCGCCCTCGTGGGACACGCTCGCCAGGCCCACCGGCCCGCCGAGCGTGTAGCCGTAGGCGGCCGCCCGCACGTAACCGACCCACTTGCCGTCGACCGTCACCGGCTCGTTGCCGAACAGGTCGGCCGAGGGGTCCTCGACCAACAGGCTCACGACCCGGTTGCGCGGGGGGCCTTGGGCTTTGAACTCCAGCAGCGCGTCACGGCCGACGAAGCCGCCCGGCTTGTCCCAGGCGATCGTGAATCCCAGCCCGGCCTCGATGGGGTTGTCGGTGTTGTCGATGTCCACGCCGATGTCGCGGTAGCCCTTCTCCAGCCGCAGACTCGACATCGCGGCAAGCCCCACC
The DNA here is from genome assembly GCA_963786695.1 of uncultured Actinomycetota bacterium. Classification (GTDB taxonomy): domain Bacteria; phylum Actinomycetota; class Actinomycetes; order Mycobacteriales; family Mycobacteriaceae; genus Mycobacterium. The sequence continues at coordinate 44,446 of CAWBAL010000047.1, forward strand.
GGCCGCAGCCCCAGATCCGCACCGGCGTCGGTCAATTCGTCGAACACACCGGCGGCGTACTCCGCGGGGATGTGCAGCTCCCAGCCGAGCTCACCGAGGTAGGTCACCCGAACCGCGAGCACCGGTGCATAGCCGACGTGGATCTGTCTCGCCGAGAGATACGGGAACGCGGCGTTGGACAGGTCGGCATCGGTGAGCCGGGACAGCAGGTCGCGCGATTTCGGCCCCTGCACCGACAGCAGCGTGGTCCCCGAGGTGACTTCGGTGACGACGACGACCTCATCGGACCGGGTTTCGCGGCGGATCATGGGTTCGATGCGGCGGTGGATGAGATCGCTTGCGACGACGAGGAACTTCTCCTCCCCCAGCCGGGTCACGGTCAGGTCGGCGGCGATGCCGCCGGCGGTGTTGAGCCACTGCGTGTAGACCAGTCGCCCGATCTCGCGGTCGACGACGCTGACCGACAGCCGGTCGAGAACCTGCGCCGCATCGGGCCCCTGCACCAGGAACTTCGCCATCAGGCTCATGTCCAGAACGCCGACATCCTCGCGCACCGCCCGGTGCTCGCGGCCGACGATGTCGAACGAGGGCTGTCTGGCGAAATCGAGGGTGGTCGCCGGATGAGCCCCGTCGGTGTCGTACCACTCGGCGAACTCCCAGCCCACCGAGGCGTTGAAGTGACCGCCGGCCGCCACCAGCCGGTCGTGCAGTACCGAGCGCCGCACGTCGCGCGCCGAGCCCGGCTTCCAGGCGGGCCAGACCGCGTCGCCGAACAGCACCCCGAGTTGCTCGACGGTGCGTTCGGAGCGAAAGCGCCGGGAGCTTTCGTGGGCGGCAGCCCGGTCGATGGCGTACCCGGTGACATCGACCGGCGGCACGCCGTCGACGATCCAGTGCGCCATCACGGTGCCGACTCCGCCGCCGGTCAGGATGCCCAGCGAGTTCATTCCGGCCGCCACCCAGTAGCCGTCCAGTTCCGGGGCCGGCCCGAGCATCGGCCGGATGTCCGGAGTGAAGGACTCCGGGCCGCAGAAGAACAGCCGCACCCCGACTTCGGACAGCGACGGAATGCGCGCGAGCGCGGCGTCCAGGTAGGGCCCGAGGCGGTCCCAGTCCGGCGGCAGGGTGCCGAAGGCGAAGTTGTCCGGCACCCCGTCCAGCGACCAGGGAGCGCCCACCGGCTCGAACAGACCGACCAGCATGCCGTCGCCCTCGGGCCGGTAGTAGCCGTAGCGGTCGGGGTCCTCGATCACCGCCAGGTCGTGAGTCATGCCGGGGACGGTGTCGGTGATCAGGTAGTAGTGCTCGGCCGCCTGCAGTGGGATGCAGACGCCGTCGCGCTCACCCAGTTGGCGGGCCCACATGCCGGCGGCGTTGACCACGACCTCGGTCTCGATGCGGCCCTGGTCGGTGTCGACGGCCGTCACCCGGCCGCGCTTGGTCTCGACGCCCCTGACGGTGACGCCCTGGATGACCTGCGCGCCGAGTGCCTTGGCGCCCTTGGCCATCGAGGTGGCAACGCCAACCGGGTCGGCACGGCCCTCATCGGGTACGTAGAAGCCGGCCAGGACGTCGGAGGTGTCCAGCAGCGGCCACATCTCCTGCAGTTCGCGGGCTGAGATCTCGTGCTCGGTGACACCGAACCCGTGCATCCACGCCGACGAGCGGCGCAGCGCGTCCAGGCGCTGCGGGCTGGTGGCCAGGCTGACGTGTCCGACCGGATTGAACCCGGTGGAGTGACCGGTCTCCTTCTCGAGGCGTTCGTACAGGTCGCGCGAATAGCGGCTGAGGAACAGCGCGGTCTCGTCGGTCATTCCCGCGGACGTGATCAGGCCGGCCGCGTGCCACGTGGTGCCCGCGGTGAGCTCGTGTTGCTCGAGCAGCACGATGTCGGTCCATCCCAGGTGGGCCAGGTGGTAGGCGATGCTGCAGCCGGTCACGCCGCCGCCCACGATGACCGCCCGCGCCCGCTCAGGCAGGTCCTTGGCGCTGCTCACCGGGCCAAGCCCCGGCCGTCATCCGCCAACTCGGGGAACTGGTGTCTGAACATTCAGTCAGCGTGTCACAATTCCCACATGCGCGAAACCGAACGGTATGACGTTGTCGTGATCGGAGCCGGCTTCGCCGGCTTGGTGGCCGCCCGTGACCTGATCGATGCGGGCCGCAACGTGGTGGTCCTGGAGGCCCGCGACCGGGCCGGCGGACGCACCTACACCTCGACGTTCCCCGGGACGGACGTCGTGATCGACCTCGGCGCCGAATGGTTCGACCCGCAGCGTCATCACTTCATGGCCGCCGAGGTCGACCGCTACGGTGCGCGGTTCGTCGAAGCGGACAAGGGCGGCGCCAACCGGTGGTTCCTCGACGGCCGCCACGGCGAGGGCGACGAACCCGACTCGCTCGTGGACATGGACGAGTTGGAGCAGGTCCTCGACCGTCTCAAAGCCGACGTCGCACCGGTGGTCTTCGCCAAGGGCTTCGACCAGGTCAACACCGCCGAACTGGACATCCCGTTCAGCGAGTACCTGGCGAAACTCGACGCGCCGCCGGCCATCGCCGATCTGCTTCGAGCCCAGTCCTACACACTGACCGGAGCCCTGCCCGAGGAGTTCTCGGCCCTGGTGTACCTGCGGGAGATCGCGGGCTTCGACAACGATCCCGCCTACTCGTTCTTCGCCTCGCTGGCCCGCGTCGACATCGGCAGCGGCGGCTTGGCCCAACGCGTCGCCGACGAGATCAGCGACCACATCCGTCTCGGCGAGCCCGTCGCGTCGGTGAGCGAATCAGCCGACGGGGTGGACGTCGTCACCGCCACCGGGAAGCGCTACTCGGCCCGCCGGGTTGTGCTGGCCGCCCCGCTGAACACCCTCGGCGACATCGAGTTCAGTCCGGCCCTGCCGGCCCCGCTGGCCCGACTGGTCAGCCAGGGGCACACCGGCCGGTGCATCAAGGTCTGGTCCAAGTTGGCCGGACTGAAGTACGTGTTCGCGATGGGCTGGCCGGGGGTCGTGGAGTGCACGGTCATCGGCGAGGTGGGCGATGGGGCCGAAAAGCGTTCCATCATGGCATCTTTCGGCCTCGCGCCCGATCTGGCCGTCGACCGCGCCGACCTGGTTCAGGCCGGCCTCGACCGGCTCGAGCTGGGCGCCACCGTCGAGGAGGTCTACGGCCACGACTGGATCAACGATCCGTTCTCGAAGGGCACCTGGCTGGCCCTGCGACCCGGGCAGGCGCCCGATCTCGCTCGGGTCGATACGAGTTGGGGCGCAATACATCTGGCCGGTGCCGACTTCGCCGGGGTCTGGTCAGGCTGGGTCGACGGGGCGATCGAATCGGGCCGGACGACGGCAGCGGAGGTGGACGCGGCGTTGACCCGCGTCAGAGGCTGAACAGCTGATTCGGCCTGGGAACCGTTGCCTGCCAGCCGAACTGGTGGTCCAGGCGCGAGCGCAGGGTGTCCGCCGGCTGCGGTTCGCCGTGGACCACGAACACCTGTCGCGGCGGGGTCTTGAACCCTGAGGCCCAGCGGAGGAGTTCGTCGGCGTCGGCGTGGGCGGACAGCATCGCCAGGTTGGCGACCTCGGCGTTGATCGGGACCCACTCACCGTAGATCCGGACGAACCGCTCCCCGTTGGCGATCGCCGCCCCGCGGGTGCCCGGCACCTGGTAGCCGGTGATCATGATCGTGTTGCGCGCGTCGGGCGCGAATGCCTTGAGGTGGTGCAGGATCCGGCCGCCGGTGGCCATGCCGCTGGCGGAGATGACGATCTTGGGATCGGTGCTGGCCGAGATCCGCATCGACTGCTCGGAGTCGGGGGTGTAGTTGGCCATCGCGCGCATACCCTCGTAGACCTCCGGCGACAGTCGGTGATCGTCGCTGTAGGTGCCCAGCAGCTCGCTGGCGTTGATCGCCATCGGACTGTCCAGATAGACCGGGACGTCCGGCAGCCGCCCGGCCTCGCGCAGCAGCCACAGGTAGTACAGCAGCGTCTGCGCGCGGCCCACCGCGAACGCCGGCACCACCACGGTGCCGCCGCGCTTGACGGTGGTCTCGACGATCCCGGCGAGGACGTCGGCGGGGTCGGTCTGCTCGTGCACCCGGTCGCCGTAGGTGGACTCCATCACCAGGTAGTCCGCGGCGGTCACCGGCTCCGGGTCGAACATGATCGGGTCGTCGTAGCGGCCCAGGTCGCCGGTGAACACGATGCGGCGGCCCTGCCATGCGATGTCGACGGTGGACGCCCCGAGAATGTGCCCGGCACGCCGGAACGTCACGGTCGCCCCGGTGTCCGGCACGTCGAACTCTGCGCCGAACGGATGGGTGGTGAACAACTCCATCGCCTTGCGGGCGTCCTCGCTGTCGTACAGCGGCAGGGCCGGGTGGTGTTTGGAGGCCTTGTGCTTGTTGAGGAACGCTGCGTCGCGCTCCTGCAGGTAGGCACTGTCGCGCAGGATGATCTCGGCGACGGCGGCGGTCGCCTTCGTCGACACGATCGGCCCGCGGAAGCCGTCGCGCACCAATCGGGGCAGGTAGCCGGTGTGATCGAGGTGGGCGTGGGTGACGACGACCGCGTCGATACTCTCCGGCTCGACGGCCAGCGGTGCCCAGTTGAGCTCACGCAGGTTCTTCACACCCTGGAACAGCCCGCAGTCCACCAGGATTCGCTTGCCGTCGGATTCCAGGAGATGTTTGGAGCCGGTGACCGTGCTGGCCGCGCCCAGGCTGCGCAGGCTGAGGTCGGTTTCACTCACGTAACTCCCCCAATTCGTTCAGCAACAGCGCTTCGGTGGTGGCGGCACGCTCCAGCACACCGAGGTGCAGGCTCTCGTTGACGCTGTGCGCCTGGGTCCCGGGATCCTCCACGCCGGTGACCAGGATCGTGGCGTCGGGGAAGGCCGCGGCGAATTCGGCGATGAACGGGATCGACCCGCCCATGCCCATGTCGACGACGTCGGTGCCCCAGGCCTGCCGGAAAGCCGCCCGGGCCGCGTCGTACACCGGCCCGGTGGAGTCGATCGCGTAGGGCTGGCCGATGTCGCCCGGCGTGACGGTGACCCGCGCGCCCCACGGCGCGTGCTGTTCGAGGTGACGGCGCAGCGCGTCGAGGTGCTCACCGGCGTCACCGCCCGGGGCGATCCGCATGCTGACCTTCGCGCTGGCCCGCGGGATCAGTGTGTTCGACGCCTTGGCGATCGGCGTGGTGTCGATGCCGATCACGGTGATGGCCGGTTTGGCCCACATCCGCTGCGCGACTGTGCCGGAACCGATTTCGCGGACACCGTCGAGCAGACCGGACTCGGCGCGCACCCACTCCGGTCCCCGGTCGACGTCGGCGGCGCTGGAGTCGTGCAGTCCGGCCACCGCGACGTTGCCGTCGTCGTCGTGCAGGCTGGCCAGCAGGCGCACCAGCACGCTCAGCGCGTCGGGCACCACCCCGCCCCACAGACCGGAGTGCAGTCCGTGGTCGAGCGTGGCGACCTCGACCACGCAGTCGGCCAGCCCGCGCAGCGACACCGTCAGCGCCGGAATCTCGGGTGTCCAGTTGTCGGAGTCGGCGATCACGATGACGTCGGCGGCGAGCTTGTCTTTGTGCGCGGCCAGCAGCCGGCCCAGCGACGGCGAGCCGGACTCCTCCTCCCCCTCGACGAACACCGTCACCCCGACCGGCGGCGTGCCGCCGTGCGCCCGGAACGCCGCCAGATGCGTCGCGATGCCGGCCTTGTCGTCGGCGCTGCCCCGGCCGTACAGCCGGCCGTCGCGTTCGGTCGGTTCGAAGGGCGGTGAATCCCATTGCGACGCTTCGCCTTCAGGCTGGACGTCGTGGTGGGCGTACAGCAGCACCGTCGGCGCGCCGGGCGGGGCGGGGTGACGGGCGATCACCGCGGGAGCGCCACCCTCACTGACGATCTCGACCTCGGCGAACCCGGCCGCGGTCAGCAGGTCGGCGACGGCGGACGCGCTGCGCTGCACCTCGTCGCGGCGCGCCGGGTCGGCCCACACCGACTCGATGCGCACCAGGTCCTCGAGGTCGGCCCGAACCGAGGGGAGCACCGCCCGCACACGCTCGACGAGATCACTCATGGCCAAACCCTACCCAGCCCGCCCGAGCGCGAGCAGACGCAAAATCGCACGATCACGGCCAGATGCGTGCGATTTTGCGTCTGCTCGCGGCAGGAAGTCAGAGCGTCTCGAGGATGGCCACCGCGGCGGCGGTGTCGCCCTCGTGGGTCAGCGACACGTGGATGGTGACGTCGGCCAGGTGCTCGGCGATCGCGCCCATCAACCGCACCCTGGGCCGGCCCCACATGTCGGTGATGACCTCGATGTCGCGGTGGATGCCCTCCGGCAGCACCGGCCGCTGCGCGAACCGGGACCCCGACCAGGCCTTGATCACCGCCTCCTTGGCGGCCCAGCGAGCGGCGAGATGACGCGCCGCGACCGAGCTCTTGTCGGCCGCGTCGCGCCGCTCACCCGGGGTGAACGTCTCGGCGAACACCGTTCCGGGCTGGTCGACCTGCTCGGCGAAATCGGGAATGGAGACCACATCGATCCCCACACCGACTATCGCCACGCGCAGACCTTATCGCACGTACACGTCGTCATCGCCGAGACGCGACGCCGGGTCGAGCAGCATCGCCGCTTCCTGGCGCTTCTCCGGCGAATCGTGGTTGAACCGGCGATCGGCGGGCTTCTCGTACATCGGCCGTCCGCCGGCGATGGCCGAGGCCAACCGGCGCTGACCGGCCAGAACCCGCTCGTGGGCCCGCTTGGTGTAGTCCTCGCGGTCCTGCTCGCTCAGCGAGGCGAGGAAGGCCTGCGGGTGCACCAGCGCGATCAGACCCGACACGTGGCCGAAGCCCAGGCTGGTCACCAGGCCCGCCTTGAGCGGGAACTTGTCGCCCAGGCGCAGGGTCTCGCGCGCCCAGACGAAGTGACCGGAGCTGGCCAGCTCGTCGTCGACGCAGTCCAGGCTGCGGTTGGGCGGGATGACGCCGTCGCGCAGGATCTGGCACAGACCCATCATCTGGAACACCGCGGCACCGCCCTTGGCGTGGCCGGTGAGGCTCTTCTGCGACACGATGAACAGCGGCGCCCCCGCCGAGCGGCCCATCGAGTCGGCCAGCCGCTCGTGCAGCTCGGTCTCGTTGGGGTCGTTGGCCAGCGTCGAGGTGTCGTGCTTGGAGATGACCGCGATGTCGTCGGGTCCCACCCCCAGCTTGGCCAGCGAGCGTGCCAGCACCGAGTCCTTGCCGCCGCGGCCGGCACCCAGGGCGCCGAGCCCCGGAGCCGGGATCGAGGTGTGCACACCGTCGGCGAAGCTCTGCGCGTAGCCGACCACCGCCAGCACCGGCAGACCCATCCTCAGCGCCAGGTCGCCACGGGCCAGCAGGACCGTGCCGCCGCCCTGAGCCTCCAGGAAGCCCAGCCGGCGACGGTCGTTGGCGCGGGAGAACTTCGAGTCACTGATGCCCTTGGCCCGCATCATCTCGGTGTCGGCGGTGGCCGCCATGTCACCGAAGCCGATGACGGCTTCCAGGGTCAGGTCGTCGAAGCCGCCTGCCACCACGAGTTCGGCCTTGCCGAGGCGGATCTTGTCCGACACCCTCCTCGACCGACACCGCCGCGGTGGCGCACGCGCCGACCGGGTGGATCATCGAGCCGTAGCTGCCGACATAGGACTGGATCACATGTGCGGCAACGACGTTCGGCAGCACCTCCTGCAGGATGTCGTTGGGCTTGGCCTTGCCCATCAGGTTGCCGTGGTACATCGTCTGCATCGAGGTCATGCCGCCCATGCCGGTGCCCTGGGTGCTGGCGACCAGGCTGGGGTGCACCCAGCGCATCAACTCTTCGGGGCTGAAGCCCGAGGACAGGAACGCGTCGACGGTGGCGACGATGTTCCACAGCGCGACCCGGTCGATCGAGCTGACCATGTCGGGCGTGATGCCCCACACCGTCGGGTCGAAGCCGGTCGGGATCTGCGCGCCCACCGTCCGCGACAGCTTGGTCTTGCGCGGCACGCGAATCTCGGTGCCCGCCTTGCGGATCACCTCCCAGTCCGACGAGTCCGGAACAGGACGCGCGACGGTGTGCTCGGGATCGAACTCCACGAACGAGCGCGCGTCGGCCTCCGAGGACACCACGAAGCTGAAGTCCTTGTCCAGGAAGACACTGACCAGCAGCGGCGAGGCGTGATCGGCATCGATGGCCCCGTCGTCGACGAACTCCCGGATGCCGCACTTCTCGACGACCGCGTCGTGATAGCGCTCGACGAGGTCGGCCTCGTCGACCAGGTCACCGCTGGCGGTGTCGTACCAACCCGGCTTGGGATCGTCCTCCCACTTGATCAGGCCGGTGGTCCAGGCCAGTTCGAGCACGCCGGCGGCCGACAGTTCGTTGTCGACCTCCATCTCGAAGCGGGTGCGCGACGACCCGTACGGGCCCAGTTCGGCGCCGCCGACGATGACCACCAGGTCGGCCGGGTCGACGTCGAGGTCGGCCCACGCCGGCGGGGTGGACGCCTTGTAGCCGCGCGGCGGCGAGGGCAGCGCGGCGATGGTGCCTGCGGCGGGCTCGTCGGACGTATCGGCCTCGGCCACCATCTCCTCGCGGGCCTTGGCGGCCAGCTCGGCCATGTCGAGCTCGATGTCACCGAGGCCACCGGTCAGGTCGACCTTCAGCGGAGTGTGAGCAGCGGCCACCTTCGACTCGACCGTGCACAGGTCGAGCAGCATCGCGGCCATCTCGGCCGTGGTGTAGGTGGTCACCCCGGCGTCCTCGACCGCACCGACGATGGCGTCGTTGTGGCCCATCAGGCCGGTGCCCTTGGTCCAGCCGATCAGAGCGTGGGCGAAGCTGACCCGCTGCGCCCACGACGACTCGGCGTTCCACCGGGTGACCACCGCGTCGAGCGCGGACTTGGACTCGCCGTAGGCACCGTCGCCGCCGAACATGCCGCGGTTCGGCGAACCGGGCAGCACCACGTGCAGACGCGAGGCGATGTCACGCTCGGCGCCGATGGACGACAGCCCACCGATCAGCCGCTCGACGGCCCACAGCAGGACCTTCATCTCCATCTCCGAGCGCGAGCCGGCCTCCGACATGTCGCCGGCCACCCGCGGTGCGGCGAACGGGAACAGCAGCGTCGGCGTCTGCGCATCCTTGATGTGAATCGATTGCGGCCCAAGGCTTTCGGTCTGCTCACTGCCGACCCACGACACCAGGGCGTCGATGTCGGCGTAGGACGCCATGTTGGCCGGAACCACCCACAGCGACGCCCCGTAGCGAGCGTTGTCGCGGTAGAGCTTCTTGTAGAAGTCCAGCCGGTCGTCGTCGAGGCGGGAGGTGGTGGCGATCACCGTCGCGCCGCCGTCGAGCAGCTGGCCGACCACCGACGCGGCGATCGAACCCTTGGACGCACCGGTGACCACCGCGATCTCGTCGCTGTAGCGACCCTTGTCCGGGGTTCTCCGCACCGGCGGCGATCCGCCCGAACAGCGAGCCGTGGATGGTGCGCCCGGCGGCAAGAGCCTTGCCCTGCCACCAGCCGGCCTGGGTGGCCACCACGTGACCGGCACCCTCGAAGCGCTCCGAGAGACGCGCCCAGTCGGCGTCGATGTCACCTTCGTCGGCCAGCCACAGCTTGACCAGATCCTCACGGGCACTGGCCCAGCGGTCGTCGAGCACGACGGCCTTGCGCGCGTCGAACGACGGGGCTACCAGCCGAGGCCAGTCCGAGCCCAGCTCGGAGGTCACCAGGTCGATGAGCTCGGCGTCACTGGCCGCAGGCAGCGCGGTGACGGGAGTGTCCAGACCGAGCTGGCCCAGCACCATGCGGGCGGCCGAGGCCAGCACACCGTCGCGGCCGGTGACCTTCTCGGCGAACTCGCCGAGGGCGGCCGAGTCGACAACGCCGCCGGCGGCACCACCGGCCGAGGGCAGCGACACTGCGACGCCCTTGCGGGCGGCCACCGCGGCGACCGCCGCATCGATGGCTTTGTCGACCGCCGCCGCGTCGGCCAGCGCACCCTCGTGCAGACCGCCGAGGGAGCCACCGCGAACGCTGCTGCCCTCACGGGTGCCCAGCGCGAGTTCGGCGGTGACGTGCTTGACCCAGCCGTCGCCGAGTTCCCAGGTCTTCTTGACCCGTTCGGCGATGGCCGCCGGCCGCTTGCCGGACGGACCGAGAATGGTGCGCAGCTGGTCGTTGATCGAGTCGGACAGCACCGGGCCGAACGGCTTGTAGGTGCGGGCCAGCTTGGAGACCTGACCCTTCAGCGAGTTCAGGTCCGCCTCCGCGGCGCCGTCGATCGCGCCGAGGTTGAGCTCGGAGCCCAGGTCGACCAGCAGCTGGTTGCGTCGCGAGGACGCACCGTCGGTGATCGACTCGATGGAGTCCAGTGGCTCGATCTGGTCGATACGCATCTTGGCGCTCAACGCGATCAGCGCCAGCGTGGCGTCGCCCGCGTCGAAGGTGATGTCGTCCGGTCGCGCAGCACCGCTGGGCGCGGCGGCGGGTGCCGCGGCCGGCGCGGCCGCGGCGGGTTCGGCCGCCACCGGAGCCTCGGTAGCCGGTTCGTCGAAGTCGGAATCGGTTTCCGGATCCTCGTCACTGGCGAACAGCACCGGGGCGTCGCGCTCGGAGTTGAGCACTTCCACTGTGCTGTGGGCGTATTCGGGCAGCTTCAGGGTGTTGGTCGCCAGACCCGCGACGGTCGGCGCAGACTTCACGCCGATCTCCACGAAACGCTCGACCCCGAGACCGCCCGCGGCCTCCTCGATGAACAGCAGGTCCTGGGTTTCGATCCAGCGCACCGGGCTGGCGAACTGCCAGGCCAGCAGTTCGATGACGACCTTGCGGCACAGTGCGCGCGGCTTCTCGTTACGCCAGGTGTCGTAGTCGGCCAGGATCTCGTCGAGCGGCTCGGCGGGCACCAGGTCGCGGATCTCCTGGATGAAGTCGCGATCCAGGGTGAACGGCCGGGGCACCAGGTTGGGGATGTAGCGCCCGACGATCAACGCCGGATCGGCGTCCTGCGGCATGACCCGCTCCAGCGCCCGGCGGAAGTCGTCGACGCCGACGCGCAGCACGTCGGAGTGGAACGGGACGTCGATGCCCGGGACGAGGATGAACGACCGCTTGCCGCCGCTGATCTCACGACGCCGTTCGACCTCTTCCTCGAGCGCCTCCAGACCACGCACCGTGCCGGCGATCGCGTACTGCGAGCCGCGCAGGTTGAAGTTCACGATCTGCAGGAACTCACCTGTGCGCTCGGCGATCTCGGCGACGAAGTCCTTGACGTCGGCATCGGGCAGGTCGATCTGCGAGGGGCGGATGGCGGCCAGTCGGTAGTTGGACCGGCCCATCTCGTCGCGCGGCACGATGTCGTGCATCTTGCTGCCGCGGTGGAACACCACCTCCAGCAGTGCCTCGAGCTCGTAGACGCCGGACACGCACGCCAGCGCGGTGTACTCGCCGACCGAGTGACCGCAGGCGATCGCGCCCTCGACGAACGCGCCCTGCTCCCGCATCTCGGCGACCTGGGCGGCCGCGACGGTGGCCATGGCCACCTGGGTGAACTGCGTCAGGTACAGCACGCCCTCGGGATGCTGGTAGTGCACACCGGCGGCGATCAGGCTGGTCGGGTTGTCCCGCACCACGTGCAGCACCGAGAAGCCCAGCGTGTCGCGGGTGAACTTGTCGGCCTTGTCCCACACCTTGCGGGCGGCCTTGGACCGCGCGCGGACCTCCATGCCCATGCCCTTGTGCTGGATGCCCTGGCCGGGGAAGGCATAGACCGTCTTGGGCGCCGCCAGCCGGGCGGTGGCGCTCATGACCAGGTCGGTACCGACCTTGGCCGAAACCTCCAAAACCTCTGCACCCAAGTCGATTCCGACCCGGTCGACCCGGAAGTCGATCTCGTCGCCGGGTGAGACCATGCCCAGGAAGCGGGCGGTCCAGCCGATCAGCTTGGCCGGCGGAACGGGCTTGCCGTCGGTGGCGGTGACGACGTGCTGGGCGGCGGCCGAGAGCCACATGCCGTGCACGATCGGTGCGGGCAGGCCGGCCAGCAGCGCGGCGGCCTGGTCGGTGTGGATCGGGTTGTGGTCGCCGGAGACCACGGCGAACGGCCGCATGTCGACCGGGGCGTCGATGGTGACGTCGCGGCGACGGCGGCGCGGGGTGTCGGTGGCGTTCTCCGACACCGCTCCCCCGGCGCGGACCGGGTCGGTCAGCTCGGCCGGACCGGTGCGTCCGCGGATCGCGAAGCGCTCCTCGAGCACCGCCAGGATGATGCCGCTGGCGTCGGTGACGTTGACGGTGACCGGCACGACGCGGCCGACCTCGGTGTCGGTGGCCACCGAAGCCGTTGCGGTGACGGTCAATTGGGTCTTGTCCTTGGGCAGCGGCTTGAGCAGCTGCGCGGCATGGTCCAGGTGCACCAGGCTCAGCAGGCCCTCGACGACCGGGAAGCCGGTGTCGGTGACCGCACCGCCGATCGCGGCGAACACCGCCGGCCAGCAGCGGCCGACGAGCGCGTCGGGGACAACGGAAAGCGTTGGCGCCAAGGGCGACCCGAACGTCGCGGTCACACCGGTGTGATCGGCGACCCGCTCCGGATCCCACTCGACGGTGACGGTGGTGGAGCCGTTGACCACTCCGCCCTGTCCCCCGGTCGCTGCGCTCCTGCCCACCGGCGGCAGGGCGTCGGGACCGTCGACTCCGGCGGCGATGGCCAGCACTGCGCGCATCGCGGTCGCCGCGTCCTCGACACGGACCACCGGCGCTCCGCCGTCGACCACCGTGGCGGGCAACGTGAAGGCGATGTCGATCCAGGTGCCCGACAGCGGGACGCTCAGCACGACCCGGTCGGCACCGGTGACCTCGAGGCGCGCACCAGTGGAATGGTTTGTCGCAGAGCGATTGTCGTGAACCAGCCACGCCGACGGCGGCGCGATGCGGTGCACCGGGTTGGTCGCGGTGCGACCGGCCCACAGCACGTCGGGCGAGTCCAGGACGATGGCCAGCGGGCCTGCCACATCGGTGCGAACCTGCAGCCGGGATGCCACCGGCGCGGGTGCGGCACCGGAGGCCAGAACCTGATCGACCGCGGCCTTCTCGAAGCGGTCGAGCAGCTCGCCCACCGGCTCGTCGACCCGAGTCGATACCGACGACGGCCTGGGTGCCGGGAATGACGCACACCTGGTCGGCGGTGTAGCGGGCGTCGTGCGCCTGCCACAGCGAGTCGCTGCGCCACCACCGGCGCACGTCCTTGTCGATCACCGGCACGAAGTTCACCGGCTTGCCCAGCGTCTTGCACAGCTGGATGAAGAACGGCACGTCGGCCGGATGCAGCAGCGCCGTCCCGGCGTCGGGATAGCGGGCAAGCAGCGCGGCGATAGCCTGCTCGGGGTTCTCCAGCAGCCACTCGCCGTCGGGCGAGGACGCGTCGAACAGGGTGTCGATCCGGCCGGTGTCGGCCACGGCGAGGCGGGCCTCGGCGCGCTGCAGCATCTCGGCGAACCGGTCACGCCAGGTGATGTCGAGCCACGGCGAGTCGGCGGCCTTGGTGTCGGCGGTGGAGTCGCCGTCGCCGATCGCGAGCTCGACGTAGCGCGCCAGCCACTGACCGTAGGTCATCTCGGCGACGTCGCCGAAGTACGGCTTGGCGGTGGCCGCCATCGCGGCGATGATCTCCTCGCGGCGCGCGGCGACCGCGTCGGCGTCACCGGCGACCTCGTCGAGCAGCCGGCCGCAGCGCGAGGCGGCGTTGTCGATCTCGTGGATGTCGGCCCCGAGCTGGCTGCGCCCGGATGCCATGCCGTTCACCGCTTTTCCGGCACCGACCCAGCGATCGGTGCCGGCGGTGTCGACCAGCAGTTGCTTGACCGCCGGCGAGGTGGTGGCCTCCAGGCAGGCCATCGCCGCGGTGCCGACCAGGATGCCGTCGACCGGCATCAGCGGGTAGCCGTAGGTCTGCGACCACTGGCCGGACAGGTACTCCGCGGCCCGCTCGGGCGTGCCGATGCCGCCGCCGACGCAGACCGTGATGTTGGACGCGGCCGCGCAACTCGGAGTAGGTGCTCAGCAGCAGGTCGTCGAGGTCCTCCCAGGAGTGGTGGCCGCCGGCGCGGCCGCCCTCGATGTGGACGATGACCGGCTTGGTGGGCACCTCGGCGGCGATCCGGATGACCGAGCGGATCTGCTCGACGGTGCCCGGCTTGAAGCACGACGTGGGCGATGCCGACGGTGTTGAGCTCGTCGATCAGGTCGACGGCCTCTTCGAGTTCGGGGATGCCGGCGCTGACCACCACGCCGTCGATCGGGGCGCCGGACTGGCGGGCCTTCTGGACCAGTCGCTTGCCGCCGAGCTGCAGCTTCCACAGGTAGGGGTCGAGGAACAGCGAGTTGAACTGGATCGCGCGCCCGGGCTCGAGGAGCGTCGTCGAGTTCGGCGATGCGCTTGTCGAAGATGGCCTCGGTGACCTGGCCGCCACCGGCCAGCTCGGCCCAGTGCCCGGCGTTGGCCGCCGCGGCGACGATCTTGGCGTCGACCGTCGTCGGCGTCATGCCGGCCAGCAGGATGGGTGAGCGGCCGGTGAGGCGGGTGAACTTGGTGGACAGCTTCACCGACCCGTCGGGCAGGGTGACCACGGACGGGGCGTAGCTCGACCACGGCTTGGCCACCTCGGGCACGGCGCCGACGGTGAACAGGTTGCGCTGGCCGCCGCGGGTGGCCGCAGGCACGATGCCGACGCCGAGGCCGCGGATGACCGGGGCGGTGAGCCGGGTCAGGATGTCGCCGGGACCCAGGTCGAGAATCCACCGGGCTCCGGCGTCCTTCATCGCGATGACCTCGTCGACCCAGTCGACCTGCTGAACCAGGATGGCGTCGGTCATGGTGCGGGCCAGCTCGACGTCGAGGCCCACGGCCTCGGCCCAGCGGGCGACGATGTCGATGCCGTCGGACAGTCGCGGGCTGTGGAAGCCGACCTCGACCTGGACGGGGTCGAACACCGGGCTGAAGACCGCTCCGCCGCGCACCTTGCTCTTGCGCTCGGCGGCCTCGGCCTCGGCGATCTGCTCGCAGTACAACTCGAACCGGGACAGCTGCTCGGGCGTTCCGGTGATGACGACGGAGCGCCGGCCGTTGCGGATCGACAGCACCGGCGGCAGCACGGTGCGGACGTCCTGAGCAAACTCCTCGAGCAGCTCGTAGATGCGTTCGGGCTCGGCGTTGGTCACCGAGACCATCGGCGGACGGTCGCCGAGCACGGAAATGCCGCGCCGGCGGGCCACCAGGGTGCCTGCGGCGCCGATCAGCTGGGCCAGTGCCAGCAGCTGGACGTCCTTGGCCCCGGCGGCCTTGAGGGCCTCGACGGCCAGCACGCCCTGGGAGTGCCCTGCCACGGCCACCGGCGGGGTGGCGGACAGGTCCAGGCCCTGACGGGCCAGGGCGCGTACGGCGGCGATCTGCGTCAGCAGGACACCGGGCACCGAGACGGCCGCGGAGGTCAGTCTGCTTGCCGGAGGGCACCGGCTCGTCGGCGGCCAGCGCGCGGACCCACCGCAGCGGCTCGAAGCCGATCGGACGGACGACGACGAGTTCGGCGGCGACCGGCTCCAGCAGCAGCTCGGCCTCACCGGCCAGGGTGGCGAGCTCGGACTCGATGCCGGCCGAGGTCACCAGCTCTTCGAGGGTCTCCAGCCACGCACTGCCCTGGCCGCCGAAGGCCACGGCATAGGGTTCGCCGGCGTTGAGACGGTCGACCAGCGCAACGGTGTTGGTCTCCTTCGCTTCGCCGCGCCGTGAACCGTCGCCCATGGACAGCCTGTCGTGCTCGTGGATCGTCACCTTGTCTCTCTTCCAGCTCGTCGTCGTCGCGTTTCGTGTCAGTACCTGCGCTGCCCTGCGTAGGTGCTTCTCGGCGATTCCCCGTCGAATCACGGCGCCCGGCGCTCCCCTCCCGTGGAAGGGTCGGCGGACGACCGGCTGTACTAAGAGTGTCATAAGAACAAGCACCCTTTTCCAGCGGTTATTGGTTACTGACGAGTTCTACGCACGGGTAACCACGCCGCGGGTAACGCGCCGCCGAAAGGGCGCCCAGAAGAACCGGGACAAACGTCCTGCTGGCAGGTGGTTACGGTCGAGTAGGAACAACTCCGCAGATCAAGGCACGATTGTTACCTAATCGTTATATAAAAATTCTCTATCGTCCGCGGCCCTCGGGTGAGTCCGGCCAAGCACTTGCTCGGTTTTTCAGTCCACGATTGTTCACCAGAATGGCGCATCCGAGTTTGCTGGCAAATCCTTACTTGTCGGTAAGTTTTTCCGACTTTCGGATTTGAGTCAGTCCCACTGACCGAATCGGGGCTGCAGGATGTGGTTCAGGTCGACACCGACGCCGGCGATCTTGCGCTTGTCGATCTCGACCTGATGCAGATGCGCCGCGGGGTGGGTGTAGCCCGTGCGGCGAGCCCCAGTTGTGCTGCCAGAACCACGAGCCGATGCCGTCCTGCAGTGCCCAGTCGATGGTCTTGGAGTTGGCGTACACGCCCACCCGCTGGTGGCCGATCACCGATTCCCAGGCCTTCAGATAGGGCGCGACCAGCTGTTTGTACTGGTCGTAGGAGGGATCGTCGTCGATGGAGACGTAGATCGGGGCGCCGATCGGACCGCCGGCGGCGGTGTGCAGCTGCCAGCCGCGCTTGGCGTGGGTGATACCGGCCGCCTGGCCGCCCAGCCAGTCGGCGCTGTCCTGCTTGCCGAACTGGTAGTTGGACACGATCTTCAGGCCGGCCTGGTAGAGATCGCGGGCCTCGGGCAGCTGAATCGGCTTGCCCAGCATCCAGTCCCCGCCCGGCCTGCGGTCGGAGACGTAGCGAATCGCACCGGCTGCACCGGATGCCTTGAGATCAGCCGCGCTGATCACTCCGGCCGCATAGTCCAGCAGCACCCCGAGGGGTGCGGCGGACGCCGTCGGAGGGGTGAGAGCCGACGCGAGAGCACCCAGACCCAGCGCGGCCGGGGTTGCGGCGGCCAACTTCAGCACGTCGCGTCGCGACACGGACACGCGCATCAGGATATGACAGCTGCCCCACCAACCACACCATTGACACCGGTCACATCTGCATCACCTTTCGGCGACGACAATCGGCGGCGTCCCATGGCGCGGGATCGGTGGCCGACCAGGGATGTGGGGCGCGAAAACACCCATGGGGCTGCGCTCAAACAACGCTATCCGTACTATCCACCCATGCCGCCAGGGTCTTCCGGGTCTCCGCAGATCGAGTTGCGTGGGGTCAGGAAGGTATTCGGCGAGGTGACCGCGGTGGAGAGCGCCGACCTGTCGGTCGACGACGGGGAACTGTTCGCGATCCTGGGGCCGTCCGGCTCGGGCAAGACGACGGTGCTGCGCATGATCGCCGGCTTCGAGCAGCCCAGCGCGGGCACGGTCCACCTCGACGGTGCCGATGTGACCGCACTGCCCCCGGCCAAGCGGGACGCCAACACCGTCTTCCAGGACTACGCCCTGTTCCCGCACATGACGGTCGCCCAGAACGTCGAGTACGGACTCAAGGTCAAGGGCGTGCCGAAGACCGAACGCCGGGAGCGCACCGCCGCGGCGCTGGACATGGTGCGACTCTCCGGCCACGCCACCCGCAAGCCCGCCCAGCTCTCGGGCGGCCAGCAGCAGCGCGTCGCGCTGGCCCGCGCGCTGGTGGGCCGGCCCAAGGTGTTGTTGCTCGACGAACCGCTGGGCGCGCTCGACCTGAAGCTGCGCGAGCAGATGCAGGTGGAGCTCAAGGCAATTCAGCGCGAGGTGGGCATCACGTTCATCATCGTGACCCACGACCAGGACGAGGCGCTGACCCTGTGTGACCGGCTCGCGGTGTTCAACAACGGCCGCATCGAGCAGATCGGCGCGGCACGCGAGGTCTACGAGAACCCGGCCAATCGGTTCGTCGCCGACTTCGTCGGCACGTCCAACGTGTTCAGCGGTGCCACCGCCGAGGCGCTGATCGGCCGGTCGGGCACGTTCGCGATCCGGCCGGAGCGGATCCTGCTGCTGCGCCCGGACGAAGCGGTGCCAGCCGGAATGCGCAGTGCGCCAGCCGAAGTCGCCGAGGTGGTGTACGCCGGTCCGATCACCCGCGTCGCGGCCGACGCCGCCGGGGCACGGCTGACGGCCACATTGCTGTCGGCCGAAGCCTCCACCGACATCAGTCATGGCGCCACGGTCGTGCTGGCCTGGCCGGACAGCGCCGTTCGATCCCTATCCGAGTAGACAACCCACAGAGGAGCTCGCCATGAGAAACACCACCCGCCGCGCCGGTGCCGTGCTGGCCGCGTGTGCCGCACTGGTCGCCGGCTGTTCGAGCTCGAACAACTCCAGCGGGGGCAGCTCTACCGCGCCGCCCAAGATGGAGCCGCTGTCGGCCCTGGGCAACGGCGAGGGACAGCTCAACCTGGTCGCCTGGCCCGGCTATGCCGAGGACGGCTCCAACGACCCGAAGGTCGACTGGGTGCATCCGTTCGAGCAGAAGACCGGCTGCAAGGTCAACATCAAGGTCGGCAACACCTCCGACGAGATGGTGCAGCTGATGCGCACCGGTCAGTACGACGGTGTCTCGGCCTCCGGCGACGCCACGCTGCGGCTGATCTACGCCGGCGACGTGGCGCCGGTCAACACCAAGCTGGTGCCAAACTACGACACCATCTCGACGTTCCTCAAGGACAAGCCGTGGAACTCCGTGGACGGTCAGATGTACGGCATCCCGCACGGCTGGGGCGCCAACCTGCTGATGTACAACACCGACGTCGTCAAGGACGCCCCCGACACCTGGGGGGCGGTGTTCCCCGGCGCGCCGGAGTACAAGGGCAAGGTCACCGCGTATGACTCCCCCATCTACATCGCCGACGCCGCGCTGTACCTGTCGAAGACCAAACCCGAACTGGGCATCAAGGATCCGTACTCGCTGACCGAAGAGCAGCTCAACGCCGCGACCGACCTGCTCAAGGGGCAGCACGCCAACATCGGCGAGTACTGGTCGGACTACACCAAGGCGGTGCAGGCCTTCGAGTCCGGCACGTCGGTGATCGGCACGAGCTGGCAGGTGATCGCCAACATGTTGCAGAGCGACGACAAGGTCAAGATCGCCACCGTCCTGCCCAAGGAGGGGTCCACCGGCTGGTCGGACACCTGGATGGTCTCCTCGAAGGCCAAGAACCCCACGTGCATGTACAAGTGGATGGACTGGATCACCTCACCCGAGGTCAACGCCCAGGTCGCCGAGTACTTCGGTGAGGCGCCCGCGCAGACCAAGGCCTGCGAGTTCACCAGCGACAAGAACTTCTGCGCCACCTACCACGCCACCGACGCGGCCTACGCCGAGAAGATCAGCTACTGGACGACTCCGCAGAAGCAGTGCGTCGACGGCAGTGGCAGCAACTGCACGGCCTACAGCGAGTGGGTCGACAAATGGCAGCAGATCAAGGGGTGACCCAAGGGGTGAGTCGGCGGATCCGTCTCGCTTTCCTGCTCGTCCCGCCACTTGCCTGGCTGGTCGTCGCCTACCTGGGTTCGCTTGCGGTCCTTCTCCTTTCGGCCTTCTGGAACACCGACGCATTCACCGGCGCGGTGGTGCGCTCCTACACCAGCGACAACATCGTGCGGGTGCTCACCGACGCGGTGTTCCGCACCGCCACGCTGCGCACCATCGGGATGGCACTGGCCGTCACCGTGATCTGCATCGTGCTCGCGGTTCCGCTGGCGCTCTACATGGCCAAGGTGGCCTCCCCGCGGGTGCGGCTGGCGTTGGTGGTCGCGGTCACCACACCGCTGTGGGCGAGCTATCTGGTGAAGGCATACGCATGGCGGATGCTGCTGTCCCCGGAGGGCCCGCTGCACTGGGCAGCGGGGTACACGCCGGGCTACGGCTTGGTCGCGACCGTGCTGACACTGGCCTATCTGTGGTTGCCGTACATGGTGATTCCGGTGTTCGCCGCCTTCGAGCGGGTGCCCAACGCCCTGATCGACGCCAGCGCCGATCTGGGCGCCCCGGACACCACGACGCTGCGAACCATCGTGGCGCCGTTGGTGTTTCCCGGCATCGCCGCCGGCTCGATCTTCACCTTCTCGCTGTCGATGGGTGACTACATCGCGGTCACGATCGTCGGCGGCAAGACCCAGATGCTGGGCAACATCATCTACGGCCAGCTGGTGACGGCCAACAACCAGCCGTTGGCCGCGGCGCTGTCGCTGATCCCGTTGACCGCGATCGTGCTCTACCTGCTGGCGATGCGGCGCACCGGCGCACTGGAGAACGTCTGATGCTGTCCACCTCGATGCGTCGGCTGGTGCGGATCTGGACGCTGTTCGTGCTCGTCTTCCTCTATGCGCCTTTGCTTCTGGTGGTGCTCAACGCGTTCAACTCGTCGAAGACGTTCGCCTTCCCGCCCACCGGCTTCACCCTGAAGTGGTGGGCCGACGCCTGGTCGAGCACCGGGATGTGGCGCTCACTGGGCAACTCGGTGATCGTCGGTCTGTGCGCCACGGCCATCGCCCTGGTTCTGGGCACCCTGGCCGCGTTCGCCGTGCAGCGCTACAGCTTCTTCGGCAGGCAGACGATCAGTTTCCTTGTGGTGCTTCCCATCACGCTGCCCGGCATCGTCACCGGTATCGCGCTGAACGCGACGTTCACCTCGGCGCTCGGCATCACCCTCGGGCCTGGCGACGGTGATCGTCGGGCATGCCACCTTCTGCATCGTGATCGTCTTCAACAACACCCAGGCACGGTTGCGCCGGCTGGGCACCGGACTCGAGGACGCCTCGGCCGACCTGGGCGCGTCGACGTGGCAGACGTTCCGCTACGTGACCTTCCCGATGATGCGCGGCGCTCTGCTGGCCGGCGCGATCCTGGCCTTCGCCTTGAGCTTCGACGAGATCGTCGTGACGACGTTCACCGCCGGGCCGACGGTGCAGACGCTGCCGATCTGGATCTTCGGCAACCTGTTCCGGCCGAATCAGGCGCCGGTGATCAACGTCGTCGCGGCGACCCTGACGCTGGTCGCGGTGATCCCGGTGTGGCTGGCCCAGCGGTTCGGCGGCGACCCCGCCACCACCCGGGTGTAGGGCTAGAAGCCGCGGGCTTCCAGTCGACGTCACCTCGGGCATCGCCAGTCGGTGCTCGAGCGCCGCCCGAAGCCTGCCCCGACGACCTGCTTGACCAGGTCCTGGGCTTGGCGTGCACCGGGCCGGAAGTGCGCGCCGGCCTGCAGTGCGGCGACCGTCTGGGCCGCGAGGCCGTCGGTGAGGTGGCGGGTGGCGTCGAGCACCTCGGCAATCAGCCGCAGGTAGTACTCGGGGTCCTCGGCCGCACCGACGGCCTTGGCGAGGGCCGGGTCGGTGACGGCGACTTTGCCGTTGACCACCCGAGCGAGACCGTGGCGAACCAGGCGCTGCGCGGCGGTGCTCAGCGCATCGATGGTGACCGGGTGCTCGACCCACGCAGGCCGGACACCGAGAACGTCGGTCAGGGCGTCACCGCGGCGGATGCCGTCGAGGAAGGTGGCGATGTGCGCCGAGGTGAAACCCTTGGCCAGCAGCTGGTTGATGGTCTCCAGCTGGGCGAGGTGACGGTCGTCGTAGAACGCGTCGCGACCGCGCCGGCGCGGAGGGTCGAGCAGCCCGCGTTCCCGATATGCGCGGATGTTGCGCTCGGTGACGCCCGAGACGTCGGCAAGTTCGGAGATGCGGTACTCGGCCATCGTGGCAAACAATAATCGATTAGTCGGTTTTCTGCACAGAGCGCGTCAATACGCAGGTGCAGAGTCCCGAAATCGCGGATCTTGAATACGAAATCGACGCAGCAGATGCGATTTCAGCCAACAGTCGCGCGAGGCGCCCACTTCGGCGGGGAATGAAGTTGCGCCGGCAGGAGATGATTGACAGGGACGACGCGGCGAACAAGGAGGGACGAGGGCGGTGCGGGCCTGGATCGTGTGGTCGACGGGACTGCTGGCCTACATCGTGGCCGTGCTGGACCGGACCACGATGGGCGTCTCCGGCCTGGACGCGGCCAACCGGTTCTCCGCCAGCCCGGGAGTGCTCTCGACGTTCGTGGTCCTGCAGGTCATCGTCTACGCCGCCGCCCAGATCCCGGCCGGTCTGTTGCTGGACCGCTTCGGCTCGAAGGTGATGATCCTGTCCGGCGGCAGCCTGATGGTCATCGGCCAGCTGTCGCTGGCGTTCACCGAGTCGCTGCCCGCGGCGATCGCGGCCCGCGCGGTCGTGGGGCTGGGCGACGCGTTCACGTTCATCTCGGTGCTGCGGCTGGTCCCGTACTGGTTCACCGCCCGCCAGATCCCGCTGGTCACCCAGCTGACCGGCATCTCGGGTCAGCTCGGGCAGGTGCTGTCGGCCGTGCCGTTCCTGAGCCTGCTGATCGGGTCGGGCTGGACGACGGCCTACAGCTCGGTGGCGGCACTGGGCGTGCTGTCGCTGGTGCTGACCCTGCTCCTGGTCAAGAACACCCCGAGCGGCGCGGTGGTCCGCAGGCCGGTGACCGGACTGCGGGACACCCTGGGCAGCGTCAAGACGGTGTGGATGCGGCCCGGCACCCGGCTCGGATTCTTCACCCACATGGGTACGCAATTCTCGGTCACGGTGTTCGCGCTCATGTGGGGTGTTCCGTATCTGACTGTGGCGCAGAACATCTCGCGCAGCGCGGCCGGAACACTGCTGACGATCTCGGTGGTGTCGGCGATCGTGTCGGGCGTGGTCATCGGCATCCTCACCGGCCGGCATCCGCACCGCCGCTCGCGGATGGTGCTGGGCATCATCGCCAGCAACGCGCTGGTGTGGACCGTCGTGCTGGCGCTGCCGTCGCCCACCCCGCACTGGCTGCTGGTGGTGCTGATCGTGGTGATCTCGGTGGGCGGTCCGGGATCGATGGTCGGCTTCGACTTCGCCCGCACGTTCAACCCGCAGTCGACGCTGGGCACCGCCCAGGGCGCGGTGAACATGGGCGGCTTCCTGGCCTCGCTGCTGGTGATGCAGGCGATGGGCCTGATCATCGGTGCGACCGGCGGGTACTCGTTCGCCTCGTTCCGCCTGGCGTGGTGTGTGCAGTACGTGGTGTGGGCGGTGGCGGTGGTCGGCATCCTCATCACCCGCAAGAAGGCCCGCCGCACCATCGGCGACATCGAGGAGAGCAAGTACCTGTTGGAGTTCTTCACCGACACCGAGCTGGAGCCGGCCGACACCCGCCGCCGCTGATCAACGGTTGCGGCTGGTCTCCCGGCGGTTGGCCTTCTCGATCGCCGACACGAGTTCGTCCTTGCTCATCGACGAGCGGCCCGAGATGTCGAGGCGGCGCGCCACGTCGAGCAGATGCTTCTTGCTGGCGTTGGCGTTGACCCCGCCCGCGGACTTCCCTTTGGGGTTGGGGCCGCCGCTGCGGGCCCGGTCGTCCGAGGGACCTTTCTCGTCCTTGGGCTCCCAGTGGTCGCCGACCTTCTCGTAGCTGTGCTTCAGCGCGCTGTAGGCCACCCGGTGCGCACGCTCCCCCTCGCCGTACTCCTCGGCCGCCGAGTCGTGCGTCTTGGCGAACGTGCGCTGGGCCTTGGCGTCGGACTTCTTCAGGGTGCTGGGCAGTTCGCTCTTCTTGGCGCTGCCGCTCTTGGACGTCTTGGGCATGCTGTCACCTCCGTCTCGGTGTTCTCGGTTCGGCTACCCGCTGCACCCGTGGCGAAACGTGGGTAACGCCCGCCGGCACGCGGTCGATAACCCAGTCAGTCCCGCGCTGCCGTGCCACCGACTCCTCGGCAGCGCGGGACTTTTGACTTCGGTAATGACAGCGTTTGGCCCGCCGGTACCGGAGGTACCTGATGCGTCGAAAGGACACATGACGGGCCCCGAAATAGCTTGTGCCACAAGGCACTATCATCCTGGACACCCGCATCAAGGCCAGCCGCAGGATCAGCCGTGTGCGACGGCGACTTTCTGCAACGCTGGCACCGAACTCGAAGGACGTGGTCTGCGCAGCCATTTGTCGAAGGCGACGACGATACTGGCCGCGATGGCGATGCCGAAGATGCGCAGCCACGCACCGACATCGATGGGCGCGGTACCGAACATGGCATTCATGGCAGGTACGTAGGTGATGGCGAGCTGGCCGATGGCCTGGCCAGTCACGCCGAGGATGATCCACCGGTTGGAAAAGACGCCAATCCGCCACGCCGAGTGAGTCAATGACCTGCAGCTGAACAGGTACAACGCCTCGACGACGACGAAGAGGTTCAGCGCTGCGGTTCGGGCCTCGGCCATGCTCGCGCCGTTGCGGAGTTCCCACTCGAACAGCCACCAGGCGCCGGCGACGAGCAGGGTGGACACGAGCAGGATCCGGGTCACCAGCGCCCGGGTGAGCAACGGCTGGTTGGGGTCGCGCGGCGGGCGGAGCATGATGCCGGCTTCCTTGGGTTCGAAAGCGAGCATGAGGCCGAGCGCAACGGCGGTGGTCATGTTGATCCACAGAATCTGGGTGGGTAGGATCGGCAGCGCGGCGCCGAAGGCGATGGCCACCAGGATGACCAGTCCCTCACCGATATTGGTGGGCAGAGTCCAGGTGATGAACTTCGTGAGGTTATCGAACACCCCGCGGCCCTCTTCGACAGCGGCCTCGATGGTGGCGAAATCGTCGTCGGTGAGCACCATGTCGGCGGCATCCTTGGCGACCTCGGTGCCGCCGCGGCCCATCGCGACTCCAATATTGGCCTGCCGCAACGCCGGGGCGTCGTTGACGCCGTCGCCGGTCATCGCCACCACGTGTCCCCTGGACTGCAATGCCTCCACCAGTCGCAGCTTCTGCTCGGGTGACACCCTGGCGAACACGCTGGCTCCATCCACGGCATCGGGATAGTCCTCGGCACGCAGCGCAGCCAGATCGGCACCAGTGAGCACGGCGCCTGGCGCCGATTCACCGTCGTCGAGCAACCCAACCTGCGTTGCGATCGACGTGGCCGTGCCCGCTTGGTCACCGGTGATCATCTTCACGTCGATCCCTGCCGTGTGGCAGGCGGCCACGGCGGAGGTCGCCGCCGCCCTGGGCGGGTCGAGCATTGCCTGGAGCCCGGTGAATGCCAGCGAACCCGGCAGCGCATCTTCTTTGAAGTCGAGGGGACCGCTCGACATGAGCACAGCGGTGGCCAGCACCCGTAGGCCACGAGCACTCAAAGCCTCTGCGGTGTGCACGATTTCGGCCCGGTCCAGCGGTAGCCGCGCTCCGTCGGCGCCCATCTGGGAACCGCAAAGGCCGAGTATGCGCTCGACCGCACCCTTGACCAGCACGACATGATTGTTCTCGCCGTCGCTGTGCAACGTGGCCATGTACTGGCGCTCGGAGCTGAACGGAATGACTGCCACCCGCGGCAGCGTCGCGGCCAGGTTGTCCCTGTCTAGGCCGGCCTTGGCGGCAACGACGAGCATCGCGCCCTCGGTCGGGTCACCGACGATGTCCCAGCGTGGACCGTCCCGGGTGAGTGCGGCGTCGTTGCAGCACACTCCGGCTAGCAGTGACCACCGGAGCGCCGCGTTGGCATCCACCGATACCGGCACACCGTCTGTGTCGGAGAGGACACCGTCGGGGGCATAACCCGTTCCAGTCGCTTCGACCACGACGTCGAGGGTCCAGATCAGCTGTACCGTCATCTGGTTCTCGGTCAGCGTTCCGGTCTTGTCGGCGCAGATGACGGTGGTGCTGCCCAGCGTCTCCACCGCCGGAAGGCGCCGAATGACCGCGCGGCGCTTGGCCATTCGGCTCACGCCGATGGCCAGCGTGATCGTGACCGCGGCCGGCAGGCCCTCGGGGATGGCCCCGACCGCCAGCGCGATCGCTGCGGTGAACGTTCGGTGATCACCGCCGCGACGAGCAGAACATAGATCAGCGGGTGATGAAACTGTCGCAGCACTCGCACAAACAAGCCGGCGCCCGCCGCCACCGGCAACGTATTGGGACCGAAGCGCTCCAATCGTTCCGCCGCCTCAAGGCGTGACAGCCCCCGATGCGGATCGGTCTGAAGTAGCAGCACCACCTCGTGCGCGGGTAGACCATGATGCGCATTTCTTGTCGTCGCGGATACCGGCATCGCCTCACCTCTCACGCGGCTGCCCAACGGATCGTTGTTTCCACCCTCCCCGAAGGTGCACGTTGCTGTCAGAGGCCATCTGCCCGAGGGGACCTGCGGTCAAGCGCACCACTCAATTGATGGCCGCGCAGGCACGCCCCAATCAGGGTTGCGAGGGAACCTGCCAGTCGCTCGGCACAACCATGACCGGTCGATGCGAGTGGTGCAGAGTTCCCATTGCGACGCTGCCGAGCAGGATTTCCTTCGCGGCTGAACGTCCCCGCGATCCGACGATCACCACGGCCGCATTGCGGTCCCGGGCGCACGCGACAAGGGCGTCCGAGATGGCACGACCGTGGAAGGCTGGACCGCGCTCGACGTTCAAGAGAACGGCTTCTCGAGCCGCCGGTCCTGACAAATCGGCTGGCGGCTCAGCTGTGGCACCGTCGCCGACGGAGACCAGCAACACATCCCGTTCTGGGAAAAGGCGTCTGGCCGCCGCGAGCGCGGTCTCGGCACCGGCCGAGCCGTCCCAACCGACGACCACAGGCCCGTCGGGCAGGGCGTCGTACTCGGCGGCCAGCATCGGAGACGGGATGACGACCACAGGTCGGGCGCAGTAATGCACCACCATGTCAGACACACTGCCTAGCACCGCTTGGGTCCCGCCCAGCCCTCGAGAACCGACCAGCACCACGTCCGCCTGTACTTCCTCGGCGGCCCGCGCGATGCGCAGACCCTCCGCGCCCCAGGTCCGTGCCAACAGCGGCTCGGCGTCCCATCCGGCCGCGCGGGCCAGCGTCACGCCCATCGCCACGAGCCGTTGGGCCTCGCGCTGACCCTCTTGCTCGACCATCTCGATCAACTCGTTGACGTCATGGGCGCTGGCCCGCAGCCGCCGACGCACCTTGTCGCTGGCGAATGGCGGGACCCACAGGTAGGTGATCCACCCGTGCGCCCCGGGGAACAGCAACGCACCGGCATCAATCGCGGCGCTCGCAGCCGGCGAGCCGTCGTATCCCACGATTACGCCCACGGGCACGGTATACCTCCTCAACGAAGCCGACCCTGCACACGGCTGCCCCGCCATTCTAGGCGGCCTCACTGATCGAGGCTGTTGGTTACGTAAGGCGCCGATATCGTCTGGTGCGCTCGCGCGGGTAACACTCGGATACCCGGCGTCGATGGCCAAGTCAGCTCCGCACTGCCGACTCCTCGGCAGCGCGGGGCTTTGACTTCGCCACGGACAACGTTTGCCCCGCCTCGCCGATAAGCCCACCGACCGGGGACTTCCGACCCTGCCTTCGTCACGCCGGGCCCGACACACTTGAGCTTGATGGGGCTAGCGGGAGGCCGGTATGGCAGAGCATCTGACGACTTTGGACGCGGGGTTCCTGCAACTCGAGGACGCCGACCACCACGTCAGCCTCGCGATCGGCGGTGTCGCCGTACTGGCGGGCCCGATCCCCGAGTTCGACGAGTTGCTCGAGACCATCGGCGCACGCTGCCTGTCCAACCCGCGCAGCACGCAGGTGTTGCGCACCCATCCGCTCGACCTCACCGCACCGGAGTGGGTCGACGACCCCGCCTTCGACCTGACCCGGCATGTGCGCCGCGCCGCGCTGCCGCCGCCGGGTGACGACGCGGCGCTGTACGCCGAGATCGCCACCATCATGGAACGACGTCTGGACCGTGAGCGCCCGTTGTGGGAGTGCTGGGTGATCGAGGGTCTTGCCCAGAACCGGTGGGCACTGCTGATCAAGGTGCACCATGCGCTGGCCGACGGCATCGCGGCCTCCAACCTGCTCACCGGCCTGTGCGACGACACCGGCGTCGCGAGCTTCGCCAGTTCCATCGGGGCGGCCCGCCGCCCGGCGCGCCGGCCCTCGCTCCGGCTGCCCAGCCTCAATCCCGTTGACTGGATCAATGATTCGGTGCGGCTGACGCGCAGTGTCGGCAAGGTCGCGTTGCGGGCCGCAGGCGGCGCCGCCGGGCTCACGGTCAGCCTGCTGCGGCCCGCCGCCCGCTCGTCGTTCAACGGCCCGGTCGGCGATCTGCGCCGCTACGGTTCGACCGCGGTGTCGCTGCACGAGGTGGAGGAGATCGCGCACACCTTCGGCGTCACCATCAACGACGTCGCGCTGGCCGCGGTTGCCGACAGCTATCGCACCGCACTGCTGCGCCGCGGCCTGCAGCCCCGCGCGGACTCGCTGCGCACGCTGGTGCCGGTGTCGGTGCGGGCCACCGACGCCATGGACGTCTCGGACAACCGGGTGTCGCTGATGCTGCCGCTGCTGCCGGTCGACATCGCCGACCCGCTGCAGCGACTGCGCACGGTGCACGCCCGGATGGGGGTCGCCAAATCCAGCGGCCAGCGGCAGGCGGGCAGCCTGCTGGTGTGGGCGACCAACCTGCTGCCGTTTCCGGTGACGGCGTGGACGGTTCGGCTGCTGTCCCGGCTGCCGCAGCGCTCCGTGGTCACCGTGGTGACCAACGTGCCCGGCCCGCGCACACCGGTGACGGTGATGGGCCACAAGGTCGTTCGGCTGCTGCCCATCCCGCCGATCGCGGCGGGCTTCCGCACCGGCATCGCCATCTTCAGCTACGCCGACACGCTGGCATTCGGGTTGCTCGTCGACTTCGACACCGCATCGGACATCGACGAACTCGCCGGCGGTATCGAGCGCGGGGATCAACCGGCTGGCCCGGCTGGCCAAGTCCACCGGCCGCTCGCGCCGCAAGGGCGCCCTGCGGCTGCTGTCCAACGGCTGATTCAGGACGACGTCTTGGCGCCGGTCGGCGCCGGCAGCCGGCTGGCGTGGCTGAATCGTGACGCCCGCCGATGGATGCGATGCTCATGGCCCCGGGTGCGCTGCGGCTTCTCGGCCAGGCGGATCGGCTCGGCGTAGAACACCAGGTCTTGCTGAACTCCACCAGGATCAGGTACACCACGACGAATCCGGCGAGTGCACCGAAGAACTTCCACGGCAGCGGCGTGAAGCCGAGGCGGGTGAGCCAGCGGCGAAATCGTGAGCAACGACGCCGACCGCAACGACCGTCAGACTGGTGACGGTCAACGGCACGCTGGCGCGGCTGCGGAAGAACGGCACCTTGCGGGTACGGATTGCGAAGATGATCAAAGTCTGGGTGGCAAGCGATTCGACGAACCAGCCGGTACGGAACTCGGTGGCACCGGCGTGCAGCACACCCAACATCAGCCCGAAGGTGAGGAAGTCGAACAGCGAACTGATCGGGCCGAAAACCAGCATGAACCGTCGGATGAAGCCGATGTTCCAATGTGACGGTGCCTGCAGTTGCTCCTCGTCGACCCGGTCGGTGGGGATCGCCAGCTGCGAGCTGTCATAGAGCAGATTGTTGAGCAGAATCTGGCTCGGAAGCATTGGCAGGAAGGGCAGTAACGCCGAGGCTGCGGCCGCGCTGAACATGTTGCCGAAGTTGCTCGAGGTGCCCATCAGCACGTACTTGATGGTGTTGGCGAAGATTCGACGGCCCTCGGCCACCCCGGTGGCCAGGACGCCGAGGTCCTTTTCCAGCAGCACCACATCGGCGGCATCCTTGGCGACGTCGGTGGCGCTCTCCACGGAGATCCCCACGTCGGCGGCATGCAGAGCCAGCGCGTCGTTGACACCGTCGCCGAGGAAGCCGACCGATCGCCCGGCTTTCGCGCGCAGACGGTGATCAGTTGCGCCTTCTGCTCCGGGGAGATGCGGGCGAAGATCGTGTTGTTCTGCGCGGCGGCGCTGAACTCGTCGGCGTCGAGTGGCTCCAGCTGGGCGCCGGTGATGGTGCCCTTGGAGGGCAAACCCAAATCGGCGCAGACCTTTTCGGCCACCCTGGGGTTGTCGCCGGTGGCGATCTTCAGCTCGATGCCCAACGCCGCGAGCTGAGCCAGCGACTGGCGTGCGGCGGCCTTGGGCTCGTCGGCGAAGACCACGAACCCGTCCAACATCAGATCAGACTCGTCGCCGGTGATCGTCGGTCAGCTGGCCGCGGGTTTGACAGCCACCGCGACAACCCGGCGGCCGGCGGCGAACAACGCATCCAGCGTGTGCTGCGTCGCCTCCGGGGTGCTCTGGCATCGAAGCAGAACCTGCTCGGGCGCGCCCTTGACGACGAGCATCCGTTTCCCGTTGTCGTCGACCAAAACCGAGGTGGCGCGGCGGGTGTGGTCGAACGGCACGCACGCCGACCCGTTGCACGCCGGCGCCCACCAGATCCTTCGCCCGGGGAGACTGCCATAGCGCGTCGTCCAACGGGTTGGCGCTGACACCGCCCGACTGCGGGATCGACGTCGGTGGCCAACAGCCCGAGCCGCAGCACCGAGTCGCTGTGTTCTCCGGTGGGGGTGACCGCGTCGACCAGGCTGATGCGGCCCTCGGTGAGGGTGCCGGTCTTGTCGGTGATCAGGATGTCGATGTCGCCGAGATCTTCGATACACACCAGGCGTTTGACCAGAACCTTCGCCTTGGCCAGTCGCCGCGACCCGGTCGCCAGGCTTGCGCTGACCACGGCGGGCAGCAGTTGGGGCGTGATGCCGACGGCGATCGCAAGCGAGAACAGCACCGAATCGATGACCGGCGACGAAGCAGCAGGTTGCTGACCAGGATCAGCACGGTCAGCGCGATCGCGACCTGCAGCAGCAGATAGGAGAACCGGCGCAGCCCGATCTGAAATTCGGTTTCGGGCTGCCGTTCACCCAGGCCGGCGGCGATGCGCCCGAACTCGGCGTCTCTGCCGGTCGCGTATACGACTCCGATTCCTTCGCCGGCGCTGACGATCGTCCCCATGAACGCCAGATCGGCTGGATCGGCCAACTCGGCATCGACGGGGACGGGCTCAGTCGACTTCTCCGAGCCCGTCGATTCCCCGGTCAGGATGCTCTCGTTGCATTCGAGACCGGTGACCTCGATCAAACGCACGTCGGCAGGCACGACCTCGCCGAGCGACAGCCGGATCACGTCACCGGGGACGATTTCGGTGACATCGATGGCGACGAAGGTTCCGTCGCGGCGCGCGACCGCCGTGTGGCGCACTCCGGAGTGCAGCGCGGCAGCGGCCCGCTCGGCGCGGTACTCGTTGACAAACCCCAGACCGATGCTCGACCGCCAGGATGACGCCGATGATGACGGCCTGCAGGCTGTCGCCCAGGAAGTACGACACGACGGCCGTGACCGCCAGCAGGATCAGCACGGCGTTGTGCAACTGGCGTCCGCAGCACCGCCAACGCGTTGACCGATGGGTGCGAACGGAATTGGGGCCGTATCGCGCCCGCCGCGCGGCAGCTTCGCGCACCGGAAAGCCCGTCGGCCGAGGTGTCCAGCCAGCCCAGCACGTCGGCCAGCGGCGCGGCGCGACCGCGGCTGCGGTCAGTGTGTGGTCATCCGCGATCGCCGTCACGGCCCCGAGCCGATTCGAGCAGCAGGCGCCGCTCGGCGGCAGCGACGTTGCGCCGCGTCTTCTGCGCGACGTCGGGGGTCACCGAGATCGACGTGATGCCCATGCGCACAAGGTGTTCGGCGAAGTCCGGTCGGCTCGACGGCGCCTGGCCGCACAGCGAGGCGGTGATGCCCAGCTTGCGTGCGGTGGTGATGATCCGTCCGATGGCGTCGAGGACCGCGCCGTCGGACTCGTCGTACAGCTCCGCGCACAGATCGGAGTCGCGGTCCACACCGAGCATCAGCTGGGTCAGATCGTTGCTGCCGATCGACACCCCGTCGACGCCCATCCCCACGTACTCGGGAAGCCAGTACGCCACCGACGGCACCTCGGCCATCACCCAGCGGTGCAGGCCGCGCTGGCGGCCCAGCGGACTGGCGTCCACCAGCTCGAGGCACGCCTCGAGCTCCCACTTGGTGCGCACGAACGGAATCATCAAGTGCAGGTTCGGATTCTGTTCGCGGACGCGGGCCAGTGCGGCCAGCTCCAGGTTGAACAGGTCCGGGTTGCTGACGTACCGGTAGCAGCCGCGGTAGCCGATCATCGGGTTGTGCTCTTCGGGTTCGTACTCCTCGCCGCCCTTGAGGTTGCGGAACTCGTTGGTGCGGAAGTCCGAAGCCCGGTACACCACCGGCCGGGGTGCGAAGGCGGAGGCGACGCGGCCGACCGCGGTGGCCAGCGAATCGACCAGGCTGTCCTGCTCGCCGTGGGCGATCAGGTCGCGCGGATGCCGGTTCTGCAGCGCGTCTTCGAGGATCAGCTCCGCACGCAGCAGGCCGACACCGTCGACGTCGAGCTCGGCGGCCTGCTCGGCCTTGTCCGGCATGGCCACGTTGACGTAGATCTTGGTGGCGGTCACCTCGGCGACGGCGGCGACAGCGGCAACCGGTGCGGTCTGGGCTCCCCCGACGTTGTCATTCTGGACCCGGCCGGCCAGCACCCGGCCGTGGGTGCCGTCGACCGTGACCACGATGCCGTCCTTGAGGTCCTTGGTGGCGGTGCGGGCACCGACGATGCAGGGCACTCCGAGCTCGCGGGCGACGATGGCGGCGTGGCAGGTCATCCCGCCGGTGTCGGTCACCAGCGCCGACGCGCGGCGCATGGTGGGCAGCCAGTCCGGGTTGGTCATCTGGGCCACCAGCACCTCGCCGTCCTGCAGCCGCGCGCCGTCGGCGACGTCGAGCAGCACCCGGACGGTGCCGGAGGCC
Source organism: uncultured Actinomycetota bacterium (assembly GCA_963786695.1). Taxonomy (GTDB): domain Bacteria; phylum Actinomycetota; class Actinomycetes; order Mycobacteriales; family Mycobacteriaceae; genus Mycobacterium. The sequence continues at coordinate 77,241 of CAWBAL010000047.1, forward strand.
TCGCCGGGCACGGCGGGCAGACCCTGCAACAGCACCTCGTGGGTCTCCGGGACGGGCTTGCCGACCCGGTGCAGGGTGGTGATCGGGCGGGTCTGCACGATCCAGGTCTTGCCGCCGGCGATGGCCCACTCGGTGTCCTGCGGGGAGCCCGCGTGCCGCTCGCTGCGGACCGCGATGTCGGCGATCGTGCGCACCTCGTCGTCGTTGAGCACCTGGGAGTCGGCCTCGGCCTCGCTGAGCTGGACGGTCTGGTCGGTGCCGTCGGCGCCGCGGACGATCTTGAACGACTTGTAACCGATTCGGCGGGAGATGATCTCGCCGGTCTCCTTGGAGACCACGTAGGTGTCGGGTTCCACCGATCCGGACACCACGACCTCGCCCTGGCCGAAGGCACCCTCGACGACCACCCGGTCGGTCTCGTCGGTGGTCGGGTCGGCGGTGAACGCCACACCCGAGCGCTCGGAGGCGATCATCTGCTGGACCACCACCGCCATCGCCGGGTCGGCGCTGAAACCGCGGCTGGCCCGGTAGGACACCACCCGGGCGCCGAACAACGACGCCCAGCAGCGCTGCACCGCGTCGATCAGTTCCGGCTCGCCGGAGATGTTGGTGAAGGTGGCGTTCATACCGGCGAACGAGGCATCGGCGCCGTCCTCACCGGTGGCCGAAGACCGAACGGCGACATTGACATTCGGCCCCATCGCCCGGTATGCGACCACGATGCGCTCGCGCACGTCCTCGGGCATGCCCGCCTTCAGGACCAGCGACTGCATCTTGTCGCACATCTCGTCGAACCGGCCCGGCTCGCCGGAATGCAGCATCGCCTCCCGGTGGGCGGTGTTGAGCTCGTCGGCCACCCCCGCGGCCGCCATGGACTCCAGATAGCTGTCGCGCAGGACCACGAACCCGGGCGGCACCGGAAGCCCGGCAGCCACCATCTCGCCCATGTTGGCGCCCTTGCCGCCCGCCTCCTCGGCGTCGGCCATCCCCAGGCCCGCAATATCTTCGACGTAACGGCTCGGCATCGGTTCCTCCAGTGTTGTTGCGGGACTGATCAGGTGGTGAGGCGGCAGATCTGCAGCGCCTCGGCAAGGGAGTCGGCGGGCGGGCGGGTGGTGTCGAGCCGGTGTGCACCCGGCCAGACTTCCGCTTCGCGCTCGGCCAGCGCGGTGGCGATCTCCGGGGTCGCCTGGGAACTGGTCCCGGTACGGGTCCGGATCCGCGCGACAGCCGCGTCCAGCGGTGCGGCGCAGACGAATTCGAGCATTCGCGCGGCGGTGGTCTGCGACAGCTGCCGGGCCTGCTCGCGATGCCGGGGGTCGGCCCAGGTGCCGTCGAGGACCACGGTGCGCCCCTCACACAGGCTCAGATGGGCACGCCGCAGCACGCCCTCGTAGACCGCATCGACGTTCGCGGCGCGTGTACAGGCCTTCGTCGAGCACCCCGGGGGTGCCGGCCAGCTCGCCGAGACGGACCATCTCGGCGCGGACATCATCGGTCGAGATCGACTGCGCATCAAGGCTTTCGGCCAGCGCGCGGGCGACGGTGGTCTTGCCGGTGCCCGGTCCCCCGCCGACCAGGACCAGCCGGACCGCGCCGGCGCGCAGGTGGTCGCGGGCGATCTCGAGATGGCGCACGGCGTCGGCGGCCGCCCCGGCGACACCCTGGGAGTGCCGAACGCAGTCGACCTTGGCGCGCACCACGGCGCGGTAGGCGATGTAGAAGTCCCGCAGCGAGGCCGGTGCGTCATCGTCGGCCAGTGCGGCGTAGGTCGCCATGAAGTGAGCACCCAGCTCGGGATGCCCCAGGTATTCCAGGTCCATCGCCAGGAACGCGGCGTCGTCGATGGTGTCGACGTAGCGCAAGGTGTCGTCGAACTCCAGGCAGTCCAGCAGCTCCGGGCCGTCGTCGAGGCAGAAGATGTCGTCGGCGAGCAGATCCGCGTGGCCGTCGACGATCCGGCGCTCACCGATGCGCCGGGCGAACAGCACCGAGCGCCCGGCGATGAAGTCGATTGCCAGCCGCCGGGTTTCGTCGACCATCTCCGGATCCAGCCCGGGCACCACCCTGTCGGCGTAGCGCTCGAGCTCGGACAGGTTCTCCTGCCAGCGGCCCGTGATCGCCTCCACCCGTGCCTGTGCGTCCACCTCACGCCCGCGCGAGGCCGAGGCGTGGAACCGCGAGAGGATCAGCGCGATGGCCGTCAGCTGCTCCTCGACGGGTTCGCCGCGGCGCACGAGGGTGGCCAGCCGGCGCTCGTCGGGCTGACGGCGCATCACGATGACGGGCTCCGGCGCCTGCCCCGGCGCGGCGAAGTGGGCGATACCCAGGTAGCTGTTGGGCGCCAGCCGGCTGTTCAGCAGGACCTCACGGGCGCACGCGTTCTCCCGGCGGTCCAGCGTCGAGAAATCCAGGAAGTCGGTGACGACCGGCTTCTTGACCTTGTAGGCCCGATCGCCGACGAGGAAGACCAGGCCGGTGTGGGTCTCGGCGACCTGCGGGTGGGGGGCGGCAACCGATGGCGCGAGCGCGTCCTTCATCGGTGGCAATCCCATGCCTCGATCCTTGTTTGCAACCAGCACTTATACAGCGGTACTACGGCCACTTCGGCTGGGTGCAAGGTCCTCAACGCCCAGAGTACAAAGACCTTTGCAGCGCATGGGTGACTTCCGGCCCTGTCATCGCGGCCCGGCGGACCTATCGTTGAAACCGGACAGAAGGCGGTGGTTGACCGTGGCCAAGTCGGCACTCGATCCCCAGGTGATGGCGAACGCGGTGGAGTTGGCGTGCCGCGCGCCGTCGGTGCACAACAGCCAGCCCTGGCACTGGGTTGTCGAGGGTGGCGAGCTGAAGCTGTTCTTCGAACCGCACCGGGTTCCGCACGCGACCGATCTCAGCGGCCGCGAGGCGATCATCAGCTGCGGCGCCGTCCTGGACCACCTCCGGGTCGCCGTCGCGGCAGCCGGCTGGCAGGCGGACGTCGAACGCTTCCCCAACCCCAACGACCTCGACCACCTCGCCACGATCTCGTTCACCCCATTCGAGATGGTCACCGATGCGCACCGGGCCCGCGCCGACGCGATCCTGGACCGGCACACCGACCGGCTGCCGTTCGCGCCGCCGCCGAGCTGGGCGGCATTCGAACCGGTGCTGCTCAGCACCGTCGACACCGACAAGGCGGTGCTGCACGTGCTGCCCGACACCGTGCGGCCCGAGCTGGCCGAGGCGTCCCGGCTGACCGAGTCGCTGCGCCGCTACGACAGCTCCTATCACGCCGAATTGCAATGGTGGACAGCGCCTTACGAGGTTTCCGACGGTGTGCCCTACAGCACGCTGGTCTCGGTCTCCGAACGCGACAGAGTGGACGTCGCGCGAGCCTTCCCGGCCGGCGAGCACCCCGACCGCCGGCCCGAGGTCGACCACGACCGCTCGACCATCGTGGTGCTGTCCACCTACGGCGACACCCGCCGCGATGCGCTCGGCTGCGGCGAGGTGCTCTCCGACGTCCTGCTGGAAGCCACCATGGCCGGGCTGGCCACGTGCACGCTGAGCCACCTGACCGAACTCGAGGCGAGCCGCAACATCATCCGCGCCCTCATCGGCGGCGAGCACGACCCGCAGTTGCTGATCCGGATCGGGCTGGTGCCCTCGATCGCGCAGGTGCCGCCGGCCACGCCCCGCAGGCCGCTGGCCGACGTGCTCGAAATCCGGGGTTAGGCCGCCCGCCAGGCCTGCTCGGCGCGGCGCTTGATGCCCAACAGCATGCCGCGGGTCATCAGCGACACCACCGGGCCCGACAGTTCGGCGCCGAGAACCTCGCCGGGCAGCCGCATCCGGGTGCGGCTGCGCACCAGCAGCCGGCAGCGGTCCTCCCAGCCCGGCAGCACGTGGAACGACCACACACCGTCCCAGGGCAGACCGCCCGGTTCCTGACGCAGGACGATCGACTGGCCCTCGACGAGCAACGCGACCGGAAGCGCCAGACCGTCGCGCAGACCCATCCAGCCCCGCGGCACCAGCCGGATCACGTCGCCGACGGCCAGCTGCTGCCATTCGGGGTGAATCCGTTCGGCGTTGCGGAATTTCAGCCCGATGAGGTTCTCCAGGGACTCGTAGCTGTAGAGCCCGCCGCGGTCCTGGCCCATCTGGACCAGCCACGGCCACACCGCGCTCGCCGGTGCGTCGATCCAGATCCCCTCGGTGGTCTGCACCGCCGGCCGGCCGACGAGTTCGTCTCCGGGAAGCGGGGTTTCGCACTCCTGCTTGGAGGTACCCCAGTTGCGGTAGAACCGGCGCGCCGCGTACAGCCCCGCACCGGCAGCCGCCGCTCCGACCACGCCCTTCCACATGCCGCCAGTCTTTCGCAGAACACCGGGCCGTCCCTAGGGTCTTCTGCCCTCAACCAAGGACTTCCGTCCCTACCGGCGGCCAGCGCCGAGTGGTCGGATCGACACGTAGCGAGGGGGCGTCATGTCACGATCCACCGGTATCCACCGCCATCAACCGCGGCGGGTCTTCAAGGACCGGCACGAAGCCGGACAGGTTCTCGCCGGTCTGCTGCAGTCCTACCGGGGCAGACCCGACGTGGTGGTGCTCGGCCTGGCGCGCGGCGGCATCCCGGTCGCCTACGAGGTGGCCAAGTCGCTGGGTGCACCGCTGGACGCGTTCATCGTCCGCAAGCTGGGCGCCCCGGGCCACGAGGAGTTCGCCGTCGGAGCGCTGGCCAGCGGTGGGCGCGTGGTGGTCAACGACGACGTGCTGCGCGGCCTGCAGATCACCCCCGATCAGCTGCGTGAGATCGCCGAGCGGGAGGCCCACGAACTCATCCGGCGCGAAGCCGCCTACCGGGAGGGTCGGCCGCCGCTGCAGGTCACCGGCAAGACCGTCATCCTGGTCGACGACGGCCTGGCCACCGGGTCGAGCATGCTGGCCGCGGTGCAGGCGCTGCGCGAATCCGAGCCGGCCGAGATCGTCATCGCGGTACCGGCCGCCCCGGAGTCCACCTGCCGTGAGTTCGCCGGCATCGTCGACGACGTGGTGTGCGCGTCGATGCCGACGCCGTTCCTGGCTGTCGGAGAGTCGTTCTGGGACTTCAGCCAGGTCACCGATGACGAGGTCCGCGAGCTGCTGTCGCGCCCGACCGCGGGAAAGCCGGCTGTCCCGGCCGAGCAGCGGGCGGCCGACCTGGTCGCCCGTGCCGCGATCGACGCCCCCGGCGGCGTGCCGCCCGCCGACGTGCTCGACGACCTGATCGGCGACGCCCGCATCGTCCTGATCGGCGAGAGCTCGCACGGCACCCACGAGTTCTACGACGCGCGCGCCGAGATCACCAAGTGGCTGATCGAGCACAAGGGCTTCAACGCCGTTGCCGCCGAGGCGGATTGGCCGGACGCCTACCGGGTGAACCGGTACGTGCGTGGACTCGGCGACGACGAGACACCCGAGCAGGCGCTGCGCGGGTTCCAACGGTTCCCGGCCTGGATGTGGCGCAACGCCGTGGTCCGGGACTTCGTCGGCTGGCTGCGCTGGCACAACGGCCGCTGCGCCGCCGACGGCCGCAGGCAGGCCGGCTTCTACGGCCTCGACCTCTACAGCCTGCACCGCTCGATGCAGGAGGTCATCGCCTACCTCGACGGCGTCGACCCCAAGGCCGCCGAGCGCGCCCGGGCCCGCTACGCCTGCTTCGACCACTCCTCGGGCAACGACGGCCAGGCCTACGGCTACGCCGCGGCGTTCGGCGCGGGCCCCAGATGCGAACGGCAGGCCGTCGAGCAGCTGATCGATCTGCAGCGAAATGCCGTGGACTACCTCGGTCCGGACGGCCGGCTCGCCGAGGACGAGCTGTTCTACGCCCAGCAGAACGCGATGACCGTGCGCAACGCCGAGGCCTACTACCGCGGCATGTTCCGCGGCCGGGTGACGTCCTGGAACATGCGCGACAAGCACATGGCCCAGACCCTCAACGCGCTCGTCGCCCATCTGGATTCGCACAGCGGTGCCGAGCCGGCACGAATCGTGGTGTGGGCGCACAACTCTCACGTCGGCGACGCCCGCGCGACCGAGGTGTCGGCCGACGGCCAGCTGACCATCGGACAGCTGGCGCGCGAGCACTACGGCGAGGACTGCCGCCTGATCGGGTTCTCCACCCACCGCGGGACGGTCACCGCCGCCAGCGACTGGGGCGGCATCGCCGAGCGCAAGGTGGTGCGGCCCGCGCTGGCAGGCAGCATCGAGGAACTGCTGCACGAGACCGGCAAGACGTCGTTCCTGGTGCCCATGCACGACGGCTCCCCCGCGGCGAAGGCTCTCGAGGTGGTGCGGCTCGGGCGCGCGATCGGCGTGATCTACCTGCCGCAGACCGAACGGCAGAGCCATTATTTCCACGTGCGTCCGTCCGACCAGTTCGACGCGATGATCCACATCGACGAGACCCGCGCGCTGGAACCGCTCGAGCCGACCAGTGTGTGGGTCGCCGGGGAAAACCCGGAAACCTATCCGAGCGGTCTGTAGGCGAAAGGTTTGCATTGAACAAGCTCCACGCTGTCACCGGGCATCGCATCGTCACGTTGACGATGAACCCGGCGCTGGACATCACCACCAGCACCGACGTGGTTCACCACACCGACAAGCTGCGCTGCTCGCCACCTCGCTACGACCCCGGCGGTGGCGGTATCAATGTCGCGCACATCGCCGATGTCCTCGGCGCATCGGCGACGGCCATCTATCCGGCCGGTGGATCGGCGGGCGACATGATCACCCGGCTGCTCACCGCCGAGGGGGTGTCGGTGCATCCGATCCACATCGGCGGATCGACGCGGGAGAGCCTCACCGTCAACGAACGCAGCACCGATCGGCAGTACCGGTTCGTGCTGCCGGGCCCGGAACTCACCCTGTCCGAACAGACCGAATGCCAGCTGCAGCTGCGCCGCGCGGCGGCGTCGGCGGCCATCGTGGTGGCCAGCGGCAGCCTGCCGCCGGGTGTGCCGCCCGACTTCTATCAGCAGGTCGCCAACGTCTGCGAGGAGATCGGCGCCCTGTTCATCCTGGACACCTCCGGCGGCGGGCTCAAACACGTCAACTCCGGGGTGTTCCTGCTCAAGCCGAGCGTGCGGGAGCTGCGGGAGTGTGTCGGTCGCGATCTGCTCACCGAATCCGAGCAGATCGCCGCGGCGCGCGAGTTGATCGGGCGTGGCTGCGCGCACTACATCGTGGTCTCGCTCGGCGCTCAGGGCGCGCTCCTGGTCACACCGGAGAGCGCGCACCGCTTTCCGCCGATCCCGGTGCCCGCCGGCAGTGGGGTGGGAGCCGGCGACGCGATGGTGGCCGGCATCGCGGTCGGCCTGACTCGCGGCTGGCCGCTGGCCAAGGCGGTCCGGTTGGGCAGCGCCGCCGGCGCGGCGAAGCTGCTGACGCCGGGCACGGCGCCGTGCACCCGGGACGACACCGAACGGCTCTTCGAGCAGGCCGGACAACCGGTCGACATCGACCTGGTCGCGGGCTGAGCCGGCGACTGGCGAGGCCGTGGAATTACGTTCGCGGGCCAATCGAGGACTTTCTGCCCTGAGAGTGGCCACGCGGCGGAGCTAACGTCGGCACAATAGGAGTGCCACCCGCAGGGGGAGTCCCAACACCATGGCCGAATCATTCACACCGCCGTCGATCGTCGTCGGCGTCGACGGATCACGCGGTGCGGTGCGAGCCGCGGTGTGGGCCATCGACGAAGCGCTCAGCCGCGACATCCCGTTACGCCTGGTCTACTCGATCGAGCCGCATGACTCCGAGCCCGCCGACCCCCAGGACCCCGAACGCCGGCTGGCCAGCGCAGAACTGGCTATCCGGTACGCGGCGAACGCCATCGAGGCCACCGATCGGCCGGTGAAGGTCGAGAGCGAGATCGTCGAGGGTAAGCCGACGGCCACGCTGGTCGAGGCGTCCCGCTCGGCGGCGATGATCTGCGTCGGCGCGGTCGGGCTCAAGCATTTCGACCACAACCGGATCGGTTCGACCGCGATCTCGCTGGTCAGCTCCGCGCACTGCCCGGTGGCCATCGTCCGCGGTTCCGATCGCGCCGCGCCGCAGGAGCCGGGCTGGATCGTCGTCGAGCTCGACGAATCGCCCGACAGCGCGGCCGTTTTGCAGTGCGGTGTCGAGGAGGCCCGGCTGCGCGGAGCCCCGCTGCGGGTGCTGGGCTCCTGGCAGTCGCGCTACACCGATGTCCACGACACGCATGCGGTCGCCGACGGCAACCGGATGGTGCGCGCCCAGCTCGACCGCCGGATCTCCCGCTGGAAGCACAACTACCCCGACCTGGACGTCCGCCCGGTCGCGATCCACGGCAGCGTGTTGAACTATCTGGCCAAGCACAGCCACTCGATCCAGCTCGTGGTGGTGGGCGCCCGCAATGCGCCCGGCGTGGAGGAACTGCTGGGGCCGACCGGGTCGGCGTTCCTTCACAACACCGATTGTTCGGTCCTGGTGGCCGACCGGCAACGCTTGTTGTGACGATCCGGGAGCGCACTGAGGATATCGTTGCCTTAGTGGTTGCGGATTTCCGACCGCAGCCGGTTGCCCACCCGGAAGGCACACCATGGTCAAGGTGTTCCTCGTCGACGACCACGAAGTCGTCCGTCGAGGCCTGATCGATCTGCTGTCCGCCGACCCCGAACTCGACGTCATCGGTGAGGCGGGGTCGGTTTCGCAGGCACTGGCCCAGATACCGGCGCTACAACCCGACGTCGCCGTCCTGGACGTACGGCTACCCGACGGCAACGGCATCGAGCTGTGCCGGGACCTGTTGTCCAAGATGCCCGACCTGCGCTGCCTGATGCTGACGTCGTTCACCTCCGACGAGGCCATGCTGGACGCCATCCTCGCCGGCGCCAGCGGCTACGTCGTCAAGGACATCAAGGGCATGGAACTGGCCAGGGCGATCAAGGACGTCGGGGCGGGCCGTTCGCTGCTGGACAACCGCGCGGCGGCGGCGCTGATGGCCAAGCTGCGGGGTGCCGCCGAGCGCTCCGACCCGTTGTCGGGGCTGACCGAGCAGGAACGGGTGCTGCTCGGCCTGCTCGGCGAAGGCCTGACCAACAAGCAGATCGCCGCCCGGATGTTCCTGGCGGAGAAGACCGTGAAGAACTACGTGTCCCGGCTGCTGGCAAAGCTGGGCATGGAGCGCCGCACCCAGGCGGCGGTGTTCGTCTCCAAGCTCGACCAAGGCCATCACTCCGAAGACTGAACCGGCCAGTAACGATCTGGCACGATGGATCCCGTGACCGGCAATGTCGGCCCGCAGGGGGACCAGATGGGTGCGTCGCCGCTGCGTGAGACTCTCTCGCAGCTGCGGCTACGCGAGTTGCTCATCGAGGTCCAGGACCGGGTAGAACAGATCGTCAGGGGCCGTGACCGGCTCGACGGCCTGGTGGAAGCCATGTTGATGGTGACCTCGGGTCTGGAGCTGGACGTCACGCTGAAGACCATCGTGCACACCGCCATCGACCTGGTGGACGCCGGCTACGGCGCGCTGGGAGTGCGCGGCCACCACCACGAACTGGTCGAGTTCATCTACGAGGGCATCAATGCCGAGACCCGGGAGCTGATCGGTCCGCTGCCCGAAGGCCGCGGCGTGCTCGGCCACCTGATCGACGAACCCAAGCCGATCCGCCTGGACAACATCATGCAGCACCCGGCCTCGGTCGGGTTCCCGCCGAACCACCCGCCGATGCGGACCTTCCTGGGTGTTCCGGTGCGGATCCGCGACGAGGTGTACGGCAACCTCTATCTGACCGAGAAGGCCAACGGCCAGCCGTTCAGCGAGGACGACGAGGTCCTGGTCGAGGCCTGGCTGCCGCGGCGGGCATCGCCATCGACAACGCCCGGCTCTACGAACAGTCCCGGGTGCGGCAGTCCTGGATCGAGGCGACCCGCGACATCGGCACCGAACTGCTCGGCGGCGCGGACCCGGCGCGGGTGTTCCGGCTGATCGCCGACGAGTCGCTGGAACTCACCGGCGCCGACGCGGTCCTGGTCGCCGTGCCCTCCGACACCGAGCTACCGACCCCCGAGGTGACCGAGCTCGTCGTGGTCGAGACCGCGGGCGTGGCCGGCCCGGCCCGCTCGGCCCAGCCGATCCCGGTCGCCGGAACCGTCATCGGTGCGGTGTTCAACGGTCGCACCCCCGCCCGGCTCGACGTCACCACCGACTCGCTCGACGTCATGCCGGAGGCCGGTCCCGCGCTGGTGATTCCGCTTCGCACCACCGAGACCGTGGCCGGTGTGCTGGTGATCCTGCGCCGTCGCGGCGCGCAGACCTTCACCGACGAGCAACTGGAGATGATGGCCACGTTCGCCGACCAGGCCACGCTGGCCTGGCAGCTGGCCAGCACGCAGCGGCATCTGCGCGAGCTCGACGTGCTCTCCGACCGCGACCGGATCGCCCGCGACCTGCACGACCACGTCATCCAGCGGCTGTTCGCGCTCGGCCTGTCGCTGCAGGGCACCATCCCGCGCGCGCGCTCGCCCGAGGTGCAGCAGCGTCTGACCGAGACCGTCGACGAGTTGCAGGGCGTCATCCAGGAGATCCGCACCGCGATCTTCGACCTGCACGGCGGCGCAGCGGGCACCACCCGGCTCCGGCAGCGCCTCGACGAGGCGATCGGCGCGTTCTCGGGGTCGGACCTGCGGACCACGGTTCAGTACGTCGGGCCGCTGTCGGTCGTCGACGCCGGCCTGGCCGATCACGCCGAGGCGGTGGTGCGCGAGGCGGTCAGCAACGCCGTCCGCCACTCCCAGGCCCGGACCCTGACCATCACCGTGCGGGTCGAGGACGAACTTCTCATCGAGGTGGTCGACGACGGTCGGGGAATTCCCGCCGACGTCACCCCCAGCGGGTTGACCAATCTGCGCCGGCGGGCCGCCGATGCGGGCGGCGAGTTCACCGTCGGCGACGCCCCGGGCGGCGGCACGGTGCTGCGCTGGACCGCACCGCTGCCCTGAGACCTCAGTTCGGGGTGCGGGCCACGATCACCGGCATCCGCACGCCGTGGATCACCGCGGTGCTCACCGAACCGAGCAGCATTCCGGCGAAGCCGCCGCGGCCGTGGCTGCCGACGACCACCAGTTGCGCCGACTCGGACTGTTCGATGAGCTGGCGCGCCGGCCGGTCGGCGACGACGACCTTGCGCACCGGCACATCCGGATAGCGTTCCTGCCAGCCGGCCAGCCGCTCGCTGAGGGTCTCCTCACCCATCGCCTGCATCGTCGACCAGTCGACGCCGGGGAACTCGAACACACCCGTATCGCTCCAGGCGTGTACCGCCACCACGTCGACACCGCGAAAGCTGGCTTCCTCGAAGGCAATCGACGTGGCGAGCTCCGAGGCCGGCGAACCGTCGATGCCTACGACCACGGGTGCCTTCGACGGGTGGGCCATCAACGGGTCCTCGTCGTGGATGATGGCCACCGGGCAATGCGAGTGATGGGCCAGGCCGGTGCTCACCGAGCCGAGCAGACTGCGGGCCAGCGCACCGCGCCCACGGCAGCCGACCACGACCAGCTGTGCCTCTTTGGACAGTTCGACCAACGTGGGGATCGTGGGGCCGGTGACCATCTCGCTGGTGACCTCGATCGGGTTGTCCTCGGTGGCCGCGCTCGACGGTCTTGAGCGCGCTCTCGAGGATCTTGTGACCCGACTCCTCCTGCCATTGCAGGTATCCCGGCGGCATTGGCACCTCGGGAAAGGTCATCACCACCGGCGGGTTGAGTACGTGGACCAGTTTCAGCGGCGCGCGGTGCATCGCGGCGTCGCGGGCGGCCCAGTCGATGGCGACCTTGGACTCCGGAGACCCGTCGACCGCGACAAGGATTCCGCGATGAGTTGCGGGAGTTGACATTTCATTCTCCTTCTAGTGCGCTTCGCGCCTATCGCCACGCATTCTCCGACCAACGCCGCAACCTACGACGCTAGATCTGCCGGTCCTCGTGATCATGAGGCCTTGGTCCCCTACCCCATGGCCACAAGGCCCTGATCGGGTCGGGGTAGTTGTGGCATGGTCTGTGCCATGGCCAACGAAAGTCCGTTCGGCGCTGCTAACGGCGTCGTTGACCGCGCCAACCCCGATATCGGCCTGCCGGTGGCGATCGATCCGCGGTACCACGACGCCGTGCTGTTCGATCTCGACGGTGTGATCACCGACACCGCGTCGCTGCACGAGGCGGCCTGGGCGCAGATGTTCGACGAGTACCTTCACCGGCGTGCCGACTCGGCTACCGAGAACCACGATGCCTTCACCCCCGCCGATTATCGGCATTTCATCGACGGTAAACCGCGCTACGACGGTGTGCGGGACTTTCTGGCATCCCGGGGCATTTCGCTGCCGTGGGGCTCGCCGACCGACGAGGCCGAGGACACCGTCTGCGGGCTGGGAAACCGCAAGCAGCGGCTGTACCTGGACAAGATCGCCGAGGGAGTCCCCACCTTCGAATCCACCGTCGCCCTGGTACGCCGGCTGAACACCCTCGGTGTGGGCACGGCGGTGTACTCGGCGAGCCGCAACTGCGCGGTGGTGCTCGAATCGGCGGGTATCGCCGAGCTGTTCGCGGTGCGCGTCGACGGTGTCACCGCCGAGGAGCTGGGACTGCCCGGAAAGCCCGATCCCGCGGTGTTGCTCGAGACGGCTCGCCGGCTGGGCGCGCGGCCCGGCCGTTGCGTGATCGTGGAGGACGCCGAAGCCGGGGTGGCCGCGGGCCGGGCCGGCGGCTTCGGGCTGGTGATCGGCGTCGATCGCACCGGGCAGAGCGGCGAGGATCTGTTGCGGTGCGGTGCCGACGTGGTGATCGGCGAGCTCGCCGACGTGACCGTGCGGGCCATCGACCGGCGGATGTCGGCGCTGCCCGACGCGCTGCGGTCGTTCGGCCAGATCGCCGGCGTGGTCTCGGCGCGCCGCCCGGCGTTGTTCTTCGACTTCGACGGCACGCTCTCGGAGATCGTCGACAAGGCGGGTGCGGCCACGCTGGTTCCAGGTGCCGACAAGGCGCTGGAATCGCTGGCCGCGCTCTACCCGGTCGCGATTCTGTCGGGCCGCGATCTGGCCGACATCCGCGACCGCGTCGGGATCCCCGGCCTGTGGTACGCCGGCAGCCACGGATTCGAGATGATCACTCCGGACGGTTCGCACCGCGAGAACGACGTCGCCGCCGAGGCGGTGCCGGTGCTGGCGTCCGCGGCTGACGAGTTGCGCGCCGAGCTCGCCGACATCACCGGAGTTGCGGTGGAGCACAAGCGATTCGCGATCGCGGTGCACTTCCGCAACGCCGCACCCGAGGCCGAGGCTGTGGTTACCGCCGCGGTCCACCGGGCCGGCGGACGGCACAGGCTGAAGGTGACCTCGGGCCGCAAGGTGGTCGAACTGCGGCCGAATCTGGACTGGGACAAGGGCAAGACCCTGGAATGGATCGTCGATCAGGTGGCCGGCGAGGGACCGCTGCTGCCGATCTACCTCGGTGACGACCTGACCGACGAGGACGCGTTCGACTCCGTGCTGCACGACGGTATCGGCATCGTGGTCAAGCACACCGAGGACGGTGACCGCTGCACCGCGGCCCGGTTCGCACTGGACGATCCGGCACATGTGCGGGAGTTCGTCGAACGCCTGCTGGACCAGGGTGACATCGACCGCCATACCCAGTCCAGCCCTTGGTCTTTCACGTTCGGCGGGTACATCCCCGAACAGGAGCGGCTGCGCGAGGCGCTGTGCGCGGTGGGCAACGGCTACCGGGCCACCCGCGGCTGCGCGCCCGAGGCCGACCCCGGGCCGTTCCACTATCCGGGCACCTACGCCGCCGGACTGTACAACCGGCTCTACGACGAGGTGGCCGGCGTCCGGATCGACAACGAGAGCCTGGTCAACCTGCCGCACTGGCTGATGCTGAAGTTCCGCATCGACGGCGGCGACTGGTTCGACATCGACTCGCCCGATGTCCACGTGCTGAACTACCGGCAGACGATGAACCTTCGCGACGCCGAACTGACCAGGGAGTTCCGGTTCCGCGACGGCGCGGGACGCACCACGCACGTCATCCAACGCCGGATCGCGGCGATGCACCTCCCCCACGCCTGTGCGCTGGAGACCACCTTCACCGCCGAAGACTGGTCCGGCACAATCGAATTGCTGTCCATGATCGACGGTGACGTCCGGAACAGCGGAGTCGACCGATACAAAGCACTGTCCAGCGATCACCTCGTCGCCACCGTCGCCGAGGAACTCTCGCCGAACTCGACCCTGCTGGTGTGCGAGACGGTCCAGTCGCGGATCCCGGTCGCGGTGGCTGCCAGGACCACCGTCTACCGCGGCACCACCCCGCTGGATGCCGACGGCCGGCTGATCGCCGAGGAACGCCGCATCGGCCACGACTACGTCGTCAACCTCGCCGCCGGTGAGTCGGTGACGGTGGAGAAGATGGCCGCCATCTTCACCGGCCACGACTACGCGATCTCCGAGCCCGGCGACGCCGCAAGCAGAGCCGCTGGGCCAGCTGGGTCGCTACACCGAACTGCGCGACGGCCACGTGCGCGAGTGGGCGCACCTGTGGGAACGGTTCGACATCGCCTTCGACGACAATCCCGATGCCTTGCGGGTGATTCGGCTGCACATGCTGCACCTGTTGGAGACCGTGCCGAACGGGGCGGTGGACCTCGACGCCGGTGTACCGGCGCGCGGGCTGAACGGCGAGGCCTATCGCGGCCACATCTTCTGGGACGAGCTGTTCGTGTTCCCGGTGCTGAACCTGCGGTCGCCCGCGATGACCCGGTCGCTGCTGCGCTACCGCTTCCGTCGCCTGCCCGAGGCCCGCCGAGCGGCGCGCGAAGCCGGCTATGCCGGCGCGATGTTCCCGTGGCAGTCCGGCAGCGACGGCCGCGAGGAAAGCCAGAAGATGCATCTGAACCCCAACTCGGGGCACTGGAATCCGGATGCCAGCGCGCGGGCACACCACATCGGAATCGCCGTCGCCTACAACGTGTGGCAGTACTACCAGGTCACCGGTGATCTGGAGTATCTGATCGAGAACGGCGCGGAGATGCTCGCCGAGATCGCGCGGTTCTGGGTGAGCCGCGCCGAGTTCGACGACACGTTGGGCCGCTACGTCATTCGGGGTGTCATCGGCCCCGACGAGTTCCACTCCGGCTACCCGGACCGGCCTTACGACGGTATCGACAACAATGCCTACACCAACGTGATGGCGGTGTGGGTGATCGTCCGGGCGCTCGACGCGCTCGACGCGATGCCGCTGCGGGACCGGCTCGACCTGCTGGAGACCCTGGGCATCCATGGCCGCGAGCTGGACAAGTGGGACGAGGTCAGCCGGCGGATGTACGTGCCGTTCCACTCCGACTCAACTTCCGGGCCTACGCCCGGGGGGGACGTCATCAGCCAGTTCGAGGGCTACGGCGATCTGGCCGAGCTGGATTGGCACGGCTACCGCGCGCGCTACGGCGACATCCAGCGGCTGGACCGCATCCTGGAGGCCGAGAACGACAGCGTCAACCGGTACCGGGCCTCCAAGCAGGCCGACGTGCTGATGCTGTTCTACCTGTTGTCCTCCGACGAGCTGCGGGAGCTGTTCGCCCGCATGGGATATCGGTTCACCCCCGAGCAGATTCCGAAGACCGTGGACTACTACTTCCACCGGACCTCGCACGGGTCGACGCTGAGCGGGGTCGTGCACGCGTGGGTGCTGGCCCGCGGAAATCGCAAGCGCGCCATGCGGTATTTCCAGCAGGTGCTGATGTCCGACGTCGCCGACATCCAGGGCGGAACCACCGCCGAGGGCATCCACATCGCGGCGATGGCAGGCAGCATCGACCTGTTGCAGCGCTGCTTCACCGGGCTGGAGACCCGTGGCGACCGGTTGATCCTGAGCCCGATGTGGCCGGAAAGCCTTGGCGCCCTTCGGTTGCCGATCTACTACCGCGGCTACCGGCTGCACCTGACCATCCAGCGGACGCAGCGCGGAGATCAGCGTCGACCCCGCCGACCATCCCGCCATCGAGATCGAATGCCGGGGCAAAGTGCAGACCCTCACACCCGGGACGACGCTGCGGTTCTCCTAGTTTTCCGTTGGCGGCGGTTGTGGTTGGAAGGGGTCGTACCACCACCAGTCGGCGCGTTCGCCGGTCGGTCCGGGGTAGGGCGGGACGTCGGGTGGGGGGCCGGTGGGTGGTCTGGCGAGTGATCCTGCGCTGAGTGCTTGCCCGTCACTGTCGGTGACTTTCAGATTCTCGGCGGGTCCGGTGATGGTGATGTCGCCGCGGTGGTGTGCCCGGTGGTGGAACGGACAGAGCAGGACCAGGTTTGCCAGTTCGGTGGGGCCGCCGTCTTCCCAGTGCCGAATGTGATGCGCGTGCAGGCCGCGGGTGGCCCCGCAGCCGGGGACTGCGCAGCTGCGGTCGCGGTGCTCCAGGGCGCGGCGCAGCCGCCGGCTGACCGTGCGGGTGGCCCGCCCGACACCGATGGGTCGGCCGTTGCGTTCGAACCAGACTTCACAGGTGGCGTCACAGGTCAGGTATTGGCGTTCGGCGTCGGACAGCAGCGGACCCAGATGCAGGGCGGCGGCGCGCGCCTCGACATCGACGTGGACCACGACGGTGGTGTGCTGGCCGTGCGGGCGGCGAGCGGCTTCGGCGTCCCAGCCGGCCTCGACCAGACGCAGGAACGCGTCCACGGTGTTCGGCATCGGCGGCGCGCTCTCCGATGCGTGATCGCCGTTCTCGCGAGCCTGTTTCCACTCGGCGACCAACGCCTCGCGATGCGACGCCAGCGCCGCGTCGACCTTCGCCGCCTCGTCGTGGGGCAGTTTGATCCGCCACCAACGTGAACTGATCATCGGAGCCTTAGTAATCGACGGCTCGGGGTCGGGCCGGGGATCGGGATCGGGGCGCGGCTCGAGCTTGACCGCCGTGCGCAACTGGTTGACCGAGGCGACCGACGCCAGCTGGGCGTAGTGCTCATCAGATCCGTCGGCGGCGCGTGCGGCGATGACACCGACCTGATCCAACGACAGCCGGCCCTGCCGCAGCTCTCCGACGCAACGCGGGAAGGCCTCAGCTGCGCTGCGCCACGGTGGTGATCGCCTTGGCATTGGCCGAGGACGAGCCCAGTTTCCAGGCCACCAACTCCGCGATCGAGCGGGCACCGGTGGCGCCGCAGAGCTTGTCGCGATCCATCTCGGCCACGATGTCCACGATGCGCCCGTCGATCGCGTTGCGCTGCCCGGCCAACTCCGACAACTCCTCGAACAACACCTCCAGGCGCTCATTAGGCAGCACAGCCGTGGCAGCGGTCGAGGACATGAACCACATCATCGCAAAGGGGTACCGACAAAACCCGGCGCGCCAAGCGCCGCAACCTAATTGGCCGCCTCAGCGCTCGCTGCCGGTGCGGCCGCCGTCGTCGCCGACCAGGCCACGCAGACCGCGATCCCACTGGGCGTGTCTGCGCCGGTCCAGCCGGAACCGCGTGAGCCCGATCGCGGCCGCCACCACCGTGATCACCGACAGCCACAGCACCGCGCCGGCGACGATCGCATCGCTGGCCGCGCGCTTGGGTCGGGTCGGCGGCCCGACGTAGTCGCCCTTGTCGTTCACCCAAATGCTCAGCCGGTCACCGGCGTTGGCCGGGCGGTCGGTTCCGAGCACGTCCTCGTGCTGCACTCCGCGGTCCTGCCAGCGGGCGCGGACGTCGAACGACACGCTGTAGGGACGCACGGTGGAGGTACTGTCCGCCAGCACCGTCGCCGCCACGGTGTGGCGGGTGCGCACCTGTTGCTCGTAGACCGCGGCGCGGCTGGAGTAGACGGCGGTGCCGACCGCACCCGCGACCGGGGCGGCCACCAACACCAGCGCGATGCCCAGGATCAGGGTGAGCGCTTCGATCCGATCGCTGGCGCGCACCAGCGGGTTTCGTCCGAACAGCCGGGTGAGCCACCCGCGGCCGGGACGGGTTGAGAACGTCTGCATCCGCCGCGCTATCCCGCTTTGCTCACCGCGTCCGCGCCGACCATGAAGGCACCGTCGTTGAGCCAGTCGGCGACATCGGGAAGCGGACGGCGCGGCGTGGCAGGCAGCGGGTCGGCATTGATCGCCGCCCAGCCCACCCGCAGCAGCATCTGGGGATGGCCGCTGGTGCCGAACACGTCGGCGCGCACCGCGTCGCGGGTTTCGGAGATCTCGAGCGGCTCGGTCACCGGGCAGCTGGCAAGTCCCATCGCGGTCGCCGACAGCAGCACCAGGCTGGTGGCCTCGCCGGCCCGCAGGCGGGCCAGGTCGTCGTCGGTCTCGGTACCCAGCGCCAGCATGACGCCGTTGTCCTCGGCGGGCGAGGTGTGCGTGGGCTGCTTGAGGGCGGGCCCGGCGAAGACCCGTGCCGGGAACATCGCGCGGGTGTCGGTGGGCGGGGTGTTACGGGCCGGGACGCCGGCCACCGAGCCGTACCGTCCGCTCCACGCGTTGAGTTCGGTGAGGTAGTCGGTGTCGGTGGTGTGTTTGGCGACCGACGCGGCGACGATCGCGTTGAGCTGGGGCAGCAGGTCGATCTGGCGCAGCATGACCCCCGCGCGGGCAGCGCGGGCACCCATCAGGGCGATGTCGCCCATCGGTACCGGCCACGAGCTGTAGTTGCGACGATCGGTGCGCCGCCGGGCGATCGCCGCGGCCAGGGTGACGTCGAGTTCGCCGGGCGACTGCGGGTGGACCTCGATCGAGGCCAGGTGATCGCGGTCGTCGGGATTCGGGAAGCGGTGGATCTTGGCCTGCCAGCCCATCGCCGCCAGCGCCACTGTCGCGTGATGCAGCGCGGCGCCGCAGCTGACCAGCATGTCGCGCCGGTCCGGATCGGTCCGCGGCAGATGCCGGCTCGGATCGGCATGCAGGTGCAGGGTGTGCGGGCCGATCCGCCAGTGCCAGGGCTGGGAGTTGTGGACCGAGGGAGCTCGGGTCGCCAGGCTCAGGACGGCGCGCACAGTATCGGGGTCGGGAAAATGCGCGCTCATGTCGTTCTCGCCGCCTTCGCTGGTCGCTCTCATATGACACTGTCACTCAGAACGCGGCGTCGACGACAGAGACGTTAGTCCTCACCTGTGAGGACTTGTGCAGCCCGTGAAGGGGCCTCTTATCGGGCGTGTCCGCAGGTCACTGGGCCTGGTCGTGCAGCCCGGCCCGAAGGTCGGGACTCGGCGGATTGTCGAACCAGAGGTTCTCTTCGCGGAGGTGCGTGCTGAGCCAACCGCGCTCGGTGCGGACCATCAGGTGGTGGTAGTAGCCACCGCAGGCGCTGATCGTGGTCGCCCCCGGCAGCAGCATCGGGTTGTAGAACATCGCGCGTACGGTGGCGCTGTCGCCGTCGATGTCGGCTTCGATGTTGGAGATGAAGTGCTGGGTCATCGGCATCAGCGCCAGCCCGCGCTCGAGCCACGCCGACACCTCCTCGCGATCGCCGACCACTCCGCCGACCGAGCTGTAGTCGATGACCGCGTCCTCGGTGAACAGCGACCGCCACAGGTCCCAGTCCTTGCCGTCGACCGCCCGCGCGTAGCGGTTGAGCACCGCGGCAATCTCGAGTTCGTCGCTGACCCGTTGTATGTCCATCGTCATCCTCGATGTAGGAAACCCTTGCGGCGCTTCGGTTCTGCCGTCGCGGTGGCTTCGATGATCGCACGCACGGTATGCCGGCAGCGGCCACACTCAGATCCCGCTCCGCACGCCTTGGCCACCTGCTTGGTGGTGCTCGCCCCGGCCGCCACGGCGTCGGCCACGGTCTGGCTGGTGACCCCGTTGCACAGACAGACGAACATGGCTGCGCCTCAAGCGTTCTCGTCGATGCGCATCAGATGTGCGAGTTGTCCGACGAAGATCGGCGGGTAGGCGCCCACTCCGGACCCCGCCATCCATTCGGCCACCGAATCGGGGTGGTCGATCCAGCGGCTGGCGTCTTCCTCGGTGTCGATCTCCTGCAGGATCATCGCCTCGTGCTCGTCGTCGAAGGCTTGGAAGACCCGCAGATTGCGCATTCCCGCATCGGCGAAGCGCGGCAGCGCCTCGCGGATCCGGGATACCAGCTCCGGCACGTCGTCGACCTGTGCGATGGTCCCCATGATGACGCCGGGCGCATCACCGGGGTCGGTCTGCGAGATCGGGATCTTGGCCGCGGTCTCCCCTGCGAAGATCGCCGGGATGTCCTCCAACCCAACCGAGTCGAACCAGTTGAGGAAGGTCCGCGAGCGCAGCACCTCCAGAATCGGCTCCTTGCTGCGCAGGGACATCGTCACCATGACCCGGCCCGCCTCGCGGCTCGAGGTGTAGACCAGCACGTAGTGAGCGCCGAGATCGGCCAGCGCGGCCTTGCTGCGCTGCAGGACCGGCCACACCTTGTCCGGGTCGGGAACCCGGTAGTCCATGGCCAGCACGAGAGTGTGCTCGTCTGGGTGTGTGGTCGCGCTCACGCCGCGCCTTGCCTAGTCGCTGGCGGGAAGGGGTTTGGCGGTCTTCTGTTCCAGCGGGGTGTCGCCGATGCTCAGCGAGCCGGCTCCGGCCTTGGTGACCAGGAGTTCGGCGCCGCTGTCGTCGACGTAGCGCTTGCCCATCACCGTGCCGTCGGAGAAGTTCGGATCCAGCTGGGCGTCGCCCGCCTTCTCGGCGTCCAGCGCGACCATCGGAACCCCGCCGGCCCGCAGGTCGTCGAGACTCTCCGATGACCGCACGACGATGACCTGGGTGTCGCACACCTGGCTTTGGAGTCGGGTGCCGGTCTTGATCATGGTTGTCCTCCTTGCGGGTTACGCGGTTGGCGACTTGAGTTCGTCGGCGAGTTGGCGGCGCAGCACCTTGCCGGTCGGCGTGGTGGGAAGTTCGTGGCGGAACACCACCCGGTCCGGGGTGCGCGAGCCCCGAAGATGTTGGCGCACATGGGCGCGCAGGTCCTCGGGATCGGGCGTGATGTGGGCGACGGGGACCACCACCGCGACCATGATCTGGCCCCACTCGGCGTCCTCGACACCGACGACGGCGACGTCGCGCACGTGGGGATGCTCGACGAGGACGTCCTCGACCTCGGCCGGGGCGATGTTCTCGCCGCCGCGGATGATCGTGTCGTCCGAGCGCCCGCCGATGAACAGGTACCCGTCGGCGTCGAGGTAGGCGACGTCCTTGGTCGGGAACCAGCCTTCGGCGTCGAGCACCGAGCCGATTTCGGCGTATTTGCCCGACACCTGGTCGCCGCGCACGTACAGCTCGCCGACCTCCTCGGGGCCCAGCACCGTGCCGTCCTCGGCGCGGATCTGCACCTCGATACCCGGCACCGGCTGGCCCACCGAACTCAACCGCTTGCGGATCGGCTCGTCGTCGGCGCCGTGCGCGATGCGGTGGTCTTCGGGAGTGAGAACCGCGATGGTGGAACTGGTTTCGGTCAATCCGTAGGCGTTGACGAACCCGACGTCGGGCAGCAACTCGAGGGCTTTGCGAACCAGTGGGAGAGCGACCTTGGACCCGCCGTAGGCCAGGGTGCGCAACGCCGGCAACGGGGTCGGATTGTCTTCCAGCTCGGTGATGATGCGATCCAGCATGGTGGGCACCACGGTGGCGCTGGTGACCGCTTCGCTCTGCGGCCAGCCGGATCCACTCTTTGGCGTCGAACTTGCGCAGATACACCATTTTCCGGCCGGCATACAGGTTCGACAGCGCTGCCCCCACCCCGGCGATGTGGTACGGCGGCACACAGATCAGTGCGGCGTCGCCGGGCTCGGCCGAGGCGAACTCGACGGTGCCGGTCACGTAGCTGGTGAGGTTGTTGTGCGACAGCTCAACGGCTTTGGGCCGCGAGGTGGTTCCCGAGGTGAACAGCACCACCGCGACGTCGTCGGGGTCGGGGAATTCGGCGACGGGCTCGGCTTGGCCGGCGGCGGCGACGAACTGCGTGGACTCGATGCTGCGTCGCGCCCAAACCCGTGACCACGTCGGCGTATTCGGCGTCGAACACCACCAGCGGTTCGGGCAGTCGGTCGATCAGCTCGGCCAGGGCCTCACCGGAGAGTCGGTAGTTCAGCGGAGTGAACGGCCGGGCGGCGCGGGCCGAGGAGAAGATCAACAGCGGAAGCATGAGCCCGCCGGTGCCCACGTACACCACGCTGCTCGCGCCGGTCTCGGCGATGACCCCCGCACCACCGTCGGCCAGGGCGTTGAGCTCGCCCACCGTGAGCCGCTGGTCATCGGAGACCACGCCGAGGCGCTCGGCGTCCGACGCCGCCATCTCCAGCAGCAGTGCCACACTCATCGATCGACTCCTAGACCGGATTGAACTCGGAGATCAGCCAGCGGCCGTCCTGCTTGACCATGGTCACCATCACGCTGCTGGTGGCCAGCGCCGGATCGGGCCGGTCCTTGCTGGTGGTCACCTGGTTGACGAACACCAGCACCACCGCACGGTCGGGATGCATCTCCGAGACCGCCGCGCGGGTGACGGTCGCCTCGGTCTTGACGCCCTTCTGCTTGGCGGCGGGAGCCACGATCTTGTCGGTGAAGTCGCCGTAGTACTTGAGGAATTCCCCGGTCAGGTGCGACTTGGCGTTCGCCAGGTCCTTGTCCAGGGTGTCGGGGGCGTAGGACAGCAGCGCCACCGTGCCATCCCGCGCGGCGTCCCTGGCCCGATGCTGGGCGGCGACGTTGGTCTGCTGGTCCGGGCGATAGATCCACCAGTAGACGCCACCGGCCGCACCGGCCGACGCGATCAGCAGCGCGGCGAGTAGCGCCGGCAGCCATCGACGGCGGCGTTTCGGGCTGACCTCGGGCTCGTCGAGCGCAGGCTCGACCGCGATCTCGACGTCTTCGGGGACGTCGACCTCGCCGGCACTGGTCTCGGTTGTCTCATCAACGACGCTCTCGACGTCGGTGACATCGGTAGCAGGGCTGGTCTTCTCATCGCTCACGGCACGAACTCCACATTCGACATCTTCAACTTGCCCCCGTCGCGGGTCATCGTCACGCTCATCCGCCACGCCCGCGGATCCTGGCGCGCCCCGGCCGTATTGGTCACCTGCGAGGACGCCGCAAGCAACACCACCCCCGTGTCACCGTTCTCCGAC
This sequence comes from uncultured Actinomycetota bacterium, assembly GCA_963786695.1. GTDB lineage: Bacteria > Actinomycetota > Actinomycetes > Mycobacteriales > Mycobacteriaceae > Mycobacterium. Next base: position 100,365 of record CAWBAL010000047.1, read on the forward strand.
TCCAGCGCGGCCGCGCTGATCTTGCCGACGGTCACCGCCTTGGACTGCTCGGCCGTCTTCACGAAATCGTCTGCCCCCTTTGGTGAAGTCGTCCCTGAAGGAGCCGGTGGAATGGTCGATCACCTTCTGCACATCCGCCTTCGCGTGGTTGTAGTCGATGGACAGCAGCGCCAACACGCCTTCGGATGCCGCTGTCACGAACTCGGCCTTGTGGGCGCGTTGCGCGTTGACCTGGTGGTGTTGCCAGATCATCAGACCGGTCAGCGCCAGAATCGCGCAGATCGCGACGACGACGGCGGCCAACCCGATCTTCGACCAGGGCAGCCGCGACCACCACCGGCGGGCAGGTTCGTCGGCGACGTCGGCGGACTCGTCGGCGACCGTCTCGATGACGTCTTCGGTGTCCGGAGTCTCCGGCGATCCGCGCAGCCGTGCCGCGGTCGCCTTGGCGCGGGCGGCGTCGGCAAGCGCCTCGGCTTCGGCGGCCTCGGCCTCGGCCAGCTGCGCCATCACCTCCGAGACGGTCTCGTCGCCGTCGACCTCAGACGCCATGCCACCTACACATGTCCGCGTTCCTCCCTGGTCTGAGCATCCCGCCAGCGTACGGGCGGCCGCTGTACGGCCGGCGCCCGCCGCCGCTCATTGTGGGTGACGGGCCGCAGCCACCTTGATGCGGATCCCGTCGACGGGTGCGCCGACCGGTCCGCGACGGTGAGAATGAGATTATCATTATGCGGTAAGACGCCTGTTCGTGGCCGCTGCAATTCGGCCAATAAATGGCTCGTGATAAGCGGAAATGATGTTTCCATCGCCGTCAGCGCAACCGGTCCTTCATCACCTTGCCGGTGGCATTGAGCGGCAGAGCGTCGAGAAACTCGACGAACCGCGGCACCTTGAACCCGGCCATCCGGTCGCGGCTCCAGGTGATCAGCTCGTCGGCGGTGACCTCGCGGATCTCGGCCTTGCGCACCACGAAGGCCTTGCCGACCTGACCCAGTCGCTCGTCGGGCACCCCGATCACCGCCGCCTGGGCGACCGCGGGGTGTTCCATCAGGAAGCCCTCGATCTCGGCGGGGTAGGCGTTGAAGCCGCCGACGATGAACATGTCCTTCTTGCGGCCGACGATGCGTCAACCGTCCGCTGTCGGTGAACTCGCCCAGGTCGCCGGTGTGCAGCCAGCCGTCGGCATCGATCGCCTCGGCGGTCGCGGCCGGGTCGTCGAAGTAGCCCTGCATCACGCTGTATCCGCGCACCAGCACCTCGCCGTCGTCGGCGATGCGCACCTCGACGTCGTCGACACGGGAGCCCCGCGGTGGTGGCGACGTCTTCGAAGGAGTCCCCCGGTCGCGACAGTCGTCGCCGTGCCCGCCTCGGTGAGGCCGTAGCCGGTGGCCAGCGTCTGGAACGGAAGCTCCTCGTGCACCCGGCGGATGAGTTCGACGGGGATGTCGGCCGCGCCGGTCACACCCGCGCGCAGCGTGGCCAGCTTGCTCTTGTCCGTCGACCGCCAGCAGCGAGTGGTAGAGCGTCGGCGGGCCCGGGCAGCATCGTGACCCGTTCGGCGGCAATGAGTTCGATGACCCGGTCGACGTCGAACACCGGCACGGGCAGCATCGTGGCGCCGCGGATGAACGACGCGATGCAGCCGGCTTTGTAGCCGAAGGTGTGGAAGAACGGGTTGACGATCAGGTAGCGGTCGCCCTCGCGCAGGTCGGCCAGATCGCACCATTCGGCGTACATCCGCAGGTTCTGCGGCGTGGTTCATCATCACGCCCTTGGGCCGCCCGGTGGTGCCGGAGGTGTAGATGATGTCGGCGATGTCGGTGCCGCTGACCGTCCGTTCGAACGGCCTGCCGTCCTCGAGGAAGCCGGACTTCAGATCGATCGCAGGCACCCCGGGCGGCGTGCTGAAATCCTGCCCCAGGAAGCCTTTCTCGGTCAGCACCGCCTTGGCGCCGCTGCGGGTGATGATGTCGGCGGCTTCTGCGGTCTTGAAGCGGGTGCTGACGGGGACGACGACGCCGCCGGCGGTGAGCACGCCGAAGGCGGCGATCATCCAGTGCGCGGAGTTGGGTGCCCAGATGGCGACGCGGTCGCCCTTGTCGACACCCAGGTTCGCGAATGCCCCTGCGGCACAACGGACCCGCTCGGCGACCTCGACGAAGCGTCAGGCGCAGCGGACCGTCGACGACGGCTTCGGCGTCGCCGAACCGGTCCGCTGCGCTCAAGACCATCTCGGGGATGGTCTCGCCACTGCTTGGTCCGGGGCGGTCACACCGTGACGAGCCGAGACAGGTTGCCGCCCATGATCTTCGCCTGGTCGTCGATGCTGCAGGTGCTCGAGCGCCTTGACGTAGTAGGTCGGCTCGCGCCAGCCCCTCCGGGTGCGGCCAGTCCGAGCCGTAGAGCACGCTGATCGACGCCGATCAGGTTGATCAGGTCGTCGATGCCCTCCTCGTAGAACGGGCTGACGTGGATGCGGCTCTTGACCATCTCGACCGGATCGCTGCCGGGGAAGGCCTCGGGGGCCTTCTTGTACACCTCGGCCAGGCCGTCCAGCAGCGGGAACATCCACTTCGAGCCGGCCTCGACGATCGCGACCTTCAGCTTCGGGAACCGGTACAGCGCGCCGTGGATCACCCACGAGGCCACCGCATCCTGAATCGGCCGCCACTCGTTGAGGATGGACATCGCGTTGGTCTGGAACGGCAGCATCTCCTGGGCGGCACCGTCCCACTCGGAGGTGTAGCGGGAGTAGCCGCTGTCGCTGGAGTGCATGCCGACCAGCAGGTCGTATTCGACGACCCTCTCCCAGAACGGATCGAACTCGGGCAGCGCGAACGACCGCGGGCCGCGGAAGCCGGGAACCGGTGCCGGACGGATCAGGATGCAGCGCGCGCCGCGCTTGACCGCCCACTCCAGCTCCTCGATCGCCTTCTCGACGATCGGCAGGGTGATCACCGGGGTGGTGAAGATGCGGTTCTTGTAGTTGAAGCCCCACACCTCGTGCGAGCCACTCGTTGAGCGCGTGGACGATGACGTGGATGGCGACCGGATCGTCGCGCAGCCGCTCCTCGACCACGCTGGCCAGGGTCGGGAACATCAGCGTGCGGTCCAGACCCGAGCTCGTCCATCAGCTCCAGGCGCGGAGCCGGCTCGAAGAACGCCGGGATCGACCGCATCGGCTCGCCGAACAGTTCGCGCTTGCGTCTTGCCGTCGGGGTTGCCGAACTTGAAGTACTCCTCCCAGGCGCCCGGCTTGGCGACGACCTCGAAGGTCGGGTTGGGGATGTAGTTGCTGATCTGGCCGCGCAGCGCGATCTTGGTGCGGCCGTTGACCTGCACGTACTGGACGATGTCCTTGTACTCCTTGGGCAGGTACTTGGTCAGCGCCTCCGGCGGCTCGTAGAGGTGGTTGTCCGCGTCGAACAGCGGAAATGGAATGTCAACCCGAGTGGACAGTTGCCCCATGGAATCCTCCTATACGGTTCGTGAGAACGATATTCTCATTATGGACTAACTGTCAATACCTCGACGTCATCGACGTCGCCTTCGACCCGCCCATCGCCGGCTCGGTGCCGATCACTCCGTCGGTTTCCAGCGTCGTCGATCTCGGCGGCCGACAGGCCCAGTTCGGCCAGCAGCTCGTGGTTGTGCTGACCGAGCAGCGGCGCCGGCGAGACGTGGAAGCGCTGCGGGCCGCGCGGAGAGCCGGAACGGCAGCGTGGTGAAGTGCGCCGGCCCGTTCACCGGGTGCTCGAGGACTTCGAAGAACCCGCGTGCGGCGAGCTGCTCGAGCTCGGTCTGGCGGTGCGGCTGCATCACCTTGGCCACCGGGACGCCGGCCGGCCACAACGCGCGCGACGATCTCGTCGCCGCTGCGCTGCCGGCACCACGCGGCGAGGTGCTCGTCGATCAGGTCCTCGCCTGCCCGCCGCCCGCTCGTCGGTGGCCAGCCGCGGATCGGCGGCCCAGTGCGGGTCGCCGAGTGCGCTGCGCAGCGCTTCCCACTGGCCGTCGGTGGCCACCGCGATGGCCACCCAGGAGTCGTCGCGGCCGAACTCGTCGATCTCGCTTGTGCGGTAGAGGTTCTGCGGCGCGGCGGTCGGCCCGCGGTTGCCTGCGCGCTGCAGCACCGCGCCGTAGGCGGTGTACTCGATGACCTGCTCGGCGGCGATGTTGAGCGCGGCGTCGACCATCGCCGCCTCGACCAGCGACGCCCTCCCCCGTGCGCCGCCGGTGCTCGAGGGCCAGCAGCACGCCGTTGAGCGCGTGCAGCCCGGCGTTGGGGTCGCCGACCGAGTACGGCTCGTAGGGATTGCGGTCCGGGTAGCCGGTCAGCCAGCTGATGCCGGCGGCCGCCTCGATGACGTAGGCGAAGGCCGGGTTGTCGCGCCACGGCCCGTCGAGGCCGAACCCGGGCATCCGCAGCATGATGGCGCTCGGGTTGATCTGTTGCACCGCAGCGTGATCCAGGCCGAGCTGGTCGAGCACCCGCGGGGTGTAGTTCTCCGCGACGACGTCCGCGGTGGCGATCAGCCGGGTCAGCAGCTCACGGCCGCGCTCGGTGGCCAGGTCGAGGGTGATGTCCTTCTTGTTGGTGTTCAGCGCGGCGAAGATCGGCTGCTTCTCCCACCACTGCTCTTCGGTCACCGGCACACCGGCGATCAGCCGCGTGCCGTCCGGGCGCCGGGCCGACTCGACGTGGATCACCTCGGCGCCCAGCAGCGCCATCGGATGGGTGCACGACGGTCCGGCCCAGAACGTGGTCAGGTCCAGGACGCGAATGCCGCTTCAGCGGCAACGTGTTCGCGCCTGCGCCGGCCGCACGTGGTGTTCGGTCGGCGCGTCCGGTGGTGCTCGGTGTGTTCGCCCAGACGCGGCGCCACGCTGGGCGGACGCAGCTCGACGCCGGAGATGCGGTAGGGATGGGCCGGCTGGTGGAATCCGGCGGGGTTGGTGACGAACGAGCCGCGGGCGACGAAGTGCTCCAGCGACTCGACGGTGGCGCCGTTGGCCACCGGGGCGTTCGGGATGCGGAAGGCCGTCGCGAGGTCGCGCACCTCGTCGCCGGTGTGCTCGGCGACCCAGGCGTACAGCTCGGCGGCCTTCTCGTTGGCCTGCTCGGTGATCGACAGCGGGGAGTCCTCGTCGATCCAGTCCTCGTGGCCGGTCATCGAGCACAGGTCGAACCACTGCTGGGCGGTACCGCAGCCGAGGTCGACCAGACCGTCACTGGCCCTGGCGATTCCGGGCACGGTCAGCTTGCGGGCATCGCGCCACGGCCGGCCCAGGATGTCGAAGTAGGTCACCGGGTAGTAGGTGAGCCCCATGACGTGGCTTTCCAGCATCGACAGGTCGATCAGCTCACCCGCTGCCGCCGGACAGCACCCGCATCCGGGAGGCCAGGATCGCCGCGCTGGCGTAGGCGCCCGACAGGTAGTCGCCGACGCGTCCCCCGACGTACACCGGCGCCCGGTCGGGCGCGCCGCGACCGAGCCCGACGATGCCGCCCGACCAGGCTTGCAGGGTGAATTCCGTTGCGGCCCGGTCAGCTCCAGGGTCCGTGCAGCCCGAACGGTGTGATCGATGCGACGATCAGGTGCGGGTGGGCGGCCAGCAGTTCGGCCGGCGCCAAGCGCGGGTCGGCCGCCAGCCGGGAGCCGGCCGACCACACCACGGCGTCGGCCGAGGCCAGCAGCTCGTCGACCAGTCGCAGGTCGTCGGCCGCGTCGGGATCGGCCACCACACTGTGCTTGCCGCCGGCCAGGAAGCCGAACAACGCGCCGTCCTCCCCGGCCGCGATGTGCGCACCGGAGGCCGACCACCGGCGAAGCGGATCACCTTCGGGCGCCTCGACTTTGATGACGTCGGCACCGCCGTCGGCGAGCAGCTTGGTGCAGTAGCCACCGGGAATCCCGGTCGAGAGGTCGACGACGACGAATCCGCTCAACGGCGGGGTCGGCCGCCCCGGATCCACAGCGCTACTTCTTCTTCTTCGGCTTGGCGTTCTTGCGGCCCGACTTCGACAACCGCCACTCCGGCGGGAACTTGCTGTCGTTGTCCTTGACCGCACCCGAGAGGCCCTCGTCGAGCGCCTCGTGCATGTCGAGATCGTCCTCGTCGTGGGCGATGGCGGCACCCATCGACTCGAAGTAGCCGCCGAGCAGGCTGCCCATGTACTCGCCCTGGAACTGCTTCATCACCTCGAAGAAGATCTTCTGCTGAAACACCGTGTCGGTGGGGCGGTTCCGAGAGCACGCCAGCGCGTACTTGGTCACCTCGGCCTCGAGGTCCTCGCGTGGGACCACGCTGTTGAGGAAGTTGCACTCGGCCATCTCGGCCGCGGTGAACGGCCGTCCGGTGTAGACCATCTCCTGGAACTTGCGGATGCCCATCATCTGCGCCCACCACCACATCCGGGGTCCCCAGCCGTAGTAGCGGAACGACGGGTGGCCGAACAGCGCGTCGTCGGAGGAGATCACCAGGTCGGCGTCGGCCGCCTGGTAGAAGTGCCAGCCGTAGCAGTAGCCCTTGACTTCCAGGATCGAGATCTTCTTGAAGTCCTGCAGGGTTCGGATGCCCGACTGCGGGCTGGCGTACCAGGCGCTGATCGAGGCGCCACGCCGAAACGACCCCTTCGGCGGGTACTTCACCTCCCCGGGCGGAATCCGGAACTCCCCCAGCCGCGGTCCCTCGTCCTCGGCGTCCTGCATCTCCATGAACTCCGGGAGATCGGCGCCGCTGCCGAGGTCGTCGCCGACGCCGCGGATCACCAGCACCTTGACCTGGTCGTCGACGCCGGCCTGGTACAGCAGATCCGAATAACGCAGCCGCGCCAGCGCGGTGGGCGCGTTGAGGTATTCCGGGCCGGTTGAAGGTGATCGTGGCGATCTTGGTCTTCGGGTCCTTCTCGTAGAGGATGATCTCCTCGGCCGACGGCCGCTTGGCCTCACCCATTCACGCGCTCCACGCCGGACTGGACGTCAGGACGTCGGCCCCGTCGTCGGTGATCAGCACCGCGTCGCGGCGGAACACCGCACCGACACCGGGTTCGAAGACGTAGCCGGTGACCGCGAGCACCATGCCCGGTTCCAGCCGCTCAGCTCGCGGCGGTCGCGGCGAGTTGGGGCGAGACGACCGGGGAGTCGAATCCGACGCCCAGACCGTGGGCCACCGGGACCACCGGAAGTGCTTCGCCGGCAGCCTCATACGCGGCCAGCAGGTCGGCGTTGGGCGCGCCCGGCCGGCACGCCGCGATCAGCCGGTCGTGCAGACGATCGGATCGCTCGAAGATCGCGCGGGTCTCCGCGGTGACGTCGCCGACGGGCCAGGTGCGGCCCACCTCGCCGATGTAGCCCCGGTCGAGCACCCCGGAGGCGAACGCCACCAGGTCGCCGTCGTGCACGCGCTCGTCGCCGCGTACCCGCCGCCAGGGGTGATCCTTGGCGGTCACCCACACCGCGTCCTGATGAGCCGGGGAGCTGACGCCGCCTGCGGTCATGGCCTCCAGCAGCACCGCGGTCAGATCCTGCACCGAGGCACCGGACTGCAGCCTGGCGACACCGGCCGCCAGGCCGACCTCGGCCACCCGGATGGCCTCGCGCAGCGTGTCGATCTCCTCGGGCGTCTTGATCCGCCGGGCGCCGCGGATCGCGGGCTCGCCGTCGACGAGTTCGGCGTTGGGGAACGCCATCGGCAGCAGCTGGGCGAAGCCCGGCGACAGCGCGTCGGAACCCACCCGGCGAGCCGTCGCGGCGCCGGGGATCTTCTTGAGGTTCTCGATGGTGTTCATCGGGTTCCACGAGATGCCGTAGAGGTTCTCGTGCGGGATGTCCTCCGGCACGCCCTCGTCCCAGGTGCTCAGCAGGTGCACGGCGCCGTTGCGCAGCAGCACGCACGACGGCGCGAACGGCCGGGTTCCGGCCACCCAGAGTTGTTGTGCGCCACTGACGTAGCGGATGTTGGACTGCCTGCCGAGGATCAGGATGTCCAGGTCGTGGGCTTCCATCTGGGCCAGCGCCCGCTCCCGCCGCCCGGTGCGGAGAGCGCGCTCGTCGCCCAGGACCTCAGTCGCCATAGGGCGTGTACGGGTAGTCGGTCAACTTGATCCAGCCTTCCTCGGTGATGACCACGATCTCCTCGCTGCGGTAGCCGCCGGTGCCGTCCTCCCAGACCACCGGCTCGAGAACCAGCACCATGCCGGCCTGCAGCACGTAGTTCTCGTCGAACTCGGCACCGAGATCGGTTCCGATCATGGGCATTTCGGCGGCGTTGACGCCGATTCCGTGGCCCAGGTAGAAGTGCGGCAGCCAGGGCTTGCTGCCCTCGTTGGCCGCGATCGCCGCCCGGCCCAGATCGGCCGCGCTGGCACCGGCTTTGGTGACGTCGAGGACCGCGGTCATGATGTCGTGCCAGCGCCGGAACTGCGCCTGCTGGCGGGGACTCGGGTCCTGGCCGACCACCCAGGTGCGGCCGAAGTCCGAGCAGTAGCCGCCGTAGGTGATCGACACGTCGGTCCACAGCACGTCGCCGGTCCGCAGTTCCCGCTCGGTGGACAGCAGCGGCAGCGCGAGGTCGCCGTGGGTGGTCCACACGCCGTCGGCCTTGGTGTTCGGCATGACCTGCCAGATGGGCTCGAGCATGCTGGCCACCGCGCCCAGTTCGAATGCGCGCCGGAGGAATTCGGCCGACAGGTCGATCTGGCGGATACCCGGTGCCAGCGCCCGCTGCACGTCGATCATCGCGGTGTCGGTGATCTGAACGGCCCTGTGGATGCAGCCGATCTCGTCGGCCGTCTTGACGGTCTTGGCGGCGCCGACGATCACCGCGGCGTCGCCGGGTGCGCCGTCGGGGAACAGCCGGCTCGCCGTTCGCCGCATCGCGCCGGTCAGTTCGTCGACGGCGATCGTGGTGCCGCGCGGGACGAGGTCGCCCAGACGGCGGCGAAATGCTCGACGCCCTCGTCGAATTCGAGGTACACCGGCCCGTGCAGGTGGTCGGCGGGCAGTTCGGTCTCCTCGGCCGCTCCCTCGCGGAACGGCAGGAACAGGTGCGGCGCCGGGTCGTCGGCGAGCACCAGGGCGACCGGGCGCTCGACGTGCGACAGGCCGGCGTCACCGAGCGGCCAGCTGGTGCCGGTCGCGTAGGTGACGGCGTTGTTGCCCAACAGGATCAGCGCACCGACACCGCGCTCGGTCATCGCGGCCCGCAGCCGCGCGCCGGTCTCGGCGCGCATCCGGGTCCGGTCGGGCTGCGTCGGGATGTCGGCCAGGCGACCGCACCGGTCCGGTCAGTGACGTGGTCATCAGACGCCCAGGAACTTCTTGATGTTGGTGCTGCAGATCTTGACCGCGTCCTCCTGGCCGACGGCGTCGACCACCGACTTGATCGACTTCTGCGAGTACCCGAACGTGCTCTCGTTGTGCGGGTAGTCCGAGGACCACATGACGTTGTCCACGCCGATCTCGTCGAGCAGCTTCAGGCCCAGCGGGTCGACCATGAACGACGCGCTCATGTGGGTGTCCCAGTAGTAGCGGATGTCGTGCTCCACCTTGCGGTTGAACATGTGCTGGTAGGAGGCCAGCAGGTGCTCGGCGTCCTGCAGGGCGGTGGCGACCCAGGCGATGCCGCCCTCGAACCAGCCGACCTTCAGCGACGGGTGGCGGTCCAGGATCCCGGAGAACAGGTACTTCGAGAAGGTCTCGCGGAAGCCGTCGACGTTGATCATCATGCCGACCACGACGCTGTTGACCTCGCACGGCGTCTTGGGCGGGGTCTCGCCGATGTGGTGGGTGATCGGCAGGCCGGCGGCCTCGATCTCGTCCCACACCGGGCTGAACGCGGTGCTGCCGTAGTCGATGATCTCGCCGTCGACGCCCTTGCCCGGGTTCAGCGGCAACAGGAACGTCTTGAGCCCCAACGACTTCACTTCGTCCAGCGTCCGGCGGGCGCCGTCGGGATCCCACCAGTTGATCAACCCGACACCGTAGAAGTGGCCGTTGCTGCGCTCCTGCACCGAGGCGATGTGCTCGTTGTAGATGCGGAACACCCGCTCGCGCAGCTCCATGTTCGGGTAGTGGAACAGCGCCAGAACCGCGTTGGGGAACGCCAGCTCCTTGTCCACGCCGTCGTCGTGCAACTCGGCGATGCGGGCCTCGATGTTGGTGGTCGCCGCGCCGGCCAGGTCGTCGTACTGCATCAGGACCCGGCTGAAGTCCAGCGGCAGGAAGGTCTGGCCCTTGCCCTTGCCGACCATGTAGGCGCCGTCCTCGTACCAGATGCGGGGCGCCTTCTCCTTGAGCTCCGGCGGGAACTTCTCGTAGAAGATGTCCTCGGACAGCGAGATGTGGTTGTCCGCGGAGAAGACCTCGGTGCCCGCGGGCAGTCCGTTGTCCTCAGCGGCGTTGGTGTGGCGGTCCTTCGGTGCGCCGAAGCCGCCGGGCGGGTAGAGGGTGGGTGCTGACATCGTTGACACTCCAATCGGGCTGACGTTAAGCGGGTTTCACCACGTGACGGGTAGTTCGTAGACGCCGTAGGCGAGTTTGTCGTTCTTGAACGGGATCTCCTCGATCGGCTTGGCCAGGGCCAGCGTCGGGATTCGGCGCAGCAGGGTGGAGAAGACGATCTGCAGTTCGGCGCGGGCCAGCTGCTGGCCGACGCACTGGTGGCGGCCGTAGCCGAAGGCCAGGTTCTGATCGGCGTTGTCGCGCTGCACCTCGAGATGGTCCGGGTCCGGGAACTTCTTCGGATCCCAGTCGGCCGGGGAGAGGTCGATGATGATGCCCTCGCCGGCTTTGATTGTCTGCCCGGCGATCTCGATGTCCTCGGTCGCCGCCCGGCGCTGACCGTTCTGGATGATCGACAGGTAGCGCAGCAGCTCCTCGACGGCGTTGGCGACAACCTTGGGGTCGTCGGTGTCGCGCAGGATGGCCAGCTGTTCGGGGTTCTCCAGCAGTGCGAGCACGCCGATGCCGATCATGTTCGCGGTGGTCTCGTGACCGGCGATGAGCAGGCCGCTGGCCAGCTGCGCGGCCTCCTTGACGGAGATCTCACCGGCCGAGACGCGCTCGGCCAGATCGGACACCGCATCCTCGGCGGGGTTCGTCCATCTTGGCCTGCACGAGGTTGCCCAGGTACTTCGCCAGGCTCATCACGCCCTTCATGTTGTCCTCGGCGGTGGCGTAGCGGGCCAGCCCCACGTTGGCGTGCTCCTGGAAGAATCCGTGGTCTTCGTAAGGGACGCCGAGCATCTCGCAGATCACCAGCGACGGGACCGGCAGGGCCAATGCGCTGACCAGCTCGGCCGGCTTGGGTCCGGCGAGGATGGCGTCGATGTGGTCGTCGGTGATCTTCTGGATGGCCGGGCGCAGGCCCTCCACCCGCTTGAAGGTGAACGGCTTGGACAGCATCCGGCGGTAGAACGTGTGCTCCTCGGCGTCGGCGTTGAACACCGAGCGCGGGCGCTTGTCGACCATGGCGAGCATGGCTTCGTTCCAGTGCGGGAACCCGGGCTATGCGGTCGTCGACGCTGACCCGGGCGTCGGCGAACAGCGCCCGCGCCTCCTCGTAGCCGGTGATCAGCCACGGGGTGCTGCCGTCCCAGATGCGCACCCGGCTCAGCGGTGCGGCGGCGGCGAGTTCCATCACCTCCGGCGGCGGCGCGAACGGGCACCGCGACGAGCGCTCCATCGGGTACTCCGGCGCGGCCGCGGCCGCCTCGGTCGGATCAGAAGTCAATGTGTCGGACATGCCTCACTCCTCGACGTGGATGGCTTGAGCGGGACATGCCGCGGCCGCGCGGCGGACGTTGTCGGCCTGATCGGCCGGGGGATCGTCGTTGAGCAGGACGACCACGCCGTCCTCGTCGCGCTGGTCGAACACCTGCAGCCGCGTTCAGCACGCACTGGCCGGAGGAGACACACTTGTCCTGGTCGACGGTGACCTTCATCGGAGTTCTAACCCTGTCGTGTCACGGGGGCGTGCCACAACCCGACGATCGCATCGATCAGTCCGGAAGCGGCTGCGCGCCAACTGGTTAGGGGCAAAGGTGAGCCCTCGGAGAGGGCCCGTTCGTATTCCGCGCAGGTGTGCATCAGCAGGTTGCGCCCCATGATGTTGCGCTCGATGCGGACGTCGCCCGGCAGGTCGGGCAGACAGCGATTGATGCCCTCGAGGACCTTGACCAGGGCGGGCAGCGCCAGCGCGTCGCGGGTGACGGTCTTGTTGTAGGCCGGGTCGGCCATCACCTGCGCGGCGAACCGGGCATACCAGGTCGGATTGCCCAGTGCGGTCAGGTGATCGGTCAGCGGCAGCACCAGGCAGGCGACCCAGTCGCGCAGTTCGGTGGAGTCGCCTATCGTCGGCGACCCGCTGCTCGCGCAACTTCTCCACCGGGATGGCGTGCTTGTGCTCGATGGCACGGACCAGGTCGGTCTTGGTGCCGAAGTGGTAGCCGACCGCGGCGTTGTTGCCCTGCCCGGCGGCCTCGCTGACCTGCCGGTTGGATACCGCGAACACACCATGTTCGGCGAACAGCCGCTCCGCGGCGGTCAGGATCGCTTCGCGGGTCAGGCTGGCCCGGTCGGTGCGGGAGCTTCGGGTCGCGGTGGTCATCGGGTGCCAGTCAACTCCGCCACCCGCTTTAAGTCAAGTGATTGATTTAAGAATCTGCGGGCTTGCTCTTCTTGGGGTTCGGCTTGCCCGCCGCCGTGCCGCCGTCGACCGGCAGAACCGTTCCGGTGATGTACGGCGAGCGGTCGCCGGCGAGGAACAGCACCGCCTCGGCGACGTCGTCGGCGGTCCCCTCCCGTTCCAGCGGCCGGTCGGCACGCATCTGCGCGCGGATGCCGGCCTCGAACTTCGCGACCTTCTCGGCATCCATGCCGTGCGCCGACGATGCGACGATGCCGGTCCGGATATGGCCGGGCGCAAGGCAATTGACGCGGATCTCATACGGGGCCAGCTCGATCGCCGCGCACTTGGTGAAGTGGATGATCGCCGCCTTGGACGCGCGATACGTCATCACGCCGCCGCCGGCCTGGATGCCGCCGATGGACGTCAGGTTGACGATCGAGCCGCCGCCGCCCTCGGCCATGTGCCGGGCGGCGTCGCGCGTTCCGGCCATCACGGCCTTGACGTTGATGGCCATCACCCGCTCGAAGTCGCCGAGGTCGTCGTCGAGGAAGCTGCGGTGCATCTTGCCGGAGACCCCGGCGTTGTTGACCATGACGTGCAGGCCGCCGAAGCGCTCGACGGCCGCGTCGATGAGCCTGGTGACCTGTTCGGTCTGCGCGACGTCGGTGGTCACGAACAGCGCCCGCTCGCCGTGCCGGTCGGCCAGCGCCTGACCGCGCTCGGCGTCGATGTCGCCGAACGCCACGGCCGCACCCTCGGCCAGGAAGCGCTCGACGATGCCGGCCCCGAGACCCGACGCCCCACCCGTGACGACCGCGACCTTGCCTGCCAGTTCGTTGCCCATGACGGCAGTCAATCGGTGGACGCAGCGCCAAGTCAAGCGCGTGACTTAATCGGCCGTGCATCCAGGCGCCCACTGTGCATCCAGGCGGGAAATCGCCGAATCGCCGCCCTGGACGCACACTCGAGCCGCCAGTGCACAGTCGATCGCGCGCAACCGAGGGAGCTGAGAACCGGCTTCTCTCACTTCGGTAGCAAAGCTCGCAGTTTGCGGACATCGCATTGACACCCGTCGCGGCGAACTGGGACAGTGGCCGACGTGACAGTCGGCGCCGACAGCGATCTGCACTACGACCCCTATGACGTCGAGTTGAACATCGACCCGTATCCGATGTTCGCCCGGCTGCGCGAGGAAGCGCCGCTGTACTACAACCCCGTGCACGACTTCTACGCCGTCAGCCGCTACGACGACGTCAACAAGGCTGTCGTCGACCACGAGACCTTCATCTCCGGCCGCGGCGCGCTGCTGGAGATCATCAAGTCGGGCATGGAGATCCCGCCCGGGACATTGATTTTCGAGGATCCGCCGATCCACAACATCCACCGCAACCTGCTGTCGCGGCTGTTCACGCCCCGCAAGGTCGCCGCCCTGGAGCCGCAGATCCGCGAGTTCACCGCGCGGTGCCTGGATCCGTTGGTGGGCACCGGGCGCTTCGACTTCGTCAACGACCTCGGCGAGCAGATGCCGATGCGGGTGATCGGCATGCTGCTGGGCATCCCCGAAGACAAGCAACGCGGGATCACCGATCACGGCGAGGCGACCCTGCAGAAGGAGAAGGTCGACGTGCTGGCCACCGGCGAGGTGTTCGCGGAGTTCATCGACTGGCGGACCGAACACCCGTCGGACGACATCATGACCGACCTGCTCAACGCCGAGTTCGAGCGACGAGACCGGCACCCGGCGGCGGCTGCGGCGCGACGAGTTACTGATGTATCTGATCGTGATCGCGACCGCGGGTGCGGAAACGACCACCCGGCTGATCGGCTGGGCGGGAAAGACCCTGGCCGAGTATCCCGATCAGCGCCGCGAACTCGCCGAGAACCCGGCCCTGATCCCCCAGGCCATCGAGGAGATCCTGCGCTGGGAGCCGCCGGCGTTGCAGATCGCCCGCTACGTCACCCGCGACGTCGAGTACTACGGGCAGACGGTGCCCGCCGGGTCGGCGATGCTGATGCTGGTCGGCGCCGCCAACCGCGATCACCGCCGGTTCGCCCCGGACGGCGACGTGTTCGACATCCACCGCGAACAGAAGTCGCACATGACGTTCGGCGCGGGCACGCATTTCTGCCTGGGCAACGCACTGGCCCGCCTCGAGGGGCGCGTCGCGTTGGAGGAGATCCTCCGACGCTTCCCCACCTGGGAGGTGGACTGGGCAGGAGCGGTCATGTCCCAGACCACCGCGGTCCGCGGCTGGGATGCCATGCCCACGCTCATTCCCTGAAGTATCAACTACGACAAGAGGACTCACACATGGCGGGACGGGTAGAGGGCAAGGTCGCATTCATCACCGGTGCGGCGCGCGGGCAGGGACGCAGTCACGCGGTGCGGCTGGCGCAGGAGGGCGCCGACATCATCGCCATCGACATCTGCGGGCCGATCAGACCCGGGACGGAGACGGCGATTCCGGCCTCCACACCCGAGGACCTCGCCGAAACCGCGGACCTGGTCAAGGCGCAGAACCGCCGGATCGTCACCGCCGAGGTCGACGTGCGCGACTACGACGCGCTCAAGGCCGCCGTGGACAGCGGCGTCGAACAGCTGGGCCGGCTGGACATCATCGTGGCCAACGCCGGGATCGGCAACGGCGGCAACACCCTCGACGAGACCAGCGACGAGGACTGGAACGAGATGATCGACATCAACCTGTCCGGCGTGTGGAAGACCGTGAAAGCCGGTGTGCCGCATATCAAGGCGGGCGGGCAAGGCGGCTCGATCATCCTGACCAGCTCGGTCGGCGGCCTCAAGGCCTATCCGCAGTGCGGCAACTACATCGCCGCCAAGCACGGCGTGGTGGGCCTGATGCGCACCTTCGCCGTGGAACTGGGTCAGCACATGATCCGGGCGAACTCGGTGCATCCCACGCATGTGGCCACCGACATGTTGCACAACGAGGGCACGTTCAAGATGTTCCGTCCGGACCTGGAGAACCCCGGCCCCGACGACATGGCCCCGATCTGCCAGATGTTCCACATGATGCCGGTGCCGTGGGTTCAGGCGCAGGACATCAGCAACGCGGTGCTGTTCCTGGCCTCCGACGAGGCCCGCTACATCACCGGGGTGACGCTGCCGGTCGACCTGGGCGGCTGCCTGAAGTAGAGCCGCCCACACGCAGAGGACCTCGGTCGCTGGCCGCGGGGTCCTAAGACCCTCGCCGTCCCTGTTGGCTTGGCGGAGCATCGCGGTCACGCAACGACGCGTGGAAGGCCGAGGGATGAACAAGACGATCGCGCCGCTCGACCTCTCTTGGCTGCTGTTCGAGACACCGGCCGGCACCACCCACGTCGGCGCGCTGATGCTGTTCAAGAAGCCGCGTGGGCACGCGGCCGCCGTGCGCGAGATCGTCGACGCGTACCGGGCGTTTCGGCCGACCCCGCCGTTCAACTTCGTGCCGGAGCTGATGGGCCACGGCGCCCCGCACTTCCGCGAGGTCGACGACTGGGACCCGTACTACCACGTCGGGCACCTGTCGCTGCCGGCCGGGGAGTTCCTATCAGGATCTGCTGCGGTTGGTGGCCGACCTCCACGAGCCGATGCTCGACCGTGATCGACTGCTGTTCCGCTGCTGGATCATCGACGGAGTCCCCGGCGGCCGGTTCGCCATCTACACCAAGACCCACCACAGCGTTGTCGACGGGGTGTCCGGCCTGCGGATGCTCTACGAGGGTCTGTCGAGCGTGGACGAGCGCAGGGTTCCCGAGCCCGCCTTCGCGCTGCCCCCGGTCACCAGGACGCCGCCGGAGCCGACACCGCTGCTGAACAAGATCACCGACACCATGCGCAACGTGGTGTCGCAGGCCGGGGCGGTCAACCAGATCTCGATGGGGATGCTGCGCAAAGCGCTCACCAAGGCGATCGGAGTCGACCCGAAGGGCAGCCTGCCGTTCCTGGCCAACCACGCGCCCACCAACCAGCCGCTCAAGCAGGGCCGAAGCTTCGCCACCCTGTCGCTGCCGCTGGAGGAGATGCACGAGATCGGGCATCGGTTCGGCGGCACGCTCAACGACGTGGCAGCGACGATCGTCGACGCGGGCCTGCACGCCTACCTCGCCGATACCGGGGACGGCCTTCGCCCACCGGCTCATCGCGATGATCCCGGTGTCGCTGCGCAACGACGGCGACACGACGGTCGGAACGCGGGTCTCGGCGTTGTTCGTGCGGCTCGGCGAGCCCGACGCGCCTGTGGCGCAACGAATCCAGCCAGGTCGTCGAGTCGGTGGCGCAGGCCAAGGAGGATCTTGCGGACTGGTCGTCGGATGCCGCGATGACGTACGGCGCGGGGCTGCTCGGGCTGGCAGTCTTGGGGGCGTCGACCCACGTCGACCAGGTGACGCCGCCGGCGTGCAACCTGGTCATCTCCAACGTGCCCGGCATCAAGGAAGCCCGCTATCTCAACGGTGCACGCCTGCTCGGCATCTACCCGATCTCCGCGCTCGCGGCATCCATCGGGCTGAATGTCACGCTCAGCTCCTACAACGACCACATGGACTTCGGGTTCGTGGCCAACTCGTCGGCGATCACCGACGTCGCGGCGCTCGCCGAGCACACGCTGCTGGCGTACCGGGAACTCAAGGCCGCGGCCAAAGCCGCTTAGCGCGGCGAGGAACTCCAGCACCAGGTCGGTGAGCGCCTCGGGCTGCTCGATCTGCGGGCAGTGCCCGGCGTCGTCGATGACGGCGGAGCGCGCACCGGTGATCTGCCCGGCGATCTCGGCCGCCCACCCCGCGGGCAGCAGCTTGTCCCCCGCTCCCTCGACCATCAGGACCGGCACGGTGATCCGCTCGTAGGCACGCCTGCTCGACGGCGTGGGCGGCGGCCTCCAGGCCGGGACGACGAAACCGGGCTGCCGCCAACGACTCCCACGCACCCGGGCGCGATGCTGGACTCGTAGCGCCGGCGCACATAGGCCTCGTCGGCCGGGTAGGCCGGATCGAAGAACAGCGCCTCCACGATCGCGCGCATCGCCTCGAACGGTGGCGTCGTACTCGTAGAGGGCGGTGGTGTGGCGGTTCTTCTGAATCTCACCGCCGCCGCAGATCGCCACCGCACTGCGTACCGGCAGCACCGGCTGCTCCGAGGTGAGGTCGGTCAGCAGGTTGATGGCCCCCATCGAGTTGCCGACGAAATGCGCGGAGTCGACACCGAGCACCTCGCAGAAGCGGGCGATGTGGCGGATCCGCATGCCGCGGCCGTCGGTGAAGTCGACCACCTTGGCCGAGTCGCCGAAGCCGAGCATGTCCGGCGCCAGCACCCGGTAATGCTCGCGCGAGCGCGGGAATGGCTTTCTCCCAGCCTATTTCGGCGCTGACACCGAACTCCCCGCCGTGCAGCAGCACCACCGGATCGCCGTCGCCGGCCTCCAGGAAGTGGGTGTGCAGCCCGTCGACGAGGATGGTCCGATGCTGGTGGCTCACTTGATCGCGATCGGGTTCACCGGCGAGCCGACGGCGCCGGTGACGGACAGCGGCGGTGCCACCAGCTGGAACTCGTAGCGGCCGTCGGCCGCGCAGTCGGCGGCGAGCTCGTTGAGATTCCAGTACTCCCCCAACATCAGCCCCATGTCGCGCAGGCACAGCATGTGCATCGGCAGGATCGCGCCGTCCACGCCGGAGACCGGGTTCTCCACCATCAGGTTGTCGGCGGCGACCGCGGCCACCTGGTGATCGTGCAGCCACGACGCGCAGGTCCAGTCCAGCCCGGCGCCGGGCTCGGCACCGTCGCCGGTCTCCAGAAACCTGGTCCACCAACCGGTTTTGACCAGCACGACGTCACCGGGCTGCACCGTCACACCCTGGGTCCTGGCCGCCTCGTCGAGTTCGGCCGGTGTGATCGGCTCGCCGAGTTCGCAATAGGTCGGGCACACCGCGCAGCTTGACGATGTCGAGCAGGACGCCGCGGGAGGTGATGCCCTTGCTGACGACCTTGTCGATGCCCAGGTAGTAGGCGCCGAGGCTGGTCACCGAGTCCGCGGGAAAGTCGTTGTACAGCTTGTCCTCGTAGTAGACGTGCGACAACGCGTCCCACTGCGTGGCGGCCTGCAGCGGCATGATGATCATGTCGTCGTTGAACCGCATCGGCCCGTTCTTCGAGTAGCCGCTCAACTGCACGGCCGCCGGGTTCTGCAGCCAGGTGGGTCCGTACTCGAGCAGCGTGTTGGCGTCGCCGCCGTCGATGGTCATCACGTGCGTCGGGTTCTGCCGGTACTTGAACGCACCCTGCGGACCGGACGATCCGAAGTCGACGCCGAGCGGGAAGACCTTGCCGTCCGAGACCAGGCGACGCGGCCTGGGCCACCTTCTCGGCGGTGATGAAGTTCAGCGTGCCCAGTTCGTCGGCGTCTCCCCACCGGCCCCAGTTGCGTACGTCGTCGGCGACCCGACGGAAGTCAGTCATGCTGGCCACGGTGGTCATCCCTTCTCGAAGTCGGCGGCCTGGCGGGCCGCGAGGTTGCCCCCGTCGACCCAGATGACCTGCCCGGTGATGTATCCGGCTGCCCGGCTGCCCAGGAACGCCAGCACCGCGGCCTGCTCGGCGGGATCCGACACCCGGCCCAGCGGTTTGGGAATGGTGTCGAGGTAGTCCTGCCCGTAGGCCGACCGCAACTGGTCGAGGATCGGCGTCTCGGTGACGCCCGGTGCGGTGCAGTTGATCCGGATTCCGTTGGCGCCCAACGGCACCGCGTTGCGCACGGTGTAGCCGATGATCGCCTCCTTCGACAGCCGGTACCCGCCGTCGGCCAGCGCGTCCGGGTGGTCGTGGCACCACGCCACGCCCTCGGCCATCGAACCCGTCGCCAGCAGGCCGGCCACCTGCGCCAGGTGCTCACGGTAGTTCGCGGCGGCCAGCGACGACACGCACACCACCGACGAGCCCGGACCATCTCGGCAGCACCGCCTCGGTGAACATGCGGGTGCCCAGGAAGTTGATCGTGACCACCTTGAGCGGATCGCCGATCCCGGAGGACACCCCCGCGACGTTGAACAGCGAATCGACCTGCCCGCCAACGGCATCGCGCGGCGCGGTCGATCGACGCGGGATCGGCGAGGTCGATCTCGACGAAGTCGCCAGACTCGTCAGGTGCGGGCGGCGCACGTCGAGGCCGACCACCTCGGCGCCGAGCTCACCGAGCTGTCCGCACAGCGCCGCCCCGATTCCGGATGCGCAGCCGGTGACCACGACGCGGCGGCCGTCGTAGCGCACCAGGTCAGCGAGGCCGGTCAACGACCGGTTCTCTCAGCTGGAGGCCTCACGCTCACGCGCGTCCTTCTCGGCCTGGGCCGCCTGCACGCGGCCCTCGTTGATCTCGGCCCACGCCTCCGGGATCTCCGACGCGGTGAACTTCCCGCCCTGGCCGGTGGGCAGTCCGCCGAAGGCGTAGGTGTCGTCGAACAGCGGCGCCTCCGACGGGCGGCGGCGGGCCTCCACCTTCTCGATGACCGGCTCGAGGCGCTTGGCCTTTGCCGCCACGGCCTTTTCGTCGCGCTCGATGAACTCCGGCAGGATCTCGGTGCCCATGATCTCGATCGACTCCATGATGCCCTCGTGGGCGCGCGGGTTGAGCAGCAGGATGATCTCGTCCACCCCGCTGGCCTCGTAGTCGCGCAGGAACTGCCGCACCGTCTCCGGTGAGCCGATGGCACCGCGGCCCGGGCCGTAGGCCAGGGTCGGGTCCTCCTTGACGGCCTCCTCGTAGAGCTCCCACACCTTGGTCTGGCCGGGGGTGTGCATCCCGGTCAGGTAGTAGTGCATGATGCCGAACGAGAAGAAGCCGCCGCCCACGCCGAGGCGCTTGATCGCCTCCTCGTCGCTGCGCGCCACCATCATCGACAGGTCACCGCCGATGGCCAGGATGTTGGGGTTGATCGCCGGGGTGACGGGCGCGCCCTTCTCCTCGAAGTCCTTGTAGTAGGTGTCCACCCGGTCCTTGAGCGGTCCCGGTCCGGTGTAGGCGAAACTCAGCGCGCCGATGGCCTTTTCGGCGGCCATGTTGCACCGAGGACGGCCGGGTGCAGGCCACCCACACCGGCGGGTGCGGCTTCTGCAGGGGGTGCGGGATGACGTTGCGGGCCGGCATCTCGACGTGCTGGCCCTTGAACCCGGTGAACGGATCCTCGACCATGCAGCGGATCGAGACCTCGAGGGCCTCCTCCCACATCGACCGCTTGTCGGCGGGGTCGATGTTGAAGCCGCCCAGTTCGGCCACCGAGGAACCCTCGCCGGTGCCGAATTCGACGCGGCCGTTGGACAGGTGATCCAGCGTCGAGATCCGCTCGGCGATGCGGGCCGGGTGGTTGATCGGCGGGGGCAGGTGCATCACCCCGAACCCGAGCCGGATGTCCTTGGTGCGCTGGCTGGCGGCGGCCAGGAACATCTCGGGGGCGCTGGAGTGGCAGTACTCCTCCAGGAAGTGGTGCTCGGTGAGCCAGACGGTGGAGAAGCCCGCCTTGTCGGCGGCCTCCACCTCGGTCAGACCATCCTGGAACAGCTGGTGCTCGTCGTCCTCACCCCACGGCCGCGGCAGCGGAAACTCGTAGAACAGCGAGATCTTCATTACTTACCTCCGATGTGGGTCGAATCCTTGCGTATGTCGGTGGCGATGTCATGGTTTCTCGGGCGGCCGGCGATGTGCCGGGCCGCGATGTAGCCGAACGTCATGGCCGGGCCGATGGTGGCCCCGGCCCCGGCATAGCTGCGGCCCATGACCGCCGCCGAGGTGTTGCCCACCGCGTAGAGCCCGTCGATCACCGTGTCGTCGGAGCGCAGCACCCGGGCGTGTTCGTCGGTGCGCAGACCGCCCGATGTGCCGAGGTCGCCGAGGATGATCTGGAACGCCAGATACGGCGGCGTGGTGAGCGGGTACAGGTTCGGGTTGGGCAGTGTCGGATCGCCGTAGTAGTTGTCGTAGACGCTGTCGCCGCGGTTGAAGTCGTCGTCGTGGCCCTTGCGCGCCAGCTCGTTGAAACGCTCTGCGGTGCGGCGCAGTTCGGCCGGCGGCACGCCGATCCGCACCGCCAGCTCGTCGAGTGTCGGCGCCGAGCGCACCACCCCGGAGTCCAGCCACGCCTGCGGCACTGTGCGTCCGGTGGGCACCGGCGCGCCCGGGAACCTTGGGGATCGGCAGATGGCCGCCGACGACGTAGCGGTGGAAGGAGCGCGTGTCGGTGATCAGCCAGCACGGGATGTGGCTGACCCCGGAACGCTGGCCGGCGATCATCGCGTGCGCGAAGTCCATGTACGGCGCGGCCTCGTTGATGAACCGCTTGCCCGCGCCGTTGACCACGAACTGCGAGGGCATCATCCGCTCGTTGAGCATGAACTGCAGCCGGCCGTCGGGCCAGCACATCGCCGGGAACCACCAGGCCTCGTCGAGCAGCTCGGTGGCGGCGCCGACCTTCTCCCCCGCCCGGATGCCGTCGCCCATGGCCAGCGGGTTGCCGAAGCTCCAGTCGTGTTCCAGCTCGGGCAGATGCTCACGGCGCCAGGCCATGTCGTGGTCGAAACCGCCGGTGGCCAGGATGACCCCGCGCCGGGCGCCGATCCGCTGCTGTTGACCGGACGCGCTCGACGACCGCGCCGACCACCGCGCCGTCGACGTCGGTGATCAGTTCGGTCATCGGCGCGTCCAGCCACAGCGGGATGTCCTGCTCCTTCATCGCCAGCCGCAGCCGGGCGGCCAGCGACTGGCCGATGGCCGCGATCCGGTCGCCGAACACGTGGGCGCGGAACTTGCGCCACAGCAGCTTGACCAGGACGGCCTTGCCCCGCCAGTTCTGGCGCACCTGATAGAACAGCCGAAGGTCTTTGGGCCCCAGCCAGATTCCCTTGGGCGCCAGCGCCAGCGGCTTGAGCAGGTTCGCTTCCTCGTCGCCGAGCACGCGCAGGTCGATCGGCGGGACGTTGATGGTGCTGCCGAGCTCGGATCCGCCGGGCAGCTCCGGGTAGTAGTCGGCGTAGCCGGGCTTCCAGACGAATTCGCACCAGCGGCTGGTCTTCTCGAGGAACTCCATCATCTCCGGTGCGTGGTCGACGTAGGCGCTGATCCGCTCGTCGCTGACGAGTCCGTCGGTGATCTGCCTGAGGTAGTCCTTGACGCCGTCGGGGTCGGGGGCGTATCCCTCGCGCTTCTGCGAGGGCGCGCCGGGCACCCAGATCCCGCCGCCGGACAGCGCGGTGGAACCGCCGAACTGCGAGCCCTTTTCGACGACCAGGGTGTCCAGGCCCGCCGCGTGCGCGGCCAGCGCCGCCGTCATGCCGCCGCCACCGGAGCCGATGACGAGCACGTCGACGCAGGCGTCGAAGGAGTCCGCACTCACCGGGCGGCTCCTGTCGGCACCGCGGTGCGCACCGCGAACCCGGCGATCAGTTCGGGGGCGGCCCGGTAGTAGCGGTCGACGGTGCGGTACGGGCCCTGGGCGGCGAGCGCGGCGAACGCGGCCACCCACGTGCGGACCTCGTGTGCGGAGTTGCCTGCCTCGCCGGCGATCCAGGAGTTGGTCCAGTTGTCGAGCTCGCCGAGCCGGCCGGTGTCCATCAGGTCGAGGAAGGAGCGGTCCCAGTCCGGGTTGAGCGGCCGGCAGCGCACCCTGACCGGCGGCGAACTCCCGGGCGGCGGCGGCGACCGAGTCCTGGCGGGCCCGGCGCTGCTCGGGCGTCATCGGGGCGCCGTGCACGATCCGCTCGAGTGCCGCCGGCGCAGCGGTCTTCAGGGTCGGCACCGGCGGATCGTGGGACAGGCCACCGGAACCCACCACCAGCACCCGTTGGTCCAGGCCGGCCAGGAAGGTTCCCACCGCGGCGCCCAGCGCCTTCGACCGGTGCAGCGGCCCGAGCGGAGTGGCCACGGAGTTGATGAAGATCGGGATCACCGGTACGGCCGTGGCGTCGCCGAACAGCTTCTCCAACGGCTGCACGGTGCCGTGGTCGACGTCCATGCCCGCCGAAATCGCCACGTCCACACCGGCATCGAGGACGTGCTCGGCCAGCTCGGTGGCCAGCGTGGCGGGAACGTCCAGCGGACCGGTCTGGGTGCCGTAGTCGCCGACCCCGGTGGCGGCGGTGCCGATGCAGAACGCCGGCATCATCTTGTAGAAGAAGCCGTTGTAGTGGTCCGGCGAGAAGATGACGACCAGTTCGGGGTCGTATTCTGCGACGAAGTCACGTGCGGTGCTCAGTGCGCCCTCCACGTCCTCGAGCAGTTCCGCCGACGGGCCGGGCACGTTCAGCAGCGGGCTGTGCGACATGCAGCAGAGGGCCAGGGCCATCGTTGCCTCCCGGGATCAGGGTGAGCTTGTCGAGCAGGGCGGCGCTCAACTCGGGCGTGCGCTGGGCGATGCAGGCCCCGGCGATGCAGCGGTCGGGGCGCAGGAACATCACCGATTCCTGCGCGGGCGTCGAACCAGGCCTTGAGCGCGCCGGTGCGGTCGCCGACCACGACGACGTCGGGGTCGTCCTGGTCGGGCCAGGACAGCTGGGTCAGCGGCCGCAGCGCGACGAACACCGCGCCGAGCGCCTTCCAGGCCGCGAAGGCTTCCTCGCCCAGTATCTTTCGCGGGTTGTTGTTCCAGCACAGCACCGCGAACCAGGGTCCGATCACGTCGTCGAGCAGAACGTTCTGCTGCTCGCGGGTGTCGACCCTCGGCTGGATGAACAGCGTGCCGACCCCGGGTGAGGGCGGCTGGTTGTGCACCACCGCGCCCTGCTCGTAGAACGGCATCGGCTTGAACCGCATCTCGAGGATGTAGCGCTTGAGCGTCGGCACCAGTGAGGCCGCCCGGATCACGACGTCGCGCGCGCCGGCGACGCGGCGGTTGGTCGGCGAGATCACCTTGCCGACCGTGGTGGACAGGTCGATCATCGCCCGGGCGTGCTTGCGGCGCTCGACGTCGTAGGTGTCGAGCAGCTTGTCGCTGGCCTGCCCCTTGACCACCGCGGCCAGCTTCCAGCCGAGGTTGCCGGCGTCGCGGATGCCGCTGTTGTAGCCCTGGCCCTGCCACACCGGCATCAGGTGGGCGGCGTCACCGGCGATCAGCAGGCGGCCCTTGCGGAACGATCCGGCGATCCGGGAGTGGTGGGTGTAGACCCGCCTGCGGATGATGTCGGCGCGGTCCGGGTAGGGAATCAGCTTCGAGAGCATCGCGGCGACGAACGCGGGATCCTCGGCCTGCTCGTCGGTTTCGTCGGCGTGGATCATGAACTCGAACCGCCGGATGCCGTGCGCGATCGAGATCGACACATAGGGCCGCGCGGGATCGGCACCGACCTCGCTGTTGGGATGGCCGAGCGGGTCGTTGGCGACGTCGACCACCAGCCACCGCGTCGAGGAGGTGGTCCCGTCGAACGAGACGCCCATCAAACGCCTTGTGGCACTTCGTCCGCCGTCGCAGCCGACGACGTAGCGGGCGTTGACCTTCGCGCTCGACCGCCATATCCACGGTGACACCGTCGGCGGTCTCGGTGATCGAGGTCATCGGGTGATCCCAGGCCACCTCGACATGGCCGAAACGGTCCAGGCCCTTGAGCAGTTCGGCATCGACGAGCGGCTGCACGAAGCCGTTGCGCTTGGGCCAGCCGAACCGGGCGTCCGGCGGCGCCATCTCGGCCAGCAGCCGTCGCTTACCGTCGAAGAACCGCAGGATCTGGTTGGGCACGGTGTGCGGCAGCACCGCATCGACCAGGCCGATTCCCTGGAAGGTGCGCAACGCCTCGTCGTCGAGGCCGACGCCGCGCGGATAGTCGATCAACGCGTCGCGCTCGTCGACGACCAGCGTTGCGGACCCCCTGCAGCCCAAGCACATTGGCCAGGGTCAGGCCGACCGGCCCGGCGCCGACCACGACGACGTCGACGTCGGTCGCCGAGCCGTTGCCGTTCGCGGACGTGGCCATGCTCACCGGCCCAGCAGGAAGTCGATGTGCAGACGGTTGAAGGTCTTGGGGTCCTCGTACTGCGGCCAGTGACCGCAGCCCTCCATCACCTCGAACCGCGCGCCGGGGATCATCTCCGAGATGCGCCTGCCCTCGCTGACATCGGCGGTGGGGTCGTCGCTGGTCCACAGCACCAGCGTGGGCGCGGTGATCGCGCCGTAGTCCTCGGGCCTGATCAGGTTGCGCTGCCCGGATCTCCGGATCCTGCAGGGCCATGATGTCGCGCATCGCGCCGACGAAGCCGGGCTGCCGGTAGACCCGCTGCCGGCTGGCGACGATGTCGTCGTAGCCCTTGGACTTGTCGGCCATCAGCCACTTGATCCTGGCCTGCACCGTCTCCCAGCTCGGGTTCTCGGCCGCGGCCATCGACAGGGTGATGATCCGCTTCATCACCTCGGGGTCGGCCTGCGAGCCGCCGGCGGTGTTGAGCACGAGGCGGTCGAGCCGGTCGGGGTGATCGACGGCGAAGCGGGAGACCACCCAGCCGCCCAGCGACTCACCCGACAGGTGGGCGCGCTGCGCGCCGATCGCGTCGAGGACGGCCGTCAGGTGGTCGACGTAGTGCCGGATCTCGAGCGGATGCCCCGGCTTGTCGGTGTAGCCGTGGCCCACCATGTCGATCGACCAGGTGGAGAAATGCTCGGCGTGCGCCTCGAGGTTGCGGACGTACGCCTCGGCGTGCCCGCCGGATCCGTGCAGCAGCACCAACACCGGTTTGTCCTGGTCACCGGCGTGCAGGTAGCGGGTGCGCACTCCGGCGGCATCCAGGTAGCCCTGCGAGAACTCGACGCCCTGCAGATCACTCCAGACGCTTTCGAACTCCGGCACGCAAATGCCCCTATCCTCGGTGATAATGGGATTCTCGCTTTTTGTAAGCGGTGTGTGTAATTATTGAACTATGGTGTGCTATAGATTGAAAGCATCACTCTCTGGGCGGCGTCTGTCAAGACGCTCCGGGGGTGTTCGCCAGACGGTCTCACGCGCCCGGCATGGAGAAGACATGACGCAGGTGAAGGTCGACAGCGCCGATCAGTGCCGCGCCGGGATCCCAGACCCTGGCCCGTGGGCTGTGCGCTTTGCAGCTGGTCGCGGCCTCCCGCGGCGGTCTGACCATCCAGCAGGTCGCCGACAGCATCGGCGTCCACCGCACCATCGCCTACCGGCTGCTGAGCACGCTGGCCACCTACCGGCTGGTCGCCAAGGGCGACGACGGCCGATTCCGCTCGGCGGCGGGCCTGGCCGCGTTGGGCGCGTCGTTCGACAACAACGTCCGCGAGCTGAGCCTGCCGACCCTGCGCGAGCTCGCCGACGAACTCGGCACCACCGTGTCACTGCTGGTCGCCGAGGGCGATCAGCAGGTCGCCATCGCGGTGATCGTGCCGACGCACGTCTCCTACCAGTTGTCCTTCCACGAGGGCAGCCGCTACCCGCTGGACCGCGGCGCTGCCGGGATCGCCCTGCTGGCCAGCATGCCGGCGCAGCCCGGCGAGCGGGAGCTGGTGACCAAGGCCCGCGAGCAGGGCTGGGTCATCACCCACGGCGAGATCGAGCCGAGCACCTACGGCCTGGCGGTCCCGGTGCAACGGCCGCCCACCTCGCCGCACACCTGCATCAACCTGATCTCGCATCGGGAGGATGTCGTGCTGCGCGGCAAGGACGCGGTTGTCGATGCGGCCGAACGTCTTTCGAAGATTCTCAGTTAAGCACCCCGCTGAACTGCGGAAACGCTTGACACCCCGAGAACGCCGTCGTTAGCGTGTAAAGAACGAACGAATTCGTTCGCTATCTGCACACTATGAAAGTCTTTGTGCGGCAAGTGCACTGACGAAGGAGCCGACCATGGCACACGCGGATCCCCCACGTGGGATCGCGAAGTCGATGTCGTCGTGCTCGGCACCGGCGCGGCCGGGCTGACGGCGGCGCTGGCCGCCGCAGCCAACGGCGCTTCGGTCGCGATCTACGAGAAGGCGCCGACGGTCGGCGGCACCACCGCCGTCTCCGGCGGCATCGTCTGGACCCCGGCGCACCATCGCTCGCCCGACGTCGACCTGCCCGTCGAGGACGCGATGGCCTACCTTCGGGCGCAGGCGCTCGGCGCGATGGACGAGGAGCTGGTGGGCACGTTCGTGCGCACCGGGGAGTCGATGATCGACTTCGTCGAGGCCAACAGTGACGCGCGATTCGAAATCGCACCGGGCTACCTGGATTACAAGCCGGAGCTGCCGGGCGGCAAGTCCGTCGGCGGCCGGTCGCTGAGCCCGATGCCCTACGAGGTGTCCCGCGTCGGCGAGTGGGCCGAGAAGATCACGACGTTCCCCGCCGACTGGAGCAACGTCGGTTTCGACGCCGAGACCCGGGCCCGGCTCAACGCCGACGTCGACGACCGGGGCGGGGAGATCGTGGTGGCCGGCGCCGCCCTGATCGCGGGCTTGCTCAAGGGTCTGCTCGACCGCGGGGTGGTCCCGGTGACCGAGGCCAGGGCGCTCGAGCTGATCTCCGACGTCGGGGTCCGTCGTCGGTGTCCGAATCGACGCTGGGCGGCAAGCAGATCGCGGTGCGGGCGCACAAGGGCGTGATCCTGGGAACCGGCGGCTTCGAGTGGGACGATCACCTGGTGGGTGCGTTTCTGCGCGGCCCGATGCGCGGCGCGGTCTCACCGCCGAACAACACCGGTGACGGCCTGCGCATGGCGATGGCACAGGGCGCGGATCTGGCCAACATGGGCGAGGCCTGGTGGGTACCGATCGTCCGCATCCCCGGCGACACCATCGACGGCAAGCCGCGCAGCCGCAGCGTGCGCCTGGAGCGCACCCGGCCGCGCAGCATCATGGTCAACCGGGCCGGCAAGCGGTTCGTCAACGAGGCGTGCGACTACAACTCGATGGCCGGCGCGTTCCACTACCTGGACCCGCGCGGCGGTTACGTGAACGATCCGGCCTGGATGGTGTTCGACTCGCTGCACCTCAAGCACTACGGCTTCCTCGGCATCGAACCCGACGGGCCGGCACCCGACTGGTTCAACCAGTCGGCCGACCTCGCCGAACTCGGCGAGAAGACCGGCATCGACGCCGACGGGCTGGCGCAGACCCTGGACCGGTGGAACGACAACGTCGCCCACGAGGTCGACCCGGACTTCGGCCGCGGCTCGAGTGCCTACGACGGCTACTGGGGTGACGCCTCGGCGACCACGACGGCGGGAAAGACGTTGGGCCCCATCGACACCGCGCCGTTCTACGCGGTGCCGATCTCGATCGGCTCGATGGGCACCAAGGGCGGCCCGCGCACCGACGCAGACGGCCGGGTGCTGCACGTCAGCGGTGCGCCGATTCCCGGGCTCTACGCCGCGGGCAATGCGATGGGTGGGGTGACCGGCCGCGCGTACGGCGGCGCCGGCGGAACCATCGGCCCCGCAATGGTGTTCGGCTATCGCGCCGGATCTCTGGCCGCGACCGGCAAGCCGGTCGGTATTCCGGGTTGACACCGCACTGAGAGCGAGTTGTCGGCCGAATCGTCGCTCTCACTGCGGTCTCAACTGCCTGTGAATGGCTGAGAGCAGACGTGCTCGCTCTTCGGCAAGCTCCGACCCATGGCGCAGGTGTTCATCGGCAGTGAGGCGGTCGCGGCTGGCATGGTCAGCAAGTACGACCTGCGGGCCCGCTATCGGCGGGTGCTACCGGACGTGTACATCGCGAAGGGTGCGCCGCTGTCACTGCGCGACCGAACCGTCGCGACCTGGCTTTGGTCACGCCGTCAGGGTGTCATCTCGGGTGTCGCGGCATCGGCGCTGCATGGCGCGAAATGGGTCGACGACGATGCCGTCATCGAACTGAACTGGCCAGGACGCAAGTCACCACCCGGAGTCAAGGTCCGCAACGAAACCCTCCTCGACGGGGAGATCATGTCTCGCAAGGGCATTGCCGTCACGAGCATTGCGCGCACCGCTTTTGACCTGACGCGGCGAGGCCCAACCGGTCGGGCCGTAGAGCGACTTGACGCATTGGCCTGCGCCACCAACTTTGCCGTCGACGACGTTCTCGACGTGGCGGCAAACCATCCGCACGTCAAGGGTCTGAGCAGGGTGGAAGGCCTGTTGCAGCACGTCGATGCCGGCGCGCAATCACCCCGCGAAACGTGGTTGAGACTTCTGTTGATCGAGGCGGGCTTCCCGCGGCCGGAGACCCAGATACCGGTGCCCAGACCGGATGGCTACTCGCACTACTTCCTCGACATGGGTTGGCGCGAAGTGATGGTCGCCGTCGAATACGACGGTGAGCACCATCGCGTCGATCGCAACACTTACCGCGACGACCTGGTGCGATCGGAATACATCGCTCACAGCGGCTGGCGGCGCATCAGAGTCGTCGCCGGCCACCGGAGGACCGATATAGTCCGCCGAGTCCGCCAAGCATGGCCTTGACACCGCACTGAGAGCGAGTTGTCGGCCAGATACTCGCTCTCAGTGCCGTCTCAACGCAGGCTGCCCTCGCGAATGCTCTTGCGCACCAGGTATTTCTGCACCTTGCCGCTGGCGGTACGCGGGTAGTCCTCGACCTGGTGCAACTCCTCCGGCCACTTCTGCCGGGCCGCGCCGGAGCGCTCGAAGTGGGCACGCACCTCCGCCAGCGTCGGCATGGTGTGGCCTTCTCTGATCCGAAGCACCGCCGCCGCATGCTCGCCGAGCCGAGGCTCCGGGGCGGCCACCACCACGGCCTCGGCCACCGCGGGCATGGTCAGCAGCAGCTCCTCGACCTCGAGCGCGCTGATGTTCTCGCCGCCGCGGATGATGAAGTCCGCCTTGCGGTCGGTGATGGTCAGATACCCGTCCTCGTCCAGGATTCCGATGTCACCGGTGTGATACCAGCCGTCGTCGTCGAAGGCGTTGGCGGTCAGCTCGTCGTCGGTGTACCCCAGGCACAGATCCGGTCCGCGAGAAAGGATTTCGCCTTCCTCGGTCAGCTTGATCTCCACGCCGGGACGGACGTTGCCGTCGGTGAGCAGCCGCTTGTCCTCCGGAGCGTCCTGCCGCGAGCCGGTGATGGAGGGATGCTCCGTGCTGCCGTAGGACCGGAACACGTGGATGCCGAGATCGGCCAGCCGCCGGGTGACCGCGACCGGGACGGTCGATCCGCCGAGGCCGACGAACTTGAACCGGCTCAGGTGCGCGTCGGTGAAGTTCGGGTGGTCGAGCAGGCTGGTGACGAAGAACGGCGGCCCACCGCCCATCGACATGCCCTCGCTCTCCATCAGTTCGAGCACCCGCCCCGGGTCGAACACGTCGCACAGGTCCACCGGTGCGCCTTCGATGCACCGGGATCAGGAACGCGCCCACCATGCCGATGAAGTGGCCGACCGGGGCGGCGGTGATCTGGCGTCCGCGGTCGGTCGCGTAGTTCGCCAGCAGCTGGCGGGTCTCACAGCTCAGCGTCTGGTGGCTGTGGATCACGCCCTTGGGGTCGCGGGTGGTACCGGAGGTGAACGCGATCAGCGTCGGCGCGCCGGGGTCGGTGTGCAGTTCGCCGGCCATCGGCTCGTCGGCCAGCAGGTCGTCGAAATCTCGACCCACCAGTCCGACGATCGGGATGTCCGCGCACAGGTCGGCGTGGAACTCCATGTGCCGGAAGTGCGCGGTGCTGATGAACACCTTCGGTTTGGCGGTGTCGATGATGTAGGCCAGCTCCTTGCGGCCGTAGAAGTGCACGATCGGCACCACCACCGCGCCGAGGAACGCCGACGCCCAGAACGTCACCGCGGCCTCGACCCAGTTGGGCAGCTGGAAGGCGATCACGTCGCCCGGTCCCACGCCGCGCGCCCGCAGCCCCGCCGCCAGCCGGCGGGCCATGAGCTCCACGTCGCGGAAGGTGCCGCTGAACGGACGCACGTCGGAATGCACCCAGAAGCCGGTGTCGGGGTGGGCCGCCAGCCCGCGGGCGAGCAGCTCGCCGAGGGTTTCCTGGGTCCACCACCCTTCTTCCTCGTAGTGTTTCCTCAGCTCAACCGGGATGTTCCGCATCTACCGCTTCTCTTCGCGCAAGCGGCTCATCGCCACCTCTGCCTGCATGTCGGGGTCGCTGGCGATGCTATTCTCGCAAACTGAGAATGCCAATACCGAAATCGGAGAACCACCCATGGTCGACCTCGAATGGAGCGACAGCCTCGCGGTCCTGACGATCGACCGCCCGCATGCGCGCAACGCCATCGCGCTGTCGACCATGGGCGAGCTCGAGCAGGCCCTCGACGCCGCGGCAGGCGCTGCGGCGCTGGTGATCCGCGGCGGCGGTGACCGGGCCTTCGTCTCCGGCGGCGACCTCAAGGAGCTCGCCGCGCTGCGCACGCTCGAGGAGGCTGCCGGCATGGCCCGGCGGATGCGCACGATCTGCGACCGCATCGCGGCATTCCCCGCTCCCGTCATCGCCGCGCTCAACGGCCATGCCCTCGGTGGCGGTGCCGAGGTGGCGGTGGCGGCCGACATCCGGGTGGCCGCCGACGACGTGAAGATCGGCTTCAACCAGGTGTCCCTGGCGATCATGCCGGCCTGGGGCGGTGCCGAGCGGCTGGCCGCGCTGGTCGGCCGCAGTCGAGGCCCTGCTGCTGGCCGGTTCGGGCACCGTGCTGACCGCGGCCGAGGCGCACCGGATCGGCTTGATCAACCGGGTGGTTCCCCGCGCGGAGTTCGACGACGAATGGCGTTCGCTCGCACAATCTTTGGCCAACCGGCCGGCGGGCTCGATCAAACAGGTGCTCGGCGGAGCGACGCCCGAGCAGGCCATCGCCGCGTTCGCCGACCTGTGGGTTTCCGACGAGCACTGGGCGGCCGCCGACAAGGTCATGAACAAGGCGAAGTGAATGCACCAAGATCACGGGTTCGCCGGTGGGCGAACGTATCCAGGCCCTACAATCCGGTAAAGCTTCGTGAAGGAGGCGGCGTGCCAGGCTGTGCCATGAGGTTCGTCCGGTTCGGTTCCGCGGTCGCGGTTGCCGTCGCCGGTGCGGCCGTCACCGCGATTCCCGCCACCGCCGAAGAACCGGGTGATGCACAACGTCACCTACAGCGTCTTCACCGAGCAGCCGTTCCGCGGCGCCGAGATCTACTACCGCGACACCGACCCGCCGTCATGGGCCGACTACAGCCATGACCCGTATCTGTTCAGCCCGAACGTCGAGGCCGACCTGGGCCCCGGACAGCAGTGGACGCTCAACGTGCAGCTGGCCAACCCCGACGAGTGGGCCATGGTGATGGTGACCAGCGGGATGTCGAAGTTCCCGCCGAACTTTCACTGCGTGCTGGCAGTGGACGGCGTGGTGGTCTCGCAGAACTCGGGCGCCAAGGGCGCGCTCTGCTCGCTGCGCCACTGGTGAGCTGAGTCGTCGGGGGCGGGCTCGCCCTCCATCAATGTCAGGTACCGCTCGACGACTTCCAGCGTTTCGGCGTGCCCGGCGGTGACGCCGAGGGCCTCGCCCATCATCACGACCGTGGAGACCCCGGTGAGCAGGATCGACCAGACGATCGGCGGCACCTCGTCGGGCAGCACCCCGTGTCGCTGCAGCGCGGTGACGAAGACCTCGCGCTGCTGCTCGCGGAACACCTCGGCGTAGCGGGAGATCTCCGCGCGCAGTTCCTTGCGGTGGTTGGCCAGCGCGGCCATCTCCATGGTCAGCCGGCTGGCCGCGGGGTTGATGCCGAACCGCCACAGCGCCCACAGCGGTTGGGGCGACTCGAGCGCGCGCCGGTGCGCTTCCATGCCCTGGTCGGCATAACGGCGGAACACTTCCAGGAACAGGTCGTCCATGGTGCGGAAGTAGTAGTGGACCAGCTGCGGTTTGAGCCCGGCCTTCTCGGCGACCCGGCGGGAGGTCACCGCCGCGTAGCCTTCCTCGATCATCAGCTGTTCGGCGGCATCGACAAGCGCCATGCGGTTCTTCGCGTCGGGCGCCCCGATCCGCCGCGCCGATGCCATCGCCGACTCCGTCTCTCGATTGAACACGCCGATCGTACGTGGACGGCTAGCGTCCACCCTTGACCCCGCACTTTACGGCATGCTAAGCAAGTGCTCAGCATTTCACGGCTACCGGGAGGAACTCACCCATGACCGACTTCGCAGGCGTCGACTTCCTCACCGACCAGTCCCTGGTCGCCGACCCCTACCCGTACTACGACTACCTGCGGGCGCAGAGCCCGGTCCTGCGACTGCAGCCGCACGGGTTCGTCGCCGTCACCGGCTACGACGAAGCCCTCGGCGTCTACAAGAACGTCGAGGACTTCTCGTCGATCGTCGCGCTCGGTGGCCCCTTCCCTCCCCTGCCGTTCACCCCCGAGGGTGACGACCTCAACGCCCAGATCGACGCGCACCGCACCCAGTTCCCGATGTACGAGCACATGGTCACCATGGACCCGCCGGATCACACGAAGGCCCGCTCGCTGCTCAGCCGGCTGCTGACTCCCAAGCGGCTCAAGGAGAACGAGGACTTCATGTGGCGGCTGGCCGACCGCCAGCTCGACGAGTTCCTCGCCGAGGGCCACAGCGAGTTCCTCGCCGAGTACGCAAAACCGTTCTCGCTGTTGGTGATCGCCGACCTGCTCGGCGTTCCGGAGGAGGACCACAAGGAGTTCCGCATGGTGCTCGGCGCCGACCGGCCCGGCGCGCGCGTCGGTTCGCTCGACCACGAATCGGTGGGAACCAACCCGCTGCAGTTCCTCGACGAGAAGTTCAGCGGCTACCTCGAGGACCGCCGCAGCCACCCCCGCGACGACGTGCTGACCGACCTGGCGTCGGCGAAGTACCCGGACGGCTCCACACCCGGAGATCATCGACGTGGTGCGCACCGCGACCTTCCTGTTCGCCGCCGGCCAGGAGACCACCGCCAAGCTGCTCTCGGCCGCGATCAAGGTGCTGGCCGAGCGACCCGACGTCCAGCAGATGCTGCGCACCGACCGCAGCCTGATCCCCACGTTCATCGAGGAGTCGCTGCGCCTGGAGAGCCCGGTCAAGAGCGACTCGCGGCTGGCCCGCCGGACGACGAAGGTCGGTGACATGGACGTCAAGGCGGGCACGGTCGTGATGGTGCTGCCCGGCGCGGTCAACCGCGATCCGCGCCGGTTCAGCGACCCGCACGAGTTCCAGATCCGCCGCGCGAACGTCCGCGAGCACATCGCGTTCGGCCGCGGTGTGCACTCCTGCCCGGGGGCGCCGCTGGCTCGTGTCGAGGGCAGGGTGTCACTCGAGCGCATGCTGGATCGGATGGGCGAGATCACGGTCGACGAGGAGTTCCACGGCCCGGAAGGCGCGCGGCGCTTCAACTACGAGCCGACCTACATCCTGCGCGGGCTCACCGACATCCACGTCAGGTTCACCGGGCTAGCAGCTCGCTATGCGTCGCCGCGGACCCAGATCGACTCGCCGTTCTGCGGCGCGCAGCTGAGGAACAAGCCGTCGGGGGCCTGCGCGACGTACGACTCGTTACCGCTGCAGTTGCTGTTGAACTCCTTGACGCCCACCATCGGCGGCGACCGGAAGTAGCGCGGCTCGTAGCGCCGCGGCGAGCCGCAGAACAGCAGCCTGCCCCAGTTGTTGCGGGTGTCGACGCCGAACACGTAGTAGCCGGTGTCGCCGCACGGGGCACCGAGCTCGACCCCGGGCGTGATGCCCGGCGTGCAGAACGCGTCGTTGCATTCGCTGGCGTTGATGGGCGGGCCGGGGCCGGGGCGGCGGGGTCCGCGGAGGCCGACGCCGGCATCAGCAGACCGGCGGCCAGGGGCACAGCAAGAGCTGCCACGGTCATACGCACCCGATTACTTTCCCATACTCGGTAAGCGAATTCTCCCCCTCCGAGAAGAAAAAAAGACCCCTGTGCAATGCTGGGCGGCAGTGCTAGACGAGGAGGTCTGATGCCGTCCGGCAAACCCGAGCCCGACGCCCCCGACGCCGATGCCGCGGAGGCCGCGGCCGCCGAGGCCGAGGCGCGCGCGGAGGCCGCCCGCACCCGCGCAAACGAGTTGCGCCGCAAGCTGGAAGCCGCGAGTGCCGACGACACCGCCGAGGCCGACGAGGCCGCTACCCGACGACGTCGACGAGGTTGCCGAGGCTGATGCCGAACCGGCCGCGAGCCGACGAGGTCGTGCCGGCCAGGAAGCGACGCCTGCGCCTTCCCGGCCTCAAGGCGGTGGCCGCCGGCCTGGTGGTCCTGGTGATCGCCGGGCTGTTGAGTGTCACCGGCTGGATGCTCTGGGAGCATCGCAAGGCCGCCGACGAACGGCACCGCACCGCCGAGTACGCCGCGGCCGCCCGCCAGGGCGTGGTCAACCTGATGTCGATGGACTACACCCAGGCCAAGGAGAGCGTGCAGCGCATCATCGACGACTCGATCGGCAAGTTCAAGAACAACTTCCAGGACACCTCCGCAGGACCTGATCAAGGCGCTGCAGGACTCGAAGATGGTCACCAAGGTGACCGTCAACGACACCGCGGTGGAGGCGATGGACGACGAGACGGCCACCGTTCTGGTCGCCGCGACGTCGCACCGCGAGGGACCTGATGCACCCAAGGAGGATCAGCAGCCCCGCGTCTGGCGGATGGTGGTGACGCTGGAGCGCGACGGCGGCCAGATCAAGCTCTCCGACGTCGAGTTCGCCTGAGGGCGTGCGCTACTGAATGATGCGTTGCAGCCGGACCGGCATCTTGATCACCAGCGGCAGGTTACGGCCGCAGCGCGCCGCTGACGCCCTTGGTCTCGTCGTATCCGCCGAAGGTCGAGCCGTCGGACGGATAGCGCTGTCCGTTGGAATCCACCGGCCAGAACCGGAATTCCTGGTTGCCCGGCGCCGCTGAGCCGTCGTAGCACGGCATCCAGTTCGGCAGGGTCCGGCGAACCACCCAGCGGTCCTCGGTGTAGACCATGTCGGCTTCCCAGCCCAGACTGCTCGTCAGGTGGCCGGTGCACGATGTCGGGCTCTCGCACGAGGACGTGGTGGTCCACACCTGCCGAACCACCTGCTCGTTGTGGAACACCTCGTTGTGTCTTGGACCACTCACCGTTGGACGTGACGAGATACCTGCCGTTGAGCTCGATGCCGGTGGTGTCGTCCGCGTGGACCGGGGCCGCGATACCCGTTGCGGCAACGAGAGTTACGGCACTCGCACCAAGGAGCACACTGACTGCGCGCATCACGTTGTCTCCAATCCTTCCGGAGCTGCCGCCTAGGTAGGCAGCAGGTCCTGCCACGTCTTGGCCGCGCCGCCGGCCACCACGCTCGCCTGCTGCTGGTACTGACCGTCGGGGGTCAGGTACCGGCCGTTCTGCGGGTCGTAGTAGGCGACCGCGACCGGCGGCTTGCCAGTGGCGTTGCTGCCGTATGCACTCGGCGCGACCGGTACCGCGCCACCGTCGGGAACCGGAGCTCGGCCGGCGCGGGACCGGGCAGCGGACCCGTCGTATCAGCCGGTGGCGCAACGGCTTCCGGTGCCGGCGGCAGTTGCGCCGCCGCGGGGCCGACGGCGCCTCCGCGGATCCGGCGCGGCCCCGGCGGCCTCGGGGTGCCCTCCAGCGGACCGTAGATGTTGTCGTTGAAGGTGGTCCGGTCGTCCGGCGGGATGCCCTGCGAGATCAGGTTCGGATCAAGCGGATACGGACCGGTGACATGCTGGCGCATCGCCAACGGCTCATAGGGCCTGTCGCTCTCGCAGATCTCGACCGTGGGTGCCCGCTTGCCCGGCTTGTCCATGCACGGGATAGTTGCGCGCACCGCGCACCGAGATCGGGGAGTCCTGAGGCAGTTTGCAGTACAGGCCGTCCGGGGTGTCGATGTCGGACAGTGTCGGCCGGGGAGCGCCACTGCGACGGCGGCAGGAACCCGACCGTGCACGGCGGCGGATCGCCGAACATCGTGGCGAACTCGCCCAGCGGCAGACCCGGTGGGGTTGTTCTTCGGCAGACCGAACGACTGCTGGGCGGCGATGTAGGCCGGCAGGATCACCAGCAACTGCTCGATGCCCGGGTTGTAGGTGACCAGCACCTGACCCACGGTGTTCAGGTTGGCCAGCAGCACCGGCAAGGTCGGCTTCACCTGGTTCAGCAGCGCCGAAACCTCGCTGACCGCACCGGGTCCGGTCTGCAGGATGTTGCGGATCTGCGGGTCGTTGTTGTGCAGCGAGTCGGTGATACCGGCGAAGCTGCGCGCCCAGATCTTGATCGAGTCGCTGGTCTGGGCCTGACCGTCCAGCAGCGGTCCGGTGTCGTCGACCAGGGCCCGGGTCTGATCGGAGACCCCGTTGAGGTCACCGGTCAGCTTCGACGCGGAGTCGAGCAGCGACTGGATGTCGAACCCGGCG
Organism: uncultured Actinomycetota bacterium; assembly: GCA_963786695.1. Classification (GTDB taxonomy): domain Bacteria; phylum Actinomycetota; class Actinomycetes; order Mycobacteriales; family Mycobacteriaceae; genus Mycobacterium. Next base: position 138,303 of record CAWBAL010000047.1, read on the forward strand.
CCGTTGAACGCCTTGAACGACTCGTCGAGCAGTTGCGCGATCTTGTTCTGCGGGATGGTGTCGAGCAGCTTGCTGACCTGATCGAGCATCGGACCGACCGGTTGCGGAATCGAGGCGTCCTTCACCGGGATCACCGAACCGTCCCCCAGGTACGGCCCGGACTTGGTGCGCGGCACCAGATCGACGAACTGCTCGCCCACCGCGGAGATGCTGCGGACATTCGCCTGCAGGTCGGCGGGAATCTTGGGCGAGGTGTTCAGCGACATCGTGGCGACCGCCCCGTTGTCGGTCAGATCGACCGAGGTCACCTTGCCGATCTGCACCCCGCGGTAGGTGACGTTGGCGAACCGGTACAGCCCGCCGCTGGCGGGCAGTTCCAGCTTCACGGTGATCTTGCCCAGCCCCAGCAGCGTCGGCACCTGCATGTAGGCGAAGACCATCACCGCGATGCCGACGATCGACGCAATCGTGAAGATGATCAGCTGATTTCGGACGAAACGCGTCAGCATCAGTTTCCTCCGGTCGGGCTGGGAGCGTCGGTCGGCGGAGCCGCCGGCGCAGGGCCGGCGCCGGCGTGGCTCGCCCTGCGCCGGGTACGGGCCGGCGAAGATCTGGTTGACCGCCTCCTGGCTGGGCACCGTGAACAGTCCGCCCAACGGTTGCGGGACGACCGGAAGGACCGGGCCGTCCACCGCCGGCATCGGCCCGGCCGCGGGATTCACCGGCGCCGCGTCGTCACCCTGCGGCGGCGGGGCCACCCCGGCCGCCAGCGGTTCGTAGGTGTAGTTCAGATACCACGGATCACCGGGCGCCGGAACGAGTTTCGCGTGTTCCTCGCCCCACCGGGTGCCCAGGAACAGACCTGCGCTTGAGGCGCGGGATCGGTGAAGTCGAGCACCGCGTACAGGTTCATGTAGTCGCCGCGGACGGCCCGGTCGATCAGGCCCTGGCTGTACGGGAACGTCGTCGCGTAGGCCAGCGCCTTGCCGATGTCGGGACCGATGTCGGCAAGCCCCTTCAGCGCCGGCTCCAGGTTCTTCAGGTTCTGCACCAGGTCGGCCTGGGTGTCGTTGACCAGACCCGCCGCGGTGTCGCTGAAGGTGCCGAGCTTGACCAGGGCGGTGGTCAGCGCGGGCCGTTCCTTGATCAGGACGTCCAGCGCCGGCGGCAGCTCCGTGAGCACCCGGTCGATCGCCTCGGTCTGCCCGGCGAAGGTTCCGGAGAGCCGGTTCAGCGACTGGATGGAGGCGACGATGTTGTCGCGCTGCTCGTCGAGCACGCCGACGAAGTTGTCCAGGCGGGTCAGCAGATCGCGGACATCGCTCTCCCGCCCGGACAGTGCGGTGCTGAAGTTGTGGATGATGTCGCCGATCTGACCCAGGCCGCCGCCGTTGACCACGGCGGCCACCGCCGACAGCGTCTGCTCGGTCGACGGATACTTCGAACGTCTGGCTCAGCGGGATGGTGCCGCCGGGAACGAGCCGGCCGCTTGGCTTTTCACCGAGCGGCGGATTGAGCGCCACGTGCATCGAACCCAGCAGGCTGGTCTGCCCGACGGTGGCCACCGCGTTGGCGGGGATGTCGATGTCGGGCTTGACCGAGATCTCGACGTCGGCGTGCCAGCCCTTGAGGGTCATCTTGCCGACACTGCCGACCACGACGTCGTTCATCAGCACCGGCGAATTGGATTCCAGGGTCCCGACGTTGTCGACTTCGACGTGGTAGATGTTGGCGCCCGGACCGCGGCCGACCGCGCCGGGCAGCGGCAGCGAGTTGAGGCCCTGGAAGGCGCAACCCGTCGACGTCAGCATGACGCCGCAGCCCACGACGAGCAGTCGGCGGATGGACGTTCTACGCATCACGGTGTCCCTTCCGCCGGCAGAGGTGGCCCAGGCGGTGCCCCGGCGGCAGGCGGTGCGCCCGCGGCGGGCGGCGGCACGAACGACGGATCCGGGACCGGCCCGGTACCGCCCGGCATCAGCATGCCCGGCAGGTTCGACACGGTCGGCACCGTCTGCCCGGGCAACAGCGCGGGTGACGGATAGGCAGGTGCATGCGGGACGTCCGGGGCACCCGGTCCCGGCGCGATGGCCGGCGGCTGACCGTAGTTCTCGGGCGCGCCGACGTCGTTGTTCAACCCGGTGTAGGCCGAGACGGCAGGCGGCGTCCTCGGGACCCCGTTGCGGGCCGGGGCCACCGGGCGCCAGCGACGGGTCCGCGTAGACGATGTTGTTCGGGTTCGCCGACTTCATCAGGTACGGGTTGGTGGGGATCGGGATGTAGTTGAAGTTCAGCAGCCGCAGCGCCGGACCGAGGTACTGCGCGCACAGCTTGGCCGTCTCCGGTGCGGTGGTGTTCTCCAGCGCGCCGATCGAGCCGCAGACGAACCCGACCGGGTTGGAGAAGTTCGGCAACGTGAAACCGCCGCCGAAGTCGCCGGTGTCCGGGTTGTAGATGTTGTAGCCGTTGGCGAACGCCGTCGGCGACGATGTGCAGGACGTTCTCCAGCGCGGTCTTGTTGTCCACCAGGATCTGGGTGACGTTGCCCAGCCGCTGGATCTGCTCGGAGGTCGGGTCGCGGGTCTCGGCGATGAAGCGCTTCACCTCGCCGATCGCCACCGACAGATTGGCGATCGCGCCGTCGAGGTCCGAACTGCTGTCGTTGATGCACACTGGTCAGCGTCGCCAACCGGTTCTGGAACTGGACGATCTGAGTGTTGCTGTCGCGCAACGTCGTCACGACGGTCTGCAGGTTCTTGATGACGTCGACGATGTTGCCGCTGCCGTCGGCGAGCACCCGGCTCACCCCGGACAGCTGCGCGATGGTCTGCCGCAGCTTGTCGCCGTTGCCGTCGAGCGCGTTGGCGGCGCTGTCGATGAACCTGCTCACCGACGTGGTCGACACGTTGCCTTGCGGACCCAGGTCGGTGGCCAGGCGCATCACCTGGTTCTTGACCTCGTCCCACTCGACGGGAATCGCGGTGCGGTCGATCGGGATCACCGCGCCGCTGGCCATCTTCGGTCCACTGTTGTGGCGGTAGGCCGGGGTCAGCTGGACGTAGCGCGCCGCGACCAGGTTCTGGGCGACGATCACGGCCTTGGCGTCGGCCGGGATCGGCACGCCGCGGTCGATGCTCATGGTGATCTTGGCCTGGGTGCCGTCCGGCTCGATCGAGTTGATCTTGCCGACCTTGACGCCCGACACCCGCACCTCGTCGCCCGCGTAGATACCGGTCGCGCTCGGGAAGTACGCGGTGATCTTGGTGGGCGCGAAGAACACGTTGCCGCACCAGGAAGGCCGCACCCACGAGCAGCAGCACCGCCAGCACGGCCGCCATCGCTATGGCGAGTCCTCTGCGCTTCATGGCTGTCCCCACCGTTCGTTGGGCTGCGGAATACCGTTGTACGGGAACGGAAGCTCGGCCCGTGGCCCGGCGTTGTCCGGCGGCTGGCCGGCGTTGACACCGCGCCGGAAGCCGAATGCGTAGTCGAAGAACGGCTGCAGCAGCTGCGCCGGCTGGACGTTGGGCACGAAGGCGTTGTAGTAGAAGCCGCTGGACACGGTCTCGCCCTGCGTCAGCTCGAACTTCGCAAGTCCGGGCAGCGCCTTGGACAGGTTGTCGCGCTGGTTCTCCAGCATCGCCAGCACCGAGTTCAGCCGCTGCAGGGTCGGCGCCAGCTTCGCCTCGTTGTCCTTGACCAGGCCGGTGAGCTGCTGGGCCACCGCCGAGGTGTTGGCCAGCAGGTTGGAGATGGCCAGCCGCCGCTCGTTGAGCACACCCGAGCAGATCGTTGCCGTTGAGGATCAACGTGTTCAGCTTGTCGCTGCGCTTGCCCAGGACCTTGCTGACGTCGGCGGCGCTCTTCAGCAGCGAGGCCAGCGAGTCGTTGCGGGCGTTCAGCGACTTGGACAGCCGGGTCACCCCGTCGAAGGTCGGACCGAGTTGCGGCGCAAGCTGATCGAGCGTCTCCGACAGCGTGTCCAGCGACTGGTTGAGCGATTCGGTGTCGGTGCCCGCGGTGTTGGTGGTCAGGTCGCTGACGGCGTCGGTCAGCGAGTACGGCGACGACGTCCGGGTGATCGGGATGAGCGTCTGCGGCTTCATCGTGGTGCTGCCGGCCGACTCCAGGGTCAGCACGCGTTCGCCGAGCAGGGTTCCGGTGCGGATGTGCGCGGTGGTGTCGCCACCGAGCGGGACCTTGCCCTTGACCGGGAAGGTGACCAGCGCGTCGCCGTCCTGCAGTGAAACGGTCTGGACCGTACCGACTTTCATGCCGGACACCGTCACGTCGTTGCCGGGCATGATGCCGCCGGCCTCGCTGAACAACGCCTGGTACTTGACGTTGGTCGCCAGGGACAGCAGCTTCTCGGGCTGCAGGCCGACGAGAATCACCATGATGATCAGGACCACGCCCATGAAGCCGGCCCTGACCAGATTGGATCCGCGGTATTTAAGCATCGGGCTCGGCGCACCTTCCGGTCTCTTGCTTGATCCACGGGAAGACCACCGTCCGGCCCTGCAGGTCGGTCGCCCGGAAGGACAGCCCGCAGATGTAGTACTGGATGAAGCTGCCGTAGGCGCCGAGTCGCACGAGCTTGCGGTAGTTGCCGGGCATCCGCTTGATGCCGGCTTCCAGGCCGTCCTTGCTGTCGTCGAGCAGCGGCGCAAGGCGGTTCAGCTGCTCGACGGCGTTGGCCAGCGGCTGGCGGGCCTCGCCGAGCAGGCTGGCCAGCGAGGCGGTGCCGTTGTCCAGCGAGGTGATCGCGGTGCCGATCGGGTCGCGGTCGCCCGAGAGCCCGGAGATCAGCTGTTCGAGCTTGTCGATCGACGCGTCGAACTGTCCGCCGTCCTTGGCCAGCACCGCCACGACGGTGTTGAGGTTGTCGATCAGCTGCTGGATGGTCTGGTCGTTGTCGGCCAGTGCGTTCGAGAACGACGACGTCTTGGCGAACAGCGACGACAGTGTGCCGCCCTGGCCCTGGAACGCCTGGATCAGCGACGAGGTCAGCGCGTTGACGTCCTGCGGATTGAGGCCCTGGATAACGGGTTTCAGCCCGCCGAGCAGCAGGTCGAGGTCAAGGGCGCCGGCCGTGCGGTCCGGCGGGATCTGCGACCCGGCCGGCAGCACCTTGGTCGAGCCGGGACCGTCGACCAGTTCCAGATAGCGGTCACCGACCAGGTTCAGGTAGCGCACCGCGGCTTTGGTTCCGGTGGTCAGCACGACGTCGCGGTCGGCGTCGAACTTCACCAGCACCGACTTGTCCGGCCGCAGCTCGAGGTCGTTGACGGTGCCGACCCGGATACCGGCGACGCGGACCGTGTCCCCGGTCTTCAGCCGCGACGCGTCGGCGAACACCGCCGAGTACCCGTTGGTGGCGCCGGTGCGGTACTGGCCGAAGATGAAGAACAGCAACGCGGTCAGAAACGACATGATGATGGCGAAGATGACGAACTTGATGAGAGTCCTGTGCCGTGCGCATCATCCGGGCATGCCCGATCTGCGCGGTGTTGCGCGGCGGACCGTCGATCGGTCCGAACAGGAACTGCTTGAGCCCGTCGGAGTTCAGCAGGATGCCCTGGTTGCCGTAGCGCCACGGGTTGGCGCCGACGTCGGCGACCAGCATGGGCGGCACGTACTCATACGGCACGTTGGGCAATCCCATCTCCTTGCAGATCGGCCGGTCGAGCTTGGCGTTGACCTTGGGCAGGTCCTGCGGGAAGCGGTAGCGCTCGATGCCGAGCAGGAAGCTCACCGACACCAGCACGCCGGGCACCGGCAGTGGCGGCGAGGTGGCGAACGGGATGATGCCGGCCAGGCCGCAGGCGACGTTCTCGTGGTACTTCGCCAGCAGGTCGGTGGTCGGCAGCAGCACGTGCACGGCGTCGGACAGGCCCTGGCGGTTGTCGCCGATGACCTCGTTGCCCAGGTCCGCCAGACCGGTCGCGCTGATCAGCAGGGCGTCGAGGTTCTGCTGCTCGTCGACGATGGACCGGCTGATGCTGGAGGCGTTGTTGACGGTGCGGATCAGATCGTCGGAGGCGTCGGCGTAGGTGTTGGCCACCGCCGGGAAGACCTCGATGTCGTGCCTGAGGTTGGGCAGGCTGGGGTCCAGTTTGGCCAGCAGCCTGTCGAAGTCGGTGAGGGTCTGGCCGATCTTCTCGCCGCGGCCGTTGAACGCCTTGGCGATCGCGCCGAGCGTCTCGTTGAGCTTGGCGGGGTCGAGCTTGTTGAGCACCGAAACCAGTTGCTGGAACACGGTGTTGATCTCGACGGTGACGTGACCGGCGTTGACCACCTGGCCGGGGTACATCCGCGTCGGTGAGGGGTCCGGCGGCGGCATGAGTTCGACGAACTTCGCGCCGAACACCGTCGTCGAGGCGATGTCGACGAGGACGTTCTGCGGGATGTGCCGCAGCTGGTCGGGATCCATCGCCAGGTGCAGGGCGGCCGTGCCGTCGGCGCGGGTCTCGATCGAGGCGACCTTGCCGACCTGGACACCGCGCATCTTGACCCGGGCGTCGGGATTCATCACCAGGCCGGCGCGGTCGGAGATCACGGTCACCGGAACGGTTTTGGTGAAGCTGCCGCGGAACAATCCGACCGAGAGCGCGACGATGGCGAGGATCGCCACGACCGTGGCAAGGCCCGCCAACGGGCGCGCATAGCTGCGCGCCCCGAAGCTCTGCCCCGCGCGCGCGGCGACGGGCGCTGCCGCCGATTCGGTTTCGGATCGGTCGGCCGGCCCCGGACCGAGGTTTCGCGTCACGTCTTCTCCCTATCCGGACAGGTTGAAGTTGCCGTTGGAGCCGTAGATGGCCAGTGAGACCAGCAGGGTCACCGAGACCACCACGATCAGGGAGGTGCGCACCGCGTCACCGACCGCCACCCCCACCCCGGAGGGGCCGCCGGTGGCGAAGTAGCCGAAGTAGGTGTGGATCAACAAGATCGTGATCGCCATCAACACCGCCTGCAGAAACGACCACAACAAGTCGATCGGATTCAAAAACGTGTTGAAGTAGTGGTCATACAGCCCGCCGGACTGCCCGAAGAGCACCACCGTGGTGAACTGCGAGGCCACGAAACGACAAGATCACCGCGATCGAGTACAGCGGCGTGATCGCCACCATCCCGGCCACGATCCGGGTCGAGACCAGGTATTCCACCGGCCGGATCGCCATCGACTCCAGCGCGTCGATCTCCTCGTTGATCCGCATCGCCCCCAACTGCGCGGTCACCCCCGCCCCGAAGGTGGCCGCCAACCCGATCCCGGCCACCACCGGCGCAGAGATCCGCACATTGATGAACGCCGCCAAGAACCCGGTCAGCGCCTCGATGCCGATATTGCCCAACGAGCTGTAGCCCTGCACCGCCAACGTCCCACCGGCGGCCAACGTCAAGAACCCGACGATCACGACCGTGCCGCCGATCATCGCCAACGTCCCGGCACCCATCGAGATCTCGGCGATCAACCGGATGATCTCCTTACGGAAATGCACCGTCGCGATACGGCGTCCCCGCCAACGCCCGTCCGTAGAACAGAGTCTGATCCCCGATGCGGCCCAAAACCCCGATCGGGCGTCTGAACTGACGGACCAGTCGCGGATACGCCGATGCAATGTCACGGTGTCGTGCCCGCCCTACCGGCTCGTCATTCGGATGCCGATGGCCGTGACGACCACGTTGACCACGAACAACGCCATGAACGCATACACCACCGTCTCGTTGACCGCATTACCCACCGCCTTGGCACCCCCACCGGTAATCGTCAACCCCCGATAACAGGCCACCAACCCCGCGATCAACCCGAACAACGCCGCCTTGACACACGAGATGATCACCTCCGGCACCCCGGTCAACAACGTGATCCCCGCCGCGAACGCCCCCGGATTCACATCCTGAACGAACACCGAAAACACATAGCCACCCAAAATCCCGATGATCACCACCAACGAATTGAGCAACAACGCCACCAACCCCGACGCCAACATCCGCGGCGTGACCAAACGCTGCACCGGGTTGATCCCCAGCACCTCCATCGCGTCGATCTCCTCACGAATCGTGCGCGACCCCAAATCCGCACACATCGCCGTCGCCCCCGCCCCGGCCACGATCAACACCGTCACCAACGGACCCACCTGCGTCACCGCACCAAAAGCCGCACCCGCACCCGACGAGATCCGCCGCACCCAACTCCCGCAACAAGATGTTGAGCGTGAAACTCACCAACACCGTGAACGGAATCGCCACCAACAACGTCGGCGCCAACGACACCCGCGCCACAAACCAGGACTGCTCCAAAAACTCCCGCCACTGAAACGGCTTACGGAAAATGAACCGCACCGCATCCGCCGACATCGCAAACAACCCACCGATAGCCTGCATCGGACCCGACACCCCACGACTGATCGCGATGCCCGGCGACCACCGATCTGGTCCCTTACCTGCCATCGGTAACCGGTCCTTCCAGGATCGTCACTGCGGATACTGCGGCGGGTTCGGCGAAGTCGTCCTCTTCATAGCTGATCGACACGGCCCGGGTGATGGAATCGTGAACTTCAGCAACACCAATATCACCGGACGCAGGACGTGCCATGCTGATCGCACTTCGCTCGGCACGATTCGTTGCCGGTAGATTCCGTCATGTCTTCGTTGGGCCGCCACGTCGCCACGTGACCACGGGCGGCCAGATTGCCCTCTGGGACCGTCAGATCTGCTGCTGAACAGCCACTTCGATGATCGGAGTGCTCAGGTCCGGCGGGCATCCGCTCGACACCCGGCCGCGTTCTCGAATTGGGTAAGGCCTGCGACCCGTTTCCCACGAGCGCTATTGACACACGTCCGCACTTGGCCGAAATCGTGTGCAAATAACGCCCGGCGAGCAAACCCGGTGACGTCCGGAATGCCGGTGTGACGTGGTCCGGGACCCCGCCGACAATGCGACGTGGGTCACAGTGGAGAGCGGGCGACTGAGTACCCGAAACGGTGAGGTGTGGCATGAGATCTCCGGCGCTACCTAGGTGACCGCGCCGGCGGTCTTGAGTTCGATGATCCGGTCCCAGTCCAGTCCGAGCTCTTCGAGGATCTCGTCGGTCTGCTCGGCGAAGCCCGGGGCGGGCGTGGTCGCGGGAGCGGCCACGTCGAACTGCACCGGGTTGGTCACCAGCTCCAACTCCCCCGCCTGGACCAGGTACTCGTTGGCCCGCACCTGGGCGTCGGCCGCGGCCTGCAACGTGTCCTGCACCGGCGCCCACGGTCCGGCCAGCGTGGCGAAGCGAGCCGACCACTCCGTCGAGCGTGCGGGTGGCCATCGCCTTGCCGAGGATCTCCACCGCGTCGGCGGTGTGGGCGGCGATCTGCTCGATGCTGGCGAACCGCGGATCGTCGACGTACTCGGCGATGTCCATGTGCCGGCAGACATCGGCCCAGAACTTTCCTGGCTGCATCATCACGAAGGAGATGTAGCGACCGTCGGCGGTCTCGTACAGCCCCACAAGGGGATTGATCGGCGAGCCGTGCACGCCGGGAACCGGCGCCACCAGACGCTCGTGAAGGTGCTGGGTCAGGGCGATGGTGTGGCCCATCGCCCACAGGCCGCTGCCCAGCAGCGAGACGTCGACCACCGATGGTTCGCCGGTGCGCTCGCGCTTGAACAACGCCGCCGCGATGCCGCCGGCCAGGTTGGTGCCCGAGATGGTGTCGCCGTAGGCCGGTCCGGGCGGGCCGATCATGCCCTCGATCCCGGGCGGGGTGATGGTGGCGGCGGTGCCGGCCCGGCACCAGAAGGCGGTCATGTCGTAACCGCCCTTCTCCGACTCCTGACCGCGCGGGCCGAACGCGCTGCCGCGCGCGTAGATGATCGCGGGGTTGACGGCGCGGATGTCCTCGACGTCGATGCCGAACTTCTTGCGGTGCCCCGGCAGGAAGCTGGTCAGGAAGACATCGGAACGCCGGGCGAGTTCGTAGAGCACCTCCCTGCCCTCGGGCACCGACATGTCCAGACCGATGCTGCGCTTACCGCGGTTGGCGTTGTCGAAGTTCGGGTTCGGGTCGCCCTCGACCCGAAGCGGACCGGTCTGGCGCAGCCCGCGCTGCGGGTCGCCGGTCACGGCGTGCTCGACCTTGACGACCTCCGCGCCCCACTCGCCGAGCACCGCGCCGCAGGACGGGACGAACCCGTACATCGCGACCTCCAGGACACGGACACCCGCCAGCGGGCCCGTCACCCGACCACCTCGGCCAGGGTCTTGCCCTCCAGGAATTCCTCGAGCCCGGCCACTCCCATCTCGCGGCCGACACCGGACTGCTTGAAGCCGCCGAACGGGCTGTCCGGGGCGAAGTAGTTGCCACCGTTGATGCCGATGGTTCCGGTGCGGATGCGGCGGGCGATGGCGCGCGCCCGGTCCTGACCGCCGAACACAGCGCCCGACAGCCCGTAGATGGAGTTGTTGGCGATGCGCACGGCGTCGTCGTCGTCGTCGTAGGCGATCACGGCCAGCACCGGTCCGAAGATCTCCTCCTGGGCGATCTCGCTGTCCGGGTCGACGTTGGTCAGCAGGGTGGGCTCGTAGAAGAAGCCCGGACCCTCGACCTTCTTGCCGCCGGCCACCAGCGTGGCGCCGGCAGCGACAGCCCGTTGCACGATGCCGTCGACCTTGTCGCGCTGGGTCTCGCTGATCAGCGGCCCCATGTAGGTGTCGGGCTCGGCCGGGTCGCCGTACTTGATCATCCCGAGGAAGTTCGTCACCAGTCCCACGATCTCGTCGTGGTGCGTGCGCGGAACCAGCAGCCGGGTGGTGATCGCGCAGCCCTGCCCGGCATGCGAGCAGATCATGAAGGCCGCCATCATGGCGCAGGTGTTGAAGTCGGCGTCGTCGAGGACGATCATCGCCGACTTGCCACCCAGTTCCAGGAAGACCTTCTTGATGGTCTCGCCGGCGGCGGCCATGATCTTGCGGCCGGTGGCCGTCGATCCGGTGAACGTCACGACATCGACGTCGGGACTCGTCGTCAGGGCCACGCCGACCGCGGCGTCGGTCGAGCTGATCACGTTGATCACCCCGGCGGGGATGTCGGTGTACTTGGCGACGATCTCGCCGAGGGCCAGCGTGGTCAACGGGGTGTCGGGGGCGGCCTTCAGCACGACCGTGCAGCCGGCGGCCAGCGCCGGACCCAGCTTGGCCATCGCCAGCTGATTGGGATAGTTGTAGGCGATGATCGCCGCGACGACGCCGGCGGCTTCCTTCTCGACCCAGCGGCGGTGGCGCTGGCCGCGGCTCTCGATCTCGCCGAGCTCCTCGGTCAGCGGATAGGTCTTCAGCAACTCGGCGTAGTAGCCGATGATCCTGATGGGATCGTCGAGCTGCGGCCCTTCGGTCAGGGCCTGGGTCGCACCGACCTCGGCGATGGTCACCGCACGCAGTTCGTCGCTGTGCTCGACCAGCGCCTTGTGCAGCTGCGCCATGCACCGGATGCGCAACTCGACGTTCGTCGACCAGTCCGTGGTGTCGAACGCCTTGCGGGCGGCGGCGATCGCCCGCTCGGCGTCGGCGACGCCGGCGTTGGGCGCGTAGCCGACGACGTCACCGTTGGCGGGGTTCACCGAGGGGTACGTCTGGTCGGCATCGACGAGCTCACCGTCGATCAACATGTGCCGATCGGACGCCCGGCCCTCCTTCGCATTTTCACCCGCGATGGTGGCCGTTTTGTCCTGCACTGGCATGCAACTACTCCTCGAGTTCGGGATAACTCGGTTCTCATCTTCGGCGAATCATACATTCGGCCGACGAGAACTCAAGGCGCATCGGCACATCGTCAGATGCCCTGTGCTGCGACGGCGGACACCTGACGCCACAGCATCTCCGCAGTTAGACAGATTGCGCCAGAGTGTCTTGCGAAATGCGTCACAGCGAGAGTAGCGTTCTCATTCCGGAAAGGGAGATTCTTGACTACCGAGATCCATCGGATCAGCGACGCTATGGGGTACGGGCGTGACCGCGCACCGTACTGCCCACAGTTCCACCGCGACGGAGACCACCTGTGAAGACCGCTCTGGTGACCGGCGGGGGTTCGGGAATCGGAGCGGCGGTCGCCCGTCGACTGCGCACCGACGGCTACAACGTCGCCACGATCGACCTCAACCCGTCGGACACCGAGTACTCCTACATCGCCGACGTCACCGACCGCGACCAGGTGGATGCCGCGCTCACCGAGATCCGCGGCGTACTGGGCCCGGTGACGATCCTGGTCAACGCCGCCGGCAAAGAGGTCTTCCGGCGCTTCGCCAACATCAGCTTCGATGAGTGGCGCAAGATCATCGACATCAACCTGCACGGGGTCTTCCACACCACCCAGGCCGTGCTGCCCGACATGGTCGAGGCGGGCTGGGGCCGCATCGTCAACATCTCCTCGTCGAGCACCCACTCCGGTGCGCCGTTCATGTCCGCCTACGTGGCGGCCAAATCCGGCGTGAACGGACTGACGAAAAGCCTTGCGCTGGAGTACGGTCCGGCCGGGATCACCGTCAACGCCGTCCCGCCCGGATTCGTCGACACCCCGATGCTGCGCAAGTCGGCCGAACAGGGCAACCTCGGTTCGATCGAAGAGGCGATCAAGCGGACCCCGGTGGGCCGGATAGGCAAGCCCGAGGACATCGCCGCCGCGTGCGCCTTCTTCATCTCCGAGGAGGCCGGCTACATCACCGGCCAGATCCTCGGCGTCAACGGCGGCCGCAACACCTGACCGCCCGTCCGCAAGTCGATCGACCGAACAGAAACTGAAAGGAACTCCCGTGGGACGAGTCCAAGGCAAGGTCGCCTTCATCACCGGTGCCGCACGCGGACAGGGGCGCAGTCATGCCCTGCGGCTGGCCGAAGAAGGCGCCGACATCATCGCCATCGACCTGTGCGAGGACATCGAGACCATCGGCTACCCGATGGCCACCCCGGAGGACCTGGAGGAGACCGCCGAGCTGGTCAAGAAGACCGGTCGCGGCATCGTCACCGCCAAGGCCGACGTGCGCGAGGCCGCCCAGCTCAAGGAAGCCCTGGAGCAGGGCCTGGCCGAGTTCGGCAAGGTCGACATCGTGGTCGCCCAGGCCGGTATCGCCGGGATGAAGGGCACACCCGCCGCTGCAGGCGTGGTGCGACGTCATCAACACCAACCTGATCGGCACCATCAACGCGATCCAGGTCGCGCTGCCCCATCTGCAGGAGGGCGCGTCGATCGTCGCCACCGGATCCACCGCGGCGTTGATGGACGCCCACCAGAAGGACGACCCCGGCGCCGACCCGGGCGGCATGTCCTACATGGTCGCCAAGCGCCTGCTGTCGAACTACGTCCACGACCTGGCCACCGAGCTCGCGGTGCGCGGCATCCGTGCCAACGTCGTCCACCCGACGAACTGCAACACCGACATGCTGCAGAGCGAGCCGATGTACCGCTCGTTCCGTCCCGATCTCGAGCACCCCACCCGCGCCGACGCCGAGCCCGTCTTCGGTATCCAGCAGGCGATGCAGGTGAACTACGTTGAGCCGCTGGACATCAGCAACGCCGTGCTGTGGCTGGCATCCGACGAGGCCCGCTACGTCACCGGCATGCAGCTGCGCGTGGACGCCGGCGGCTACCTCAAGTGGTACGACTACCACGTCTGACATCCGGCACTGAATCGCAAGACCGAAGGGGAAAACAGTGAAGGTTCGGGTTGATCAGGATCGCTGCCAGGGACACACCCTGTGCGCCATGATCGCTCCAGAGATGTTCCAGCTCAGCGACATCGACGGCAGTTCGTCGGCAGTCACCGAGGTGGTACCCGCAGACCAGGAGGACCTGGTTCGCGAAGCCGCGCAGTCCTGCCCGGAGCAAGCAATCCTCATCGAAGAGGACTGAGAAGTCCCAACCCCTAATAGTCAAGGGAGACAGCGCCTTGAGCGTCGACGACAGCACCGCTGACGAGCAGCGGAGACAGCCTCGGTATCACTTCGACCGGCACACGTCGGACTATCGCGTGCAGTTCGAGAAGATCACCGAGGAGATGCACGAGAAGTGCCCGGTCGCATGGTCGGACACCTACGGCGGGCACTGGGTGGCGGCCGGCAGCGAGGCGGTGTTCGAACTGGCCCGCTGCCCGCACATCTCCAACGACCACGACATCAACGGCGAACGACGCGGGTACAAGGGCATTTCCATCCCCACCGCCCGCCGGGTGGTGACCCGCGGCGGCATGCTGGAGATGGACGACCCGGAGCACCGCATCTACCGCAACGTGCTTCAATCCCTACCTGTCGCCCGCCGCGGTCAAGCGCTGGGAGCCGTTCATCCACGAGATCACCCGGGCCAGTATCGACGAGAAGATCGCAACGGGCGAGATCGACTTCATCGACGACCTGGCCAACATCGTGCCCGCGGTGCTGACGATGGCGTTGCTGGGCATCCCGCTGAAGAAATGGGAGCTCTACTGCGAGCCGACCCATGCGGCGATCTACACCCCCGAGCACTCCCCCGACGCCGAACGGGTGGCCGCACAGCATCGCGAGATGGGCATCGACCTCATCACCCGCATGAACGAGGTCGAAGCAGAATCCCCGCCCCGGTCTGATCAATGCACTGCTGAACCTGCGCATCGACGGCGAACCCGCCCCGGACATGGAGATCCTGGGCATGCTCGGCCTGGTGATCGGTGGTGGCTTCGACACCACCACGGCGCTGACCGCCCATGCGCTGGAATGGCTTTCCGAGCATCCGCAGGAGCGGGCACGGCTCAGCCGCGAGCGCGAGGCTCTGCTGGACCCCGCCACCGAGGAGTTCCTGCGGTTCTACACCCCGGCGCCCGGCGACGGCCGCACCTTCTCCGACGACGTCGACCTCGAGGGCCACCACTTCAAAGAGGGTGAGCGGGTGTGGATCTCGTGGGCGATGGCCAACCGCGACCCGTCGGTGTTCCAGGATCCCAACGAGGTCGTCCTGGACCGGAAGGGCAACCGCCACTTCAGCTTCGGTATCGGCGTGCACCGCTGCATCGGGTCCAACGTCGCCCGCGCCGTGTTCAAGGACATGCTGACCAGCGTGCTGGACCGGATGCCCGACTACACCTGCGATCCCGAGCGCACCGTGCACTACGACACCATCGGCGTCATCCAGGGCATGCGGCATCTGCCTGCCACGTTCACACCCGGTAAGCCGCTCGGCCCGGGCCTGGACGAGACGCTGGACAAGCTGCAGAGGATCTGCGACGAGCAGGAACTGGCTCGGCCGATCACCGAGCGCAAGGAAGCCGCCGTCATCGACTGACTCTTGCGTCTGACGCTGAGGCAGCCTCGCAGGAGAAGTGCGAGTGCACCGTCGTGCGAGGTTCCGTCACTCGATGAAGAGCTACTTGCCCCGCGGCAGGCCCAGCACCTGCTGGGCGATGATGTTGCGCTGGATCTCTGAGGTGCCGCCGGCGATCGTGCCCGCGAAGCTGCGCGCATAGCGCTCGAACCAGCTGGCGAAGTAGTGCGTCGAGGTTCATGTGCGCATACGGCCCCGACGTCGACGGGTGCACCAGACCCTCGGATCCCGCGGCGGTCAGCGCGTTCTCGGCGAGCCGCAACTCCGCCTCGGAACCGAACAGCTTGACCACCGACACGCCGGCGACATCGGTCTCGCCGCGCGCGGCCTTGGCAAGCCCCTTCGAACCCATCAGCCGCAACGCCTGATAGTCCATGATGCTCGAGGCGTACTGGTCGCGCTCCAGCGGTGTACTCGGGTGAAAGTCGCTGAGCATGTTGTCGATTCGGTCGGCGAAGCCCAGCCACATCATGGTGCGCTCGTGGCCCAGTGAGCCGTTGGCCACACCCCAGCCGCCGTTGAGCGGGCCGACCAGGTTCTCGGCCGGAACCCGCACGTCGGTGAAGAACACCTCGTTGAAGTCCAGGTCGTCGACGCCGCAGATGGACGGGAACGGCCGGCGGACCACACCGGGCAGATCGGTGGGGATCACCAGCACGCTGATGCCCTTGTGCTTGGGCGCATCCGGGTCGGTGCGCACGAACGTCAGCAGGAAGTCCGCGTCGTGCGCGCCCGAGGTCCACACCTTCTGGCCGTTGACCACGAAGTGGTCGCCGTCGAGCACGGCGCGGGTGCGCAGTGACGCCAGGTCCGAACCGGCGCTGGGCTCGCTCATGCCCAGCGACGCGGTCTTCTCGCCCTTGAGCACCGGCACCGCCCACTGGTGCTTCTGCTCCGTCGGAGCCGAACGAGATCAGCGATGCCGCAACGATGTTGACACCCTGCGGGTTGAAGCTGTGGTAGATGCGGCGCTTGCACAGTTCCTCGAGATGGACGAACTGCTGCAGGACAGTGGCATTGCGGCCGCCGAACTCCGGCGGCTGGCCCGGCAACAGCCAGCCGTTGTCGAACAGCAGCCGCTGCCAGCGGCGGGCCCAGGCGGGCATGTGCGACACCGACCGGGGCCGCTCGGTGGTCTCGGCCTCGCTGGGCAGGTTGGCCTCGAGGAACTCGACGAACTCGGCGCGGAACTCCTCGACGTCGGGATCGAAGGTGAGCTGCATCTGTCAGAACCCCCTGTACTCGTCGGCGATGGTCGCGCGATGCTCGGCCGCGCCGCCGAGCAACAGCTCGCCGACCTTGGCCCGCTTCAGCGCGAACTGGACATCGTTCTCCCAGGTGAAGCCCATACCGCCGAACAGCTGCAGGCCGTGCCGGAACACCACCGACTGGCATTCTCCCGCAGCGGCTTTCGCCATCGCGGCCGCCAGTCGCCGACGCGGGTCGTCGGCGCTGATGGTCAGCGCCGAGAAGTACGCCAGGGCGCGGGCCCGTTCGATGGCGACGTGCATGTCGACCGCCTTGTGCTGGACGGCCTGGAACGAGCCGATCGGCACGCCGAACTGGTGGCGGTCGCGGACATGCGCCAGCACCAGGTCCAGCGCGCGCTGGCAGGCGCCGACCGTCGTGATCGAGATGCCCATCAGCGCGATGTGGCGCGCCCGCTCGGCATCGGTGTGCACCCGGTCGTCTTCGCTCAGCCGCACACCGGAGAAGGCCACATCGGCGACATGCAGCACCGGGTCGAACACCTCGGTGCGGGTGACCTGGGCCAGGGCGGCGTCGACGACGAAGGTCCCGCCGTCGGTGACCACCGCGAACTTCTCCGCGCGGTCGCCGTCGAGCACGTAGCGCGAAGTTCCGTTGAGCACCCAGCCGTCGCCGCTGCGGTGCGCGGCGACGCCCGAGTAGATCCCGGTCGCGGCTTGGCCCGGCTGATAGCGATCGCCGGCCAGCGGCGCGAACTGCGTCACGGTGGCCAGGTACGGCGTCGGATCCGTCGCGCGGCCGAGCTCCTCCAGGACGATGGCGAGCTCGACGGCGGTCTCCGGCTCGACCAGCTCGGTCCAGCCCTGCTCGACGTAGGTCTTCCACACCTGCGCGGCGTCGGCTCCGCCCTCGGCGATACTGCGGACCAGCGAAGCCGGGCACTGCTTGGCCACCGCGTCGCGGACCGTGTCCTGCCACAGCTGCTGATCAGCGTCGAATTCGAGTAGCACCCACCGCCTCCTGCTCACGTGCGTTCGATGCTGCTGGAAATTGGATTCTCCATTAATGCGTCATCGATTCTCCCAATACGGTATCGCACTCTACCGGCTGATTTGCTTGCTGCCTACACCTTGTTGAGGCACAGTGGTAACGAGGTTCTACTCTCAATCGCGAGAACAATATTCTTGCTGTTGAAGAACTAGGATTTACACTGCCACCGGAAGGCGGGTTTGGTGATAGAGCATCGGGACGGGACAACCACGCCCCTGATCGACGCGAGCGTCCACATCTTCTTCGGGTCGACGCCCGAGTTGCGGACCGTGATGCGCGAGCCGTTCAAGAGCCGCGGGTTCCCCGACTACGAGATGGACTGGTACGGCGCTCCCGGCGGTGAGTACGTGACGGGCTCCCGCGGACCCGACGGTCAGTACCCCGGATCGGATCCCGAGGTCGTGGCCCAGCACCTGTTCGCCGACCGGGGCGTGGACGTCGCGGTGCTGCACCCGATGGGGCGCGGCATCATGCCCGACCGCCACCTGGGCACCGCGATCCTGGCCGCGCACAACGAGATGATGGTGTCGCGCTGGCTGGAGCATCCGGAGCTGGGCGAGCGGTTCCGCGGCACGATCCGGGTCAATCCCGACGACATCAGCGGCGCGCTGCGCGAGATCGACAAGTACAAGAACCATCCGCGCGTCGTGCAGATCGGCATTCCGCTGCAGTCGCGCGAGCTCTACGGCAAGCCGCAGTTCTGGCAGTTGTGGGAAGCCGCCGTCGATGCCGGGCTGCCGGTGGCCACCCACATCGAGGTCGGCGAGGGCATCGCGTTCCCGCCGACGCCGTCGGGCAACACCCGGACGTTCGAGCAGTACCTGGGCTTCATGTCGATGAACTACATCTACCACCTGCTGAACATGATCGCCGAGGGCGTTTTCGAGCGGTTGCCCGATCTGAAGTTCGTCTGGGCCGACGGAGCCGCCGACATGGTGACCCCGTTCATCTGGCGGATGGACTGCTTCGGCCGGCCGCACCTGGAGCAGACGCCGTGGGCGCCGAAGATGCCCAGCGACTACCTTCCCGGGCACGTCTACTTCATCCACAACAGCATCGACGGTCCCGGCGACGCCGACTTCGCCGACGAGTGGCTGTCGTTCACCGGCAAGGACGACATGCTGATGTTCGGCTCGAGCTACCCGCACTGGCACTGCGGCGACGCCCGCGAGTTGCCGGCGGCGTGGACCGCCGAGCAGCGCGAGAAGGTGTGCTGGCGCAACGCCGCCGGACTCTATGGCATCGACATCCCGGCCGGCCTGACCCCTCAAGCCGCACACTAGAGGCGAGCAAGGAGACCACGATGACTCTCACCCACATCCAGCAGCGCGTCGCCCCCACCGAGCGCGTCGCGGTGCGCTGCGTCGACTCCGACGTCCACCCGGTGCCCCGGCGCGGAATGCTCCAGCAGTACATCCCGGAGCCGATCCGCAGCAAGTACTTCATGAACCACCGGGTCGGCGAGCTGATCTACTACGACGCGCCCGACTACGCCCACGCGTACGCGATGCGGGTCGACACCTTCCCCGACGACGGCGAATTCGCCTGCAGCGATCCCGATCTGGCGTTCCGGCAGGCGATCATGGAGGCCGGCGCGGACATCGCCG
This sequence comes from uncultured Actinomycetota bacterium, assembly GCA_963786695.1. Classification (GTDB taxonomy): domain Bacteria; phylum Actinomycetota; class Actinomycetes; order Mycobacteriales; family Mycobacteriaceae; genus Mycobacterium. The sequence continues at coordinate 157,496 of CAWBAL010000047.1, forward strand.
TGCTCGAGCCCGTGCACGGCTACTGCCGGATCCCGGAGGCCACCGCCGCGCTGACCTACGCCCACAACGCCTGGCAGGCCGAGCACTGGCTGGACAGCAAGAACAACTGGCACGAGCGCTGGCGCGGCTCGATCTGCGTGGCCATCGAGGATCCCGAGGGCGCGGCCCGCGAGATCGAGAAGTGGGCCGACCACCCCTACATGGTGCAGGTCCTGATCAAGGCCGAGCCCAAACCGTCCTGGGGCGACCCGAAGTACGACCCGGTGTGGGCGGCGGCGACCAAGCACGACATCACGGTCAGCTGCCATCTCGGCCGCGGTGTCTTCGACACGCTGCCGATTCCGCCGGTCGGCTTCCCGAGCTACAACCACGACTTCATGGTCAGCTACTCGCTGCTGGCCGCCAACCAGGTGATGAGCCTGATCTTCGACGGCGTCTTCGACCGCTACCCCACCCTGCGCATCGTGTTCGTCGAGCACGCTTTCAACTGGATCCTGCCGCTGATGTGGCGGATGGACGCCATCTACGCCGCGCGCAAGTCGTGGATGGACATCAAGCGCAAGCCCAGTGAGTACGTCAAGGAGCACATCAAGTTCACCACCCAGCCGCTGGACTACCCCGAGGACAAGACCGAACTGCTGCGGGCCTTCGAGTGGATGGAATGCGAGAAGATCCTGCTGTTCTCCTCGGACTACCCGCACTGGACCTATGACGACCCGCGCTGGCTGGTCAAGCACCTGCCCGAGCACGCCCGCGAAGCGGTGATGTTCCGCAACGGCATCGAGACCTACAAGCTGCCCGACCACGGTGCCGGCCATCGAGGGTCAGATGCGGGTCTTCTGAGCATGGGCACCGAGGCAGACAGCGACAGGAAGACAGCCCCGGCTGGCCCAGGGCCGCGAGCATGTGGTCGCCACGGTCGACGAAATCCCGCCCGGGACACACAAGTTGGTGCCGATCGGCCGGCACGGCGTCGGCGTGTACAACGTCAACGGCACGTTCTACGCGATCGCCAACTACTGTCCGCACGAGGGCGGCCCGTTGTGCTCGGGGCGTCCGCGCGGGCGCAACATCGTCGACGAGAGCGTGCCGGGCGACGCGGTGATGGTGCGCGACATGGAGTTCATCTACTGCCCCTGGCACCAGTGGGGATTCGAGCTGGCCACCGGCACCACGGCCGTCAAGCCGGAGTGGAGCATCCGCACCTACCCCGTGCGGGTGGTGGGCGACGACGTGCTCGTGATGGCATGACCGGGCCACGCGCTTCGCGATGGCGAACAGGTCATGGAGATCAACGGCGGCAACGTCGTCTACGAAATCCTCGGCGACACAGGCGAGTTCATCGCCCTGACACCGGGCGGCCGGTACAGCAAGGACATCGAGGGCCTGCGGCCGCTGGCCGAGGAACTGGTCAAGGGCGGCTACCGGGTGCTGCTGTGGGACCGGCCCAACTGCGGGCGATCCGACCTGCAGTTCTACGGCCAGAGCGAATCGCACATGCGCGCCGACACGCTGCACGCCCTGATCACCGGACTCGGCATCGGCCCGTGCATCATCGCCGGCGGCTCAGGCGGCGCGCGGGACTCCATCCTGACCACGATCCTGCACCCCGAGATCGCCACCAAGCTCGTCGTCTGGAACATCGTCGGCGGGGTCTACGGATCCTTCGTCCTGGGTTCCTACTATCTGGTGCCGAGCATCCTGGCCGTGCGCGGTCTCGGCATCAAAGGCCTTCTGCACGTGGACGAGTGGAAGGAACGCATCGCGGAGAACCCGGCGAACAAGGACCGGATCCTGGCCATGGACCCCGACGAGTTCCTGCGGGTCATGCTGCGCTGGCTCAACGCGTTCGTGCCCAAGCCGGGTCAGGCGATTCCCGGTGTCGACGACGAGTTGTTCGGCGACATCAAGGTGCCCACCCTGATCATCCGCGGCGGCGAGAACGACTGGGATCACCCCAAGCGCACCTCGCTGGAGGTGAACTGCCTCATCAAGGGCTCCACGCTGATCGACCCGCCGTGGCCGGAGGACGCCTGGGAGCGTGCCGGCGAGGACCGCGCGTCCGGGAAGGTCAAGCGGTTCAACATGTTCGACACCTGGGTGCAGGCCGCGCCCGCCATTCTCGACTTCCTCGGGCGATGACCGTGCAGCCGAGTGTCACACGGTGCGGATGTGCACCTCACAGTTGGTCGAGGCCTCCAGCGCGGTGTGCACCCGGCTCTCGGGGATGCGTTGCATGTCGGCCTTGCGCAGCGTCACGTAGATGACGTCGTAGCCGCCGTCGCCGGGAGTCCGGTCGATCTCGCCGGTGAGCCCGAATCCGGCCAGCACACCGTGGGCGTCCTCGTCGGTGCCCCGGCTGACGTAGGTCAGCGTCCCCGCCGCCGGCGAGGTGCCGAATGCGTTGGCGCACATCGTCATCGCCGTCCGCTTCAGCTCGTCCGGATCGGCGCCGACGATCAGCAGCTCGGCCTCGCGGCGACCGCGCGGCATCACCGCGAGGTTGTTGTCGACCAACTCGATGCCGGACTGCTCGGCCAGCGTCCGCAGCGTCGCCATCCCCGCGGTCAGCTGGTCCCGGGACAGCGCGCCGCGACGGGTCGACGTCGACGCGGACAACGGCCGTTCTCATGCGCCACAGCCTAGCCACACCGTGCTGACGGCCCGAATCAGAAGAGGTGACCGATGAACGCGACTGCGCAGGCGGGCACGGCGCTGACCGTGGCCACCGCACCCGGCATCACTCCCCGGTTGCTGCGTCTGCCGGCGACGGTGGAGACGCACAGCGCGTATGCGGCCGCCGGCGGGTACGCGCTGCTCGACAACGTCGAGGCGCTGCTGGGCGAGGTGGAACAGTCCGGCCTGCTGGGTCGCGGCGGCGCCGCCTTCCCGCTCGGCGTCAAGCTCCGCACGGTGCGCGCCGCGCATCTGCGCGGCCACGAGACCGTGGTGGTGGCCAACGGCGAGGAGGGTGAACCCGCCTCGGTCAAGGACCGCTGGCTGCTGCGTCACCGTCCGCACCTGGTGCTCGACGGCGTGCGGCTGGCCGCGCGCCTGGTCGGCGCGCAGCGCGCCTACGTCTACGTCTCGGACACCGCGGCGGCCCTCGCCGTCGACAACGCTTTGTCCGAGGTCGGTTTCGACACTCTGGGCGGCCTCGAGATCTCGATCGTGACGGTCGCCCCGGGATATGTGGCCGGCGAGGAGACCGCGGCGGTCCGGGTGATCAACGGCGGCCCGGCCAAACCCACCGACAAGCCACCACGACCGTTCCAGCATGGCGTGGCCGGTCATCCGACGCTGGTCAGCAATGTCGAGACGCTGGCCAATCTGCCCTACCTGCAGGCGCCACGGCGCCGCGCAGTTCCGCTCGGCCGGGACCGACGGCGTCGCCGGGTACCTTCCTGGTCACCGTGACCGGCGCAGGCCGCCCGCCCGCCCTGTACGAGGTGCCGCACGGGCTGGCGTTCACCGATCTGCTTGCGCTGCATGGCGTCTCGCCGGACACCGTCCGCGGCGCGCTGATGGGCGGCTATTTCGCCGGCCTGCTGGACCGCTCGGTGCTCGACACCACGCTGGACCACGAGACGTTCCGCGGCCTCGGCAGCGGCCTTGGCTGCGGTGCGGTGGGCATCCTCACCGACGACTGCGCCGTCGCCGTGGCGGCCTCGGTGCTGGCCTACTTCGACCGGGAGAACGCCGGGCAGTGCGGGTCGTGTTTCAACGGCACCGCGGCGATGGCCGCCGCCACCGGTGCGCTGCGCGACGGTGCGGCCACCGCGGAAGACGTTGCCCGGCTGGACCGCTGGTCGGTGGTGCTGCGCGGCCGGGGTGCCTGCGCGACGCTGGACGGTGCGGCCAACGTCGCGGCGAGCCTGCTCAAGTACTTCCCGCAACTCGTCGAGCAGCACCTGGCCGGTGAGTGCGATCCATGCCGAAGCGGCGCCTTCAGCGCACAGCGTCCGTACGAGGTGGAGGCGGCGGTCCAGTCATGAGCAAGAACCTGCGAATCCGGCTCGACCGGACCATCTGCGACGGCTTCGGCGCCTGCGCCAAGCACGCGCCGGAGTACTTCTCGCTCGACGACTGGGGATACGCGGCGCTCATCGGTGACGGCACCGTCCCGGAGACCGACCGCGACGACGTCCTGCGGGCCCTGTTCGACTGCCCGGTGCACGCCATCGTCGAGATCAGCGAGGACGAGTTCGCCGGTGAAGGCCGGCCCGATGCCGACACCGCCGGCCGACGAGGAACCGGTCTTCGAGGCTCGCTGGGGCTTCGCCCAGTGAGCGGCGGAGGAACTCGCGCACCGCTGCCGCAACTGACCGCGGAGAACGAGTTCTTCTGGACCTCCGGCGCCGACGGCATCCTGCGCATCCAGGAGTGCCACGGCTGCACGGCGCTGATCCACCCACCCCAGCCGGTGTGCCGGTACTGCGGCAGCCACGACATGGGGGTGCGCGAGGTCAGCGGGATCGGCGTGCTCTCGGCGTTCACCGTCAACCACCGCTTCAGCATCCCGGGACTGCCTGCGCCCTACGTGTTCGCCCAGGTCGCGATCCAGGAGGATCCGCGAGTCCGGTTGAGCACCAACATCATCGACGCCGACCCCGACGAACTGGAACTCGGGCAGCTCGTCGAGGTGGTGTTCGAGAAGAACGACGACGTCTATCTGCCGCTGTTCCGCCCGGTGACCCCCAAGCAGTTCGGCGAGCAACCCGCCGACGAGATCGCCCCGCAGGACTTCGCCCGCCACGTCCGCGCCGCCGCTGACGTCGACGAAGTTCGAGGAACGCTCGGCCATCACCGGCATCGGCGCCTCGCGGCTTGGCCGCCGGCTGATGGTCAACCCGCTGTCGCTGACCATCGAGGCCTGCGAGGCCGCCGTCGCCGACGCCGGTCTGACGTTCGACGACATCGACGGCCTGTCAACCTATCCCGGGCTGGACATCGCCGGGATGGGCGAAGGCGGGGTCACCGCCCTGGAGGGCGCGCTGGGGCTGCGGCCCACCTGGATCAACGGCGGCATGGACACCTTCGGCCCGGGCGGCTCGGTGATCGCCGCCATGATGGCCGTCGCGACCGGTATGGCGCGCCACGTGCTGTGCTTCCGCACGCTGTGGGAGTCGACCTTCCAGGAGCTGCTCAAGCAGGGCAAGATGTCCCCGCCCGGCGGTGCCCGCACCACCAGCTGGCAGATGCCGTTCGGGGCGACGTCGGCGGCACACACGTTGGCGCTCAACGCCCAACGGCACTTCGCGCGCTACGGCACCACCCGCGAGACGCTGGGCTGGATCGCGCTGAACCAGCGCGCCAACGCCGCGCTGAACCCGACCGCGATCTACCGCGACCCGATGACGCATGGACGACTACCTGTCGGCACGGCCGATCACCACGCCGTTCGGCCTGTACGACTGCGACGTGCCGTGCGACGGCGCGGTCGCGGTGATCGTCTCGGCCGTCGAGACGGCCCGCGACATGCCCAAGACGCCGGTGCTGTTCGAGGCGGTGGGCACCCAGATCATCGAGCGCACCGACTGGGACCAGACGACGCTGACCCACGAGCCGCAGGTGCTCGGTCAGTCGGCACACCTGTGGACGCGAACGTCGTTGCGGCCCAGCGATGTCGACGTCGCCGAGCTCTACGACGGGTTCAGCTTCAACTGCCTGTCCTGGATCGAGGCGCTCGGCTTCTGCGGCATCGGCGAGGCCAAGGACTTCCTCGAGGGCGGCACCAACATCGCCCGCGACGGGGTGCTGCCGCTGAACACCCACGGCGGCCAGCTCTCCCACGGCCGCACCCACGGCATGGGCCTGATCCACGAGGCCGTCACCCAGCTGCGCGGTGAGGCCGGTGAGCGCCAGGTGGCAGGCGCCAGGGTCGCGGTCGCCAGCAGTGGCGGACTCACGCCCAGCGGCGTGCTGCTGATGCGGACCGACGGATGACCACCGAGCGAGAAGCCGAAGGCGGATCGCGCATGATCGGCGGTGCGCCGCGTCGTCCCGGTCGACGGAATGCCGATGTCGGGCTTGTTCTCCGACGCACCCGATCCGCGGGCGGTGATCGTCGCCCTGCACGGCGGAGCGTCCTCGGCGGCGTACTTCGACTGTCCCGGCCATCCCGAGCTGTCGCTGCTGCGGCTCGGTGCCACAACGGGTTTCACCGTGATCGCGCTCGACCGCCCCGGCTACGGCACGTCGGCGCCGTACGCCGACCAGATGTGGGACCCGCAGCGCCGGGTGGAGCTCGCCTACGCGGCGGCCGACGCCATGCTCGGTTCCCGCCCGCGCGGTGCGGGCCTGTTCATCATCGCGCATTCCAACGGCTGCGAGCTGGCCCTGCGGATGGCCGCCGACCCGCGGGGCCATCACCTGCTGGGTCTGGAGCTGGCCGGCACCGGGCTGCGGAAGTATCCTGCCGCCGCGGAGATTCTCAGCCAGGCCACCGCGACGTATCGGCCTGCCGGTCTGCGCGAGCTGATCTGGGCGCCCGAGGAGCTCTATCCCGCCGGACGTCGTCAACGCCGTCGGATCGGCCGGGTCGCCGCCGCAGGAGGGCGAGATCTCGGCGAACTGGTCTCGCCGCGACTTCCCGGCGCTGGCCGCGAATGTCGTTGTGCCGGTCCGGTTCACCGCCGCAGAGCACGAGCGCGTGTGGGACTCGACGCCGGAAGCGCTCGCCGACATCGCCGCGTTGTTCGCGAAGTCGCCCCGGGTGGAGATCAATCAGCAGCCCGCAGCAGGCCACAACCTGAGCCTCGGGTTGGCTGCGGCGCAGTATCACTCGGGTGTTCTGTCGTTTGTCGAGCAGTGCATCACCACGGACGCGAAGAAGGAGGCGGGCTGATGCGGGTGGGATTCATCGGGCTGGGCAGTCAGGGCGGTCCCATGGCGCGCCGCATCATCGACGCAGGACACCCCACGACGCTGTGGGCGCGGCGCCCAGAGTCGCTCGAACCGTTCGCCGACACCGCGGCGACGGTGGCCGCGACACCGGCTGAACTGGCCGCAGCCAGTGATCTGGTGTGCCTGTGCGTCGTCGGCGACGCCGACGTCATGGACGTGGCGACCAGAGCCGACGGCGTGTTGGCCGGACTGCGCTCCGGTGGCATCATCGCGGTGCACGCCACCGTGCATCCCGACACCTGCCGTGAACTCGCCGACCGCGCAGAAGCCAAGGGCGTGGCCGTGATCGACGCGCCGGTCAGCGGTGGCGGACCGGCCGCGGAAATGGGCACCCTGCTGGTGATGGTCGGCGGCGACGACGACATCGTCGAGCAGGTGCGCCCGGTGTTCGCCAGCTACGCCGACCCCATCGTCCACCTCGGCGCCCTTGGCTCCGGTCAGGTGACCAAGCTGCTCAACAACCTGTTGTTCACCGCCCATCTCGCGACGGCCAAGACGACGTTGGATCTCGGCAGCGCGCTGGGTGTGGCACCGGAGAAGCTCGCCGAGGTCATCGGCCGCGGGTCGGGGAACAGCTTCGCCTTGACCAGCGTCGCGCGGTTCGGCGGGAACCTCGACATCCTCAAGCAGGTTGCCGGCGGACTGCTGCACAAGGACGTCAGCCTCATCGCCGACATCGCCGCCAAGGCCGGCGCCGAACCGGGAGCGGTGCTCGATGCCGCCGACGCCGCGCTGGTGCTGCTGGACAACCCGCGATGAAGGTCGGCTTCGTCGGCGCGGGCCGGATGGGGGCCCCGATGGTGCGCCGCCTGACCGACGCCGGCCACGACGTCACCGTGCTCGGCCGCGACGCCGAAAAGCGCTCGGCGATAACCGAATTGGGTGCGCGACCCGTCGAGGAGCTGGCCGAGGTGGCACGCGACGCCGAGGCGGTGGTGCGTGTGCGTGTTCACCGACGAGCAGGTGCGCCAGGTCTGCCTCGACGACGGCCTGCTCGACGCCATGCCGTCCGGATCGGTGCTGGTGCTGCACACCACCGGCAGTCCCCGCACCGCCGAGGCGCTGGCCGAGCGCGGCCGGGCCGCGCGGCGTCGCCGTCGTCGACGCGCCGGTCAGCGGCGGACCGCACGACATCGCCGCGGGGACGGTGACGGTGTTCGCCGGCGGCGACGACGGACGCGGTGCAGACGGTGCGTCCGCTGCTGTCCAGTTACGCCGAGCCGGTCCTGCACGTCGGGCCGACCGGCAGCGGGCAGCTGGTGAAGCTGGTCAACAACACCTTGTTCGCCGCGCAGATCGGGATCGTGGCCGAGGCGGTGCGACTGGCCGGCCGTCTCGGCGTCGACGAGTCCACCCTGCTGGCCGCGCTGCCGCACGGCAGCGGAACCAGCCGGGCGCTGGGTGCCATCGCGGCGGCGGGCTCGGCGGACCGGTTCATCGCCGCCGTCGGCGAATTCATCGGCAAGGACGTCGCGGTCGTCCGCGCCACCGTGGCCGAGCTGGGCGGTGACCTCGGCATGCTCGACGACGTCGTCGACGCAGGACTGACACATCGGCAGGCCCGGTGATTCAGCCCGTTTTCCGCTCTCCCGCTGAGCGCACTGTTAGCGTTACGATCAACCAACAATCCGTAACGCTTCAGGCCATGACCTCGCCTCTGAGGAGTAACCAATGACCCAGGCCGAACTCGTCTTCGATCCGTTCTCGGAAGAGTTCTTCAACAACCCGTTCGACATCTACCGGCGCATGCAGGACGAGGCGCCGGTCTACTACCACCCCGAGATGGACTTCTACGCCCTGACCCGGCACGAGGACGTGGCGGAGCGTTCAAGGACCACGAGACCTACTCCTCGGCCTACGGCATGCGATCTGGCCATGGTGAAGGCGGGCGAAGGCAGCCGCACAAGTCGATCATCTTCATGGATCCGCCGGAGCACCGGCACATGCGCAGCCTGCTGAACAAGGCGTTCACCCCGCGCACCATCCAGGCTCAGCGGGACACCGTCATCGAGCAGATCGACCGGTTCCTCGGCCGCCGCCGATCCGGACGACTTCGACGTCGTCCAGGACTTCTCCGGCCCGTTCCCGGTCGAGGTCATCACCCGGATGGCCGGCGTGCCCGAGGAGTACCGCCAGCAGGTTCGGCACTGGATCGACACCGCCTGACCGTGAGCCCGGCCAGATGGAGTAGAGCGAGGCCGGCATGCAGGCCAGCATCGACACGGCGATGTACTACTACGAGCTGGTGCAGGAGCGACGCGCCAACCCGCAGGACGACATGATCAGCAGGCTGATCGCCGCGGAGATCCCCGACGACGACGGCAACCTGCGCCAGCTCGACGATATCGAGATCCGCGGTTTCGCATCGCTTTTGGGCGGCGCCGGCGCCGAGACCGTCACCAAGCTGCTCGGCACGCGCCATGGTCAACTTCGCCCGCTTCCCCGACCAGTGGCAGAAGCTGCTCGACGACCGCAGCAAGATCCCGGCCGCGGTGGAGGAACTGCTGCGCTACGAGGGCCCGGTGCAGTACAACGTGCGCTACTCGCTGAAGGAAGCGCACGCTGCACGGCGTGACGATCCCGGCCGGCAAGCCGGTCTTCTTGATCGGGGCGGCGGCCAACCGGGATCCGCGGGCGTTCACCGACGCCGACACGTTCGACATCGACCGCGACCGCACCGAGGCGCAGAACCTCGGCCTGGGCTACGGCATCCACAGCTGCCTGGGTGCCGCGCTGGCCCGGATGGAGAGCGCGATCGCCCTGGAACGGCTGCTGGACTTCATGCCCCGCTACGAGGTGCAGTGGGACCGTCTGGAGCGGGTCCACATGCAGAACGTCGCGGGCTGGCACAGCGTCCCGGTGAAGGTGTTGCGATGAAGATCGAAGTGGACTTCGGCCTGTGCGAGGCCAATGCGATCTGCATGGGCATCATCCCGGAGGTGTTCCAGGTCGACGAGCAGGACTACCTGCATGTGCTGTCCGACGAGGTGACCCCGGAGAACGAGGCGCAGATCCGCGATGCCGTGCGGCAGTGCCCGCGGCAGGCGATCTCGATCGTCGACTAGCCAGTGCCCGGAACCGAGACCGACCGCGCGCCGAACTTCGCCCAGCCGTGGGCACCTCACCGCAGGCGCATCTATCTGGGCGTGGCGGCGTGGACCAGCCTGGTGTTCGTCGCGATGACGGTCGGTGTCGGCGTCGGGCTGATCGAGCCGACGTTCACCTCCGACGTGATCGCCAACGTCCTCTTCGGCGTGCCGGTGATTGTGCTGCCCTTGGTGATTCTGTGGGACGCGCCCGGGCGAGAACCGCTCGCGACTCGACAAGGCCGCCGAACTGACGTTGTTCTACCTGCCGTACACCGCGGCCAGCCAGATCGGCTATGAGTTGGTGTTTCTGATCGGCCACCCGCTGGGCTGGTGGACGCCGACCTCGGACCCCGGTTTCAAGTGGCTGTGGTGGCAGTACGGACTGGCCGACACCCGTTACGCCAGCGGCAACCCGTGGACGTTCGGGCTCGAGGTCGTCGGCGTCCTCACCGGAGTGACGGTGTTCGCGGTGTGGACCCGACTCATCCGGCCCGACCTTCCGGTGGAGTCCCGCATCCGTGTGCCTGTGGCTGGCGTTCGCGGGCGTGGCGATCCTGATGAGCAGCACGGCGGTCTACTTCCTGTCCGAAGTGGGCGCCGGGTTCAGCGACATCGGCCAGGGTGCGTTCGGCCTGTGGTTCAAGTTCATCGGCGAGAACATCCCGTTCATCGTTCTACCGCCGCTGGTGCTCTACGCGATCCACCTGCAGATCGACTACCTCACCCGGCGCGCCTGATCGTCGACTAACCCGCCGGAACCAGGTCGGCGCCGATCGGCGGGCAGTTCATCGCGCCGCTGCGGAACGTCTCGACCGGGCCGACCGCGACATCGGTGACCGCCGCGGCGGCCAGCGCCTGCGCCTTGAACACCCGCGCCGCCGAACTGAGCCGGTGCTGCACCGAATCCACGCCGCGGTCCAGACCCGCGGGCCGGCCCTCGCCCCACACCGCGACTTCGGTCATGCCGTGGTCCAGTGCCCGGAGCACACCCGTCGCGCACCCGCTCGTCGCGGTCGATGAGATCGGCGGCCACGGCCAGCGCCTGCGGGTGTGGCTGGTCGTCGCCGGCGGCGATCACCGACTCGAAGTCCACCGGTCTCGGCACCGAGGATCTTCAGCGGCCGCACGTCCCCGCTTTCGGCGAGCAGGACGTTGACGTCCCAGCCGGCCATCACCCGGTCGAACATCCAGCCGCCGGCGTAGCGAACCGCCTCGGCGACGCTGGGCGCCACGACGTCGAGCCGGTACCTCATGATCCGGCGACCGGCGCCAGCTGGCTCGCCAGCGATCGGGAGTACTCCTTGAACACATCGGTCAGCGGAATCGTCGGGTCGAGTAGCCATGAGGTCTCCATTCCGTTCACAAATGCCAGGATCTCCACGGCCTTGATGACCGGGTTCACGTCTTGTCGGTAGCGGCCCTCGGACTGACCGATGCGGATCCGTTCGGCGATGATCTCCACCGCCGCCCGGTAGCGGTCCACCAGGCGGTCGTGCAGTGGGGCGTCGGGCGCGATGTTCTCGACCATCAGCACCGCGAAGGTCCCGACCAGCTCGGGCGATCGGTAGAACCGTTCGGCCGCGCTGGCGATGGCGTCGGCGAGGTCGCCGGTGTGCTGGTAGGCGTGCTCGGCGTCGTCGGCGTCGCGGGCGTCGAGCACGGCGTGCAGCAGCTGCTCCTTGGATTCGAAGTGGTGCAGCAGGCCGGCGGACGTCACCCCGGCTTCCTTGGCGATCTGCGCGAGCGTGGTGTTGCGCCAGCCGTTGCGGGCCAGCAGCCGCTGCGCGACGTCGAGAATCCGCTGCTTACGGTCCTCACCCTTGGCGAGAAGGGTCGCGTAGGGACGGCGATGAGCGCTTGCGCGAAGAGCCGACGGTTCTGGCGCGGTCACCGGGCTCCCTTCGCGCAAACCAACCTAGTGAACACACAGTAGGTTGGTTTGCGGGGTGTGACAAGGGTCGCAGGAGAAAAAAGTTCGAGTGCCCGTCACGGGGTTGCCGTGCGGTCTCACCCGCCCCATTGGTCACGCCAGTCTCGGCGAGAGCGGGCAGGGGTGTCGTGCCCGCCTCACAGCGACTCTGGCGCCGGAGTCGCCTTCCAACATCGAGTCGCCGGAGCCGCAGAGTCGCTGTGAGGCGGGCAGCTCCCCTGATGGTCCGGACCGCGGTCGACGCCTACAGCCCGAGCGACTTCGCGATGATCACCTTCATCACTTCGCTGGTGCCGGCGTAGATCCGCGCCACCCGGGCATCGGTGTACAGCCGGGCGATCGGATACTCCATCATGTAGCCGTAGCCGCCGAACAGCTGCAGGCAGCGGTCGATCACCCGTTGCTGCATCTCGGTGCAGAACAGCTTCACCCGCGCCGCGTCGGCCCCGCTGAGCTCGCCGTCGACGTGCAGCGCCACCGCCCGGTCCAGCATCGCCTGGGCCGCCTCGACCTCGGTCGAGCACGCCGCGAGTTCGAACTTGGTGTTCTGAAACGAGGCGACCGGGGTGCCGAACGCCTTGCGGTTGCGGGTGTAGTCGATCGCGGCGGCGATCGCCGAGCGCGCCTGGGCCACCGAGCCGACGGCGACGGTCAGCCGCTCCTGCGGCAGGTTGTGCCCGAGATAGGAGAAGGCCTCGCCCTCCTCCCCCAGCACGTTGGTGGCGGGCACCCGCACGTCGACGAACGACAGCTCGGCGGTGTCCTGCACCTTGCAGCCCATCTTCTCCAGCTCGCGGCCGCGGGTGAAGCCCGCCATGCCGTCCTCGACCACCAGCAGGGTCAGGCCCTTGCGGCGGTTGTCCGGATCGGTCGAGGTGCGCGCGACGACGATGACCAGGTCGGCCTGCATGCCGCCGGTGATGAAGGTCTTGGCGCCGTTGACAATCCAGTCGTCGCCGTCGCGCACGGCGGTGGTGCGCACACCGGCCAGGTCCGAGCCGGTGCCGGGCTCGGTCATCGCGACCGCGGTCAGCAGTGTGCCGTCGGCCAGACCGGGAAACCAGCGCTGCCGCTGTTCGGCGTTCGCGTAGTGCAGGAAGTACGGCAGGATCACCTCGAGCTGGGTGCGCACCGTCGACAACGTGACCAGGGCGCGGGCCGCCTCCTCCTGCAGCACGACGTTGTAGCGGTAGTCGGGAATGCCGGCCCCGCCGTACTCCTCGGGGATCGCCATGCCGAGCATGCCGAGCGCGCCCATCTGCTTGAAGACGTCGCGAGGCATCCGGCCGCCCTTCTCCCACTCGGGATAGTGCGGAACCACCTCTTTCTCGACGAAGTCGCGGGCGAGTTCGCGGAATGCCTCGTGGTCTTCGGTGAACAGATCGCGGCGCATGGGTCCCCCGGTCAGTTGATGAGTTCGACGATGGTGGCGTTGGCCGTGCCGCCGCCCTCGCACATCGTCTGCAGTCCGTAGCGAATGTCGTTGTCGCGCATGTGATGCAGCATCCGCGTCATCAGCACCGCACCCGAGCCGCCCAGCGGGTGGCCCAGCGCGATCGCCCCGCCGAGCGGGTTGAGCCGGTCGGCGTCGGCGCCGGTCTCGGCCAGCCAGGCCAGCGGCACCGGCGCGAACGCCTCGTTGACCTCGAACACGCCGATGTCGCCGATGCCGAGGCCGGTCTTGCCGCAGCACCTTCTGCGTCGCCGGGATCGGGCCGGTGAGCATCAGCACCGGATTCGCGCCGGCGACCGCGCCCGCGACGTAGCGGGCGATCGGCGTCCAGCCCTTGGGCCGCAGCATGTTCCGGAGTGGTGACCAGCAGGGCCGCCGCGCCGTCGGAGATCTGCGAGGAGTTGCCGGCGTGGATCACCCCGTCCTCGGCGAAGGCGGGTTTGAGCGCGGCGAGCTTCTCGGCGGTGGTCCCCCGCCGGATGCCCTCGTCGGCGGTGACCGACGCCGCCGTCGGTGGGCACCGCGACGATCTGGTCTTCGAAGGCGCCGCGGTCCTGAGCCGCCGCCGCGAGTTCGTGCGAGCGTGCCGAGTACTCGTCGAGCCGGGTTCTGGACAGGCCCCACTTCTCGGCGATCATCTCCGCCGACAGGCCCTGGTTGAACGAGAAGTCGTCGTATCGCGCGAGCACCTTGGGGCCGTAGGGCATACCGGTGGCCCGCGCCGAGCCCAGCGGAACCCGGCTCATCACCTCGACGCCGCCGGCGACCACCACGTCCTGCTGTCCGCTCATCACCGCCTGCGCGGCGAAGTCCAGCGCCTGCTGGCTGGACCCGCACGCCCGGTTGACCGTCGTTCCCGGAATGGATTCCGGCCAGCCCGCCGCGAGCACCGCGAACCGGCCGATGTTGCTGGACTGGTCGCCCACCTGGGACACGCAGCCCCACACCACGTCGTCGACGGTCGACGGGTCCAGGCCGGTCCGGTCGACCAGCGCGCCCAGCACCACCGCCGACAGGTCGGCGGCATGCACGCCCGACAGACCACCGTTTCGCTTGCCGACCGGTGTGCGCACCGCCTCGACGATCACTGCCTCACGCATGACTGCTCCTCACTGTTCACGCAACGACACCCTTGTCGCGCAATCCGCCGATGTCGTTGCCGGACAAACCCAATTCGGCCAGCACCGCGTCGGTGTGCTCACCGAGACCGGGCACCGGACCCATCGGCTGTTCGTAACCGTCGATGATCGGCGGCGGCAGGATGGCCCTGATCGGGCCCGCCGTGGTCTGCACCGTGCGCCACCGGTCGCGGGCGCTCAGCTGCGGATGCTCGAGCACCTCGCTGGGCAGGTTGTAGCGGGCATTGCCGATCCCCGCCGCGTCGGCGATCTTCTGGACTTCCTCGAGATCGCGCCGGGCACACCAGCTTTGGATCGCCTCGTCGAGCACCACACGGTTGGCGACCCGATCGGAGTTGCCGGCGAAGCGGGCGTCGTCGGCGAGGTCGGGCCGCTCGATGATCTCGCGGGCCAGTCGCTGCCACTCGCGGTCGTTGGTGGTGCCCAGCACCACCGTCTGACCGTCGGCGGTCCGATAGGCCCCGTAGGGCGCGACGGCCGGCGAGCTCATTCCCAACGGCTGCTGGTCGATCCCGGAGTGCTGGGTGTAGGTCAGCGGATAGCCCATCAGATCCATCATGGTGTCGAACAGGCTGACGTTGACCGCGCCGCCGCGGCGCGCGCGGTCGTCGCGGGAGAACAGCAGCGCCATGATCGACAGCGCCGAGTACAGGCCGGTGGAGATGTCGGCGATCGGCGGCCCCGGCTTGGCCGGCATGTCGGGATACCCGGTGACCGCGCACGAGCCCGACTCCGATTGCGCCAGAAGGTCATACGCGCGCTTGTGCGACAGCGGGCCGCCTGCGCCGTATCCGTCGATCTCGACGGCGATCACGTCGGGATGGCGCTCGCGCAGCTGGTCGGGCGATATCCCGAGTCTCGCCGTGGAGCCCGGCGCCAGGTTCGACACCAGCACGTCGGCGCGGTCCAGCAGCCGGTGCAGGATCTCGATGCCCTCGGGCGCCTTGAGGTCGAGTGCCACCGACTCCTTGTTGCGGTTGGCCCAGACGAAGTGCGCCGCAAGGCCTCCGGGCCCGTTGACGACGTCGTCGTAGTGGCGGGCGAAGTCACCGCCGGCCGGGTTCTCGACCTTGATCACCCGGGCGCCGAAGTCGGCAAGGGCACGGGTGCACATCGGCGCCGACACCGCCTGCTCCAGTGCCACGACGGTGACACCGGCCAGCGGGGCTGCCGGTTGTTGCGCAGAGTCCATCAGCTCACCATACGGAGGGCCGCACCTGCGGCCACTAGTAGCTCCTCGGCAGTCCCAGCACGTGCGAGCCGAGGAAGTTCAGGATCATCTCCTGGCTGACGGGGGCGATCTTCATCAGTCGCGACTCACGGAAGAACCGGGAGATGTTGTACTCCTCGGAGTAGCCCATGCCGCCGTGGGTCTGCAGTGCTCGATCGGCCGCATCGAAACCGGCGTCGGCACACAGGTACTTCGCCATGTTGGCTTCCCGGCCACACGACTTACCGTTGTCGTAGAGCCAGGTGGCTTTGCGCAGGATCAGTTCGGCCGCGTCGAGCCGGGCCAGCGAGTCGGCCAGCGGGAACTGGATGCCCTGGTTCATGCCGATGGGGCGGTCGAACACCACCCGCTCGTTGGCGTATTTCACTGCCCGGTCCAGCGCTACCCGGCCGATGCCGAGGGCCTCGGCGGCGATCAGCATCCGCTCCGGATTCAGTCCGTGCAGGATGTAGGAGAAGCCCTTGCCCTCTTCGCCGATGCGGTCCTCAACCGGGACCCGCAAGTCGTCGATGAACACCTCGTTGGAGGAGACGGCATTGCGGCCCATCTTCTTGATGGGCCGGATGTCGATGTGGTCGCGGTCGATATCGGTGAGGAACAGCGACATCCCGTCGGTCGGCTTGGCAGCCTCGTCCCTGGGCGTCGTGCGGGTGAGCAGCAGGATCTTCTCGGATTCCAGGGCTTTGGAGATCCACACCTTGCGGCCGTTGACCACGTAGCTGTCGCCGTCGCGGCGGGCGAACGTGGTGATCCGCGAGGTGTCCAGCCCGGCACCGGGTTCGGTGACACCGAAGCACACGTGCAGATCGCCGTTGACGATCCGCGGCAAGGTCGCGGCCTTCATCTCGTCGGACCCGAACACCACGACCGGCTGCATGCCGAAGATGGACATGTGGATGGCGCTGGCGGCGTTCATCCCGCCGCCGGAGCGGGCCACCTCCTCGGCCAGGATCGTGGCCTCGGTGATGCCCAGGCCGTGCCCGCCGTACTCCTCCGGGATCGTCATGCCCAGCCAGCCGCCGCTTGCGACGGCGTCGTAGAACTCCTGCGGGAACTCGTGGGCCTGGTCCTTCTCCATCCAGTAGTGGTCGTCGAAGCGAGCAGCCAACTCCCGCACGGACTTTCGGATCAGTTCCTGATCCTCGGTCAGCTCGAAGCTCATTCCGCCCGACATCGTTATGAGCTACCGCTGTTCGCCTGCGCTGCCTCGAACAGGGCGCTTCCGCCCCGCTCGCCCTTCTTGTGGTGACTGAGGGCCTGGATCGACACGTCGTGCCCCTCGGCGGCCTTGCGCAGCGCACCGACGGTGGCCTGTTCGCGCGCGATGTGCTTGAACGGGTCGAACGAGTACCAGCGCATCGCGTTCTCGTAGGTCATCTTGTTGATGTCGTCGTCGGGAACGTCGTTGGCGGTCAGCACCTCCCACAACTCCTCGGGGGCACCGGGCCACATCGAGTCGCTGTGCGGGTAGTCGGCCTCCCACGCGATGTTGTCGATGCCGATGTCGTGGCGCAGCTTGACCCCGATCGGGTCGGAGATGAAGCAGGTCAGGAAGTGCTCGCGGAAGACCTCCGAGGGAATCTTGCCGCCGAAGTCCTGGCCGGTCCAGGTGGAGTGCATCTCGTAGGTGCGGTCCGCGCGCTCCAGGAAGTAGGGGATCCAGCCGGTGCCGCCCTCGGAGAGCCCGATCTTCAGATCCGGGTACTCCTTGATCGGCCGCGACCACAGCAGGTCCGCCGCGGCCTGCACGATGTTCATCGGCTGCAGGGTGATCATCACGTCCATCGGCGCGTCCGGCGCGGTGATCGCCAGCTTGCCCGACGAACCGATGTGCACGTTGAGCACGGTGTTGGTGTCGCACAACGCCTTCCACAGCGGGTTCCAGTAGGGGTCGTGGAAGCTGGGATACCCCATCGCGGCCGGGTTCTCGCTGAAGGTGATCGCGTGGACGCCCTTCTCGGCGACCCGGCGCACCTCCTGCGCGCACAGTTCGGCATCCCAGATCACCGGGATCGCCATCGGGATGAACCGGGCCGGATAGGCCCCGCACCACTCGTCGATGTGCCAGTCGTTGTAGGCCTGCACCAGCGCCAGCGAGAACTCCGACATCCTCGGTGGCGAACAGCCGGCCGGCGAAACCCGGGGAAGGACGGGAAGCAGATCGAGCCGAGGATGCCCCCGGCGTTCATGTCCTTGACCCGCTCGTCGACGTTGTAACAGCCCGGCCGGATCTCGTCGAGCCCCTGCGGCTCCAGGCCGTACTCCTCCTTGGGCCGGCCGGCGACCGCGTTGAGCGCCACGTTCGGGATGACGGTGTCGCGGAACTTCCACATGTCCGAGCCGTCGGGGTTGTGCACCAGATGCGGGGCGTCGTCGGCGTACTTCTTCGGCAGATGGTTCTTGAACATGTCAGGCGGCTCGACGATGTGGTCGTCCACGCTGATCAGGATCATGTCCTCTTGGCGCATTCCGGTTCCTCTCGTCGCGGCCCTTCTAATGAAAACTAGCTTCTCCTTCCACGAGAATCAACATCCGGTAATCCCCTTACCGCAGGGTTGGCCCGGTTCGCGCGCTACCCGCCCCAGCAGGGGGAACACGGTTTTCCCACGCTGCTCAGGCAGGAGGGATTGACCTCCGGGCAACTTCATGGAAATCTGTTATCCGTAATTGAGAATGTGATTCTCTCCGGTGAGAGGAGGATGCAGGTGCGCCTGACGCCGCTACCTGCGGATCAGTGGGACGACGAGGTCCGTGGGGCGTTCAAGGGCATGCTGCCGCGCGATCGGCAGAACCCCGAGGGCGCCGGGACCGCGCTGTCCACCCTCGTGCGTCACCCGGACCTGACCAAGGCGTTCCTGGGCTTCAACGTCTATCTCCTCTTCCGGTCCTCGCTGCCGCCGCGGCTGCGGGAGGTGGCGATCCTGCGTGTCGCGCACCGGCGCCACTGCGCCTACGAATGGGAGCACCACGTCGAACATGGCCAAGGCGGAGGGTCTCACCGACGCCGACGTCGACGCCATCCGCCGGGGTGCAGCCACCGACGAGGTCGACGGATTGGTGCTGCGCGCCGTCGACGAACTCGACGAGAAATCGAATCTCAGCGACGAGACGTGGACGGCGCTGGGCGAACATCTCAGCGACCGGCAGCGCATGGACTTCGTCTTCACCGTCGGCGCCTACGCCATGTTGGCCATGGCGTTCAACACTTTTGGTGTACAGCTCGAACAGGAGAAAGGTAAGTAAGTTGCCACACTTCCCGAAACCAGCCGCAGGTAGCTGGACAGAGAGTTATCCCGAACTGGGGACCGCTCCGGTCGAATTACAGCGACTCGATCGACCCCGCGCACTACGCCAAGGAGCAGGAGGCCATCTTCAAGCACTCCTGGCTCAACGTCGGCCGGGTGGAGCGGCTGCCCAAGAACGGCAGCTACTTCACCAAGGAGATCGCGGTCGCCAAGGCCTCGATCATCGTGGTCAAGGGCAAGGACGGCGTGGTCCGCGCGTTCCACAACATCTGCCGCCACCGTGGCAACAAGCTGGTGTGGAACGACTTCCCCAACGAAGAGGTGTCGGGTACCTGCCGGCAGTTCACCTGCAAGTACCACGCCTGGCGGTTCAGCACCGAGGGCGAGCTCACCTTCGTCCAGCAGGAGGAGGAGTTCTTCGACCTCGACAAGAGCCAGTTCGGCCTCAAGCCGGTGCGCTGCGAGGTCTGG
The DNA here is from genome assembly GCA_963786695.1 of uncultured Actinomycetota bacterium. Classification (GTDB taxonomy): domain Bacteria; phylum Actinomycetota; class Actinomycetes; order Mycobacteriales; family Mycobacteriaceae; genus Mycobacterium. Next base: position 176,960 of record CAWBAL010000047.1, read on the forward strand.
GAAGGCTTCATCTTCATCAACTTCGACGACGAGCGCCGAACCGCTCGACGACTACCTGGGCGTGATGGGCAAGGGCCTGGAGGGCTACCCGTTCCACGGAGATGACCGAGGTCTACAGCTACAAGGCCGAGATCAACTCGAACTGGAAGCTGTTCATCGACGCGTTCGCCGAGTTCTACCACGCACCGGTGCTGCACGTGAACCAGGCCACCCGCGAGGAAGCCGAGAAGCTGCAGAGCTACGGGTTCGAGGCGCTGCACTACGAGCTGCAGGGCCAGCACGGGATGGTGTCGTCGTGGGGCGGTATGGCTCCGCCGAAGGACCTCAACATGGTCAAGCCCATCGAACGCAAGCTGCACAGCGGGCTGTTCGGGCCGTGGGACCGCCCCGACATCGAGGGCCTCGATCCGCTGCCTCCGGGCGTCAATCCCGGCGGGGCCAAGCAGTGGGGCGTCGACTCGTTCATCTTCTTCCCCAACTTCATGCTGCTGATCTGGGCCCCGGGCTGGTACCTGACCTACCACTACTGGCCCACCTCGGTGAGCAGCCACATCTTCGAGGCCAGCCTGTACTTCGTGCCGCCGAAGACCGCGCGCGAGCGGCTGGGCCAGGAGCTTGCGGCGGTCACGTTCAAGGAGTACGCGTTGCAGGACGCCAATACCTTGGAGGCGACGCAGACGATGATCTCGTCGGGCTACGTCACCGAGTTCCCGCTCAACGACCAGGAGATCCTCCTGCGCCATCTGCACAAGACGGCGCGCGACAAGATCAAGGAGTACGAGAATGCCTGACACCGCCACCAAGACCGGGGTCGCTGCCCGCGCGAGTTCGCCGACCTGGAGAAGTTCTCCGACTGGTGCCTGGCCACCGAGCCCGAGCGCTACGGCAAGCGGCTGAACTCGACCATGGCCGAAATGCAGGAGTTCTACGACGCGGGCATGGCGCGGATCGACGAGGCGATGGACTACCTCGACCAGTTCCCGCTCAAGGCCATGCCCGAGGACGCCAGGGCGCTGATGCACCTGATGCAGTCGGTCGTGATGGTGTCGTTCCCGATCGAGTGCTGGAAGCAGCCGCGGGTGCCGGACAGCGGCGCCGCGTGGGTGACCATCATCAAGGAGCCGGTGGTCTAAGGGTGCTGACGCTGAAGGCGGCCGGGTACGTCGACGTCGAGGCGGGCGAGATCGTCCGCCCCGGCATCGTGAAGGTCGACGGCGACCGCATCGTCGGCCTGGGTGGTGAAGTCGACGAGGGCTCCGACGTCATCGACCTGGGGGACAACATCCTGCTGCCCGGGTCTGATGGACATGGAGGTCAACCTCCTGATGGGCGGCCGGGGTGAAAACCCCGGCCTCTCACAGGTTCAGGACGATCCGCCGACCCGGGTGCTGCGTGCGGTGGGCAACGCCCGCCGCACGCTGCACGCCGGGTTCACCACGGTGCGCAACCTCGGCCTGTTCGTCAAGACCGGCGGCTACCTGCTCGACGTCGCACTGGGCAAGGCCATCGACGGCGGCTTGATCGAAGGTCCGCGGATCGTGCCGGCCGGCCATGCGATCACCCCGACCGGCGGGCACCTCGATCCGACGATGTTCGCCGCGTTCATGCCGGGCGTGCTGGAGCTGACCGTCGAAGAGGGCATCGCCAACGGTGTCGACGAGATCCGCAAGGCGGTGCGCTACCAGATCAAGCACGGCGCCCAGCTGATCAAGGTGTGCTGTTCGGGCGGGGTGATGTCGCTGACGGGTTCGGCCGGGGCGCAGCACTATTCGGACGAAGAGCTGGCGGCCATCGTCGACGAGGCCCACCGGCGCGGGCTGCGGGTGGCCGCCCACACCCACGGCGCCGAGGCGGTCAAGCACGCCGTCGGCGTCGGGATCGACTGCATCGAGCACGGTTTCCTGATCGACGACGAGGCCATCGCGCTGATGGTCGACAACGGGACGTTCCTGGTGAGCACGCGCCGGCTGGCCGAGGGGATGGACGTCTCCAAGGCGCCACCGGAGTTGCAGGCCAAGGCCGCCGAGATGTTCCCGAAGGCGCGCACCTCGATCAAGGCCGCCTACGAGGCCGGGGTGAAGATCGCGGTGGGCACCGACGCCCCGGCAATCCCCCACGGCCGCAACGCCGACGAGCTCGTCACCCTGGTCGAGTGGGGCCTGCCCGCGGCCGCCGTGCTCAAGGCGGCGACGGTGACCGCCGCAGAGCTGATCAACGTGACCGACCGCGGCCGGCTGGCCGAGGGACTGCTGGCCGACATCATCGCCGTGCCCGGAGATCCGTTGTCCGACATCACCGTCACCAAGGACGTCAGATTCGTGATGAAAGGCGGGAAAGTCTATGTCCACAAGCAGGACTGACGACATCGTCGCGATCCAGCAGCTGCTGGCCCGTTATGCGGTGACGATCACCCAGGGCGACGTGGACGGCCTGATCGGGGTCTTCACTCCCGACGGCACCTACAGCGCGTTCGGCGAAACCTATTCGCTGGCAAGGTTCCCGGTCCTCGTCGACGCCGCCCCCAAGGGCCTGTTCATGACCGGCGAGTCGCTGATCGAGTTCGACGACAGCCGACCCCGACGCCGCCACCGGAACCCAGCCGCTGTGCTTCATCGAGCACTCCGCGCACGACATGCGGATCGGCTACTACCGCGACACCTACGTTCGCACCGAGCAGGGCTGGCGGCTGCGGACGCGGGCGATGACGTTCATCCGCCGCAGCGGAGAGCACGACTCGGGCCGCCCGCACGCGATCGGGCGGCCGGCCGGCGGATGAGCACGGTGGCCGAATCCGGCACGACGGTCGAGGAGTTCCGGTCGAGCTTGCAGAGTTGGCTGGCCGACCACGATCTCACTCCGGGACCTGATCATTCGCTCGCCGGCCACATCGAACAGATGGGCCGGATCCGCCGGGAGATGTACGACGCCGGCTGGATGCGGTACGGCTGGCCGACCGAGGTCGGCGGTCTGGGGGGTCCGCCGACCTTGCGCCTGGTGGTCGCCGAGGAGGTGCTGGGCCGCAACCTCGCCGAGCCCGGCCCGTACTCGATGATGGAAGTCCTTGTGCCGACCATGATCTCGTACGCCCGCCCGGAGCTGGCCGCCGAGATGGTGCCGCGCTACCTGCGCGGTGAGGAGACCTGGTGCCAGGGCTTCTCCGAGCCCGGCTCGGGCAGCGACCTGGCCTCGCTGAGCACCAAAGCCACTCCGGACGGCGACAACTGGGTGATCAACGGGCAGAAGGTGTGGACCAGCTTCGCCCAGTTCTCCCAGCGGTGCGTCCTGCTCACCCGGACCGGTTCGCCCGATACGCCCAAGCATCAGGGCATCACGGCGTTCTTCGTCGACCTGGACTCCCCCGGCATCACGGTGCGCCCGCTGCGCACCATGCACGGTGTCGACGAGTTCTGCGAGGTGTACTTCGACGACGTGGTGGTGCCGGGCGATCGGATGCTCGGCAATCCCGGCGACGGCTGGCAGCTGGCCAACGACCTGTTGCCGTTCGAGCGTTCGACGTGCTTCTGGCAGCGGATCGCCTACCTGTTCACCAGAATGGACCGGCTGCTCACCGACGCGCCGGACGCGTCGGACGCCGAGATCGGGGCGGCGTACCTGGCGCTGCACACCGTTCGGTGCAAGTCGGCGGAGACCCAGCGGCGCTTCGCCGACGGCGCCAAGCTCGGCGCGGAGACCTCGATCGACAAGGTTCTGCTGGCCGGGGCCGAACAACGTCTCTACGACACCGCCCGCGATCTGCTGCCCGGCGTGCTGGAACTCGACGAAACACCCTGGCGCCCAGAGTTTCTCTACTCGAGGGCGGCCACGATCTACGGCGGCACCGCCGAGATTCAGCGCAACATCATCGCCCGCCGGCTCCTCGACCTCGGGAAGGAGTGAGCCGTGGACGACGGAGAGCTCGGCATGCTGGCCGACACCCTGCACAAGACCATGAGCGCCGCGGCCGCCGCCGAGACGCCGAACGTCGAGGAGGCCCTCGCCGAGCTGGGCTGGCTGGAGATGCTCGACGAGATTCCGGACCAGGCATCGGCTCTGGTCTTTCGTCTGCTGGGTGAGACCGGGACCCACGCCGGGGTGCTCAACGACGTGGTGCTGCACGCCGCCGGCCAGTCCGGCGGCGGTACGGTGCCGCTTCCGTTCACCGGTGGCCGGTGGGTGATCTGGGAGCGCACCGGCGAGTTCCGGTTCGGGCCTGGACGGCGAGCTGCCGATCCACACCGCCGCGACCGGTGAGCAGGTCCCGCTGGCCGCCGGACGGCGTGCGCTGGGTTGGTGGCTGGTGGGCTCGTCGCGGGCGATGCTGTCGCTGGCCCGCCAGCACGCGCTGGACCGGGTGCAGTTCGGCAGGCCGATCGCGTCCTTCCAGGCGGTGCGCCACCGGCTGGCCGAGACGCTGGTTGCCATCGAGGGCGCGGAGTCCACGCTGCGGGCGGCCACCGACGACCTCGGTTGCCTGCTGGCCAAAGCGGCGGCCGGGTCAGGCGGCGCTCACGGCGGCCAAGCACTGCCAGCAGGTGATGGGCGGTATCGGCTTCACCGCCGAACATGATCTGCACCGTCACGTCAAACGGGTCATGGTCCTCGACGGCCTTCTGGGTTCGGCCCGGGACCTCACCCGTGAGGCAGGCGCGGTGGTGCGGTCGCTGGGGTACGCGCCGAGGCTGGCGAATTTGTGACCGACGCCACGGCTTGATTCGGCCGTTAAGCGGTTAGACTTTCGCCGCCGAAAGAAATTTCGCTCAGGATGCGATTGAGAATATAATTCTCGCGCCTGAGAGTAGTACTCTCTGACCGTGAGGTACATCCGAACCGCCAGCACGTGCGCGTCCAGAGCCCTGCGGTGAACAGCCCCAGCGAAGAACCCGCCTGGAAGCAGCGCGCGGTCGAGCGGTCCATCAGGACCGCCAAGGTGCGCGCCGGCCAGCGGGTGCAGCGATTCCTCGATGCCGCACAGGCGATCATCACCGAGAAGGGCAGTACGGACTTCACCGTCCAGGAGGTGGTCGACCGGTCCCGGCAGTCCCTCCGCAGCTTCTACCTGCAGTTCGACGGCAAGCACGAGCTGCTGCTGGCCCTGTTCGAGGATGCGCTGAGCCGGGCCGCCGACCAGATCCGCGCCGCGACGTCGGCCCAGAAGGACCCGCTCGAACGGCTGAAGGTGGCCGTCACGCTGCTCTTCGAGTTGTCCCGTCCGGACCCGACCGCACGCCGGCCGCTGTTCACCGACTTCGCCCCGCAGCTGCTGATCTCGCACCCCACCGAGGTGAAGGTCGCCCACGCTCCGCTGGTCGCCCTGTTCTGCGAACTCATGGAGGACGCCGGCGCGGCCGGCGAACTCCGCAAGGACGCCAATCCCCGGCGGCTGGCCGCGATGACGATGCAGACCATCATGTTCATCGCCCAGTCCAGCGGGGCCCCCGACGAAGACGACGTGCACACCCCGATCAGCGGTGACGAGGTCTGGACTTTCTGCTCACAGGGGTTCGCCCGGCACTGAGCCGAGAACGGCATTTGCGTTCAGCGGTAGCCGATTTCCGAAGCTGCGATCAAACTCGCCGCGGCGGTGTACGGATCGCACCGGCCCTCGGCGACCGCTCGGGCCAGATCATCGAGATCGGGATGGCTGTGCAGCCGGCTCTGCGCCAGGGACAGCACCTGGGCGCGGGCTCTGGCCGCACGCCGGGCCGGGGTGTCGGCGCGGCGGTGCGCCTCGATGGCCTCGACCAGTTCGTCCACCCCTTCGGCGCGGGCGGCGACCAGTGTGAGAACCGGAACGTGCGTCTCGAACTTGAGGTCACGAACCGTCTGCGCGGCGCCGTCCCGGTCGGCCTTGTTGACCACCACCAGATCGGCGACCTCGAGCAGTCCGGCCTTGGCCGCCTGCACCGCATCACCGGCACCCGGATTGAGGATCACGATCGTCGGATCTGCGACGGCGGCGATCTCGATCTCGGACTGGCCCACCCCGACGGTCTCCAGCAGCACCACGTCGTAGCCGAGCGCGCCGAGCAGGCGGATGGCCGCCGGGACCGCGGCGGCCAGACCGCCGAGATGGCCGCGCGTGGCGACCGATCGGATCAGGACGTCGGCGTCGTTGATGTGGGCGGCCATCCGGATCCGGTCACCGAGCAGCGCGCCCCCGCTGTACGGCGAGGACGGGTCGACGGCAAGGACCGCAACCCGTTGTCCGCGTTCGCGATACGCCGACACGAGCACGGCGATCGTCGTCGACTTCCCGGCACCGGGCGGACCCGTCACGCCGATCACCGGAATCGTCGCCGGGCCCACCTCGGCCAGCACCTCGTCGCGGCGGTCGCTCTCGACCAGGCTCAGCAGCCGTCCGGCCGCGCGGGTGTTCCCGCTGCGGGCCGCGGCGATGAGCTCGGCGACATCCATGACAGGCAACGCTACGTCAGGGCGCCGCGACCTCTATCAATGGCGCCGATCCACCGGCGACCGATATCACCGTCGCCGAACCCATTCCGCCGCCGGCGCACATCGCCGCGACGCCGATGCCACCGCCGCGGCGGCGAAGCTCGTGGGTCAGCGTCACCAGCATCCGCGCGCCGGTGGCGGCCACCGGATGGCCGAGCGAGCATCCGCTGCCGCTGACGTTGACCAGATCGGGATCGATCTCGAGCAGCTTGATGGTGGCCACGCACATCGCGGCGAACGCCTCGTTGATCTCGAACAGGTCGACGTCGCCGAGCGAAAGCCCAGCACGGGCAAGCGCTTTCGGGATGGCCTCGACCGGGGCCAGTCCGGTCACGGCGGGGTCGACGCCGACCGAGGCCCACGACAGCACGGTGCCGAGCGCGGGCAGCCCGAGGCTGTCGCTGGCGATGGCGAGGGCGGCCGCGGCGTCGTTGCCGCCGCAGGCGTTGCCGGCGGTGATGGAGAAGCCCTCGATCTCCGGATGCAGCGGCTTGAGCGAGGCCAGCTTCTCCAGAGTGGTGTCGCGGCGCGGATGCTCGTCGGTGTCGAACAGTCCGTACGGGGTCTCGATCGGGACGATCTCGTGCTTGAACCGGCCCTCGTCGATGGCGGCGATGGCGTTGCGGTGCGAGCGCAGCGCCCAGGCGTCCATCTCCTCGCGGCTGACTCCCGCCTTCACCGCGGCGTTCCAGCCCACGGTGATGGACATGTCCATGTTCGGGGCTTCCGGACTGTCCGGGTGCGTGGGCGGGAACCAGTCCACGAGTTCCTCACCGGCACGGCGCTTGAAGCGCGGCGACGTCGATGCGGAGTTCACTCCGCCGGCGATCACCAGCCGGTCCATGCCGGCCCGGATGCTCGCGGCCGCGCCCTGCACGGCGGCGAGGCCGGCCGCGCAGTGCCGGTTGACGGCCAGCCCGGGTACCGAGGTCAGCCCGGCGGTGACCGCGGCGTGCCGGGCGACCACGCCGCCGCCGTAGAGGCCTTCGCCGAGGATCAGGTCGTCGATGTCGGACCGGTCGACGTGGGAGTCCAGCTCGGCCGTCGTCGCTCCGACGATGTGATCGGCGAGCTGATAGGCGTCGGTATCGCGCAGCGTGCCCTTCATGGCGGTGCCGATGGGTGTGCGCAGGGCCGAGACGATCACTGCTTCGGGCACGGCTGCTCCTAGTTAGTTGACCTATACAGGCGATGTGAGAATACTATTCTCTCAAGTCGAGAGTGTCAGTTGCAAGAAGGGTAACGCTATGCAGATCAGTGGGAGTTCCGCCGTCGTCTTCGGTGGTGCAGGGGGCCTGGGCGAGGCGACCGTGCGCCGGTTGCACGGTGCGGGCGTCAAGGTCGTGATCGCCGACCTCGCCGACGACAAGGGCAAGGAGCTCGCCGGCGAACTCGGCGTCCCCTACGTGCGCACCGACGTCACCAACGACGACGACGTGAACGCCGCGATCGCCGAGGCCGAAGCGCTCGGCCCGTTCCGCATCTCGGTGGACACCCACGGCGGCCCGGCCGGTGGTGGCCGGCTGGTGGGCAAGGACGGCTCGCCGCTGGAGATGGAGGCGTTCACCAAGACCATCACCTTCTACCTGACCGCGGTGTTCAACGTCATGCGGCATGCCGCGGCGGCCATGGCGCGTCAGGAGCCCGACGAGAACGGCGCCCGCGGCGTCATCATCAACACCGCCTCGATCGCCGCGTTCGAGGGCCAGATCGGCCAGCTGCCGTACTCGGCGGCCAAGGGTGGCGTGGTCGGGATGACTCTGGTTGCGGCGCGCGATCTTTCGCCGCTGGGCATCCGGGTCATGTCGATCGCGCCGGGCACCATCAACACCCCCGCCTACGGCAAGGCCGCCGACCAGCTGGAGGCCTACTGGGGTCCGCAGGTGCCCTTCCCCAAGCGGATGGGACGCTCGGACGAGTACGGCCGGCTGGCGCTGTCGATCGCCGAGAACGACTACCTCAACGGCGAGACCATCCGGCTCGACGGCGCGTTGCGCTTCCCGCCGAAGTAGGCCTTCGCGAGCAGCGCAACGCCACGGCGGAGCTCGAGGGGATTTTCCGCCGTGGCGTTTGCGTCTGCTCGCGACAGGACTAGTTCTTGGCGATCAGCCCGTCGACGATCTTGTTGAAGTCCGCGGTGCCGAACGACACGTACTCGGCGAGGTTCGCGTAGTCCAGCGAGGCCATCACCGACTTCTCCAGCTGGATGTTCATCAGCCGCTTGGTGGCCTCGACCGCCTGCTGCGGCAGTTCGATCAGCTTCTTCGCGCACGCGATCGCCTCGGACAGCGGATCGGCGACAACATGATTCGCCAGCCCGAGTTCCACCGCCCGCTGCGCCTTGATCCGCACGCCGGTCAGTGCGAACTCCTTGGCCTGCAGCAGACTGATCTGCGATCCCCACACCAGCGGACCGCCATCGGCGGCGACCAGGCCGATCTGCACGTGCGGGTCGGCGAAGAACGCCGTCTCGGCCATGTAGACGACGTCAGACAGCGCGGCCAGGCTGCAGCCCAGCCCGACGGCCGGTCCGTTGACGGCGGCGATCACCGGTATCCGGCAGCGGATCATGCCGATCACCAGATCGCGACCGTGCTTGATCGTCTTCTGCCGCAACGCTTCATCGCTGCGCAGCTCATTGAGGTAGTTGAAGTCGCCGCCTGCCGAGAACGCCCGCCCCGCACCGGTGATGACGGCCGCGCGCGCCGAGGCGTCCTCGTTGAGCGCCTCCCACACCTTGGCCAGCCCGACGTGCAGTGGGTCGTTGACGGCGTTCAGCTCGTCGGGCCGATTCAGCGTGATGATCCGGAGCGGACCGTCGGCCTTGACGTCGATTTCGTCAGGCATGTCGTACATGTCAGTTCCCCAATCCCAGGATGCGTCCGGCGATGATGTTCTTCTGAATCTGCGACGTGCCGCCCATGACGCTCTGCGCGCGGCTGTACAGGTAGGCGCCGAGAAGCTCCTCGTCCTCGGTGCCCACGGTGGCCAGCGCGGCATGACCGACCGCCTGCTCGGTCCAGGTCATCAGCAGCTTGTCCAGCGAGCCGTCGGGACCGTGCTTGATGCCGTCGAGCTGCTCGGAGAGCCGCCGCCGCACGTGCAGGCGCAGCATCTCGGTCTGCACCCACGCCCACGACAGCTCGTCGGGGGCCTCGCCGTCGACGCGGGAAGCCAACTGGCGAACCAGCTTTCCGTAGCGCGCGGAGAAGCCCAGCGTCGAGGGCTCCCGCTCGTGGCTGACCACCGTCATCGCCAGCTTCCAGCCGCTGCCCGGCTCGCCGACCATCTGCGACGCCGGAACCCGGGCACCTTCGAACTCGACCTGGCCGAACTCCTTGGTGACACCGCTGATCATCTTGAGCGGACGCTGCACGATGCCCGGCTGGTGCATCGAGACGATGAACGCCGAAATGCCCTTGTGCTTGGGCACGTCCTTGTCGGTGCGGGCCAGCACCAGACACCAGTCGGCGACGTCGGAGTAGCTGGTCCAGATCTTGTGGCCGTTGATGACGTACTCGTCGCCGTCGCGGGTCGCCGTGGTGGTCAGCGACGCCAGATCCGAGCCCGCACCCGGCTCCGAGAAGCCCTGGCACCAGCGTTCGGTCCCGTTGATCATGCCGGGCAGGAAGCGCTGGCGCAGTTCCTCGCTGCCGTGCGTGACTCAACCCGACGACCAGGTAGCCCAGGCTCGGGCGGGCCGGAGCGCCGGCCTTGGCGATCTCCTCGTCGACGATCACGTCGAACACCGGCGGAAGATCCTGTCCACCATATTCTTTGGGCCACGAGGTGCCGAAGAACCCGGCGGCGTAGAGGGCCTGATGCCACTCCCCCTGCTTGGCCCAGTAGGCGTCACCCGAGGTCGGGAACTTGCCCTTCTGTTCGGTCAGCCAGCCGCGCAACCGGTCCCGGAAGGCGGCCTCCTCCGGCGAGTCACGAAAGTCCAATGGTCAACTCCTTCAGCTTGACTGGCCAGGCCTCGGTGGCGGCCAACACCCGGCGCAGGTAGATGTGCGCCAGGCACTCCCAGGTGTTGCCGATGCCACCGTGAACCTGGATCGACGTCTCGCATACCGTCAACGCGGCACGGGCGCAATAGATCTTGGCCACCCGGCCGGCTTCGACGGCTTGCGGGCCGGGCAGCTCGTCGACGGCCCACGCCGCGTGCCGCAGCACGCTGACCGAACCTTCGATGAGGGCCAGGCCCTCGGCGAGCAGGTGGCCGACCGCCTGGTAGGACCCGATCGGCGCGCCGTACTGCTCGCGAACCTTGGCGTAGTCGGTGGCCAGCGCGAGGGTGCCGCGGGCGGCACCCACCAGGTCGGCGGAGGTGACCGCCAGCGCCAGCGCGTACCACCGGTCGGCATCCTCCGTCACTCAGATCGGCCTAGCTCAGAGGGTGATTCGACCACTCCGGCAAGGCTTCGGGTCAGGTCGACCGAGTCGTGCGTCCGCTTCCGCCGGCCGCGGTGTGCGACCGAGCAACCGGTACAGGTCGTCGGCCAGCACCGGTCCGGTGAACGGCACGTCGACGAGCCCGCGGGCGAATTCCTCGGCGACGATGGCGACCTCGACGCCGGAGGCCTCGTCGGTGCGCAGGGAACGCCAGCCGGTGGCCTCGACCGTCTTCTCCAGCCGCGCACGACGAGTCTCGTCGTCGAGGTCGGCGACCGAGCCGGGCCCGAGATCGTCGGCCAGTTTGGCCGCGGCGTCTCGCAACTGCTGCTGCTCACTGGTCAGACGTACATCCATACTGCTCCTTCAGAACTCGCCGCAGCGCCTTGCCTGACGGCAGGCGCGGGATCTCGGGGACGAAGACGATGTCACGGGGACGCTTGTAGGACGCCAGGCTCTCGGCGACCATCGCCACCAACTCCTCGGCGGCGACCGGCTTTTCGGCCGCGACCGCGGCGACCACCGCCTCGCCGTTGATGCCGTCGGGGACACCGAACACCGCGCAGTCCCGCACGGCCGGATGCCCGTGCAGCACCGCCTCGATCTCGGCCGGCGCCACCTGGAAGCCGCGCACCTTGACCATCTCCTTGAGCCGGTCGGTGATCCGCAGCCAGCCGTCGTCGTCGAGGTAGCCGATGTCGCCGGTGCGGTACCAGCCGTCGGTGAAGGCCGCGGCGGTCTCGGAGTCGGGAAGGTAGCCGGCCATCGCCGATTCCGCGCGCACCTGGATCTCGCCGGTGGCGTCGATGCGGACCTCGACGCCGGGGACCGGGCGGCCGACGGTGTCCAGGCGCGGCTGATCCAGTGGGCAGCAGGCGATGACGGGCACCTCGCTGGTGCCGTACGCGGAGATCCAGCCGACGCCGGTTCGCTGCGTCACCTCGTCGGCCACGCTCGCCGTCACCGGCGTTGCGCACCACATGATGTAGCGCAGCGAGGACAGGTCGTAGGTCTCCAGCTTCGGATGCGAGGCGATCGCCAGGGCGATGGGCGCCACCGCCATCTCGATGGTGATCCCGTCGTCGGCGATGTGCTGCAACATCGCGTCGATGTCGAACCGCCGGTGCAGCCGCATCCAGGCGCCGGCCTCCAGCACGGTGGCGATGTTGAGCAGGCCGAGGATGTGCGAGGGCGGGGTGGCGATCTGCATGCGGTCGGCCGCCGTCATTCCCAGGGCGTCGCGCCAGTGCCGCACACCCGCTGCGAAGGACCGGTGGGTGTGGCGGACCGCCTTGGGCAAGCCCGTGGTGCCCGAGCTGAAGACCAGCACCGCATCGGCGTCGGGATCCGGCTGGACGCGGCTTCGCTTCGACGGGGGTGATCGGCTCGTCCAGGTGCAGCATCGGCATCAGCCCGGCCAGCACCGGGTTGTCCCCCACCGCGTGCTGGGCGCCGCTGACGGCAAGCGCGTTGCTGACCTCAGCGGTCTTCCAGGCCGGGCTGATCAACACTGCCGAGGCGCCCAGCTGCCAGATCGCCTGAACGGCGAAGACGAACTCGGGCCGGTTGGACGACATCAGCGCCACCCGCTGGCCGGGTCGCACACCGCGCTGCGCAAGGGTCTGCGCCAGCCCGGCAGAAAGGGCGTCGACCTGCGATCGTGTATACGTGAGGTCGTCGAACGCGAGCACCGGCACGTCGCTCACGGTGCGCTCCGCTCGCACATGGTCAGTGACAATCCCATCGACGGATCAGATAACGAGAACATACTATCGCTAGTGGAGAATTGTATTCTCGTCTGGGTAGAATGACAATGCGCCAATGGGAGGAGATGAAGTGCATGACCTTGGACAGCGAGACCCGGTACACGGTGTCTGACTCCGCTGAGACCGCCGACGGCGGCACCGTGACCATCACGTTGGACGGCAAGACGGTGACCGTGCCGTTGAACACCAAGGAGACGCTGCTGGAAAGCGCGCGCCGCGCTGGACTGGTCCCGCCCTACAGCTGTGAAGCCGGCAACTGCGGCACCTGCATCGCCACGGTGACCGAAGGCAAGGTCACGATGCGGCTGAACGAGGTTCTCGACGACGACGAGATCGCCGAGGGTCTGGTGCTGACCTGCCAAGGCATGCCCGAGACCACCGTGGTCATCGACTACGACTGAACCTCGCCGAACTCGTCGAGCGCCGGTGGCGGCCGATAGTCGGGCTGGTATCCGACCACGTTGACCGGGCTGCCGAACCAATCGGTACTCCCCCGCGCTGCACTACGACCTCCGGTGTGGCGTCCAGGGCCTCCGGCAGCGAACGCACCGCAGCCGCGGGAATGCCCAGCGGCCGCAGCCGAGCTTCCCACCCCGCCGCGCTGTCACCGGCCAGCGCCTGCGTCACCACGGCCAGGACCTCCTCGCGGCGGGCTGATCGCTCGGCCATCGTCGGAAAGCCCTCGATACCGGCCTCCCCGGCGAAGGACTTCCAGAAGCCGTCGTGGGTGATGAACAGCGCCAGGTATCCGTCGGCCGTCGGAAAGAGTTGCGCGGGAACGTAGAACGAGTGCGCCCCGAACGGGTGGCGGTGCGGATGGACGCCGTCGTTGAGATAGGCCGAGGCCTTGTAGTTCAGTTGCGAGAGCATCACGTCGCGCAGCGACACGTCGACCTGACCGCCCCGCCCGGAGATGATCATCGCCAGCAGTCCCAGCGCCGCGGTCAGTCCGGTGGAGTTGTCGACCGACGAATAGCCCGGCAGCGTCGGCGGATCGTCGGGGTCACCGGTCATCGCGGCCACGCCGGTGGCGGCCTGGATGACGTAGTCGAACGCGGGGTCGTCGCCGCCGTCGAGGCCGAAGCCGGTCATCGCCACGCAGACGATGCGGTCGTTGTGCCGGCGCAGGGCGTCGTAGGTGAGCCCGAGTTTCTTGATCACCGACGGCTTCATGTTGACCAGCAGTGCATGAGACTCCGCGACGAGTTCGCCGAGGCGGCGTTGTCCCGCATCGGAACTCGAGGTCGAGGCAGATGCTGCGCTTGTTGCGGTTGAGGCTGGCGAAGTAGCTGTCGGCGACCTGACGGGAGATCTCGCCGCCGGGCGGCTCGACCTTGATGACCTCGCGCGCCGAGGTCGGCCAGCATCATGGTGGCGTACGGCCCGGCCAGCATGGTGCCGACCTCCACGATGCGGATGCCGTCCAGCGGCGCCTTCATCGGATTTCGGCGGCGAGCTGCGAAATCACCTCGCGGGTGCGGTATTTCGACGCGATCAGCTCGTCGCGCGTCTCGCCGATCGGCAGCAGCCGCACCGAGAGGTCGGTCACCCCGGCGTCGGCGAAGGACCGGAACCGCGCCAGGATCGCTTCCTCGTCGCCGGCCGCGGTCAGGTCGCCGACGTCGCGGGCGTCGCCGCGGTCGAGCAGCCGCTGATAGTTCGGCGACGTCTCGGCCTCGGCGAGGATGCGGTTGGCCCGCGCCTTGGCGGCGTCGATCTCGGAGTTGGCGCACAGGCACACCGGGATACCGGCGACGATGCGCGGCGGCTTACGACCGGCGTTCTCGGCGGCCTTGTTGATGCGGGGCGCGATGTGGTCACCGATCGCCCGCTCGTCGGCCATCCACAGCACCGTGCCGTCGGTGAGCTCACCGGCGATCTGCAGCATCACCGGCCCCAGCGCGGCGACCAGCACCGGCAGCGGCGAATCCGCGCCCAGCACAGTCGGATTGTGGACGCTGAAGGTGTCGTTCTCGACGTCGACGTCGCCCGGGCCGGCCAGCGCGGCGTTGAGCACCTGCAGGTAGTCGCGGGTGTAGGCGGCCGGCTTCTCGTACGGGATGCCCAGCATGTCGCGCACGATCCAGTGGTGCGACGGCCCGACGCCGAGCGCCAGCCGTCCGCCGCTGCCGGCGTGCACCGACAGCGCCTGGCGGGCCAGGGCGACGGGATGCTGGGCCTGCAGCGGCACCACGGCGGTGCCCAGCTCGATGCGGCTGGTCCGGTTGCCCATCAGCGACACCATGGTCAGCGCGTCGAAGTCGTTGGGCACCTGCGGCATCCAGGCCGTGTCGAAGCCGGCCGACTCGGCCCACTCGATGTCCTCGAGGAACTTCTTGACCTTGCGGGCCATGTCGCCGCGCTCGGCGCCGATCATCACGCCGAGTCTCATACTTGGCCCCATCTCGCCGAGCGTGCGTCCACTGCGAAAATTCGGCCCGAAAATCGCAGTGTGCGCACGTTCGGCGCGGAAAGGGAGGCGTCATACGGATTCTCCGGCTTTCTCGGTCAGCGCGCGAACGTCGCGAACCAGGTCGTCCAGCGAGGTGCCGGTCGGAAAGACCGCGGCCGCACCGACTTCCAGCAGCTTGGGCACGTCGCCCTGGGGAATCGTCCCGCCGACGATGACGGCGATGTCCCCGGCATCAGCCGCCCGCAGCGCGTCGACGATGCGCTTGGTCAGCGCGATGTGCGCGCCGGACAGGATGGACAGCCCGACGACGGCGACGTCCTCCTGCAGGGCGATCGACACGATGTCCTCGATGCGCTGACGGATGCCGGTGTAGATCACCTCGAACCCGGCGTCGCGCAGCGCACGCGCCACGATCTTGGCGCCGCGGTCGTGCCCGTCGAGACCGGGCTTGGCCACCAGAATGCGTGCGCTCATCACTCAGACCGTCTCTTCTTCGCGCAAGCGCTCATCAGAACACCACCGGTTGCTGGAATTCGCCCCAAACTCCCTTGAGCGCCGAAACCATCTCGCCCACGGTGCAATACGCGTTCGCGCAGTCGATCAGCCGGTGCATCAGGTTGTCGTCTCCCTCCGCGCCCCGCGTCAAGGCGGCCAGGGTGGCCTGCACCGCGGCGGGGTCGCGCTCGGCCTTGACCTGCGCGAGCCGCTTGAGTTGCAGGTCACGCCCTTCGGCGTCGAGTTCGTAGGTGTCGATGTCCGGTGGCGGCTCGTCGGTGACGAACTTGTTCACCCCGACCACCGGGCGCTCACCGGACTCGACCTCCTGGTGAATCTTGTAGGCCTCGTCGGCGATGAGCCCCTGCAGGTAGCCGTCCTCGATGGCGCGCACCATGCCGCCGTGCTGCTCGAGGTCGGCCATGATCTCGATGATGCGTTCCTCGGTGGCGTCGGTGAGCGCCTCGACGAAGTAGGAGCCGCCGAGCGGATCGGCCACCCGGGTCACCCCGGTCTCGTAGGCCAGGATCTGCTGGGTGCGCAGCGCCAGCGTCGCCGACTCCTCACTGGGCAGGGCGAACGGCTCGTCCCACGCCGCGGTGAACATCGACTGGACGCCGCCGAGCACCGAGGCCAGCGCCTCGTAGGCCACCCGGACCAGGTTGTTCTGCGCCTGCGGGGCGTACAGCGAGGCGCCACCGGAGACGCAGCCGAAGCGGAACATCGCCGCCTTGTCGGTCTTCGCGCCGTATCGCTCGCGCACGATCGTCGCCCAGCGGCGCCGTCCCGCACGGTATTTCGCGATCTCCTCGAAGAAGTCGCCGTGGGTGTAGAAGAAGAACGAGATCTGCGGGGCGAACTGGTCGATGGTCATGCGGCCCCGCTCGACCACGGTGTCGCAGTAGGTGACACCGTCGGCCAGGGTGAACGACATCTCCTGCACCGCGTTGGCGCCGGCGTCGCGGAAGTGCGCGCCCGCCACCGAGATCGCGTTGAACCGCGGCACCTCGGCCGCGCAGAACTCGATGGTGTCGGCGATCAGGCGCAGCGAGGGCTCAGGCGGCCAGATCCAGGTGCCGCGCGAGGCGTACTCCTTGAGGATGTCGTTCTGGATGGTGCCGGTCAGCTTCTCGCGCGGCACACCCTTCTTCTCCGCGGCCGCGACGTAGAAGGCCAGCAGGATGGCGGCGGTGCCGTTGATGGTGAAGCTGGTGCTGATCTTGTCCAGCGGGATGCCGTCGAACAGGATCTCGGCGTCGGCCAAGGTGTCCACCGCGACGCCGACCCGGCCGACCTCTTCGCCGTACTCCGGATCGTCGGAGTCGTAGCCGCACTGGGTGGGCAGATCGAGCGCCACCGACAGGCCGGTGCCGCCCTGGTCGAGCAGGTAGCGATAGCGCCGGTTCGATTCCTCGGCGGTGCCGAAACCGGAATACTGACGGAATGTCCACAGCCGCCCGCGGTAGCCGCTCGAGAAGTTGCCCCGGGTGAAGGGAAACTCGCCCGGCACGGGAGGATCGCACGAGCGATCGGCCGGTCCGTACACCGGCTGCAGCGGGATACCCGACGACGTCTGGGATTGGTAGTCCATCGGTGGATACCGTACTTGCAGTTTAGGAGAATGCCAATACCATTTTGGGCAAGCCGTGTGCAGTTACTGCCGAAGTCCCAGGTAGAGGCGGCGAGGCGGGTTAGCGCCCGGTTGCCGAAGCACGACTGAGTCGCTTTGACAGCATGTGCGCCTGTTCCAGCAGCATCGCCCCCAACGCGTGATGGCGCTCGGACTTGAAGCGTGTCTCGACACCAGTCAGGCTCAACGCCCAGGACGGCCGTCCCACTCTGTCGAACACCGCGGCGCCGATCCCCCAGCTCCCTTCGACAAGCAGTCGCGGGGTTCACGGCGTAGCCGCTGCTTCGGGTAGCTCCGATCCGAGCTCGGATCAGCTCTTCGGTATGGTCCGGTCCCCACGACGCGTCCGGTCGGACGCGGGAGAAGAAGTCGTCGATGTCTCCTGCCGGCAGGTGGCTCAATATCGCCAGTCCAGCCGATGCGACCCCCAACGGGAATCGGATCCCGACGTGCAGGACGTGCGACCGCAGCGGAAAGCTGCCCTCTTCGCTGAGCAGGCAGACGGTCTCGTCACCGCGACGTGCGGAGAAGAACGCACTCTCCCCGGTGTCACGCGCCAGGCGAATGACCACGTCGTGGGCTTGGTCGGTGACGTCATATCGATGGGCCGCACCCGCACCGAGCAGATACATCTCCGGGCCAAGCGACCATCGTCCATTCTTCGGGTCACGGTCGATCAGTCCCTGGCCGGCCAGCGAGCGTGAGTAGACGGTGCGCCGTGGGCCGAGCCAAGCCCGCCGCCCGTCCCAGGTCGGTGGTGGATGCGCCATCAGGCTCCGCCGCTGCGACGGCCCGCAGGAGGGCTCCGACTCGCGCGATGACGTGCGAGCCCTGGGATTGCTCGGCCACGATCACGATCGTAGGTGTTCATTCAGTGGACGTCAGATCATCCTGTGCTCACTTGCTGAGCACTTCTGCCGCGTTCGACATCGGTGCTTGTATCGTCACCTGGACCGTTGTTGTGATGACCACGTTGCAACATGCGTTTGTTCAGTGGACGCACAACGAGTGGAGCAGGATGACAACCAAGGTGTACGAGTCGGCTGCCAGCGCGGTCGCCGACATCACAGACGGCGCGACACTGGCGGTGGGCGGGTTCGGCTTGTGCGGGATCCCCGACGCGCTGATCGATGCGCTAGCACGAGTCGGGCGCCACCGCCCTGGAGGTCTTCTCGAACAACTGCGGGGTCGACGGTGTGGGATTGGGTGTCCTGCTGGCACTCGGGCGCATCCGGCGGGTCACCGCCTCCTACGTAGGCGAGAACAAGGAGTTCGCCCGGCAGTACCTCGCCGGGGAACTCGAGGTCGAGTTGACCCCGCAGGGCACTCTCGCTGAACGGCTGCGCGCCGGCGGAGCGGGAATACCTGCGTTCTACACCCCCGCCGGGGTCGGTACGCCCGTCTCGGACGGCGGACTGCCGTGGCGATACGGCGCCGATGGCTCGATCGTCATCGCCTCGCCGCCCAAGGAGATCCGCACGTTCGGCGACAAGCGGTACGTGCTGGAGGAGGCGATCAACGCCGACTACGCCCTTGTGCACGCACTACTCGGAGACACCGAGGGGAATCTGGTGTTCAACAAGACGGCGATGAACTTCAACCCGCTGGCCGCAATGGCGGGTCGGACCACCATCGCCCAGGTCGAGCGGCTGGTAGAACCGGGGCAGATCGACCCTGGATCCGTACATCTGCCAGGCGTCTTCGTCCAACGCATCGTGCACACCGGACCGCAGGACAAGCGGATCGAGAAACGGACCGTCCGACCGTCAGAAGGAACAGACCGATGAGCGAACAGACGACCGCCACGGGTTGGACCCGCAACGAGATGGCCGCCCGCGCCGCCGCGGAGATGCGCGATGGTGAATACGTCAACCTGGGTATCGGGTTGCCCACCCTCATCCCCGGCTATCTCAGCGCAAACGTCCGGGTGACGCTGCACTCGGAGAACGGCATCCTCGGCACGGGCCCGTATCCGACCGACGAGGAAGTCGACGCCGACCTGATCAACGCCGGCAAGGAGACTGTGACCGTCAACCCCGGTGCAGCCTTCTTTGACTCGGCGCTTTCGTTCGGCATGATCCGCGGCGGCCACATCGATACCGCGGTACTGGGTGGCATGCAGGTGTCGCGGGCGGGCGACCTGGCCAACTGGATGGTGCCCGGCAAGATGGTCAAGGGCATGGGCGGAGCGATGGACCTGGTGCACGGCGCCGAGCGCGTGATCGTCGTGATGGAACACACCGATCGCGACGGCAGCCCGAAAATCGTCGACACCTGCACGTTGCCATTGACCGGACGAGGGCGTCGTCGATCGCATCATCACGAACCTCGGCGTGATCGACGTTAGTGACGGCACGCTCATCCTGCGCGAGCTCGCCCCCGGCGTCACTGCCGACGACGTCATCGCGGCCACCGCCGCCGAACTGACCGTAGACCTATCGCCTCTTTGACCGCCGCTTTCGTGATCGTGGGGGTCACGGCCGGCGACTGACAGCGCTCGCTACTGCGCCGGGAACCCCGACAGGATCACCGCGTTGGTCTCCGCGGCGGCCTGCCGCAGTTCCCGCGCCTTGGTGTAGGCCTCCGAGTCGTACCAGGCCTGGGCGTCCTCGACGGAGTCGAACTCCAGCACGACGGTCTGATGGCCGTGCCACTCCCCCTCCAGCACCTGGGGTTTGGCGTCGACGGCGAGGACCTTGACGTTGCCCATCGCCGCGCCGGCGGCACGGCCGTAGGCCTTCATCCCCTCCGGGTCGGTGACCTTCTCGGTCAAGATGACATAGCCCTTGGGCATGGCACTCCTCTCGTGCGAGAATCGTATTCTCGGAAATCGAGTGACAGGTTTCCACCCGGTTGCGAATGAGTCAACGTAGAAGGAGCGCGGAGATGACGAACGTCGACAGCGACACGGGTGTGCTCGCCGGTGAGCAGCGGATGCTCATCGACGGGGAACTGCGGTTCACCGATTCCGGAGCATTGTTCGACGTGGTGCACCCAGCCTCCGAGCAGGTCGTCGGGCAGGCCACCGATGGAACCGTCGCCGACATCGAGCGGGCCACCACCGCGGCGCGCCGGGCCTTCGACACCACCGACTGGTCGCGCGACGTCGAGTTCCGCTACCACTGTCTGCGCCAGTTGCAGGACGCGCTGACCGCCGAGCAGGAACGGTTGCGCCGCATCGTGATCACCGAGGTGGGCTGCCCCGTCTCGGTGAGCGGTTCCCAGATCGAGAGCCCCATTGCCGAAGTGGGGCACTGGGCCGAGCACGGCCGCACCTTCGAGTACCTGGTCGACACCGGGGTGCACGAGACCCAACTCGGGCCCGCACGCCGCAAGATCCAGTACGACCCGGTGGGCGTGGTCGGTGCGATCACCCCGTGGAACGTGCCGTTCTACCTCAACATCGCCGAGACGGTTCCGGCGTTGATGGCCGGCAACACCGTGGTGCTCAAGCCTGCTCAGCTCACCCCGTGGTCGGGCACCGAGCTGGGCCGCATCGTCGCGGAGAAGACCGACATCCCGGCCGGGGTGTTCAACGTGGTGACCTCCAACGCCAACGAGGTCGGCGCGGCCCTGTCGGCCGATCCGCGGGTGGACATGATCACCTTCACCGGCTCGACGGCCACCGGCCGCGCCATCCTGGCCGCCGGCGCGCCGACGGTGAAGAAGACCCTGCTGGAGCTCGGCGGCAAGTCCACCCACATCGTCTGCGACGATGCCGATTTCGGCGCCTGCCTGCCGATGGCCGGCATGATGGCCTGCGTCATGTCCGGGCAGAGCTGCATCCTGTCCAGCCGAGTTCTGTTGCCGCGCAGCCGCTATGCCGAGGGCATCGAGGTCCTGAAGACCATCATGGAGAACTTCCCGGTGGGCGACCCGTGGACACCCGGCATCATGCAGGGCCCGCAGATCAGCGAGACGCAGCGGCAGAAGACGCTGGGCCTGATCGCCTCCGCCGTCGCCGAGGGCGCCACCCTGGTCACCGGTGGCGGCATCCCGGAGAGCCTGCCCGTCGGTTACTACGTGCAGCCGACCCTGCTCTCCGACGTCGATCCCACCTCGACCATCGCGCAGACCGAGATCTTCGGTCCGGTGATCACCGTGACGCCCTACGACACCGACGACGAGGCCATCGCGATCGCCAACAACACCATCTACGGCCTGTCCGGGGACGTCAGCAGCGGCAGCGACGAGCGCGCGCTGAACATCGCCCTGCGGCTGCGCACCGGCAGCGTCACCACCAACAACCACTCGTTCTTCGGCATCACCAGCCCGTTCGGCGGCACCAAGCAGAGCGGCCTGGGCCACCGCAACGGCGACGAGGGCTACAAGGAGTACCTGAACATGAAGACCATCGGGGTACGCCCGTAGCGTTCGCGCGCTGCGCTCCCAGACCGGTCGTCTACATTCGACAGCAACGGCTGCGGGAGGCGACCATGATCAAACTCGAACTGCCCTACGTCACCGTGCTGGTCGACGACCGGTTCCGGAACCGGCTGGCCCGCGCCGGTGAGCGGCTTCGTGTCGCGGTCTGCGCCTACCTGCGCAACGCCGCCGACGAGGCCGACGGGTTTGGGCCGCAAGGCCAGCGTCGCCTGCCAGAACGCCGCCACGCGCGTCGACACCGCGATGACGGCCGCGAGCAACCGCATCGCCCCGGAGTCCGATCCGGACGCACCGACACTCAAGGTCGTCTGAGATGAGCTCACCGACGGTGTTCATCACCGGAGCCGCCGCGGGTATCGGGCGCGCGACCGCACTGACCTTCGCCCGCCACGGCTACCGCGTCGGCGCCTACGACATCGATCTGGGCGGGCTGGCCTCACTGCGCGACGAGATCACCGACCACGGCGGCGATGTCGTGATCGCACGGCTCGACGTCACCGACGCCGATGAGTGGGCCGAGCAGCTCGAGCAGTTCACCGGCCCCTCACGCCGGCTCGACATCCTGGTGAACAACGCCGGCGTGCTCACCACCGGCGCCTTCCAGGACGTCCCGCTCAAGGCGCACCGGCAGATGGTCGACATCAACTTCTACGGGGCGCTGGCCGGCCTGCACGCCGCGTTCCCCTACCTGCGCGACACCCCGCGGGCTCAGGTGGTCAACATGTGCTCGGCTTCGGCGATCTACGGGCAACCCGAGCTGGCGACGTACTCGGCCACCAAGTTCGCGCTGCGGGCGCTGACCGAAGCCCTCGAACTCGAGTGGCGGCGGCACGGAATCCGGGTGCTGGCGATGTGGCCGCTGTTCGTCCAGACCGCCATGACCGACGGCGTCGAGACCGGCAGCACCAAGTCGCTGGGCGTGCACCTGAAGCCGGAAGATGTTGCTGAGGCCGTCTATTCGGCCACCCACCGCGGCCGGCGCCGACTGCCGAAGGTGCACTATCCGGTCGGCGCACGGGCTCGCCGCGATCTCTCAGCTGACGCCCGCCTGGGCGCAGCGGCTGATCACCAAGACGGTGACCCGCAGCTAGCCGAATCGGGTCACGGCCGCTTCGGCGGCTGCTGGTTCTGGATGAACGACTGGCACAGGCCGAGGTGACCGGCGGTGCAGGTGACACCGTTGATGACCGGCGCGCTGCCTTGCAGGAAGCACTGGCCGCTGTACGGGTTGGTGATGTGCCCGGGCGGGCAGGAGTCGGCGCCCGCCACGGGCGAGGACAGGACGACACCGCTCGCCACGGCCGCAGAGCACGCCAGGCCGACGGCAAGTCGCCGCAACCGAGTTGTCATCGCCGTCACCTCCGATCTCCTGCGACATTCTACGCTGCGATACTTTGCTGGGCTGTGCGGCTAGGATCGCCCGCATGCCCAAGCCGACCGCCGCGGACGACGACTCATCGACCACTTACGAAACGCACTCCGCGCCAGGAGGGCTGTCGCGCTGGGTGGCACCCCTGGCCTTGGTGATCGCACTGGTCGCTGCCGGCGGCGCCGGTTGGGCGCTGTTCCGGCCTGCACCGGAAAGCAAGTCCCAAACCGCCGAGGCGCCGGCCGGTGATCCGAAGGCGAACGCGTGCAGTGCGTTCAAGACGGTGAGCACCGCGGTGACGCTGCAGACCCACGGTGACGCAGGGCCCGAACCCGCCGGTGTCCAGGCCGTGGCCGCCAATGCGCGGCTCGCCATGGCCGGCGGTGCGACCTACCTGCTCGCCCGAACCGGCCCCGGCACCCCGAAGGACCTCTCGGATGCGATTCACAGCTTCGCCAACGGCCTGCAGGACATCGCCATGAACGCCCTCGCCGGGGTCGGCAACGAAGACCCGGCCCAGTCCGCCCGGCTGCGGCGACGCCGAGGCGGCGAACAACCGGATTGCCGAACTCTGCAAGTAGCGGCCGGCGACGGTCT
Source organism: uncultured Actinomycetota bacterium (assembly GCA_963786695.1). Taxonomy (GTDB): domain Bacteria; phylum Actinomycetota; class Actinomycetes; order Mycobacteriales; family Mycobacteriaceae; genus Mycobacterium. Next base: position 200,464 of record CAWBAL010000047.1, read on the forward strand.
TCGAATTTCGACCCGCCAGCCACTCGACCCGTGTGTTCGGCTCAGCCCATCGGGCAGCTTCGCGCGGCGATCCGCATCGGCGCAAACACTGCCCGTCGCGGCCGTCGGCAACCACCGTGGAGCCGCGGCGATCGTCGCTTCTACGCATCGTCTACCACTGCGATCGCTCGAGGTCGGCCGGATTGTTCAACCACCTGGACGTCTTCTTTCCTGCAACGAGTGGCTCGCCCGGCGATCACGCTGGCAACAGCATTGCGGCTGGCCTGGTCGTTCGGCCTGGTCGCCTCCGTCGCCACGGCGTGGCCGCCTATCCGACTACGGTTCGCGACGGATCCTGCAACGCAAGTCGCCGGAGACACTGCGAAGGCAGAGCAGACCAGCGTGCGGAAGGCACAGCACAGCACCGACGCGGCATAACTGCCATCTCGGCGGCGGCAACGGCGGGGTGTTGTTCGGCGCGGCGGCGACGGGGCCGGCCACGGCGGTCGCTGCGGTTCGCCGGCGCCGACGGCGGCAACAGCGTCGTGCAGTCGCTCGTTCAGCGGACGGCGAACGGCGGCGGCGGCGGCACCAGGCGGGCGTATCGGCGATGCGGCGCCGATCGGTCTCGGGCACCGGCACGAGCGGCGACAGCGGCAAGGGCAGCTTGACCACCGCACGGCGGTCCGGCGGGGCGGCGCCAGCCGGCACCGCGGCACAGCTGGCGGCGGCAACCAGGAACGCCGCCCTGGGCGGTGCCGGCGGCAAGCGGCAACCCGACGGCGCAGAGACCGGCCGGCGCACCGGCGGCTGGCAACGGCGGCTGTGCGGCGCCGGCCCGGCGGCGACGGCGGCCTGGTGGCCGGCACCGGTACGGCGACGGCGACGGCGGCACCGGCGGCGGAACACAGCCGTCGCGGGCACCGGCGGCACCGGCGGCGCCGGCGGGCGGCGGCAACGCGGACTGCTGACCCAGGCGGCGCGGCGGTGCGGGCGCGCACGGTCGGCAACACAAGGTCGACGGCGCGGCGGCGCCGGCGGCAAGGCGGCAAGGGCGGCGCGGCGGGCACGATCGGTGGCGCAGGTGGCGCCGGCGGTGCCGGCGGAAGCTGCTCGACCGATGCCGGCGGCAACGGCGTGCCGACGGCCTACACCGGCGGCGCCGCGGCAACGGCGGCAGCGGCGACTTCGGCATCCTGCAGGGCGGCAACGGCGGCAGGGGCGGCACCGGCGGCAACAGCTCGGCGACCAAGACCGGCGGCCACGGCGGTAACGGCTGGCGGCGGCGGTCCCGCCGTGCTCGTCGGCGGCAACGGCGCGGACGGCGGCAACGGCGGCAAGAGCGGCAGCAAGGCCGGCTCGGACGGCACCGCAGGCACCGGCTCCGTCGCGGGCAGGCCCGGCAAGGGCGGCACAGGCGGCGCAGGCGCGTCGTAGCCTTTCGCGTGATACGAGATCGGCCCCCTTCGCAAGAAGGGGGCCGATCGCGTTCGCTGGAGTTGGTGTGGCTACCGAAAACCTTGCGGAAGTACGTCTTTCAGGCTCGCGAGCCGTTCAGCGCACACGCCATCTGAACGTTGTTCGCGTCGGTGTTGAGATCGGTTGCCGCCGAGTTGAGCGAGTCACCACCACCGCGCAGGCCCATGATCAGAACCAGCTTGGTGGCGTGCAGCGACCACGTCCTCATCGGGTCGGCGACGTCACCCGGCAGCCCCGGGGTCGCCGGCCGCGTCCAGCGCGGTGCCGGCCGCCTCCCGTAACGCCGTGCGGCCGAGAAGGTTGGACTGCGCGACATTTGGATCCTGGTAGTTGACCGCGTTGCCGCTGCCGGCGGTGGCGTAGGCGAAGTCCTCGTAGTTCGACGCCGCGAGGTCGAGCGCGGAACCGAACTGCCGGCAGGCGCGTCGAGACCGCGTCATGGGTATCGGGCGAGCACCGCGCCGGCGCGGGTCGGCCGGCGGGCGGCCGGAGCGTTACCGGACACCGGATCCACCGGCGCCGGGTCGCCGGGATCGGCCGAGGCGACGGGGATGACGGCCAGTGCGGGCATAGCGCGGCGAAGAGCGCGACGCCGAGCGTCTTCTGCCAGCGATGTGATCGGTTCATCGATTCCTCTCGAATCTGTTGGATCACCGACGCGGCCGAGATTACCGCGAAAAACAGGCCCGATCGCAGGCCGGAATACGACGAAGCACGTTGGACCGCAACAAGGAACCCAGGATTCGCCATCCGTTTGCCGATTGGACACTTTCTAGACCGAAACATGATCGCCGGAGCGACACGATCAGATCTCAATCGAGAGGCACCATCGCGAAATGTTGCATCGATTTGCCGCGCTGATCAGCGTATCCCTGGTGACCGCAATCGGGACGGCCCCGTACGGCCTTGCCGATCCGCCGGCCGACCCCAACGTGGTTCCGGCCGCCGCAGAGGCCGCGCCGCCACCGCCGCCCGCCGCCGGTAACGCACCGATCGCCGTCCGGCACGCCCGGTAGCCTGACCACGCCGGACGGCTGGGTGCTGTCGGTGGCCGCCAAGGACGAGTCCATCGAGCCGGTTGCCTCGCTGACCAACTCGCCGTGGTCGCGGGAGTACTTGGTGGACGGCACTTTCAGCGGCGCGGTCACCGGTTCCGGCAAGACCAAGCTGGCCGGCGGCTCGCTGGAGGTCGGCTACCAGATCGGCTGCGGCATCATCCAGGACGACATCGAGTCCATCACCACGGCCGGTATCACGCCGGGCGTCGGCATCCCGTTCGTCTCCGGCACGATCTTGCCGATCTTCCTCGGCCTGTCGCGCCAGCGAGCAGATCAAGATCGACCTCAAGCCCGGCACCGTGAACATCGTTCCGGTGGACAAGAAGTCGTTCAAGGGCACCAAGTCGCGGGTGTCGATCCACGGGTTCCGGATCAAGATCGACGGCTGCGCCGGCCAGTCCTTCATCCGGTCGTACGCGACGTTCACCAGCTCGACCGACAACACCGACGACGTCGTGACCTACCTCGGCGTGACGAGGGCCGTGTAGTGGGTCGGCAGACAGATATCCCGCGACTTCTCGAGAGAGGCGCCACAACGACATGTTGCTTCGACTGGCCACGGTGACCGCGAGTGTTCTCGTCGCGGTGGGTACCGCTTCGCCCGCACTCGCCGACCCTGCCGACCCCGGCGCGCTCCCCCGGCCGTGCCCGTCGGCGCCGCCGCCGACGCGGCTCCGCCGCCGGACAACGGCGCGGTCGCCTCCGAGGTGCCCGGCATCGCCAAGACCCCGGACGGCCGGACACTGACCGTCGTCGCCAAGGACGAGACCCAGCTGCCGGTCGCGCCGCTGACGACGTCGCTGTCGTCGCGCGACTGGCTGGTCGGCGCCACCTTCACCGGCACCACCACCGGTTCGGTGCAGCGGCGGCACGCTGGAGGTCGGCTACCAGATCGGCTGCGGCGTCGAGATGGACAAGGTCAAGCTCAACGGCTCGATCGGTGCCACGCTTCGGTAACGCCAGCCTCGGCGCGACCGGCTTCAACGCGCCCGGCACCATCGCCTTCCCGATCCAGGGCCAGATCGAGGTGGAGCCGCGGCCGGGCACGATCACCAACGTGGTCGTCGACAAGAAGTCGTTCAAGGGCACGTCGGCACGCGTCACGCATCCGCGACGTCCACATCAAGGTGGACAACTGCGTCGGCGCGTCGTCGCTGCGTTCGTACGCGGTGCTGACCAGCTCGGGCACCGACGACGACGACATCGTCGCGTACTACGGCGTCACCAAGGTGTTCTGATCGCCATGGCCCGTTGGCTGACTAGCAGCGCTCGCTCGCGGCCGGGCTCGGCGTTGCGGCGGTGGCCGGCGCGGCCACCGCCGCCGCCGACCCGGAGCCGGCCCTGCCGGTTCCGGTGCCGGGTGAAGCGGCAGCCGCGCCGCCGACCCGTGCCGGACTCCGCTCGTACGCGGCTGCCGGCGAGACCAGGCAGAACCCGGTGACCGCCATGGCCGATGATCGGGTCGTCGACCTCGCCGGTCATGGTGTTCGGCCAGTCCCTGGCGCCCGGCGCGCCCGGGCGCGGATCCACTGGTACCGCGCGACAGTTGCTCATGCCGCAGTACTACCGGATGCCGACGCCCGATATGACCTCGCCGTACCAGCTGACGCAGGACGCCCCGGCCGGACCGTTCGCGCGGGTCGACGCGTTCAAGGGCGTGCACGCGCTGCTGCACGGTGCGCTCGGCCGCATGCCCGCCGACCAACTCGGCGACCCGCTGCCGGGCACCGCTCCACCGCCCGGCATTCGTCATTCCCGCCGGCCCCGAGCAGTTCCTGCCGGACCCGGC
>CAWBAL010000048.1:0-176072 GCA_963786695.1 uncultured Actinomycetota bacterium
GATGATCGCGCCGATGTCGTGGATCATCATCGAGGTGCGGCTGAGCTGACGCACCTCGCCGTTCACCTCGGTGCGGATCTCCAGATCGGACGGGTCGAGATCGGTCACGATCCACGGACCGACCGGGCAGAAGGTGTCGTGCCCCTTGGCGCGCATCCACTGCCCGTCGGCCTTCTGCTGATCGCGTGCGGAGACGTCGTTGGCGATGGTGTAGCCGAGGATGTTCTCCGCCGCCCGAGCGGCAGGCACGTCCTTGCACGGACGGCCGATCACCGCCGCCAACTCCCCCTCGTGATGCACCGGAGAGGCGTTGGCAGGCAGTTGGATCGGCACACCCGGCCCGATGATGGCGGTGTTCGGCTTGAGGAAGATCACCGGGTCCTCGGGCGCTTCGCCACCCATCTCCTGGATGTGGGCGAGGTAGTTCTTGCCCATGCAGACCACCTTGCTGGCAAGGATCGGGGCCAGCAGCCGGACGTCGTCCAGCGGCCAGCTGCGCCCGGTGAACGTCGGTGTACCGAAGGGATGCTCGGCGATTTCACGAGCAACGATGTCGGCTCCGTCACCTTCGATGCTGACGAAGGCGACTCCGTCCGGACTGGCGATTCGACCCAGGCGCATTCGGTAGAGCCTAGTGGCCGGTTCAGCGGCGTTGAGTGAGGAGTCACGCAGGGCTCTACTCGCACTTCGTCTGCGGGGTTCCTCACTCGATGAATCTCGAATGGTGGGAAGGGGATCATGAACCGGGTGGCCGTCGACACGATCAGCACCGCGCGGCGCTGGTCGATGCTCGTCATCGCGTTGTTCGCGACGTTGTCGGCCAACGTCTTCATCAACGGTGTGGCCTTCCTGATCCCCACCCTGCACACCACGATGGGCCTGGATCTGGCCCGGGCCGGATTGGTGTCGGCCATGCCCAGCTTCGGGATGGTGCTGACGCTGATCGCCTGGGGGTACGTGGTGGACCGCGTCGGTGAGCGCTTCGTGCTGACCGTCGGCTCGGCGCTCACCGCGGCGGCGGCGTTCGCGGCCGCATCGATGCACTCGCTGATCCTGATGGGCGTGTTCCTGCTGCTCGGCGGAATGGCGGCGGCCAGCAGCAATTCGGCCAGCGGGCGACTGGTCGTCGGCTGGTTTCCTCCGCAGCAGCGGGGCCTGGTGATGGGCATCCGCCAGACCGCCCAGCCGCTGGGCGTGGCGTTCGGCGCGTTGGTGATCCCGCGGCTGGCGCAGACGCACGGAGTCGGGGTGGCATTGCTGTTCCCGGCAGTGGTGTGCGCCGCGGCGGCCCTGGTGTGCGCGGTCGGGGTGCTCGACCCGCCGCGTCCGCCGCGCGCCGAGGCGCCCGCCGAGCATCTGGCCAACCCGTACCGCGGGTCGGACGTGCTCTGGCGCATCCACGCGGTGTCGGTGCTGCTGGTCGTACCGCAGTGCGTGGTGTGGACGTTCAGCCTGGTGTGGCTGATCGCCGACCGCGGGTGGTCACCGGAATCCGCCGGTGTGCTGGTGATGGCGGCCCAGGTGCTCGGCGCGCTCGGCCGCATCGCCGCCGGCCGCTGGTCGGACTGGCTGAGGGCGCGGTTGCGGCCGATCCGCATCATCGCCGTCGCCGCCGCGCTGTCGATGCTCGCGCTGTCGATCACCGACGCGCTGCACTCACCGCTGAGTATCGCCGTGATGGTCGTGGCGTCGGTCATCACGGTCAGCGACAACGGCTTGGCGTTCACCGCGATCGCCGAGATCGCAGGCCCGTTCTGGAGCGGGCGCGCACTGGGCACGCAGAACACCAGCCAGCTGCTGACCGCGGGGCTCACCCCGCCGCTGTTCGGGGCGTTGATCGGGGTGGTGGGCTACCCGGTGGCGTTCGCGGTGTGCGCGCTGTTCCCGGTGGCCGCACTGCCTTTGGTGCCGGCCGATCCCGACACCTTCTAGAGCGCCGCGCGGATCCGCTCGCCGACCTCACGGGTCGAGTAGGTCGTGTCGCCACGGGTCGCCAGATGGTTCACGACGGCCTTGTCGACGCGGGCGGCGGCGGCCTCCTCACCGACGTGTGCCAGCAGCAGCGCCACCGACATCACCGCGGCAGTCGGGTCGGCAATGCCCTTGCCGGCGATGTCGGGCGCGCTGCCGTGCACCGGCTCGAACATCGACGGGTTGGTCCGCGTGGCGTCGATGTTGCCGCTGGCGGCCAACCCGATTCCACCGCAGACCGCGGCGGCCAGGTCGGTGATGATGTCGCCGAACAGGTTGTCGGTGACGATGACGTCGAAGCGGCCGGGATCGGTGACCATGTGGATGGTGGCGGCGTCGATGTGCTGGTAGGCGACCTCGACGTCGGGGTATTCGGCGCCGACCTCGGCGACCACCCGCGACCACAGGCTGCCCGCGAAGGTCAGCACGTTGGTCTTGTGCACCAGCGTCAGGTGCTTGCGACGGGCCTGCGCACGGGCGAACGCATCGCGCACCACCCGCTCGACACCGAACGCGGTGTTCACGCTGACCTCGGTGGCCACCTCGTGCGGTGTCCCGACGCGCAGCGCACCGCCGTTACCGGTGTAGGGACCTTCGGTGCCCTCGCGCACCACGACGAAGTCGATACCCGTCACCCCGGACAGCGGGCTGCTGACACCCGGGTACAACCGGCCCGGCCGCAGGTTGACGTGATGGTCGAGCGCGAAGCGGAGTTTGAGCAGCAGCCCGCGCTCCAGCACACCGCTGGGTACCGACGGGTCGCCGATCGCGCCGAGCAGGATCGCGTCGTAGCCCTTCAGTTCCTCGATGGTCTCCTCGGTGAGCAGCTCACCGGTGGCGTGATAGCGCCGCGCGCCCAGGTCGTACTCGGTCTTCTCCACGCCGGGCAGCACGGCGTCGAGCACCTGCAGCGCCTCGTCGATGACTTCCGGGCCGATACCGTCGCCCGCGATCACAGCCAGTTTCACGACAGATCCACCACTTCCAGAGTCACCGCGTCCACCGCGGCGCCGATCGCCGCACGGACGTCGGCCGGTACGTCCCGGTCCAGCCGCAGCATCACCGTGGCGGCCGTGCCCGACGGTGTCCTGGCTCATCTGCGCGGCCAGGATGTTCACGTCGGCGCGCGCCGAGCAGCGTGCCGATCTTGCCCAGCGCCCCGGGCTGGTCGGTGTAGTGCAGGATCAGGTTGACGCCCTCGGCCCGCAGATCGAAGTTGCGGCCGTTGATCTGGACGATCTTCTCGACCTCCTGCGGACCCGACAGCGTGCCGGAGACGTTCGTCGCCGAGCCATCGGGTCCGACCACCCGCACGTCGACCACGCTGCGGTGGTTGACGCTCTCGCTGGCGGTGCTCAGCTCGGTCTGCAGGCCGCGATCGGCCGCCAGCCCCGGCGCGTTGACGAACGTCACCTGCTGATCGGTCACCGTGGAGAAGAATCCGCGCAGCGCCGAAAGCTTCAGCACCTCAACATCTTCGGCGGCCAGCTCACCGCTGACCCGCACCGACAGCGTGGTGGGCGGCTCGGTGGACAGGACACCGACGAGCACGCCGAGCTTGCGCACCAGGTCCAGCCACGGCGACACCTCCTCGCTGACCACCCCGGCGCCGACGTTGACCGCGTCGGGCACGAACTCCCCGGCCAGGGCGAGCTTGACGCTCTCGGCGACGTCGGTGCCGGCCCGGTCCTGGGCTTCGGCGGTGGAGGCGCCCAGGTGCGGGGTGACGACCACCTCCGGAAGCTCGAAGAGCGGGCTGTCGGTGCAGGGTTCGGTCGAGAAGACGTCGAGCCCGGCACCGCGGACGTGGCCGCTCTTGATGGCGTCGGCCAGCGCGGCCTCGTCGATGAGCCCACCGCGGGCGGCGTTGACGATGATGACGCCGGGCTTGGTCTTGGCCAGCGCCTCCTTGCCCAGCAGTCCGGCGGTCTCCGGGGTCTTCGGCAGGTGCACCGAGATGAAGTCGGCCCGGGGCAGCAGGTCGTCGAGGGACAGCAGCTCGATGCCGAGCTGGGCGGCGCGCGCCGGCGGGACGTAGGGGTCGTAGGCGATCACGTGCGTGCCGAAGGCGGCCAGCCGCTGCGCGACGAGCTGACCGATGCGACCCAGCCCGACGACGCCGACGGTCTTGCCGAAGATCTCGGTGCCGTTGAACTTCGACCGCTTCCAGGTGTGCTCACGCAGCGTCGCGTCGGCGGCCGGGATCTGCCGCGCCGCGGACAGCATCAGCGCCAGCGCGTGCTCGGCGGCGCTGTGGATGTTCGACGTCGGGGCGTTGACCACCAGGACGCCGGCCGCGGTGGCGGCGTCGACGTCGACGTTGTCCAGGCCGACGCCCGCACGGGCGACGATCTTGAGCTTGGGTGCGGCGGCGATCACCTCGGCGTCGACGGTGGTCGCCGAGCGCACCAGCAGCGCGTCGGCATCGGCCACCGCGGCCAGCAGTTTCGGGCGGTCCGGGCCGTCGACCCAGCGCACCTCCACGGCGTCGCCCAGGGCTGCGACGGTCGACTCGGCCAATTTGTCGGCGATCAACACAACGGGCAGATTCACGCCGGTCAGCCTAGCGTGGCGACGATGCCGCGCGGCACCGCGGAGGTGCCCCACCTACGATCACGGGCTGCGGTGCGGTCTACTGGAGCCGTGGACGTCACGGTGGTCGGCAGCGGTCCCAACGGGTTGGCCGCTGCCGTGATCTGCGCCCGAGCCGGTCTGGCCGTGCAGGTTCTGGAGGCCCAGCCGACGTTGGGTGGCGGCGCGCGCACCGCGGCCGACCCGGAGTTCAGCGGCGTGCGCCACGACATCTGTTCGGCGATCCACCCGTTGGCGCTGGCCTCACCGTTCTTCGCCGAGTTCGACCTCACCGCGCGCGGAGTCGGGTTGGCGGTGCCGGAGATCTCCTACGCCAACCCGCTGCAGGGCCGGCCCGCCGCGATCGCCTACCAGGATCTCGAGCGCACCTGCGCCGGCCTGCAGGACGGCGCGTCGTGGCGCAGCCTGCTCGCTCCGCTGGTTCGCAACGCCGACGACGTGGTCAGTCTGCTCCTCGGTGACAAGCGCTCGTTGCCCACCGACATCCCGGCCACCGTCCAGCTGGGCCTGCGGATGCTGCGCCAGGGCACACCGGCCTGGGGCTCGCTACAGGGCGAGGATGCCCGCGCATTGTTCACCGGCGTTGCGGCGCATACGATTTCGCGGATGCCGTCGCTGGTCGCGGCCGGCGCCGGGATCATGCTGGCCACACTGGCGCACACCGTCGGCTGGCCGGTGCCGGTCGGCGGCAGCCAGGCCATCGCGGACGCGATGATCGACGACCTGCGGGCTCACGGCGGCGTTCTGCACACCGACGCCGAGGTGCGCACCCCGCCGTCGGGCGTGGTCATGTACGACACCGCACCCACCGCGCTGCTCGGCATCTACGGTGACCGGCTGCCGGGCACCTATACGAAGTTGTTGCAGCGCTACACCTTCGGGCCCGGCGTGGCGAAGGTGGACTTCGTGCTCTCCGACGAGATCCCGTGGGCCGACCCGCGGCTTGCCGCCGCGGCGACGTTCCACCTGGGCGGCACCCGCGCCCAGATGGCGCACGCCGAGCGGGAGGTCGCCGCGGGCCGCCACGCCCAGTGGCCGATGGTGCTGGCGCGCCACGCCCTATACCGCCGACCCGAATCGCATTGACGCCCAGGGGCGCCGGCCGTTCTGGACCTACGCTCACGTACCGGCGGGCTCGACGCTGGATCAGACGCAGGTCGTCACCGAGATCATGGAACGCTTCGCGCCCGGGTTCTCCGACATCGTCGTCGCTGCGCGCAGCATCCCGGCCGCCCACCTGGCCGATCACAACGCCAACTACGTCGGCGGTGACATCGGGGTGGGCGGCAACTCGGTGGTGCGGGCGCTGCTCGGGCCGACGCCGCGGGTCAACCCGTGGTCCACCCCGATCCCCAAGGCCTACCTGTGCTCGTCGGCGACCCCGCCCGGCGGCGGTGTGCACGGCATGGCCGGTTACTTCGCGGCCCGCACGGTGCTCAAGCGGGAGTTCGGCCTGCAGGTTCCGTCGCTGCGCCCGTAACCACGCGATCAGTCGTTGACCCGGCCTACCATCAGCGGGCATGACCGTCTCCCCGGCTTCGACGGCTGTCGAGGCCACCGTAGTTCGGACACCGATCCCGTTTCGCGAGCGTCGCCGTGACTGGTTCTTTGTCGCCGCCTTCGTGATATTCGCCAACACGTCGTTCACCGGAGACATCGTCAACATGCTGGCCCGGCCGGCCCCGGACTCGGACTTCTTTCTGGCTCGGCTCGTCTATCGCGTCTATGCCGAGGGCACCGACCCCCTGCTGATCGCCAATCCACGTTTCCTGCAAGTCGGTGCCAGCGTTTCAGCGGTGGTGTTCGGCACCTTCTATCTGGTGGCCATCTACGCCTTCGTCCGCGGACGGGACTGGATCCGGCTGCCCTCGTTCATTTACACCGGAATGGTCGTGCAGACCACGTTCATCGTGGTGATGGTCGGATTCACCGGCGACGCGCCCTTGTTCCGGTCGGTCTGCGGCTCGGACTACGACTACACCTTCACCAATGTGGCCAAGGCGCTCGCCTACAACCTGCCCTACATCGTGGTGCCGATCCTGCTCGTCGCCCGGATGTGGCGGCCGCACCCGTTCACCCGACCCGCGGCACCACGAAAATGAAACCACGCAGGGGTCTTGTCGACTCTTCCCTGCGTGGTTTCAGTTTCGGGTTGAAGAACCGCTAGGCGGTGTCGGTGAACGGCCGATCGACCCAGCTCATCAGGTCGCGCAGCTTCTTGCCGGTGACCTCGATCGGGTGCTCGGCGTTCTTCTTGCGCAGTCCCTCGAGCTCCTTGTTGCCGCCCTCGACGTTGGCGACCAGGCGCTTGACGAAGGTGCCGTCCTGGATCTCGGCCAGGATCTGCTGCATCCGCTTCTTGGTGTCGGCGTCGATGACGCGCGGGCCCGACAGGTAGCCGCCGAACTCCGCGGTGTCGGACACCGAGTAGTTCATCCGGGCGATGCCGCCCTCGTACATCAGGTCGACGATCAGCTTGAGCTCGTGCAGCACCTCGAAGTAGGCCAGCTCGGGGGCGTAGCCCGCCTCGACCATGACCTCGAAGCCGGTCTTCACCAGTTCCTCAGTGCCACCGCACAACACGGCCTGCTCACCGAACAGGTCGGTCTCGGTCTCGTCCTTGAAGGTGGTCTTGATGACGCCGGCGCGGGTGCCGCCGATGCCCTTGGCGTAGGACAGCGCCAGCGCCAGGCCCTCACCGGTGGGATCCTGCTCGACGGCGACCAGACAGGGCACACCCTTGCCGTCGACGAACTGGCGGCGCACCAGGTGGCCGGGGCCCTTGGGCGCGACCATGCCGATGGTGACGTCGGCCGGCGGCTTGATCAGACCGAAGTGGATGTTCAGACCGTGGCCGAAGAACAGCGCGTCACCGGCCTTGAGGTTCGGCTCGATGTCGTTCTTGAAGATCTCGGCCTGCGCGGTGTCGGGCGCGAGCAGCATGATGACGTCGGCCCACTTGGCGACCTCGGCCGGAGTGTCGACCTCGAGGCCCTGCTCCTCCACCTTGGCGCGTGACTTGGAGCCCTCTTTCAGGCCCACCTTCACCTGCACACCGGAGTCACGCAGGCTGAGCGAATGCGCGTGACCCTGGCTGCCGTAGCCGATCACACCGACCTTGCGGCCCTGAATGATCGACAGGTCGGCGTCGTCGTCGTAGAACATTTCGATCTTGCTTGAAGCCACGGTTGAAATTTCCTTCTCGATTGTTTTTTTCGGTCTGTTACTTGGTGGTCGTCATGCCGCGCGGCCCGCGCGACAGTGCTACCACACCCGACTGCACCGTCTCCCGGATGCCGTAGGGTTCGAGCACGCGCAGCAGCGCTTCGAGCTTCTCCTCGGTGCCGGTCGCCTCGATCGTCAGCGACTCGTTGGAGACGTCAATGATCTTGGCGCGGAACAGGTTCACCGCCTCGATCACCTGGCTGCGACTGCCGGCGTCGGCGCGGACCTTGATCAGTGCCAGTTGGCGCGCCACCATGTTGTCGTCGTCCTGCTCGACGATCTTGATGACGTTGATCAGCTTGTTGAGCTGCTTGGTGATCTGCTCGAGCGGGGTCTCCTCGGCGGTGACGACGATGGTCATCCGCGACATGTTCTTCGGCTCGGTGGGTCCGACCGCCAGCGACTCGATGTTGAATCCGCGCCGGGAGAACAACGCGGCCACGCGGGCCAGCACACCGGGCTTGTCCTCGACCAGCACCGAAAGCGTATGTGTGACAGTGGTTGTCATCAGGCCCGGCCCTCCTCGTTGTCGTCGAACAGCGGACGGATGTTGCGCGCGGCCATGATCTCGTCGTTGCCGGTGCCCGCGGCCACCATCGGCCACACCTGGGCGTCGGCGCCGACGATGAAGTCGATCACCACCGGCCGGTCGTTGATCGCGCGGGCCTGGTTGATGACGTCGACGACGTCTTCTTCACGCTCACAACGCAACCCGACGCAGCCCATGGCCTCGGCCAGCTTGACGAAGTCGGGGATGCGGTGGCTGTGGGTCGACAGGTTGGTCTGGCTGTAGCGCTCGCCGTAGAACAGCGTCTGCCACTGACGCACCATGCCCAGGTTGCCGTTGTTGATCAACGCCACCTTGATCGGCACACCCTCGATGGCGCAGGTCGCCAGTTCCTGGTTGGTCATCTGGAAGCAGCCGTCACCGTCGATGGCCCACACCTCGGCGTCGGGCCGGGCCATCTTGGCGCCCATGGCCGCCGGGATGGCGTAGCCCATGGTCCCCAGACCGCCGGAGTTCAGCCAGGTGCGCGGGTTCTCGTATTTGATGAACTGCGCGGCCCACATCTGATGCTGACCGACGCCGGCGACGTAGATCGCGTCCGGCCCGGCGATCTTGCCCAGCTCGGAGATGACGTACTCCGGGCTCAGGCTGCCGTCGGTCTGCGGGTCGTAGCTCAGCGGATAGGTGGCCCGGATCCCCGACAGGTACTCCCACCAGTTGTCCAGGTCCGCCTTGGGCGCGGATTGATTCCCCGGTCGCTTCGCTCCTGCCCGCCGGCGTCTTGCGCATCGCCTCGATCAGTTCGACGATCGCCAGCTTGACGTCGCCCACGATCGGGACGTCGGCGTTGCGGTTCTTGCCGATCTCGGCGGGGTCGATGTCGACGTGGATCACCTTGGCCTCCGGCGCGAAGGAGTCCAGCTTGCCGGTCACCCGGTCGTCGAACCGGGCGCCCAGGGCGATGAGCAGGTCGCTGCGCTGCAGGGCGGCCACCGCGGCGACGGTGCCGTGCATGCCGGGCATGCCCAGGTTCTGCGGGTGGCTGTCCGGGAAGGCGCCGCGCGCCATCAGCGTGGTGACCACCGGGATCCCGGTCAGCTCGGCCAGGTCCATCAGCTCGCTGGTGGCCTCGCCGCGGATCACGCCGCCGCCGACGTAGAGCACCGGCTTGCGGGCCGCGGCGATGAGCTTGGCGGCCTCGCGAATCTGCCGGCTGTGCGGCTTGGTGTTGGGCTTGTAGCCGGGCAGGTCCATCTGCGGCGGCCAGGCGAAGGTGCACTGACCCTGCAGGACGTCCTTGGGGATGTCGACGAGCACCGCACCGGGGCGGCCGGTGGCCGCGATGTGGAATGCCTCGGCGATCACCTGCGGGATGTCGTCACCGTTGCGCACCAGGAAGTTGTGCTTGGTGATCGGCATGGTGATGCCCGAGATGTCGGCTTCCTGGAAGGCGTCGGTGCCGATGAGCGAGCGGCCGACCTGCCCGGTGATGGCGACCACCGGGATGGAGTCCATCTGGGCATCGGCCAGCGGCGTCACCAGGTTGGTGGCGCCCGGGCCCGAGGTGGCCATCATGACGCCGACCTTGCCGGTGGCATGGGCGTAGCCGCTGGCGGCGTGGCCCGCGCCCTGCTCGTGGCGGACCAGGACGTGGCGCAGCTTCTGGGAGTCGAACAGCGGGTCGTAGACCGGCAGCACCGCGCCGCCGGGAATCCCGAAGATGACCTCGACGTCGAGCTCCTCCAGCGATCGCACCACCGACTCCGCTCCGGTGAGCTGGTAGGGGGCGATGCGCTTGGGCGCCGGCGCGCCCGACTTGGGGGTGGTCTGCGCTGCGGCATCGGCGCCGTTGGCGGGTGCGGCCGCCGATGGCTCGGGTGCTCGCGTGGTCGGTGCGCTCACGTTGTCCTCGATGTCCTCGTGTCGTTTCCTTGGGGCAAGAAAAAACCCCCGTCAGCGTCGGCGGCTGTACGAGGGTTGCGCGCTGGTGCGAGTGGCTATGCCCGGGTCGGGGCAAGCGCGGCACCAACGCGCTGGCCAATTACTACGAGCATTCCGCCGAACTTCATAGGGCGACGGTAGCCTCCGCACTGGTCAGACGTCAAATCTCGGCCTTTTCGTCGGTAGTGGGATGATGCTCCTATGCCCTCCGGTTTCATCCCTGACCCGTCCTCCGCCACGTCGGCGCCCGTGGTGATCCGGATGTCGCCGATGGCGCACTTCGCCACCGGGTTCGTGGCGCTGGGTCTGCTGGCGCTGGTTCCGGCGTTCCCGGCCTGGGGCATGGCGCTGCTGGTGATCCCGGTGGTGTTGTCGGTGGCGATCGTGCGACTGCGCACCGTGGCCGACCGGGAGACGGTCACCGCACGCACTCTGGTGGGCAGCCGGACGGTGGCGTGGGACGACATCGACGGGCTGCGCTTCGCCAAGAGCGCCTGGGCACGGGCCAAGCTGCGCGACGGGTCGGAGTTGCTGCTTCCGGCGGTGACGTTCGCGACGTTGCCGCTGCTGACCACGGCCAGCGGCGGCCGGGTGCCCAACCCGTACGCGTGATTCTGGGCGCAGTTACCCCAGCGGGTTGTTTCCGTGCAGGAACAGCCACGCGGCCACGCCGCCGCCGATGCCGAGAATCAGCGCGATGAACGAGCCGACGAACGGTCTGCGAGCCCAGCCGCGCCCGGCGTCGAACCCGTAGCGCCCGGGGCCCACCAGGATGATCGAGGCCGCCGCGACGATGAGGACCAGCAGGTACTCCATGCCGTCGGCGCCGAACACCGACACGTAGCCGTCTTCCCGCTGCGCCGAGAAGACCGTCAGCAGGCTGTTGACCAGGTAGGCCAGCGCACCGGCCGCCGCAAGCGGGGTGAACAGGCCGAGAACCAGCAGGACGCCGACGACGATCTGGGCGCCGGCCCCGACGTAGGTCAGCAGGCCGGCGTGCTGATAGCCGGCGTCGGCCAGCGCGGTCTTGAATCCGTCGATGCCCTGGCCGCCCCACCAGCCGAAGGCCTTCTGCAGGCCGTGGGCGATGAACACCGCGCCGACGGCCACCCGCAGAAGCAGCAGGCCCAGGTCCTGGGTGCCGCGGCGGCCGGCGGCCTTGGCCCGTTCTTCGGCGTCGACGGGCTCGATTTCCATCGGCGTGGCCAGCACCGGGGCCGGCTCGGCGTGGGGCTGCACGTAGGGCAGCGGTTCGGGATCGTGCAGCAGCCCGTAGCCGGTTGACGGCGCCGGGTCTGAACTGGTGTAACCCGGGCTGTAGGGCGGGATCTTGGTGGTCTCGAAATCGCCACCGTAGGTGGCCGACGGGAGATCGTCTTCGGGGTCGACCAGCTGGGCCGACGCCGGTCGAGCCGAGGAGTCGTCGGGGCGCTGCCAGTGCGGATCGGGGCCTTGACTCGTCACGAAAGCCAGATTAAGTGCAACTCGGCTGCAAATCGGGGATTTGAGCGGCGCTTCCGGCGGTGAATATTCCCTGCACCGGGCACCCGGTCGGCGACGCGGACACGCCGTCGTGGCGAACACCGGCGCTGTATCCGTAACCTGGCGGGCATGCAAGTACGCCGGTCGATCCATGGGGTGCTGGCTGTGCTGTGCGCGGCCACGCTGGTTGCAGGGTCTTCGGCGGGCTGCGCGAAGTTCAACAACTCCATTTCGCAGCCGTTCACCACCGAACCGGAGCTTGGCCCCGGGCCGTCGTCGACACCTCCGCCTCCCCCGCCGCTGCCGCCCAAGCCGTTCCCGAAGGCCTGCCCGGCTCCCGGCGTGATGCAGGGCTGCCTGGAGAGCATCAGCAGCATGATCATGGGCCCGGACAGCAAGACCGCACTGGTCGCCGAGCGCACCACCGGCGCGGTCAAAGAGGTGTCGGTCAGCGCCGAGCCGAAGATCAAGACCGTCATCCCGGTCGACCCGAGCGGCGACGGCGGCCTGATGGACATCGTGATGTCGCCGACCTACTCGCAGGACCGGCTGATGTACGCCTACATCAGCACGCCCGACCGACAACCGGGTGATCCGGGTCGCCGACGGCGACGTTCCCAAGGAGATTACTGGCGGGCATTCCCAAGGGCGCCACCGGCAACACCGGTTCGCTGATCTTCACCAGCCCGACCACGCTGGTGGTGCAGACCGGCGATGCCGGCAACCCCGCCATGGCTGCCGATCCCAATTCACTGGCGGGCAAGGTGATCCGCATCGAGCAGCCGACCACGGTCGGCCAGGCCCCGCCGACCACGGCGCTGTCCGGGATGGGCGCCGGCGGCGCCATGTGCATCGACCCGACCGACAAGTCGCTCTACGTCACCGACCGGACTCCGGCCGGCGATCGCCTGCAGCGCATCGGCCCGGACGGGAAAGCCACCACCGTGTGGACGTGGCCGGACCGTCCCGGTGTGGCCGGGTGCGCCGCGCTGGACGGCACGATCCTGGTGAACCTGGTCAACACCAAGCAAACTGTCGCGGTGCGGCTGGCACAGGGCACCGGTGCGGTCACCGGCGAGCCGGAGGTGGTCCGCCAGGACACCCACGGCCACGCCTGGCCTCTGCAGGTGGCACCGGACGGAAACATCTGGGGCGCAACGATCAACCGCACCGCCGGAGATGCCGAGAAGCTCGACGACGTCGTCTTCCCGCTCTTCCCGCAGGGCGGCGGCTTCCCGCGCAGCAACGCCGACAACACCTAGCCCGCGGAGTTCGCTGGACTCGACGTCGGCTAACCCGTTGAGCGGCAATGGATTCAAAGCGTGAGTCACTGAACCGACTCCGGTGTGCATCGGTTTCATAAAGGAACAGATGTCGCCTTGTCTGGGTCCGTCAACCCGATACGGTCTTGTTGACTTATCAAGATCAGAGGGGGAAGACGTTGACACCGACGATGAACCGTCCGGCAGTCGTGTCGGTCGGTATCTCGGCGCTCATCTTGTTCGGCTTCACGCTTCACCCGCTGGCGGGCGCGGATTCGGCGCCGAGTCCGGGCGTGCCGTGCGGCAGCATCATCGAGCAGTTCGCCGCGACCCCGGAGGTCATCCCCGAGGTCCTCGGCAATGCGATCCCGGACTCTGCGGCGCTGGCGCCCGCGCCGGCGGCCGCTGTCCCGGTGCCCGTCGCGGCTCCGGCCCCCGCTGCCCCGGTGCCACTGGCCGCTCCCGCCGCTCCCGCCGCTGCGATGCCCGTGACCGACAGCGCGCTCGCACCGGCTGCCGCACCGGCGGCGGTTCCCGTCGTTCCCGTCGGTGCGCTGCCGGTGCCGATCGCGCCGGCTCCCGTTGTGGTGCCGGTGGTTCCGGCCGCCGCGGGGGTACCCGCACCGGTCCCTGCTCCGCTGGCCGCACCGGTGGGTGCTCCCCTGGCTGCCCCCGTGGCCGCGCCGGTGGCCGCGCCCGTGGCCGCACCGGTCGCCGCGCCTCTCACCGAGGTCACTCCGGTGGCCGACATCTCAGCCGCTGCGCCGGTCGCTCCCCCGCCTACGCCGGCGGCGGCGGTGCCTGCGCCCGCGCCGGTGGCGGAAGCCGCGCCCGTCGCCGAGGCCGTGGCCGCAGCGCCTGCCGCACCCGCAGCAGCGCCGGCTCCCGAAGCCGCACCGCCCGCCGCTCCCGTTGCGGCGGTGGCTTCGGCGCCGGAACCAGCGCCCGAGGCCGCGGCCGTTCCAGCACCCGAGGCCGCCGCTGTCCCCGCCGCAGCCCCGTTGGCCGCGCCGATCGAAGACTCCGCCCTGGCGCCGGTTGCCGCGGCCGCACCACCTGCCGTCCCGGTCGTCGTGCCGCCCGCGGGGATTCCCTTCGCCGCGCCGGTTCCGGTCGTGCCCGCTCCGGCTCCCCCGCCGGCCGCGGCCGCGGTGCCCGACATTCCGGCCGCACTGACGACCCTGCCCGACACCGCAGCACTGGCCCCGCCACTTCCGGTGCAGAGCATCGTCGACGCCATACCCGGCGGTGGGCTACTGCCCGACCAGATTCCGGTTCCGCACGATCTGGTCTGTGAAGGCACGGCGTGGTCGGCCAAGGCACCGACGGCTGCCGCCGATCACCAGCCGGTCCAGCACCGCCAGTTCTGGGTCGACGCCGACAAGCCCTAAGTGTTGACCGTCAGCTTCAGATACTCGTAGCGGCGCGCGAGCACACTCGGCAGCCAGGGGCCCACGTCGGCCGCGGTGAACCACGACGTGCGCTCGAAAAGCATCGGCAACACGGTCATGGCCTCCAATCGCGCCAGCGGGGCACCCAGACAGAAGTGCGCACCCTTGCCGAAGGTCATGTGGCCCTTGGTATTCGGCCGGTCGAGCCGGAATTCGTTGGGCGCCTCGAAATGCGCGGGATCGCGATTGGCCGCACCCCACAGCAGCAGCACCCGTGAGTCCGCGGGCAGCTCGACGCCGGCGAGCCGGGTGTCGTGCAGCACGTGGCGGTAGTGGGCGCGAAACGGCGGCTCCAACCGCAGCGTCTCCTCGAGGAAGGCGCCCATCAGCTCGGGCTGGTCCCGCAGTCGCCGCTGGATCTCGGGGTGGGTCGCCAGATAGCCCACTGCGGTGCCGAGCAGCGACGCGGTGGACTCGCCACCGGCGCTGAACAACGACACCAGGATCAACTGCGCGGTGAACTGATCGAGCCTGCCGTCGGCGCGGGCCCGGGCCAACTCGCCGAGCAGGTCGTCACCCGGGTCGGCCGCGGCCCGGTGCAGCTGATCGACAAGGTAGGAGCTCAGTTCGGTGATCGCCGTCATCGACGCCGCCAGCTCGTCGGCCGACATCAGTCCGTCGAGCAACTGGGTGGCGGCATAGCCCCAGTGGGCGAGCCGGTCGGCGTCGTCGTCGGGCACCCCGATCAGCCGGGCGACTATCGTCATCGGCAGCCGGTTGGCCACCGCATCCATCCACTCGATCTGACCGTCGAGAAGACCTACCGCCCAGAGCTTTTCGAAGATCTCCGCGATCAGCGGCTCGAAGGCCCGCACCCGCTTGGCGGTGAACTGCGACAGCACCAGCTTGCGGTGGGCCGCGTGCACCGGGTCGTCTGCGGTGACCAGGATGTGCGTCGACCCGCCGACCCCGTCCATCTCGAACGGCGCCACCCCACCGTCGGCGCTGTAGGTCATCGTGGCGGTGAGGTTCGACGAGAAGACCTCCGGCCGGGTGACGACCTCGGTGATGGCGGCCCAGTCGCAGACCAGATAGAAGGACGAGTCGCCGACGCGGTGCACCGGCCCGGCTTCGCGCAGCCGGTCATAGAGCGGGTAGGGATCCTGAATCGCCTCAGCGCCGAAGAACTCGGCGGGATCAAGAAGCAGAGCCGTCATGTGATCAGGCCTACCAGACCGGGGTCGAAGGTGGCCCTGGCGGCCACCGACGCCGCGGCCGCCGAGACCACCAGCGCCGCATCGCCTTCGTGGCCCTTGGGGAAGACGATCTCGGCGCTGTCGGGGTCCTCGCGGTGCGCCATCAGCCAGTCGTAGAGCAACCAGTCCACCGCGCAGGTGACCGCCAGCGGATCGGCGTCCGCCGCACGGGCTGCCGACACCACGGCCTGCAAGCGCATCGCGATGTTCGCGGCGGGACGCCTCCTTGTTGACCCCGGAACTGTCGAACAGCAGCATCGACAGCGTCAGCGGAAAGCGCTGTCCGGCTTCGGTTCGCACCACCCACCGTCCGCCCTTCCACGGCTTGTCCGGGTCGACCACCTGGAACTCCCCGAATCCGCCGATCACGCCGATCGACGGGTCGTCGAGCTCACCGTCGAACGGAGCGGGTCCGAGCAGACCGAGTGGTTGGCGGGCGCGAATAGAGAACAGGGCGGCGGTTCCGATGATCTTGCCGGCCCGCAGGTCGGCGCTCAGGCCGGCTTTCTCCAGCGCCGCGGCGTATTCGAAGCACAGCCTGTCGAGCGTGCGGTGCAACTCGAGCAGGCCGTCACGTTCGGCGGCATCCGCGGGCCGGCGCCCACCGCCGAGGACCTCGCCGAACCGCTTGGCGGCCATGATCAGTGCGTCGTCGAGGGCCTCGAGGTGGGTTGCCACCAGCCGGTCCGGCTCGTCGTCGTCAACGACCAGCGCCTGCAACGACGTCGGGGAACCCGACGGGGTGGCCCAGTAGAACCCGATCTGGTCGTCGGCCTGCATGATCCGCGGTCTCATGCGCGTCTCCAGACCATTACGCGGTTGTTCCCCGAGTCCGCCACCGCCAGCGTGTCACCGCGCAGCGACAGCCCGTAGGGCCAGCACAAGGTGTCTCGCTGCACCGAGGTCCAGCGGTTCTCGCCGTTGGCGCCAAAATCATGTTGCGCCAGAACGTGATCGGCACCGCGACCGTCGACGGGCACGCCGTCCCACAGCAGGATGCGGTTGTTCGCGGTGTCGGCGACCGCCAACCTGTTCGTCATCCAGGCATGCCGCGTACGGGAACCGGAACCGGTCATTGGTGTGCGGACCGTACGGCCATTCGTCGGCGCTGGCGAAATCCGGTTGGCCCAAGACGATGTCGGCGTCGCGGTCGGTATGCGGCTGCGGCGACCAGCCCAGCAGGCGGTGGTCACCCGCATCGGCGACGAGCAGCAGGTCCTCGTGCCCGGTGATGTCGTGCGGCCAGCGGAAGCTTCCCGCTCCTGCCGCCGCACCGCGGTTCTCCTCACGCGCGGCGGCATCGGGCTGCCCCAGCACGATGTCGGCCGGCTGGTCGGGCTCGGGAATACCGTTGCTCCACCCCAGAACCCGACGGTTGCCGGTGTCGGCCACCCAGAAGGTGGATCCGACCACCGCGATCCCGAACGGCCAGTAGAACGTCGACGCCGAACACTGCCCGCCCCGGTTCTCGCTCACCGACGACGCGTCGGGCTGCCCGAGCACCAGATCGGGTGCCACGTCACTGGTTTCGGGCACCTTGTTCCACACCAGAATCCGGTGATGCCAGCCGTCGGCCACGATCAGCCGGCCCTCGTGCACCAGGACTCCGGTGGGCAGGTTCATGCCGCGCTCGGGTCCGCGGCCGCCGGCGGCGTGGCCCTCGGTCTGGCCGTCCGGCTGGCCGAGCACCACATCGGCGGGCTGCTCGTCGCAGCACGGCATGTCGTGCCAGATCAGCACCCGATGGTTGCCGGAGTCGGCGACCACCAGGTGCTGGTCCCCGACGAAGACCCCACGCGGGGAGTACATCCAGGCCATCGACGGACTCGCCGGCGGCAGCGCCAGGCCGCCGGGTGCCGGGGCGCCCAGCCACAGGGCCGGTGCCCAGCCGTCGGTCAGGTCGACCGCGGGGACGACGTCGGGACGTGTCCCCAGCCCACCGGAGCTGCCGGGCCAGCGACCTCGGCCGATGTTGTGCCGAACGGTGTATCGGCTCATACGTCGACGCGGACCCAGACGTCGCCCTCGTCGACCCGCAGCGGCAGTTGCTCGAGTTGCGCCCCGGGGGCGCTCAGGCACTCCCCCGACGTCGCGTCGTAGCAGAAGCCGTGCCACGGGCAGGTCAGCGTGTTGTTGCTCAAATCGAGCACGGCGTTGTTCAGCGGCAGCGCCTCATGCGCGCACTCGTTGCGGTAGGCCGACAGCCGCTGTCCGGCGTTGACGACGATCACCTCGGTGGCCTCACCGGTCGCGGTGGTCAGCGTGACCGCGGACAGATCGTCGACCGGAAGGTCGGCGGCCGGGCCCAGCTTCACCCACCCCTCGCTCGCCGGGTCGCGACCGATCCGCAGCGACTCGAGCGGGATCAGCGTCGGAGTCGGCTCGTTGGGCAGCACCTCGACGGCACTGATCGACGGAACACCGGCAACCAGAGCTTCTTCCACCAGGTTGCGCAACGTCACCGAGGACATCGAGCACCCGTTGCACGCACCCTCCAGGCGGACGAACGCGGTGCCGTCTTCCACCCGCGCCAGGCTGACGTCACCGCCGTGGCTGTGCAGTTGCGGACGCACCGACGCCAGCACCTGGTTGGCGTGGGTCACCGGGTCGGGGCGCACGATTCCGTGCAGCGAGAGCAGCAGGTGCACCGTCGGGTCGTCGACGAGTTCGAACAGCGCCGCGCGCGCGGCGTCGTCGGCACGCATCCGGCGCACCATCGTCACCAGTCCGGCCCGATGGATCGCCTCGACCGCCGCCTTGAGCTCCTCGGCGACCGCGCGAGCCTCGGGGTCCAGTCCGGCCAGCGCGGCCACCGCGTCGTCGACGCGCTTGGCCAGCTCCTCGAAGCTTGGCTCGGTAACCGGTCGTTCAGTGGTCGTCGACATTCGGCGCTGCCTCCTGCCCGGTGTCGTCGGTTCGGTTCAGCGCGGTGTGGCGGGCGATCTCGTCGAGCACGCCGCGCACGGTGCGCATCGCGTCGTGGTCGCCGAACTCCTCGAAGATGAACCGCGCCTCGTACAGCTTGGCCTTGGCCTGATCGAAGACACCCAGGTGCGCCAGCACGTTGCCCTGATTGGCCAGCACCCGGGCCCGGCCCAGCGGGTCGATGTCGCGGTCGCGTGCCTCCAGCACGGCCTCGTAGAGTTCGACGGCCTCCACGAGGTTGTCGGCCTGATGGTTCGACGGGGTGTAGACCAGCGAATTGGCCAGGTTCAGTTGCACACTGGCCCATTGCTCCGGGTGCTCCTCGCGGGTGTACACCTTCAGCGCCGAGCGCAGCGACTGCGCGGCCACCCCGAGGCGCAGCTGACCGGAGGCCTCGGTCATCGGCATCGTCAGGTACGCGGTGGCCAGGTTGGCGTGCGCCGACGCCCACAGCAGCGGGGCTTCCTCGCGCAGCACCAGCTGAAGCGCCGAATGGTAGTGCGGTATCGCGGCATTGAGCAGATCCGGACGCTCGCCGGCCTGCTCGTGCAGCAACCCGGCCAGGTTGAGGTGCAGCTCCGCGCGGGCCACCCGCAGACCGTCGGCACCGTCGAGGGCCTTCAGTGCGGTCTCGAAACGCCGGTAGGCGTCCGGGTTTCCGCCGTGCGCGGCGATGGACGCTGCCGCGCCGAGCAGCACGCCGCTCAGCGGCTTGGACACGTTCTCGACGGCGTCGACCGCCTGATCGAGCAGTGACGTGGCCAGCTGCTCGGCGCCCTCGTTGAACGCCTTGCTGGCCTGGGTGGACAGCACCAGCGCCGCCAATTCCGCGGTGGCCGAACCCAGTTGCGGCGGGGTGTCGGTGCGACCGAGCGCAAAGCAGCACCACGTCGACCAGGACTCCGAATTCGCCCAGCGCAGAACGCAACTGGTCGGCGTCCTCGGAGTCGGGGTCCATCACGAAGCGGTTGTAGCGGCTCACCGGATCCTCACCCGTCAACGCCGCCAGCGCGCCGTCGCGGTCACCGGCCAGCGCCAGACCGTGGGCGGCCAGCGCCGTCCGGCCACTGCGGCACCTGACCGGCCAGCAGCGCCGACCGCGCCTCCTCGGTCTCCGGGGAGGCCGGAATCAGCATGTAGCCCAACGGCAGTGGGAACGCGCCCAGCGGTTGCGGGCGCACCGCAAGCACGGTCGGGTCCACGAGTTCGGTATCGGTCGATACGGCGGTCAAGACATCCCTTCCTTCACCCGTGGATGGGTCCACGGATATCGCGCTCGGCGGCGCGTCTGATCAGGTTGGCCGACAACTCGGCACGGGCTTTGGTGTGGTGGGTGTTGATGCGCTTGCGCACCACGCCGTCGGCGAACACCACGACGATCTCCACGGCCCACCGGCCGCGCTCCTCGACCACGACGGTCTGGACGTCGAGGGCCTCGTCGGTCGAGGTGACCTCGGGTACTTCGGTCTTCGGGCGAACCCGGGGGTCCTGGGACATCACGATCACCGCCCCGGACCTCTAGCGCCGGCCCAGGGGAATCCGCAGCGCCTTCTGTGCATCGTCCCAGAATGCCTCACGAACGCCCGTAGGGATACGGTCAGCCAGCACCTCGCGGACCAGGGTGACCCGGTCGCCGGCCGGATTGCGCTGTTTGAGCAGCAACCCGCCGCTGCGGGGCCCGCGCAGCGGGATGAGCCACAGGTCGTCGTCGCGGACCACCGCCGCCACCGCGTCGGACGGGAACCTGCTGGCGGCCAGGTCGGCCTCGAGGCGGATGTAGCCGTCGGCGGTGAACTCGACGGTCACGTCGATCGCCGGCCTGCGGGCGCAACTCGGCCAGGTAGTCGCGTTCGATCAAGTCGATCACCTGTTCCATCGCGGCCTGCACCGGTTCGGAGAGGTCGGCGCCCAGGTCGCACGCCGGCCGCCTCGATGAGGAACACCGTGATGTCGGTCGGGCACGCCTCGCCGAGTGCCCAGCGCGCGAACGCGATCGCGTGGTCCCAGCGGAACGAGTGGGTGTGCAGTCCCTGCAGCGGCGGCAGGTCCTCCAGTTCCTCGCCGGGGACCCGGTAGATGGTGCCGGGTGCCGCGCCCGGTGGCGACAGCGTCGACGATCACGACGCGCTGGGCACCGCGCATCTGGAAGGCGACGTCCATGCCGGCGGTGCCGCCGTCGACCAGTCGCGCGCCGGTGGGCACACCACGCTCCCAGAGGTGGCGGACCAGAACGGGACCGACGCCGTCGTCACCGCGCAGCAGGTTGCCGCAGCCGACGACCAGAACCGCACACCCAGGCGGTTCGATATCCAGAGGAGGGGGTTGGATATCCGAACCGCCTGGGTCGCTGCGGGATTCGTGCGCCCCGGGATCGACCGCCGGGATCACACCATTCCGTTGATGACGAACTTCGACAGCTCCTTGCCGGTCTTGCCGTCGTAGGCGTGCACGGTGCACACCAGGCAGGAGTCGAAGCTGCGCGCCACGTGACCGAGTTCGACCGGGTCTTCGGGATCGACGATCGGCGAGCCGACGAGCGCCTTCTCGATCGGGCCCAGGACGTCGTTGCCGTCGCGCGGCCCGATGTTCCACGCCGTCGGGGTGACCACCTGGTAGTTCTTGATCTTGTTGTCCTCGATGACAATCCAGTCGCTCAGCGAGCCACGGGCGGCCTCGGTGGAGCCGAAGCCCTTGCCCTCGGCGTACTCGGTGGGCTTGGTGTAGAAGCTCTCCTTGAGGTTGAGCTGGTCCAGCCAGCCCTTGACCCACTTGTAGTACTTCGGGCGCCTCGTGCATGCGGGCCAGCTGACGGATCAGCACGCTCGGCCCGATCTTGTTGAGGATGTCGACGAACAACGGGTCGTTGTCCTGGTGCGGCGCGGCGTTGGGGCCGCCGGCGGCCATCCGGCGGGCCAGCGGACCGGCCTCCAACGGGATGTTGCCGAGATCGCCGACGGCGTAGCGCGGCGACTTGGCCCAGCTGTACTTGCCCTGCTTCCTGCCCTGCTCCGGGTCGATCGGGATGGTCTCGCCCTCGAACGGATGCAGCGGCTTGCTGCCCTGGTAGAAGGAGTGGCTGGTGTCCTCGCGGACGTTGGCCTGGTCGAACTCGTACCACTGGCCCTGGGCGTAGATGCCGGACCGCGACCGATCAGCGCGGCGTTGCGGCCCTCGATGGTCGGGTTCTCGTACAGCGCAGGGTCGAAGTAGGTGCCGGTGGCGATGTAGTTGCCCACGCCCTGGCCGTACTTGTCCAGGCCGATGTCGAGGCAGTAGCGGATGAAGAAGCCGCAGTCGCTGTTGTAGTGCGACTCGTTCTCGTCGACCCAGGCCAGCACGTCTTCCCAGGTCTTGTTCTCCAGCCAGCGGTCGATGCTGCAGCCCAGCCACTCGCCTCTCGAGCCAGTTGTCCTTCCAGTGCTCGAGAATCGCGATCGAGCGGGTCACGTCGGACAGCGTCGGGGCGCACATCACGCCGCCGGGCACCATGAAGCTGGAGTGCGGCCACTGCCCGCCGAAGATCGCGTAGACCTCGACCGGCTTGTTGGAGAGCACCACGCCCGTCTGGTAGCTGGTGCCCACGTACGGCGCGAAGCGGCGGACGGCCTCGTCGTACATCTTGGACTTGGCGTAGTTCTTGTTCGTCAGGTCGATCGCGAACAGGGCGTAGAAGTAGCGCGGAATCGACTGCAGCGTCTCGCACGCCTGCGCGATGTTGCGGATCAGCGTGGCGTTCGGCGGCATGTGGGTGCGCCACGCGGTGTCCAGCGCGTAGGCGGACTTGTACAGGTGGCTGCCGCCGCAGATCCCGCAGATGCGGGGACAGACGACGAGGCCGGCCTGCGGGTCCTTGCCCCGCAGGATGATCTCGAAGCCGCGGAACATCGCGGCTTCGGTCCACGCCGAGGTGACGACACCGTCGTCGATGGTGACCCGGACGTCGAGGTCACCCTCGACGCGGCCCAGCGGGCTGACGTAGAGGTCGAGTGCGGTCATGGGCAGTTCCTCCAAGAAGTTTGTGCTGAACCAGGTTTGGTCGGGGCGGCGGCTAGACGACGAACATGTCCTCTTTGGACCACTGCGGCGCCGCGATCCGGGCGGCCGCGGCGTGGGCCATGTAGGTGAGGTGGTCGGATCCCTCCGGAACTTCCTTGGGGATCACTCCGCCGACCTTCTGGGTCTTGAACAGTGTTCCCGGCGCCAGGTCGAAGTGCGGGAACTCCGGCTCGGTGCAGCCCAGGCACGGCATGCCGGCCCGGGTCTTCGAGGACTGCCGGTTCCACAGGATGCGGTTGCACGGCGAGTGCGTCATCGGGCCGCGGCAGCCGAACTCGTAGAACAGGCAGCCGGTGCGGGTGCCTTCGCCGAAGGACATCGTGGACTGCTTGTACTCGAAGAACTGCACACGGGTGCAACCGGTTTGGGTGAACGTCTTGAAGAACGTCTCGGGCCGGTGCAGTTCGTCCAGCGCGATGTCGCCGGCGCGGCCGGTGGCCAGCGCCACGATGATCTGGGTGATCCAGTCCGGGTGGGCGGGGCAGCCGGGGATGTTGATGACCGGCAGGCCCATCTTGGAGCGGAAGTCGGGTCCGAGGAACCCGCCCTTCTCGCGCTTGTGGAACTGCAGGCCGGTCGACGCCGACGGGTTGGGCTCCATCGCCGGGATGCCGCCCCAGCAGGCGCAGTCACCGATCGCGACGACGATCTGCGCGGCGCCGGCCAGATCGGTCACCCAGTCCTTCATCGGGCGGTCGGCGAACATGTCCATCCGGCCGGTGCCGTCGGGCGCCTCGATGACCGTGCCCTCGAAGACGAAGATGTCAAGGGGCCGTTCGCCTTTGGCGCAGTCCCAGAACACCTTCTGGGCGTTCTTGCCGAGCTCGAGGCCCAGCGAGGGATGCCAGATCAGGTCCAGGCCGAAGTCGACGATGAGGTCGACGACGTTGGGTTCCTCGGCGTTGAGAAACGACATGGTGTTGCCACTACATGCCCCTCCCTGAAACCACAGAACGGAAGCCATGCAGAACTCCTCTCAGAGAGCGACCAAGGGCAAGGCCGAAGCGGGACGACTGAAGACGGATCGGACGAACGAGGTACAGGCGGGCACAGCGGTCACTACTGGCCCACTCGGCGGCCGAAGGACCGGGCGACCGCAAGCAGGAAGCCGAGGCCGCGGGCGACGTCGGGATCCTTGGTGGCCTTCCACAGGCCGTAGAGACCCTTGGGCGGGTTGGCCGCGCCGGCCTTGCCGTCGACCAGGGCGTCACCGAGGGAGGCCAGCACCTGCGCGGCCTGGGGGTCGGTCAGACCGGAGGACAGCAGGGTGTTGAGCGCGGGCGTCGCGCCGACGACCGAACCGGACAGCGTGGCCAGGCTCGCGACCAGACTCTGCACGTCGACGCCCTTGAGCGCCTCGGCACCCGGGATGCCGGCCGCGGAGGCGCCCTGGAACTCGGCGACGGCCGACGACACGGTGTCGGTGATGGTGTCGCCGCGGCGGACGAAGCCGTCGAGGCCGCTGACCAGGACGGCCAGCACGTCGGCGTGGTCGAGCAGGGTGTTGAGAGCGGCCGCGACCTGAGGATCGTCGAGTCTGTCCCGAACCGAATCGGCGGGGGTGACCGCTACTGCCTGCCCGTTAGCCGTCATGCATCCTCCTGGCAAATGTGGTCTCGATCACAAAAGTAGTCTTATGGAGCCTGTCTGCCTATCGCTTTCGCGCAGTGGCTGTCAGGATTGCGAAGAATTACCTGCGTTGAAGCGCGACCGATGTTTGGGAGGCTTGCGTGTCGGCGCGCGATCGCCGCACAGGGCTGTCGACCTGCCGCTGGGCGTAGATCCAGGTCGGCGCTGATGTCCCGGCTCACCCGGCTGGGGTACATCGACGTTCGCCGGACCAGTAACCCGGTTCGCCGCAAGGTCCGGTCGCGCGGCGTGCCGCCGGCGCTGGCAAACAACGAGATCTTCTACACCGAGGACGTCAAGGCTGCCTCGAGGCTGATCGCCAAGACGCTCGGGCCGCTGCAGCTCACGGTCGGCGCCGACGAGGTGCCCGGGTTCGCGGCCACCATGCACGGGGTACGGCTGCGCAACGTCAGCCTGCTCTACCTCGACCTGCATGTGGCGTCGGCCGTCGACATCCCGATGCTGGGCCCGCAGTACACGGTGCACATGCCGATGAACGGGCGCGCGATGGTCGAGCACCGCGGGCACACCTTCGAGGCCAACACCATCCGGTCGGTGGTCAGCAGCCCGGGAGCGTCGCTGCGGATGGCGTTCGACCACGACTCCCCGCAGCTGATCATCCGGATCGAGGAGCGGGCGCTGGCCGCCCATCTGACCCGCCTGCTCGGGCGCGCGCTCGACCGGCCGCTGGTGTTCGACCCCGAGTTCGACATGGCCACCGAGGCCGCGATGCGCTGGCATGCCGCCGTGCAGCTGATCCACACCGAGGTGTTCCACGAGGGCTCGCTGATCCAGCGCGGGCACGGCATCGGCGCCGTGGAGGAGTTCGTCATCAGCAGCCTGTTGCACCTGCAGCCCTCCAACTACTACTCGGAGTTCCTCGCGCCGGCGCAGCCCGACCCGCGCCGCGGCGTGGTGCAGAACGCGGTGAACTACATCGAGGACCACCTCGCCGAGCGCATCACCATGGAGGCCGTCGCCAAGGCGGTGCACATGAGCGTGCGCTCCATCCAGCAGGGCTTCCGCGAGGAACTCGGCATGACCCCGATGACCTATGTGCGGGAACGCCGGCTCGAGCGGGTGCACGAGGAACTCACCGACGCGATTCCGAGCGACGGCGTGACGGTGACGCAGGTGGCCGAACGGTGGGGCTTCCACCACCTCGGCAGCTTCGGGGTCGAGTACCGGAAACGTTGGGGCGAAGCACCTTCGGCGACCCTGCGCCGCTGAGGCCGTGCCCGTGCGCCGAGTGTGGAGTTGAGTAACGCTTTCGCGCCCGCGGCGTGGGGGTAATCCACGTTCGGCGGGAGAGTGTCAGCTCTCGAGCGGGATCGTCACCGTGACGGTGGTGCCCGCGCCGGGGCGCGACCTGACCTTCAGCGTTCCGCCGACCAACTCGGCTCGCTCGGCCATCGACAGCATGCCGTAACCGCCGGACTGCGTACCGGTGTCGAAGCCCACCCCGTTGTCGACGACTTCCAGCCGCGCCACCCCGTCGGTGACGGTGAAGGTGACGGTGGCGACCAGCGCCCGGGAATGCTTGACGACGTTCTGAAAGCATTCCTGCGCAATGCGATACAGCGCGACTTCCAGGTGCTCGGGCAGCCGCTCGTCGGCGAGGTCGAGTTCCAGGTCGACCTCCGGGATGGACGTCGCCAGGCTGGCCAGACCGCCGACCAGGCCGAGGTCGTCGAGTACCGGTGGGCGCAGTCCGCCGATCGCCGAGCGCGCCTCGGCCAGCGTGAGATCGACCAGATCCCTTGCCTTCTCCAGCTGTTCGGCCGCGGCGGGCTGGTCGCCGTCGTCGACGGCACGCGCGGCCGCGTCGAGCCGATAGGTCAGCCCGACCAGCCGCTGGGAGATGCCGTCGTGGATGTCACCGGCCAGCCGGCGGCGCTCGCTTTCCTGGGCGGCGATCACCTGCTCGGCGAAGTCCTCGTGGGCGCGTTCGCGCACGGTCAGCTGGCGGTGCATCCGGGCCTGGTGCAGCGCGCCGGCGATGAGCCTGCCGATCACCAGCAGCAGCTCCATGTCGCGCGGCGTGAAGTCGCGGCGCTCGATGGTGTGCACGTTGAGCACACCCACCAGCCCGCCCGGCTCGGTCTCCATCGGCACCGACGCCATCGACGTGAAGTCGTTGCCGCGCAACGCCGCAATCGGCACGTACCGCGGGTCGGCCTCCTTGTCGCTGACGATCACCACCGGCTCGCGATGGCTGGCCACCCAGCCCGACACCCCCGAGCCCAGCGGCAGGCGGACCCGCCCCACCTGCTCGTCGAACGGTGGGGTGGCGCCGGCCAACGTCAGCGAGCGGTCGGTGTCGTCGAGCACGTGCACGAAGCAGACGTCGGACGCCGTCGCCGCGGTGATCATCCGGGCCACCGCCGCCGCCATCGGCTCCACCCCGGGTCCCGAGGACGTCGCGGCGATGATGTCGAGCAGCAGCGCCACCTCCCGGTCGGCGTCGACCAGGCCGTGCACCGCGTGTGGACTGACTCCGCTGTTCATCGAAAGATGCCTTCCCGCAACGCCGTCGCGGCGGCACTGGTGCGATCGCTGACACCGAGCTTGCGGTAGATCGAACTCAGATGCGTCTTGACGGTCTCTTCGCCGATCACCAGCTTCGAGGCGATACCGCGGTTGGACAGCCCGGTCACCACCAGTGAGAGGATCTCGCTTTCCCGCTGGGTCAGGCCGTGCCGCGCGCCGGGCCAGAACTGGTCGCTCTGCAGGCGTGCCGCCGTCTCGGCCGCGCGGGCCGCCAGCCCGGCGTCGATCGCCGTCGAGCCGGCGTGCACACCCTCGAGCTGGCGGACCAGCTCGTCACTGCTGATGCCTTTGAGCAGGTAACCCGACGCACCGACCCGCATCGCCTGGAACAGGTACTGCTCGTCGTCGTACACCGACAGCAGGATCACCTTCTGGCCGGGATCGCGTTCCCGGATCTCCCGGCACAGGTCCAGCCCGCTGGCCCCCTGCATACGCACGTCGCACAGCACGATGTCGGGTTGGAGCTCGGCGATCACCGCCATCGCCTTGTCGGCTCCCACCGCCTCACCGACGACCGCGACCCGTTCGAAGAACGGCGCGAGCATCGCCTTGAGGCCCTCGATGACCATCTCGTGGTCGTCGACGAGCACCACCCGCACCGTCATGCGTTCACCGTAGCGGCGGGCCGGACCAGCGTTACCGCGAATCCGGCAGATTCTCCCCCGGCACCCTCCCCCGGCCCCCAACCGACTCGACACCTGTCGAATCGGTGTAACATACACGGCTGCAATCGATTACAGGTCCAGAGCCGACGAGAGTCGGCTGCTCCGGGGCCGCCTCGACGGGTGAGAGATCCGACCCCGCATCCCCTGATCGGGGGATGTAGAGCGCGTTTGGGCGGGGCCATACTTCGCCCGTGGCCGCAACGCGAGTGGACACTCTTGCCCGGAGTCGGTCCTTTTGGTGGGACAGGGCCCGGTGCGCGCACGCCGACGTGCCGGTGCTCGAGGCCGTCATCTTCGACTTCGATGCGCCGCGGGAAGCCTCCGAGCGCGACGCCCACATGTTCCGCGACCTGATCTGGAGCCTGCACTGCGCCGACATCCGGGTCGCGGTCACCGCAGCCGACCGGCACGCCCGAATCGAGCCGCTGGTCCGGGAGCTCATCGGTGACGGCGTCGTCGAGGTGTTGATCACCGGCGACGACGTGATGCGCCCGAAGCCGGACCCGGAGGCCTACTACCGGGTGCTCGCCGAACTCGGCGTCGGGGCGGCCAACGTCCTGGCATTCGAGCATTCGATGGCCGGGTTCCACACGGCCCGGTCGGCGGGCCTGGCGACCGTCGTGGTCACCACCGAGGAGATCCGCGGCCACGACTTCACCGGCGCCGCCGAAGTGCTGGACCGATACGACTGGCCGGAGCCGCTGTCGGCCGCCCGATGTAGGCGGTTGCACGAGCGGTGGTGCATCGATCAAAGCAGGCTCAGCGGCCGCAACCGGCCTAGCTATCGGCCTG
The DNA here is from genome assembly GCA_963786695.1 of uncultured Actinomycetota bacterium. Taxonomy (GTDB): domain Bacteria; phylum Actinomycetota; class Actinomycetes; order Mycobacteriales; family Mycobacteriaceae; genus Mycobacterium. Next base: position 28,246 of record CAWBAL010000048.1, read on the forward strand.
ACCGCAAGCGGCCATGACCAGTTCACGCACCCGCGCCGCGTCCGCCTGGCCCTTCGTGGCCTTCATCACCGCACCCACGATCGCACCCGCCGCCTGCACCTTGCCGCCGCGGATCTTCTCGGCGACATCGGGGTTGGCGGCCAGTGCCTCGTCGACGGCGGCCTGGATCAGCGAGTCGTCGCGCACCATCGCCAGACCACGGCCGGCCATCACCTGCTTCGGGCTCACCCTCGCCGGCGAGCACCCCTTCGACGACCTGACGTGCCAGCTTGTTCGACAACTTGCCCTCGTCGACCAGCGCCACCACCTTGGCCACCTGGGCCGGGCTGATTCCCACCGCGTCGAGTTCGACGCCGGATTCGTTGGCCTTCTGCACCAGGAAGTTCCCCCACCAGGCCCGGGCGGCCTCACTGGAGGCCCCGTGCTCGACGGTCGCGGCCACCAGATCAACCGCGCCGGCGTTGACCAGATCGCGCATCACCTCGTCGGAGACGCCCCACTCCTGCTGAATTCGCTTGCGCGACAACCACGGAAGCTCGGGGATGGTGCCCCGCAACCGGTCGACGAGCTCCGCGCTGGGCGCCACCGGCTCGAGGTCCGGCTCCGGGAAGTAGCGGTAGTCCTCGGCGGTCTCCTTGTCGCGGCCCGGCGAGGTGTAGCCGTCCTCGTGGAAGTGCCGGGTCTCCTGGTGAATCCTGCCGCCGGCGGCGAGAAGCGCTGCCTGGCGGCGCATTTCGTAGCGGACCGCCACCTCGACGCTCTTGAGCGAGTTGACGTTCTTGGTCTCGGTGCGGGTGCCGAACTCGGCCTGCCCGATCGGCCGCAGCGACACGTTGGCGTCGCAGCGCAGCGAGCCCTGGTCCATCCGGACATCGGAGACATCCAACGCCCGCAACATGTCCCGCAGCGCGGTCACGTAGGCGCGGGCCACCTCCGGGGCACGCTCCCCGGCGCCTTCGATCGGCTTGGTGACGATCTCGATCAGCGGCACCCCGGCGCGGTTGACGTCCAGCAGCGAGGTGGTCGCACCGTGGATGCGGCCGGTGTCGCTGCCGACGTGGGTGAGCTTGCCGGTGTCCTCCTCCATGTGGGCACGCTCGATGGCGACCCGGAAGGTGGTGCCGTCGTCCAGCGGGACGTCGAAGTACCCGTCGAAGGCGATCGGCTCGTCGTACTGCGAGATCTGGTAGTTCTTCGGCTGGTCCGGGTAGAAGTAGTTCTTCCGCGCGAAGCGGCACCACGGGGCGATCTGGCAGTTCAGCGCGAGCCCGATGCGGATGGCCGACTCGACGGCGGCCTCGTTGAGCACCGGCAGCGCGCCGGGCAGGCCCAGGCACACCGGGCAGACCTGGGTGTTGGGCTCGGCGCCGAAGGTCGTGGAGCAGGCGCAGAACATCTTGGTGGCCGTCGACAGCTCGACGTGCACCTCCAGACCGAGCACCGGGTCGAACCGGGCCACGACCTCGTCGTAGTCCAGCAGTTCGGCGTTCGCAGCGATCGTCATGCCGTCGATCCTAGTGGGGCCGGTTTTCGCGCCATCCCCCGCCGAGCAGACGCAGAATCGCACTGGACGGGCGGGTTTGATGCGATTTTGCGTCTGCTCGCGCACAGGGGGAAGCACGCAGGGGTTCCTCAGCCGAAGAAGGCGGCGGCGTCGTCGTAGCGGCTCTGCGGCACCAGCTTGAGCTGCCGCACCGCGTCGGCCAGCGGGACCCGGCCGATGTCGTTGCCCTGCAGCGACACCATCATCCCGTACTCCCCGGCATGGGCGGCGTCGGCGGCGTTGACCCCGAACCGGGTGGCCAGCACCCGGTCGTAGGCCGTCGGCGTGCCGCCGCGCTGCACGTGACCGAGCACGGTGACCCGCACTTCCTTCTTGATCCGCTTCTCCACCTCGATGGCCAGCTGCTGGGCCACCCCGGTGAACTTCTCGTGGCCGAACTCGTCGGTGCCGCCGTGGCGCAGCTGCATCGAGCCCTCGGCGGGCTTGGCGCCCTCGGCGACCACGATGATGAAGCTCGACTCGCCGCGCTGGAAGCGCTTCTTGACCAGCCGGCACACCTCTTCGACGTCGAAGGGCTGCTCGGGGATCAGGGTCATGTGGGCGCCGGAGGACAGCCCGGCGTTCAGCGCGATCCAGCCCGCGTGCCGGCCCATCACCTCGACCAGCATGACGCGCTGGTGCGACTCGGCGGTGCTGTGCAGCCGGTCGATGGCGTCGGTGGCGATCTGCAGCGCGGTGTCGTGCCCGAAGGTGACGTCGGTGCAGTCGATGTCGTTGTCGATGGTCTTGGGCACGCCGATGACGGGCACGCCCTCCTCGGACAGCCAGTGCGCCGCGGTCAGCGTGCCCTCGCCGCCGATCGGGATCAGCACGTCGATCCCGTTGTCCTCCAGGGTCTGCTTGATGTCGTCCAGGCCGGCGCGCAGCTTGTCGGGGTTGGTCCGCGCGGTGCCCAGCATGGTGCCGCCCTTGGCCAGCAGCCGGTTGTTGCGGTCGTCGTTGTGCAGCTGGATGCGCCGGTCCTCCAGCAGCCCGCGCCACCCGTCGAGGAAGCCGACGACCGACGACCCGTAGCGGGCGTCACAGGTGCGGACGACCGCGCGGATGACGGCATTGAGGCCGGGACAGTCGCCGCCGCCAGTGAGAACTCCGATGCGCATGGGCTCTATCTTGCCTGCTGCCCCTCAGCCCGTCAGCGCATCAGAGGGCAGACGGCAAAGGTCCTCGTGCGGCCTCGTAGGCCGCGCCCACCCGGTAGAGCCGGTCGTCGGCCAGCGCCGGGGCCATGATCTGCAGTCCGACCGGCAGGTTGTCGTCCGGCGAGAGCCCCGACGGCACCGACATTCCGCAGTGCCCGGCCAGGTTGAGCGGCAGCGTGCACAGGTCGAACAGGTACATCGCCAGCGGGTCGTCGACCTTCTCGCCGAGCCGGAACGCCGTCGTCGGGGTCGCCGGGGACACCAGGACGTCGACGCTGCGGTAGGCGTTGTCCAGGTCGTTGGCGATCAGCGTGCGCACCTTCTGCGCCTGGTTGTAGTAGGCGTCGTAATAGCCTGCCGACAACGCGTAGGTGCCAATCATGATGCGGCGCTTGACTTCCGGGCCGAAACCGGCCGCGCGCGTCAGCGCCATCACCTCCTCGGCACTGTGGCTGCCGTCGTCGCCGACCCGCAGTCCGTACCGCATGGCGTCGAAGCGGGCCAGGTTGCTCGAGACCTCCGAGGGCAGGATCAGGTAGTAGGCGGACAGCGAGTAGTCCAGGTGCGGGCAGTCGACTTCGCTGATGTCGGCGCCCAGGGCGGCCAGCTGGTCGACGGCGGCGTTGAACGAGGCCAGCACGCCGGGCTGGTAGCCCTCGCCGGTGCGCAACTGCTTGACCACGCCGATGCGCACGCCCTTCAGGTCGCCGGTCGCGCCGGCCTTCGCCGCGCCGACCACGTCGGGGATCTCGGCCTCCACCGATGTCGAGTCGCGCGGGTCGTGGCCGGCGATCACCGCGTGCAGCAGCGCGGTGTCCAGCACCGTGCGCGCGCACGGTCCGCCCTGGTCCAGCGACGACGCGCAGGCGATCAGCCCGTAGCGCGACACCGTGCCGTAGGTCGGCTTGACGCCGACGGTCGCGGTCAGCGCGGCGGGCTGGCGGATGGACCCGCCGGTGTCGGAGCCGAGTGCCAGCGGCGCCTGGAAGGCCGCCAGCGCGGCGGCGCTGCCACCGCCGGAGCCGCCGGGCACCCGGTCGGTGTCCCACGGGTTGCGGGTCGGGCCGTACGCGGAGTTCTCGGTCGAGCTGCCCATCGCGAACTCGTCCATGTTGGTCTTGCCCAGGATCGGGATGCCCGCCGCGCGCACCCGCGCGGTCACCGTCGCGTCGTACGGCGACATCCAGCCCTCGAGGATCTTCGACCCGCAGGTGGTGGGCATGTCCAAGGTGGTGAAGACGTCCTTGAGCGCCAGCGGCACACCGGCCAGCGGGGACGGCAGCTGCTCGCCGGCCTCGACGGCGGCGTCGACGCGGGCGGCGGTGGCCAGCGCCTCGTCGGCGGCGACGTGCAGGAAGGCGTGGTAGCGCTCGTCGGTGGCGGCGATCTGGTCCAGGCAGGCCTGGGTCACCTCGACCGAGGACAGTTCCTTGGCCGCGATCTTGGCGCCCAGCGTGGCGGCGTCGAGCCGGATCACATCGCTCATCTACTCCGCCTCCCCCAGGATCTGCGGCACCGCGAAGCGGCCGTCGACCGCGGCGGGCGCCTCGGCCAGGGCCTCGGCCTGGGTCAGGCACGGCTGCACGACGTCTTGCCGACTGACGTTGACCGACTTGAGCGGGTTGCCGGTCGGCGTCACGTCGGTGACGTCGACGGCCTGGATCTGGCTGACGTACCCCAGGATCGCGCCGATCTGGCCGGCGAAGCTGTCGAGTTCGTGGTCGGTCAGGGCCAGCCGGGCGAGCTTGGCCAGCCGGGCTACCTCGTCACGGGAGATCTGGGACACGATGCACAAGCCTAGAGGGACGCCGACTGGGCGCGAACGTGCAGGTGCCCGCCCCAACCGGGCCCAGGCGCCGGATCCGCCGGAATGCCCAGAGTCCGCGACTGTGCAAAAGTGTGCCCGTGCCTTCCTATCTGCTGCGGGTCCAGCTCGAGGACCGGCCCGGCAGTCTCGGGTCGCTCGCGGTCGCCCTCGGCTCGGTCGGCGCTGACATCCTGTCGCTCGACGTCGTCGAGCGCAGCTCCGGGTACGCCATCGACGACCTGGTGGTCGAGCTGCCGCACGGCACGATGCCCGACATGGTGATCACCGCCGCCGAGCGGCTCGAAGGTGTGCGGGTGGACACCATCCGGCCGCACACCGGACTGCTGGAGGCTCACCGCGAGCTGGAACTCATCGATCACATCGCCGCCGCCGGCGACCGCACCGCCAAACTGCAGGTGCTCGCCGACGAGGCGCCGCGGGTGCTGCGGGTGGGCTGGTGCACCGTCGTGCGGGCCACCGAGTCGGGGCTGCAGCGCATCGTGGGCAGCCCGGGCGCACCCGAGACCCAGGCCGAGACCGCGCCGTGGCTGCCGATCACCCGGGCCCAGGTGCTCGACGGCACCGCCGACTGGGTGCCGCAGGTGTGGCGCGACATGGACATCACCCTGGCCGCGGCCCCGCTGGGTGACCCGAATACCGCGGTGGTGCTCGGCCGGCCCGGCGGGCCGTTCTTCCGCCCGTCGGAGGTGGCCCAGGTGGGCTACCTGTCGGGCATCGTGGCGACGATCCTGCGCTGAGCTACTCGGCCGGCTCGGCGGGCCGTCTGCCAGCAGCCCGCGGAAGCCGTCCTCGTCGAGGATCGGGACGCCGAGTTCGACGGCCTTGTCGTACTTCGAGCCCGGCGCGTCACCGGCGACGACGAACGACGTCTTCTTCGACACCGATCCGGCGGCCTTGCCGCCGCGGATGATGATGGCCTCCTTGGCCTCGTCGCGGGAGAACCCGGTCAGCGAGCCGGTCACCACGATCGACAGCCCCTGCAGCGTGGGTGTGATACCCGCGTCGCGTTCGTCGGCCATCCGCACCCCGGCCGCCCGCCACTTGTCGACGATCGCGCGATGCCAGTCGACGGCGAACCACTCCACGAGTGCCGCGGCGATGGTCGGCCCGACCCCCTCGACGTCGGCCAGCTGTTCCTCGGAGGCCGCCATGATCGCCTCGAGGCTGCCGAACGCCGTCGGCCAGCGCGCGGGCCGCGGTGGGCCCGACGTGGCGGATCGACAGCGCGACCAGGATCCGCCACAGCGGGCGGTCCCTGGCCTGTTGCAGGTTGGCCAGCAGGCGTGCGCCGTTGGCCGACAGCACGCCCTTGTTGGTGCGGAAGAACTCCGAGGTCAGCAGGTCCTCGGCGGTGAGGGTGAACAGGTCGCCCTCGTCGGCGATGATCTTGGCGTCCAGCAGCGCCGTCGCCGCCTCGTAGCCCAGTCCCTCGATGTCCAGCCCGCCGCGGCCGGCGAGGTGAAACACCCGCTCGCGCAACTGCGCCGGGCACGACCGGGAGTTCGGGCAGCGGATGTCGACGTCGCCCTCCTTGGCCGGCGCGAGCGCGGTGCCGCATTCCGGGCAGTGGGTGGGCATCACGAATTCGCGTTCGGTGCCGTCGCGCAGGTCGACCACCGGGCCGAGCACCTCGGGGATGACGTCGCCGGCCTTGCGGATCATCACGGTGTCGCCGATCAGCACGCCCTTGCGCTTGACCTCCGAGCCGTTGTGCAGGGTGGCCATCCCGACGGTCGATCCCGCGATGCGCACCGGGGTCATCATCGCGAACGGGGTGACCCGGCCGGTGCGCCCGACGTTGACCTGGATGTCGAGGAGTTTGGTCTGCGCCTCTTCGGGCGGGTACTTGTAGGCCACCGCCCAGCGCGGCGCCCGCGAGGTGGCACCGAGTCGGCGTTGCAGGGCGAAGTCGTCGACTTTGACCACCACACCGTCGATTTCGTGCTCGACCTCGTGGCGCCGCTCGCCCCAGAAGACGATGCGATCCCGCACCGCGGGCAGGCCCGCCACCCGCGTGGTGTGGTCGGAGACCGGCAGGCCCCAGGCCTTGAGCGCGAAGTAGGTGTCGTGCAAGGTGGCCGGGTTGAACCCGTCGGTGTAGCCCAGCCCGTGACAGATCATCCGCAGCGGGCGGCGCGCGGTCACCGCCGGGTTCTTCTGCCGCAGCGAACCGGCCGCGCTGTTTCGGGGATTGGCGAACGGGGCCTTGCCCTCCTCGACGAGGTTGGCGTTGAGGTTCTCGAAGTCGGCGACCATGAAGAACACCTCGCCGCGCACTTCGAGCACCGCGGGCAGCGGGTATTCGGCTGAGTCGCTGAGGGTTTCGGGCACGTCGCCGATGGTGCGGGCGTTGAGGGTGACGTCCTCGCCGACCCTGCCGTCACCGCGGGTGGCGGCCCGTTCCAGCCGGCCGTTGCGGTAGACCAGGGCGATGGCGACACCGTCGACCTTCAGCTCGCACAGGTAGTTCGGGTCGCCGCCGATCTCGTTCTCCACCCGGACCGACCAGGCCTCGAGCTCGTCGGTGTTGAACACGTCGTCGAGGCTGAGCATCCGCTCGAGGTGCTGGGCTTCGGCGAAGTCGGTGGCGAAACCGGCGCCGCCGACGAGTTGCGTCGGCGAGTCCGGGACCCGCAGCTCGGGGTAGCGCTCCTCGAGGGCGACGCAGTTCGTTGAACAGCGTGTCGAAGTCCGCGTCGGAGACGATCGGCGCGTCCTTGATGTAGTAGCGGAACTGGTGTTCGCGTACCTCGTCGGCGAGTTCCTGCCAGCGCCGTCGCACTTGCGCGTCGATCGGATCGGTTTCCGGATCGTCGGTGGCCACCCTCGCAGGCTAACCGAGGCCACCGACGCCGGGCGGTGGCAGTGTGGAGGTGTGCCCCATCCGATCATGTTCGACGACGACGATCCGAACCTGGCGCGGGTCCGCGACATCGCACTCGGCCTGCCCGAGGCGATCGAGAAGATCTCACACGGCCGGCCCACGTTCTGCGCGCCCAAGATGTTCGCCGTCTACGGCGGCAGCCGGAAGAACCCGGACGGCCCGATGATCCGCTATGCCCACGCACTGCTGGTCAAGGTCGACGACAGCGAACGGCCGGCGCTGCAGCAGGACGCCCGGTTCTTCTACCCGGCCTATCTGGGGCCGTTCGGCTGGTTGGGTCTGGACTTCGACGCCGCCGAGGTCGACTGGGCCGAGGTCGGCGAGCTCATCGACGCGTCCTTCCGCCTGCAGGCGCCGGCGCGGCTGGTTCGCCGCCTCGACGGCTGACGGCCTACTTGTTCGGCGGACAGTTGAAGACGCGCTCCTGGGGCAGAATGCCCTTCATCAGGAACGCGGCGAGAGTGTCTTCCGCGCAGGCGTTCTGCGAGCTTGCGATGTGGCCCTGCGCGGGGGCGACTACCAGCGTCGAGTTCTTGATCTGACCATGCAGCGACTGTGCCCACGCCAGCGGCGTGGCCGGGTCGCCGGTGGTGTTGAGAATCAGCACCGGCCCCGCCTGGATCGGGTCCACCGGACCGGGTTCGCGCACCGGCGGCACCGGCCAGGTCTCGCAGGGCTCCAGCGACCAGGCCCGGTTCGCACCGCTGAGCGGGCTGTCCATCGCCCACACCGGGGCCAACCGCTTGGGCTTCTCCGGATCGCGGTTGCGGGCGAAGTCGATACACACCACCGACAGGTATTCCGAATCGGCGGGATTGACCATCAGCTTCGGTGAGTAGGCGGCGTCGAGCACGGGGGGCCAGTCTCCGGTCACCGCGTGGCGGAGCGTCTCACGCAGGGCAGGCCATCCCGACTCCGGGAAGTACTGCGAGGACTCGACCAGCGCCAGCATCCGTGCCCCCGAGAGGGTTCGGCCGTCGGCACCGACGTAAGACCGGTCGTCGAGCGTGCTGATGAGTTGTGAAATCTGTTGCACAGCTTGACTACTCGGACCGGTCAGCGGGCAGTCCGGTCGGCTCAGGCAGTCGTCGACGAAGGCGGTGACGCTGAGCTGCATGCCCTCGGCCTGCCCGTGGCGCACCTCCTGATAGGACAGCATCGGGTCCATCACCGAGTCGAGCACGACGCGGTCGGTCTGCTTCGGGAACATGTCGGCGTACACCGCGCCCAGGAACGTTCCGTAGGAGAAGCCGAGGTAGTTGATCTGGTCGAAGCCCATGGCTTTGCGGATCTCGTCCATGTCGCGGGCGACGTCGGCGGTGCCGACGTGCGACAGAGCGTCGCCGAACTGCCGCTTGCAGGAATCCCCGATGCCGGTGGCGAGTTCCCTGGCGCGCTTCATGTCCGCCTCGGAGGTCGGCGCGCTCGGCTGGTTGAAGATCGCCTGCCGCTGCTGGTCGTCGAGGCACTGGATGGCCGGAACCGAGGCGCCGACGCCGCGCGGGTCGAACGAGACGACGGTGTAGGCGTCGCTGAACTTCTCGAAGTACTCGCGGTTGGACCGCAGGTCGTTGACACCACCGATGCCGGGACCGCCGGGATTGGTCAGCAGCAGCTTGGGTTTCTGCGCCTTCGACGGTATCCGGATCACCGGGACACGGAAGGACGGACCGTCGGGTCGGGTGTAGTCGAAAGGCACTGTGAGGGTGGAGCATTCGACACCCGGGTATGCGCCATTGGAGTCGGGCATCGACTCGGTCATGATGCACGGGCCCCACGCCGCGAGGTTGACCACCGGCTTGGTCTCCGGCTGGTGTCGCCGGCGCCGAGCAGCCACCGACGAGCACGGCGGCCAGGACCGCGGGCCCGGTCCACCGCTTCACCCCCGCAGAAGCAGACACGCCTAACCTTTTAGCACGTTGTCCACCGTGTGGCGGGCAACTCCGCTAGATGGCCGCGGGATCCCCGTCGACCGCCTCGGCGGCCTTCTGGGCCAGTTCGAGCGCGGCGCGTGCCCACTGCGCGGTGGCGCCGGCCAGCCCGCAGGCCGGGCTGATCCCCACCCGTTGGCCAACAGCGGCGTGCGAGAAGCCGATTCGGTCGGTGATCGCAACCGCGGCCGCGGCGACCTCGTCGGCCGACGGCCTGCGTTGCGGCGCGCTCGTCGGCAGCAGTCCGAGCACCACGACACGACCCGAGTCCAGGAACTCCCCCAGCCCGTCGAGGTCGGCGTCGCCGAGGCTGCTCGCATCGACCGAAATGGCGTTGATACTGCTGCGCTGCAAGACATTCCACGGAATGTCGGCTGCACAGCATGTGCAGCAGTACCTCGGCGCCTGCCGCGGCGACGCAGGTGTCGATCAGCGTGATCGCGGCCACCTCGTCGACGGGATGCACCGGGTTGAGCGATGTCACACCGGTCAGCCGGCCGGCCAGGGCGGCGGGTAGGACGGGTTCGTCGTACTGCACCACCACCGTCGTCGCCAACCGCCGGGCCACCTCGGCACGGTGTCGCTCCACTCCCTCGGCCAGTGAGGCGGTGAGATCGCGAACGGCGCCCGCGTCGGTGATGGCCCGATGGCCGTTGGGCAGCTCGAGACCGGCGGCCAGCGTGATCGGCCCTGGCGCCTGGACTTTGACGGCGCGGCCGCTGACCGCGCCGCCGGCCTTCTCCCACGCCTCCTCGAGGGCGTCGATGTCCTCGTCGAGCAGGCTCACCGCACGCCGCATCACCGCTCCCGGGCGGGCCGCGATGCGATAGCCCCGGGGCACGGTGTCCAGGGCGATGTCGACCAGCAGCGCACCGGCCCGGCCGATCATGTCGGCACCCACTCCGCGGGCGGGCAGCTCGACGAGGTGTGGCAGCCGATGGAGTTCGCCGACCACGATCTCGGCGGCCTCCCGCGGTGCCGAGCCCGGCCAGGATCCGATGCCGGTGGCAGCCGCGAAAACATTCACCGGCCAACCGTATTGGACAGCTCGCCGCCGCGTCCGGGCCGGGGGCCTAACGTGGTGGTCGTGACGGTGCGGGCGGGACTGGCCTGCTGCGCGGCGGTGACGCTGCTGACGGGGTGCGCGCAGTGGGTCGCCGGTGCACCGCTGCGCGCGGCCGGTGAACCGCCATACCAACCGGCCGGAGTCGTCGACGTCGACCAGGTTCTGCTCGGCCAGGACCAGATGCGGGCGATCACCGGGACCGGTCAGGACCTGACGATCATTCCCAGCATGGACGGCAAGTCGCCGGTCGACGTCGACGAACTGGCCGACTCGGTGCCGCCGGAGTGCCGGTTCGTCTTCGCCGAGACGGCCACGTTCGGTACCGGCTTCGAGGACTTCCACAAGACGAGCTTCCAGAGCCCGCCGCGCGGCGCGCTGATCTCCGAGGGCGCCGCCGCCTACCGGGACACCGACACTGCGCGACGGGTGTTCGACGCGCTCTCGGCCGCCGTGACCCGCTGCGCCGACAGCTCCTACGGGGCGATGCTGGTCGGGGAGATCGACGCGGGCGCCGAGACGGTGCGCATCCGTCCCGGGGAGTGTGGCCGGGACTACCGCCTGAAGGGTTCGGTGTTGGTGGAGGTGACGTTCTGCGCGTTCCCCGACTCGGTGTCGGAGATCGTGATGACGAACATCGTCAGCAGGATTCCGGCCGGTTGAGGATCGTCGCGCTGCCGATCACTTCGTCGCCGGCCGGGTCGGGCCGGTAGAGCACCACGGTCTGGCCGGGCGCCACGCCGCGCAGCGGCGAACGCAGCGTCACCCGCAGTTCCTCGCCGACGCAGTTCGGCGACCGCGCCTGCGATGCCGCCGTGGGCGCGCACCTGCACCTCGCACTCGATCGGACCCTCGGGCGCGACACCGGAGGTGAACACCGCACGCCCACCGATCAGCTCGTGCACGTCGAGATCCTCGGCGGCACCCACCTCGACGGTCCCGGTCTCGGCGTCGATGGCGGTGACGTAGCGCGGCGATCCGTCGGGTCCGGGGCCTGCGATGCCCAGGCCCTTGCGCTGGCCGATGGTGAAGCCGTGCACCCCGTCGTGTTCGGCCAGCACGGCGCCGGCGGCGTCGACCACCGTCCCGCGGCGCACGCCGATGCGCGCACCGAGGAACGCCTGGGTGTCACCGGAGGGGATGAAGCAGATGTCGTGGCTGTCGGGCTTGTCGGCCACCGGCAGTCCGCGGCGGGCGGCCTCCTCGCGGATCTGCGGCTTGGGGGTGTCGCCGATCGGGAAGGCCGCGTGGCGCAGCTGCGTGGCGGTCAGCACACCGAGCACATAGGACTGGTCCTTGTCGCGGTCGACCGCGCGGCGCAGCCTGCCTTCCGACAGCCGGGCGTAGTGGCCGGTGGCGACCGCGTCGAAGCCCAGCGCCAGCGCCCTGGCCGCCAGCGCCGAGAACTTGATCTTCTCGTTGCAGCGCACACACGGGTTGGGGGTTTCGCCGCGCGCGTAGGACGACACGAAGTCGTCGATCACGTCCTCGGCGAACTGGTCGGCGAAATCCCAGACGTAGAACGGTATTCCGAGCACATCGGCGACCCGCCGGGCATCACCGGCGTCCTCCCGCGAGCAGCAGCCGCGCGAACCGGTGCGCAACGCGCCCGGCGCGCTGGACAGCGCGAGGTGTACGCCGATCACCTCGTGGCCGGCGTCGACCATGCGCGCGGCAGCCACCGACGAGTCGACGCCACCGCTCATCGCGGCCAGCACCCTCATCGCAGACCGCCCAGCGCCGAACTGGCCAGGGCGGCCTGACGGGCCCGGTCGACCGCGGCGGGCAGCACCCGCAGTGCGGCGTCGACATCGGACTGGGTGCTGGTGTGGCCCAGTGACAATCGCAGCGAGCCGCGCGAGACGACCGGGTCGGCCCCCATCGCCAGCAGCACGTGCGAGGGCCGGGCGACCCCGGCTGTACACGCCGAGCCGGTCGAGCATTCGATTCCGTTGGCGTCCAACAACATCAGCAGTGAATCGCCTTCGCAGCCGCGGAAGGTGAAGTGCGTGTTGCCCGGCAGCCGACGCTCCCCCAGCGCTCCGTTGACCTGGGTGTCGGCGATGGAGCCGAGCACTCCGGCGATCAGCCGCTCACGCAGCCCGCGTAGCCGCTCGGCGGTGACGTCGAGGGATTCGACGGCGATGCGGGCCGCCTCCGCCATCGCCACCACACCCGCGACATCGGCTGTGCCGGAACGCACGTCGCGTTCCTGCCCGCCGCCGTGCAGCAGCGGAACGCAGTCGGTGTCGCGGCGCAGCATCAGGGCACCCACCCCGGTGGGTCCGCCGAACTTGTGGGCGGTCACGCTCATCGCCGAGAGCCCCGAGTCGGCGAATCGCACCGGAATCTGGCCGACCGCCTGCACGGCGTCGCTGTGCATGGGCACCTCGAACTCGGCGGCGACGGCGGCCAGTTCCTGGATCGGCATGATGGTGCCGACCTCGTTGTTGGCCCACATGATCGACACCAGGGCGACGTCGTCGTGCCGGTCCGAGGGCGTCGCGCAGCGCGGCCGGTGTCACCGATCCGTCGGGCTCGGTGGGCAGATAGGTCACCTCGGCGCCCTCGTGCTCGGCCAGCCAGCTGACCGCGTCGAGCACGGCGTGATGTTCGACGGCGGTGGTGACGATGCGCCGACGGTTCGGATCGACGTCGCGGCGCGCCCAGTAGATGCCCTTGACGGCGAGGTTGTCGCTCTCGGTGCCGCCCGCGGTGAAGATGATCTCCGAGGGCCGGGCACCCAGGTGCGCAGCGATGCTCTCCCGCGACTCCTCCATGCGGCGCCGGGCGTCGCGCCCCGCGGTGTGCAGCGAGGAGGCGTTGCCGACGGTGGCCAGCGCAGCCGTCATCACCTCGATGGCAGCGGGATGCATCGGGGTGGTGGCGGCGTGGTCGAGGTAGATCGGGCCGGGGGCTCATGGCCTGTCCAGGATACCGGCAGGCCAGCGACCGCCCGGTTCGCGCTAGGCGGTGAGCGCCGGCTGGTGCCGGAAGCGCTCGGTGACCGGTCCCCGCACCGCCAGTTCGCAGCGGGCGGCCAGCTCACGCCGGTCGGCACCGGGCAGTTCGAGCGAGGCCACCTCGACGTCGACGACGGTCAGCCGGGCCCGCACCGTGCGGCTCAGCGACTGCCACAGGCTGTCGTCGCCGACGAAGGCCGTCACGGTCGACGGCTGCCCGTCGCGGTGGTGATAGGTCAGCCGCAGCGGCTGGACCGGGCGTCCGGCGTCCACGGCGGCCTGGAACATGGCCGGCCGGAACGGTCCGTAGGCCAGCCCGCACCAGGTGGTGCCTTCGGGGAAGGCGACCACGGTCTGGCCGGCCCGCAGCCGGTCGGCGACGGCGCAGACCACCTGCGGCAGCCTGCGCAGGCTCGCGCGGTCGATGGGGATGACCTTCATGATGCGGGCCGCCAGACCCACGGCGGGCCAGTCGACCAGGTCGGCGCGCGCGACGAAGGCGCCGGGCAGCACCGCGCCGATGGTGAAGATGTCCACCCAGGACACGTGACCGCTGACCACCAGCACGCCGCGCAGGTTGCGAATCGGGCCACCGGACACCGTGATTCGCACACCGAGACAGCGCAGGAACATCCGGCAGTACAGCCGCTGACCGCGCGAGCGGCCGGGCATCGGGACCGCCAGCAGCGGCAGCAGCGGCAGCAGCAACAGCGCGCAGGTGATGCGGCGCACCGCGCGCAGCGTCGCAAGGGCGGGCCTGCCGGGCCGGTCGCCGCCGGCGCGCACACAGTTGTCGTCGCACGTCGCCTTGGGCAGCCAGGCGTGCTCGACGGTGCTCATCAGGCCGCCCCTCCGGCGCCGGCCGCCGCCGAGCGCAGCCGGGTGAGGTAGCGGATGTCGGCGTGGCGTTTGTCGAGCAGGGCCGGGAAGTCGCCGACTCCGAAGTCGGGATCGTGGGCCGGCTCGCCGCACACCTTGGCGCCCAGGCGCAGGTAGCCGCGCATCAGCGGCGGGATGGCGGGCCGCTCGGGCGGGTCGATGTCGTCGAGGCTGCGGCCGTCGAGGACCACCGGGCGGTACGGGTAGACGGTGAGCTCCGGGTCCGCCGCGTGCCGGCGCAGGACGAAGTCACGCACCCCGCGCAGCTGGCTGCCGGGGGCGCCCGTCGCCGTGGGTGGGCACCGAGACGCAGCCGGTGACGTAGTCGTAGCCGCACCGGTCGAGGTAGGCCAGGATGCCCGTCCACATCAGCAGCACCACCGCACCGTTGCGATGGTCGGCGCGCACCACCGCCCGGCCCATCTCCACCAGGGACGGCCGCAGCGCATCCAGCGCGCGTGACGTCGAATTCGGTTGCGGTGTAGAGACTTCCGGCGGCGATCGCGCCGGGCGGCGGCAGCATGCGGTAGCAGCCGACGAGTTCGCCGGAGGTGTCTTCACGCACCAGCAGGTGATCGCAGAACTCGTCGAACCGGTCGGCGTCCAGGCCGTCGCCGCCGGCCGGCAGGGCGAAGCCCGGCTCGGTGGTGAACACCTGATGGCGCAGCCGCTGGGCGGCCTCGACGAGCGCGGGGTCGGTGGACAGCAGCAGGGTGTAGCGGGGTGCGTGCAGCGCAGGGGTCTCGGTAGGGGCTATGAGTACGGAAGAAGTGCTCATAGCTGCACGGTCACCGTTGCATTCGGCGGGATGTCAACGAACGCGTGACGTGTTCGTGCACGCTCGATGACGAATAGAGACAGAAAGCCCCGGACACCGCGGTGTCCGGGGCTTTCTGGTGAAGCGGGGCTCAGCCCTTACGAGCCTTGACCGCCTCGGTGAGCTGCGGGGTGACGTTGAACAGGTCGCCCACGATGCCGTAGTCGGCGATCTCGAAGATCGGCGCCTCTTCGTCCTTGTTGACCGCGACGATCGTCTTGGACGTCTGCATGCCGGCGCGGTGCTGGATCGCCCCGGAGATGCCCAGCGCGATGTACAGCTGCGGCGAGACCGTCTTGCCGGTCTGGCCCACCTGGAACTGGCCCGGGTAGTAGCCGGAGTCGACGGCGGCACGCGATGCACCCACGGCGGCACCCAGCGAGTCCGCCAGGTCCTCGACGACGGTGAACTTCTCCGCGCTGCCGACGCCACGGCCACCGGAGACCACGACGCTGGCCTCGGTGAGCTCGGGACGGTCGCCGGCGACGGCGGGCTGACGGGCGGTGATCCTGGTGGCGTTCTCGGCGGGTGCGGGCACCTCGACGGTGACCTGCTCGCCGGCCCCGGCGGCCGGCGCGGCCTCGACGGCGCCGGGACGCACGGTGATCACCGGCACGTCACCGGTGGCCTGCGCCTCGACGGTGAAGGCGCCACCGAAGATCGAGTGGATGCCCTTGCCGCCTTCCTTGACCTCGACGACGTCGGACAGCACGCCCGATCCGATCCGCGCGGCCAGCCGGCCGGCGATCTCCTTGCCGTCGGCGTTGGCGGCCAGCAGCACACCGGCCGGGGCCGGCGCTTTCCACCAGCGACGCCAGCACGTCGACGAACGGGGTGATCAGGTAGTTCGCCGCGTCGTCCGACTCGGCGACGTAGATCTTGGCCGCGCCGGCGGCCTTGAGGTCGTCGATCAGCGGGGCGGCGGTGCCGGGGGCGCCGACGACGACGGCGGACGGCTCGCCCAGCGCGCGGGCGGCGGTGATGAGCTCGGCGGTGACTTTCTTCACCGCACCTTCGGAGTGCTCGACGAGCACAAGTACTTCAGCCATAGCGGTTGTTCGCCTCTTGTTCTCTCAGATGGTCCGGGTTAACGGAATGATCTGCTAGATGATCTTCTGAGCGACCAGGTACTCGGCGATCTTCTTGCCGCCCTCGCCCTCGTCGGTGATCTTCTCGCCGGCAGTCTTCGGCGGCTTCGGGGTCGACACCAGCACGGTCGTACCGGCGTTGGCCAGGCCGACCTCGTCGGCCTCCACACCGATCTCGGCGAGCGTCAGCGTGGTCACTTCCTTCTTCTTGGCGGCCATGATGCCCTTGAAGGACGGGAAGCGGGGCTCGTTGATCTTCTCGTTGACGCTGACCACGGCGGGCAGCGACGCCTCGAGGGTGAACACACCGTCGTCGGTCTCGCGCTCACCGGTGACCTTGCCGCCCTCGACGGACAGCTTGCGCACGTGGGTCAGCTGGGGCAGGCCGAGGTACTCGGCGATGATCGCCGGAACCGCACCACCGGTGCCGTCGGTCGCCTCGTTGCCGGCGATGACCAGGTCGGTGCCCTCGATGGCGCCCAGCGCGCGGGCCAGCGCCCAGCCGGTCTGCACCATGTCCGAGCCGTGCAGGCCCGGATCGAGCAGGTGCACCGCCTTGTCGGCACCCATCGACAGGGCCTTGCGGATGGCCTCGGTGGCGCGCTCCGGGCCGGCGGTCAGCACGGTCACCGTGCCGTCGCCGCCCTCACGCTCCTTGATCAGCAGCGCTTCTTCGACGGCGCGCTCGTTGATCTCGTCCAGCACGGCGTCGGCGGCGTCGCGGTCGAGGGTGAAGTCACCGTCGGACAGCTTGCGCTCGGACCAGGTGTCTGGGACCTGTTTGATCAGGACCACGATGTTCGTCATGAGTCTTCCTACGTCCTCCTGGCAGGCGTCCTGCGCCGAGAGAGGACGCAAGACATTGGGTCACTTCCGCAACTCACACCATGTTACTCACCGGTAACTTTGAGTGGTTCGCAGAAACACCATAGCTGAGCGAAGTTTGCGTTCTAGCAGCCCATGGGACCGTGAGCGGATAGCGAACCGGCGACTTCCCCCCGTCGCTGGGTTAGCCTGCCTTGCAATGAGCGCATTCGTGACGAACGCGGGTGACGGCGGTTTGCCGTTGACCGGTGAGCGGACCATCCCGGGTCTGGCGGAGGAGAACTACTGGTTCCGCCGCCACGAGGTGGTCTACCTCCGGCTGCGTGCCCTTTGCGCAGGTCGCGACGTACTCGAGGCCGGCTGCGGAGAGGGCTACGGCGCCGATCTGATCGCCTCGGCGGCCCGGCGGGTGATCGCTGTCGACTACGACGCGGCGGCGGTCGCACACGTGCGGAGCCGCTATCCCCGGGTGCAGGTCCTCGCGGCCAATCTGGCGTCGCTGCCGCTGCCGGACGCTTCGGTTGACGTTGTGGTGAACTTCCAGGTCATCGAGCATTTGTGGGATCAGCCACAGTTCGTGACCGAATGCTTACGGGTGCTGCGGCCCGGCGGCCTGCTGCTGATGTCGACACCCAACCGGGTCACCTTCTCCCCCGGCCGCGACACCCCGGTCAACCCGTTCCACACCCGCGAGCTCAACGCCGGCTGAGCTGGCCGAACTGCTCACCGACGCCGGTTTCCGGATGCAGTCGATGACCGGCGTTTTCCACGGCGCGCGGCTGGCGGAGATGGACGCCCGCCACGGCGGGTCGATCATCGACGCCCAGATCGAGCGGGCGCTGGCCGACGCCGCCTGGCCCGCCGACCTGCTGGCCGATGTCGCCGCGGTGCGGTCGGAGGACTTCGACCTGCTGGACGCCGGCCGAGCGCGACATCGACGAGAGCCTGGATCTGGTGGCGATCGCGGTGCGCCCGTGAGCGGGTCGGCGCGGGGCCAATTCCCGGGTCGCTTCGCTCCTGCCCGCCGGAAGTTCCCGGGCAGTTCAGCCTCGTCCTGCACACCCACCTGCCCTGGCTGGCCCATCACGGCCGCTGGCCGGTCGGCGAGGAGTGGCTCTACCAGTCGTGGTCGGCGTCCTACCTGCCGCTGATGCGGGTGCTGCGGACGCTGGCCGCCGAGGACCGCCGCGGGTTGATCACCCTGGGCATGACGCCGGTGGTCACCGCCCAGCTCGACGACCCGTACTGCCTCGACGGTATGCACCGCTGGCTGGCCAACTGGCAGCTGCGGGCGTGGGAAGCCGCCAACCTGCACACCGCGACCGGCGCGGCCGAGGGCACCGCGACAACACCGGAGGCGTTGCGCCAGTTCGGCATTCGCGAGTACGACGAGGCCGGCCGGGCACTCGAGGACTTCGCCACCCTGTGGCGCCACGGCGTCAGCCCGCTGCTGCGCGAGCTCATCGACGCCGGCACGGTGGAGCTGCTCGGCGGCCCGCTGGCCCATCCGTTCCAGCCGCTGCTCAACCCGCGGCTGCGCGAGTTCGCGCTGCGCGAGGGACTGGCCGACGCCCATCAGCGCTTCGCGCACACCCCGTCGGGCATCTGGGCGCCGGAGTGCGCCTACGCCCCCGGCATGGAGCACGACTACGCCGCCGCGGGCGTCGGGCACTTCATGGTCGACGGCCCCTCGCTGCACGGCGACACCGCCCTGGGCCGGCCGGTCGGCGACAGCGATGTCGTGGCGTTCGGCCGCGACCTGCAGGTCAGCTACCGGGTCTGGTCGCCGAAGTCGGGCTACCCGGGGCACGCGGCCTACCGCGACTTCCACACCTACGACCACCTGACCGGGCTCAAGCCGGCGCGGGTGACCGGACGCAACGTCGACTCCGACGCCAAGGCGCCGTACGACCCGCAGCGCGCCGAGCGGGCGATCGACGCCCACGTCGCCGACTTCGTCGCGATGGTGCGCCAGCGGCTGATCGCCGAGTCCGAGCGCATCGGACGTCCCGGCCCACGTGGTGGCCGCCTTCGACACCGAACTGTTCGGCCACTGGTGGTACGAGGGCCCGATGTGGCTCGAGCGGTTGCTGCGCGCGCTGCCCGAGGCCGGGATGCAGGTCGGCACGCTGAGCGACGCGCTGGCCAACGGATTCGTCGGCGCCCCAGTCGAATTGCCGCCGAGCTCCTGGGGTTCGGGCAAGGACTGGCAGGTGTGGTCCGGCGAGCAGGTGGCCGATCTGGTTGCGCTCAACGCCGAGGTCGTCGACACCGCGCTGAGCACCGTCGACAAGGCGCTGGCGCAGACCGGCACCGCACCGGCGCGGGATCTCGTCGCCGATCAGATCCTGCGCGAGACGCTGCTGACGGTGTCCAGCGACTGGCCGTTCATGGTCAGCAAGGACTCCGCGGCCGACTACGCCCGCTACCGCGCGCACCTGCACGCCCACGCCACCCGGGAGATCGCCGGTGCGCTGGCCTCGGGCCGGCGCGACGCCGCCGAACGGCTGGCCGACGGCTGGAACCGCGCCGACGGACTGTTCGGCGCACTCGACGCCCGGCGGCTGCCGCGATGAAGATCCTGATGGTCTCGTGGGAGTACCCGCCGGTGGTCGTCGGCGGGCTGGGCCGCCACGTCTACCAGCTGGCCACCGCGCTGGCCGCCGACGGTCACGAGGTGGTGGTGCTGTCGCGCCGCCCGACCGGCACCGACCCGGCCACCCACCCGACCACCGACGAGGTCCACGAGGGCGTGCGGGTGATCGCCGCCGCGCAGGATCCGCACGAGTTCGACTTCGGCCGCGACCTGATGGCCTGGACGCTGGCCATGGGCCATGCCATGACTCCGCGCCGGGCTGGGCCTGCACGCCAAGGGCTGGCAGCCCGACGTGGTGCACGCCCACGACTGGCTGGTCGCCCACCCGGCGATCGCGCTGGCCGAATTCTTCGATGTGCCAATGGTTTCCACCGTCCACGCCACCGAGGCGGGCCGGCACTCCGGCTGGGTGTCGGGCCGGATCAGCCGCCAGGTGCACGCCATCGAGTCGTGGTTCGTCCGGGAGTCCGACTCGCTGATCGCCTGCTCGGCGTCGATGGCCGACGAGATCTCCGAGCTGTTCGGTCCCGGCCTGGCCGAGATCACCGTCATCCGCAACGGAATCGACTCCAGCCGTTGGCCGTTCGCCCGTCGCCGCCGCCACGCCGGACCGCCGGAACTGCTGTTCTTCGGCCGGCTGGAATACGAGAAGGGCGTGCACGAGGCGATCGCCGCGCTGCCCCGGATCCGGCGCACCCATCCCGGGACCACGCTGACGATCGCCGGCGACGGCACCCAGCAGGAGTGGCTGGTCGAGGTCGCCCGGAAAGCACAAGGTGCTCAAGGCGGTTCGACTTCGTCGGCGGTGTCGACCACGACGAGCTGCTGCGGCTGCTGCACCGCGCCGACGCCGCGGTGCTGCCCAGCCATTACGAGCCGTTCGGCATCGTCGCGCTCGAGGCCGCCGCGGCCGGCATCCCGCTGGTCACCTCCAACGTCGGCGGACTCGGCGAGGCGGTGATCGACGGCCAGACCGGTGTCTCGTTCCCACCGCGCGACGTCGCCGCGCTGGCCGCCGCGGTGCGCACGGTTCTCGACGATCCGGCCGCCGCCCAGCGCGCGCGTCGCGCGCGACGGCTGACCTCCGACTTCGACTGGCACACCGTGGCCGCGAGACCGCGCAGGTCTACCTGGCCGCCAAGCGCCGCGAACGCGAGCCACTGCCGCGCCGGCCGATCGTCGAGCGCGATCGGCCGCATGCCTGCACTGACCGCGCGGCGGCCGGTGACGCCGAGTGGATCTGGCCGTCGCCGTCGCGCCGCGGACACGGCTGATGCACGCCGGCGACCTGCCACAGCGCCCGGTAGCCGCCTGGTCGTCGACGGCTGAACGCGAAGCCGCGATGGGCCCGAGCCGCCGTGCGGCTCGACTCGGCCCGTGCCGCGAGGCGGTCGAGCGCGATGCCAGTCATGGCCACCGGCGGCACCGTACGTCACGGGACACGCCGACGCGATCGGCCGCAACGTGCCATCATGGCGGTCACCGATGGCGTCGCGACACGTGTCCCACCTCGCGCCAGACGTCGGCCGGCGACTGACAGCGGACAAGCCAGGCTCAGCGGCTGGCCTTCTTGCGTTCGATGTCGGCCAGCGCGGCCGCCAGCTCGGCACGCTGCGCGGCCGAGGTCTCCCAGGCCAGCTTGCGGTTCTTGACCACCTTGGCCGGCGAGCCGACGGCGATCGAGAAGTCCGGGATGTCGCCCTTGACCACGGCGTGGGCGCCCAGCACGCAACCGCGACCGATCGTGGTGCCGCGCAGGATCGGTCACCTTGGTCGCGATCCAGGTGTCCGGGCCGATGCGCACCGGGCTCTTGACGATGCCCTGGTCCTTGATCGGCATCTCGATGTTGTCCATCTTGTGGTCGAAGTCGCAGACGTAGCACCAGTCGGCCATCAGCGCCGAGTCGCCGAGCTCGATGTCCAGGTAGCAGTTGATGACGTTGTCGCGGCCCAGCACCACCTTGTCGCCGAACCGCAGCGAGCCCTCGTGGGCGCGGATGGTGTTCTTGTCGCCGATGTGCACCCAGCGGCCGATCTCCAGCTGCGCCAGTTCCGGGGTCGCGTGGATCTCGACGTTCTTGCCGAGGAACACCATGCCGCGGGTGATGACGTGCGGGTTGGCCAGCTTGAACTTGAGCAGCCGCCAGTAGCGCACCAGGTACCAGGGCGTGTAGGCCCGGTTGGCGATGACCCACTTCAGCGACGCCACGGTGAGGAACCTGGCCTGGCGCGGGTCACGCAGGCGCGAACCCCGCCACCGCTTGTGGATCGGCGCACCCCACATCGTCGTCATGGCCTGAGAGCCTAACGCGAGCAGCGCGCACGCGTTACCCTCGCCTGTACTGTCAGGTTCCGCGATGGGAAGGACACGAGTGCTGCGGCGATTGCTCGCATTGGCGTCGGCGACGCTGGTCGTGAGCGCCTCGGCCGGATGCGGCAACACCGACTCCTGGGTGGAGTCCACCGCCGCGCAGGGCTGGTCCGCCCAGTACGCCGACGCCGCCAACAGCAGCTACACGGCCACCGCCGGGCTCGGCGACGCTGCAGCTGACGTGGAGCCGCTCGGTCAAGGGCGAGCTCGGACGCCGGCGCCGCACTCGGCGCGGGCAGCTACCTGGCGGTCAACGGCCAGACCGCCGGCGGCTGTTCGCTGATGGTGTGGGAGAACGACAACAACGGCCGCCAGCGCTGGTGCACCCGCATGGTGCTCGGCGGCGGCTTCGCCAGCCCGCTGTTCGACCAGTTCGACAACCTCTACATCGGCCAGCCCGGCCTGATGCTGTCCTACCCGCCGACGCAGTGGGTCCGCTGGCGCGAGAACGTCATCGGAATGCCCACCACCGCAAGGTTTCTCGGTGGCGGCCAGCTGCTGGTGGTGACCCACCTCGGGCAGGTGCTGGTCTTCGACTCCCATCGCGGCGTGCGTCACCGGCACCCCGATGGACCTCGTCGAAGGTCTCGACCCCAGACGATGCCACCCGCGGGCTCGACCGACTGCCCGCAGGCGCTGCCGCAGTGCCCGGTCTCGGCCCCGCCGGCGTTCTCGGCGGCGACCAACATGATCGTCGTCGGGGTGTGGCAGCCCGAGCGCGAAGGCGTCGGCGCTGGTCGGCCTGCAGTACCACCCCGGGCAGACGCCGCTGATCACCAAGGAGTGGACCAGCGACGCCGTCGCCGCCGGGGTGCTGGCCGCGCCGGTGCTGTCCGCGCGACGGCAAGACGCGTCTACGTCAACGGCCGCGACCGGCATCTGTGGGCGCTCAACTCCGCCGACGGCAAGGTGAAATGGTCTGTGCCGCTTGACTTTCAGCCGCAGACACCGCCGTCGGTGTCGCCGTCGGGGTTGATCGTGGCCGGCGGCGGGCCCGATACCCGCCTGGTCGCGACTCAAGGACGCCGGCGACCATGCCGAGGTGGTGTGGCGCCGCGACGACGTCACGCCGCTGACCACCTCGAGCCAGGCCGGCGCCGAGGTGGCCTACACCGTGGTCGCCACGCCGTCTGCGGGTCTGGCGCTGCTGGTGTTCGACCCGGCCGACGGGCGCACCCTCAACAGCTACCCGCTGCCGCAGGCCGACGGCTACCCGGTCGGAGTGTCGGTGGGCCACGATCGCCGGGTGGTGGTGGCCACCAGCGCGGGTCAGGTCTACAGCTTCGCGCCGTCCTAGCCGCCGCTCAGAGCTGCAGCGGCGGGAGCGACGTCGCGCGGCACCGACGCCGAGGTGGCGCCGGCGTCCGACGGTCAGCAACTCGCCCTGGCCGAAGAAGAAGATGACCGCGTCGTCGGTGATCGGCGAAGTTCTGATAGTGCGACGGGTCCATTCCGTCGCCGGTGGAGATGACGCCGGTGAGCCCGGTCTGGCGCTCCAGTTCGCGTTGCACGATCGGGAAGATCACGTCCAGCGGTTTGGTGCCCGCGGGGAACAGCGTGTCGAACGTCACCGGCTTGCGCTGGCCGAGGTCGTAGGTGAACGCCTTGTACCACGTCGTCGGGTGCGCGCCACCGACGTCCTGGAAGATCTTGAGCACCACGCTCTGGGTCTGCAGCGGAGCTGAATGTCTGTGAGGTGGCGTCCATTTCGTACGGCAGGTTCCGCGAGCCCGGTTGGGCGACGTTGACGAAGCCGTCCCGGTTCTGCGTGAGGTAGTCGACGACGGCCTGTTCGTCGGGGTAGTCGGTGGGGAACCGCAGATCCATCATGTAGGTCGGCTTGCTGGCCGAGACGTGGCAGACGCCGTCGGCCTCGACCGTCCCGCCCAGCGCGGCGCAGTCGTTCTGGGCGCCGGCTACCGCGATGGCGGGTCCACCCAGCAGGGCGCTCGTGGCCAGCACTGCGGCCAATCTCAGATGTGCGCATTCGTCGAGGTCCTCGCGCTGTAGAGACGGCCCCGGCGCCGTCGCCGCCAGCGTACCCGCGCTACGCGCCGATCGAGGCCCGGCAGACGAAGACCACGGTCCGCTCGGCGGCCCCGGATCCGATGCGGGTGATCACCAGCGACAGCGGGCTGGCGCCGCCGGGACGCAGCCGCCGGCGCAGCGCGTCGGGATCGACGTCGACACCGCGGACCAGGATCTCCAGCGCGCCGCAGTCGCGCGCCGAGAGCGCTTGACGCAGAACCTTTTCCCGCAGCGGCAGCTCGTCGAGGACCTCGAACCCGCGCACGCCGGCCGGCAGCTGGTCGCCGCTGAGGTAGGCGATGTCGGGGTCGAGCTGCCACAGGCCGTGCCGGGCGGCGTAGTGCCGTACCAGCCCGGCGCGCACGATCGCGCCGTCCGGGTCGACGATCCAGCGCCCCGGCGGGCCGCTCGGGCAGTCGTCGGGATCGGCGTCGGTCACCACCTCGCCGCGGTCGAGCACGCTGGCGCGCCGGCGCACACCGGGTTGCGCCAGCGCCGCCGACCACAGGCAGGCTTCCCGCACCGACCCGCCGGCCGAGGTCACCTCGATCTCGCCGTCGAAACCGAGCCTGCGCACCGCGTCGAAGTCGATGCCCGGCGCGCACTTGACCACCGTCGCGCGCCCGCGGTAGGTCTCCATCAGCGCGTCCAGCGGCGGGGTGTAGGCGCTGCGGGTCGAACCGGCGCCGTCCGCCGCTGCGCCGGGCCGGGTCGAGCAGCACCACGGCGTCGCGGCTGACCGGGCGCAGCGCGTCGGCGCGGCACAGCGCGACATCGGGCAGGTTGTGCCGCGCCATCGCCAGCCGGACCTCGTCGAGGTCGCTGCCGAGAACGAAGGCCGCCGTGAGCCGCAGCGCGGCCAGTTCGGTGCCGATCGAGCAGGTGGCGTCGTGCACCACCGCGCCGGCCAGCCGCGCGGCCCGATGCGCGGCCACCGCGGCCGCGGTGGCCTGCTGCAGCGCCTCGTCGGTGAACAGCCAGCCCGACACGTCGGCCAGCCCGGCCAGCTTGACGGCCGCCTTGCGGCGCAGCAGCGTCGTCTCGATCAGCGCGGTGGTCCGCTCGGCGAACCGGGACCGGATCGCGGCGACGTCGGCGACCCGGCTGGCGTCGGTCAACGGGTAGCGGGCGACCTCGGCCAGCGCGGCCACCCCCGCGTCGCTGGTCAGGTAGGCGACGTCGGCGCGCGTGAACGTCAGGAGGGTTTGACCCCGGTGATCATGACGTTGTAGAACCAGCCCTTGGGCACGACCCGCCGCCACACGTTGGCGTCGACCCAGGACAGCGTCGTCCAGCTGTCGAACGCGAACCTGCGCCCAGCCCCAGCCCAGCTTGCCGGGCGGCACCGTCGACTCGAACGTGCGGACCGGCCAGCCCAGCATCGCGGCGGTGAACTCCTCGCTGGCGGTGCGCACCTGCACGGCGCCGGCGTTGGTGGCCATCCGCTCGAGGTCGGCGGGCTCGAACGTGTGCAGGTCGACGATCCACTCCAGCGCCGCGGCGCGCGAGTTCTCGTCGAGTTCGGCCTGCGGACGCCGCCAGCTGCCCAGCCCGGGCAGCTTCATCGCGCGGACGGTGGTCTTCCAGGTCAGGTTCGCCAGCGCGCGCGCGTAGGCGTTGCCGACGGTGGTGGGCTCGCCGGCGAACACGAACCGCCCGCCCGGCTTGAGCACCCGGACCACCTCGCGCAGCGACAGCTCGACGTCCGGGATGTGGTGCAGCACGGCGTGCCCGACGACGAGGTCGAAGGTGTTGTCGTCGTAGGGAATTCCCTCGGCGTCGGCGACCCGGCCGTCGATGTCCAGGCCCAGCGACTGCCCGTTGCGGGTGGCGACCTTGACCATGCCCGGGGACAGGTCGGTCACCGAGCCGCGCCGGGCCACCCCGGCCTGGATCAGGTTGAGCAGGAAGAAGCCGGTGCCGCAGCCCAGCTCGAGGGC
Organism: uncultured Actinomycetota bacterium; assembly: GCA_963786695.1. Lineage (GTDB taxonomy): Bacteria > Actinomycetota > Actinomycetes > Mycobacteriales > Mycobacteriaceae > Mycobacterium. The sequence goes on from CAWBAL010000048.1 coordinate 54,162, forward strand.
GCGGTCGTAGGGCAGCTTGCGGTACTCGTCGTCGGGGACGATGGCGTCGAACCGGCCGCGTGCGTAGTCGATGCAGCGCTGGTCGTAGGAGATCGACCACTTGTCGTCGTAGGACTCGGCCTCCCAGTCGTGGTAGAGCACCTGCGCGAGCTTGCTGTCGTGCCGGGCCGCCTCGACCTGTTCGGCGGTGGCGTGCGGCGTCGGAGCCGGGTCGCCGGCGACATCGGACCGGAGCGGATCGCCGGAGTCCTGGTCAGTCCGTCATGCAGGGCAGCCTAACCGCCCTGCGCCGGCGACGAAGACCTCGCCGTAGCGTTCTGCCTGCTCAGCGGCGTCCAAGTCGGCCGTCGATCAGCGCTTTGGCGCCCGCCAGCGCGGCCGGCGGCGCGTCGACGAACCGGCCCGCCCAGGCCGCGGCGGCGTCGAAGACGTCGTCGGGGGCCACCAGTTCGTCGACCAGTCCCAGCGCCAGGGCCTCCTTGGCGTCGACGAACCGGCCGCTGAAGGCCAGTTCCTTGGCGTGGTGGGCGCCGACCGCGCGGGCCAGCCGCTGGCAGCCACCGCCGCCGGGCACCAGCCCGGCCAGGATCTCGGTGGCCCCGAACTTGACGTTGTCGCCGCTGATGCGCCAGTCGGCGGCCAGGGCCAGGCTCAGCCCGCTGCCCAGCGCGTAGCCGGTGATCGCGGCCACGGTGGGTTTGGGGATGGCGGCGACGGCGTCGATCGCGTCGCGCCGCACCCGGTCGGCGGTGACGGCCTCGTCGCGGTTGAGCGTGCGCAGTTCGGGGACGTCGTCGCCGGCGGAGAAGATCTCGTGACCGCCGAACAGGACGACCGCGCTGATGTCGGTGCGCTCGGCCAGTTCCGCGGCGGCGGAGATGAGTTCGCGATGGGCCTGGCGGGTCAGCGCGTTGGTCGGCATCCGGGTGATGCAGCAGGATCCCGAGCCCCGGGTACTGCTCACCGACGTGGATGCTGACGAACTCGCGCACGGCTCACTCCTCGCCGTAGCCGAGCGGCGCACGGCGGTTGCGGGCCGCGTTGTAGCGGTCGCTGTCGAAGAACTCGATCTCCCAATTGCCGCCGTGCACAGCAAGATTGGGCTGGACAACCACGATCTGACGGTCCACCGCGAGCACCTCGTCGACCGTGCGGCCGGTCAGCGAGTCCAGCTGGGTCCACGTCGGCGGCAGCAGGAACGACCGGCCCTCGGCGAAGTCCTCGATCGCGGCCTGCCGGGCTGGCCCACGCCGCGTGGTCCGATTCGGTGTTCTCGCCGTCGGCTCGCTGGCCGTGCGGCAGCGCACCGACGAAGAAGTAGGTGTCGTAGCGACGGGTGCGCTCCTCTTCGGGAGTGACCCAGTTGGCCCACGGCCGCAGCAGATCGGAGCGCAGCACCAGGTTCTCCCCGCGCAGGAAGTCGGAGAACGACAGGCTGCGGTCGACCAGCGCCGCCCGCGCGTGGTGGTAGACCGACGCGTCGGCGACGATGCCGTCCGGATCGTCGGCCGGCCCGGCGAACAGCACGCCGGACTCCTCGAACGTCTCGCGTGCGGCCGCACACACCAGCGCCTCGGCCAGGTCCGCCTCGATGCCGAACCGCTCGGCCCACCACTGCGGGCCCGGGCCGTGCCAGGAGATGTCGGCGTTGCGGTCGCGGTCGTCGACCCCGCCACCGGGGAACACGATCACCCCGGCGGCGAACTCCATGGCGCTGTGGCGGCGCATCAGGAACACCGAGATGCCGTCGGGGGTGTCGCGGACCAGCATCACCGTCGCCGCCGGGCGTACCGGCAGCGGCTCGGGCTTGTCGGTCATGACCGCCTCCTGTGCGCGGCGCGACTGCGTGCCCGCCGGGCGAAGTAGCGGCCGTCGATGGTGTCCAGCGCGATCGACTGACCGAACGCGGTGGACAGGTTCTCGGGCTGTCAGCGTGTCATGCAGCAGGCCGGCCGCCACCACCTGGCCCTCGGACAGGATCAGGCAGTGGCTGAAGCCGGGCGGGATCTCCTCGACGTGGTGGGTGACCAGCACCAGCGCCGGCGAGTCCGGGTCGGCGGCCAGGTCGGCCAGCCGGGCGACGAGCTCCTCGCGGCCGCCGAGGTCCAGTCCGGCGGCGGGCTCGTCGAGCAGCAGCAGTTCCGGGTCGGTCATCAGGGATCGAGCGATGAGCACGCGCTTGCGCTCCCCCTCTGACAGCGTGCCGTAGACCCGCTCGGCCAGGTGTTCGGCGCCCACGCTCTCCAGCATCTCGACGGCCTGGGCGTAGTCGACGTCCTCGTAGTTCTCCCGCCAGCGGCCGAGCACGGCGTAGCCCGCCGAGACCACCAGGTCACGCACCACCTCGTTGTCGGGTATCCGCTGGGAAAGCGCCGAGCTGCTCAGCCCGACCCGCTGGCGAAGTTCGGCCATGTCGGTACGTCCGAGGCGCTCTCCGAGGACGTACGCGGTGCCAGAAGACGGGTGCTCCATCGCCGCGGCGATCCGCAGCAGCGAGGTCTTGCCCGCACCGTTCGGCCCGATCACCACCCAGCGTTCGTCGAGTTCGACCTGCCAGGTGATGGGTCCGACCAGAACACGGCCCCCGCGACGCAGCGAGACCTTCCGGAAGTCGATCAGGAGGTCGGGGTCGACCGCATCGGAAGAGTCGGACACCGCACCATCGTGCCGCATTCGGCTCGCGGGGCACGTGCCGGGGCGGCGAGGATCTGCGCCCAACCGCTTCGGGCCAGCACCGGTGCGGGCGTCACCCGCAACACCAGCTGAACCAGCGGCCCGATGCCGAGGGCGTAGATGACGGTGCCGACGCCCACGCCGCCGCCGAGCAGCCACCCCGCCGCCAGCACGGTGGCCTCGATGGCGGTGCGCACCAGACGCACCGAAAGTCCGCTGCGGGCAACGAGACCCGTCATCAACCCGTCCCGCGGACCGGGTCCCAGGCCGGCCCCGACATACAACACGGTGGCCACCGCGTTGAGCATGACCGCGCCCAGCATCAGCGCCACCCGCGCGGGCAGCGACTGCGGTGAGTGCAGGACGGCCAGGGCGGCGTCGACGGTGACGGCGATGACGACGACGTTGGCGACGGTGCCCACGCCGGGCTTGTTACGCAACGGAATCCACGCCAGCAGGACGGCGACGCCGACGACCGCCGAGGCCACCCCGATCGTCATCGGCGTGTGCCGGGACAGTCCCTGATGAAAGACGTCCCACGGGTCCAGGCCGAGTTCGGCCCGGACCATCATCGCCATCGACAACCCGTAGCACGACAGGCCGGTCAACAGCGCGACTGTGCGCCCGATCATCGGCGCTCGGGGAAGCGGATCCGGATGGCGTCCAGTTCGTGGCGAAGCCGGCGAACGTCGGCGTCGACGTCTGCCCAGTCGGCGAATGTCGGGTTCCACGGGCCGGTGTGGGGGTCGAGCAGCGCCGCCAATCGGCTGCCCACTCGGGAAAACCAGGTACTCATGACAGCCATGCTCCCGGGCAACTGGCTTGCCAATCAATAGCCAGTCAGGCGATACTGGCATGGAAATGACGACACCGATGGCGGCCAGAGCGCTCGATCCGGAGATAGTGGCCCGCGAACTGGGCAACTGGCGGACCTCCAGCCGCAGCGGTCCCACCTACCAGGGCCTCGCCGACGGGCTGCGGATGCTCGTCGTCGACGGCCGGCTTCCGGTGGGGGCGCGCTTGCCCAGCGAACGCGCGTTGGCCGATGCGCTGCGGGTGTCGCGCACCACCGTCACCGCCGCCTACACCGAGTTGCGCGACGACGGCTACCTGCACGCCCGTCGCGGCGCGCGCAGCACCATCGCCCTTCCGCACTCGCCTGCCGTGCCGCCCGCCGACGCACCGGCGGCCATCAACCTCGCCGCCGCGGCGCTCTCCGCACCCGCCAGCGCGGTCCAGGAGGCGTTCGCCGAGGCTGCCCGCCAGTCCGCCGGCTATCTGCAGCACACCGGTCACGACATGAAGGGGCTGTTGACACTTCGGACCGCGATCGCCGAACGCTATTGCGACAGAGGACTTCCCACCAGCCCCGAACAGGTCATGGTCACCAGCGGAGCGCAGCATGCGATCGCATTGATCGTCGCCACCTACACCCAGCCGGGCGATCGGGTGCTCGTCGAACAGCCCACCTATCACGGCGCGCTGACGGCCATCGGCACGGCGGGCGCCCGCGCGGTGCCCGTGCCGGTGAGCAACGACGGCTGGGATCTCGACGCGATGCATGCCGCGGTGCGCCAACTGGCGCCAACGCTGGCCTATCTGGTGCCCGACAACCACAACCCCACCGGCATGTCGCTGCCCGCGGCGGACCGTAAGCGGTTGTGCGACATCATTTCCGAAACGCGGACCCGCACCGTCATCGACGAGACCTTGACCGACGTCTGGCTCGACGAGCCGGTGCCCGCCCCGGTGGCCGCCTCGATGAGCACGCGAGCCGATCTGATGATGACGATCGGCTCGATGTCGAAATCGTTCTGGGGCGGGATGCGCATCGGCTGGATCCGGGCCGAACCCAGCGTGCTGGCGACCATCCGCGCCATTCGCCCCTCCATCGACCTGGGCACCTCGGTGATCGAACAGCTCGCCGCGACATGGCTTCTCACCACACGGGCCGACGACGTGCTGCCGGAGCGCCGGGAGATCCTGCGGGCCCGCAGAGCCCTGCTGCTGGATCTGCTCGACCGGCAACTGCCGGAATGGCGACCACTGCCGGGCACCGGCGGCATGTCGCTGTGGGTGCAGCTGCCCGCCCCGGTCAGTTCGGCGATGTGCGCCTCGGCGTCCCGGTTGGGGGTGGAGTTGCCGCCGGGTCCGCGCTTCGGCGTCGACGGCACCCTGGAACGGTTCGTCCGAATCCCCTACGTGCTGCCCGAGGAGCAGCTGACCGAGGCCGTCGACCTGATCGCGCGGGCCTGGCACAGCGTCACCGGATCAGCCACGCCGCAACCCACCGCCGTGGTGATCTGAGCGGCGCTACTCCGGCGGGATCTCCACCCGGCGCAGCACCCCGTCGACGGCGTCGGCCGCCTCGATCTCGGCGCGGGTGACACCCAGGATGAACAGCACGGTGTCCAGATACGGGTGGCTCAGCGAGGCGTCGGCGACCTCCCGCAGCGCGGGCTTGGCGTTGAACGCCACCCCGAGTCCGGCGGCGGCCAGCATGTCGATGTCGTTGGCGCCGTCACCGACGGCCACCGTCTGCTCCATGGGCACACCGGCCTGCTCGGCGAAGTCGCGCAGCGCCTTGGCTTTTCCGGCGCGGTCGATGACCTCGCCGACCACCCGGCCGGTGAGCTTGCCGTCGACGATCTCCAGTTCGTTGGCCGCCACGAAGTCCAGCATCAGCTCGTGGGCCAGCGGGTCGATCACCTGCCGGAAGCCGCCGGAGACCACACCGCAGTGAAAACCCAAGCGCCGCAACGTCCGGATCGTGGTCCGCGCACCCGGTGTCAGCTCCAGCTGCTCGGCGACCTCGTCGAGCACCTCGGCGGGAAGCCCGGCCAGGGTGGCCACCCGGCGGTGCAGCGACTCGGCGAAGTCCAGCTCGCCGCGCATGGCCGCCTCGGTGATCTCGGCCACCGCCTGCCCGGCGCCCACCCGGTCGGCGAGCATCTCGATGACCTCACCCTGGATCAGCGTGGAGTCGACGTCGAACACGATGAGCCGCTTGGCCCGCCGCTCCAGGCTGTAGTTCTCCACGGCGATGTCGACGCCCTGCTCGGCGGCCACCGTCGCCAGCACTGAGCGCAGTTCGGCGCCGACGCCGGGCGGGACCGAGACCCGAAGCTCCAGACCGGTGACCGGGTAGTCGGAGACACCGCGGATGAAGTCGATGTTGACTCCCAGCGCGGCGGCCTCCCGGGCCACCACGCCGAACGCCGCCGCGGTGATCGGGCGACCGAGCACCACGATGGTGTGGGTCGAGGGCTCCTGGATGATCGGGACGTCGTCGCTGGGCTCGATCGTGACGTCCAGGCCGACGCCGTGGATGGCGTCGGTGACGTCGTCGCGTAACCGCTTGCCGTCGGCCACATCCGGGTGCCCCGAGACCAGGACACCGAGCGTGAGCCGGCCGCGGATCACCACCTGCTCGACGTTGAGCAGGTCCACTTCGTGCCGCGAGAGCACTTCGAACAGCGCTGAGGTCACCCCAGGCTGATCGACACCGGTGACGGTGATCAGCACCGACACCTTGTGATTGGTCATACCTGGGGCGCGCTACTGTTCTAGGTGCGGACGTTCTCGTCCAGTCGGGTGACGTCACCGTCGGCGGGACCGTGTGAACGGCCGACGTGGGCCTCGGCCCGCATCCGCTCCACCATGTGCGGGTAGTGCAGTTCGAAAGCGGGTCGCTCCGAACGGATCTGGGGCAGCTCGGTGAAGTTGTGCCGCGGCGGCGGGCACGAGGTGGCCCACTCCAGCGAGTTGCCGTAACCCCACGGGTCGTCGACGGTGACGACCTCGCCGTAGCGCCAGCTCTTGAAGACGTTCCACACGAACGGGATCACCGAGACACCAAGGATGAACGCGCCGATCGTCGAGACGATGTTCAGCGTGCTCGAAGCCGTCGGTCGGCAGATAGTCGGCGTAGCGGCGCGGCATGCCCTCGTCACCGACCCAGTGCTGCACCAGGAAGGTGGTGTGGAAGCCGATGAACGTCAGCCAGAAGTGCAGCTTGCCCAGCCGCTCGTCGAGCATCCGCCCGGTCATCTTCGGGAACCAGAAGTAGATGCCGGCGTAGGTGGCGAACACGATGGTGCCGAACAGCACGTAGTGGAAGTGCGCCACCACGAAGTAGCTGTCGCTGACGTGGAAGTCCAGCGGCGGGCTGGCCAGCAGCACACCGGACAGACCACCGAGCAGGAAGGTCACCAGGAAGCCGATCGAGAACAGCATCGGCGTCTCGAACGTCAACCGGCCCTTCCACATCGTGCCGATCCAGTTGAAGAACTTGATCCCGGTCGGCACCGCGATCAGGAACGTCATGAACGAGAAGAACGGCAGCAGAACGGCTCCCGTGACGTACATGTGGTGCGCCCACACCGCCACCGACAGCGCCGCGATGGCTCATCGTCGCGTAGATCAGCGTGGTGTAGCCGAAGATCGGCTTGCGGGAGAACACCGGGAAGATCTCCGAGACGATGCCGAAGAACGGCAGCGCGATGATGTAGACCTCGGGGTGGCCGAAGAACCAGAACAGGTGCTGGAACAGCGTGGTGCCGCCGTTGGCCGGGTCGTAGATGTGCGCGCCGAGACGGCGGTCGGCGGCCAGACCGAACAGTGCGGCGGTCAGCAGCGGGAAGGCGACCAGCACCAGGATCGACGTGACGAAGATGTTCCAGGTGAAGATCGGCATCCGGAACATCGTCATGCCCGGCGCGCGCATGCAGACCACGGTGGTGATCATGTTGACCGCACCGAGGATGGTGCCCAGACCGCCCACGGCCAGGCCGAGGATCCACAGGTCGCCGCCGGCGCCCGGGCGAGTGCATGGCATCGGAGAGCGGGGTGTAGGCCGTCCAGCCGAAGTCGGCCGCGCCACCGGGGGTGATGAAGCCGGCCAGCGCGATCAGCGCACCGAAGACGAACAGCCAGAACGACAGCGCGTTCAGCCGCGGGAACGCCACGTCGGGCGCGCCGATCTGCAGCGGCAGCACCAGGTTGGCGAACCCGAACACGATCGGCGTCGCGTAGAACAGCAGCATCGCCGTGCCGTGCATGGTGAACAGCTGGTTGTACTGCTCGTTGGACAGGAACTGCAGACCCGGGACCGCCAGTTCGGCGCGGATGAACAGCGCCATCAGCCCGCCGATGAAGAAGAAGATGAAGCAGGCGACGCAGTACATGATGCCGATCAGCTTGTGATCGGTGGTGGTGATCATCTTGTAGATCAGGTTGCCCTTGGGACCCAACACGCGCACGGAAAAGCGCGGGTGGCCTCGAGTTCTCCCTGCGAAGGCACAACGGCAGTCAACAGTCCTCCATGTGAAATAGGACCCGGATAGCACCCCGAGAACGTGAAAACGATCCTATCCCCACCACGGGTCGAACGGAGGATGGGTCCTACATTCCGTCGTAATAGCGTCAGCAACCCGCTCACCCGCAGCTCAGCAGGGCGGAGCGGGTCAGGTGTTACCGTCGGCGACGTGCTGATCGCGCGGTGTCCGTCCGGGTGTGGTGATGTCCACGGCTGCGGTGCTCACGGCGGTCGGCGTCGACCGTCACCAGCGGCTGCTCGGGATCCTCACAGGCTCCGCCGACCGCGGCCACCGGCAGCCTGGTCACCAGCACCACCAAGATCGCCGGCGCCGGCGTGCTGGGCAACCAGCGCCGCCCCGACGAGTCGTGCGCCGCCGAGCCGGCCCGGCTCGACCCGGCTCCCCCGCCGCCGGTGCGTCACGCCGCCGGAGAAACCGCCGTGGTGGCCGATCCGCAACGCATCGTCGTGCTCGCCGGCGACGAGCTCGACGCGCTGTGCGCGCTGGGCCTGCAGTCGCGGATCGTGGCCGCCGCGCTGCCGGACGGCTCGACCAGCCAGCCGTCGTATCTGGGCACGGTCATCCACCAGGTGCCCGGCGCAGGCAGTCGCAGCACACCCGGATTTCACCGCGATCGCCGCGGCCAAGCCGGACCTCATCCTCGGCTCGGCGGCGCTGACGCCGCAGGCCTACCCGCAGTTGTCGGCGATCGCCCCGACGGTGTTCACCGACGCGCCGGGCGCCAAGTGGCAGGACAATCTGCGCACCGTCGGCGCGGCGACCGGCCGAGCCGAGGCCACCGGGGATGTGATCGGGGCCTTCACCGACCAGGCCCGCCAGACCGGCGCCAGCACTGACGCACCGCACTTCCAGGCCTCGGTCGTCCAGTTCACCGACTCCACGATGCGGGTCTGGGGCGCCGAGAACTTCCCGGCCAGTGTGCTGGCCGACGTCGGCGTGGAACGCCCTGCCGCGCAACGGTTCACCGACAAGCCGTACCTGGAGATCGGTATCTCCGACGCCGATCTGGACCGCTCCCCGGACCTCTCGGCCGCCGACGGCGACATCCTGTATCTGTCGTTCGCCTCGCAGGCGGCCAAGGACCGCGCACCGGCCGTGCTCGAGAGCGCCTCCTGGCGCAAGTTGTCGGCCACCCGCGACAACCGGGTGTTCATCGTCAACAACGAGGTGTGGCAGACCGGGCAGGGCGTGATCGCCGCCCGCGGCATCCTCGACGACCTGCACTGGCTCAACGCCCCGATCAACTGAGCGGGATGCACGGTCGGCTGCGTGAAACTGGTACTCAAAGCCGTGATCGCTCTGGCGCGCGGTCGCGCTCGCCGTGATCGCCGGCGCTCTGGTCGCCATCCGCTGGCAGATCGAGCCCGCATTGACCGGTGTTCGCAAGCTCAACCGAGTCCTCACCAACCGGGGTGCCCTTCGGGCCGCCGGCACCGATGCGAGCGGCACCGCGGTCGTCGTTCACCGCGGCCGGCGCAGCGGCCGCACCTTTCGGACCCCCGTTCACCTCGACCGTGTCGGGAACAGCTTCGTGATCGCGCTCGCCTATGGCGACCGCGCCGACTGGGTTCGAAACGTCCTGGCGAACGGAGGAGCCGTGATCGAACTCGGCGGAGATACGTCGATCACCGCCAATCCGGTCATCGTGCCCAGCGCCGAGGTGCTCGACCAGCTGCCGCCTCGCCAGCGCCGCGCGATCACGATGTTCGGGGTAGCGAAGTGCCTGCGGCTCGACATCGTCACCCACTGACGCGGGTGTAGCGTCACGCCCTGTGTTCCACGTGCTGAAGATCAACTACGAGAAGCCGATCGAGGTCATCGACCAGACCCGTCCCGCCCACCTCGCCTGGCTCGCCGACGAGGTCGCCGCCGGCCGGCTCCTGCTGGCCGGACGCCAAGAGTCCGGCGCCGGCGGTGTGCTGATCACCGGTGACATCAGCACCGAGGACGCCCAGGGCATGATCGACCGGGACCCCTACACGCTGGCCGGTGTCGTCAGCTACGAGCGGCTGTCGTTCAACGCTGGGATCCGCGCACCCGGCCTGTGAATCCGCTGAAACGGGATTAACCGGGTTCTTCTGATCGTTGAGACCGCATTGAGAGCGAAGTTCCGGCGAAATCCTCGCTCTCACTGCCGTCTCAACGAAGCCCCGCTCGAACGTAACCGAGGAATGCGAGAAACGATGAGCACAGTTACCGCCTACGCAGCGACGTCAGCCACCGAGCCCCTGGCCAAGACCACCATCACCCGCCGCGACGTCGGCCCGCACGACGTCAAGTTCGACATCCACTTCGCCGGCATCTGCCACTCCGACATCCACACCGTGCGCGCCGAGTGGGGTCAGCCGCGCTATCCGGTCGTGCCGGGTCACGAGATCGCCGGCGTGGTCACCGAGGTCGGCTCGCGAGGTCACCAAGCACAAGGTCGGCGACCGGGTGGGCGTCGGCTGTTTCGTCGACTCCTGCCGCGAGTGTGACAACTGCAAGGCCGGCCTCGAGCAGTACTGCACCGGCGGCGGAAACGTCGGCACCTACAACGGAATCGGCCGCGACGGCCAGCCGACCTACGGCGGCTACAGCGGCAGCATCGTCGTCGACGAGAACTACGTGCTGCACATCCCCGACGGGCTGGGCCTGGATGCCGCCGCACCCCTGCTGTGCGCGGGCATCACCACCTACTCGCCGCTGCGGCACTGGAATGCCGGTCCCGGCAAGCGAATTGCCGTTGTCGGCCTCGGCGGCCTGGGCCACATGGCGGTCAAGCTCGCGTCGGCGATGGGCGCGGAGGTGACCGTGCTGTCGCAGAGCCTGAAGAAGATGGAGGACGGTCTGCGCCTGGGCGCCGACCACTACTACGCCACCTCCGACGTCGACACGTTCAAGAAGCTGCGCAACTCCTTCGACCTGATCCTCAACACCGTCTCGGCCGATCTGGACCTGCGCCGGTTCCTCAGCACACTGGCTCTGGACGGCACGTTCGTCGAACTGGGCTTGCCCGAAAACCCGCTCGTGGTGCCGTCTTTCGCCGTGATCGGCATGCGCCGCAACCTGTCCGGCTCGGCGATCGGCGGTATCGCCGAGACCCAGGAGATGCTGGACTTCTGCGCCGAGCACAACGTCACCCCGGAGATCGAGGTGATCGAGCCCGACTACATCAACGAGGCGTTCGACCGGGTGGTCGCCAGCGACGTCCGCTACCGCTTCGTCATCGACACGGCGTCGCTGCGCGAGGCCTAACTTTCTTCGAGCGCTTCCTCGTCCAGACCGGCCAGCGGCCAACCGGCCGCCGCCAGCTTCGCGGCGACCCGCCTGGTGTTCTCCGGGCCGGCGTCGTGGTGCACGTGGTCGGCGATGAAGTGCTCGATCTCGTCACGGTCGATCTGGTGGCCGGCCGGCGGCGTGCGACTCCTCTTCGGAGATCTCGCGGACGACCTCCCTGACGTCCTCCTCGGAGAGCGGGGTGTTGCGCAGCAGCGCCAGCAGCGGAACCCGGTCCGGGCCGGGTACACCCCCGGGGTAGCCGGCGCGCAGCCAGTTGAGGACCTTCTGAGCGATCGAGGGCGCAGTCACGCTGAACAGTGTCGCCGTCGCAGGCCGACGGCGCCACCACCGGCCGCACAGTTTGTCGCTGGTTCACTGCGCGTTCACGGCATAACCTGGCGAGATGCTGCTCAGGTGGACGCGGATATTGGGTGCCCTGTTGGCGGGGCTGACCATGGTCGGCTTCTCCGGAAGCCCGACGGCGTCGGCCGACGGGGCACTGCCGGCCGATCAGGTCGTCTTCATGGTCGACTCGGGTGGCGGCCTGGTGCCGCCGGTCGTCTACGCGCTCGAGTCGCCGTCGCTGGTCATGTACGGCGACGGCCGGATCCTGTCGATCGTGAGGGACGACAACACCGGTGGCGCCGTTCCGTCCCGGTACCAGCTCACCCGGGTTGATCCGCTGGACGTCGCGGCCTTCGTCTCGTCGGTCGAGGCGCGCGGGATCATCAACTCCGACATGGATTTCGGTCAACCACCCGTCACCGACATGGACGGCACGACGGTGATGGTGCACGGCGAGAACGCCCGGGCCACCGTCAGCGTGTACGCGTTCCACGCCCAGTTCGACAACGAGGTCACTGCCGACCAGCAGAAGGCGCGGGCGGCCCTGCGTCAGGTGGTCGACGCCGCGTACAACCTGGCCGCGGGCGCTACCCTCGACCCCGTACTCACCGGACCGCGTCGTCGTCTACGACGTGGGACTGGGCTACGGCGACAAGCCCGCCACCACGGTGTGGCCGGGCCCGCCGCCCGGAAGCTTCCTGCAGCCGAGCAACCAGAGCCGTTCGGTGGCGTGCGGCCTGTTGAGCGGCGCGCCGGCCACCACCGTGTACAACGCGGCGCTGACCAACCCCGGTGCGCTGTGGCTGGTGGACGGCGCCGCCCGGGTGCTGGCGGTGAATCCGCTTCCGATCGCCGAGTCCTGCCCATGAAGCGATATTCCATCCCAGGCCGCCAGTGATACCACACTGGTATCATCGCTGGCATGGCCATGACCCTGCGGCTCTCCGATGAGCAGACCGCCAAACTGCGCGCCGCCGCCGAGCGCGACGGTATCTCCATGCACGCCGCGGTCCTCAAGGCCGTCGACGACTACCTCGACCGCCGCACCGCGCGGCGCGACGAGATGCTGGGCCGCATCGTCAAAGAACACGACGGTCTGCTGCGCCGGCTATCTGAGGCATGATCGACTACCTCACACCTGGACGACGTACTCGCAGCCGCCGAAGCCCACTTGGGTTACCCGGCGGAAGTCGGCGACTACGGGCTGCTCGAATCCGCTGTCATGCGGCCACAAGCAACCGTGTTCGGCGAAGACGCCTACCCGGCCATCCATGAGAAGGCGGCGGCGCTGCTGCAGTCCCTGGCCACCAACCACGCGCTGATCGACGGCAACAAACGCACCGCATTCGTGGCAACCGCGTTGTTCTACGCGCTCAACGGCCACCATGTGCCCGGAGGGGCTGAGGACGAATTGTTCGATCTGGTGATTGCTGTGGCGACCAGAAAGTTGGACACCGTGCAGGAGATCGCGCTGGAACTGGCGCGCCTCGTCGAGTGAAGCGCAACTTTGCGACGTACGCGGCGGTCGATGCCGTCGCTGACGTCATTGAATTGCACGGCGGCAACGGACTTTCCGGCGAGCACGACTTGCTACCGACGTGTTGCGAGCGTTTCCGGATGGCCTAAACAAGCGCGGCGCGTCGCATGTTGGGCAATCAAGCCCGCCGATCATCGACCCGCCGTCGCTGGATGGCCGGCAGTCGCACCGTACCGGTGGACCGACGTCGACCAGCGCTACCCAACTGAGTCGCTTGCGGGACCTTGCCGAACAACACCGCATGCGAAAACAGTTAACCGAGAGCATATCTCGAAGGGCATCGTAGGTGCGGCAAGTTCGAGAACGTGGGCAGTCAGTACACTACGGTCAACGGCGCACCCGCCGCCCGCAAATCCCAAATTGCGCAGGGTAATCGACCCTCAGCTCGCTCCGCGTACGCCAACTACGGCGCGCGGCCCGGCCCGCTAACTCTTTAGGGGTAGGAAATAGCCCCCATTGAGGAGCAGCAACCTTGGCAACGCACACGATAGCGTTCCGCCATGCCGCCGGTCGTCATCGCTGAACCCGGGCTGCCGACCATTCCGGCGCCGAGTCTGGCGGGCTGCTGCGCCGAAGTCCAGGCTACCAGCAATACCCAGCCACGTTTGCCGACCCATTCCCCCGGGAGTTCACTGTGACCGCCTCGGCCACCCTGACGAAGCCGGTGCGCGCCTTCGGCGGCTTCATCGGCATGTCGCTGGACACCCTGGTGTTGATGTTCCGCCCGCCGTTCGCGTGGCGGGAGTACCTGTTACAGACCTGGTTCGTGGCTCGGGTGTCGGTCCTGCCCGCGTTGATGCTGACGCTGCCCTACTCGGTGCTGTTGGTGTTCACGTTCAACATCCTGCTGGGCGAGTTCGGAGCGGCCGACTTCTCCGGGACGGGAGCCGCGATCGGCACCGTCAATCAGATCGGGCCGATTGTGACGGTGCTGGTGGTCTCCGGCGCCGGCGCCACCGCGATGTGCGCCGACCTGGGTGCGCGCACCATTCGCGAGGAACTCGACGCACTTCGGGTGATGGGAATCAACCCGATTCAGGCGCTGGTCGTCCCGCGTGTGCTTGCGGCCACCACGGTGGCCTTGGCACTGTCGGCGACGGTGATCCTCGCCGGTCTCACCGGCGCCTACATCTTCTGTGTCTACATCCAGCATGTCTCCCCCGGTGCGTTCGCCGCTGGGATGACGTTGCTGACCGGCGTCGGCGACGTCGTCGTCTCGCTCACCAAGGCAACGCTTTTCGGACTCGCAGCCGGTCTGATCGCCTGCTACAAGGGCATTTCGGTAGGCGGCGGCCCCGCGGGTGTCGGCAATGCGGTCAACGAGACGGTGGTGTTCACCTTCATGGTGCTCTTCGCCATCAACGTGATCGTGACCGCCGTCGGCATCCAATTCACCGTCACGTGAGGGCGAACCGGTGAGCCTGAGCAACCCCAGCGCCCTTCATCCGAGGATCCGACGCAGCCTCGACAGCCTGGCCGCGAGCTGGAACCAGATCGGCGCGCAGACCCGCTTCTACGTCAAGACCCTGGCCGCGATCCCGGACGCGGTGACCCGGTACCGCAAGGAGTTGCTCCGGCTCATCGCGCAGATGGGCCTGGGCGCCGGAGCGTTGGCCGTCGTCGGCGGAACGGTTGCGATCGTCGGGTTCCTGACGATGACAACCGGCGCACTGGTCGCCGTGCAGGGCTACAACCAGTTGGCATCCGTCGGCTTCGAGGCCCTGACCGGCTTCGCGTCGGCCTTCTTCAACGTCCGGCTCATCGTGCCGGGAACCGTCTCGGTCGCCCTGTCGGCGACGATCGGGGCCGGCGCCACCGCCCAGATCGGTGCGATGCGCATCAACGAGGAGATCGACGCGCTCGAGGTCATCGGCATCCGCGCCGTCACCTACCTCGCATCGACCCGGGTACTGGCCGGCGTGATCGTGGTGATTCCGCTCTACTGCATCGCGGTGATGATGGCGTTCCTGGCCGCCCGCACCGGCACCGTCCTCATCTACGGTCAGGGCGCCGGCGTCTACGACCACTACTTCAACACGTTCCTCAACCCCACCGACGTGATCTGGTCGTTCATGCAGTCGGTCGCGATGACCGTCGTCATCATGCTGGTGCACACCTATTACGGCTACACCGCCAAGGGCGGCCCCGCGGGCGTGGGCGAGGCGGTCGGGCGTGCCGTGCGCACCTCGATGGTCGTGGCAGCGGTCGAAATCGTGATGATCTCGCTGGCCGTGTACGGCCAGTCCGGCAACTTCAACCTGGCCGGGTAGCGATGGAACCCCGCCCCGGTGAAGAACGTCTGCACGACAGGTGGTGGACGGTCATCCTGCTGTTGGTGATCGCCGTGTTCTTCTTCGTGACCGCAACACTTTTCGCGGGAACCTTCCGGTCCTACGTGCCGGTGACGATGACCGCGGATCGCTCCGGACTGGTGATGGAGACCGGAGCCAAGGTCAAGATGCGCGGCGTGCAGGTCGGCCGGGTCGGTGAGATCACGGGCGGTCAGGGACCGACGAGTCTTCGGTTGGAGATCGACCCGGATCAGGTCAAGTACATCCCGGCCAATGTGGGGGCCCAGATCAGGGCCACCACCGCGTTCGGCGCGAAGTTCGTCGACCTGGTCTATCCGTCGGACCCCAGCCCGCAACGACTGGCCGCCGGCACGGTGTTGCGGTCGAACAACGTCACCACCGAGGTCAACACCGTCTTCCAGAACGTCGTCAACCTGCTGGACAAGGTGGACCCGGCCAAGCTGAATGCGGTGCTGACCGCGGTGGCCGAAGGCGTGCGCGGCCAAGGCCCCCGGATGGGCCAGGCCACCACCGACCTCAATCAGGTGCTGAAGGCCCTCAACGACCGCAGCGACACCATCCGCGAGGACTGGCGCTCGTTCAAGAGCTTCAACGACACCTACGCGGCCGCGGCACCCGACATCGTCACGATCCTCAACGCCGGCAGCACGATCAGTACCACCGTCGCCGATCGGGCCTCGGCGCTGGACTCGCTGTTGCTCAACACGGTTGGCTTCTCGAACTCGGCTCGGGAACTGTTCGAGGCCAGCGAGGATCCGCTGGTGCGCGCGGTCAACCTTCTCGAGCCGACGACCAACCTCCTGCTGAAGTACAACCCCGTCTACACCTGCTGGTTGCAGGGCGCGAACTGGACACTCACCACCGGCGGCGCCTACGACGCGTGGGGCGGCAAGGACGGCAAGTCGGCCAACTTCGACGTCGCCCTGCTGGCGGGCAACGACCCCTACCAGTACCCCGACAACCTGCCGATCGTCGCGGCCAAGGGCGGTCCGGGCGGCAAGCCGGGCTGCGGGTCGCTGCCGGATCCCACCAAGAACTTCCCGGTGCGCCAGCTGATCACCAACACCGGCTGGGGAACCGGCCTCGACATCCGGCCGAACCCCGGCCTCGGGCACCCGTGCTGGGGCAACTGGTTCCCGGTCACCCGCGCGGTGCCGCAGCAGCCGAGCATCCGCCAGTGTCTGCCCGGCCCGGCACCCGGTCCGGACATGGGCCCGGGCATGCCGCCCTACGGAGCGGCTTGGTACGGACCCGGCGGGGTACCGCTCTTTCCCGGGGTTCCCCGGCGCCTAACGCAGCGGCGGCGCCACCACTAGATCCACTGACGGCGCTGGCGCCACCCGATTCGGCGGCGCCCCCGGCGCCCGAGCCGGGACCGCCGCCAACCCCGTGATCATCGAGTACCGACAGGAGAAGCAGTCGTGAGGGACAACTTGAGGGCTACCGTGTGGCGCCTCGCTATCTTCCTCACGGTCTGCGCTGTTCGGCGCCTTCGCCCTGCTGGCTGTCTTCGCGCAGTTCCGGTTCGGCGGCGGCAAGACATACAACGCCGAATTCACCAACGTCACCGGCCTGAAGGCGGGCGACTTCGTGCGGATCGCCGGGGTCGAGGTGGGCAAGGTCGAGGACATCACGATCAACCGGGACGCCACGGTGCGCGTCGAGTTCTCCGCCAAAGACGCGGTGAACCTGACCGAGGGCACCAGGGCGGTCATCCGCTACGACAACGTGATCGGCGGCCGCTTCCTGGCCCTCGAAGAAGGCGCCGGTGAGCTCAAGCGGCTGCAGCCCGGCGCGACGATTCCGTTGTCCCGCACCGTCCCCGCGCTGGATCTGGATTCGGTGATCGGCGGCTTCAAGCCGCTGTTCCGCGCGCTCAGCCCCGAACAGACCAACGCGTTGAGCGGACAACTGGATCAGGCACTGCAAGGCCAGGGCCCCACCATCTCCTCGTTCCTCAACCAGGCCGCGATGCTGACCAACACCCTTGCCGACCGCGACCAGCTGATCAGCGAGGTCGTCACCAACCTCAACACGGTGCTGGGCACCCTCGGCGGGCAGAGCGCACAACTGGACAAGGCCGTGACCAACCTGTCCGGCTTGATCGACGGTCTCAACGCCCGCCGGACGGACATCGCCGACGCGTTCGCCAGCACCAGTGCTGCCGCCGCGACGGTGGCCGACCTGCTGACCCAGGCGCGCGAACCGATCAAGAAGGTGGTCCACGAAACGGATCGGGTCGCGTCGATCGCCGTGGCCGACCACGAGTATCTGGAGAAGCTGATCGACACGCTGCCGGACAAGTATCGGGCGCTGGGCCGACAGGGCATGTACGGCGACTTCTTCAGCTTCTATCTCTGCGATGCGGTTCTGAAGCTGAACGGCAAAGGCGGACAACCGGTTTACGTCAAGGTCGCCGGCCAGGACACGGGGCGGTGCGCGCCGAAATGAAATCCTTCTCCGAACGCAATCCGTTCATCCTGGGTGCCGTCGGCGCCGTCGTCATCGCCGGGATCGTGATGGGCGCGCTGAACTGGCAGAAGCTGCCGTTCCTCAACCCGGGCCACGACTACTCCGCCTACTTCGCGGAGGCCGGCGGCCTGTTCACCGGCGCCGGGGTCGAGGTGTCGGGTCTGCCGGTGGGCAAGGTCTCCAGCATCGAACTCGACGGCCAGCAGGTGCTGGTGAAGTTCCGCATCAAAGGCGATGTGTACCTTGGTGATCGGACCGCGGCGGCCATCAAGACCAAGGGCCTGCTGGGCACCAAGATGCTCGACGTCAGCCCGCGCGGCGACGGCTCGTTGTCCGGGCCGATCCCGCTGGAGCGGACCACGTCGCCGTATCAGCTGCCCGACGCGCTGGGCGATCTGACCAACACGATCAGCGGTCTCAACACCGATCAACTGTCGGCATCCCTGGCCACCATGGCCGAGACCTTCGCCAACACCCCGCCGGATCTGCGCAACGCGGTAGCCGGGGTGGCGCGGTTCTCCGAGACGCTCAACAAGCAGGACGCGCAGTTGCGCAATCTGCTGGAGAACGCCGCCAAGACCACCGACGTGCTGGCCAAGCGCACCGACCAGATCGTGCAACTGGTCCAGCAGACCAACTCCCTGCTGATCGCATTGAACGAACAGAGCACGGCGCTGGACCGGATCTGGCGCAACATCTCCGCGGTGTCGCAGCAGTTGAAGGGCTTCATCGCCGACAACCGCGCGACGTTGAAGCCGGCGCTGGAGAAGCTCAACGGCGTGCTCACGATCGTCGACGATCGCAAGGCACGTGTGCAGGAAGCGGTCAAGCGGCTCAACAGCTACGCCATGTCGCTGGGCGAGTCGGTCTCCTCCGGACCCGTTCTTCAAGGCCTATGTGGTCAACCTCTTCCCCGGCCAGTTCGTGCAGCCGTTCATCGACGCGGCGTTCTCCGACCTCGGCGTCGACCCCGCGACGCTGCTGCCGTCGCAGCGCACCGACCCACAGGTGGGCCAGCCCGGCACCCCGGCATTGCCGGTGCCCTACCCGCGGACCGGCCAGGGCGGCGAGCCGCACCTCAACCTGCCCGACGCGATCACCGGCAACCCCGGCGATCAGGGCTGCGGTCCGCCCGGTTGGCGCTGCCCGGCCCCACGGGCTGCTACCCGTACCGGGAGCCGCTGCCCGCTCCCCCGCCGGGCGGCCCGCCGCCGGGCCCGCCCGCGGTGTCCCCACCCGAGATCGCCTCGGTGCCCGAGCCGACCCCGTCTCCGGTCTTCGTACCGGCGCCCAACGAACAACCGGCTGACGCCCAGGCCGGAGGATCCCGATGACGAAGCTGCGCAACTCCCGCACCGCCATCGCCGTCGTCCTGGCGCTGACGCTGCTTGCCGGTGTGGTGATGGCCGTGCGCGCCGTCGACCACATGGACCGCACCGAAGTGGTCGGCTACTTCGACAACAGCACCGCGCTGTTCCCCGGCGACGATGTCCGCATCCTCGGTGTGCCGGTCGGCAGGGTGGCCAAGGTCGAACCGCAGCCCGACGGCGTCAAGATCTCGTTCTGGTTCGACCGCAAGTTCAAGGTGCCCGCAGACGCCAAGGCCGCGATCCTCTCGCCCATGCTGGTCACCGGCCGGGCGATCCAGCTGACACCGGTCTACGCCGGCGGCCCCACACTCAAGGACGGAGCGGTCATACCCCGCGACCGCACCGCGGTGCCGGTCGAGTGGGACGAGGTCCGCGTTCAGCTCAAGCGCCTCACCCAACTGTTGGCCCCGACCCAACCGGGCGGGGTGAGCACGCTGGGCTCCTTCATCAACACCACCGCGGACAACCTGCGCGGCCAAGGCGGCGCCATCCGCGAGACGATCACCAAACTCGCCCAAGCGATGTCGGTGCTCGGCGACCACAGCGGTGACATCTTCTCGACGCTGAAGAACCTGTCCATTCTGGTCACGGCGCTGCGGGGCAGCAGTGATCTGCTGGGGCAACTGAACAACAACCTGGCCTCGGTGAGCGGGGTGCTGGCCAGCGACCCGGGCAAGATCGGTGACGCGTTCGTGGACATGAACTCCGTCATCGGCGACGTCAAGGACTTCGTCAACGAGAACGGCGAGACGATCGGCACCACGGCCGACAAGCTGGCCTCGATCAGCACGGCGCTGAACGAAAGTCTCGACGACATCAAGCAGACCCTGCACGTCGCCCCGAGCACCGTCCAGAACTTCAACAACATCTACGAGGCATCCAACGGCGCGTTCACCGGGGCGCTGGCGGTCAACAACTTCGCCAACCCGATCTCGTTCCTGTGCGGGGCCATCCAGGCCGCCTCCCGGCTCAACGCTGAGCAGTCGTCGAAGTTGTGTGTGCAGTACCTGGCGCCGATCATCAAGAACCGCCAGTTCAACTTCCCCCCGATCGGGGAGGACTTCGTCGTCGGCCCACAGGCCCGGCCCAATGAGGTGACCTACAGCGAAGACTGGATGCGCCCCGACTTCGTGCCGCCGGCCGGCCCGGCGCCCGCGAACGCGCCTGCGCCACAGCCGGTTCCCAGCCCGCTAGCCGCCGAGACGACGCCGACGTTGGACACCAATCCGAACGCGGGATTGACCGGAATGATGACTCCCCCTGCCGGCGGTGGTTC
This sequence comes from uncultured Actinomycetota bacterium, assembly GCA_963786695.1. Taxonomy (GTDB): domain Bacteria; phylum Actinomycetota; class Actinomycetes; order Mycobacteriales; family Mycobacteriaceae; genus Mycobacterium. The sequence goes on from CAWBAL010000048.1 coordinate 74,747, forward strand.
ATGATGCGCCGTCGGTGGTACCGCAGGGCGGTCACCGTCGCGGTGATCGTCACACTCGCCGGCGGATCGTCGGGATGTGATCTCAAAAACTGGCAGGGACTCAACTCGCTGCCGCTGCCCGGCACGTCGGGCAACGGGCCCGGATCCTTCACCATCCAGGCAGAGATGCCCGATATCAACAACATTCAGCCCAACTCCCGGGTGCGCGTCGGTGATGCGACCGTGGGTCACATCACCAAGATCGAATTGCAGGGCTGGCATGCGCTGGTCACCATGCGCCTCGACGGCAACGTCAAGATGCCGGCCAACGCGACGGCCAAGATCGGCCTGACCAGCATCCTGGGCTCACAGCACATCGAACTGAGCCCACCGACGGACGCACCACCGGAAGGGCGCCTGCACGAAGGATCGCTCATCCCGCTGTCCCACTCCGGGTCCTACCCCACCGTCGAACAGACCCTCGCCGCCGTGTCGATGGTGCTCAACGGCGGTGGACTCGGCCAGGTTCAGGACATCACCGAGGCGTTCAGCACCGCGTTCCGCGGTCGCGAACAGGACCTGCGCAGCATGATCAGCGAATTGGACAGATTCGCCGCCAACTTCAACGACCAGACCGACGACGTCATCGCCGCCACCGAGAGCCTCAACAAAGTCGCCGGCACCTTCGCGGCGAGTCAGCCGGTGTTGGACAAGGCGCTCAAGACCGTTCCCGAAGCACTGGCCGTGCTGAACAACGAGCGCGAGAACCTCGCCGAAGCCGCCGACGCGCTGGGCAGATTCGGTGAGCGGGTGGTCAGCACCGTCGATGCGAGCAAAGCCAATCTGGTCAAGGAGCTCAAAGATATTGGGCCGGTGCTGGAATCACTGGCCAACGCCGGGCCGGCAATGACCCGGGCACTGAGCCTGATCCTGACGTTCCCGTTCCCCAACGAGACCATCGAGAAGTGGCAGCGCGGTGACTACGCGAACATGACCGCGATCATCGACCTCACCCTCAGCCGCATCGACCAGGGGCTGTTCACCGGCACCCGGTGGGAGGGCAACCTCACCGAGCTCGAAATGCAGTGGGGCCGCACCATCGGCCAGTTCCCCAGCCCGTACACCAAGGGCAACCCCTTGGTCGCGCCCTACCATTTCGATCAGGGGCCCTGAGCATGCATCTGAATCGACGAATGCTGATCCAGCTGGCCGTCTTCACGTTCATCGCGTTGACCGCGATCGCGGTGATGAGCCTGCAGTTCCTCAAGCTGCCCGCCAAGATGTTCGGCATCGGCCGCTACAGCGTGACCATGCAGCTGCCGGAGAGCGGTGGCCTGTACGGCACCGGCAACGTCACCTACCGCGGCGTCGAGGTGGGCCGGGTGCAGTCGGTGGGGCTGACCGATACCGGTGTGCAGGCGGTGCTTTCGCTGAAGTCGGGTATCGACATTCCGTCGGATCTGAAGGCCGAGGTGCACAGCCAATCGGCGATCGGTGAACAGTACGTCGACCTGGTCCCGCGCAACGGCACTTCGCGGCCGCTCAAGGACGGTGACGTGATCCCGCGCTCCGACACCTCGGTGCCGCCCGACATCAACTCGCTGCTCGACGCGGCCAACACCGGCCTGGAGGCGATTCCACGGGACAACCTGAAGACCGCGATCGACGAGGCCTACACCGCCGTCGGCGGACTCGGCCCCCAGCTGTCCCAGATCGTCAAGGGCTCAACGAATTTGGCGATCGATGCCCGCAAGAACCTCGATCCGCTGATCAACCTCATCGACAACTCGAAGCCGGTGCTGGACTCCCAGACCCAGTCCGCAGCAGGCCGTGCAGGCATGGGCCGCCCACCTGGCCACGGTCACCAGCGATCTGCAGAGCAACAACGATGCCGTGGCGGGATTCATCGACCAGCAGGGCATCATCGTCGCCTCCGACGAGGCACGCACACTGATGGAGCGACTCAAGCCCACCCTGCCGATCCTGGCGGCCAATCTGGCCAGCGTCGGGCAGGTCGGCGTCGACTATCGCGACAGTATCGAGCAGTTGCTGGTGACGCTGCCGCAGGCGGTGGCAGCGGGGCAGGGCACCTTCGTCGCCAACGCCAACACGAAGCAGGCCTACAAGGGCGAGTACCTGTCGTTCAACCTCAACGTGAACCTGCCGCCTGCCTGCACCACCGGATTCCTGCCGGCCCAGCAGGCCAGGATTCCGAACCTGGTCGACTATCCGAACCGGGCGGCCGGCGACCTGTATTGCCGGACCCCGCAGGATTCGCAGTTCAATGTCCGCGGCGCCCGCAACATCCCATGCGAAACCGTTCCGGGTAAACGCGCCCCGACCGTCAAGATGTGCGAGAGCAACGAGCAATACGTGCCGCTGAACGACGGCTACAACTGGAAGGGCGATCCGAACGCGACGTTGTCGGGTCAGGACATTCCTCAGCTGCCACCGGGGTCACCACCCTCACCGGCGCTGCACATGCCGATCGCTCCGCCGCCCCAGCAGAGCCAACCCGCGAATCAGGACAACACATGGCAGTCAATGCTGTTGCCACCCGGATACTGACCGCGCGTCGGCCTCAGTGCCGTCGCGGCGCTGGGTGCAACGGCGACAGCCCAGCCCGCACACGCCGACAGCGTGGCCTACCTGGTGAATGTCACGGTCCGACCGGGCTACAACTTCCCGAACGCCGATGCGGCGCTGGCTTACGGATACGGTGTCTGCGACAAGATCGGCCAGGGCCGAGGCTACGGTCAGTTGGTCACCGACGTCACCGCAGACTTCGGCGCGACCGACGACTACCAGGGCGTGTACCTCATCAATCAGGCGGCCAACGAGTTGTGCCCTGCCATGATCTGGCAGCTGCGGCAGTCCGCGGCGCATTACACCGGCACGCCGCAGTAGGGAGTCCCTTTGTCCGCACACACGATTCGGCAATCCGTCGCCCTCGGGGCGGCCGGCCTCGGGATGCTCGTCCTGGCGGCACCGACGGCTCACGCCGACAACTCGCGGCTCAACAACAGCGTGATCGCCAACGTCTACACCATCCAGCATCAGGCCGGCTGCACCACCAACATCAAGAAGGATCCGGCACTGACGTTGGCCGCCGAGTGGCACACCAACGACGTCATGAACAACCGCGCTCTCGACGGCGATATCGGCTCCGATGGCTCAACGGCCCAAAGTCGCGCCGAGGCAGCCGGTTTCAGGGGCAAGGTGTTCGAGACCGTGGCGATCAACCCGGCGCTGGCGATCAACAACCTCGATGTGCTCAACCAGTGGTACTACAACCCGGCCTACATGGCCATCATGTCCGACTGCGCCAACACCGCCATTGGAGTGTGGTCGGCGAACAGCCTGGACCGTTCGGTGGTCGTAGCCGTCTACGGCCAGCCCGCATAGCTCTGGGCACCATGGACAAGGCCAGAAGGCATAAGTCCCTCCTGAGTGATAGGGAGAACCGCCCGAAGTGGTGACGCGGTGGCGGCCACGTTCGGTCAGACTCGTAACACCGGATCCTGCAGGGAGCCCGGCGTCGGCAGGCACCGACACGAATTCCACTCCCCAGGAAGGCAGACGGATGCAGATTTCAGCCTTGGTGGTCCAAGAGGTGGGTGCTCCTTTCACGCGTGCCAGCGTCGACCTCGCGGCGCCGGCCGCCGACGAAGTGCTGGTCAAGATCGCCGGTGTGGGCATCTGTCATACCGACATCGCAGTCAAGGAAGGCCATCTGCCGTTTGTGTTTCCGGGCGTCCTCGGCCACGAAGGCAGCGGAACCGTGGTTGCCGTGGGCGACGATGTGACCACAGTCGCCGCCGGGGACCAGGTGGCGATCAGTTTCCACAGCTGTGGAGGATGCCCCACCTGCCTGCGCGATCAACCGGCGTACTGCCACAACTTCCTGGAGTACAACTTCGGTGGAACGCGCTCCGACGGCTCCTCCGGGCTGGCAGCGGACGGCAGCGCTCTGGGTTCGAACTTCTTCGGCCAGTCGTCATTCGCCACCCATGCGCTGGCGCACGAACGCAACGTGGTCAAGTTGCCCCCCGGCGCCCCTGTCGAACTGGTGGGGCCACTCGGCTGTGGGATCCAGACCGGCGCCGGCGCGGTGTTCAATTCGCTTGACGTGCAGCCCGGGTCGACGGTGGTGATTGCCGGCGGCGGCGCGGTCGGACTCTCCGCGGCCATGGCTGCCGTGGTCCGCGAGGCCAGCTTGATCGTGGTGGTCGAACCGCATCAGCGGCGCCGGGAGCTGGCTCTTGAAGTCGGCGCAACCCATGTCATCGACCCCAACGGCGGACCCTTGGCCGACCAAATCCGCGAGATCGCCCCTGCGGGCGCCGATTACGCAATCGACACGACCGCGGTCACACCCGTTGTCGAGCAGCTGCTCGCGTCTTTGGGCGTTTGCGGCAAGCTTGGCCTGATCGGCGTACCCGCCGATCCCGAAGCCGTCTTCTCGGTCGGACTGTTCCAGACGCCGCTGCTCGGCCTCACCATCCGGGGCATCATCGAGGGCGACGCCGACCCGAAGACGTTCATCCCCTACCTGGTCGATCTGCACGGCCAGGGACGGTTCCCGTTCGACAAACTCATCACGACGATGCCGATGTCCGACATCAACGAGGCGATCGCCGCCCAGCACCGGGGTGAGGTCCTCAAAGTCGTCCTGACCCCGTGATCATCAGCAAGAGGACCGGCGAAACCCGTTCATGAGTCTGCGAAGACGTATCGTCCGATCATCTCCGCCAGCGCCGCAGGCTTGTCGTTACCGTCCACCTCGACGGTGTGACGAACGGTCAGATGCGCGGTGGTGTCGTCGATGCGGGTGACGTCGGCCAGTTCCGAGCGCACCCGAAGGCGCGAACCCACCGGGACCGGCGCGATGAACCGCACCTTGTTGAGTCCGTAGTTGATGCCCATCTTGGTGTTCTCGACGACGAAACACTGCTTGCTCAACGCCGGTATCAGCGACAGGGTGAGCAGACCGTGCGCGATCGTGGTGCCGTAGGGGCTTTCGGCCTTCGCCCGGGCGGGGTCGACGTGGATCCACTGGTGATCCCCGGTCGCCTCGGCGAACGCGTCGATGCGCGCCTGATCGATTCCCAGCCAGTCGCTGACCCCGAGTTCGGTTCCCACCGAGTCGAGTGCGTCATCGATCGATGCAATCACTTTCACGGCGCTGCCTTTCGTGTCTCAGACGGTGCGCGCGGCCTTGGCCGCCTCCGAGGCGGCCGTACTGCGCTCCCGCGCACGCGCCCAGTCCTCATCGCTCATCGCGGTCAAAGCGGCGAACGTGTTCGGCCCGGCGAGGCGTTGTCCGCCGTCCATCGCAATGGTCTCGCCGGTGAGGTAGTCACAGGCATCGGAGAACGCGAAGATCGTCAGATTGGCCAGCTCGTCGATCGTTCCCGCCCGGCCCATCGGAATCTGGTCGACCTGGGTGGCGCCGGCTGAGCTCTCGTCGGTGGGATTGAGCATCTCCCAGGCGTATTCGGTGGGGATCGGTCCGGGCGCCAAGGCGTTGAGCCGGATCCCGTAGCGACCCCACTCGACGGCCAGCGACATGGTCATCGCGTGGACGGCGGCCTTGGCCATGGCCGACGGCACGACGAACGCCGACCCACTCCACACCCACGTGGTCAGGTTGGACAGCACCGATCCGGTCAATCCTTCGGCGATCCAGCGCTTCCCGATCGCCAGGGTGGTGTTGAACGATCCGGTCATCACCGTCGAGGTGACGGCCTCGAACGCACGCGGGCTCAGCGTCGCGGTCGGCGCGATGAAGTTGGCCGCCGCGTTGTTCAGCAGACTGGTCAACGGGCCGTGCTGCGTCCAGATCTCGTCGACCGCCGCCGAAACAGCCTCGTAATCACGAACGTTCACCGTCTGATAGTGCGCCGAGCCGGGTTGTCCGGCCGAGATCTCCGCGACGGCCTCGGCCAGCACCGTCTCCCGTCGTCCCCAGATGTGGACCTGCGCGCCGTGGGCCACGAGGCGAGCAGCGACGCCGCGACCCAGTCCGGTGCCGCCGCCGGTGATCAGAATCCGCTTGCCGACCAGGGCATCCGGCGCATAGATGCTCTTGGGGCTCACAGGCCGAGGCTCTTTCCGATGATGTCGCGCTGAACCTCGTTGGCGCCACCGTAGATCGGGGGGGCCAAGGCCTTGCGCACCTGCATCTCCATCCCGTACTCCACGGTGTAGCCGTTGCCGCCCATCAGCTGCACGCCCTCCAGCGCGGCGAGCTTGGCGACCTCGGTGCACTTCATCTTGGCGATCGAACCCTCGCGGGCCAGCTGGGCTTCCAGGCCGGCGTCGATCTGGGCCGCGACCTGATAGACATAGGCGCGGCAGCAGTCGATCTCGGCGACCAGGTCGGCGAGGCGATGGCGAACGGCTTGGAAGGTGCCGATCGAGCGACCGAACTGTTCGCGCTGTTTGACATAGGCGATGGTGTCTTCCAGCTGAGCGGCGGGCCGCCCCGATCGACATCGCCGCGATGATCAGCCGCTCCACGTTCAGTCCGCGCATCAGCCGGTGCCAGGCGTCGCCGACACCGCCGACGACATTGGCCGCGGGAACCGACACATCGGTGAAGAAGACCTCGTTGACCGTGTGGCCGTCCATCGTGGCGATCGGCTTGATGTCCAGGCCGGGGGTGTCAGTGGTCAGATACATCAGGGTCAGGCCCTGGTGCTTGCTGCCCTCGGTGGACGTGCGGGTGAGCACCAGCAGGTGATCGGCCAGATGGGCAGCGGTGATCCAGGTCTTCTGTCCGTTGACGACGAACCGGTCGCCGTCACGGACAGCGCGGGTGCGCACCGAGCCGAGGTCCGGAACCGGCGCCCGGCTCCGAGAGCGCAATCGCCTCGAATCGCCCGGCGCACAGGTTGTTCAGCACCTCTTTCTTCTGGTCCTCGGTGCCGTGGCGCAAGTACGTCTGGGCCGCGGTGAGTCCGGTCCCGTAGGCGTGGATCGGCGCGAGTCCGCGGGCGGTCTCCTCGAGGAAGATGCACTCCTCGACCATGCCGGCTCCCCCGCCGCCGTACTCGGTCGGAAGCGACACCCCCAGCCAGCCCAGATCGGCCAGTCGCAACAGCAGTTCGGGGCTGTTGGAGAGCCGACCACCGTCGGTCAGCTCCGAACGCTGTTCGGCGGTGGCGCAGTGTTCGGCGCAGAACTGTTCGATCGCGCGCGCGAAATCCGTTTGCTCGGCGGTGAACACGTTGACTCAGTTGCCCCGGTACGGCGCGAAGTCGGGTGCCCGCTTCTCGTTGAAGGCGGTGATGCCCTCCTTGGCCTCGGGAGTTTCGCCGAACAGCTTGAGGTTCGAGTAGGCCATCTGCCCGAGGGAGGCGAACTGCTCGGTGTCGGTGTTGAAGGACTGCTTGAGCACCTTCAGCGACGTGGGCGACAGCTGCAGGATCTCGTCGGCCCAGGACCGCACCTCGGCCTTGAGCTGATCGGCCGGCACCACCTTGTTGACCAGGCCCCACTCGTAGGCCTGCTGAGCGGAGTACCTGCGGCACAGGAACCAGATCTCGCGGGCGCGCTTCTCGCCGACCACGCGGGCCAGGTAGCCGGTGCCGAAGCCGGCATCGAAGGAACCGACCCGGGGACCGTTCTGGCCGAACACCGCGGTCTCGGATGCGATCGTCAGGTCGCACAGCACGTGCAGCACGTGGCCGCCGCCGATGGCGAAGCCGTTCACCGCGGCGATCACCGGCTTGGGGGCATCGCGAATCACCCGGTGCAGCGAGTCGACCTCGAACAGACCGCTGTCCGACGGGCCGTAGTCGCCGGTCTCGGCGCGCTGCTTCTGGTCACCTCCGGTGCAGAAGGCCTTCTCCCCGGCGCCGGTCAGGCAGATCACTCCGACCTCCGGGCTGCCCCAGGCGAGCTTGAACGCCTTGATGAGCTCGTCGACGGTGCGGGCGCGGAAGGAGTTGTACCGCTCGGGACGGTTGATGGTGATCCAGGCCAACCCGTTGTCGACTTCATAGGTGATGTCGGTGAACTCAGTCATGTTGTCGTCCTTCGTCTTTGAAAGCCGGTCAGCGGTCCGGGGTCGATGTGCGCAACTTGCATTTGGTCATACCATAATACCAAAGTCGACGGTCATCAAGAGACCGCCGCCATTACGGCAACAATGCTGGATTCCGACGCTTCGGTCACACCCCTCCCGATAGAGACTTCGTCCCCCGGTCGAGGCATATTCGAGCAGCGGTCAGCTTTCCCTGAACTCGTCGGGCAGTTCGGCGGCCGTGTTCTCCCGATTGCGCAGTTCGACGCGACGGATCTTGCCGGAGATCGTCTTGGGCAACTCGGCGAACTCGATGCGGCGGATCCTCTGGTACGGGGCGAGGTTCGCGCGGGCATGCGCGAAGATCGCGTCGGCCGTCGCCCGGTCGGGTGCCCAGCCGGCGGCCAAACTGATGTAGGCCTTCGGCACTGCCAGCCGCATCGCGTCCGGGGCGGGAACCACCGCGGCTTCGGCGACAGCCGGATGCTCGATCAGCACACTCTCCAACTCGAACGGCGAGATCTTGTAGTCGGAGGCCTTGAACACGTCATCGGTGCGGCCGATGTAGGTGATGTAGCCGTCGGCGTCCCGGCTGGCCACGTCACCGGTGTGGTAGTAACCACCGGCCATGACGGCATCGTTGCGCTCGGGGTCGCCCAGGTAGCCGGTCATCAGATTCACCGGCCGATCCTGCAGGCGCAGGCAGATCTCGCCCTCGTCGGCCACCGCGCCGGTGAGGGGGTCGACGATCTCGATCGGGATGCCGGGCAGCGGCCGGCCCATCGACCCCGGCTTGACGACGGCACCCGGGGTGTTGCCGATCAGCGCCGTGGTCTCCGTTTGTCCGAACCCGTCCCGGATCGTCAGGTTCCAGCTGCTGCGGACCTGTGCGATCACCTCCGGGTTGAGCGGCTCACCGGCACCCATCGCCTCCCGCAGCGCGGGTGGCTTCTCACCCAGGTGGGCTTGAATCAGCATGCGCCACACGGTCGGTGGCGCGCAGAGGGAGGTCACGGCCACATGCTGCAACATCTCCAGAAACCGCGCCGGGTCGAATCTGACGTAGTTGTAGGCCACGATCGTGGACTCGGCGATCCAGGGCGCGAAGAACGAACTCCAGGCATGCTTCGCCCATCCCGGGGAGCTGATATTGAGGTGAACGTCCCCGGGCCGCAGCCCGATGAAGTACATCGTCGACAGGTGACCGACGGGATATGAGCGGTGAGTGTGCTCGACGAGCTTGGGATGGCTCGTCGTACCGGAGGTGAAGTAGACCAGCATCGCGTCGTCCGGCGCGGTCTGCGTGTCGAACGGCGCTGGGCCGGTGACGGATTCGCAGTCGCGGTAGCTTCGCCACAGTGCCGGTGCATCACCAATCGCGATCCGGCCGTAGTCGCCCGGGATGTCGGCGAACTTCTCGGTCTCCGAGGCGTTGGTGATGACGTGCGCGACCCCGCCACGCGCGAGTCGGTCGGCGAGGTCCTTGGCCCCCAGTGCCGTGGTAGCAGGCAGAATGACGGCGCCGAGTTTCATGACGGCCAACATCGACTCCCAGAGCTCGACCTGGTTGCCGAGCATCAGCATCACGCGGTCCCCTGGCGTGACGCCGCCGTCAGCGAGCCACCTCGCCAGGCGGTCGGATCGGTGGGCCATCTCGTCGAACGAATAGGACTCGTCGGCTCCGTCATCGCCGACGATCCGCAGTGCGGTCCGCGGATTGCCGCGGGCGATGTGGTCGAACCAGTCGATCGCCCAGTTGAACCGGCCACCCACATCCGGCCACTGGAAACCCGGCGCTACGGCCTCGTAGTCCTCGCGGTGGGCGATCAGGTGATCGCGGGCGGTGCGGTAGGCCTGGCTTGCGGCGGTGGATTCGGTCACTGTCGTCTCCTGGAAGTTACTATCTCGGATAGTCGGATCACCGGCGTCGAAGGAGGCCATGGATGGCACGCCGTGTACCGGCGGCGCGCTCGTCGCGGGCCGAAGTGGTGGCCGCCGACCTCGAGCACGAGATCATGTCCGAACGCCTGCCCGTGGGCGCCCACCTCGGTCGGCGCTCGGAGTTGATGGACCGGTTCGGCATCAGCCCGACGGTGATGAACGAGACGCTGAGAATCCTGCGAGATCGCGACCTGGTGTCGGTGCGGCCCGGGCCCGGCGGGGGCATCACCGTCGCCAACACCCCGCCGCAGGTGCGCACTGGAGCGTTGGACCTGTGGTTTCAGCCGTCCAACCCGCATCCGCTCGACCTGTTCGAGGCGCGCCTGTACCTGGAGTTCGGACTCACCAAGGCCGCCTTCGAACGGGCCGACAGCAACGACATCGCCGCGATGCGGACGGCAATGGTTGGCATGCGGGCCAGCACGACGGCGCCCGAATTCTTCGATGCCGTCCTGAATTTCCACGCCGTAGTCGCAGCTGCCGCCCACATCCCGGTGCTCGAAGGCATGCACCAGCTGATCATCACCAGCATCAAGGCAGTGCTGAGCCGGGTGACCTTCGTCGATGACCATGAGCCGCTGGTGGCCGGCAGCCTCGTCGTGCACGACGACATCGTGGCCGCGATCTCCGTCCACGATCAGGCCGCTTTCGTCGAAGCGATCAACCGCCACGACAGTGATCTGATCAGGGCCGACGACCCGGATCGCACGCCGCACACCCCGCAACACCCCTGATCTCCGCGCAGCCGGACACCCGCACATATCGGTAACTCCTACCACCTTTTCAATGTGACCCACAACATTCTGCATAAACATCTTGAATTGTGCATGCACATTCTTCTAGGCTGGTGTCGACCACACTCCCCGATGGAGGTTCGCCATCACCTCTCGCTCGTCCCGCGGCCTGATCGACGTGCACACCCATGCCGTCGATCCGGACCTGCCTGACCTGAGCCGAAGCCACGGTGGTGACCGTTGGCCGAGTGTGGAGCGCACCGGGGAGACCGACAGGCATGGCTGCACTACGGCGCGCAACGCTACCGGCAGATCGACCATCGCTGCTGGTCACCGGCCGCCCGGCTGGCCGATATGGACCGCGACGGTGTCGACCTCCAGGTGATCTCGCCGATCCCGGTGACCTTCTGTTACGAGGCCGACCCCGCCGGCACCGCGGAACTGGCCGAAGCCCAGAATGACTTCTTCGCCCGGATCGTCACCGAGCACCCCACCCGGTTCGCCGCCCTGGGCGCGGTGGCGCTGCAGGATCCCGACCTCGCCGTCGCCGAGTTGCGCCGGTGCATGGCCCGCCCCGGCTTCCTCGGGGTCGAGATCGCCACCCAGGTTCGCGGCGACGAACTCGCCGACGAGCGCTTCGACCGGTTCTTCGCCGTCGCCCACGAACTCGGCGCGCTGGTCCTCATCCACCCCCGCGACGAGGACCTTCCCGCCCGAATGACCGGACTGGGAATGGGTTTCGGCGCCGGCATGCCGATCGAGACGGCGACGGCGGCGGCATCGCTTCTCACCAGCGGGGCTCTGGTCCGCCGGCCCGGGGTCCGTCTTTGCCTGGCGCACGGCGCCGGCGCACTGCCCGCGATCATCGGCCGGCTGGACAAGGGTGCTCAGATCGGTGGTATGGCAGCGGATTCGGCGGAGTTGCCCAGTCGGCTGGCCGCGTCGCTGTGGTGCGACTCGCTGACCTACACCCGTCACGGGCTGCTGGCCGCAGCCGAGGTCGTCGGCGCCGACCACGTGGTGTTCGGATCCGACTACCCCTTCCCCGCAGCACCCGACCCACTCGACGACATCGTCGCCGACCTTCCCCCCGACCTCAGCGACCGGATCAGCAGAACGAAATTTGGAGGATCTCTATGGCGCACTTCCTTGGGCTGGGCCTCACGCACTATCCGCTGCTGGCGGGCACGGATGAACACATGGCCAGCCTGCTGCGCTGGACGCTGGCCGACCCCGACATTCCCGAATCGGCGAAGGACCCGGCGAACTGGCCGAAGGCCATGCGCGAGGAGTGGGGCACCGACCAAGGCGTGACCGCCGCGGCTGCGCACCGGAAGGCGTTGGTGGACAACCTCGCCCGCTGCCGCCAAGCACTCGACGAGTTCAAGCCGGACGTCGTGGTGGTCTGGGGCGACGACCAGTACGAGAACTTCCGCGAGGAGATCATCCCCCCGTTCTGCGTGCTCGCCTACGGCGACGTCGAAGCCGAACCGTTCGAGCTGATGACCGAGCGGGGCAGCCCCAACGCCTGGGGCCTGCCAGATGACACCACCATCACCCTGCACGGCGATCCGGCGAACGCGCGCCTGCTGACCACCGCGCTGATCGAGCGCGGATTCGATATGGCCTACTCGTATGAGAGGCGCAAGGATTCCGCCTTCCCACACGCGATCGCGAATACTCAACTGTTCCTCGACTATCCCAATGCCGGCGCGAAGTTCGACTACCCGCTGATCCCGATCACGGTGAACTGCTACGGCCCCCACGTGATCGCCCGGCGCGGCGGGCTGGTGCGCTTCGCCGAGATCGAGAACGAACAGATGGATCCGGTCGGCCCGTCACCGGCGCGCTGCTTCGCCCTCGGTCGCGCGGTCGCGCAGTCGTTCGCCGACACGGACCTGCGGGTCGCGCTGATCGCCTCGTCGAGTTGGTCGCACGCGTTCCTCGTCGACAAGAACTGGCACATCACCCCGGACACCGACGCCGATCTGCGGCTCTACGACCTGCTGACGAACGGCGACTACGAGAAGTGGCAGGCCACCCCGACCCGGGACATCCTCGAATCGGGCCAGCAGGAACTCCTCAACTGGTTCTGCATGACCGGCGCCGCGGCCGAACTCGGGCTCGAACTCGACTGGTCTGAGCTCGTCATCACCGATGTCTTCAACTCCAACAAATGCTTCGCGGTGTTCCAGGAAGGACAGTAACGATGACAGCGACCGTGGCGCAGCCACGCACAATCGATGCCGGCGGCATCAAGACCAGTTATCTGGAAGCCGGCTCCGGCGAAACGGTGCTGATGCTGCACGGCTCCGGACCCGGCGTCTCGGGAACAGCCAACTGGCAGCTCAACATCGGACCACTGTCCCAGCGCTTCCACGTCCTGGCACCCGACATCGTCGGGTTCGGCGCCACCGAGCGGCCGGACGACGTGATCTACTCGCTGCGCACCTGGACCGATCACGTGTGGGCGTTTCTCGACGCCCACGGCATCACTCGCACCGCGATCGTCGGCAACTCCCTCGGCGGCCGGATCGCCCTGCAAATGGCGACCGATGATCCCGAACGGATCAGCAGTATGGTCCTGATGGGCTCCCCCGGTGTCGGCATGACCCCGACCGAAGGCTTGGCTGCGCTGCGCGCCTACGAGCCGTCGCACGAGGCGATGCGCAGTCTGTTGCGCAACTACTTCGCGGTGAATCCCGCACTGATCACCGACGAACTGGTGGCGATCCGCTACGAGGCGAGCATCGCCGACGGCGCGTTCGAGGCTTACAGCGCAATGTTTTCCGACCCTCGGCACAAAGGGTCCGAACTCGGAATCACCGCCGAGGAGGTGCGTGCCATCGACACGCCCACCCTGCTGATCCACGGCCGGGAGGACAAGGTCGTGCCGCTTGCGGTCTCGGTGACGATGCTCGACCTGTTGCCCAACGCAGACCTACACGTATTCAGCCGATGCGGACACTGGACCCAGATCGAGCGCGCAGACGAGTTCTCCGCCTTGGTCGCAACCTATTTGGAGCGCTCATGAGCACCGTCGAGGACTGGACAACGCACGACACCGCCGCCCCCGCCCGTGAACCGCTGGTGGTCGACGACCAGGACAACCAGACGTTCCGGGTGCATCGCTCGGCGATGACCTCGACGGAGGTGCACCGCGCCGAGGTGGAACGGGTCTTCGGCCACTCCTGGCTGTACGTCGGCCACGAGTCCGAGATCCCCAAGCCCGGCGATTTCGTTCGCCGGAAGCTCGCAGGCCGGCCGATCTTCATGGTCCGCGGCGCAAAAAGCGGCAACGTCAACGTGTTCCACAACTCCTGCACCCACCGCGGCGCACTGGTCTGCCGACAGGACTCGGGCAACTCGAAGGTCTTCCAGTGCTTCTACCACGCCTGGTCCTTCGACAGCGAGGGCAAGCTCAAGGGTGTCCCGGACAGAGAGGGCTACTCCAACGGGTTGGATTTCGACAAGCTTGGCCCTGGCAAGGGTGGCTCGGGTGGACTCCTACCGGGGCTTCGTGTTCGCGTGTTTCGATCCCGCCATCGTCGACCTGCCGACATGGCTGGCCGGCGCGAAGGAATACATCGATCTGGTCGTCGACGGCTGTGGCGGTTCGGTCGAGATCATCAAGGGCACCAACGAATACAGCTTCGATGCGAACTACAAGCTGCTGATCGAGAACAGCGCCGACGGCTACCATGCGGCGTCCACCCACGACACCTACTTCAAGTACCTGGTGTCGATCGGCACCGATCTGCAGGGCGGCGTGATCGGCAAGGCCGTCAAACTCGGCAACGGGCACGCGGTGATCGAGTACTCCTCACCCTGGGGCCGGCCGGTGGCCAAGTGGGAGCCGCTGTTCGGCGAGGACGCCAAGGTCGAGATCGACCGTATCCGGGCCGAACTCATCGACAAGTACGGCGAGGAACGGGCCCACAAGATGTGCGAGGTGAACCGCAACCTGATCATCTACCCGAACCTGATCATCAACGACATCATGGCGGTGACGGTTCGCACGATGTTCTCCCCGGCCCCCGACCGGGTGGACGTGACGGCCTGGGAGTTGGCTCCTACCGACGAGGTGCCCAGCCTGCGCGAGCGCAGGCTCGACAGCTTCCTGACCTTCCTCGGCCCCGGCGGTTTCGCCACCCCCGACGATGTCGAAGCGCTCGAATCGTGCCAGACCGGATTCACCAGCGGCGGCGTCGAATGGAATGACATCTCCCGCGGCATGGGCCGTGGACCGATGGCCAATGACGAGGAACAGATGAGGGAATACTGGCGACGATGGCAGCAGCAGATGGGCGACGCAGCGGACCTGGGCGGTGCACGATGACCGCCGCCACTCGCGTCGTCACCCGCACCGAGGTCGAGGACTTCCTCTACCACGAGGCGGCACTGCTGGACGCGTGGAACCTCGACGGCTGGCTCGAACTCTATGAGCCCGACGCCCGGTACGAGGTGCCGTGCAACGACAAACTCGACGCTGATCCGGACCGCGATCTGCTGCTCATCGACGATGATCACCGGCGGATGCAGGCCAGGGTGGAACGGCTCAACAACCGTCGCGCCCATCGTGAGTACCCGCACTCGCGCACCAACCACCAGGTGTTCAACGTGCGACTCGGGGAGCCGGCCGAGGAATTGCCGGTGACCGCATCGTTCACGGTGTGGCGGTGCCGGGACGGCCGGACCCACCACTACGTCGGCAAGTACCACTACCGATTGCGGGTGACCGGCGACGGATTCCGAATTGCCCACAAGCGCGTCGAACTCGACCTGACGGATCTGCGCGGCGTCGGCGACGTGGCGATCATCTTGTGAGTGGTGCACTCGCGGGTCGCACCGCGATCGTCACCGGTGCCTCCTCCGGCATCGGGCTGGGCATCGTGGAGCGGCTGATCGCCGACGGTGCCCGCGTGTTCGCCGCCACCCGCTCGGAGGAGGATCTCGAGCGGGTGGCAGCGCAGGCCGCGATCGCCGGCGGTTTTGTGGGCGAGCTCCAGAAGCCCGGTGTCGCCGAGGATCTCGCCGAAGGCGCGATCGCGGAACTGGGACACATCGATGTCCTGGTGAACAATGCCGGCGGCGGGGTGATCAAGCCGACTCTCGAGCACACCGAGGAGAGCCTGCAGGCGACCATCGACAACAACCTGTGGACCACCATCCGCTGCGTGCGAGCGGTCCTGCCGCACATGCTTTCCCGACGGCACGGCCGGGTGATCAACATCGGGGCGGACTCGGTGCGCACCGGACTGATGGACCACGCCATGTACAACGCCGCCAAGGGCGGGGTGCACGCGATGATGACCGGTCTGGCCCGCGAGTTCGCCGATGCGGACATCACCGCCAACACCGTCGCGCCGTGCTACGTGCTCACCCCGGAACTGGCCGCGCTGTTCGCCTCGGGCGAGGCACCGCCGCGGCTCCTGGAGGTCGTCGAGCAGGGCACCGCGATCGTGCCATGGGACGGCCCGGGCACCCTGCCGAGGTCGCGGCCACCGTCGCGTTCCTGGCCGGCGACGACAGCGGATTCATCACCGGGCAGACCATCTACGTCAACGGCGGCGCCAGCATGGGCTGAGGCCCAACCACTTACCCACATTCGAGGACTGACTTCATGACTGCGACCACAACTCAGCTGCGCGATGCCGCCGATCGGCTTATCGCCGCGGCCGCCGCACCCCGGCAGTGCGAACCGGTGCGCGACATCCTCGGCGACAACGACATCGCGGCGGCTTACGCCGTGCAGAATCTGCTCACCGCGGACTCAATTGAGCGCGGCCGCGGTCATCGTCGGCCACAAGATCGGCCTGACCTCGCCTGCGGTGCAGAAACAGCTCGGCGTCGACCAGCCCGACTCCGGGGTGCTGTTCGCGGACATGCGGGTGGTCAATGGCGCCACTGTCCCGGCCGGGCGGCTGCTGCAGCCCAAAGTCGAGGCCGAGATCGCGTTCATTCTTTCCGCCGACCTCGACGACGACCTCTCCGATGAGGCGATCCGCGCCGCCGCCGGTGTGGCGCTGCCCGCCATCGAGATCGTCGACTCCCGCATCCGGGACTGGTCGATCGGCATCGTCGACACCGTCGCCGACAACGGCTCGTCGGCGCTGTTCGTGCTCGGCGAGCCGCCGTCCCGGCCGAAGACGTCGACTTCGTTTCCCGCACCATGCGCCTCACCGAGGACGGCGTCGAGGTCTCGCAGGGCCGCGGCGCGGACTGTCTGGGCAGTCCGCTGATCGCGCTGCAGTGGCTGGCCCGCACCGCCCGGGACAACGGCTCGCCACTGCGCGCCGGACACATCGTGCTGTCCGGAGCGCTGGGACCGATGGTGCCGGTGCGGTCGGGCAGCACTTACGAAACGACGATCGACGGAATCGGTTCGGTGTCGGTCGGCTTCGCCTGAGTCGGCGTGAAGAGTTTGTCACACCCCTCAGCTAGAGTCGAACACATGTTCGAAGACTTATTTGTTGTCGATCCCATCGCCGACGAGTCGGCACTCATCGCGCGGATCGAGGCGCTGGAACGACTGAAGTCCGCCGCTGCCGCCGCGCAGGCCCATGCCGCGGCGGCGTTCGCGGCGGCCCGAGCGGCTGCCGAAGCAGCCGACGGGACACCGGCCCGCCGGCGGGGCCGTGGCGTGGGCGCCGAGATCGCGCTGGCCCGCCACGATTCACCGGCCCGCGGAGACCGGCACCTCGGGTTCGCCAAAGCCCTGGTGCACGAGATGCCCCACACCCTGGCCGCGTTGGAATGCGGAGCCCTCTCGGAATGGCGGGCCACCCTGATCGTGCGGGAAAGCGCCTGCCTGGACGTCGAGGACCGCCGCGCACTGGACGCCGAACTGTGCGCGGACCGCAGCCGGCTGGAGGGCCTCGGCGACCGGCGCATTGCGGCCGATGCCAAGGCGATCGCCTACCGGCTGGATCCGCACGCGGTGGTGGAACGGGCCGCCAGAGCCGAGCGCGAACGCACCGTCACGATTCGGCCGGCACCGGATTGCATGACCTACCTCACCGCGCTGCTTCCGCTCGCGCAGGGCGTGTCGGTCTACGCCGCACTCAAGCGATCCGCCGATACCTGCGGCGACGGCCGCGGCCGGGGCCAGGTGATGGCCGACACCCTGGTCGAGCGGGTCACCGGGCGGCCCGCGACGGTCGCCGAGCCCGATCGCGGTGAACCTGGTGCTCTCCGACGAGACGCTGCTGGGCGGCGCGACAGCGCCGGCGACCGTGACCGGCTACGGCCCGATACCGGCCCCGGTGGCCAGACAACTGATCAGCGCCGCCGCCGGCGACCAGCGATCCCGCGCCACCCTGCGCCGGCTGTACCGCCATCCGCGGTCCGGGGCGCTGGTGGCGATGGAGTCACGGTCGCGGCTGTTTCCGAAAGGGCTGGCGCAGTTCATCGCGCTGCGCGACGGAACCTGCCGGACTCCGTATTGCGATGCCCCGATCCGGCACACCGATCACGCCACTCCGGCTGCCCGGGGCGGGCCGACCACCGCCGCCAACGGGACCGGCCTATGCGAGGCGTGCAACTACACCAAGGAAGCTCCCGGGTGGACAGTGACGACGCATACCGACGAAAACGGCTCGCACACTGCCGTTCTCACCACCCCGACCGGAACAACGCATCGCTCGACCGCTCCGCCGGCCGCGGCATGGGTCCGCCATGACACCAGCACCATCGAGATCGGTATCGGAGTGGCAATCGCCCGGCACGCCGCCTAATTGCCCCGGCGGTTGCGCAAGTCGAGGGCCACGTCGGTGATCATGTCCTCCTGTCCCCCGACCAGGCCCCGGCGGCCGACCTCCACCAAGATGTCGCGGGTATCCAAACCATAAGTGGCGGCCGCATTTTCGGCGTGCCGCAGAAAAGCTCGAGTACACGCCTGCGTAACCGAGCGTCAGCGTCTCCCGGTCGACCTGCACCGGGCGGTCTTGCAGCGGGCGCACCAGGTCGTCGGCCGCATCCTGCAGCCCGAAGAGATCACAGGAGTGCTTCCACCCCAGCAGATCTGCCACCGCCACGAACGGTTCGATCGGGCAGTTTCCCGCGCCCGCGCCGTGGCCGGCCAGCGACGCGTCGACGCGGATGACGCCCTCCTCGACGGCGACCACGGAGTTCGCCACCGACAACGACAAGTTCTGGTGTGCATGGATTCCGATCTGGGTGTCCGGTTCCAGCACCTCCCGGTAGGCCCGAACCCGGTCGCGGACGGCGTCCATGGTCAACCGGCCGCCGGAGTCCGTCACGTAGACGCAATCGGCACCGTAGGACTCCATCAACTTGGCCTGCCGCGCCAGCTCCGGCGCCGGCGCCATGTGGGACATCATCAGGAACCCGGATACGTCCATGCCCAGCTCCTTCGCCTTCGCGATGTGCTGGGCGGAGACGTCGGCCTCGGTGCAGTGGGTGGCCACCCGCACCGACGTCACGCCCAACTCATGGGCGCGCTTGAGTTCGTGAATCGTGCCGATCCCGGGCAACAACAATGTGGTCAGCTTCGCCCGGTGAATGCTCGACGCCGCGGCCTCCAGCCACTCCCAGTCGGTGTGACTGCCCGGACCGTAGGTCAACGAGTGCCCCGCGAGTCCGTCACCGTGCGACACCTCGATGGCATCGACACCGGCCCGGTCCAGCGCGGCGGCGATGACGGCCACATTCTCGGGGGTGATCCGATGCCGGATCGCGTGCATCCCGTCACGCAAGGTGACGTCCTGGATGTAGAGGGCCAGGCCGTCACTGGCGGTCGTCCGTGCGTTACCCATATCGCTATGCCTCCACTTTGTGCGCCGCGATCGCGCGGGCCACCCGCAGCGCCGCGGACGTCATGATGTCCAGATTTCCCGCGTACGCCGGCAGGTAGTGCGCGGCGCCCTCGACCTCGAGGAACACCGACACCTTCCACAGCGGCCCCGGCGCATCGGTGAGGGTCGCCATCGATTCCTCGACCTTGGTGAACTGCACCGCCTGCTTGAGCCGGTATCCCGGCACATAGGTGGCGACCGTGGCCACCATCGCCTCGATCGAAGCCACGATCTCGTCCTTGCGGTCTTCGCCGACCAACGCGAGCACCGTGTCGCGCATGATCAACGGCGGCTCAGCAGGATTCAAGATGATGATCGCCTTGCCGTGCGCGGCCCCGCCGACCTGCTCTATCGCCTTCGAGGTGGTCTCGGTGAACTCGTCGATGTTGGCCCGGGTCCCCGGACCTGCTGACTTGGATGCGATCGAGGCGACGATCTCGGCCCAGTGCACCGGTGTCACTTGCGAAATGGCCGCGACAATCGGGATGGTCGCCTGCCCGCCGCAGGTCACCATGTTGATGTTCGGGGCGTCGAGGTGGGCGTCGAGATTGACCGGCGGCACCACGTACGGCCCGACCGCCGCCGGGGTGAGGTCGATCAACCGTTTGCCGTATGGGCGGAGGATTGAGTCGTTGTGCTCATGGGCCTTGGCCGAGGTCGCGTCGAAGACGATGTCGATCTCGTCGAACCGCGGATGCTCGAGGAGTCCCTGCACGCCGGTGGAGACGGCGTCGATGCCGAGCCGCTGCGCCCGGGCCAGGCCATCGGATTCGGGATCGATCCCCACCAAGGCGACGGTCTCGAGTTCATCGCCGGCAAGCCGCTTGATTTTGATCAGGAGATCCGTGCCGATGTTTCCCGAACCGATGATGGCGACTTTTGTGCTCATGCTTGAACTTTCCCCGCGCGACGGCCCACACTCAACAGATGCGTCCCGAAGAACGGAACACTTCGCGAGGCGATAACGATTCCTCGACATCGGTGGTGCGACGGATCTCGGCGCTGCTTTCCGCCTTCGAGCCCCATGAGACCAGCCTCGGAGTGAACGAATTAGCACGCCGCACAGCCATTCCGAAAGCCACCGTGTCACGGCTCGTCAAGGATCTCGAGGGCGTCGGCTTCGTGGAGCGCAGCGGAATCAAAGTGGGGCTCGGGCTGCGACTGTTCGAGTTGGGCGAGCGGGCGTCCCGACGACGGTCGGTGCGGGAGGTCGCCCTCCCTTTCATGGCAGATCTCCGAGAGGCCACCGGGCAGACGATCCATCTGGCGATTCTCGACGGCACCGACGTCGTCTACGTGGAGATCCTGCGTGGACGTGACGCCCCGCGGTTTCCCTCGGCGGTGGGTCGGCGTCTGCCCGCGCACGCGACGGGCGTCGGGAAGGCGCTCCTAGCCGGATCGTCGAACGATGTGGTCGATGCGGTGATCGCCGCGGGACTCAAGCGTGTCGGCCCCAGAACGATCACCGCCCCCGGTTCACTGCGACGCCAGTTGACGTGGATCGAATCCAGTGGCATGGCCTACGAGCACGAGGAATCCGCTGCCGGGGTGGCCTGCGTTGCCAGCGCCATCCACCTCGATGACGGACCGCCGATCGCCGCAGTGTCGGCATCGGGATGGATTGGCAAGGTCGACATCCGGCGCATGGGCCCGGCCGTTCACACCACCGCGCTGAGCATCGCGCGGGTCCTCGCCGCCGGCGTCGATCCCAACTGATCGCGGTCAGCGAGACGATTGCGGTCGGTTCGCTACCACGCCGACCCGTCGTGTGGCGGCCGAAAAACCCTCCTAAGGGGGACGCAGCCGCGTCGGCGCCGGCATTAGCGTGACGCCATGGATGCAACTCGACTGACCTCGCCGGCTATCCCGGCCCGCTATTTCGCCGCGTGGACCCAACGCGACCTCGACACCGCACTCGACGTGATCGCCGAGACCGTCGACTGGCAGGACCCATCGCTACCGGAACCGATCACCGATCGCGAGGGCGCCGCCGGGTTCTTCACCGCGGCCTGGAGCGGGTTCCCCGACATGGCGTTCCATCCGGTCGGCGAGCCGCTCGTCGACACGGCCAACAACCGGGTCACGCAGGAGTGGCGGATGACCGGCACCCACACCGGCGAAGGCTTCCCGCCCGGAGTGCCGCCCACCGGAAAGGCTTTCGACGTCGCCGGAATGGACGTCTGGGAGGTCGACGATGCCGGCCGCGCGACGTCGGTGCACGCCTACTGGAATGTCGGCACCCTGCTGACCCAACTCGGCCTGGTCTGACGCCTGTGCACGCCGTCGTCATCCGCGAGTTCGGCCCACCGGCGGTCCTGCAGCCGGCCTCGTTCCCGGATCCGGTCGACAAGCCGGGCTGGGTCACCGTCGAACTCAAAGCCGCGGCACTGAACTGGCATGACGTCCTGGTCCGGCAGGGTCGCTACAACTCGCCGCTGCCCCATGTGATCGGCGCCGACGGCGCCGGAGTGCGCCGCGACACCGGCGAGGCGGTGGTGATCGTGCCGTCCCTGCACTGGGGTGAGCGCGACGACGCCCCGTCGCCGGGCTGGGAGATCCTCGGCGACCACATCCCGGGTACCTACGCCGAACTGGTCAGCGTCCCGGCGGAATGTCTGGCTCCCAAACCCGCCGGGTTCAACTGGGTGCAGGCCGCCGCCCTGCCACTGGTGGGCCTGACCACCTATCGTGCACTGTTCAGCCCGGGGCCGGCTGCGAGCCGGCGAGACGATGCTGGTGGTCGGCGCAGGCGGCGGAATCGCCACTATGGCAGTGCAATTGGCCTCCCACGCCGGTGCCGCGATCATCGTCACGTCGTCGACGGCGGACAAAATCGCCCATGCGGTCGCCGAGGGGGCCAGCGACGGTGTGCTGCACACCGACCCGGACTGGCCGGAGCAGGCCCGCGCGATGTCGCCATCGGGCGCCGGATTCGATCTGGTGCTCGACCCGGTGGGCCGCTGGACTGAATCGGTCCGCGCCCTGCGCCCGGGCGGCCGACTGGTCGTGCTGGGCGCCAACGCGGCCGAGACCGCCCCGATGGATGTCCGCAAGTTCTACTTCGGGCAGTACGACCTACTCGGCACCACCATGGGCAACATCCGCGACTTCGCCGGGCTGCTCAGCACTTCTCGACGAGCACGACGTACCGCCGCCGGTGATCGACCGGGTCTTCCCCCTCGACGAAGCCGCCCGGGCCCACGAACACCTCGAGACCACCCGCGGATCCGGCAAGACCGTATTGGAGAACCCATGACCCAGACCCTCGTCGCCTACGACCCACGCCCCGTCGCCCCGGAGCCCGGCGCACCGCTGGCCGCCTACCTGATCCTCGACGACCCGCAGCGGCGAAATGCTCTGTCGGACACACTGCTTGACCAGCTGATGGACGGCCTCAACCGCGCAGCCGCCGACCCGCAGGTCCGAGTCATCGTCCTGACCTCCTCGCACGACAAGGTGTTCTCCTCCGGCGGCAACCTGGACGCGTTCGCCGACACCCGGCCGACCATCACCAAGTACAGCGGTCTCAACAAGTTCCCGGACCTGTTCCGCACCCTGACGTCGATCGGCAAGCCGGTGGTGTGCGCGGCGAACGGCGACGTGCTCGCCGGCGCACTCGGCATCGCACTGGCCTGCGATCTGGTGATCGCCAAACAGTCGATCCGACTGGGCTGCCCCGAGATCAACATCGGCGCTTTCCCGTTCATGATCTCGGCACTCATCTTCCGGTCGACCGGCCGACTGGCCGCCAACGAGCTGATGATGACCGGCCGGCTGTTCTCGGCATCCGAGGCTCTGGATGCCGGCCTGGTCAACCGGGTGGTTCCGGACGAGGACTTCGACGACGCCGTGCAGGACTGGGTCGCCACCATCGCCTCGAAGTCCCCGCTGCTGCTCGGGCTGGGCAAGAAGGCGCTCGCCGCAACCCGCGACCTCCCGCTGGACGCCGCACTGGACTACCTGCAAGCCCAGCTGGCACTGGCCTTCACCACCGACGATCTCGCCGAAGGGGTCCGGGCGTTCAAGGAGAAGCGACCGCCCGTCTGGCGAAATTCCTGATATCGCCGACCCTTGCCTTATTGGTCTGACCATAATAATGTTTCGGAAATCCGCGGAAGGATGAGCAGCGATGAAGCCTGGTAAGTACACCGATCGCTACACGCCCGACGACGTTCGCGCCTATCGCGACGCCGGACTGTGGAGCGACGAGACGATGTTCGACTTGTTGTCCGCCCAGTCCGAACAGCGACCCGACAAGGTGTTCGCCACCGACGGGCAGCGCTCGCCTGACCTATCGCGAGATGCACGACTCAGCGCTGCGACTGGCCGCCGGCTTCCACGCCCGCGGCTGGCGCGCCGGTGACACCGTCGCGGTCCATCTGCCGAACTGGGTGGAGTTCATCGAGGTGGTGACGGCGCTGTCGCGGCTGGGCATCATCACCGTGCCGATCATGCCGATCTACCGGCGCGACGAGGTCGGCTATGTGGCCGGTCACGCCGACATCCGGGCCATCATCACCCCGTCGACCTTCAAGGGTTTCGACTACCTGGACATGTATCGCGACGTGCGGCGGGAGCGTCCGGATCTGGAGATCCTGGTGGCCCGTCCGGATGCAGGCGGCGGATGCCATCGCCGCCACGGACGGCAGCGGAGTCACCACCTTGGACTCGGCCCGCGCCGACACCGTTCCCGACAACGCCGACCTGCCGGCCCAGCCGAGTCCGGACGACCCGTTCCTCATCGTCTACACCTCGGGCACGACCTCGCGGCCGAAGGGCTGCATCCACACCTTCAACACGTACTGCTCGGGGGCGCGCACTCTCACCAAAGCGTTCGGATACACCGAGGACGATGTTCAGTTCGGGCCGTCGCCGATCACCCACACCACCGGCCTGGTCACCAGCGTTCTGGTGCCGCTGCTCAACGGCGCCGCCACCCACGTGATGGCGGAGTGGGAACCGAAGAGGGGCGCGGCCGAGATCGCCCGGTTCGGCTGCACCCAGGCCGTCACCGCGACCACCTTCCTGCAGATGCTGCTCGAGGCCTTCGACTCGGAGCGCGACGACCTGTCCAGCCTCCGCCTGTGGGTGTGCGCCGGCGCTCCGATCCCCCGGGCCGTGGTGGAACGCGCCCACCAGACGCTGCCGCACCTGAAAGTACTGAGCCTCTACGGCCGCAGCGAGAACCTCATGACCACCACGTGCACTGTCGCCGACGACACCAGCCGGGCACTGAATTCCGACGGCTCGGCGCAGCCCGGACACGAAGTCGCGGTCGTCGACGAACATGGCCGGGAGGTTCCCCGCGGGGCCGAAGGCGACATCGCCTACCGCGGCCCGTCGCACATGATCGGCTACCTCGGCGATCCCGCCGAGACACGAAGCGCTGTTCACCCCCGACGGCCTGTCACGGTCCGGGGACCTCGGCGTCATGGACGCCGACGGCTACGTCCGGGTCACCGGCCGAACCAAGGACATCATCATCCGGGGCGGGATGAACATCAGTGCCCGAGAACTCGAGGACCACCTGGTCGCACATCCGGCGCTGAGCGACTCGGCCGTGGTGGGTTATCCCGACGATCGGCTCGGTGAGCGGGTCGCCGTCTTCGTCGTCACCCGGCAGGGTCACCCCGAGCCCACGGTGGAAGACCTCCGCACGTACCTCACCGGACACGGTGTCGCGATCCAGAAGACCCCCGAGAAAGTGATCAGCGTCGGCGACCTGCCCATGACGGCCACCGGCAAGGTGCAGAAGCACGTACTGCGCAAGCAAGTGGCCGAATCCGACTGAGCGCCTTTCAAGCAGGAGTAGACGAAACAGGAGTTATGGACCTCAAGGACAGTCCCTCAGAAGCGGAGTTCCGCCATCAGATCCGGGCTTGGCTCGCCGAGACCGTACCGACGCTCGGCGGCCCCGAACCGCACCGTCTGGAGGACAAGCGTGACTACTGGGGGCGCTGGCAGCGACTGCTGTTCGACGCCGGCTACGCCGGTCTGTCCTGGCCGACCGAGTTCGGCGGCGGCGGGGCCGACGCCAAGACCAAGGCGGTCTTCACCGAGGAGATGGACCGCGCAGGCGCGCCCGAGCGGCTCAACATCATCGGTGAGGACTTCGGCGGCCCGACCATCATCGCCTTCGGCACCGCCGATCAGCAGGAACGCTATCTGAGGCCGATCCTGACCGGGGAGCACATCTGGTGCCAGCTGTTCTCCGAACCGGAATCCGGCTCGGATCTGGCCTCCCTGCGCACCACGGCCGTCAAGGTCGACGGCGGCTGGACGATCAACGGCCAGAAGATCTGGACCAGCCGCGCCCAGTTATCCTCGTACGCAATCCTTTTGGCGCGCACCGGCGGCGGTCCTCGCCACAAGGGCATCACCTATTTCCTGCTGGACATGGCCGCACCCGGGGTCCGTGTCCGCCCGCTCGAGCACATGCTCGGCGAAGCCGAGTTCAACGAGGTGTTCCTCGACGACGTCTTCATCCCGGACTCCGACGTCGTAGGTGCGATCGACGACGGCTGGCGGGTGGCCATGGGGACGCTGGCCTTCGAGCGGGTCGCCATTGCGACCGGGCGGGTCAACACCACCGGGGCGGTCAACGACCTGATCGCCGAGATTGCCGCGCGCACCGGTGATGACGGGCGCCCGCTGGGAACCGACCCGCTGATCCGCCAGCACATCGCCGACCTGTACGGCCGCGCGCTGACGCACTACTGCATCAGCCAGCGCGTGATCAGCGGCGCAGCAAGCGGAGAGCCGCCGGGCCCGGTGACGTCGATCGGCAAGCTGTTCTTCTGCCCGCTGGTGGAGGACATCGCCGACTTCGGCCTCTCGCTGGCCGACCTCGACGGGCAATTCTCGTTGCCGGAGAAGGACTCCGCCGGAGCGGACGCCGCCGCCGAGCGGTGGCTGCGGCTGGCAAATCAGGGCCGGGGCACCGCGATCGCGGGCGGCTCCACATTCATCCAGCGCAACATCGTCGCCGAGCGAATCCTCGGCATGCCCCGGGAGTGACCAGATGAGCGACTACCGCTGGATGCCCACACCGGACTACATCGAGAAGGCACGAGTCACCCGGTTCGCCCGCGCGCACGGCCTGCGCGACATCGACGAACTGCGGGACCGCTCGGTGGCCGACCCTGCGTGGTACTGGAGCGCGGTCCTGGCCGACCTGGGAATCGAGTTCGCCACTCCGTACACCGCGGTGCTGGATCTCAGCCGCGGCATCGAGCATCCCGACTGGTTCACCGGCGCCGAACTCAACGTCACCGATGCGTGCCTGCGCCGCTGGCGTGACGCCGGCCCGGACCGCGTCGCGGTCCGCCACGAGGCCGAGGACGGCACCACTCGCACACTGACCTTCGGCGAATTGGCCGAGCAGGTCGGCGCGGCTGTCGCCGGACTCAAGCGGCTCGGTATCGGCCGCGGCGACGCCGTCGGTCTGTATCTGCCGATGATTCCCGAGGCGGTCGTCGCGGTGTACGCGGTGGCCGCGCTCGGCGCTGTCCTGGTGCCGCTGTTCTCCGGCTTCGCCGCCGCGGCCATCGCCTCCCGGCTCGCCGACGCCGACGTCAAGGCGGTAGTGGTGGCCGACGGCACCGTCCGGCGTGGCCGGACCGTGGCAATGCTGCCCCAATTGGCGACCGCCCTGCCCGACTGCCCGGGGGTCGAGCATCTCATCGTCATCGACAACGTCGGCGGCGCAACCGATGTCGACTCCGAGGTGACTGTCACGTCCTGGTCCGAGCTCACCGCGACGCCGGCCGAACTGGTCACCGAGCGGGTGCCGGCCATGCACCCGCTGATGCTGGGCTACACCTCCGGCACCACCGGACGGCCCAAGGGGGCAGTGCACACTCACGCCGGATTCCTGGTCAAGACGGCCAGCGAGGTGGCCTACTCGTTCGACATGAACAGCGACGGCGTGTTCTGCTGGATCACCGACATGGGCTGGATCATGGGCCCGCTGTCGATCATCGGAACCCACGCCAACGGCGCCGCCCTGGTGCTCTACGAGGGCTCCCCCGACATACCGGACAACTACCGGCTGTGGGATCTCGTTGAGCGCCATCAGAATCTCGATGCTCGGCGTCTCCCCCACCTTGATCCGCACCCTCAAGGGTTCAGATCTGGACCGGATCCACGAACGGGACCTTTCCTCGGTGCACGTCCTCGGATCCACCGGTGAACCGTGGGATCCGGACTCCTACGACTGGCTGGCGCGAAACGTCTTCGGCGAGCGCGTGCCGGTGATCAATTTCTCGGGCGGCACCGAAGTCGGCGGCTCGTTCCTGGCGCCGTATCCGGTCGAGCCGATCCGCAGTTGTTCCCTGGGCGGTCCCTCGCTGGGCATGGATGTCGACGTCGTCGACGATGACGGGCGATCCGTGCGAGGGCAGGTCGGCGAACTGGTGTGCCGGCAGCCGTGGCCGTCGATGACCCGCGGAGTCTGGAAGGACGACCAGCGTTACCTGGACGCCTACTGGTCCCGGTTCCCGGGCCTGTGGCATCACGGCGACTTCGCGATGGTCGACGCAGAAGGCCAGTGGTTCATTCTGGGGCGCTCCGACGACGTGATGAACGTGGCAGGCAAGCGACTGGCCCCGGCCGAGGTCGAGGCCGCCCTGTCGACGCATCCCGCAGTCAGCGAGGCCGCCGCGGTCGGGGTTCCCGACCCGGTCAAGGGAGAAGCGGTGTGGGCGTTCTGGGTCGCCCGGGCCCCGACGTCGGTGGACGAGACGGCGGTTTCCCGGGAGCTGAAGGAGATCGTCGGCAAGGAGCTCGGCAAGCCGTTCGCGCCGTCGAAGGTATGGCGAGTCGACGCACTTCCCAAGACACGGTCGGCCAAGATTCTGCGGCGTGCGATCCGCGCGGCGGCACTGGGCACCGATCCGGGTGACCTCTCCGGTGCGGAAAACCCCGAAGCGATCGACCGCATCCGCGACGCGGTGCGAGGTCAGTCGTCGACGGTATCCACGGTCGGCGACGGATCGCCGACGGAAATCGAGTCGCGTTGATCGACCTTCAGCGCCGCCGACGCATAGGTGTGCACGTGCCGTCGCATCCGACGGCCGGCCGCTTCGGCGTCGCGCTCCCGAATCGCCCGGGTGATCGACTTGTGTGCCCGCGCAGTCACTTCACGCACTGTGGCGTCGATGAAGGAGGCGTTCTCGGTGCCGGCGTAGATGGCTTGCGAGAGCGCCGTCATGAAGCCGATCAGAAGTTCGTTGTGGCTGGCCATCGCGACGCCGACATGCCAGTCGACGTTGGCCTGCAGAAAGCGGGTCAGGTCGGACTTCGGGTCGGCGATCGCCTCGTTGGCCCGGTCCAGCGTCTCGAGGTCGGCGTCGCTGCGCTTCACCGCCGCGAGTTCGGCGCAGTACGGCTCGAGGGCCTCGCGGGTTTCCATCAGGTCGGCCAGCTTGATCTGCCGTCCGCGGATCAACATGCTGACCGTGTTGGCCATCGAGGCCGTGCTGGGACGTTGGACGAAAGCGCCGCCGGCTCGGCCGGCCTTGACCCGAACCAGGTTCTGGACCTCCAGAATCCGGAGCGCCTCGCGCACCGTCGCCCGGCTCATCTGAGTCTGCTTGACCAACTCCCGCTCGGCGGGAAGGGCGGCGCCCTCCGGAAGTTCACCGCTGAGGATGCGCTCGCGCAACTCCCGGGCGAGAACATCAGGCGCCTTCGGGACGTCGACGGGACCGAGAGTGATCGACGAACGGGGCACTGCCTCGCCCTCCATAAGCCTCCTCAGAGCCATTTAATGGTCTGACCTTAGCACTTTGCGCCTACAAACAAGCTGGAGAGAAACGAATGCACTGGGAACTGTCCGACGAAGAGAACCTTTACGCCGAGTCGCTGCGCGACTGGCTCGGCGCCCGGGCCGGCTCGGAACAAGTCCGGTCCTGGTTTGACGCCGACGATCACCGCACCTTCGACGACACGTTGGTTGAGGACGGCTGGGCCGGGGTGGGAATCGACGAGTCCCGCGGCGGACAGGGCGGCGGGATGCTGGAACTGGCGCTCACCGCGCGCGAATTGGGCCGCACTGCAGCACCTTCGGGCCGCTGGCTGGCACGGGCGGTGGCCGATGCCGTCCTGCCGGACGAACTGACGCGATCGGCACTGGAAGACGGCGAGTTGACCGCCGCCGCGGTGCGCTGCGACCGGATTCCACCGACCGGCCCGGCGGTGCACCTGCGCGACGGCGTTGTCACGGGCGAGGTGCCGTGTGTACTGGCCGCCGAGGATGCCGTCCGGTTCGTCGTACCGGTGCATGCCGCCGACGGCCCGCGATTGGTGCTGGTGGACCGCAACTCAGCAGGTGTGCACGTCCGGCCGCGCCCGCTGCTGGATCGGTCCCGCCATGCCGCAGATGTGGTTTTCGACAACACGCCGGCGCGGAACCTCGGCGTCGACGACGCCCAGGCGGCATGGCGGCACCTGGCGGACCGGGCCGCGGCACTGGTCGCCGCCGACGCACTGGGGGCCGCGGAACGCATGCTGGACATGACGGTCGAGTACGCCAAACAACGCAAGCAGTTCGGCAAGCCGATCGCGGCGTTCCAGGCCGTCAAGCACGCCGCTGCCCAGATGCTGGTGACCGTCGAATCCTCCTACTCCATAACGCTATTGGCGGCGGCCTCGCTTCAGGACGGCGGCCCCGACGCCGGACTGCATGCCGCCGCGGCCAAGGCCCAGGTCACCGAGCACTGCGCCGAACTGGCCGACTCCGCACTCACCGTGCACGGCGCCATCGGTTACACCTGGGAGTACGACCTTCAGTTGTTCTACAAGCGGGCCAAGCTCGACCGTGCACTGTTCGGCAGTCCCGAGGCCTGGAATGAGCGGATCGCGACGATGCTGCCGTTGATACCGGCGGCCTCATGAGTCCGACCGGACCTTCCCTTTTGGTCTGTCCATTAGTATCATTCTGATAAATAACCGGCCGAACAGGAGACGCCCGTGGATTTCGCCCTGACCGACGATCAGCAGACCATCCGGTCCGCCGTGGCAGAGCTGGCCGGCAAGTTCGACGACCACTACTGGATGACCAAGGACCACAACCACGAGTTCCCGCAGGAGTTCTACGACGCGTTCGCCGATGGCGGCTGGCTGGGCATCACCACCCCGGAGGAGTACGGCGGCAGCGGCTACGGCATCAGCGAAGCGTGCCTGCTGCTCGAGGAGGTGGCTGCGTCGGGCGCCGGGATGAACGGGGCCAGCTCCATCCACATGTCGATCTTCGGCATGCACCCGGTGATCCTGCACGGTTCAGAGGAGTTGAAGGCCCGGACCCTTCCCCGCATCGTCAACGGCGACCTGCACGTCTGCTTCGGGGTCACCGAACCCGGCGCCGGGCTCGACACCACCAGGATCACCACCTTCGCCAAGCGCGACGGTGACCGCTACATCGTCAACGGACGCAAGGTGTGGATTTCCAAGGCGATGGAATCCGAGAAGATCCTGCTGCTCACCCGCACAACCAAGTTCGAGGACTCCCCCCGCAAGACCGACGGCCTGACGCTGTTCCTCACCGATCTGGACCGCACCAAGGTCGACATCCGGCCGATCCCCAAGATGGGCCGAAATGCGGTCAGTTCCAACGAGTTGTTCATCGACGGACTGGAGATCCCGGTCGAGGACCGGGTCGGCGAGGAGGGCCAAGGATTCAAGTACATCCTCGACGGCCTGAACCCGGAGCGCTGCCTGATTGCGGCCGAGGCGCTCGGCATCGGCCGCGCCGCACTGCGCACCGCCGTTCGATACGCAAACGAGCGCGAAGTGTTCGGCCGGCCGATCGGCATGAACCAGGGCATCCAGTTCCCACTGGCGGACTCCCTGGCGAAGTTGGACGCCGCCGAACTGATGCTCCGCAAGGCGACCTGGCTGTACGACAAGGGCATGCCCTGCGGCCGGGAGGCCAACACCGCCAAATACCTCTGCGCCGAAGCAGGTTTCGACGCTGCCGACCGCGCACTGCAGACGCACGGCGGCATGGGCTACTCCGAGGAGTATCACGTCGCCCGCTACTTCCGTGAGGCGCGCCTGACCCGGATTGCACCGATCAGCCAGGAGATGATCCTGAACTTCCTCGGCTCCCACGTGCTCGGGCTGCCGAGGAGCTACTGATGATCACGTCCCAACACCTGGCGGACTCCTTCCGCCTGGACGGGCGGTCGGCACTGGTGACGGGCGCGGGGTCCGGTGTCGGCGCGGCGGTGGCCGAAGCCTTCGCGGCGGCCGGGGCCGCAGTGCTCGTGACGGATATCGACGCCACCGCGGCCGGCTCGGTGGCTGCGGCGATCAACGCGGCCGGCGGCCGCGCCGACGCCTTCGGGTTCGACGTTCGGGACGCCTCGGCCGCGGCCGAGGCCGCCAACCGGGCCGCCGCACTGGCCGATGGAACGCTGCACATCCTGGTCAACAACGCCGGCGCCATCGCCCCGGCGATGCTCGCCGACCAGACCGAAGAGACGTTCCGGCGCATCGTCGACATCCACCTGGTCGGCAGCTTCCTGTGCAGCCACGCCGCCCAGGGGTTGCTGCCCGACGACGGCCGCGGCCGCATCATCAACGTCACCTCGGCGGCCGGCCTGACCGGGACCATCGGTCAGGTGAATTACGGGGCGGCAAAGGCCGGAATCATCGGGCTGACGAAGTCCCTGGCGCGCGAGTTGGCCCGCAAGTCGGTGACGGTCAACGCGATCGCCCCGTTGGCCGCCACCGCGATGACCGAGAACATCCGGTCCAACGAGAAACTTGCCGCCAAGACGCTGGCCCGTATCCCGTTGGCGCGCTGGGCGACTCCGGAGGAGATCGCCCCCAGTTTCGTCTTCTTGGCCTCCGACGCCGGCTCCTACATCACCGGCCAGGTGCTCCCGGTCGACGGCGGGACGGTGATCTGATGGCACGAGACGTCGAATGGTCCGTTCACCCGTGCCGGGCGCCCGGTGTTCATCGCCGAGGCGGTACGCACCCCGATCGGCAAGTCCCACCCCGAGCGGGGCTGGTTCCGCGACGTGCATCCCAACGCCATGCTCGCTGCCTGCTACACCGACCTGATCAACCGCAGCGGCATCGACCCGGCCGCCGTCGAGGATCTCGTCATCGGTTGCACCGCACCGTTCGGCGAGCAGTCCCGCAACATCGGTCGCAATGCCTGGCTGCAGGCCGGATATCCACCGGAGGTGCCGGCCACCGTTCTGGACCGCCGGTGCGGATCAGCGCAGACCGCCGTCGAAATGGCCGCCGCGCTGATCGCATCCGGCACCCACGACATCGTCATCGCCGGCGGCGTCGAACACATGGGGCACGTACCGATCGACTCCCCCGCCAAGATCAGCGAACTCTACGGCGACCCCTGGCCGCCGGAACTGCGCGAGCTGTACAACTTCGTCCACCAGGGCGAGAGTGCGGAGCTGATCGCCGACCGCTGGGACATCGGCCGCGTCGAGATGGACGAATTCGCCTCCCGCTCACACCGACTGGCCGCAGCCGCCATCGCCGAGGGCCGCTTCGACGCCGAGATGGTGCCGATGACTCTCGACGGTGAAGTCCGCACCAGCGACCAGTGCGTGCGCCCCGGCACCACCGCCGAGACACTGGCCGGACTCAAGCCGGCCTTCCGCAAGGAGGGTGGGCGGATCACCGCCGGGAGTTCCTCCCCGATCTCCGACGGGGCGGCGGCGGTGCTGCTGTGTTCGGCCGAGGCCGCCGAGCGGCACGGCCTGACCACCCGTGCCCGCATCATCGACCAGACCACGGTCGGCGTCGACCCGATCATCATGCTGACCGGACCCATCCCGGCCACCCGGAAGCTGCTGGACCGCAACGGTCTGACTGTCGATGACATCGACCTGTTCGAGATCAACGAGGCGTTCTCCTCGGTGGTGCTGGCATGGCAGCACGAACTGAAGGCCGACCCCGAGCGGGTCAACGTCAACGGCGGAGCGATCGCGCTCGGACATGCCGTCGGCGCCACCGGAGCGCGCCTGATCGCCAGCATGGTCGCCGAACTGGAACGGCGCGAAGCCGACCTCGGCCTGGTGAGCATGTGCTGCGGCGGCGGGCTGGGCACCGGAACCATTCTGCAACGAGTGCCCTCTTGATCGACTTCACCAAGTACCTGTCCTCAGGTGACGGGGTGTGGTGGGGACAGGCAGCCGCCGAGCCCCGCCCCTTGGTGGATGCGTTGTTCGCGCAGAACGAACGGATCGGCCCCATCAGCGTCTTCACCGGACTGTCCTGGAACGACCAGCTCGCCGTGATGCCCGAGCCGATGTCGATGGTGTCCTACGGTGGGCTCGGCGAACTGCGCGAGCTGAGCCGCAGCGGCCGCCTCGAAGTGGTGCCCTGCCACTACTCCGCACTTCCGCGGATGTTCGCCGAACACCGGCTTCCGTGCGACGTCGGACTGGTCCAGGTGTCCCCGCCTGACGCGAACGGACGCTGCTCGCTGGGAATCGGGGTCGACTACGTCGCCGACGCGGTGCGTCACACGCGGGTGCTGATCGCCGAGATCAACGCCCAAATGCCGGCCACTGTGGGATCAGAACCGATACCGCTGGACCGCTTCGCCGCCACCATCACCACCGACCGGAAGCTTCCCGAAGACCCGTCACGCGCCCCCGACGATGTGGACCGGCAGATCGCCTCGTACATCGCCGAACTCATCGACGACGGGGACACCCTCCAGCTCGGTGTCGGCTCGCTCGGCTCCGCGGTCCTCGATGCCCTTGCCGGACATCAGGATCTCGGGTTCCACACCGGGATGATCACCGACGGACTGATGCGGCTGGTGAACCAGGGCGTGGCCACCGGACGGTACAAAGAACTCGACGCCGGGATGGTCGTGGCAGGCACCGCGCTCGGCTCCTCCCTGCTCTACAAGAGCATTCCGGAGTTGCCGGTCCGGTTCCTGCCGACCAGTTACACCCACTCCCCCCAGGTGCTTTCCCAACTGCCTTCCCTGGTCTCGGTCAACTTCGCCGTTGAGGTCGACCTCTCCGGGCAGGTCGGTGCGGAGGTCAGCGGCGGCGTCTACGTCGGCGCGGTCGGCGGCCAGGTCGACTTCACCCGCGCCGCCGCACTGACCGGCAAGCGGTCGATCATTGCGCTGCGATCGACCTTCCGCGGCCGCTCCACGATCAAGCCTCGCCTCGACGGCGGGGTGGTCACCACCGCCCGGGCCGACGTCGACGTCGTCGTCACCGAACACGGCGCCGCCCATCTGCGCGGGCAAAGCATCGACGAACGGGCGCGCCGACTCGTCACCGTCGCCGCGCCCGAGTTCCGCGACGAGCTAGAGAAGGAGATCAATCAGCTATGAGCCCGAAACTTCCGGCCAGGGCCCACATCCGGGAAGTCGGTCCCCGCGACGGATTCCAGAACGAACCCGAGGTCATCAGCACCGCCGACAAGATCAGCCTGATCAACCAGCTGGGCCAGACCGGCCTGGACCGCATCGAGGTTGCCAGCTTCGTTCGGCCCGACGTCATCCCGCAGCTGTCGGACGCCGTCGAGGTGCTCAGCGGCATCGATGTTCCCGACCACGTGTCACTGACGGTGCTGGTTCCCAACAGCCGCGGCCTGGACAACGCGTTGCAGGTGCGTGAGCGGTTCCACGAGGTCGCATTGTTCGTCAGCGCCTCGGAAACCCATAACAAGCGCAACGTCAACCGCTTCATCGACGAGTCGATGACCGACAACGAGATCCTGGCCAAACGGATCGACGCCGAGGATCTGAAGCCCACGGCGGTCATCGCCACCGCATTCGGCTGCCCGTTCGAGGGCAAGGTTCCGATGGAGCGCACGCTGGAACTCGCCGAGCAGTTCGCCGCGGCGGGGTGCAGGGAGATCGGCTTCGGCGACACCACCGGAATGGCTCATCCCGCTTACGTTTTCGACATCTTCTCGGCGGCCATCGAGCGGCTGCCCGGCATCGAGATCACCGCGCACTTCCACAACACCCGCGGCCAGGGTCTGGCCAATGCTTACGCGGCATTGCAGGCCGGGTGCACCAGCTTCGAGTCCAGCTTCGGTGAACTCGGCGGCTGCCCGGTCCCGGCCGGCTCCACCGGCAACATCGCCACCGAGGATCTGATCAACATGTTCCACGAGATGGACGTCCAGACCGGCGTGAGCCTGCCCGCCGTCATCGACGCGGCCCGCGCCGCCCAGGCAGTGCTGGGCCGCAAACTCACCAGCCATTGCATCGTGGCCGGACCGGTCGACTGGCACCCCGGCCCGGACGCATCCGGCTGCCACTGACCATCACAACCGAACATTCACAACTGAAAGCGAAAGGCAGTTCATGACCGATCGAGTCGCATTCGTCACAGGCGGAGCCCAGGGTATCGGGGGCGGAATCTCCGAAGCCCTCGGCGCGCACGGCTTTCGGGTCGCTGTCGCGGACCTGAACCTCGACGCCGCCAAGGAGACGGCCCAGCGCATCGTGGACGCAGGCGGGAAAGCGATCGCCGTGCTCGTCGACGTCACCGACACCGAGTCGGTTCGCAATGCGGTCAACACCGCCACCGAGGAACTCGGTGACATCGAGGTCGTGGTCAACAACGCCGGCTGGGACGACTTCATGCCGTTCCTGAAGACCACCGAGGAGTTCTGGAACCGGATTCTGGACATCAACTTCAAAGGCGCACTGCGGGTTTGCCATACCGTGGTTCCCGGCATGGTCGAGCGGGGCTTCGGCCGGGTGATCAACATCGGCTCCGACGCGGGCCGGGTCGGCTCCTCCCTCGAAGCCGTCTACTCCGGCGCCAAGGGCGGGATCATCGCCTTCACCAAGACGCTGGCCCGCGAGGTCGCCACCAAGGGCGTCACCGTCAACACCGTCTGCCCCGGCCCCACCGACACCCCGGCACTGCGCAAGTTCGCAGACAGCTCCGGGGAGGACGCCGACAAGGTGATCGGCGGGATGGCCCGGTCGGTGCCGATGAAGCGGCTGGGAAGCCCGGCCGACGTCGCGGCGGCGGTGGCGTTCTTCGCCTCCGACGCCGCTGAGTACATCACCGGCCAGACGCTGTCGGTCAGTGGCGGATTGACGATGGCATGAGCGTCAGCGAGGAGACCAAAGCCGTCAGTTGGTCGGCCGATGGGCCGGTTCTGCACATCGTGCTGAACCGCCCGCCGGCCAACGCGTTGGGGCCGGCGATCACCGAGGGTCTGCACGCCGCGTTGGACGAGGCCGACGCCGCCGCACCCAAGGTGCTCATCGTGTCCTCGGGTGTGCCCGGCTTCTTCGCCGCCGGAGCGGACATCAAGCACATGACGACCGTGGACGCGACGTCGTTCAAGGCCTATGGCGACGGACTGCGCTCCGGGCTCGATCGGCTGGCCGCGCACCCGGCGCTGTCGATCGCCGCGATCGACGGACTCGCCCTGGGCGGCGGTCTCGAACTGGCGATGGCCTGCACCCTGAGGGTCGCGGGTGCGGACTCCAAACTGGGCCTGCCCGAGGTCAAGCTCGGCCTCATCCCCGGGGCCGGCGGAACCCAGCGGCTGCCCCGTCTCGTGGGCCGCGGCGCGGCGCTGGACATCATGCTCACCGGCCGCCAGATCGACGCCACCGAGGCATTACGGATCGGGCTGATCGACCGGCTGGCGGCGACCGGCTCGGCCGTAAGTGTCGCCCGTGAACTCGCCACCGAACTATGCGCGGCCTCGGCACCGGCGCAGCAGGCGGTGGTCCGCACGGTGGGCGCGTCCGCGGACCTGCCGCTGGCCGACGGCCTCAGGTACGAGGTAGACCAGATCCAGGAACTCTTCGAGCGCGGCGAGGCTGCCGAAGGCCTGCGGGCGTTCGTGGAGAAACGCCGCCCGAACTTCGCCTAGGCAACAAGGAGAAACCATGGAATGCGGCGACTACGAGACACTCATCGCGGCCGAACCCGCCCCAGGGGTATGCCTCATCACATTGAACCGGCCCGAGCGGCTCAATGCGATGACCAACGTGATGTTCGCCGAACTCGAACACGTCGCCCGCACGCTGGCCGACGACAACGACGTTCGGGTGGTGATCCTCACCGGCGCCGGCGCGGGGTTCTGCGCCGGCTATGACCTCGATGACGCCGAACTCCTGCCGGAGTTGTCTGCACTGGGCATGTTCGACCAGCAGAACCGGGCCGCCCGAGCGCTCGCCGCGGTGCGCGCGATCCCGGTCCCGGTGATCGCCGCGGTCAACGGTGCCGCCGCCGGCGGCGGATTCTCGCTGAGCCTGATGGCCGATATCCGCCTCGGCTCGCCGAAGGCGAAGTTCAACGCGGCGTTCGTCAAAATCGGTTTATCCGCAGGCGATCTCGGCGCGTCCTGGCTACTGCCCCGGCTCATCGGGCCGGCCCAGGCCGCCGACATCGCCTTCACCGGTCGCATGGTCGGGGCAGAGGAAGCCGAGCGACTGGGGCTGCTCAACGCCGTCACCGGACCCGACGACCTGATCGAGCGCGCACTGAAGATGGCGGGCCAGATCAGCGCCAACTCCCCCGGCGGCATCAAACTGTCCAAGCGGGCGTTGCAGTCCAACCTCGAGATCAGTTCGTTCGCCGCGGCGCTCGAACTGGAGAGCCGCGGGCAGGCACTGCTCACCCGGTGCGCGGACATGCCCGAGGCGCTGGCCGCATTCCGGGAGAAGCGCGCACCCAACTTCACGGGGGCCTGATGGCGGACTGGAACCGGGTCTCCACCCGTCCGATGGCCGACATCCTGGCCGAACTCGGCCAGGCCAAGACACTCACCATCGCCGAACCCGTGCCCGGTATCGCGGTGATGTCGGTGAACCGACCCGACCGGGGCAACTCGCAGACCGTCGAGATGTTCGGCGAAATCGCCTGGTACGCGCACACGTTGCGGAAGGCGCCGCTGCGCGCACTGATCATCACCGGCGCCGGCGGCGCCACGTTCTGCACCGGCTTCGACCTGCAGGAGGTCGAGGTCATCGCCAAGATGAGCATCCCGGAGTTCAACGAACTCGTCGACACCGCCTCGGCCGGCACCTCGGGTCTGCGCTCGCTTCCCTGCCCCGTGATCGCCGCGATCAGCGGGCCGGTCGCCGGCGGCGGGCTATCCCTGGCCCTGTCCGCCGACATCCGGTTGGCAACGGCCTCAGCCAGTTTCAGCGCCGGCTTCGTCCGGGTGGGCCTGTCGATCGGCGAACTGGGAGCCTCATGGCACCTGTCGCGGGTGATCGGGCCGGCCCGCGCCGCGGAGATCTCGTTCACCGGACGGACCGTCAAAGCCGAGGAAGCGGTGCGGATGGGCCTGGCCAACCGAATTGTCCCTGTCGAAGGCGAGGAGGTCGTGACAGCGGCCATCGAACTCGCCGAGGCCATCGCCCAGAACGGCGCCGAAGGCATTCGCGCGACCAAGAACTCGTTGATCCGCAGCGCGGAGATCGACTCGTTCCTGTCCGCCCTGGAACTGGAGAACCGCAGCCAAGTGGTCGTGAAGACCACCCTATAGATCAGGAGAGCCCGTGACAGAGCAGCTTCCACCCCCCAAGGACCTGACCGAGTGCGGCGCACTGATCATCGGCGGCACCGCCGGCATCGGATTCGCCACCGCCAAAGCCCTCGCCGAGGCCGGCGTGCCCCGGATCGTGATCGTCGGCCGCAACGCCGAACGGGGTGAGCCTGCCGCCAGGCTGCTGACCGATCTCGGCGCCGACGCCCACTTCCTGGCCGGCAGCCCGTTGGATCCGGCGGAGGCGTCGCACATAGCAGAAGAAGCCGAGCGGCTGCTCGGCGGGATCGACATCATGATGTGCACCACCGCCGCCGACGGCGTCGCGCCGGAGCTGTTCAAAGATATCCCCGCCAGCGACATCAGCCGCATCCTCACCGAAATGGCCACCCCTGCGATGCATATGGCCAGCGCGGTGCTGCCCGGAATGCGCAGCCGCAAGGGTGGCGTCATCGTCAACGTCGCCTCCGACGCCGCCAAGACGGCGACACCCGGTGAGGCCATGATCGGCGCCGCGAAGGCCGCCATCGTGATGTTCACCCGGACCATCGCCATCGAAGAGAAGCGCCACGGCATCCGGGCCAACGCCCTGACGCCGTCACTGGTGCACGGCACCGCCTCGACCGAACGCATCACCAGTGGTGAGGGTTTCAGCGCCAAGCTGTTCGCCAGCGCCGCCAAACAGGCGTCCCTCGGAGTTCCGGACGCGGACGACGTCGCCGCACTGGCTGTGTTCGTCTGCAGCGCGGCCGCCGGAAAGCTGACCGGCCAGGCGATCAGCGTCAACGGCGGAATCTCCGCGGCATGACCGCTCCCCAGCGCTTCTCCTACCACTCCACCGGCGATGCGGAGTTGGTGGGCTTTCGCTGGGCGCCCGGTGACGCAACGCGCACCACCGGCGTCGTCGTGCTCGCCCACGGCATGGGTGAGCACATACGGCGTTACGACCACGTGGCAGAAGCATTGTGCGAAAAGGGTTTCGCCGTCTACGGACACGATCATCGCGGACACGGCGCTTCGATCTCCACCGACACCGAGCCTGGCCAGCTCGGCCCGGCTGGCTGGCGGGCACTGGTCAGCGACTTGAATCTCATTGTGGAGCTGGCCAAGTCGGAGTTTCCGGACAAACCGGTGGCCATCGTCGCCCACAGCATGGGATCGTTCGCGGCCCAGCAGTTCCTCCTGGACCACGCCGACGACATCGACGCCGTCGCACTGACCGGAACCGCGGCCCTCGATCTCCTCGAACCGGCCCTCGACCTCTCCAATGACATCGACCTGTCCGCATTCAACGCCCCGTTCCAGCCGGCGCGCACCGACTACGACTGGCTGTCCCGGGACACAGCCGTCGTCGATGCGTACGTCGCTGATCCGCTGTGCGGCTTCGGTATCGACGCGCAGTCGGCCCGGGACATGTTCGCGGGCGCTCGGCGCGCCGCCGATTCGGCCGAACTGGCGCGACTCCCGAAGGATCTGCCGGTCTACATCGCCGGCGGCTCCAAGGATCCGGTGAATGCCGATCTCGCGTTGCTGCAGGCGCTGGCCGACCGCTACCGGGCCGCCGGCCTCACCGATGTCACCGTCTGCACCTACGACGACGCACGGCACGAAATCCTCAACGAGACCAACCGGGATGAGGTCATCAGTGACCTCCTACAGTGGTTGCAGCGGGTGACCGCGCGTCACTAGCTCCTGCGGCGTATTCGGCTGAGTTCTGCGATCGAGCTCTGCAGGGCTTCGAGTTCGGCGACCAGCGAACGGCGGCGCTGCGCAACCTCTTCCACTGGTGCATTCGTGTCGAGCAACCCACGATGCCGGGCCATTTTCACCGCCGTACTGAACATCTCGCCGGACACGGACTCCTCGGTGATGCGGTGCTGCAGCGACCACTGCCGGCCCAGCCGCAGACAGTTCTCGAGCAGTTCCTGCTCTGCGGTGGCGGCGCCGGGGCCGAGGGCGGCCAGTTCCTCGGCCACCACCCGGTAGGCATCGACGAACGGGCGAAGCACGAGGTCCGCAACGATCAGATCACTCTGCTGCAGAATCCTCGCGGCCTCCTCAGATTCGAGCGGCGCGTCCGGGTCGTACTCCTGTCCGGACATGATCGCGATCTCACTCCAGAGCTCGTCGGCGAACTCATCGCGACCGGCGAAGAAGAAGTCGAACTTGAGCAGCTCCCGAACCTCGAGCGCTTTTTCCCATCCCACCCGTTTCGTCATTGCCGGCGCACGCACGATGGCGAGCAGCGCCAGCTCCGCGATCGCCCGCATCAGCAACACGTGAATGGCGCTGTTCCGGTAGACCGCCGCGATCAAATGCTGGTCGTGCCCGATCCCCCACACCGTCGTCGTTCCGCCCGAATACCGGGTCAGCACCCCGGAGCCGACCAGGTCCTGCAAAGTCTGCGACACCGTGGCCCGCTCGGTCAGATCGGCGCCGCCGGCCACCGGCCATCCGCGCGCCAGGAGATAACGCGCCAGCGGGGCGACGGTGGCCGACACCTCGTCGAGAGTCAGTGCACGGTCTTCGCCGAGCATCGCAACGCACACTGCGGCTGTGGCGGTCACCGGCGTAGCCCGGTTGAGGCGGTGGCAGATGTCCAGTGCGACGCGCTCCACCACCTGCCGGTCGTTGAGTCCATCCGCGCGCAACGCCTCGATCCGGTCGTACAGCGGCACCGGCGAACCGAAGTCGATGTAGATGCGCCCCAGACGTTGCCGCAGTCCCCGGGCATAGCTGAAGAGCCATCGCAGGTTCTCCGGCTTCTTGGGGAGTCCGCGCGACTCCGCCACCATCAGCTTGACCTCGTGCAGTGGCAGTTGGTCGAACACGATGGACACCGGAACGGCGACCGCCTGCGTCGAGCCATCACCTCCGACGGCGTCGGTGACGTACTTCAACAGTCCGTATCTCGGCGGTCGAAGCTTTCCGGTGCGGCTTCGACCGCCCTCGATCGACCAGATCAGGTTCTCGCCCCGCGACACCAATCGTCCGACGATCGCCCGCAATGCCCACCGGTAGACCGGCAGGTCGCCGGTCGAACGGCGAACCGGGATGAACCCGTTGCGGCGGGCCAGGGTACCCAGCGGGAAGAAGTTGAGGTTCGCACCGGCCAGGCCGAACGTCGGCGAGATTCCGCCCTGCAGCAGACGCGGCGGAAGGGAGAACTGGTCGAGATACGAACGGTGTGAGATCAGCAGGATCAGCGCATGCTCACGGTCGAGAGCCCGCAGCGCGGCCAGGTCATCGTCGTCGACCACGATCTGGTAGCCGCGAACCATCCACGCGGACAACGCGTGCCAGGCGCGAACGACCAACGGGACATGGGAGGCGGCCATCTCGCGCACGTAACCCTCGGCTTCCGCACGCACGTCATGGACATCGCGGCCGAGCTCGGCAGCCAGTTGCGCTGTGTCGCGGTCGAATTGGGCCGACTCCAGGAGCGCAGCGATCTCGGAACGATCCTCACCGCGAATCAGCTTGTCGATGCGATCACGTGCTGCGCTCATTGCCCGTGTCCCTGCCTATGATTCCGCGATCGCTGCCGACCAGCGCTCGCCGGCCGCTGTTCCGGGCCAGTCGTCGAGCGTGTCGGTGTACAGCTGGCGCATGCGCGGCACCCACTCGTCGAGATCCGCTTTGGTCCAGTGCGCGGTCGGAAGCGGCTGGTGTACGACGACCTCGATGGTGCCTTGCTGCGCTACTTTCGCGTTGCGCCACATGATCTCGCCGGCATTGCGGATGACGATCGGGGTGATCGGAACCCCGGCGTCCCACGCCATGTGGAAGCCGCCCTTCTTGAAGGCGCCGATGGTTGGGCTGTAGGAACGGGTTCCTTCCGGCGACA
The DNA here is from genome assembly GCA_963786695.1 of uncultured Actinomycetota bacterium. Taxonomy (GTDB): domain Bacteria; phylum Actinomycetota; class Actinomycetes; order Mycobacteriales; family Mycobacteriaceae; genus Mycobacterium. The sequence goes on from CAWBAL010000048.1 coordinate 117,575, forward strand.
TGACGACCGAGACTCCCCTACGCAGTCTCTCGACCGCCGGGTCCAAGGCGGAGATCGCATTGCTGGTGTTCGACCTGTCGACAAAGGCCACGTCCGCCAGCTCCATCAACTTTCCCAGCACCGGAAGTTGGGCCAGTTCGGCTTTGGCGACCGCGGTGAAGCCCCGTTGCACCACGCGCGTCGTCACCAGCAGATCGATCATCGCGCTTTGATGGTTGATGAAGAACACCGCCGGGCGGGTCGCGGTGTGCTGCTCGCCGGTGACCTCGATTCGAATGTCACTCAGCCAGCCACCGAGACGGCCGAAAAGTGAGGTGGTGATGTCCACGCCGCTGCGGCGGTCCTGGGTGAGCACTCCGGTGACCAGACCGGTGCCCAGAGCCGAGGCAAAGCCGCCGAGCAGACCCGCCGTGCGGATCAGCGCCGCAGGGTTGAACTGACTCTGTTTGCCCTCGAGTCGCAGTGCGGCCCAACCTTGGTCAGCAGCGTGCCGGGCCAGTTCAGGTCCCGGGTTCACCGGGTGCGGGTGACCCACTCCGCTCAGGAAGGGGACGTCCTCGTCGCCGTTCGCGTAGGCATGGCAGTTCTTCAGTGCGATGCGACGACTCCTGGCGAAATCACGCACGGCCGCGAGCTTGCCCTCTCCCCATGGAGGCCGGCCGGCGAGTGCGCCGGTGACGATTCCGTCACACAGGTCGAGTTCGGTGCACAAGATGTGTTCGATGCCCAACTCGCGCGCCATCGGAGCGACCTGTAGCCGCGTCGCCGAGGTCGCGATGACGACTGTGTGCCCCTGATTCTGATGGGCTCGGACCAGCCGCCACGCCCCGTGGAACAGCGAGCCCGCGATATCCGAGCTGAACAGTTGATCCCCGAGTTCGTCGAGTTCCTCCTCGGATCGACCCACCCAGGCCCGAATCCCGTGGAGTAGAAGTTCTTTGAAGGCGGCTTCGTCGAGGGGGCCGCCCGCCGCGGCACGAATCGTTCGGAACACCTCGTCGGGACCCAACTGGAAGTTCCTTGCCCGATGCGCCAGGAGTGCGCCGGCCGAGTAGCCCTGGATCAGTGTCCCGTCGAAGTCGAAGAAGGCCGCCACCTTCGGACCAGTCGGTCCCGCCTTGATCTGCTCGACGAGATCATCGACAGTCACCGAGGTTGCGGGGCCGACCATTGCGCCACTATGCGGGGTCGGGACCCGCAGCACCATGGCCGCGCGGCCCGAACACCCCCTGCGAGGACAACAAATACCTCCTGCGCAGGAGAGAAACTGCCCCGATGTGGCGACGCGGTGCCGCATTCGGCGGTTCACACTGATCTCCACGCGAAAGTCCGTGATTACCGTGCGGTCTTTCTCCAGAGCGGAGGCATCACGAACGACATGGGTCGAAGCGACGTTGCGCCGCCCTTGGAGTTGACGGCCCTGCACCGCGGCGGGGCCGGGGAACCGCTGCTGCTGTTGCACGGCATCGGTGGGATCTGGCGGGCATGGTCGCCAGTGCTGCCCTACCTGGAACCGCACCACGACGTGATCGTTCCGACGCTGCACGGACATGCCGGTGGACCGCAACTCGACGACGGCGTCGAACCGTCGGTGGAAGCCCTGGCCGACGCCATCGAGACAGAACTCGACCGGATGGGCCTGCAGCGGGTGCACATCGCCGGGAACTCCCTCGGCGGTTGGCTGGGTATCGAACTCGCCCGGCGCGGCCGCGCGCGGTCGCTGATCCTGCTGAGCCCGGCCGGGGCGTGGCATTCGCCACGACGAATCAAGATGGCATCAATCGGGGTCAAGCTCGGGTTGAGCACCGTGGCGCGCTACTCCCACCGGGCCGAGACGCTGGCTGAGCGTCGTCTGATGCGCTGGGCGATGCTGGCGCCGCCAAGTGGCGCATCCTGCACCGGGTGCCGAAAGAGATGTTGGCGACCTACATCCACGCCACCGGACATTCGCCGATCGTCGAACCGCTGCTGCGGGTCCTCCATCTTCGTCCGGTGGATCCGCTTCCCGCCGAACGGGACTACCCGGTGCGGTTGGTGTGGGGTGAACAGGATCGAGTCCTGCCCTTCAAGCACTTCGGCTCACCCATGTTCGAGCGTCTGCCGGGCGCAGAACTGATCCGCCTCGCCGGCGTCGGACACGTGCCGATGTACGACGAGCCGGCTCGGGTGGCGGAACTCATCCTGCAGGTGACCCGTGACTCCACGGATGCCGCGGCAGCGACGTAGGGGGACGGACATGGCAACCACTGACCCGCAGACACTCGCATCCTGGGGCGGCGGGCCCGATTTGAGCGCCTGGGAAGCGCTGATGTGGCGCAGTTCGGGCGACTACCGCACCCGCTCGACCGGCGTGCTGGTCGAGATTCTCGATCGCGAACCTGATTGGGACCGCCTGGTCGCAGCCCACGACGTTTTCACCCGGCAGGTTCCTCGGCTGCGCGAGAGAATCGTCGAACCTCCGCTGCCGCTGGTGTCTCCGGCGTGGTCGCCGGACCCGAATTTCGACCTGTCGTATCACCTGCAGAGGGTGCGACTGCCCGGCGACGGATCCATGGCCGAACTGCGCCGTCTCGCAGCACAATTCGCTGCCCGACCGGTGGACCCCGAACGCCCGCCGTGGGAGGCCCTGCTGGTACTGGGCCTGCAGGGCGGCGGGGCCGCCTACCTGTTCAAACCGCATCACAGCCTCAGCGACGGGGTGGGCCTGCTGCAGTTGCTGGACCTTTCCCACGCGCACAGCCGGGAACACCGTTCCGTCGACGGCGCACCGGAACCGGAACCCCGCCCGAGTGAATCTCCCGAGGGCTTGTTGATCGGTCGCCTGGGCGCCCAGACGGTCAACGCGCCGGTGACTGCGTTGCGCGGTGCGCTGGCTGCCGCCGGCAGATTCGTCGGCGACCCGGTGGGCACCACGACCGCCGCGGTCGGCTTCGCCATGTCGCTGCGGCGCGTTCTGACCCCGCCCGATGCGCCGCACTCTCCGGCATTGAGCGGTCATGGATCCGGATACCGGCTGGATACCTTCGATGTTCCGCTCGCCGACCTCAAGGCCGGGGCCAAGGCCGCCGGCGGGTCGCTCAACGACGCCTTCCTGGCGGGTCTGCTCGGCGGACTCCGGCTGTATCACGAAGCACTCTCGCTGTCCGTGGATCTCATCCCGATGGCGATTCCGGTCAGCATCCGCACCGACGCTGATCCCATGGGGTCCAACAAGTTTGCCGCCGCCCGTTTCGTCGCACCGGTCGGCGAACCGGATCCCCGCAAGCGCGTCGCCGCCATCCATGAATTCGTCGCCGAAGCACGCAGCGAGCCCGCGCTCGGGTTCCTCGATCTCATCGCGCCGGTACTGAGCCGCCTGCCGGATATAGCCCTGACCCGCATCGCCGGTCAGATGACCGAACTCAACGACCTCCAGGCGTCCAACCTGGGCGCGATCACCCGTCCCCTCTATCTGGCGGGCGCCAAGGTGACCCACATCTACCCGATGGGTCCCCGGCCGGGCCTGCCGGCCATGGCCGCGATGCTGACCTATGCCGGCAACTGCTGCATCGCGGTGAACTACGACCCCGAAGCCATCACCCACCCGGAAGAGTTCGGCGCCTGTCTGCGTGCCGGTTTCGATGAGGTGATCGCCCTGGGACTGAAAGGAGTCAGCAATGAACTTCAATGACGTCATCGACATCCTCGACCGCTCGGTCGGCGGGCCGGATGCCGACGTGTCGTCGCACGGTCCGTTCTGGCGGGGCGTGACCAGGGACCGGTTCGTCGCGATGAAGGTCGGCGGCCGCAAACTGGTGACCCCTGGCGACGGCGCCAACTCGAACCTGGTCAAGTCCCTGCAAGGCCTGGCACCGTTCGGGTCCGACCTGGAACCGGCGCCCGACGGGGCCAGCATCATGCGAATGCCCGCCTACCTCGACCCGATCTCCGACGAGGAGATCGCCCAGGTCGTGCAGTGGATCGACGAGGGCTGTCCGGAGGCCTGACCGAGCCACGGCGCGCGGACATACCCCGAAAGCGGGAGTAAGGACTCCACCTAGTGGTGACGCAAGCGAGCGTCAACCCGATGAGACTTGGCTCACGCCGCAACATTGGAAGACACGTCGGAAAGAGGACTGCAGTGACAACCGCCCAAGACACCAAGGAAGCGATCCTCCCGGACGAGATCGCTCGCCGGATTGTGCTCCCCGAGGGCCACGCCGATCTTGCCTCGCTGTACGAGGCCTACAAGTGGATGCGCGACAACATGCCGGTGGGCAAGGCCGTAGTCGAGGGTTACGACCCGCTGTGGCTGGTCAGCAAGTACGCCGACATCCAGGAAGTCGAAAGCCTCCAGCCAGAGGTCTTCTCCGCAGGCGGCGGCGCCCAACCCGGGGCCCACAACCCCATCCTGACCAACCAGGCCGGCGACGAGTTCACCAAGAGCATGCTCGGCGGCAGCCTGCGGTTGATGGATGCCCTGCCGTTTCTCGATCCGCCCGAGCACACCACCGTCAAGAACATCGTGTTCGACTACTTCAAGCCGGCCCGGCTCAAAGCCCTGGAGGGGCAGGCGCGCGAACTGGCCAACGAGTCCATCGAGAAACTGAAGTCGCTCTCGGCAGGCGGCAAGCAGATCGACCTCGTCGACGACTGGGCTCTCGGCTATCCGTTGCACGTGATCATGACCTTGCTGGGTGTGCCGGCATCCGACGAGCCCCAGATGATGGCGCTGACCCAGGAGTTCTTCGGCACGGCCGATCCCGAGCACCAGCGCGAGACCGTCGAGGTGTCCCCCGAGGCGATGGCCCAGCAGTTCGCCGAAACCGTGCAGACCTTCTACAAGTATTTCGACGTCCTCGTCGAAGACCGGCGAGCCAATCCGCGCGACGATCTGGCTACCTTGATCTCCGTGGCCAAGACACCCGACGGCGAGTACTGGCCCGCTCCATACTCCTACGGCTGGTTCATGGCCATCTGCACGGCCGGCCACGACACCACCTCGGCGACGCTCGCCGGGACCCTGCAACAGTTGGCCCTGCATCCCGACGTGCTCGCCAGGGTCAAGGCGGATCCGGGCCTGATCGGCAAGCTCATCCAGGAGGGGCTGCGCTACGTCGCGCCGGTCAAGCACTTCATGCGCCGCGCCGAGCAGGACCACGAACTGAACGGCCAGCTCATCAAGAAGGGCGATCGGATCATGCCGCTGTTCCAGTCGGCCTGCCGTGACGAGGACCTTTTCTCGGACCCGAACACGTTCGACATCGACCGCAACCCCAATAACCACATGGCTTTTGGCTTCGGTCCGCATACCTGCGTGGGCCAGCACCTGGCCAAGCTCGAGTTGCGAGTGATGTTCGAGCAGCTGCTGCCCCGCCTGGAGTCCATCGAGGTTCAGGGGCCCGGAAGCGTCACACATACCAACTTCGTGGGTGGTCTCAAGCACCTGCCCGCGACGGTGACGGTGTCCTGAACCGCTGAACCATCAGGACAGCAGCCATCTCCACGATGCCGAGCGCAAGCGTTCACGAGTTCACCGCAGAGTTGGTCGTGCGGCGTCGCGGCACCCCAGCCGAGGGTGTCGCGGTGCTGGACCTCGGCTATCCCGACGACGCCGAGCTGCCCAGGTGGCAGCCGGGCGCTCACGTCGACCTGATTCTGGGCGACGATCTGACCCGTCAATACTCGCTCTGCGGTGACCCTCGCGATCTGACGACGTGGCGTATCGGGGTACTGCTCGACCCGGCCAGCCGCGGCGGTTCGCAATATGTCCACGAGCAACTGCACGTGGGTTCTGTTGTGCGAGTGCGGGGACCCCGCAACCACTTTGCGTTTGTGGATGCACCGAAGTATCGCTTCATCGCCGGGGGCATCGGTATCACGCCGATCATGACGATGGTGGAGGCCGCGGCGTTGGCCGGAGCCGACTGGTCCCTGTTGTACGGCGGACGGAGCAGGCGTTCCATGGCGTTCGTCGGCGAACTGGTCGAACGTCATCCTGATCGGGTAACCGTGTGGCCGCACGATGAAAGCGGCCTCCTCGACCTCGACTCTCTGCTCGGTGAACCCCAGGACGATACCGTCGTGTACTGCTGTGGTCCCGAAGCGCTGCTGAGTGCCGTCGAAGAGCGATGTGCACATTGGCCGGAGGGCTCCCTGCATATCGAGCGGTTCGCCGCCAAAGCGCCGAACGCGCAACATGACGCCACGGCACTCGAGCGGTTCGAAGTCGTGTGCCAGCGCTCCGGGATCACCCTCGAGGTGGAAGCCGGCGACTCGATCCTGGAATTGGTGGAAGCGGCGGGGGTGCCGATCACCACCAGTTGCTATGAGGGGGTCTGCGGAAGCTGCAAGGCCAAAGTGCTGGAAGGCGTTCCGGAACACCTCGATTCGGTATTGAAAGCGCCCGACAAAGAGGCCGGCGACATGATTCTGTGCGTGTCACGCTCCCGAACCCCAAGACTGGTGCTTGACCTGTGACCGCCAATTACCCGAAGAAACTGCTGGTATGTCGCAGCGACTGCCGACGAGGTGACGGCAACCCCACTCGGCAGGCGCTTGCTCGGTGACGACGTCGTGCTGTGGCGCGCCGCGAGCGGCCGGCTGAGCGCCTTCGAGAATCGTTGCGCCCACCGGGCTTTTCCCTTGTCGCACAGCCTTATCGACGGCGAGCAGCTGGTCTGCGGCTACCACGGCTGTACCTACGACCACGACGGCACGTGCACCCACATTCCTTCCCAGCACCGCGTTCCCACGGGAATGCGGGTTCGGGTCTTCCCGGTGCTCGAAGATCCGCCGTTCATCTGGATCTGGATGGGATCGCCCGGCGCCGCGGCCGTCAGCCGCCCGCCGACGGTGCCGTGGATCCGGCAGTCCGGCTGGGAGACGTTCTACAGCGCATGGGACGTGGCCGCGAACTACATGATGGTGCACGAGCACTACCTGGATTTCAGTTACGCACCGATCCTGCATGCGGCGGACATCCCCGAGTCGATCCGCAGCATGCCTGCGTTCAGCGAGGTGGAGGTCACCGAAACCACGGTGTCCTACACCCGGGTACTGCCGCCCGCTCGTCCCACCGCCTGGGAAGCCGAGGCCGGCGGGCTGGATCGCGCCGTGGACTACCGGCGCCGCGAGATGGGCACCTTCGCCTCGCCCGCCCTGCATCTGCAGCGATGGGACGTCGAGACGGCTCCCGGCGAGGTCGCGTCCACCACCCGTATCCACGCCATCACCCCCGAGACCGAGACATCGACACGCGTCGTCATGGCGGCGTCCCGCAACTATGCACTCGACGCGGCAGCTGCCACCGACCGACTGCGGGTGTTCCTCGACGGCGTCGCAAGGCGTGATGTCGCGGTGCTTGACATGGCGTCCCAGCACTCCGGATACGAGCGCTGGCAGACCGGCGTCGAGTTTCAGGCCGACGTGGCCGCAGGGCACGCCCGCCGGATCGTCGGGGTGATGCTGGCCAACGAGGGAATTTCGGCCCGCTCCCAGGGTTGATCTCCTCCCGTTGCAGCACGGAGCAGTCAGCGAGTTTTGGCCTGACCTTTTTAAAAGGTTGTATTTTTGGCGTCACTTTGGCACGCTGTTGGTGACAGCCATCACACGCGCGGCGTGGGTCGCGCTGACCATCAACCTTCAGGGAGGCATGCATGTCGATCGACTACCGTCAGCTCTATATCGGTGGCCAGTGGTCCGATCCGGCGAAGACGGAAACGATCGACGTGCACTCCCCGACCACCGAGGAGCAGATCGGCTCGGTCCCGCGCGGCAGCGAAACCGACGTCGACACCGCAGTAGCAGCCGCCCGAGCCGCCTTCGACGATCCCGACGGCTGGTCGAACTGGAGCCCTGCCCAGCGCGGTGAGGTGCTGGAGAGGTTCGCTGCCGAACTGGAAGCCCGCGGCGAGGAGACCGCCCGGCGGGTGTCGATGCAGAACGGCATGCCGATCTGGCTGGCGCACCAGTTCGAAGCCGGCTTTCCCCCACTGCTGCTGCGCTACTACAGCGGATTGATGAACGCCATGCCGGTCGAGGAGGCCCGGCCCGGCATGCTCGGCGGGACGGCGCTGGTCTCGCGTCAGCCGGTCGGTGTAGTCGCCGCCATCACGCCCTGGAACGTGCCGCAGGGCATCTCGTTCCTGAAGATCGCCCCTGCGCTGGCCGCCGGCTGCACCATGGTGCTCAAGCCGGCCGAAGAGACCGTGCTCGACGCTTTCCTGATGGCGGAGGCGGCGCTGGCCGCGGGCCTGCCCGCGGGCGTCCTCAATGTGGTGCCCGGCGGCCGTGAACTCGGCGCCTACCTGGTAGCCCACCCCGGAATCGACAAGGTCTCGTTCACCGGATCCACTGCCGCAGGCCGGGCCATCGGTGAGACGTGCGGCCGCCTGCTTCGCCCCGTGACCCTCGAGTTGGGCGGGAAGTCGGCGGCCATCGTCCTCGATGACGCCGATCTCGGCGCCAACATCGAGTCCTTCTTCGGAGTCACTCTCCTCAACAACGGACAGATCTGCTGGCTCAACACCCGGGTGCTGGCACCGCGCAGCCGTTACTCCGAGATCGTCGACACCGTCACCGCCCTGGCCGCCGGCCTGACCATCGGTGACCCGCTCGACCCGGAAACCAAGATCGGCCCACTCGTGTCGAGCCGACAGCGCGACCGGGTGGAGGGCTACATCGCCAAGGGCAAGCAGGAGGGCCGATTGACCACCGGCGGCGGCCGTCCGAAAGGATTGGACCGCGGCTGGTTCGTCGAGCCGACGGTGTTCGCCGACATGACCAACACGGCTCAGGTGTCCTGCGAAGAGATCTTCGGCCCGGTGCTGTCGGTCATCCCCTATGACGACGAAGCCGAAGCGGTGGCTATTGCCAACGACAGCAATTACGGACTGGGTGGCACCGTTTGGTCATCTGATGTCGAACGCGCTGCTAGCGTCGCCCGAAAGGTCCGGTCGGGAACCGTTGGCGTCAACCACTACACCAATGACCCGGTAGCTCCCTTCGGCGGGATCAAAGACAGCGGTATCGGGCGGGAGTTGGGCCCGGAGGGCTTGGATGCCTTCCAGGTTTTCAAGACCATCTATCTGCCGCCGTCGGCCTGACGGAAAGGATGGCCATGTCGAAAGAGTGTGTCGAACGAACCCGCGAGATTCTCAGCGAAGCGGCGGGGTTGCTCGGCGACGACGCTTTGGCACCGCTGTCCGGGCGTGCTGATCTGGAGGCCAGTGACCACGCCCTGGGGTCCGCCCGCCGGGCGCTGGCGGACGCCTTGGAAAGCCACCCCGAAGAACTTCCGGCGACCCGCGTCGCGGCTCTGATGTTGGATTCGGTCACCATCCAGGTCGACGTCAAAGATGCGTTGCTCGAGCGCCGCTCCGAGGTCGCCGCCGGGGCCAGGGAGGCGCTCTCCGCGCTGCGTAACGCGCCGTCGACCAGTGCGCTCGCCGAACGCGCGCCGATCGAGGCCCGTCGGATCGGTTTCCGCCGTGCACTGTTCTCCAACATCGAACAGGGCACCTGGCTGGCGCGCTCCGGGTTCTCCGTCAGCGATCCAGATTTCGGCCAAGCCCTCGTCGATATCGGCCGGGCCCATCCCCGGCGCCTCATGGGGCCGCTTCTGGAAAGCGAAATGGTCCGTCGCTGTACCCCGATGGTGATCAGTGACCCGCAGTCCAATCCCCGGGTGCACGCCGAGTTCATCCGATTCACCGATACCGCGAGCTATGTCGCCGCTCCGGTGCTCGCGTGGGGTGAGCCCGTCGCAATGATCCACGCCGACCGCGACGTCGACAGCGCCGTCGACGAGTTCGACCGCTGCGTGCTGGGCACTTATGCAGAGGGCCTCGGACTGGCGATCGAACGGGCCCAGCTGATGGAGCGCCTGCAGGCCGTGCGCCGCGCGACAAGCGACTATCTGGCCGGCGTGACAGCGATTGCCGACGACTTCACCACCGACATACTCGACAACGGGGAGTTCGGCATCGAGCACGGCGAGCCCGGCCGGGGTCAGGCCGCCATGTTCACCGACGGGCGAAGCGAGCGGCTGACGCCGCGGGAATGGGATGTGCTGCGCAACCTTGCATCCGGCAAGACCAACGCCCAGATCGCAACCGGGCTTTTCGTCACCGAGGGCACGGTCAAGTCACACGTCAAGCACATCCTGCGCAAGCTGGGTGCCACCAATCGGACCGAGGCGGTGGCGCGCTACCACCGCCTGATCTCGACCGCCGGCGCCAACGTCGGCTGATCCGCCGCCGATCAGAACCGGATCACGCCGCGGATGTTGCGGCCGGCCAGCATGTCGTCATAACCCTTGTTGACCTCATCGAGGGTGTACTCGCGGGTGATCAGCTCGTCGAGCATCAGTTCCCCGAGGTTGTACATCTCCAGGTAGCGCGGAATGTCATGCTGCGGGTTGGACGAGCCGAACAGCGATCCGTGAACGGACTTCTCGTACAGAGTCATCTCGAACAACGAGCCGCTCATGGTCAGTTCGGTGGGATGACCGATGGCGGTGACGACCACCCTGCCGCGCTTGCCGACCAGGCTCAGCGCCTCGCCCACGTAGGCGCCTTCGGCGACGTCGGTGGTGATCACACAGGCGTCCGCCATCTGGCCGCGGGTCAGTTCGGAGACCAGAGCCTGGGCCGCGGCGACGTCGGGCACCGAGTGGGTGGCGCCGAAGATCTTGGCTTGGTCGCGCTTGTACTCCACCGGGTCGATGGCCACGATGTGGCGGGCGCCGGCACTCTTGGCGCCCTGCAGGGCGTTGGCGCCGATGCCGCCGACACCCATGATGACCACGGAGTCTGCCGGGACGGATACCGGCGGTCCTGACCACGCTGCCGAAGCCGGTGGGCACACTGCAGCCGATCACGGCGGCCTTGTCCAGCGGGGTGCCGGGGTCGACCTTGACCACCGAGGCCATCGGCACGACGGTGTATTCGGAGAAGGTGCCCAGCAGGCACATCTGGCCCAGGCCCTGACCCTTCGAGTGGAAGCGGTAGGTGCCGTCGAGCTGCGGGCCCTGAATGATCTGTGCGCCAAGGTCGCACAGGTTGGTCATGCCGCGCGCGCAGTAGGAGCACTTGCCGCACGCGGGAAGGAAGCTGAGCACCACCGAGTCACCAACGGCCACATCGGTGACCCCCGGCCCGACTTCGGCGACCACGCCGGCACCCTCGTGGCCGCCCACGTACGGCAGCCCCACCGGTATGTCACCGGTGACCAGGTGGTAGTCGGAATGGCACAGCCCGCTCGCCGTCAACTTGATCATCACCTCGCCGGCCTTGGGCGGATCCAGGTCGACCTCGCCGACCTCCCACTTGCCTCCGAGTTCCCACAGGACTGCTGCCTTAGTACGCACGGCGCACCTTTCCTCGACGTCGAGATTTCCTACCGCAATAGTGGTCTTCGACCCTAGGTCCCCACATCTTCCAGAAGGGTGAAATCGGCGGACGGCGTGTACCCCCTCAGAAATACCGCGGGAACCGGCTCCAGTCCGGGTCGCGCTTCTCCAGGAAGGCGTCGCGGCCCTCGACGGCCTCGTCGGTCATGTAGGCCAATCGGGTGGCCTCGCTGGCGAAGATCTGCTGTCCCACCAATCCGTCGTCGAGCAGGTTGAACGCGAACTTCAGCATCCGTTGCGCCTGAGGTGATTTGCCGTTGATCTTCGTCGCCCATTCCAGGCCGACGGTTTCCAGGTCGGCGTGGTCCACCACACGGTTGACCGCACCCATCTGGTGCATCTGCTCGGCGGTGTAGGTCTCACCGAGGAAGAAGATCTCGCGGGCGAACTTCTGTCCGACCTGCTTGGCCAGGTAGGCACTGCCGTAACCGCCGTCAAAGCTGCCGACGTCGGCGTCGGTCTGCTTGAACCGGGCGTGCTCACGGCTGGCGAGGGTGAGGTCGCAGGTGACGTGCAGGCTGTGTCCCCCGCCGGCGGCCCAACCGTTGACCAGGCAGATCACCACTTTGGGCATGAACCGGATGAGCCGTTGCACCTCCATGATGTGCAACCGGCCGGCGCGCGCCACATCGACGGTGTCGGCCGTCTCCCCCTCCGCGTACTGGTACCCGCTGCGGCCGCGGATGCGCTGATCGCCACCGGAGCAGAACGCCCAACCGCCGTCCTTCGGCCGAGGGCCCGTTGCCGGTCAACAGCACCACCCCGACATCCGGCGACATCCGCGCGTGATCGAGCGCTCGGTAGAGCTCGTCGACGGAGTGCGGACGAAATGCGTTGCGCACCTCGGGCCGGTTGAACGCCACCCGCACCGTCGGCTGCGGCACGCCGCCGACCACGTGCTGGTGGTAGGTGATGTCGGTCAGTTCCTCGAAGCCGGCCACCGGCGTCCACAGCGAAGGATCGAAGGGGTTATCAGTCATGTAGGCAATGTAACCCCCGTTCGAGGCACGAAAGTCCGCCCATACGGCGATGACGCACCGCACGTCCGATAGTTATCGTCGCGGTGAAACCCGGTGCGCTACCGGAAGGACGCACGATGAGCCAGCCGTGGAAGTCAGTCGAGTTCTTCCTTCGGGACGACCTGTCGAAGGAAGAACTCGAGGAGAGCGTGCGCAGCCAAATCCTTTGCACCGCAAGCGAATGCGGCGAGTTCGTGCGCGGAATCCGGATCGGAAGCGGTGTTCAGCACGGGGACGGCTGGCGCAAGTGGAACGTCTCGTACCTGCCGGGACCACCCGGCGTGTTCCGGGGCTGAACACCAACGGCGAGGGCTACCCCTTTCGGCGCGATAGTCCTCCCTTTGGAGACTGCCGCGGTTCGCGCGGCTTTGGTGTACTGGGATGGACAAGGGTAGAAGCCCGGAACTCGCCAGAAGGGGGCGACGATGGCAGTCGCAGGCCGAATAATCTTCAATCGCACCACGTGCTCCGGAATCGGGTTGTGCGAGATGCACGCGCCGGAGTTCTTCGAGATCGCCGACGACGGTGACGGCCGGATGACGCTGCTCACCGAGACGGTGGACGCCGACAAGCGGGCCGAGGTGGAGGAGGCCGCCAGCAGTTGCCCCACCGCCTCGATTCAGATCGTCGATCTCTAGGACTCCGCGTCGGCTGCCTACACTTACCCCTCTTGGGAGATGCGGCGCGCGATCGATGCCACCTAGCGTGAGCCTGGTGGCAGCACCGCACCGATCGGCGGAATCGTCGGAGTCAGGCCCCGCACCCGTGGTGCCCCCAGGCCACCGGGCTGCCGAAACCAAACTGGCCCTCGCCAGGCTACGAAACGTCTCGGCCAACAGCGAGCTCGCCGACCGCATCCCCGTCGAACTCTGTGGCGCCGGCTTCGGCCGGGTGCTGTTCTCACTGATTCGGGACAACATGTGGCTGGTGCGTTCAGCGCACGCCACCGGCGACGAGGCAATGAGCACCGCGCTGCTCGAAGCGGGACGCGCACACCCACGTCGGCTCGCCTGCCCACTGCCGGAGAGCGCGATGGTTCAGGCCAAGACACCCATCCTCGTTGAGCGCCCGCAGTGCGATCCGCGGGTGAACACCGAGCTCGTCGACGTCGTCAAGCCCGACGTCTACATCGCGGCGCCGGTGTATGTCTGGCAGGCGCCGGTGGCACTGCTCCACGCGGATGCCCCCACCGAATTCGGTGATGTCGGACCCGAGGACCGCGACCTACTCGGCGTGTTCGCCGAGGGACTGGGCGCGATCATGGAACGCAACATCGTGATGGACAAGCTGCAAGCGGTGCGCGGCACCGCCGTCGAGCATCTCCGCGCCGTCGACTCCCTCACCGGGCTGTGTGATGACGAACAAGCCGGCGCAACGGCTGGATCGCCAGAACCGCCCCGGGCTGCCCCGCCGGTGAACGAGGACGCCGCCAACGGTGTCGCCGACCTGCTGACACGCCGGGAACTTCAGGTGTTGAACCTGCTGGCTGCGGGCAGAACCAATGTCCAGATCGCCGGCCGATTGTTCATCTCCGAAGGAACGGTGAAGTCGCACCTGCGGCGCATCATGGACAAGCTCGACGCCTCCAACCGCACCGATGCCGTGGCCCGGTACCGGCAGATGACCCGCTCCCCATGACGGCGCCGCCGCGGCGGATACCACCTCCGGCAGAGAAAGTTGCCCCTATAAGTCGATGTGGCCGCGGTCACATACTCCGTAGCCTCTAATCGACCATCGCTGGGCGACCGCTGCCCGGCAGAGCCGAGAGTTGAGGGAAATTCGATGAGCACTTCCACGGAGGGCATCGACACGCGTCTGAATTCGCTGGAGTTCTGGCAGCGGCCACGCGCCTACCGCCACGAGGCGTTCACCTGGCTGCGCAACAACACGCCGATCAGTTGGAATGACGCGCCCGATTCACTGGATCCCAATCTGCAGAACGCCAAAGGCTTCTGGTCACTGGTCAAGCACAAGCACCTGCGTGAGGTATCGCGCAACGTCGAGGTGTTCAGTTCGGCCGAGGGCGTCTTCATCGACGACTTCCCGCAACTGGAGACCATGCTGTCGTTCATCGTGACCGATCCGCCCCGGCACACCGAGTTGCGCAACATCGTCACCGTCGCCTTCACCCCGCGCAACATCCGCAAGATGACCGACCGGATCGCCGGCATCGTCAGAGGCATCGTCGACGACGTCGCCTACCGTGGCGAGGGCGACCTGTGCGAGCTGATCACCAAAGAGGTTCCCGGCCAGGTCTTCTGCAGCATGCTGGGCATCACCGACAAGGACCAGATCCAGTACACGATGGACGCCGCGGAGCAGTTCGCGTGCTGGAACGACCCGGAGTACGCCCACATCGGATCCCCGCTGATGGTGTTCGCCGATGCCTCGATGAAGCTGGCCACCCTCGCCAACGAACTGGTGCCCGAGCGGATGAAGAATCCGGGGGACGATCTGCTCAGCTGGGTCGCCGAGGCACAGTACGAAGGCAAGAAGCTGAACCAGGACGAGGTGGGCGTCTTCTTCGCCCTGCTCGCCGCGGGCGCCAACGACACCACTCGCCATGCGATGGCCAGCGCCCTGGACCTGTTCCAGCACCATCCCGATCAGCTCGCCTACCTGATGGAGGACTTCGACGGCCGGGTGGACGACGCGGTCAACGAGGTACTGCGGATGGAGCCGCCGCTGATGCACTTCCGCCGCACTGCCACGCGCGATTACCAGCTCGATGACGTCACCTTCAAGGCAGGCGACAAGGTCGTCCTGTGGTACATCGCCAGCAACCGCGATGAGGACGTGTTCGAGAACTCCCAGACGATGGACATCAGCCGGGACGAGAAGCACAACCCACACCAGTCCTTCGGCGCGGGCGGCCCGCACTACTGCCTGGGCCACATCCTGGGCCGCGAGGTGCTCAAGGCGCAGATGCGGGAGATCTACCACCGCATGCCCAATCTCGTGGTCGGCGAGCCGGACCTGCTGCTGTCGAACTTCATGAACGGCACCAAGCGGCTGCCCGCCACCTGGACGCCGGAGAAGAAGAAGCCGAGCGCTTAACCGCGGTCAACGGCAGACAGCAGCCCCGGGGGATTCCTCCCGGGGCTGCTGTCTGATGTCAGGCCGTGCGGCCGAGTTCCTTGATCATGAACCATGTGGTGATCGAGAGGTACGAACCCCACACCACGACCGGCATGTAGAAGGCCAGCAATCCGTGGTAGGCGAACGGGCCGCTCTTGAAGAACGCCGGCCCGGCGGCGGTGAAGATCGCCAGCGCGCCGGCCAGGGTCAGCCAGGTGAACCACCGCGGGATCATCGGGTTGGGCCGGTCATCCATCAGTTCCACGATGCCGGTGGCAGCCATCTCGATGGCCAGATAGATCCAGCCCAGCAGGAAGGCGAACCACGCCCAGTCGTACCAGGATTGGATGACGTCGGCGCCGAACTCCGGCCGGTAGGCGGCCACGATCCAGGCGCAGCAGTTGAGGAACACGATCAGCGAGATGAAGACCCCGCACACGGCCGTAGTGGCCGACCACAACGGATGGCGGCCTTCGATTTTCGACAGCATCATGCCGAACGCGATGGATCCCGGCGTGAGCAGTCCGGCGCCGATGTAGAACAGCGTGCACCCGACGATCACACCGGTGCGATGGGTCTCGGTGAACCACACTTTGGTGGCTTCCAGACCCAGATCCGCCCGCGCAGGGGCGAAGAAGTGCGCGACGCCCAGCCACCCGACGGCGGTCAGCGCCACGAAAATCCAGTTGCACCACAGTCCGATCTTGAGCGAGTTGGGTCTGCCGTCAGCCGACATCGATTCACCTTTCCTTGTTTGACATTCCGTATTTCACACGACGAACCAGAGGCCGAGAATGATCGCGACGACCACGGCGATCCAGACTTGAAAGAAGATCCGCGGGGCCGCTGGGGCGAACCGCAATTCCATGAAGTCCAACATCACGTATCTGACCTTCAGACCCGCGATCAGGAACGTCCCCACCACGGCGACGGCAGGACTGAACAAGTCCTTCGACAGTCCCCAGGTGGTGATCACCGTCAATACCATCAGCGCCAGCCACACCTTGGTCGCCCGCTCGCGCCAGATCGACATCACTGCGCCTTCATCAGATACAGCAGCGGGAACAACACGATCCACAGCAGGTCGACCAGATGCCAGAACGAGGCCACGCTTTCGGGCACAACGAGATTCGCCGGACCGAAGGCGCCGCGGCGGGCACCGGTCCATACGAATGTCAACAAACCCGTGCCGAGCAGGACGTGGATCAGGTGGATGCCGGTCAGGACGAAGTACCACATGAAGAAGGCGTTGGTAGCCGGGGTGATGCCCTGGCTGATCTTGTCCGCATACTCGATCGACTTGGCCACCATGAACAGCACCCCGGTCAGCACCCCGGCCAGCAGGAGACCCGGCATCCGGTGGACGGCGTCGCGCTTACCGGCCTGAATTGCCAGTGCGACGGTCCACGAGCTGGTCAGCAGGATGAGGGTGTCGATGCCACCGAGATTCAGGTTGAGTGCCTGCCGGCCCGCTTCAAAGATTTCCGGACTGCGCCGGCGCTCCACCATGAAGCTCGCGAACAGGATCGCGAAGACGACGGCGTCGGCACCGATCAGGGCCCAGATGCCTTCTGCACCAGGCATCCGGCGGAGCCTGTCCGCAGGTGCGGCCAGTGCACTCACGTCTTAGTCGCGGACTACGGCGAGCATGTCGGCGACATCGACGAACTTCACCCGCGGCCGAGACGATTCCGCGCCCCGCTCTCGTTCGGCTTCGTCGATGGCGGCCCAGTCCTTCCGGCCCACCGGGGTGACGGCGCGGGCGGCGAGGCTCTCATCGATCTCGTCGCGGTCGCCAACCTCCGGCGCCAGAAGTCCCGCGTCGAAGTCCTCCCAGAGGCGGGCGGCGGTCTCCTCGGCACAGGTGCGATTGGTTCCGATGACGCCCCGTGGACCCCGTTTGATCCAGCCGGTGACGTACACCCCGGTAACCGGCCGCCCGGTCTCGTCGACCACCCGTCCCCGGTCGTTGGGAACCGTTCCGGCCGCCACGTCGAAGGGCACGTCGGTGATCGCCGACCCGCGATAGCCGGTCGAGCGCAGGACCAGTCCGGTCTCGATGACTTCGGTTCCGCCGTCCGGCAGCGTCACCCGCACGCCACGCACGCGGTCGTCGCCGACAATCTCTTCCGGAGATGCGAAGAAGCGGAACACAATGCGCTTGTTGCCTGGCGTTGGTTGGCGTTGCGCGTACTCGCGGGCGACCTCGAGTTTGATGATGGTCTCGATATCGTCATCGGGATCGGGCTCCAAGTCGTCCGCGTCGATCACCACGTCGACATCCGGCAGCAGACCGAGGGCCAGGAACTCGCCGACCGAGAACGCCGCATGCCGCGGCCCACGGCGGGCCAGGATCACAACCTCCCGAATAGCACTGTCGCGCAAGGCTTCCAAGGCATGATCCGCGATGTCGGTGGCGGCAAGGGTTTCCAGCGGCGACAGCAGGACTCGAACGATGTCGAGTGACACGTTGCCGTTGCCGATGATGACGGCACGCTCCCCTGACAGGTCGAAACTGCGGTTGACGTTATCGGGGTGGCCGTTGTACCAGCCGACGAAGTCAGCTGCCGCGTGGTGGCCGGGCAGCGTCTCCCCCGAGACGCCCAGTTGTCTGCTCTCGGATGCACCCACTGCGTAGATGACCGCGTGGTGGTGTGCCATCAGTTCGTCATGGCTGATGTCGGTGCCGACGCGCACGTTGAAATAGCAGTGCAGTCGGCTGTTGTCGAGCGTCTCGTCGAAGAGCCGGGTGATGGCCTTGGTGTGTTGGTGATCCGGAGCGACCCCGTAGCGAACCAGTCCGTAAGGCGTGGGCAGCCGCTCGAACAGGTCGACCTCAACACCCTTGATCCGGATCAGTTCATCAGCGGCGTAGCAGCCGGCCGGGCCGGCGCCGACAATTGCCACCCGCAGCGAACCCGTCTTGACGGCGGAATGCGGGCTGGCATGCGCGGCGTCGTCCGGCATCAGCGGATTGTGTTCGAAGTAGCGGGCATTGATCTCCCGGAACCGCTCGAGTTCCGGCGGGAGTTCATCTTCCGGGTAGACCGCCCCGACCGGGCACTCCTCCTGGCAAGCGCCACAGTCAATGCAGACGTCCGGTTCGATATACAGCATCTCGGTGCCGGTGAACGACCCCGTGCCACCGATCGGGCGAATGCATTCGACGGGGCATACCGGCACGCAACTGGCGTCCTTGCAACAGTTCTGCGTGATGACATACGTCATGGCGGCCCCTCACGAAATCACTCGATGAGTGAGCAGGCTAACCGAACTCTCCCTGCGGTCGCCTCTCCCATAAGAGGGGTCTGGGGGCTCAGTCGAGGTTAAGACGCACCGTCTGACTGGTACAGCATCGACACCGCCTCGACCCGGTTTCCCGCACCGAGTTTGCGGAGAATGTGTTTGACATGCTGCTTGACGGTCCCCTCCGAGATCACCAGTTGCTCAGCGATTCTCGAGTTGCTCAGGCCTTCGGCCATGAGTTCGATGATCTGGATCTCACGTGCGGTCAGGAGGTGGCGCACTGACCGGAGAGCCTGCTTTGTCACCCGGGCGGCACGGGGAAAATCAGCCTCAGCGACAAAGCTCGCCTGGTCGAAGGAGAATTCGTGAAGGGACGCGCCGCCGTCCTGGCAGTCGTTGGCGATGGAACGCAACTGCGAGCCGACCATGTGGAGTTGCTCGGCGGCTCGGGCCCGGCTGAGCGCCAATTGCAGACCCTTCGCGTACGCGGCGAGCGCTTCGCAATCCGCCCCGCTCGGGTCGCGGCCCTGCATGTAGCAGTCTCCGTGTAACAGTCCGACAACCTGGTTGCCCGACATGATCGGTGCCGCCGCATAGGACTTGGATCGGGATTCGTCGGCGATCGGGCGGTGCACCCCCGAATCGCGCTGCACGTCGGTGACGATCATCGCTTCCCTGCGGCGCACGATCTCCGTCTCGTGCAGGCCGGGTATCAGCGGTTGCGGCATTTCCTGGCCGATTCGGTTGATCTCGTCGGCCCATTTCGGATCATCGATGACGAAGACGGCCTCCGAGGTCCACACCCCGTCGATCACCCGGGAGAAGATCGAACGATCGAATCCCAGCAGGCGGGTCAGCTGGGGACCCAGCTTGATCAGATCCGCCAGCGTCGACGGTGCAGCCTCGAGACGTCCCAGCGCTTCACCGAGGCGCCGGGGCGCGCCGGCGGCGCGTACAAGGGTGTCGTCGGCGATCGTCAGCCGGCGCAGCAACTCCAGCACCGCTCCGGCTTGCGGTTTGTCATCCAAGGCGTCGGCCAGTGCCGCCCATGCCCCGTCGACAATGGCGCGCGCGTCGGGCAGTCGCGGCCGCCAGTCCGGATCTGAGACGTCGGCGATCGAGCGCAGACCATCCAGGACCGCGCGCAGGCGATCCCCATCCGCAAGCCTCGCCCGTAGCCACGGCATCCTTGTGACGCACGGCACAAGGGTACTACCGCACCTTCCAGGGGATTCGCCGCTCAGGGATATCCCCAACGGGTCAGTGAAACAATCCGTAGGCGGTATTCACCTGGGAGTTCTCGCGCCGTTGGATAGAGACAGCCCGGTTTCCGCATCTCGACAGGAGCACCATATGACTGCCACACGGATCATGGACCCGGCAGGCCGGGTGCTCGCCGAGCCCAGGGCCTACTCCGACGAAGCGCGCCTGCACGAGGCGCTGGCCCAGCTGCGGGCCCACGCACCGGTCTCCTGGGTGGACGTGCCGCCCTACGCGCCGTTCTGGGCGATCACCAAGCACGCCGACGTCATGGACATCGAGCGGGACAACGAGTTGTTCACCAATGACCCGCGCCCGTTCCTCGAGGTCGCCGAGTTCGACGAGAAGCAACGCGCCGAACGGGAGGCCGGCGTCGGCCTGCGCACCCTCATTCACACCGATGACCCGCACCACCGCGACCTGCGCAAGATCGGTGCGGACTGGTTCAAGCCGTCGGCGCTGAAGGCGTTGAAGATCCGGTGCGACGAGCTGGCCAAGATCTGGGTCGACAAGATGGCCGAGAAGGGTCCCGAACTGGACTTCGCCCAGGACATCGCAGTCAACTACCCGCTGTATCGTGATCCTGACGCTGCTGGGCATGCCGGAGTCGGACTTCGCGCTTCATGCTCAAACTCACCCAGGAACTGTTCGGCCAGAACGACGAAGAGATGCAGCGCGACGCCAACCCGGACGCGTTCATGGCCGTGATCATGGACATGTTCGCCTACTTCACTGCAGCTGACCGCATCGCGCCGGGAGCACCCGACCGACGATCTGGCCTCGGCGATCGCCAACGCGACGATCAACGGCGAGCCGATGTCGGATATGGACACGCTGTCCTACTACGCGATTGTCGCCAGTGCCGGACATGACACCACCAGCGCCGGAATCGCCGGCGGTCTGCTGGCCCTGATTCAGAACCCCGACCAGCTGGCCCGGCTTCAGGCCGACCCGTCGCTGATGGGCACCGCGGTCGAGGAGATGATCCGCTGCGTGGTGCCGGTCAAGGAGTTCATGCGCACCGCCCAGGCCGACACCGAGGTCCGTGGCGTCCCGATCAAGAAGGGCGACGCGGTGCTGCTGAGCTACGTCTCGGCCAACCGGGACGAAGACGTCTTCAACGACCCGATGAAGTTCGACGTCGGCCGCGACCCCAACAAGCACCTGTCCTTCGGCTACGGCGTGCACTTCTGCCTGGGCGCCTCACTGGCCCGCATGGAGATGAACAGCTTCTTCACCGAGCTGATCCCGCGGATCAAGACCATCGAGTTGGCCGGTGAACCGGAGTTGATTTCGACGCTGTTCGTCGGCGGGCTCAAACGGCTGCCGATCCGCGTCACGCTGAAGTGACTCGCGTCCCGTTGGAAGCCGCCGAACCGAATTCGTCCTCGCTGGAAGGGCTCTCGCGGACCTCCACTGCGCTGAGCGACGACCTGCTGCTGCCCGAGGAGACGGTCGAGATCCGGGCGGAGGCCCGCGAGTTCGCCGAGCGGGTGCTGCGGCCGCGAGCCGCCGAGCTCAACAACGCAACGGAATCCAAAGCAGCGTTCCCGCACGACATTCATCAGGCCATCGCCGATGCCGGCCTGTATGCGGTCCCGTTCTCGGCCGACGTCGGAGGGCGGGGTCTGCAGTACCCCATGCTGGCGGCGGCCACCGTTGCCGAGGAGTTGGCATACTTCACCCCGGGTGCGGCGTCCGCCTTGTACGACGGCCAGGCGCTGTTGGTGGGCCGCACCCTCGACGGGGCCCCGCCGCACATCCGCGGCGAATTCCTGCCGCGGCTCATCAGCGGCGAGATCGTCGGCTCGTTCGCAACGAGCGAACCTGAAGCCAGCACCGATCTTTCGGCCGCCGCCATGCGCACCCGGGCCACGGCCGTAACGGGCGGTTATCGGCTCAACGGACGCAAACGCTGGATCACCAACTCCTGCGCCGCCGACATCATGACGGTGTTGTGTGTCGTCGAGGACAGCCAAGCCATGCTCTTGGTGGATATGCATGCCGACGGGGTCTGGGTCGCCGAACCCGACTTGAAGATGGGTAACCGCGTCCAGTTGACGTCGGACGTGGAGTTCACCGACGTGTTCGTACCCGACGAGCACGTGATCGCCATACCGGGCAGAGGACTGTCGACCGCGTTGGCGAGCCTGGCGATGGGAAGAATCGGCGTCGCCGCCATGGGAGTGGGCATGGGGCAGTGCGCCTTTGACCACGCCGTGCGGCACATGCGTCAACGCAGCGCCTTCGGCTCGAAACTCGGCGGTTTCCAGCACTGGCAGTTCAGGTTCGCCGAGCACGCGATCGCCCTCGAGTCGGCCCGATCGCTGTACCAGAAGGCCGCTCGAAAGGTCGACACCACGGGACGGCCCGAACCCGAGGCAGCGATGGCCAAGGTGATCGGGAGCCGAGTTGCCGTGGACATTGCCCGTGACGCCATCCAGGTCCACGGCGGGTACGGATTCGTACGTCGACTGACTGCGGACGGCACGACAAACCATCTCGAATCGATCTGGCGCGACAGCAAGGTGGGCGAGATCTACGAGGGCGCCAACGAGGTACAGCTGTGGAGCATCGCCCGGGTCGCCCTGGGCCGCGACATCACCGGCTGAGGCAGTACTAGCTTCCCACTGAGTTCCCGGCCGACGCGTCGATATTCACTATCGGTGACGGATACGGTGAGGTCGGCGACGATGCATAATGAATCGCCAGACACATATGGAGGTGAGCAGCATCGTCACGGAGCAGACCGGTGATACCCGGCGCACCCGCGATCCCGAACGCAAGTCCCGGATTCTGGCAGCTGCCGCCGAACTCGTCGCCCGCAATGGCTACCACGCAGTGTCGATCGCCGACATCGGAGCCGCTGCCGGAATCACCGGCTCGGGGGTCTATCGCCACTTCGACAGCAAGTCGGCCGTTCTCGTCGCGTTGTTCGACAGGGTGATCGACGACTTGCTGCGGGACGAACAGGAGATCCTCGGCGCGACGACGAGACCTGAGCGCGGCCCTCGACCAGCTCATCGCCGGCCAGGTCGAATTCGTGGTCGCGGACCGGGAATTGGCTCAGGTCTACCACAACGAAATCAACAACCTGCCGGAGGAGGATCGCCGTCGGCTGCGCCGCAAGCAGCGGCTCTACCTCGAGGAGTGGGTCCACCTGGTCGACGAGTTGCGGGACGACCTCAACGACGCCGACGCCCGCACCGTCGTGCACGCCGCGATCGGGGCGATTCAGTCACCGCTGTTCCACGGCGTCGGACTAGCCGAGGACCGGCTGCGGCTGTTGCTCACCGACGCCGCCCGCGCGGTGCTGGGCATCGGCTGACTCCCGCACATCTGTTACCGGGGCATCCGGCAGGCACCTGCTCAGCCCGTACACCGCGAAGGCGCACAGCGAGATCGAGACGATGGTAGCGGCGGCGACGAGCGCATCGGTCGACAGTCCGTTGTCGAGATGCAATGCAATGATGACCGGCGCACCGAGACCGAAATTCGCGCCGAAGAAGGTCATCGGGAACACGACGAAGAGGCTCAACAGTCCCCAACTGGTCGAGACCTTCCGCCATATCAGAACCGCCACCACCGTGAAGAGCACAGTTTGGGTCCCCTCCAACACCCCGATGACAGCCGGGTAGTTCCAGATGCGTCCGACGAATGGTCCGTAATAGGTATAGACGTTCGTTCCCGTCCCGATGACTTCGAACGCGGTCGACATGAGGATCTCCGCCCCCCACACGAGAAACAGGCCTCGCCGACTCAACCGTCCTTCATAGATCCGCCGGCCGATGTAGAGAGGTGCGGCGGCATAGAGAATGATGTAACCACTGTGCGTCCAATTCGGTTGCACCACACCGAACGCGGAAAAGTGGCTAAGCGCGGCGCCCGCTGTCCCGTCAGCATGGGCATCGTAGAACCACAGATCGAATGCGACGTCGTAGAGCGGCTCCGCGAACGCCGCCACGCCCGCTGCCAGGCACGGCGATCACATAGAACGGGGTACGTTGCCGCAGCCCCATGAAGACGGCAATGACAAGCATGATCACGACGATCGCCCAGCTCGCCCACGTGAAGATGTTCTGCCAGAGCATGTTCAGCGGATGCTGCATTACCTCGTCAGACATGCGTCCCATATCGCAAATCTATGGCGTGGGTCACGCTCCCCCTACACCAGTAGGGGGGATATACCTCCCCACACCGGGTAGTGCGGCCCTCCACCGGGCACATGGCCGTGCCAGGCTGCACTGGTGTATGTGGATACGAACATCGGCGGCGGCATCGACGGTACCGGCGGGGCGGACTTCGGCGTCCTCACCGAGCAAGTCACCGCAGCGGAACGAATTGGATTCGACGGCCTCTGGTCGACCGAGGTCAGCCGGGATCCGTTCCTGCCCTTGCTCGTCGCGGCCCAGAAGTCTCCCACCATGCGGCTGGGAACCGCGGTGGCGGTCGCGTTCGCCCGCAGCCCGATGACGATGGCAGCCGTCGCCAACGACCTCAACACGTTCAGCCGCGGCCGGTTCGTGCTGGGCCTGGGCTCACAGATTCAGGCGCACATCGAGCGCCGCTTCAGCATGCCCTGGTCAGCCCCCGCCGAGCGGATGCGTGAATACATCCATGCCCTGCGGGCGATCTGGAGCAGTTGGCAGACCGGCGACAAACTGGACTTCCGCGGCGACCATTACCAGCACACGCTGATGACGCCGATGTTCAACCCGGGGCCAAGCCCGTTCGGGCCGCCGCCGGTCCTGGTCGCGGCCGTCGGCCCGAAGATGACCGCAGTGGCCGGCGAGGCCGCCGACGGACTTCTGGTGCACGGCTTCACCACCGAGCGCTACCTCCGCGAAGTGACCCTGCCCGCAATCGAATCCGGGCTCACCGCAACCGGCCGCAGCCGCGCTGACTTCACCACGTGTTACCCCGGGCTGATCGTCACCGGCATCAACGAAGAGAGCTACCTTCAGGCGACAGCACAGGTGCGCCACCAGATCGCCTTCTACGGGGCGACTCCGGCCTACCGCGGCGTGCTCGACCTGCACGGCTGGGGGGATCTGCACACCGAACTGCACCGGTTGTCCAAGACCGGCGACTGGGCCACCATGACGACGCTGATCGACGACGAGGTGCTGTCCACCTTCGCCGTGGCCGGCGAGCCGAAGGATCGTCGGGGCCGAAATCGTGCGCAGGTTCGGCGATCTGGTGGACCGTTTCACCCTCTACACGCCGTACTCCCTCGACGAGGCCGCCTACGCGACCATCGTCGAGGGAGTCAAGCGTGCGGGCTAGCCCTTCGCTGCGGCGGCGGTGTTGAGCAGGAACTCGCCGATGTAGGTCTGGGTCTGGTCGGCGTTGAGCGGCTGGAACATCGACGCCGCCGAATCGCGGTAGAGCCGCTCGAAGATGGTGCCCTTGCGGAACGACTCACCGCCGATCAGGCTCATCGCCCGCTTCGACATGTGCATCACGTTGTCGGAGCAGAACGTCTTGGCCAGGCCCAGGTAGGGGAAGCGCAACTCCGGCGGCCACGTCTTGTCGGTGCCGTCCATCTGGTTGATGCAGGTCTGGTGCACCACCCGGCGGGACAGTTCAACCCGCGAGGCCATGTCGCCGATCCCGTCGATGACGTGCCCGACGTTCTTGACCTCGGTGTCGGCGGCGACGATCGCACCGAAGGTGGCGCCGAGGTGCTTCTTGGCCAGCTTGGCGGTCGTCTCCTCGAGGATGCGCTCCTGCATGCCCAGGTAGATGCTGGCGAACATCAGCGACGCCCACTCGAGCACGCCGAACGCGCCTGCGCGCCAGGGTGATACGAACCCGTCCTCCGGCACGTAGTAGCCGTCGAAGTGGATCACCTGGGTGCCGGTGGCATGCATGCCCAGCGCGTTCCAGGTCTTCTCGATACGCACTCCGTCGCCGATGCCGTTCTCGTCGACCTTGAAGTCCCCGATGAACAGTTTCTCAGCGGCCACCCGGCCCTCGAACGTGTCGGGCAGATTGCCCTCGGCATCGGTCTCGGTGGCGTTGGTGGTGATGATGTCGGCGGCCTCGCACAGGGTGCCCCAGGTCTTCTTGCCGTACAGCTTCCAGCCGCCGCCGGGCTGGGGCACGGCCTGCATGTCGGCCAGCCCGGAGAACCCGGCCCGCTTCTCGGAGAACGGCCCGAACATCAGCTCACCGTCGGCGACCCGACCCATCCAGTACTTGTTCTGCTCGTCGCTCATCAGGTTCCCGGCGATACCCACCATGATGTAGTGCATGTTGTAGGCCAGCGTGATCGCCGAGTCACCGCGGGACATTTCCGAGATGACCTTCGACACGTGCAGGATGTTGCCGCCCGGTCCCCCGAACGCCTTGGGCACCGGCAGCGCGCCCAGTCGCGACTTCTTGAAGACGTCGATCGACGGGTAGGCGAAGGTGTTCTCCGCGTCGTACTTCGGACCGATCTCGCGGAAGAACTGCGAGACCTCCTGCGCCTTGGCGAAGTAGGGAGCGAACTCCTCGTCCGTCATGTCCTGTTCCAGCATGGTCTCTCCATCGTTGGTCATTGCTGAGTGAGGCCGATGCTGCCCCTCCGATCGCGTGGGCACACCCCTCACAGGGGGTAACTCGCTCCAACGACGGGGGAAGCCCTCCCCCCTTGGGGCAGTCGGTTTCCTCCCGGGGGTAGTCGCTGGGACCTCCTGAGCCCAATAGCGTCGAAGCCGTCATCCCCATCAGCGAGGAGAACCTTCATGAGCCACGCGTTCGCCGTCAAATGGCTGAAAGCGTTCCGGGAAAGCGCCGAAGCCGTCGTCGCCCTCTACGCCGACGACTTCCTGTTCGAGGATCCCATCCTGGGCCAGTCGATCACCTCCAAGGAGGAGCTGCTGCGGGTGTTCGCGCCGTACGCGAATGCTGACACCGAAAACGGCATCGGCATCAACAACTTCCGCATCGACGAGGTGGTCGGGGACGAGAAGGCCGCCATCTACCGGTGGACCTGGCGGGCACCGACCGCGCAGGCCTTCGTGGGCGTGCCGACCAACGGCAAGGTGCCCGGCGCCCGCGGGATCACCTTCCACATCTACGACGCCGACGGGCGGATCAAACGCGAGGAGAGCTTCTGGGACTGCGCGACCGCGGTTCACGAGCTCGGGCTGCCGGTCGACCCGACCGCCGTCGCCAAACTGCCGGCCCTGGTCTGAAAGGAACATCCATGAGCCTCGCCTCCGAGCACGCCCAGAGATGGGTCACCGCGCTGACCACGGACACCGCAGCCGCGGTGGCTCTCTACGCCGATGACCTCGTCTACGACGATCACGCCGACTCCGACCACGTCATCGACACCGCCATCACCAAGGCTGAACTGGAGCCTCGGCTGGCGCCCTTCGCCAACACCGACACCGGAAACGGTGCAGGCACCCACACCTTCACCGCCACCGAGGCCTTCCAGCTGGCCGGCGTCAACGGAAACCCCTCCGTCGTCATCCTGTGGGACTGGACGGGAGAGGGTCTGCGCACCTATCGCGGCGTGCCCACCGAAGGCAAGAACCTGCACACCCGCGGGATCACCTGGCACCAGCTCGACGCGGACGGCAAGATCGCCCGCGAGACCACCTACTGGAACGACACCCCGGTGCTGCAGGAACTCGGCCTGCCCATCATCACTCCGGAGTACTGGGTTGAAGGATTCGATCCGGCATCCCTGGCCCGGTAGTGGAATCTCAGCGCCGCGGCATGCCAGCCACCTAATAGACCTCCCCGCACGCTCGCTGGCCGCCCGCCGCGGGCGTGCGGGGACTTCAACGCCCAGACGACCCGGAGAAGACCATGTGCGACATCGATATCGACATCAGCCAGAGCCGGCCCCTTCGGCTCGGCCTGGCACGGGGCGACGACGTCGTGTGGGACGGCGACGACCAAGCCGTGCGCATCCAAGGGGTCGACCTGAGTGACATCGCACGAAAGTCCGCCCGGCTACGGCGCGAACACCCCGACCTCGACGTGGTCGCCGACATCGAGGTGGTCATCGCGGCCGAGGCGTCCAGTGCCCGGGCGATGCTGAGCCCCAGCGGTGAACCCGGTGGTCACACGTTGCTCTACGTGGGGACCCCGGCCGGCCTGGCGGGCCTGATCGCCGACCTGCACGCGCTGGGCATCGCCGACGGCGCAGTGCTGATTCCCCGGGCGCCCGGGGTAGCGGACCTCATCCGCGATGCTGTGCTGCCGTTGTTGCACACCATGACGCAGTCGCCTACAGCCATACCGAAGGCCCGGACCGCATGACCGTTGGTGCCGACGAGTACCGTGCGGCACTGCGCCGCCACCCCGCCGGAGTCGTGATCATCACGCTGATGTCCGACACCGGACCGGTCGGGTTCACCGCCACCTCGTTCGCCTCGTTGTCCCTCGATCCGCCACTGGTGTGCTTCAACATCACGCAGACGTCATCGAGCATCGCCGCGCTGCGCGACGCCCGGTCCATCGCCGTCCACCTGCTCAGCGACAGCCAGCTCGCGTTGGCCCGCCGGTTCTCGGCTACCGCCGACCAACGGTTCGCCGACCCGGCGCTGTGGACCACGCTGGACAGCGGTGAGCCGGTGCTCGTCGGCACACCGACGTGGCTGCGCGCCGATGTCCATCAGTTCGTCGCCGCGGGCGATTCGACACTGGTGATCGCGTCGGTGACGCGAATTCACCTGGACGACAACGACGCAACGCCGGCACCGCTGCTCTACCACAATGGCTGCTATTTGCGGGCCGACCCGCTGCAGGACTGAGGTCAGCGATCCCGCAGCGCCCAGGCGATCGCTTGCGCACGGTTGACCGCCCCGTACTTGCGCAAGATGTGCTTGACATGGGACTTCACCGTCCCCTCGGTGATCACCAGGCGATCGGCGATGGCCTGGTTGGTCGCACCGGTCACCATCAACTCGAACACTTCAGCTTCCCGCTCGGTGAGTTCCACCGAGCCGGCGCCGCCCGCACCGGAGTCGTTGTCCGCGAACGCGCGTGCCGAGTCCACACCCGACTCGCACAGGTCATCGATCCGGTCGACCGCCCCGAAGAACAACTCCCGCACGCTGTCGCGCTGGGTACGCAGCCGCTCGAGGAGGACCGCGCGTTCGTAGATGTGGCTGAAGCCGTCAGCGAAGGCCCACAACACATCCCGGTCTGCCTCGTCGACTCGCCGGGGCAGGGGGTGGTGGTCGGTATGCAGGAATCCAATCACGTCGTCGCCGAGTACCAACGGCGCCACGACATAGGACCGGGACTGTCCCGCGGCGACGATCAGCGGCCGGTACACCGGCGCATTCGACGTGTCGTAGACCAGGGAGGGACGCCGCCGTGACAGCATCTCCGCTTCCGGAGCGGTATCGATCAGCGGGACCCGTTGACCGATCCAGTCGCTGAACCAGGACGTCGCCGTGCTGTCGCCACGGTCATGCAGGATCAGCGGCTTCCAACTGCGGCTCTCGACTTTGGACAGCACCGCGCGGTGAAACCCGCACCGCAACACCAACTCCTCGCAGGCATTGTCGACGAGTGCGGTCGAACTGGGCATGCCGCGCAACCGGGACAATCCGGCGGCACAATCGGCCAGCCGATGCCCACGCATCGCGGTGTCGTGCAGGTACCAGTCCATGGCAAGCTGCTGCAGATTCAAGATCACGTCACAGAGTCGGCGCGCTTCCTCCACTTCTCTCTCGGGAGTGCGGCGCAGCTGCTCGATGCAGGCGTGCGTCAGCGAGGAGATCAGTTCCGCCGCTCGCCAGGGGACGTCCCACTCGACAGCGGGCAGGGCCAGCTCGGTGCCGAGGATCGCCTGGGTCTGCCCGCTGGCCAGGCGCAGGCGCTCGACCAGTTCGATCTCTTTGGACCACCACTCGGTTCCCGATCGCACCGGGCCGGATCGAGTTCCGTCACTGGCCAGGGAAACGCTCATCGCGGTCGCCGTTCGTCTAGTCGGTTCTCTCGCAGGTAGCACGCGATGGCGGCGGCACGGTTGCCGACGCCGAGTTTGTGCAGAATGTGCTTGACGTGTGATTTCACGGTGCTTTCGGCCACTGTCAGCCGGTCGGCCAGTTGGGCGTTGGTGACGCCGCTGGCCAACAACGCCAGAACTTCGCGCTCTCGAGCGGTCAACCGGGACAACCGGTTCGACTCGCGGCTCTCGCCGCGTTCCGAGATCATGTGCAGCGCAGCACGTCTGGGCAGAGTCGCCGGCAGTGGATCCATGGTCAAGCTTGGACCCTCCCCCAGTTCCGCCATGGCACGGGTCGCCGCGTCGCACACCTCGGCGACACTGCGACGCTGTTGTTCGGCCCGCTCTTCGAGCAGGGCTCGCTCGTACACCACACCGACCCCGTCGGCGAACATCCGCAGCAGGTCACGGTCCACCGATGTCACCGGCGTCGTCCCCGCGGTCCGGTCGGCATGCAACAAGCCCACCACCGTCGACATCGCCACCAATGGCGCCACGACATAGTCGCGGCTGTCGGTCCGTTGGATCAGCGGTGCATAGGCGCGCGGCTCGTGCTGAGCGTCGTTGACCAAGGCCGGGAGTCGCCGACGGACCACCTCAGCCTCCACCAGTGGTGAGGCCAGCGGCACCTCGAGTTCCTCGATCACTCCGTCGATCTCGAGGACCGCCTGTCCGTCGGAGTTCCGGACGTAGATGGCTTGCGGAGACCACAGCGATCCCCGGACCGCCGAGAGCATCACCCGGTCGAAGGCCCCACTGGCGCACAGATGCCGAGCTGATTCGGCAAGTGCGCGTTCCTTGGAGGTCTCGGCTCGCGTGTGCTCCAGCGCGTCCAGAACCGCACTGAGTGCCCAGGCGGCGTGGTCGGCGGAGGTTTGCGCCGACGCCAGATGCGCAGCGCTGACCTCGGCCAATTGGTCTGCCGTCCGAGCCATTCCGAGGGTGTCGGTGGTGACGCCAGTGCCGATGGCGATACTCCTCCCGTGCACGAGCCGATGCGGTCCGCGATTAACTAATTGCCACATCATTCGTGATCTGCATCACTTTGTCAACTACGGTTCGGGCCACCATTTTGCTGCGTGAGCAGGGAGCCAGTGCATCGAGGACGGGAGTACGTCATTGACATCCACCCGGGAGCATTAGTTATTCTTCATTCACTAAATCCCTCACCGGAGAGCAACCGTTGCCCATCCCCCGCCCCTGGCATGACCCGCTGGCACTTCCCGCCATCGCGGCCCCGATGACCGCGGTCTCCGGTCCGGACCTGGTTATCGCCGCGTGCCGATCCGGAACGATCGGCGCCGTCCCGACCCACAACGCCCACGGGGTGTCGGCAGTGACATCGGTCCACGACCTCGTCACCGACCTCACGGCTCAGTATGCGCAAGCCCACGCCGAACAGGGGAAAGTGATCAGTGAATAGCTCCCTGCCCGCGGTCCTACCACCGGCGGATCGTCTATCTCACCAGATAGAGGTGACTCTCTGGATTCCATTTCGAATCCAGCCGATCTCTTTTAGTGTTTCAACGTTCACTATCCGACGACGGCTCCCGCTGGGTTGCCACCGGGACAAGGGATTCTGATGCCGGTCTTGAGCACGGAAGTCGACACCACCTCCTCGACCTTTGCGACCAACCTGGAAGTCCAGTCCGCCGCCGTCGCCGCGCTGAACGAGCAACTCGAGCTCGTTGCGGCCGGCGGAGGTCCGCGCTACGTCCAGCGTCATCACGAGCGCGGGCGGCTACTGGCGCGCGAACGCATCGAGCTCCTGGTCGACCGGGACGCGCCGTTCATGGAACTGTCCGCGCTGGCCGCCTGGGGCACCGAGTTCAACGTCGGCGCCGCGATCGTCACCGGCGTCGGCGTGGTGTCGGGGACCGAGTGCATGATCATCGCCCACGACCCCACGGTCCGCGGCGGCACGATGAATCCCTACACGCTGCGCAAGAACCTGCGAGCGTTGGAGATCGCGCGGGTCAACCGGCTACCGGTGGTGTACCTGGTCGAGTCCGGCGGCGCGGACTTGCCCACGCAGGCTGAGCTTTTCGTTCCCGCGGGCAGGATCTTTCACGAACTCACCGAGCTGTCGGCGATGGGGATTCCCAGCATCGCGCTGGTGTTCGGCAACTCCACCGCGGGCGGGGCCTATGTGCCCGGGATGTGCGACTACGCCGTACTGGTCGACAAGCAGGCCAAGGTGTTCCTCGGTGGCCCTCCTCTGGTGAAGATGGCCACCGGCGAAGACGCCGACGACGAGTCGCTCGGCGGCGCGGACATGCACACCCGGATCTCCGGTCTGGGTGACTATTTCGCCGTCGACGAGGTCGATGCCATCCGCATCGGCCGCGACATCGTCACCCATCTGAACTGGCGCAAACTCGGACCGGGTCCCACCCATGCCCGCGGACGAACCCTGTTACGACGCAGCCGAACTGCTCGGCATCGCCTCCGGGGACACGCGGGTGCCGTTCGATCCGCGCGAGGTCATCGCGCGGATCGCCGACGGCTCCCGCTTCTCGGAGTACAAGCCGCGCTGGGGCACCAGCATCGCCACCGGCTGGGCGTCCATCCACGGCTTCCCGGTGGGCATCCTCGCCAACACCCGCGGCGTGCTGTTCTCCGACGAGTCCAAGAAGGCGACCGAATTCATCCTGCTGGCCAACCAGACCGACACTCCGCTGGTCTTCCTGCAGAACGTCACCGGCTACATGGTCGGCACCGAATACGAGCAGGGCGGCATCGTCAAGGACGGCGCCAAGATGATCAACGCCGTCACCAACAGCACCGTCCCGCACATCACGATCAACATGGGCGGCTCGTTCGGAGCCGGCAACTACGGGATGTCCGGGCGCGCCTACGACCCCCGCTTCATGTTCAGCTGGCCGAACGCCAAACTGGCCGTGATGGGCGCCGCGCAACTGGCCGGGGTGATGTCCATCGTCGGGAAAGCCTCCGCGGCGGCCGCCGGTCGCGACTTCGACGACGAGGCCGACGCGAAACGCACCGCCGAGATCGAGGCCCAGATCGAACGGGAATCGCACTCGTTCTTCGTCTCGGCCCGCATCTACGACGACGGGGTCATCGACCCCCGAGACACCCGCTCGGTACTCGGGATGGCCTTGTCGGCAGCCCATTCCAACGTTGTCGAGGGGCGCCGCGGCTTCGGCGTCTTCAGGATGTGAGGACCGTGATAACCAAGCTGCTCATCGCCAACCGCGGTGAGATCGCCGCCCGCGTCATCCGCACCGCCCGCGAGATGGACATCGCCACCGTGGCGCTGTACTCCGACGCCGACCGGGACGCCCCGTACGTCGCCGCCGCCGACGAGTCGGTGCACCTGCCCGGCACGGCACCGGCCGACACCTACCTGCGCGGTGACCTGGTGCTCGCCGCCGCGGCCCGCACCGGTGCCGACGCGATCCACCCCGGTTATGGATTCCTCTCGGAGAACGCGGATTTCGCCGCCGCATGCGCGGATGCCGGGGTGGTGTTCGTCGGGCCGAGTCCCGCGGCGATCACCGCGATGGGCTCAAGATCGCCGCCAAAGAACTGATGGCAGCGGCCGGCGTCCCAGTGCTTCCGGGCGCGACGGTTCCCAGCGGCGCCGATCTGGACCCCGAGCGTCTGAGCAAAGAGGCCGCCGCGATCGGCTATCCGATTCTGGTCAAGGCCGCCTTGGCGGCGGTCGGCGGACGCGGAATGCGCATCGTCGCCGACGCCGACGGCCTGCTCGAGGCGGTGAACAGTGCGCGCCGCGAAGCCGCTTCGGCGTTCGGGGACGGCACAGTGTTCCTCGAGAAGTTCGTGGAGTCACCGCGGCACATCGAAGTGCAGATCTTCGGTGACAGCCTCGGCACCGTCGTGCATCTCGGCGAGCGGAATGCTCCATCCAGCGGCGGTATCAGAAGATCATCGAAGAGGCGCCGTCGACCGCGGTGGACGCCGCGCTGCGGGACAAGCTGGGCCGCGCGGCCGTGGCGGCCGGGCAAGCGCTGGCCTACGAGGGCGCAGGCACCGTCGAGTTCGTGATGGCCCCCGACGGGTCGTTCTACTTCCTCGAGGTCAACACCCGCCTGCAGGTCGAACACCCGGTCACCGAACTGGTCACCGGCATCGACCTCGTGCGCGCGCAACTCCTCGTCGCGGCGGGTGAACCGCTGCCGAACGAGATGCTCGACGTCTCTCCGCGCGGTCACGCGATCGAGGTTCGGCTCTACGCGGAAGATGTTGCGGCGGGCTTCATTCCGGTGGCCGGCAAGCTGACGACTCTGGAGTTCCCGGACCTGAGCGGCATCCGCGTCGATGCCGGCTTCGAGTCCGGATCGGTGATCAGCACCTTCTACGATCCCATGCTGGCCAAGGTGATCGGATACGGCCACGACCGCGACGAGGCGTGCGCGCGGGTGGCCCGGCGCTCACCGAGACCCGGGTGCACGGCGTGGCCACCAACCGCGACCTGCTGATCGGGATTCTGCGTGAGCCGGAATTCCGCTGCCGGGGCAATCGACACCGGCTACCTGGACCGACACGACCCGTCGGCCCTGATGGCGGCGTCGGCCGGCGCCGACAACTCGGAGTTGCACGCCGTGGTGGCCGCGCTTGCGGCCCAGGCCGAGCGCCGCGCCGCCACCTCGGTGCTGCCCGGGTTGCCGTCGGGTGGCGCACCCTGCCCAGCGCCGATCAGCGGGTGAGCTTCACCCTGGGCGAGCGCACGCTCGAGGTGGCCTACCGGTTCACTCACGGCGCGGTCGCGGCATCGGTCGGCCGGAACCGACTTCGCGGTCAAGCTGATCACCTCATCGGCTCACCTCGTCGACGCCGAGATCGACGGAGTTCGGCGGCGATACCGGGTGATTCGGGACGGGCTGGACCACTATGTGGACAGCGCCCTGGGCTCGACCGCCCTGCGTGAGGTCGAACGGTTCCCCGACCCCACGACGCTGGCCGAAGCCGGCTCGCTCGTCGCCCCGATGCCCGGCGCGGTGGTGCGCATCGAGGTCATCCAGGGCACCCGCGTGGCAGCCGGGACACCGATCGTCGTGCTCGAGGCGATGAAGATGGAACACACCGTGCGCGCCCCGGCCGACGGTGTCGTCGCCACCATCTCGGTGGCCACCGGGGATCAGGTGGAGTCCGGTCAGCTGCTCGCCGTGGTCAGTGCGGACGAGTGATGGCACTCGACTACCCCGGTCTGCTGACCGACCTGCGCCACGAATCCGACTGCCTGATCTCGTGCTCTGGGCGCGCTGAGCGCCGAGCAATGGAGCCTGCCCACCCCGGCGGCCGGCTGGAGCATCCAGGACCAGATCTCGCATCTGGCGTTCTTCGACGACACCGCCCGGCTGGCCATGACCGATCCGGTCGGGTTCCGCCGCGAGGCCGACGAACTCATGGCTGGCGGGATGGACTTTCCCGACCGCATCGCCGCCGAGTACCGCACGAAGGCTCCCGATGCGATCCTCGCCTGGTTCATCAAGGCGCGCGCCGAGTTGCTGGCGGCATTCGAATCGGATGACGCCCGGCGGAGGCTGCCGTGGTTCGGTCCGGACATGAGCGTGGCGTCGTCGGCCACCGCGCGGCTCATGGAGACCTGGGCGCACGGTCAGGACGTCTATGACACGATCGGACTCCCGCACCCCGTGAGCCCGGGCCTGCGCAGCATCGCTCACCTGGGGGTTGCGACGTTTGCCTTCGCCCACACGCTCAATGGTGTTGACGTTCCCAGTGATCCGGTCCACCTTGCGCTCCGATCACCGGAGGGCGAAGTGTGGACCTGGGGTCCGGCGGACGCTGCCGACCAGATCACCGGTCCTGCTGAGGATTTCGTTCTCACCGTCACGCAGCGCCGGCACTGGACCGACACATCGCTCGCCGTGAAAGGCCCCGTTGCAGAACGGTGGCTGGACATCGCTCAGGTGTTCGCCGGTGCCCCCAGCCAACGAGTTCGAGTGGCGGACTGATGGACTTCACCGAATCCACCGAACATCAGGATCTGCGCAAAGCCGTCGCGGCGGTCACCGACCAATACGGTCCGGACTACTTCGCGGAGCGGGCGGTTGCCGGCGAACCCACCACTGAACTGTGGCGCGACCTGGGCAGGCACGGGTTCATCGGCATCAACTTCCCCGAGGAGTACGGCGGCGGCGGCGCTGGAATGGTCGAACTCGCCATGGTGTGCGAAGAGACCGCGGCGCGCGGTTGTCCGCTGTTGCTGCTGCTGGTGTCCAGCGCCATCTCCGGCGAACTGCTGGCCCGCTACGGGTCGGCGGAGCAGCGCCGAGAGTGGCTGCCCCGCATGGCAACCGGTGAGACGAAGGTGGTCTTCGCGATCACCGAACCCGACGCCGGCTCCAACAGCCACAAGATCAGCACCAGCGCGATCCGGGACGGCGACGACTACGTGCTCAACGGCACCAAGTACTACATCTCCGGTGTCGACGAAGCCGAGGCGCTGATCGTCGTCACTCGTACCGGACCCGAGAGCCTGTCGTTGTTCCTGGTGCCCACCGACGCAGCCGGTCTGGTCAAGCACCCGCTGCCGGTCGGGATCAGCGTGCCCGAAAAGCAGTTCACCCTGCACTTCGACAACGTGCGGGTGCCCTCGTCGAGCCTGCTGGGCACCGAGCACGAGGGATTCCGCCAGGTGTTCGACGGACTCAACCCCGAACGAATCACCGGCGCCGCGGTCTGCGTCGGCGTCGGGCGCCACGCCGTGGAAAAGGGGGCCGACTACGCCCGCACCCGAGCCGTGTGGGGACCGCCGATCGGCGCCTACCAGGCCATTGCTCACCCATTGGCCAAAGCCAAGATCAACGTCGACCTGGCAGCCATGATGACTACGAAGGCCGCCTGGCTGTTCGACCGCGGGTTGCCGGCCGGCGAGGCGTCCAACGTGGCGAAGTACGCGGCAGCCGAGGCAGCTGTCGAGGCTGTCGACCACGTCATTCAATTGCACGGCGGCAACGGACTTTCCGCCGAGTACGGGCTGCTACCTCAGTGGGGCCTGGCCCGTCTGTTGCGCATCGCGCCGGTTCAGTCGGGAGATGATCCTCAACTACGTCGCGCAGCACAGCCTGTCACTTCCGCGCTCGTACTGAAGCCTAGAAGTTCCAGTCCTCGTCCTCGGTGACCACGGCCTTGCCGATCACGTAGCTCGAGCCCGAGCCGGAGAAGAAGTCGTGGTTCTCGTCGGCGTTGGGCGACAGCGCCGAGAGGATCGCCGGGTTGACGTCGGTCTCGTCGCGCGGGAACAACGCCTCGAAGCCGAGGTTCATCAGCGCCTTGTTGGCGTTGTAGCGCAGGTACTTCTTGACGTCCTCGGTGAGCCCGACCTGGTCGTAGAGATCCTGGGTGTACTCGACTTCGTTGTCGTACAACGCGAACAGCAGCTCGTAGGCGTAGTCCTTGAGGTCCTGTTTGCGCTCCTCGGTCTCCAGCGCATAGCCCTTCTGGAACTTGTAGCCGATGTAGTAGGCGTGCACGGCCTCGTCGCGGATGATCAGCCGGATCAGGTCGGCGGTGTTGGTGAGCTTGGCCCGGCTCGACCAGTACATCGGCAGGTAGAAGCCGGAGTAGAACAGGAAGGCCTCCAGCATCACCGAGGCGACCTTGCGCTTGAGCGGATCGTCGCCGCGGTAGTACTCGAGCACGATCTGGGCCTTGCGCTGCAGGTTGACGTTCTCCTCGGACCAGCGGAAGGCTTCGTCGATGTCGGTCGTCGAGCACAGCGTGGAGAAGATCGAGCTGTAGCTCTTGGCGTGCACCGACTCCATGAACGTGATGTTGGTCAGCACCGCCTCTTCGTGCGGGGTCAGCGCGTCGGGGATCATGCTCACCGCGCCGACGGTGCTCTGGATGGTGTCCAGCAGCGTCAGGCCGGTGAACACCCGCATCGTGAGTTCCTTCTCGGCGGGAGTCAGGGTGTTCCAGGACGGGATGTCGTTGGACACCGGGACCTTCTCGGGCAACCAGAAGTTGCCGGTCAGCCGGTCCCAGACCTCGGCGTCCTTCTCGTCAATGACTCGGTTCCAGTTGATCGCCGTCGCCCGGTCGATCAGCTTCGCTCCATCGGCCACCGAAACCCCACTTCACCACGATGTATTGCCCGTTACCGGCTGACGACCAAAACACTACCCCTGGGGTCCGACAACGCGCCGCAACACAACAAGTTGTGTTTTTCCGGGTTCGAACCCACAGGTCCGCCGCGGGCGGCGAACGGCGTCGGCGTGTCGGCCGACCTCAGCCGACGGCGGCGCGGCGCGGCACAGCCTCGCGGATCGGCCGGTCCTGGTCGAGGTCGATGCCCAGCAGTTCGGCGGTGCCGTTGATGGTGCCGAGCATGATCGTCGTCAGGTGCTTGACGAAGTCGTCCGACGGCATCCGGCGCGGGCTGTCCGAATCGGGCCCGAGCCACCAGTCGGTGGCCGCCGAGGCCGAGCCGAAGGTGGCCGACGCCGCCAGCTGCAGCGCCGCCGGGTCCAGTTCCATCTCCCGCAGCTCGTGGTTGAACATCTCGGCCATCGCCATCGTGATCTCGCGGCCCTCGTTGAGCGCCCGCACGGTGGATTCGGACTGCTCGGGGAACCGGCCCTGCAGCATGAAACGCAGCACGTTGGGGTGCTGGTCGACGAGGTTGACGTACTCGGCGACGCTGCGGCGGACCACCTCGCGGACCGGGTCGACGGCGAAGTCGATGTTCGGGAAGATCGCCGCCCACAAC
Source organism: uncultured Actinomycetota bacterium (assembly GCA_963786695.1). Classification (GTDB taxonomy): domain Bacteria; phylum Actinomycetota; class Actinomycetes; order Mycobacteriales; family Mycobacteriaceae; genus Mycobacterium. Next base: position 156,253 of record CAWBAL010000048.1, read on the forward strand.
ATGTCGCGCAGTCGCGCGCCGATGGCCTGGAACAGGTCGGACTTGTCGGTGAAGTGCCGGTAGATCTTCGGCTTGGCGGTGCCGGCCTCCTCGGCGATCTCACGCAGGCTGACCTCGGGTCCGCGCTTGTCGATGGCGCGGAAGGCGGCGTCGACGATCTCGGCGCGCACCTTCTTGCGGTGCTCGCGCCAGCGCTCGCTGCGCGCGTCGACCTTGCCGGAGCCGGCTCCGGGTCGCGGTCGGGTCACTCTGCGCACGTCAAGCACTGTACCCGTCGACGCGCTGACCTGGCCGGACTGCTCGCGACGTCACGATGACGGCAAGATCGCGCCGCGCGGAGCGGTCGCACCGTTCTCGGCTAGCATCAACCCAATCCGACTAATCGAAGCGAGACGAGACTCAGTGACCGAGCGATTCGACCTGGTGATTGCCGGCGGGGGGCCATCGGGATCCGCCGCAGCATGGCAGGCCGTGCAGACCGGCGCGAAAGTGGTGGTCCTCGACAAGGCCGAGTTCCCGCGGGACAAGCCCTGCGGTGACGGCCTGACCGCCCGCGCGGTGAGCTACCTGCAGAAGATGGGCCTGGCCCACGAGGTGTCCCAGTTCCACCGCATCAGCGGCGTGACGGTGTTCAGCCCGTCGGAGTGGGAGCTGTCGTTCCCGAAGCGCCCCGGCATGCCCGATCACGGCCACACCGCCAGCCGCACCGAGCTCGACACGATGCTGCTCAAGCACGCCGAGTCGGCCGGCGCGGTGATCCGCCAGGGCTGCGAGGTCGCCGGCCCCGAGCTCGACGAGCGCGGCCGGGTGGTCGGGGTGGTCCTCAAGAGCGGCGAGAAGGTCTACGGCGACGCGGTGATCGCCGCCGACGGCGCCTACTCCCCGATCAAGCGGGCGCTGAAGATCGACTCGGAGTACAACGGCTACTCGGCGATCGCGATCCGCTCGGAGATGCACGCCAACCGCCCGGACTCCGATCGCTTCGAGATCTACCTCAAGCTGGCGTTCCAGGGCGATCAGCTGCCCGGCTACGGCTGGGTGTTCCCGATGGGCGGCGGCCGGTTCAACATCGGCCTGGGCTACGTCAACAGCTACAAGAACTGGCAGTCCATCAACGCCACCCAGTTCCTCGGCGAGTTCCTGCGCACGCTGCCCGCCGGAGTGGGAACTGCCGGCGATCGAGGAGCTGAAGAAGAACAAGAGCGTGCGCGCGTGGCGGCTGCCGATGGGTTTCACCGCCTGGCCGCCGTGGCGCCCGGGTGTGCTGTTCACCGGCGACTCGCTGGGCGCGGGCAAGCCGGCCTCGGGTGCCGGGATCTCCAAAGCGCTGGAGTCCGGCCTGGCGGCCGGCGAGTGCGCGATGGCGGCGCTGGAGAACGGCGGACCTGACGACTTCACCAACTACGCCCTGCGCATGGAAGCAGCGTGGGGCAAGGAGTACCGCCGCGGCCGCTACTTCCACAAGCTGATCGGCCAGCCCAAGCTGGCCAACGCCGGCATCAAGCTGCATCGACAACGCAACCTTCCGCGACTACTTGCTCAAGTCGCTGTACAAGAAAGCCCAAGGGCCGCAGCACAAAGTGAAGTAGGCGCGCAGTATCGCGGTTGAGCTGCTTGAGTGTGGACCTTAGGCCGACATTTCTGCATTCGGGCGTGCATTAGACCCACACTCGGCGCGAGGGTCACAACATGCAGGAGACGCAGCCCTCCACCTCAGTGCCCTCCAGCGCCATCTGGCGCAGCCGGATGTAGTACAGCGTCTTGATTCCCTTGCGCCAGGCGTAGATCTGGGCCTTGTTGACGTCCCGGGTGGTGGCGGTGTCCTTGAAGAACAGCGTCAGGCTCAGCCCCTGGTCGACGTGCTGGGTCGCCGCGGCGTAGGTGTCGATGATCTTCTCGTAGCCGATCTCGTAGGCGTCCTGGTAGTACTCCAGGTTGTCGTTGGTCATGTAGGGCGCCGGGTAGTAGACGCGGCCGATCTTGCCTTCCTTGCGGATCTCGACCTTGGAGGCGATCGGGTGGATCGAGCTGGTCGAGTGGTTGATGTAGGAGATCGACCCGGTCGGCGGGACGGCCTGCAGGTTCTGGTTGTAGATGCCGTGCTTGGCCACCGACTCCTTCAGCCGCAGCCAGTCGTCCTGATTGGGGATGCGGATTCCGGCATCTTCGAACAGCTTTCGGACCTTCTCGGTCGTCGGCTCCCACACCTGCTCGGTGTACTTGTCGAAGAACTCACCGCTGGCGTACTTCGACTTCTCGAAGCCCTTGAACGTTTCACCGCGCTCGATGGCGAGCTTGTTCGACGCCCGGATGGCGTGGAAGAGCACCGTGTAGAAGTAGATGTTGGTGAAGTCGATGCCCTCTTCCGAACCGTAGAAGATCCGTTCGCGGGCAAGGTATCCGTGCAGGTTCATCTGGCCCAGGCCGATGGCGTGCGCCTCGTTGTTGCCCTGCTCGATGGACGGCACCGAGGTGATGTGGGTCTGGTCGCTGACGGCGGTCAGCCCCCGGATGGCCACCTCGATGGTCTGGGCGAAGTCCGGTGAGTCCATCGCCTTGGCGATGTTGAGCGAACCGAGGTTGCAGGAGATGTCCTTGCCGACCTTGGCTGTAGGACAGGTCCTCGTTGAACTGCGACGGCGTGGAGACCTGCAGGATCTCCGAGCACAGGTTCGCAGTGGGTGATCTTGCCCTCGATGGGGTTGGCCCGGTTCACCGTGTCCTCGTACATGATGTACGGGTAGCCCGACTCGAACTGCAGCTCGGCCAGCGTCTGGAAGAACTCGCGCGCCTTGATCTTGGTCTTGCGGATCCGCGCGTCGTCGACCATCTCGTAGTACTTCTCGGTGACCGAGATGTCGGCGAACGGCACGCCGTAGACCCGCTCGACGTCGTACGGCGAGAACAGGTACATGTCCTCGTTGTTCTTGGCCAGCTCGAAGGTGATGTCCGGGATCACCACACCGAGGCTCAGCGTCTTGATGCGGATCTTCTCGTCGGCGTTCTCCCGCTTGGTGTCCAGGAAGCGGTAGATGTCGGGGTGATGGGCGTGCAGGTACACCGCGCCGGCGCCCTGGCGCGCACCGAGCTGGTTGGCGTAGGAGAACGAGTCCTCCAGCAGCTTCATGATCGGGATGACGCCCGAGCTCTGGTTCTCGATGTTCTTGATCGGCGCGCCGTGCTCGCGAATGTTGCTCAGCAGCAACGCGACTCCGCCGCCGCGCTTGGACAGCTGCAGCGCCGAGTTGATCGAGCGGCCGATCGACTCCATGTTGTCCTCGATGCGCAGCAGGAAGCAGCACACTGGCTCGCCGCGCTGCTTCTTGCCCGAGTTGAGGAACGTCGGGGTGGCCGGCTGGAACCGGCCGTCGATGATCTCGTCGACGAGCTGCTCGGCCAGCGTGGTGTCGCCGGCGGCCAGCGTCAGCGCCACCATCACGACGCGGTCCTCGAAACGCTCGAGGTAGCGCTTCCCGTCGAAGGTCTTCAGCGTGTAGGACGTGTAGTACTTGAACGCGCCGAGGAAGGTCGGGAAGCGGAACTTCTTGGCGTAGGCGCGATCCAGCAGCGACTTGACGAAGTTGCGCGAGTACTGGTCGAGAACCTCACGCTCGTAATAGTTCTCGCGCACCAGGTAGTCGAGCTTCTCGTCCTGGTTGTGGAAGAAGACGGTGTTCTGGTTGACGTGTTCCAGGAAGTACTGGCGCGCCGCGAGGACGTCCTTGTCGAACTGGATCTGGCCGTTCGCGTCGTACAGATTCAGCATCGCGTTGAGCGCGTGGTAGTCAGTCTCCCCCGGCAACGCGTGCGTCGACGTTACAGGCTCAGCAGCTGTGACCGTTGGTGGCACGTGTCCTCGTCCTTCCAGAATTCAGTCAGTTCCGCACGGACGGCTTCCACGTCCTCTGCGGTTCCCATCATTTCGAAGCGGTATAGAAGCGGCACCCTGCACTTGTGCGAGACCAGCGTCCCGGCAAAGCAGTACTCGGCACCGAATTGGGTGTTGCCGGCTCCGATCACGCCACGGATCAGAGAGCGGTTGTGCGGGTTGTTCAGAAATCCGATGACCTGCTTGGGCACGTAGCCCTTGGCGTCCAGGGTCGGGCTGTCACCCCGGCCCTTGCCGTAGGTGGGCAGCAGCAGTACGTACGGTTCGTCCACCTCGATGCGGTCGCGCAGCGGGAATCCGGATGGCGGGCAGGCCCAGCTTCTGCACGAAGCGGTGGGTGTTCTCCGACACGCTGGAGAAGTACACCAGCCTGGCGCCGCCCATCCGGATTCATCACGTGCTCCCGTGGCGCCTGGATCGCTAGGCGCTTACTGCGGTGCTGCCCGCGAGGGACTTGATGCGGTCGGGCCGGAAGCCGGACCAGTGGTCGCTGCCGGCGACCACGACGGGCGCCTGCAGGTAACCCAGCGCCATCACGTAGTCGCGGGCCTCGGGCACCTCGGTGATGTCGACGATGTCGTAGGTGAGGCCTTCCTTGTCCAACGCCTTGTAGGTGGCATTGCACTGCACGCACGCGGGCTTGGTGTAGACGGTGATGGTCATCGTCGGTATGGCTCCTCAGCGAAACATAATGACGGTCACAGGACTGGCGGTGCGCAGGCACTCATGGATTTTCAGCGTGCTTTCGGACCTCGAAATTCCAAGCCGGCGGAGTCGTCTCGATCGGCTTGGCGAGCCGATTTCGGCGTTCCGGCGGACCTGTGACTCTTGTGGTCTGTCGGCTTGTCAGACACTACACCTAGTGGGTGACAGCGAGAAGAGATACAACATGTTCTGAATAACAATCGTGAAACTCCCAGGTCGTAACCACTCCATTGCCTTCCGTTACGGCGTGTCGCACGTCACAACACGCCGAGCCAATCACGTCGCGTCAGGTCTATCAGCAGGCACCGACAACCACGCCGAGGCGCCCGCGACGATGCGCCCGCACAGCAATGGCATTCCCATCCATAACCCGGCACCGGCCTAGCCCGCGAGTCTGGCCAGCCACTCGCCGAGCAGGCAGGTGCTCGCCGGGGCTGAGTCCGCGGGGCTGCATCGGCCGCGCAGCCCAGCAGCCGAGCCAGTCGAGTCGCGGCATCGGCGACCTCGTCGGCGTCGCCATCGCCGGCGGATCGGCCCAGCGCGCTCGGGGCGATCACGCCGCTCAGCACGTTCTCGCGCAGGGCGGCCGACAGCGCCAGATCGGCCGTGCCCGCGGGTCCGCCGATCAACTGCAGGGTGAGTCCGACGTTGGCGGCCACGATCTGCGCCACCACGTCGTCGACGGGGGCCAGGAGCAGCCCGTCGGATCCAGGCGCTCGACCAGGACGCGCAATCGCGCCTCGGCGACCGCGGTCACCTTGCACGGCCGGCCCGGAGCGATCCGGCCGTACAACAGCACGTAGAAGGCGGGGTGGTCCAACCCGTAGCGGACGTGGTTGTCCCAGCCGGCGCGCAGATCGGCGACCGCATCCCCGCCAGCGCCGTCGACCGCGTACTGGCCCAGGCCGTATTCGACGACCGCGTCGATCAACCCCTGCTTGCTGCCGAAGTGGTGATACAGCGTGGGTGCGCGCACCCCCGCCCGTGCGCAGATAGCCCGGGTGGACACCGGTTCACCCGGGGCCGCGTCGAGCAGTTCGGCGGCGGCCCGCAGCAGCCTGTCGCGGGCGCTACCTAGATCTTCACCTTCGTATTGCACATCGCTATACTAGTTCTATATCATCGCTATAGAGCTGACTATCAGGGAGTCGGCCTCGAGACGACCATAGTGCAAACCATGATCGTCAGCTGTCGCCGCTCCGGACTAGCGGAGCGGGCCGCCACCGCAGGCGATGGCGCATCGCTCCGCGCTTCAATGCTCTTGGCTTTGACCGTCTGCTCAGGGTCCTCACTATATCGCCAGCGGGTTGCACACGGTCGGACATCGCTGGCGTGGCAACCTCCTTGCCAGTAGGCCCTCCGCCCGGGGGCTGTGTGCTGCGCAGCTCAGCGACGAGCGACTTGGTTGCCGCATCGGGCTCCGTGTTTAGCTCGCGCTTGAGCAGCGCAACGAGGTCTTGGTAGTGTTTGAGCGCTTCGGCCTTGCGTCCTGCGGCCGCTAGCGCCTGCACGATCAGCCGATGGGCATCCTCGCGCATGTTGTTGAGAGCGATGGCGCGCTGGCCGGCCTTCAGAGCGTGTTCAGCGCGGCCGGCGGCCAGTTCTTGTTCGCCGAGCCTCGTCATGGCGCCAAGGGCGAGTTCAAGTAACCTCTCGCGCTCACCGGTCAGCCATTCGTTCCAGCCCTCTTCGTTGATGGCAATGTCGTCGATCAGGTAGCCTCGGTAGAGATCGACTGCCGCGCTCAATGCATCACGGCTGCCCTCACGGACCAGAGCCTCGAACCGGCTGACATCGCATTGCACGGCCGCCGCGTTCAGCGATACGACCTCGCCGTCGCTCTCAAGGGCGTCCTGGCCGAGCACACTGCGCAATCGGTAGAGGGCCTGGCGCAGGTTCTGCTTGGCCTGGGCCTCGAAGTAGGAGCCCCACAAAAGGGCCGACAGCCTCTCTCGCGGCTGCGCCTTGGGCGCTGTGCAGGCCAGATAGGCCAACAAGCCTGCAATCTTCTTGCTCGGAAGGTCGACAACGCCATCCGGTCCGGTCAGCTCGAAGCCTCCCAGCAGCGAAAGACCAAACCTTGGGGACGGCGCGCCCTTCGTCATTGCGTTCGTGGAATTCGCACGGGGATGCCTCTTCCGAGCACATTGGCATTTTTCACGGCCCTCCGGGGAGAATTCACGCCCTTGTGACGCTGGACTGACGCGGGCGACGACGGGGCTGGCTTCAGTACCGGTCCAGCGGCCAGCAACACCCGGGCCTGCAATGCACCCCAGAGGACAATCATCATGGCCATGACCGAGCACGTTTCCAGCCTCGACGCAGTACCGCCCACCAAGGCGGTCGCCCCACTTTTCGACTCGATCAAGTCACGCGCTGGGTTCTTCATCGCGTGGTTGAACGCTTGCGCCGACTACTACGCCGCCGCGGCTATCTACGAGCAGCTCAGCAAGCTCTCGGATGCCGAGCTCCGCAGGCGCGGGCTTTCGCGCGACACGCTTTCCCGGGACGTGTTCCAATCCTGCGACAGGACGGCTCACGGGTGAGCTGCAAGGACCGCCGCGGTCAGTGCGCGTCCCAGGGACATTGCTTGGCTGCGCCTCGGCCTGCGCTTTTGCTCGGGAGAGCTCGTCATGTCCGCATTGGCCACAGCATTGGGCCGCACGATCTGCCTCACCGCTCTTTTCCTGATGGCCAGTACGGTGGTGGTGCTAGGGAGCTGGCATTTCGGCTGGTTGCGACACGGCCTCGCCGATCTTGCGCATGTGCCCCCATTGTGGATCGCGGTATCGATCGTGATCTTCGTAGCAGCTACACTCTCGAGCACTGTTGGCTTTGCCTTCTCAGCCATCGCCGCAGCGATGATGTTCCATCTCGTGCCCGACACCGTTCTGGCTGTGCAAATCATGATGGCGGCCTCAATCGCGATTCAAGCCTATAGCGTCGCGGGCATGTGGCGCACGATCTCACTACGTGCATGCGCGCCTTTTTTGGTTGGAGGTATCGCGACGATGCCGGCCGGGATCTATCTGCTTCTGAGCTTTCGCCCACAGGCTTACGTCTTCAGCATGGGATTGGCGCTCGCCCTCTATGGCGCCTACATGCTGGTCAAGCAGCCGCCATCGGTAAAGACGGGCGGAGTCGCAACGGATATGGCCGTCGGCGCATTGGGCGGACTAACCGGACCTTTAGCGGCTTTCCCTGGTGCGTTCGTCACCATTTGGTGCGGCATGCGCGGCTGGGACAAGGTCGCCCAGCGCTCCGTCTACCAACCCTACATCCTCGTTCTGCAGGTCCTGACCCTGGGTGGATTGAGCCTGGTTAGCGAGCGCGGCGTCCTCGACGGACATCTCATTGCCTATGCGCTGCCCGGCGTCGCGGGTGCCTACCTGGGCCTGCAGGTGTTCCAGAAGCTCAACGACGTGCAATTCCGGAGGCTGGTCAATCTGGCCCTGATCGTCTCGGGGATTGCTCTGGCATTGAAGTGAGTACGCTCACGAGGAGGACCAACATGACCATGACCGGTGCGCGGCAGATCCTTTCGTTCACGCTCAGCAGTCTCTTCGCCCATTGGGGTTCACTGTCGCCTGCAAATGACAAGACAGCGTACGAGCGAAAGCTCGATCGCCTTCTCAACGCATGCGAAGACGAGCCTCCCTCTGTGCGGCAGCAAGTCGGTATGCTCAGGAAAAGTGCCTGGTGGGTTTGACCAACCCCAGAGGCCGGTCGTCCTGCGGCCTACTGAGCTACGATACCGATCTCTCCGACGGCCAACAGAAAACAGAACTCTGATCATCCGGGGTCGAATGGAACGGCGCCTTGATCCCGACATAGGGCGAATATTGCCCGTGCTGCCACTCAAGGATGCAGCGAACCTCACGCCGAAACGGGCGCGTGATGAACTCGTGGCGCTCACTGACCGGCGCAAGGACGTGCCACTGCCGCAGCCAGCGGTGGTGGTTGATGTAACAGTCGACGGCGCAGCGGGTTCAATTCCGGCGCGCATGTATCGCGCCAGCACCGCTGCTACCGCTACAGTCGTGTTCTTTCACGGCGGAGGATGGGTGGCTGGCGACTTGTACACCCATGATCGCCATTTGCGAGCGCTCTCTCTTGCGCTCGATGCGGTTGTTCTCAGCGTCGACTACCGTCGAGCACCAGAGGCGCCATTTCCTGCGGCTTTCGAAGATGCCCTCGCTGCGACCCGGTGGGCAGCGAAGAACATCGCACAGCTTGGCGGCGATGCGAGCCGAGTGGCAGTGGCCGGCGATAGCGCGGGCGGACAACTCGCCGCGTCCGTGGCACTGGCGTGCCGCGATGGCGGACCACGACTGAAGGCGCAGCTTCTCGCATATCCAGCCACCGACGTGGCGGGAGCCTATCTATCGGGCCCCGACGATACAAGGTATCCATCTCGCAAGGAGAATGCCGAGGGATATTTTCTCTCGACAGAGGCGATGCGGTTCTTCGCTCGGCAGTATCTGCCCAGGAGCGATGATGGCCTGGATTGGCGTGTGTCACCGATAAGGGCGACTAGCTTCAAGGGATTGCCGCCGACCCTAGTCTGCACGGCCGAATTCGATCCTCTACGCGATGAAGGCGACGCGTACGCGCGCGCACTTGCGGAAGCGGGTGTTGAGGTCGCTCACTTCCGCGAGCCGGGGATGATCCACGCCTATTTCGAGTTGGGTGCGGTTTCGGCTGCGGCAGAAGCAGCGCGGTTACGTGCGTGGGCCGCGTTCGAGGCCATGATCAATAGCTGAGGCTCTGTTCCGCACTGACGTAGCAACCTAGGCGACGGCGGCCATGAGATAGTGCGCGGGGGTCGCTTCCTCGCCATCGCGATCGATCATGCGGCGCCAGCCGAGGTAGCTGTCGAGGTATTTGGTGGCGACACCCCGGAAGCGAACCATCCAGGTCTTCAGGCCGCTGGCGTAGGCGTTGACATTCTGGATGTGATAGCCCCGCCAGACATGCTCGCCCTTGGAGGCGATGATCCACACATGCAGGATGTCCTGCTTGGCAGCGAAGGCGCCATAGGCCTTCTCGCCGTCGCTGATCAGCAACGTGTCCTTGGCGACGATCGGCGCCAGGTGGCGGGTGATGCTCGCGGTATCGACTTTCTCCAGCATCGTGTCGGTCGTTGCACCGGTCCGGTCGCGCGCGATCAGCACAGGGGTGTGCTCGTCGGAGAGCCCCGGCTTGGACGCTTTGCCCCCGCGTTTCCTGGGTGCTCGGCCTTTCACCTTGCGTGCGCCCTTCTGGGATTTGAGGAAGTAGGTCTCGTCCGCCTCGACGATCCCCGAAACGCTCGTCGCCTTCCTGTCCTTGGCGGATTTCAGGAACCGATGTCGCCAGCGGAACGCCGTGTCGAGCGCGATCCTGCACCGCTTCGCCGCCTTGCGCAGGCTGACGCCGTCGGCGAGCGCCTGCGCATACTTGAGCCACGCGTCACGCCGGTGCAGCCGCGCCAGCGGCGTCCCGGTCAGCGCGTTGAAGGTCTTGCCGCACGCCTTACATTGATAGCGCGTCAACGGGTTCGGCTTCGCCCACGTTGCGACCCTTCTCCGACCGGCAGTGTCCGCAACGTGGTGCGGCCGCAAATCGAGTCTCAATGAGCGCGACCGCATCCTTGACCGATGACTTGCGTTTGATTGCCTCCACGAGCGCCTCGCGCTGGCCAGCCGTCAGCTCGCCGAGCTGCGCAACAAGTGCCTGGAAATCTTTGGCTTCCACGATGGTCCTCCCCGCGGCAAATCACCTGCAGGGAACATCGCACTACTTCATGTCAGAACAGAGCCATGGCTGATGCAGATTGCCCGAATGCTGGGAACTTCGTGCAAATCGGACAGCCCACCCTCGATCAACGATGCGCGTCAGAGCAAATCCACGATATTCTACAAAAAGACCGCGCACATTACTGCATCTGCTCATGGCAGAAACTGGCAGATTTTGTTGCAGAAGTCGGTTGCCGTGAGCCGCGAACCGTGATTCACCGCGCAAGTGGCGACGCGGCAGCGGGGGCTGGCGATGATGGGGCGGCTCAAACACGACCAGGGGCAGCTGTTCTATTCGTTTTGCCTTGAAGAGGTGGTGCCGGACGATCATCTGGTGCGCGGTATCGCGGCGGTTCTCGATCTGTCGTGGGTGCATGCCGAGCTGGCGCCTTACTATCCCAAGATCGGTCGGCCCTCGATCGATCCGGTGCTCATGATTCGAGTGCTCATCATCGGCTACGTGTTTGGCATTCGCTCGGAACGGCTGCTGTGCCGTGAGGTGAAGGTCAACATGGCGTACCGCTGGTTCTGCGGTTTGAGCATCGAGGACAAGATCCCTGACCACTCGGCATTCTCTCGCGCCCGCAACGAGCGCTTCCGTGATAACGACATCTTCCGCCGGGTGTTCGAGCGCGTGGTCGAGGCGTGCATTGCAGCCGGCTTCGTCGGTGGCGAAGGCTTTGCGGTTGATGCCAGCCTGATTGCCGCAGACGCCAACAAGCAGCGGTCGATCCCGGGCAAAGAATGGGACAAGGATCGCGACCCGGAGACAGCGAGCCGAGCCGTGAAGGAGTATCTAGCCACTCTCGATGACGCCGCCTTCGGCGCGGCAAGCGATGTCACGCCCAAGTTCGTCTCACCGTCCGATCCGGCGGCGCAGTGGACCGGCGCTATGCGGGGACCCGCGTTCTTCGCCTACGCCGACAACTATCTCATCGACGTGAAGTTCGGCATCATCATGGATGTGGAAGCCTCCCGCGCCATCCGCCAGGCGGAGGTCGGCGCGGCCAAGACCATGATCGATCGGACGGAGGAATGCTTCGACATCAAGCCCGAGCGGCTCGCTGCCGATACGGCCTACGGGTCGGCAGCGAACCTCAACTGGCTCGTCAACGACAAGAAGATCGCTCCGCACATTCCCGTCATCGACAAGTCCAAGCGCGAGGACGGCACCTTCTCGCGCGAGGACTTCACCTTTTACAAGGAGGGCAACGTTTACATCTGCCCTGCGTTCAAAACCCTGACCACGACCGGCAAGGTCATGAACGACGACCAGCTGCTCTACAGAGCCAGCAAACCCAATTGCGATGCGTGCTCCTTCAAGATGCGGTGCTGTCCGAAGGAACCGGCGCGCAAGATCTTGCGCAGCATCTATGAGGAAGCCCGCGACGTGGCGCGAGCGCTCGCCAAGACCAAGGCCTTCGAGCAATCCTGCCGTGAGCGCAAGCGTATCGAGATGCTGTTTGCGCACCTGAAGCGCATCCTGCGGCTCGGCCGACTGCGATTGCGTGGCCCTCGCGGAGCCCAGTTCGAGTTTACGCTGGCAGCCATCGCCCAGAACCTTCGCCGCCTCGCCAAGCTGATGGCGCGACCGCCGCCGGTGGCTGCCCTGTGTGTTGCGTGAGCGTCGGGTAGCGTTGAAGTGGCGTGACGGGCGTTGGTATCAGAGCGTCACAGCCGCCGCTCCAACTGGAGCGAGCGGCCACAGAGCCGACATTCGAGCAGTCGTCGCTCCGGCTCACGCCGATCTCCTCGGCGACTTCTGCAACAAAATCTGCCACTTTCTGCCGTGAGCACATGCAGCAAGGTGCGTTTACAGAAGCTCCTCATTCGATCAAAAGGCGGACGACGTTCAGATGCCAGGCCGGCAGCGAAATCTTCGTCAGCTGCTACTTCGCCACTGTCAGGCTTTCTTCAGCCGCCAATCCCAAACTGCCGCGGCGACGAGTGCGGCGAACCCAACGATTTCGACCGCATCTCTGGGTATGCCCATCATTCGAATGGCCTGTGAGCCGTATAGCGAAAAAATCACAATAAGAGCCCCAGCGATGCCGAGGACAAGTGCCCCGCTCGTCCGATGCTGCCGATAGCCGAGAGCGAGACCAAACACGGCTACGATGGCGAATGCCACAATCGCGGCCGCCCACAAGTGGACGTTGATCGAGAGTGTCACCCCCATCAGGGACAAGCCTGCTATGATGATGAGGGTGCCTTTACAGGAGCAGATCGACAAAAGTGTTCCCGCTGCGGGAAGCCACGTCAACCGCTGCCAACTGCTGGTCATCTGCGCCATGGTCGATTTCCTCCGTTCGTGATTGTGGAAACCGTTGTGTGTAAGTGATCAGCCGCTGAACCGTATTCGGCGGCTTCACCTCAAGATAAGGGACCGCCTCGGGCGACCAGTACTTGCGCCGCTGCTCAGCGCAGGTGACCGCTTGCATTTGCCTCTTCAAAGCGCCGAACGGCTCGTTCGGCGTCGAAACGCTCTTCTCGCAGCGTCTCAGGATCCCATTCGCTTCGCTCAGCGCCGAAGAAATCTCCGCCGTAGACATGGATGGCTCCCGTCAACCGCGGAATGGGATTGGTCACGGAATGAATGACGCTAGGTCCAAGCGGCTCGGCGTCCCCTACGCAGAGGGCCCGCGCGCCAGCGGCTTCGACGCGCCGACATGGATCGCCTTTTACGCGGCGCCAAAAGATGTTGTCCTCCCGGCCGGTGTACATCCCGATGACCGCCCACATCCGGTGGTCGTGGGGCATAATGGTCATGGTGGGCGCCCAAATGACGTTCAGGATCGTCAGATCCGGCGCGGCATAGAGCTTTTGCAGCTGGGCGCGCCGCGGTTCGCCCAGTCCCCGAAGGACAGCCGCCGGGTCAGACACCGCACGGGCGACAACTTCACGAACCAGCCTGTGGGATCGGTCTGCGGCGAGGGCGGCGCGGCAGTCCGCGATGAATTCACCGAGATCAAACATGTTGACCTTCCTTACTTGCAATCAAGATCAATGAATGCCGCTAGCGTCGAAGTCGCGCAAAATCGCCTGGCCGACGCGCCAGCCGAGCTCGTGGCCATCCACATCGGCAGTACGGAAGTGAATTCCGCCCCACACCCGTGCGTCGTTTACCTCTTTGGAGATCGCTGAAAAGCTGCTGTACGTGCGAGTGACGCCAAACACCGGCGGGTAGGTCACACTCACGTGCACGGCGTCTGTCCTAAGTTCGCCGCGCAAGACGGCCTCCGCAGCTCCCGAAAAACAGGCGTGAGCTGAGGGGTACTCGGGATGAGGGGGGGTGCCGAGCAAGGGCTCCCATTGTGCATCGCCTTGCACTGTCGACATGTTCTTCGCGGCTGCGGCCCGGATAGCGGTGATTGGTCGCCAGTGCATGCGCAAATATTTGTCCTTGAAACAAGCAATCTGTGAATCGGCAACCGCTACCGCCAGCAGAGCAAAAAGGCGCAAGTTGTCGAGCGCCGATGCTTTGCGCTCTCCCGCCGCCGCTCGTGCTGCCGCAAACCACGGCACACCCGTTTGCACCGTCCAGAAGACGGCGGCAGCCGTTTGATCGGCCGTGCGCGCGCTGCTCTCGCGGCCACCCAGCCGCTTTACCTCGTCGAAGTCCGCCTTGAACTCAGGGCTGTCAGGACTAGGCGGCCCCTTGGTCTCGTAGCCATCCCCAAGGCGGATGACAAAGGGTTTGACGGAGCCCCAATGCGGCAGGATCGGCTGCATGGAATGCGGTGGGGTCGATTGGTAGAGGCCCGGACCCTCTTTAAGTGAAACGACCGTCTTTCCCGCGGAGCCATCGGCAGAGCGCAACTCGAGAATTTTGTCTGCGACAGCCTGCCCAAGGCTGATGGACGCCGTCTTCTGGGGTCCCTCGGCAAGTCCAGCCAAGGTTGTTTGATAGGCTGCTTCTACCGCACCCGATTGAGCGGGCGCGAGCCGCTTCAGAACGGTGTGGGCGGCTGCGGCCACGGCGGCCTCAAGTGAGCTCGGCCCGTCGGGTTGGATGCCGGTAACAAACAGCGCCGGCTTTTGATTGATCAAACGCGCCGCGTCGTACATGGCTGCGTGAGTGATCGCCAGTACGCGAGACTGTAAAATCGAATTCGGCGGGACGGCCGTCGCTTCGACCGCGATCCGATTCCAATCGGTCGCGATATCCGCCTTGGCAATAGGAGCAGTACCGAGCACAACCAACAGCGTAGCCGCATTGATGAGCCGACTGGAAAGCATGGCGACCTCCATTCACCGATCGTTGCTCCACAAGTCTTCAGCGTCAGTTCCTGCTAATAGGCGAGCCCTCACTAGGGTGCTCGTTTCCAGATCACGACCGGATTAGCCGCTCCCTCTGATGGGTTGGGTACTGAATATTTCAGCATTTCGTCCGTAATCGTGAACGACCGCTTCTGTTGAGTGCCTTCCCAATTGGTAAAGATCGCGTGGTCAATCGTGAACACGATCGTCTTTTCCGCCTCATTAAAGGTATATCGGCCCCAATGCGGATTGCATCCGACAACGGCGGCTTGGTACTCCTCCGGTGTACCTTTGTTGCGATCTTTGGCAGCGAATTTCGGACGCCCGGCGGCGCAAAGCTGCAATGAGTAACGCCCCTGCGCATCGAAGACCAAGAGTCCAGACGGGTTCGATCCAAAAAGCGGTACCTTGCTGCCGTCCGGCCGCTCGTTATTGACAGACACGATCGTCCACACGCCAACAAGTGGATTAGCTTGCTGCGCCGTTGCATGACCATTCGCTATAGAACCAGTGCCGATAACAACCAGCAACGTAGCTGCACTGATGAGCCGACTGGAAAGCATGGCGACCTCCATTCAGGATCTCTGCTCCACAAATCTGGTGACGAAGAAGCGTACGGCGCCTGCCTCGATGCGTCCAATGCAATTATTGATTGCCTACTAGTGCAAATTGGTTATCAATCGGGTGCATGAATTTTCGCCATCTCCGTGCCTTCGCGACCATAGTCGATGCTGGCGGTTTTGCTCGCGCGGCCGAGCGCTTGCATGTGAGCCAACCGGCCCTTTCGCGGCAAATCCAAGCTCTCGAACTCGAGCTGGGAATCTCGCTGTTTGATCGGGTGGGGCGGGGCGTTCGCCTAACGTCACAGGGGGAGGACCTGCTAACACATAGCCGCCGTCTGCTGACAGAACTTGGCTCGCTAAGTGAGCGGGCACGAGCCTTGAAGGCAGGGCAGGCTGGTTTGCTTCGCGTCGGCGCCACACCCCAGGTGATTGAGAAGTCTTCTGGCAGATTTTCTTGCGGGTTATGAACGCCGGCATCCGCTCGTTGAGGTTGAACTGAAGGAAGCGGGCGGGGCTCAGTTGGGGGACTTGCTCGATCGCGGCGAGATTGAAGTGGCTATCATGCCAGCCGGTGATGCCCGCTTCGAAGGACGGGCGCTGTATCCAATGTGTCTCCTGGCTGTCCTGCCTGAAGGCCACCGCCTGAGCCGACGCCGCTCGCTTGAGGTCGCGGATCTGGAGAGTCAACCGCTATTGCTGCTCAGCCGGGGTTTTGCTTCGCACGCATGGTTCGAGGCTGCCTGTCAAATCGCGCATGTCCGGCCGCGTGTGATCCTCGAGAGCGCGGCCCCCCAAGCGATCATTGCTCTGGCGAGGACCGGGCACGGACTTGCCGTTGTTCCCTCGCCGGTACGAATACCTCGCGATGGCGTCCGGATCGCACCAGTCGTACACCGTGGCGCTTCGATCGGCAGATGGACCGTTGCCGCTTGGAACCCGCGCCGATTTTTCGCTCCCTACGCCGAATTCTTCGTCGGAGAACTTGCCGCCTCTGTCCGTCGCGATTACCCGGGGCGAGATTTTGTGCGCCGCGCGCCACCATTGCCGGAGCCGAGGGTGTCAAAATGCTGACGCGCGATTTCAGCTGCAGCCAACGCCGCGCCAGAGACGGTTGTTGCATTGCAACGATGCCGCCCGGCGCACGACTGGTCTGGGTCGAGAAGAGGCAGGCCGGCAACGTCGCTGCCACGGCAGAAGCCCCTCTTATAGCTGACGGAATTCGTGGCAGTGCAGCGAACGGGGAAAGAGTGCCAAATGCCGACTTATGCAGTGCAGCAATCGACGTGCACGGGTTGCACTACTTTTTACGATTACGTTCTCGTACGGCCGGGCATCCACATTCGCAGAACGGGATTTATGGAATAGTCGCCAGCTGATGCGAGCCTTGTGGCACGCCACACGTGCTCTATTCGAACCCCTTTGCTTTTAGAACGGTCTGGGCGGCAGGCGAGGAAAGGAACGTGACCAGCGCTCTTGCGGCGTCAGCCTGACTGCTGCCGGTAACGATGCCAGGGGCGAACTGGGTGTAGTTCTGAATCGCTGACGGCAGCGGGCCAACCAGTTCGACGGTTGGTTGCGCCAAGATTTCGCTGACTTGATTGAAGCCGATTTCAACTTCGCCGCTGGCAACGCTTGCGTACAGCGTTCCAGAGCGTTGAAAGCTTGGTCTTGGGTTTCATCTCCACAGCGATGCCCAATCGTTCGAGCAAGCTGGCCACGTAGATGCCACTGGCACCCCCACCGGCCGGATCAGGATAAGCAATCGATTTTGCGGCCAACATCGAGCGTTTGAAGGCGTCGGCCGAACTGATGTCGGGCTTCACGGCACCCTTGCGCACAAAGGCACCCACACCGACCTTCGCGATGATGACGCGGTCCCCAGCCACGATTTTGCCTTGCGTTCGAAGTTGGTCGATTCGTGGCGCAGCGCTTATCACGAGATCGGCGGCCTCACCCTTTTGAACACGTTCCGCGACAGCACCCGCGGTTCCGTAGACGACCGTTACTTTGTGTCCTGAGGATTTTTCAAAATCCGGTATCAGTGCGTCAATTACCGGATGCAAAGCCAAGGCGCTTAGAAGCTTAATCTCAGCGGCACTTGCCGTACTCCCGGCAGTGATGCCAAACAAGGCAAGTCCCAAAGCGATTGTCGCAGAGACATTCAGAATGCTGCGTCGATTCATTTTATCTCTCCGTACATGTGTATCGGTCGGTGCCAGCGGCATAGCCAACCATCAAACGATCCGGACGTAGGCCTTGCCAACGCGCCGCCTGCTCAGGCCGAAATAATCGAAGATCGCCTCTGCGTCAGATTCGCGAAAGCTTTCTCTGGGAGCCCTAGATTGTTGGCGAGCAACTGGCGTGGAACCTTGGTTATCCAATCCGAGAGCAAGGCCTCCGAATAGGTGCCACTGTCGAGGACGCCGACAATCTCACAGTCTTCCGTACCGATGCTCTGCACCGAGTGTCCACATCCGCGTGGGATATAGGCGCAGTCACCTGGCGAAAGCTCGGCTGTGGCCAATCGCTTGTCTGACGCAAAAAGCGTCACGCGTATCCGCCCCTTGGCGAGGTAGTGCCATTCGTTCGCGTTCGGGTGCCAGTGGGGGGCGTGCACGGAGCCGGGCTTCAGTTTCGTGATCACAGCTGTGAACGTGGTCGATATCGGATACTCCCGCGCCGATGCGACATGAATGGTCCCTCCCGATGACGCCACACGAGGGTTTTGGGCCATGAGCCGGAAGCGATGCGTGCGTTTGGGATCGAGAACTTGCAGGGCGCGGGCTTTGGGACTGTCACGCGCGATCACCTCGCCTTGCTTGATGTAGACCTCGGCTGTCGGGATCTTCGAGGCAACTTCATTCGGCAGGCCCAGGGTCTGTGATAGAAGGCCGGGATCCAATCGGCTCATCCAATCGCTAAGGCCGAATGTTCCATGCTCCCCGTACAAGCCGTCGTCGAAGGCAAGAACCGCGTGGCACGGCTCGGAACCGATCGTCTGGATCGCGTGAGCGTGGCCTTTGGGAAAGTACCAGAGGTCGCCCGGACCATAGTTTGCGACTTCCGTTTCCCCCTCCGGGTCAACGACGGTCACTTGGCAATGGCCCGCCAAGATGTACGCCCACTCCGCTGAATTGTGCCAATGCATCTCGCGGACGCCACCGGGGTTCAGATACAGATGAGCGCCAGCGATGTCGGTTGCGATCGGCAGACCCTTCGTGGTCATGTCGCGAGCCCAACCACCCGAAGTCGCCTTGATGGCGGACTTGTCGAGCGAAGCCGTAAACGTCACGGGATCACCGCTTCGACGGGGAATTAGCGGCATATGGTCGGTTGAAGGCGCCACGTCGTAGCCTGCGGCATGCCCCTCGGCTCCGGCGGCTTGCGCGCGAACGGTCACAAGAGTGCCGGCGGCAACTGCGAGCCCGCCAATGAATGCCCGACGATTTGTGCTGGTCACGTTTGCCTCCTGATCTAAGCGAGCATTAGGGTCGACCTGAAAGGCGTTGGCTGGCCGTCGTCACGCACCGCGAGGGTCGATAGTGAGAACGCGACGACAAGCCGGCAGGCCTGGAAACGGGGCACGACCGCCCGGCCGCCGTCCCGATCTCGGGATGACGAAACGCCGATTTTTCGCCTATCATTTGGCTATAAACTGCGGATTGTGCGGTGCGGCCCACGTAGGGAGTTGGCTCGATGGACCAGAGCGTCCGCAAAGTTGTTCGGTTCGACCGCTTCGTGCTCGATTTCACGCGCGGTTGCGTGCGCATGGGCGAGGAGGAGATCGACCTCCCTCCCAAGGCCTTCCAGGTGCTCAGCTACCTCGCGCTCAACGCCGGCCGCCTGGTGTCGAAGGAGGAACTCCTCGATGCGGTGTGGGCCGGCGTGGTGGTGACCGATGACTCGCTCGGGCAAAGCATCCGGCAGCTGCGCCAGAAGCTCGGCGACGAGGGACACCGGCTGATCAAGACCGTTCCCCGGCGCGGCTATCGGCTGGAGACGACCGTCAGAACGCATGCGGCCGTGCCGCCCTCGCAGCCCTTTTCAACTGAAGAGGCAACGGGCTTCCTGCAGCGGTTGCAAGGACTTGCGGCAAGGTTCGGCGCGCCACACAAGCTTTTGAGCGGGGACCGAGCCAAGAAGCAGCGCATTTGGCTGGCCGCTGGCGCTCTCGTGTGTCTCCTGTTGGCCGCCAATCTCCTTGTATCGCTCTGGACGCATCACTCGCCACCTCGGCCCAGTGAACTGTTCACTGAAGCCGACGCAATGCGCGTTGCTACGATCGCCGCCGACAAGCAGCTTCCGCTGCCAGCGATTCGGATCCTCGAGCCCGCCCCCGATGTTCCCAAGGGTATTCGGCGCTTCGTCGGCGTTTGGGTAAGCGACAAGGGATGGCCAAACTCAAATCGTCAGCTCATGCTGATTGTCACGCATGTCGATCAAGAAGGCTTTGCCGTCGGCTATGCCGTGGATGGGCCGCCTCAACCACTGAGCCACCTTCAAAATCCAGCCGGTTTCAATCATTTCAGGGCGCGCATTTCAGGGGCCTCGCTGTCCTATGGCGGCGAGCACGATCAGCGCGTGATATCCTTTACCGCAGCGAACCGCGTCGCATTCCGCAAAGAG
>CAWBAL010000049.1:0-311989 GCA_963786695.1 uncultured Actinomycetota bacterium
GCCGCTGACCGCGCCGGCGATCTGTGTCGCGGCCGGGTTGTCGCCCAGGGTTGCGGTCACGAAGCTGGTGACCTGCTCACCGAGGAACTCCTGCACCGCCTGATTGCCCGCCACGCCCGACACCAGGTTGGACACGAAGTTGCCCATCACCGGCAGCAGATCGTGGTTGGTCAGCAGCGACTGCACCGCGGTGTGGATGGCCGGGCCGATCGCGTCCTGAAGTGCGGACTGGCTCAGGAGATTCTGCACCGCACTCTTCAGTGCCTCGAGCCGGTCGGTGCCGCCTGCTACGGCCGTCGTGAGCTGGTCGACCGCCTGGGTCAGGGCCGTCGAAACCCCCGGAGCGTCAAGGAAGTTCGTCACCGCCGGGCCAACCACCGCGATCAGGCCCTTGACGGCTCCGGCATTGGCGAGGAAACCCTTCACCACGGTGCTGACCGCGCCGCCGAACGCCTGGGCCACCGAGCCGTCGCCCAACGCCGAGCTCACCCACTGCTGCACCTGCTGGCCGACCAGCGTGCGCACCGACCCGTCGCCCAATGCCTTCGTCACCGCGTCGAGGGCGGCAGAGGCCAGCGCCGAGCGAACGCCCGGGTCGCTGAGCAAGCCGAGGAGGCCGCGGCCGGCGTCGGACAGCTTCAAGCCGATAAAGTCCTCGAGAGGCTGGATGTCGCCGCCGGTCAGGCCGGCGAGAATCCCGGTCGCCTGCTGGTCGGTGGGCGCCAGCGCGCCGGCTACCGAATCGATGACCGCCCTGACGTTGGCATTGCCGCTGCCGCCCAACGTGTTTCGAATGAGGTCAGCGGCGGCGGTGCCGACGACGGCGCCGATCTCGGTCGGCAGATGCAGGGTGTTGACGGCGATCGTCTGGACCTTGGAGGAGACGAAGGCCAAGATCGCGCTGTCGGTGGCCAGCGTGTTGATCTCGGGCGCGATGGTGCCGTTGGCCAGCCAGTCCCGGATCGCCGAGACGACCACCGGCGCCAGGTGATCCGCGATGGGATTGAGCGCGGGCGCTTCGTCGTCGATGAAGGCGCGGATGGAGCTGTCGACCGCAGTCCAGTTCACCCCACTGGTGTCGACGGCCGACACGGCCGGGGCGGCGGTCGCGGCTGCCGCCTGTTCACGACGAGTGACGGCCAGCGTCGCCCAGGCCAGCGGTGTCGCGAGGGGGGCCAGCGGATCGTTGCCGCCGCTTAGCCAGGCCAGCGCTCCGGGACCCGACGCAGTGAGGGCCCCGGTCGGTTTGGCGGCCGTCATCGCCGGCGCGACCGGAGCCGCCGAGACCGAGGGGGCCGCCACGTGCACGCTCTCGCCGCCGGACTGCGCGGCTGGGCCGGAGTCAACCGGCGGAGTCGATCCGGTCGAATCCGCCTCGACCACAACCGGATCCGTCGACGACCCGGTGTTATCGAGAAGCGGGCTCGGTGTCATCGGGGTCTGGACCTGGGCCCGCCGCCCCGACGGCTTGGCGCCGGCGGCACCGCTCGGATTGTCCGAACTGTGGGCCGTGCGCCCGCTCGAGGCGGCGCGGCGGGCGGGCGCCCTGCGCCTGCCGCGTCGCCCGGGACTGGCCCTGATCCGTCGAGCCCTTCGTGGCCGTCGTCTGCCCCCCGGTGTCGGCGACTGCCACCGCCGGCAGCGCAGCGATCGCCCCGCCGATGCCGAGTGCCACGGCCAACGCCCCGACCCGACCGATGTAGTTGGCCGGCCGTACCGCCGACCCCCAGGTCCGACGATCCGCTACCAACCGATGCCGACCGCCGGAACCCCCGCCGAGTCGACCCTTCTGCCCAAGCCCCATTGCCCCACCCCGAATTGACGTGCAAGAAGATTAGGTATCGGTATAGCACGCGGGTGCGCCGAGAACGTGCCAATTGCCGATGGCAACGTGGCGTCGAGCCAGCCAATCCAGCGGGTGACCGATACGCCGGACAGCCGGCAGCAATCGCACACATCGTTAGAATCCTGTCCCACCAGGGGTGGATGACTTAGGGGTTGAGCATGAAGAAGCGAGCCTTCCTACCGTGACGGACCCACGTCATCCGGAACGCCGCCACCTGGACTCCGTGAGCAGGCGGTGGCTGCTGTACGTCGGTGGCGGCGTCGGCCTGGCAGCCTTGCTCGACGCGTGCACAAGCCAGCAGGCCGCGAAGCCCGCCACCGCCACGCCGGCCATGACTACACGTCCCTCCTCGGGCGCAACCGCGATGGCGACAACCGAAGCCACGGCACCGCCATCACCGAGTTCGGTTGCCACGTCGTCCGCCATGTTGTGCCGCGAGGCGTGGGGCGCTCGACCCGCACGCCCGGGCGGCACGCCCCAGGTCCCCAACCGGATGACCGTCCACCACTCCGCCGTTGTCCTGGGCGCCAACAGCAACGCCCCTGCCCGCATCCGGGCCGACCAGCGATACCACCAGGATTCAAAAGGCTGGATCGACATCGCGTATCACGTGGGCGTCGACCGGAATGGGAACATCTACGAGCTTCGTGACCCCGGGCTCGTCGGCGACACCGCGACGACCTATGACCCAACCGGCCACTTCCTCGTCCTCTGCGAAGGCGACTACGACCAGGAGACCGTGACCGAGGAGATGCTCAACGGAGTCGCTCGCGCCTGTGCGTGGGCCGCTCAGCGCTACTCCATATCTGTCGATACGCTTGCCGGCCATAGAGGATTTCGCAGCGACATCATGCCCCGGTGCAAACCTCTACGCCCACATCGCATCTGGAGACATCGAGAGTCGCATCCAGAACTTGGTCGCCACCGGCGGCGGCGGCCTGCAGCGCGAGTGTGGGCCCGAAGCGACTGCACGAGTCGCCGCAATCGAGGCGGGCAGCTGACACACAGCCGTCAGTGCGGCGGCGCCGCCGGCCATGAGGTGGCCGAACTGCGAAAGTGATGGGGACCCTGGCCCAACGCAGCGGGCAGTCATGGACGGTTCAGAATCTGCATTACAGGGTCACATATATAGCCCTTCGCGCCATAGGCAAACAGCCGCCCAGGCATCTCTCGGAGCGCACCGAGTTCGACCAAAGTCTGTATCGCCTTCTTCGCGGGCGGGTAGGTAACCCCGTGAAGGTCGGCCGCTTCGGGGATCGTGATGATCGGATATCCGAGGAGGCTGTCTGCGACAGCGTTGACTACACCTCTCCCCTGTTTCGCGGCCAACTGCTGGCGGAGCTGTGACTGAAATGCCAGCAATTCCTCGATCCGCGCGACTCCATCTTCTGCTTGGTGATGTACGGCTTCGCAGAAGAACCTGATCCATGTGTCGAAATCGCCTGTCTTGCTGATCCCTAATAGCAGGTCCTTGTACTCGTCTTTCCGTGGCTCAAACCATGGCGACAGGTTCAGGAGCGGGTATGTGAGGGCCCCTTCCGTGACAAGCTGCAACGTCACAATGAGCCGGCCAAGGCGACCGTTTCCATCAGAGAACGGATGCAGAGTCTCGAACTGATAGTGGGCCATCGCGATCTTGATCAGGAGTGGATAGTCGTCCTCGGCGTGAATCCACTTCTCCCACTCGGAGACACCCCTGATGAGTTCGTCGCCAAACGGAGGCGGCACGAACCTCGATGCTTCGATTCCCTTCGATCTCTCGCCGATGTAAACGTTCGACTCCCTGAGCCTCCCCTTGTCCCAGCTGTCACCACGCGTCTTGTCCACAAGCGTGGCCTGGAGCGGTGCGATGACATTGAGACAGATCGGCTTGGAGTGAATGAGTTCGAGGGCTTGCTCCGCGGCACGCACATAGTTAAGTACCTCGCGGACCTCCGCTCGACGGTTCGCTTCCTCGACGTAATCGGCTTCCAGCACTTCCTCCAAGGTCGCGTACGTGCCTTCAAGGGCTGAAGTGCTGCGAGCTTCGCGTCGGAGCGCCGGACGAACAAGCAGGCCGGGATCGGGTAGCCGTTTGACAGCGAAATCGAGGCGACCAACCGACATGCTCGCTTGATCCGCCACCTTGTGCGCTCCCAAGCTGAGGTTGATCTCGCCGGGAAGAGGTGCAGGGACGAACGCAAAGTGCTCGTAGTCTTTGCCGAGATAGGCATCGCGGCCAGAGATCGGAACCAACCGACCGGCGGATGATTCTTTAAAGTCCTCTACCTGCACGAATATACCTTTCCCCGGTTTTGTATAGTCGCAGCCACGTCTGTTAATCCCGCGTAGTACCGGACTGAGTCTGTTATAGGAAACCAGGAAAAACTATACTGCATCCGCCTTCCGGTATAGCTTGCCGAAACCAAGGGAAGGCCCGGCGGGAGAAGTCCGAACCCCCTGACAGACCGCCTCCCGCGGTACCGGTCACTCGGGGGCGACTTCCGTCAGCTGGTCCGATACGGACGCACTGCGGAAGGGCGGTCCGGAAAATGAAAACAGGCCCCCGAAATAGGGCCTGAGCAGCGAGAACAGCGTGGCAGGTACAGGATTCGAACCTGTGTAGGCTTTCGCCGACGGATTTACAGTCCGCTCCCATTGGCCGCTCGGGCAACCTGCCAGGGTGTCACCACACCGGGATCCGGTTTGGTGCGACTAGCAGGGTACAACGAGGATGTACCCCAGACACAAACCGGCCGATCACACCGAGGAGGGGTCCAATGGCGGATTCATCGTTCGACATCGTCAGCAAGGTCGACCACCAGGAGGTCGACAACGCGCTGAACCAGGCGGCCAAGGAGCTGTCCACCCGGTTCGACTTCCGCGGCACCGACACCACCATCGCCTGGAAGGGCGAGGAGGTCATCGAGATCGTCAGCTCCACCGAGGAGCGCGCCAAGGCCGCCGTCGACGTCTTCAAGGAGAAGCTGATCCGCCGCGACATCTCCATGAAGGCCTTCGACGCCGGCGACCCGCAGCCCAGCGGCAAGACCTACAGGGTCAGCGGCACCATCAAGCAGGGCATCGACCAAGAGCACGCCAAGAAGATCAACAAGCTCGTCCGCGACGAGGGCCCCAAGGGCGTGAAGACCCAGATCCAGGGCGAGGAGATCCGGGTCAGCTCCAAGAAGCGCGACGACCTCCAAGCCGTCATCGCCCTGCTCAAGGGCGCCGATCTGGACGTCGCCCTGCAGTTCGTCAACTACCGCTGACCCTGGCTCTCAGTTCACTTCGTGCGCTACCCTGTATGTGCACGAAGTGAACTGAAGGACTGATCCGCATGCCCGTCGTCGATGACCTGATCGCCGCGAATCAGCCGCATCCGTGAGAGCGCCCGCGCCGTGGGTGACGCCCTGTCCTCGGTCGAGGTGTACACCGAACCCGCGATCGCCCGGGCCGTGCAGGCCGAACACAATCTCTACGCCCGGATCGGCGCCGAGTTCGGGATGCTCAGCAGTGCCGACGCCGGCAAGAGGATGGGCTCACGATCCAGCGCCCCGCGGAACCTGGCCGCCGCCGCCCACCGCGCCAAGTCGCTGGTCGCGGTGCGCCGTGGCAATTACCTCGCCTACCCCGGATTCCAGTTCGGCCCCGACGGGCAACCGCTTGCGGTGATCGCGCGCCTTCGCGAAGTCGCCGAGGCCAACGGCTGGTCTGAAGCCGGCTTGGTGCAGTGGCTCTGCGCGCCGACCACCTACTTCGACGGTGATCGGCCGGTGGACCATCTCACCGCAGATCCAGACCGGGTCGTCGCCGTGGCGCAGGACGCTCTCGCCGTCTCGTGGTGACGCGCCCACCAACCCCGTTCGAACCCGCCGTCACCACGGTGCCAGCAGGACAACGGCTGTACCGCGTGCTGTCATCGACCCGCACCGCAACCGAATTCAATCCCGGGCGTCGGCGACGCCGACCCGGTTCGCCTTCTTCGGCAACCCCGTCGTTCCGGTCATGTACGCCGCCGACACCGAAGAAGCCGCGATCGCCGAGACGCTGCTGCACGACATCCCGGCCGACGGTGGGGTACTCCCCTACGACCAGTACGCGGGCAAAGCACTTGTCCGACTGGAGGTGACGCGCGCGCTGAACCTCGCGGTGCTACACGGCATGGGGTTACGGAAGTTAAGTCGCCGCCCAGGACGTCACCGCCAGCCCGGCATCCACCTACGGCGAGACCGTCGCGTGGGCGCAAGCCGCGCATGCCGCCGGCCTGGACGGCCTGGTGTGGATGTCGCGGATGTGCAATGACACCAAGGCGTACGTCTTCTTCGGAGACCGCTGCGCGGACGCCTTCACCCAGGATCCCGGGCACGCGCGGATCTTCGCGAGCCCCGCCGATCAAATGTGGCTCATCGACCTGTGCGCACCGCTTCACGTCGATGTGCTCCTCGAGCCCGCCTGACCCGGTCCACCGCTCGACACTTGTCAACTAATCTGGTGACCAACACCACACCAGGCACGAAAGCAGGACCGCGATGACCGCTACCCCGGAGACCGCCCCCACTCCCGCCGAGCAGGACGGCGGCAGCTACGACGTCGTCATCATCGGCGCGGGCATCTCCGGGATCGGCGCGGCCTACCGCATCGCCGAACGCAACCCCGGCACCCGCTACGTCATCCTCGAGCGCCGCGACCGCATCGGCGGCACCTGGGACCTGTTCCGCTACCCCGGCGTGCGCTCGGACTCGTCGATCTTCGCGCTGACCTGGTCGTGGGAGCCGTGGACGGGCAAGGAGTACGTGGCCGACGGCGACTACATCCGCGACTACATGGAAGACACCGCCCGCAAGCACGGCATCACTGCCCACATCCACTTCCACACCTACGTGCGCTCGGCGGACTGGGACTCGGCCACCGACACCTGGACCGTGCACGCGACGAGAACGGCACACCCAAGACCTACCGCGGGCGCTTCGTGTTCTTCGGCTCCGGCTACTACAACTACGACGAGCCCTACACCCCCGACTTCCCCGGCCTGCAGAACTTCGAGGGCACCGTGGTGCACCCGCAGCACTGGCCCGACGACCTCGACTACACCGGCAAGACGATCGTGGTCATCGGCAGCGGCGCCACCGCGGTCTCGACTGGTGCCCGCGCTGGCCCGCAAGGCCGCCAAGGTCACGATGCTGCAGCGCTCACCGGGCTATCTGTTCTCCGGCCGCGGATCAACCCGCTGATGCGCACCATCCGAAAAGTGTTCCCGCAGCAAGATCGTCTTACCGGATCGGTGCGGTGTCATCGCGATCCCGTTCGAGAAGTTCATCTGGGTGCTCGTCGCGCACCGCCCCGGGGCTGACCAAGAAGATCGTGCGCGCGCAGAACACCAGCCTGCTGCCCGACGGCTATCCGGTCGACGTGCGACTTCAAGCCGCGCTACAACCCGTGGGATCAGCGGCTGTGCCTGGTGGCCGACGGCGACGTGTTCGAGGCGATCAACGCGGGCGCGCTCGAGGTGGTCACCGACCACATCGACCACTTCGACGAGACCGGCATCGCGCTGAAGTCCGGCCAGCACCTCGACGCCGACATCATCGTCACCGCCACCGGCCTGCAGCTGCAGGCCCTCGGCGGGGTGCGAATCAGCTTGGACGGCACCGAGATCAAGCCGCAGGACCTGTACTCCTACAAGGCCCACATGCTCGAGGACGTGCCGAACCTGATCTGGTGCATCGGCTACACCAACGCCTCGTGGACGCTGCGCGCCGACATCACCGCCCGCGCGACGGCCAAGCTGATCGAGTACATGAACTCCCGCGGCTTCACCCACGCCTACCCGCACCTCGGCGGCGAGCCGATCGCCGGAGAAGCCGACCTGGGACCTGCAGGCCGGCTACGTGCTGCGCAACCTGCACGCCCTGCCGAAGTCGGGCACCAAGCGACCGTGGGTGGTGCGGCAGAACTACTTCGCCGACGCCATCGACTACCACTTCGTCGACAAGATCGACGAGGACATGAGCTTCGGCCGGGTGGCGACGCCGGCGGCCGTCGCGGGGTAGGAACCAGCGCCGCCGCCGCATCGGCGGGGCATCATCATCGCCCAGCTCTGAGCGACATCCGCAGCAGGGGATCGAGAAGTCGCTCGGAGGCGGGCAGGCTCCCGCGGGCTGGGAACTCGCCGCCGGTCGTCGACGTCGTCGACGGCTGGGCGTCCGACGGCCGTCGCGGAGCTTCCCGCGCGAGCGTCGCAGCACGCACGATGCGGACCAATCCAGTGCGATTTTGCGCCTGCTCGGCGTGGGCAAACCACCCCCGCGGGCGGGTTGAACAAGGCACATGGTCGGAAATCCCCGGCTGAATCCACCTCGCCAAACCCACGTGAACAACCGCCCGGCAATACCCTGATCCCATGACACCTGACCGCCGCGAACCCAACGTCGTCGTGCTCGGCGGGGGCTCCTGGGGCACCACCGTCGCGTCCATCTGTTCCCGCCGCGGGCCGACCCTGCAGTGGGTGCGCTCGCCAGGAGACCGCCGACGACATCAACAAGAACCACCGCAACTCGCAGTACCTCGGCGACGAGGTGGAGCTCTCGGAAACCCTGCGCGCCACCACCGATTTCAGCGAGGCCGCCGACTGCGCCGACGTGATCGTCATGGGTGTGCCCAGCCACGGCTTCCGCGGTGTGCTCGAGAATCTCGCCGCCGAACTGCGGCCCTGGGTGCCGGTGGTCAGCCTGGTCAAGGGCCTCGAGCAGGGCACCAACATGCGGATGAGCCAGATCGTCGACGAGGTCCTGCCCGGCCACCCGGCCGGCATCCTGGCCGGGCCCAACATCGCCAAGGAGGTCGCCGAGGGCTTCGCCGCCGCGGCCGTGCTGGCCATGCCCGACCAGAGCCTGGCCTCCAACCTGGCAAAGATGTTCCGCACCAAGCGGTTCCGCACCTACACCACCGACGACGTCGTCGGCGTCGAGATGGCCGGCGCGCTGAAGAACGTCTACGCCATCGCCGTCGGCATGGGCTACTCGCTGGGCATCGGCGAGAACACCCGCGCCATGGTGATGGCCCGCGCCGTGCGGGAGATGTCCAAGCTCGGCGAGGCCGTCGGCGGCCAGCGCGACACCTTCTCCGGCCTGGCCGGCATGGGCGACCTCATCGTCACCTGCACCTCCAAGCGCAGCCGCAACCGCCACGTCGGCGAGGAACTCGGCTCAGGCAAGACCGTCCAGGAGATCATCGCCTCGATGAACCAGGTCGCCGAGGGCGTCAAGGCCTGCAGCGTGATCATGGAGTTCGCCGAGAAGTACGGCCTGAACATGCCGATCGCCCGCGAGGTCGACGCGGTGGTCAACCACGGCGCCACCGTCGAGCAGGCCTACCGCGGGCTGGCCGCCGAGAAGCCCGGCCACGAGGTGGACGGCTCGGGCTTCTGACACACCCCGGATGTCGTCAGCCGCGCATACACTCGCGAAAGCGCGCACCGGAGGTTCTCTGTGAGCATCGACGACGTCGACGAAGCGCCCACGGCGCTCACCCTCTCGGTCCAGCCGGAGGGCCTGCTCGTCGGTGGCGACCCGGCGGCCGTGCAGAGCTACCTGGAGCGCATCCGCGACGCAGCCGGCCACGGCATGTCAGTGGCCGCCGTTGACAAGAGGTTGCTGCACGACCCAACCGGCTCGGGGGCCCTGACTGCCACCCTCGGCAAAGCCGCAAAATTCGTGCAGTTGTTTCCGCAAGGCCTCGAAGCGCTCAGGGACGACAACCTGGTGCCGTGGACCGATGGTTTCTTCACGATGGTGACGGGTGAGGGCGGCAATCTTTTCACAAAAATTCATTGGCGCCCAACCGATTTGGCTCCCCTGCAAATGTTGTCGGTGCAGTCGATTGCCGTGCAGGCCGCGCTGATGGTGGCGGTCGCCGAAGTGAACGAGGCCATCGAACGCGTCGAGGGAAAAGTCGATGCGGTCTTGAAACTCGCCGAGGCCACGCGCGCCGGAGACGTGCTGGGCCAGCACACAACCGTGCAACGCATGCTGCGCTACTTCGAGAAGCACGGCAGTCTTCCGACCTCCGACTGGCAGTCGATCGCCGGGTTGGGCCCGACCCTGGATGCGACCGTGGAGAAACTCCGCACCTACGTGACCCGATCGTTGAAGGACTTCGACCCCAACCTGCCTGTCCAGAAACGTGCCGAAATCCTGCACCGCGCGGTCGAGCGAAATCAGATCGGTGAGGCCCTCAGCCTGCTCGTCATCGCCGAGGAGTCACTGTTCCAATGGCAACGACTACGAATCGCCCGCATCGCCGCGACCGAGCCGGAGCACCTGTCCCAGGTCGTCGACGACGCGCGCGACCTGCTCGCCAGGGAAGTCGTCGAAGACGGCAAGTTGTACGCGCTCGGTCACCGGGTTCTGGACAGCTTCTCGAAATCGCAGGCACTCGAAGGTTTCTTCTTCTGGGCGGTTCGCGGGCTCGCCGAGAATCGCTCAAAGTTGAGGACTGACCTCGATGCGTTCGCCCACGCGCGCCGAAGCCAGGCCGCCGAATGGGAGGAGCACCGGACACCCGGCTTACGCGACGCCATCTCCGCCGCCGTCGACGTCGTCGCGCGCCCCGCCACCGAAGCCTTGGCGCAGACGTGGGCGGGCGTGGTCAAGCTGAGCGGTCATCTCAGAGGGACGTCGGCAGAAGAAGCGCCGACCCGGCCGGTGGACGACAAGTAGCCGGCTAGCCCGGCATCCCCGGGAAGTACGGGCTGGTGCCCTCCGGCCGGTCCAGCATCGGGCTCGGTCCCGAGCTGAACGTGCCACCCGGGCCGACGACGAAGCCCACCTGTTCGCGCTGGTTCACGCACGCCACGTTCCCGGCGCCGTCCACCCCGCAGGCGATCTCGCGGTAGCCCAGCCGGGTGTTCGGCGGCAGCGGCTTGACGTCACCGGCCGTCGCGAAGATCGAGTTCGTGGTCGTCGAGAAGCCCGGCTCGCCGGACACTCCCGCGCTGACCAGGTTCGCCCCGCCGGGCGCGCCCGGCAGCGGGCCGCTGCAGCCGTAGCTGGTGTTCTGCTTGTTGATCACGCACGTCACCCCGGGCGGGCCGGCGAAGGCGTACCAGTTGCCGCCCATCACGGTGTAGTCCACCGGGCTGATCGGGGTGTAGACGTTGACGTTGGGAAGCACCGGCGTCGGGCGCAGGCGTCGGATCGGCCGCGGCACTGCCCGCCATACCAATGGCGGCGGTAACGCCCAGCGCACCGATCAGAATTCTGCTCAGCATCCACCCACCCTATTCATCCGCGGTCCTGGTTGCATTGTCGGCGAGGTGAGGGCACGCGTTACGACAGCCACGAAAGCCCTCGGCGAGCAGTCGCAAAATCGCATGAAATCGGAGCAGATTATGCGATTTTGCGCCTGCTCGCGGGAGGGTCAGGCCAGGCGTCAGCGCGACGACGAGAAGCTAGTGCCCGGCCATCTTCTCCAGCCGCGCGATCCGCTCCGGCGATCGGCGGATGCGTGGAGAACAGCTTGCCGATCTTCTCTCCCGCGCGGAACGGGCTGGCGATCATCAGGTGCGCCTGGTCGGCCAGCTGCGTGCTGGGCGGCAGCGGCGCGGCCTCGACACCGCCGCTGATCTTGCGCAGCGCCGACGCCAGCGCCAGCGGATCGCCGGACAGCTCGGCGCCGGACTCGTCGGCCTGGTACTCCCGCGAGCGCGACACCGCCAGCCGGATCAGCGTCGCCGCGATCGGGCCCAGCAGCGAAACCAGCAGCAGCGCAAAGGGATTGGTGCCACCTTGGCGGTTACCGCCGAAGGCGCCTGGCGAACATCGCCATGTTGGCCAGCGCGGTGACCACCGACGCCAGCGCGCCGGCCACACACGAGATGAGGATGTCGCGGTTGTAGACGTGTGAGAGTTCGTGGCCCAGCACCGCGCGCAGCTCGCGCTCGCTGAGCAGGTCGAGAATGCCGGTGGTGACGCACACCGCGGCGTTGCGCGGGTTGCGGCCGGTGGCGAAGGCGTTGGGGTTGGCGGTGTCGCTGATGTACAGCCGCGGCATGGGCTGGTGCGCGGTGGTGGCCAGCTCGCGCACGATCGCGTAGATCCGCGGGGCCTGCACCTCGGTGATCGGCTGGGCGTGCATGGCGCGCAGCGCCAGCTTGTCGGAGTTGAAGTAGACGTAGACGTTCATGCCGATGGCGAAGATCAGCGCCAGGAACATGATGTTGCGCCCGAACAGCGAGCCCAGGAAGACGATGAACGCCGACATCCCGACGAGCAGAACGAAGGTCTTGATCCGATTGGTGGTCGGGTGCCAGGTCATCAAATTCCTCCTACGAACAGGCTCTCCGGGAGAGTAACGCCCCGAACCGACCGGGAGGTTCCGGAATCGCCGTCAGCCGTGCCGGTTGATCGTGTAGTCGACCAGCGAGGCCAGCGCCCGTCGGCCCGGCCCGTCGGGCAGCCCGGCGAGCACCTCGCCCGCCTCGACGGCGTACCGCGCGACCGTGGCCTTCGACTTGGCGATGCCCTCACCGGCGCGCAGCAGCCCCAGCGCCTCGGCCAGCAGGTCGTCGTCCTCGATCGGGCCTTTCAGCAGCTCACGCAGCCGGTCGGCGTCCGGGCCGGTCTCGTTCAGCGCATACAGCACCGGCAGGGTGTGCACGCCCTCGCGCAGGTCGGTGCCGGGCAGCTTGCCGGACTCGTCGGGGTCGGAGTCGATGTCGATGATGTCGTCGGAGATCTGGAACGCGGTGCCGACGATGCCGCCCAGGCGGGCCAGCCGCTCGATCTGGTCGTCGGTGGCCCCGGAGAACGTGCCGCCGAAGCGGCCCGACGCCGCGATCAGGCACGCGGTCTTCTCGTAGACCACCTTCAGGTAGTGCTCGACCGGGTCGACGTTGGTCTCGGCGCCCTTGGTCTCGCGCATCTGGCCGGTGACCAGCTGGGCGAAGGTCTCGGCGATGATGCGCACCGCGTCCGGGCCGAGCTGGCTGACCAGGCGCGAGGCCGTCGCGAACAGGTAATCGCCGGCCAGGATCGCGATGTTGTTGCCCCAGCGGGCGTTGGCGCTCTCGGCGCCGCGGCGCATCTGCGCCTCGTCCATGACGTCGTCGTGGTACAGCGTGGCCAGGTGCACCAGCTCGATGACCGCGCCGGCGACGGTGACCTGCCAGGCGTCGGGTTCGGGGCCGATCTGGGCCGAGAGCACGGTGAACAGCGGACGGAACCGCTTGCCGCCGGCCTCGAACAGGTGCAGCACGGCCTCGGTCATGAGCTCGTCGCCGCCGCGCAGTTCGGTGCCCATGAGCTCTTCGACGCGGGCCACCCCGTCGCGGACGTTCTGGGCAAATACCGGGTCGCCGAAGTCCACCCCCGCCACCACGGTCGCCGGTGTCCTCACGCTG
Source organism: uncultured Actinomycetota bacterium (assembly GCA_963786695.1). GTDB lineage: Bacteria > Actinomycetota > Actinomycetes > Mycobacteriales > Mycobacteriaceae > Mycobacterium. The sequence continues at coordinate 13,227 of CAWBAL010000049.1, forward strand.
CCAACATACTGGGAAGCGTGCAGGAGCAGTCAGCTGAGGTGGCCCGGCGACCCGCGGGTCGAGGTCGTCGTCGTCGGTGCCGGGCCGTCCGGGTCGGCGGCCGCGGCGTGGGCCGCCCGGGCCGGGCGTGAGGTGCTGGTCATCGACTCCGCCGAGTTCCCCCGCGACAAGGCCTGCGGCGACGGGCTGACCCCGCGCGCGGTGCTCGAGCTGCAGCGGCTGGGCCTGGGCGACTGGCTCGACGCCCACATCCGCCACCACGGGCTGCGGCTGTCCGGGTTCGGGGCCGACGTCGAGGTGCCGTGGCCGGGGCCGTCGTTTCCCGGCTGGGGCTCGGCGGTGCCGCGCACGGAGCTCGACGACCGGATCCGCAAGGTGGCCGAGGACTCCGGGGCGGCGATGCTGCTGGGCGTGAAAGCCGTTGACGTGTCGCGGAATTCGTCCGGCCGGGTGGAGTCCGTGGTGCTGGCCGACGGGTCGTCGCGTGCGGTGCCGGTGGGTGATCGTCGCCGACGGGGCCCGCTCCCCGTTCGGCCGGGTGCTGGGCCGGCAGTGGCATCAGGAGACGGTGTACGGGGTGGCCGCGCGCGGGTATCTGGCCTCGCCGCGCGCCTCCGAGCCGTGGATTTCCTCCGATTTGGAGCTGCGGTCGGTCGACGGGCAGGTGCTGCCCGGCTACGGCTGGATCTTCCCGCTGGGCAATGGCGAGGTGAACATCGGCGTCGGGGCGCTGGCCACCGCGAAACGGCCGGCCGATGTGGCGCTGCGGCCGCTGATCAAGCACTACACCGACCTCAAGCGGTCGTCGTGGGGCTTCGAGGGGGCGCCGCGGGCGGTGGCGTCAGCTTTGTTGCCGATGGGCGGGGCGGTCTCCGGGGTGGCCGGGCCGAACTGGCTGCTGATCGGCGACGCCGCGGCGTGCGTGAACCCGCTCAACGGCGAGGGCATCGACTACGGGCTGGAGACCGGGCGGATGGCCAGCGCGATGCTCGGGTCCTCGAATATCGCTGCCGCCTGGCCCGCGCTGTTGCAGGCGCACTACGGGCGCGGCTTCTCGGTGGCGCGCCGGCTCGGGCTGCTGTTGACGCTGCCGCGGTTCCTGCCGCTGACCGGTCCGGTGGCCATGCGCTCGTCGCGGTTGATGGGCCTGGCGGTGCGGGTGATGGGCAACCTGGTCACCGACGACGACGCCGACTTTGTGGCGCGGACGTGGCGTTCGGCGGGCTACGGGTCGCGAATCCTGGACCGCCGCAAGCGTTCAGTTGAGCCGAGCGGCGCAGCTCGTGGCACGCGCAGAGGGCAAATGCCGCGTGCAGCAGGTGCGCCAGCGTCGGCGGCGATTCCGTTCGGAGGGGGCGCCGGCGGCCTAGATCGTACTGACAAATTTGACAAAACTTGGGGTAATCGCGTCAGTACTGACATAAAGTGCGCCGCATGACTGATTACGACGCGATCATCGTCGGCGCCGGCCACAACGGGTTGACCGCGGCCGTGGTGCTGCAGCGAGCGGGCCTGCGCACGCTGTGCCTGGAGGGCAACACCTACAGCGGCGGCATGGCGGCCACCGTCGAGCTGATCGACGGCTTCAAGTACGAGATCGCCGGCTCGGTGCGCTTCCCCACCGCGCCGAAGATCAACTCCGAGCTCGGCCTGGACTCGCTGCCGACCATCGAGAACGAGATCATGTCGGTCAACATCGGTGAAAACGGTGAGGAAGCGATGATCTTCCACAACGACCCGATGGCGATGATGACGCACCTGTCCGAGAAGCACGGCATGGAAGCCGTCATGGGCATGGCCGAGCTGTACGCCTGGAGCACCGGGCCGCGAAAGGCGTTGGGCCGCTTCGACGCACTGGCGCTGCCGAAGACCATCGACGAGATGTACGCCTGCGCGGCCGACGAGAACGAGCGGCGCGCCATCCACGAGATGCTGTTCGGCTCGGCGATGGACGTCGTCGACCGGTTCGTGCCCGACAAGGAGAAGCACGCGGTGATCCGCGGCATGCTGGCGTTCCTGGCGGTCAACTCCACCTACCGCGGGCCGTACACCCCCGGCAGCGCAACATGTTTGGCGTTCGCCCTGGCCATCCCCGAAGAGGGCGGCCAGATGACCACCAAGCTCAAGGGCGGCATCGGCGTGCTGGCCGACCACCTGCGCGACCTGTACACCGAGGCCGCCGGCGAGATCCGCTACCGCACCAAGGCCGAGCGCATTCTCGTCTCCGATGGGCGTGTCACGGGCGTGCAGCTCAAGGACGGGTCGGTGATCACCGCGCCCGTCGTCGTCTCCAACCTCGCCCCCGACACCACGCTGCTGGATCTGGTTGGCGCCGAGCATCTTCCGTCGTCGCTGGTGACGCGGCTGGCCGGGCGCGACCACCGGGCGTCGTTCATGCAGATCCACTTCGCGCTCGACGGACTGCCGCAGTACAAGGCGCCGTACGACTTCCTCAACGAGCCGGGCATGCAGATGTCGGTGGGCATGTTCGGCACACCCGAGGAGCAGCAGCGCCAATGGGACAACTGCCGGTTCGGCGTGGTCCCGGACAACCCCGCGCTGTCGATCCAGATCCCGACGGTGGGCGATCCGGAGATGGCCCCGGAGGGCAAGCACGCGGCCAGCGTGTACGCCTACGCCTTCCCCGTCGAGGCGCCGCGCGAGCAGCACGGTCACCTGAAAAACGAGATGGCGCAAAGCGTTATCGACAAGATCACCCGGTTCGCGCCGAACTTCAAGGACATCCTGATCCGCGACATCACGTTCGCGCCGTACCACATGAACACGATGTTCGGCGCGCCCAACGGCGACTTCTGCCACGGCCTGCTGCAGCCCGAGCTGATGGGACCGAACCGGCCGGGGCCCAAGGGCTTCATCGACGAGCCGATTCCGATCGAGGGGCTCTACCTCGGCGGGGCGGGCTGCCACGGCGGGCCGGGCATCACGTTCATCCCCGGCTACAACGCGGGCTATCAGGTGCTGGCCGACGCCGGTCGCAGTGTGACTTCGGCGCGTTTGCCGTCGCTAGGCGTTGATTAGCGCGCCGAAATCGCTAGGAAAGCGGGCCGGTGACGGACTCCGCCGCCGCGACCAGCTCTCCTGAGGCGGCGGCCTGCACGACGGCCTCGATCTCCGGTGCCAGGTAGCGGTCGGTGCCCGGGCCGTCGACGTGTGCCCGGATCGCGGCGATGACGGCGGCGGTGGCCGGCGCAGGCGTCAGCGGGGCGCGCATGTCCAGCCCGCGCGCGGCGGTCAACACCTCGATGGCCAGCACCCGCGTCAGGCCGTCGATGGCCTTGCGCAACTTGCGGGCCGCCGACCAGCCCATCGAGACGTGGTCTTCCTGCATCGCCGAGGACGGGATGGAGTCGACGCTGGCCGGGTTGGCAAGGCGCTTGAGCTCGGAGACGATCGCGGCCTGGGTGTACTGGGCGATCATGTGGCCGCTGTCCAGGCCCGGGTCGTCGGCCAGGAACGGGTTGAGGCCGCGGTTGCGGGCCACATCGAGGAACCGGTCGGTGCGCCGCTCGCTGATGCTTGCGACATCGGCGACGGCGATCGCGAGGAAGTCGAGCACGTAGGCGACCGGTGCGCCGTGGAAGTTGCCGTTGGACTCGACCCGTCCGTCGTCGGTGATCACCGGGTTGTCGACGGCGCTGGCCAGCTCGCGGGCCGCGACCGTGCGGGCGTGCTCGACGGTGTCGCGCGCCGCGCCGGCGACCTGCGGTGCGCACCGCAGCGAGTACGCGTCCTGGACCAGTGCGCAGTCCGGGCCGCTGTGGCTGGCGATGATCGGCGAGCCGGCCAGCAGGCGGACCATGTTCGCCGCGGCCGCGGCCTGTCCGGGATGCGGGCGCAGCGCCTGCAGATCCGCGGCGAACACCCGGTCGCTGCCGAGCAGCCCCTCGACGCTCATCGCGGCGGCGATGTCGGCGAGCTTGAGCAGTGCGTCCAGGTCGCGCAGCGCCAGGATCAGCATGCCGAGCATCCCGTCGGTGCCGTTGATCAGTGCCAGGCCCTCCTTCTCGGCGAGCACCACCGGCGTGAGCCCGTGCCGGGCCAGCGCATCCGCGGACGGCAGCAGCTCGCCGTCGGCGGTGCGCACCGGGCCTTCGCCGATCACGGCCAGCGCAATGTGCGCCAGCGGCGCCAGGTCACCGGAACAGCCGAGGCTGCCGTACTCGTAGACGACGGGGGTCAGGCCGGCCGACAGCATGCCCGCGTAGGCCTGAGCGACCTCCGGGCGCACACCGGTGCGGCCGGTCGCGAGCGTGGACAGCCGCAGCAGCATCGTCGCCCTGACGACCTCGCGTTCGACCTCGGGGCCCGACCCCGCGGCGTGCGAGCGAATCAGGCTGCGCTGCAACTGGGTTCGCATCTCGTGCGGAATGTGGCGGGTGGCAAGCGCGCCGAAGCCGGTCGAGACGCCGTACACCGGTCTGGTCTCGGCGGCCAATTCCTCGATGCGGATCCGGCTCTTGGCGATCGCCGCGAGCGATTCGTCGGACACCTTCACCGCGGCGCCGTCGCGGGCGACCCGCACGACGTCGTCGAAGCTGACCGGGCCGATGCCCACACTGACCGTTTCGGTACCCACGGTTATGACTCCACTCGTTGAGACAACACGTTGCTGCCCACCCTTGACGACGTCGCGCACCAGCGGCACCCCGGGCCGGTAGGCCAGATGGAGGTACGACGGCGCGTCGAGTCGCACGAAGTCGGCGCGCCGGCCCGCGGCGAGCACCCCGACGTCGGAGCGTCGCAGTGCGGCCGCTCCGCCCGCCGTCGCCGACCACAATGCCTGGGCGGGTGTGAAATTCATGTCCCGCACCGCGACCGCGATACAGAACGACATGCTGGTGGTGAACGAGCTGCCCGGGTTGCAGTCGGTGGCCAGTGCGACGGTGACCCCGGCGTCGAGGAATCGCTTCGCGTCCGGCCACTGCGCGCGGGTGGAGAACTCCGCCCCGGGCAGCAGGGTGGCGACCGTCCGTGAACCGGCGAGCGCCTCGACGTCGGCGTCGGTGGCGTAGGTGCAGTGGTCGACCGACGCCGCGCCGAGGTCGACGCCGAGTTGGATACCGCCGCTGGGGCCGAGCTGGCCGGCGTGCAGTCGCGGCACCAGGCCGGCCGCCATCCCGGCGGTGAGGATGTGGCGGGCTTCGTCGACGTCGAAGGCACCGCGATCGCAGAACACGTCCACCCAGCCGGCGTCCGGTGCGCAGGCGTCGAGCATGTCCCCGACCACCAGGTCGATGTAGCCGTCGCGGTCGTCGCGGAACTCCGCGGGCACCACGTGCGCGCCGAGGAACGTGGTCTCGTCGGTGACCGTGGCGGCGATCTGCAGGCAGCGGGCCTCGTCGACGACGGTCAGGCCGTAGCCGCTCTTGGTCTCGAACGTGGTGACGCCGGCGCGCAGCAGTTCGGCGGCCAGCCGTTCGACGCCGGCTCTCAGCGCGGCGTCGTCGGCCGCCCTGGTCGCCGCCACCGTCGACGAGATGCCGCCTGCGCCATAGGGTTCGCCGCTCATCCGCGCGGCGAACTCCGCGGAGCGTTCGCCGGCGAACACCAGATGGGCGTGGCTGTCGACGAATCCGGGGATGACGCGGTGCCCGCGCAGCTGACCCGGCGGTCGGCGGCCGGGGCGTCGGCGCGGGCGCCCGACCCAGGCGATCCGGTCGCCGTCGACGACCAGCGCCGCGTCGGCGATGATGCCCAGCGGGCTGCCGTCACCCTGGGTGGGATCGTTGGTGACGAGTTCGCCGATGTCGGTGTAGAGGACGCTCATCGCAGCGCATCGACTCGGCGTCCATCAGTTCGCGATGGCGCAGGCCAATTCGGCTGCGACGTCCTCGACGACGAGGTGTCTGCGGTCGGCGACGACTGGCCGCCCGTCGACCACCACGTCGGTGACATCGCCGGCGGTCGCGGCGAAGACGACGTTCTCCACCGTGGCTCCTCCGCCGGCGGTCCGCACCGAGTTCAGCTCCACCGCAACGAGATCGGCGCGCGAGCCGACGGTGAGCGCACCGGCGTCGGCCCAGCCGAGCGCGTGCTGGCCGTCGCTGGTCGCCGCCTGCAGCAGCCGGTCGGCGGAGATGTTGCCGCGCTCGCCTGCTGGCCAGTCGTTCGTCGAGTTCGACGGCGCGGGCTTCCTCGAACAGGTCGATCACCGCGTGGCTGTCGGAGCCGAGGCTGAACAGGCCGCGGCCGGCGAGCAGCGCTGCGGCGGGGCCGATCCCGTCGCCGAGGTCACGTTCGGTGGTCGGGCAGAAGCACACCCCGGTCGACGTGTCGTCGAGGTCGGCGATGTCGGCGTCGGTCAGATGGGTGCAGTGCACCGCGGTGGTCCGCGGGCCGAGTGCGCCGGCGTCGCGCAGCACGGCGGTGGGAGTGCGGCCGTGCACCGCGCAGGCACTGCTCGACCTCGGCGGGCTGCTCCGAGGAGTGCACGTGCAGCGGAACACCCTGTGCGGCAGCCCAGTCCACGACCGGCGGCATCTGCTCGAGCGGGACACCGCGGACCGAGTGCAGTGCGGCGCCGATCAGCACCCCGGGGCGGCCGCTCAGCTGCGCGTGCAGCGCGTCGACGCGTTGGGCCCACTGCTCACCGGTGCCGTCGCCGAACCGCTGCTGCGGGCCGTCGGCCAGGGGCGTGCCGTCCGGCGCGGCACTCAGATAGCAGGTGTCGAGCAGCGTCATCCGGATACCGGCATCACCGGCGGCGTCAATCAGGGCGTGGCCCATGGCATTCGGGTCGGAGTACCGCGCGCCGCCGGCGTCGTGGTGCAGGTAGTGGAATTCGCCGACCGCGGTGATCCCGGCCAGCGCCATCTCGGCGTACACCGCGCGGGCCAGCCGACGGTAGCGGTCCGGGTTCAGCCGCTCCGCGGCGCGGTACATCAGATCCCGCCAGGTCCAGAACGATCCGCGGTCGCGCTGGGTGCGTGCGCGCAGCGCCCGGTGAAAGGCGTGCGAGTGGGCGTTGGCCAGACCGGGCAGCACCAGCCCGCGCGAGCCGATGCGACGACGGCAGCGGGTCGGCGCCGGTCTCGATGGCGGTGATGCGGCCGTCGGCGACGGTGATCAGCACGCGATCCGGCGACGCTGTCGCCGAGCCACGCGTGTTCGCACCACCAGCTGGACGTCATCGCGGCGCGACCCAGTCGGCCATCACGTCGGCCAGCGCCTGCGCGCCGCGGTTGCAGTCGGCGCTCTCGGCGAACTCCGTCGGCGAGTGCGACACCCCGGTGGGGTTGCGCACGAACAGCATTGCCGTCGGAACCAGCGCCGACAGGATGCCGGCGTCGTGCCCGGCCTGCGGTCGGCAGCACCGGGATGTCGCCGAGATGCGCCAGCGCCCGCTGCAGCCGTTCCCGCGGAGCCGCCGGGAAGTTCACGACGGGAGTGATCGACTCGGCGCTCACTTCGAGGTCGATGCCGTCGGCCACGGCGTGGCCGCGGGCCTCGGCGCTGATCTTCTCGACCAGCGCGGTCAGCGTCGCCTCGTCGGCGGCACGGGCGTCGAGCCAGGCCCGGACCGCCGAGGGAATCGCGTTGGCGCCGTTGGGGGAAACGAGCACCTTGCCGAACGTGGCGACCGCGTCGTGCGCGGCCGCACACGACCGGCGCCGACAGCACCGAGGAGGCGTAGGCCAGCATCGGGTCGCGCCGGTCGGCCAGCCGGGTGGTGCCCGCGTGGTTGGCCTCGCCGCGGAAGACGAACTCCCAGCGCCCGTGCGGCCAGATCGCCGACGCGACCGCGATCGGCCGGTCCAGCAGATCCAGCGCGCGGCCCTGCTCGACGTGCAGTTCGACGAAAACGCCTACCCGCTTTGCCAACTCGGGGTCGGCGCCGAGCGCGCTCCGGACGGCGACCGGCCTTGGTCATCGCCTCGGCGAGGGTGATGCCGTCGATGTCGCGCAGCCCGCGGGCGCGGTCGGCGCTCAACGCGCCGCTGGACAGCTGCGACCCCACGCAGGCCACGCCGAACCGGGCGCCCTCCTCGTCGGAGAACGCGACCACGGCGACCGGAACCGTCGGGACCACCCCGCGGGCCCGGACGATGTCGACCGCCGCGAACGCGGACACCACACCGAGCGGCCCGTCGAACGCGCCGCCGTCGGGCACCGAGTCCAGATGCGAGCCGGTGACGAAGGCGTCCGACGGGTCGCCGTCCCAGCCGGGCGGCATCCACCACGCCCACAGGTTGCCGTTGCGGTCCTCCTCGACGTCCATGCCGCGCTCGGCGGCGCAGCCGGTGAACCACTCCCGCAGCGTCAGGTCCGCATCCGACCAGGCGTAGCGGCGGTATCCGCCGCTGCCCGCGTTGCGTCCGACGTCGAGGATCGCCGGCCACAGGGTGTCGAATTCGGTCACCGGTTCTCCTGCATCGGGATTCGCACCCCGCGCTCGGCGGCGACCGCGGCGGCGTGTTCGTAGCCGGCGTCGACGTGGCGGATCACGCCCATGCCGGGGTCGTTGGTCAGCACGCGGGCCAGTTTCTCCGCGGCCAGCGCGGTGCCGTCGGCGACGCTGACCTGCCCGGCGTGGATGGAGCGGCCCATGCCGACACCGCCGCCGTGGTGGATCGACACCCAGGTCGCGCCCGAGGCGGTGTTGACCAGAGCGTTCAGCAGCGGCCAGTCGGCGATGGCGTCGGAGCCGTCGAGCATCGCCTCGGTCTCGCGGTACGGCGAGGCCACCGAGCCGGAGTCGAGGTGATCGCGGCCGATGACGATCGGGGCGGACAGCTCGCCGGAGGCCACCATCTCGTTGAACTTCAGTCCGGCCTTGTCGCCGCTCGCCGTAGCCGAGCCAGCAGATCCGGGCCGGAAGTCCTTGGTAGGCAACCTTTTCACCGGCCATCGTGATCCAGCGCTTGCAGGTGCTCGTTGTCGGGGAACAGCTCCAGGATCGCCCGGTCGGTGGCCTCGATGTCCTTGGGGTCACCGGACAGCGCCGCCCAGCGGAACGGGCCCAGCCCCTCTTCGAACTGCGGGCGGATGTAGGCCGGGACGAAACCGGGGAAGTCGAAGGCGCGGTCGTAGCCGGCCTTGCGGGCCTCGTCGCGGATGGAGTTGCCGTAGTCGAACACCTCGGCGCCGTTGTCCATGAAGCCGACCATCGCCTCGACGTGGCGGGCCATCGACGCCTGGGCCTGCTCGGTGAAGTAGACCGGGTCCTTCTCGGCCATCTTCTTCATGTCCTCGAACTCGATGCCGATCGGCAGGTAGGACAGCGGATCGTGCGCGGAGGTCTGGTCGGTGACGATGTCGATCGGGGCGTTGCGGGCGCAGCAGTTCGGGAACCACCTCGGCGGCGTTGCCGAGCAGGCCGATCGACAGCGGACGCTTGGCGTCGCGGGCCTCCACCGCCAGCCGCAGCGCGTCGTCGATGTCTTCTGCCTTGACGTCGAGGTACTCGTGGTCGATGCGGCGGTCGATGCGGGTGACGTCGCAGTCCACGCAGATCGCGACGCCGTCGTTCATGGTGACGGCCAGCGGCTGCGCGCCGCCCATGCCGCCGAGGCCGGCGGTCAGCGTGATGGTGCCGGCCAGGGTGCCGCCGAACCGCTTCTTGGCGATCGCGCCGAACGTCTCGTAGGTGCCCTGCAGGATGCCCTGGGTGCCGATGTAGATCCACGAGCCGGCCGTCATCTGGCCGTACATCGTCAGGCCGGCGGCTTCGAGCTTGCGGAACTGCTCCCAATTCGCCCAGTCGCCAACGAGATTGGAGTTCGCGATCAGCACCCGCGGCGCCCAGACGTGGGTGCGGAACACCCCGACCGGCTTGCCGGACTGCACCAGCATGGTCTCGTCGTCCTCGAGGCTGCGCAGGGTCGCCACGATGGCGTCGAACGCCTCCCAGCTGCGGGCGGCGCGACCGGTGCCGCCGTAGACCACCAGGTCCTCGGGATGCTCGGCCACCTCGGGATCGAGGTTGTTCATCAGCATCCGCAGCGCGGCCTCCTGCTGCCAGCCCTTGCAGGACAGCTCGGTGCCGCGCGGCGCCCTGACGGTACGGGCGGTGGAGGTGGTCATGGGTTCTCTTTTCCTGCGACGAGCGGTATCGGTTCAAGAAGACCCCACCGGCACCGCTTGTGGTAGCCGGAATCGGCGACTACTGTCTCGTATCCGAGACTGGGAGTCGGCATGTCCAGCACGTCACCGGCGGTCGGGCGAGCCCTCGACGTTCTGCTGTACCTGGCGTCGCGGCCCGGGCCGGTGCACGGCTCCGCACTGATCCGCGATCTCGGGGTGCCCCGGTCGTCGGCGTATCACCTGCTCGACGTCCTGGTCGAGCGCGGGTTCGTCGTGCATCTGCCCGACCAGCGCACGTATGCGCTGGGGGTGTCGGCCTTCGAGGTCGGTTCGGCCTACCTGCGGCACGAGCCGCTCGAGCACATCGCCAGACCCATCCTCAAGAAGCTGGTCGCAGCCGTGAACGAGACCGCGCATCTGGGGATCCTGTACGGCGCCGAGAGCGTGTACCTGCTCAAGGAGCAGCCCCAGGTCGTCCGGGTTCCGGTCACGCTGGTGACCGATGTCGGCGTGCGACTGCCCGCCCACCTGACCGCGAACGGCCGCTCGATCCTGGCGCACTTGTCGGCCGCTCAGATCAGGGCGCTGTTTCCGTCGCCGGCGTCGTTCATCAGCAGGACGGGTCGCGGGCCCGGCTCGCTCACCGAACTGCGCCGCCTGCTGCAGGACGAGCGCGCCCAGGGCTGGGCGGAGGAAGTCGGCCTGATCACCGACGGGCTGCAATCGGTGGCGGCGTGCGCCTTCGACCACGCGGGCAGGCCGTGCGCGGCCTTCAGCGTGACCCGACGCCAGGACCGTTCCACCACGCCGGTGCCGGCCCTGGTGCGAAGTGTCCGCACCGCCGCGCAGCAGTTGACCCGCGCGTTGTCCGGCCACGCGCCGGACGGTTGGTTCTAGCGATTCGGGCGCGTTTGCGTCGCTGAGCGACGATAGCGCGCCGAAATCACGGGGCTTGGTGGCGGCGTGCAGGGCGACGATGCCGCCGGTGAGGTTGCGCCAGCGCACATCCGACCAGCCGGCCGCCTCGATGCGGCGGGCCAGCTCGGCCTGCTCGGGCCAGGCGCGGATGGACTCCGCGAGATAGACGTAGGCCTCCGGGTTGCTCGACACCGCCGTCGCCACCCGCGGCAGCGCCCGCATCAGGTACTCCTTGTAGACAGTCGAGAACACCGGCACCACGGGCGTGGAGAACTCGCACACCACCAGCCGCCCGCCCGGCTTGGTGACCCGGGCCATCTCGCGCAGACCCGCGGAGTGGTCGACGACATTGCGCAGACCGAAGCTGATGGTCACCGCGTCGAACGACTCGTCGGCGAACGGCAGCTTGGTCGCGTCGGCGCGCGACCTTGGGCACCGGCCGCGCCAGCCCGGCGTGCAGCATGCCCACCGAGAAGTCCGCGGCCACACACCACGCCCCGGACTTGGCCAGCTCGACCGTCGACACCGCCGTCCCGGCGGCCAGGTCCAGCACGACGTCGCCGGGCCCGATGTTCAGCGCCGCGCGGGTGGCCCGCCGCCAGGCGCGGTCCTGGCCCAGCGAGAGCACGGTGTTGGTGATGTCGTAGCGGCGCGCCACGGCGTCGAACATCGACGCCACGTCACGGGGATCCTTGTCCAGCGTCGCGCGGCTCACGGACCCGACGCTACCCGAGCGGGAATGAGCAGCCCGTCGACGCGTTAGGTAGACGCATGAGTGAAAAAGTCTGGTTCATCACCGGCACGTCCCGCGGCTTCGGCCGGGAGTGGACGATCGCCGCCCTGGAACGCGGCGACAAGGTCGCCGCCACCGCGCGCAACACCGACAGCCTGGCCGACCTGGTCGACAAGTACGGCGAGGCGATCCTGCCCATCGCGCTGGACGTCACCGACCGCGACGCCGACTTCGCCGCCGTCAAGCAGGCCCACGACCACTTCGGCCGGCTCGACATCGTGGTCAACAACGCCGGCTACGGCCACTTCGGCTTCGTCGAGGAACTCACCGAGGCCGAGGCGCGCGACCAGATCGAGACCAACGTCTTCGGCGCGCTGTGGGTGACGCAGGCCGCGCTGCCGTTCCTGCGGGCCCAGGGCAGCGGGCACATCATCCAGGTGTCCTCGATCGGCGGCATCACCGCGTTCCCGCTCGTCGGCATCTACCACGCGTCGAAGTGGGCGCTGGAGGGCTTCTCGCAGTCGCTGGCCCAGGAGGTCGCGCCGTTCGGCATCCACGTGACGCTGATCGAGCCGGGCGGTTTCGACACCGACTGGTCCGGCCCGTCGTCCAAGCGCTCCGAGCCGCTGGCCGACTACGCCGAACTCCACCAGCAGATCGCCGAGGCCCGCGCCCAGCGCTGGGCCAACCCGGGCGACCCCAAGGCGTCGGCGGCGGCACTTCTCAAGGTGGTCGACGCGCAGACCCCGCCGCTGCGGGTGTTCTTCGGTGAATCACCGCTGCAGACGGCGCGAGCCGACTACGAGAGCCGGCTCGCGACGTGGGAGCAGTGGCAGCCCGTCTCCGTCGAAGCGCAGGGCTAGTTACATGGCGTGCGCGTCGACTTGAATTATTTGACGCGCACGTCGAGCCATGCGTTCACTGAGGTGAATCAGTCGATCCTCGTGTCCGGCCGGCATCGTATATGCCAACTTACGGAGCTCCACGGCAAATGATTGCAGTTCCTGTCGAAACGTCGTGTCACTCATCAGACGTTCTCCCCCGTCCTGGAGTGGGTGGTGAATAAGTGGCGGTTTGCTTCCGCGATAATTACCCCGGTCAATCAAGTGTCCCCCGAATCACGCTGAAAGGAAACCAATCTCAGCAAGAATTCAGCTTACCGAAAGCAGCCGTTGGAAGAATTCGCGGTAGCGCTTGAGCGCCTGGCGCAGATCCTCGGTGGACGCTTCCTGACCGCGCGACCACTGCTCCTCCAGCCGCGACCGGGCTTCGGCAAACCCGGTGGTGAGCTGCTCGACGACATCGGAGACCAGCCGGTCGGCCTTCTGCACGCACTCCCGCGGGTCGTCGACGAACGCCGCCTGCACGTCGTCCCAGCGTGACCGCAGGCCCGACATGTCGATGCCGCCGAACAGCGATTCGCTGTCGGGCCGCGACGTCTCGCTGCGGCCGGCTCGGCGGCGACGGGTGGGTCGGCGTCGGGTCCGCCGCGACGCGTTGGGGCGTCGGCTGCGTCGAACGTGGTGGCCTGCTGGGTGCGCTGCGGTTCGGGTGTCGTCATCGTTGCCTCTCCTTAGTGGTGTTCTCCTCGAGCAGCTTCTCGAAGAGTGCGCGGTAGTGAACGAACGCCTCCCGCTGTTGTTCGGTGCCGACGTCGCCGCGCTCCTGGGCCAGGTGGATACCGTGGGCGGCCCGGTAGTTCGCGACGACATCGGGATGGTCGACTGAGATGTCGGCGGCGCGCTGCTCGAAATCGTCGACGGGATAACCACGTTCGCGCATCACAAGGGTGATCAGCCGGTCGGCATCGGCCAGGGCCGCCGCGGGGCTGTCGATGAATCCGCTCTGCACCGAATGCCAGTACTCGGCGTACTTGGCCTGCGCCTCGGGTGACAACGTCACGATGTCGAGCTTGCTTGCGGTTGCGCTCACGCTCCAGCAGCGTCTTCTCGGCGGCCCGCTGATCCCCGGTCTCGCCCACCGCGCGCTGGTACTCCGAGCCGTAGTGCTCCTTGAGCCGTATCGTGCGCCTGCGCTCGGCGGTGGCGCGGACCGACGACCACGACCGACGCGATTGCGATGACGGCCAGCACCGCGATCAAAATCCATCCCCACTCGGGCATTTGGAACCTCCTCGTCCTGTGACGCGGATTACCCGAGTGGTGCAGTCGGAAACGTTAATTTCTCGACGGGTGTCGACTAGAGCGCGGCGAGATCCTTGATCGCCTCGGCCTCGGCCACGATCGACGAGGCGCTGCGCACACTGCCGTAGTCGCCGAAATCGGGCTTGGCCTGCGCGGCCGCGCGCCCGGCGATGCGCCCCTGGGTGAACGCGCCGCTGATGTGCAGGCCGCACATCGCAGCGGCGGCGTTCAAACCGGCGGTGGTGTCCCCCGCCGCGAACAATCCTGCGACGGCGCGGCCGAGGACGTCGACGACCTGCATGCGGGCGGTGGTGCGGAAGCCGCCGCAGGAGATGTTGACACCCTCGACCATCGGCACGGCGGTGAACGGTCCCTGACGCAAGCCGCGCCGGTCCTGCGGCACGGCACTGCGGCCGAAGTGGTCGGTCTGCGCTCCGGAAGCCAGGAAGGTGTTCCACTGCTCGGCGGTGGTTTCCAGCGCATCGGCCGGAATGCCAAGGGCGCCAGCCAGTTCGGTGAGGCTGTCGGCGCGCACCGGCAGCTGCGGCATCTGCTCGATCAGATGCGCCTGGGCGCCGGCGGCCACCGCGTCGAGGATGTACCAGGCGCACCGATCCTCTTGCGCCCGCAGTGCGGCGATCCGGTCGTCGAACGAGCCGGCCTCGTCGTGGAAGCGCACGCCGGCGGTGTTGACGGCGATGGCGTTCTCGACCACCGTCGAGGCGGCCAGCACCGTCGGCGGCAGGTAGGTCATGTTGACCAGATCGGCGCCGACCGCCGCACCCATGACGTGGCCGTCGCCGCGGCAGTTCGAGGTGCCGTAGTACGGCGACTGCGCGTCGCGGGCCGGCTGGTAGCGCTGCCGCAGCAGGTGCCCGGCCTGGTAGCCGCCGGTGGCCAGGACCACGCCGCGGGTCGCGCGCGCGTACAGGTGGGTGCCGTCGTCGAGGCGCTGGCGCTGACCCCGACCACCCGGCCGTCCTCGACGAGAAGCCGCTCGGCGCGCACCCCGAACACGGTGGTCACAGCGGGGTTGGTGAAGTCGTCGGCGTAGGCCCTTGCGAACATCTCGGGGTCCTCCACCGCGTGGATGCGCTCGACGCTGTGCTCCGGTCGCGGGACCGTGCGGCTGAACCGCACGCCCCGCCCGGTGAGGATCCGGTGGGTGTCGGCGCTTTCGGCGGCGAACTGGCGCACCGCGCTCGCGTCCCACACCAGGCCGTAGCGCTTGGCGGCCAGCGCGAAGGCGCGGAAGGCGTCGGCGACGAACGCCTCGGGCTGGTCCTCGACGAAGGCCAGGTAGCCGTTGGAACGCACGGCGTTGCCGCCGATGCGATTGCCGACCTCGAGCACCGCCACCGTGGCGCCCTGCTGCAGCGCGGCGGCGGTGGCCGCCATGCCGGCCGGGCCGGCACCGATCACGACGACGTCGGCGGTCAGTTGTGCGACGTTCTCGTTCATGGCCTGACTGTGCGCCGCAGTGGGCGCGGGCCGCGTCGGTCAACCGGGCCTACGTCGGGATGAATCGGGCGTCCCCCGATCGGCGGACAGGGTCGTGGTGCCCGGCTCTCAGCGACTCTTGGCGACGGCCGGTCAGAGAGTCGCTGTGAGGCGGGCACGACGGGTGGGTCTCCGGCGGCGGTGACTACGCCGCGCGACGACGGCGCCGGCCCTCGGCCTGCACCGCCTCGTAGTGGCCGAGCAGCTGGTCGCAGATAGCGGGCCAGGTGCGGCCCAGCACGCTGCGCCGGGCGGCCAGCGCGTAGCGGGCCCGCTCGTCGAGCAGGTGCTCGACGGACTGCGGCAGCCGCTTCTCGAATTCGGCCACCGACAGCAGCAGTCCGGTGCGGTAGGGCGCGACGAGGTCGCGCGGCCCGCCGGCATCCGGGGCTACGACCGGCAGCCCGGACGCCATCGCCTCCTGCACGGCCTGGCAGAACGTCTCGTGCTCCCCGGGATGCACGAACACGTCCATGCTGGCGTAGGCGGCGGCCAGCTGCTGGCCGTAGAGCGCGCCGGTGAACACCGCCCGCGGCAGCACCGCCTGCAGCTTGGCCCGGTCGACGCCGTCGCCGACGATCACCAGCTGCAGGTCGTCGCGGCGGGCAAGGACCGCCAGCCGCTCGACGTGCTTCTCCGGCGCCAGCCGACCGACGAACCCGACGATCGGCTTGCCCTCCGGTGACCACCGCCGGCGCAACTCGACGTCCCGGTTCGACGGTGCGAACCCGGTGACGTCGACCCCTCGACCCCAGTGGTGGACACGCGGAACATTATGAGCGGCAAGGTCTTCCATCGCCGCGGTGGACGGCGCCAGGGTGCGGTCGGCCCGCGAGTGCAGGTGACGTGTCCACGCCCACGCCGCGCGCGACGCGACGCCGATGCCGTAGCTCTGGGCGAACCCGGCCACGTCGGTCTGGAACACCGCGACCGTCGGCACCCCCAGATAGCGCGCGGCGTGCACACCGCCGTAGCCCAGCAGTGCGGGCGAGGCCAGGTGCACGACGTGCGGGTCGAAGCCGCGCAGCACGCCGACCATCCGCGGCCGCGGGACACCCAGCGGCAGCGACGTCACCTTCGGGAACATCCGGGCCGGCACCCGGTGAACGCGGATACCGTCGTGCACCCGGTCGGCGGGCTCCTCGCCGCGCGGGTTGTCGGGGGCGATGACGAGGGCTTCGTGGCCGGTGCGGCGAAGGTGCTCGAGCACCCGCAGCACCGAGTTGGTGACTCCGTTGACGTTGGGCAGGAAGGATTCGGCGACAATCGCAACGCGCACGACCCAAGGGTGACAGCGGCGCCTGTCAGCGAGGTTTCGTCCAGGCATACGCGACACGAAAAGCTGGTGGGACGGTACCGTGCGACCATGCGGTACTTGTCTGCGCTCCTGGTCACACTGCTGTTGCTGACCGGCTGCAGCAGGGCAATCGCCGGTGTGGCACAGGTGGATCCGCGCGGACCGGCGACCGAGCTCAGCGAGGACGGGTTCGGCATCATCGCCGGTGACCCCAACGCGCCCATCCAGATCGAGCTGTACACCGAACCTCAGTGCACCCACTGCGCCGATCTGCAGAAGGATTACGGCAAGCAGCTGGCGAAGTACATGGACCTCGGCCAGCTCGCGGTGACCTACCGGCCGATGACGTTCCTCGACGAGAAGCCGGGCGGCTACTCCGATCACGTCGCCAACGCGCTGTTCCTGGCCGCCGGGCCGAAGACACAGGCCAAGGCATTCCAGGCTTTCGTCGAAGACCTGTGGGCCAATCAGGATCCCGGCGGCAAGGGCCCGAGCAACGACGAGATGGCAAAGATGGCCCAGCGAGAGCGGAATTGACGCCCAGGCCGTCGACGCGATCAGGTCCGGCAAGAACGCGCTCGATCTGCGGGAGATGGCGGACACCAACTTCGAGTACCTCTACGAGGTCGACCCGCTCAACACCGGAACGCCGACGGTCTACGACCTGAAGAGGGACAAGACGCTCGACATCTACGACAACGACTGGCTGTCCAAGCTGATGTCGTCCTGAGCGTCGAGGCGCCGCTCCAGCATCACCAGCCCGGCCAGCAGCAGCCGCGCCGACCAGCCACGCCACCACCGCGACCGACGCGGCCGGGATGATCGACAGCGACGCGTTACGGTGTTGCACCCGAACGAGATCCGGGTCGTTCTTGTCGTACTCGACGTAGATCCGCATCCCTTCGGCCAGCTCCGACGGGTACAGCACGCCGAGCTCGGGACGGTAGGTCACCCGGTCGGGGGTGACGAACTCGATCGTCGAGCGCCGCGGCCCGGCCGACAGCACCTCGGCCTGGGCGACACCCATGTTGCGTTCGATCTGGCGGTCGTTGCGCCATGCGCCGGCGACCAGCAGGATCGACTGCAGGGTGACGAGGCCGATGATGATCCACACCGTCATCTTGCTCCAGCGCAACGCTTTTCGCTGCGGGGTGTCGTCGGGCAGAGCGAAGTTTCGCCTGGGCAGCGCGGGTTCCAGCAGGGCTCGTAGCCTGCCGATCACAGCGCCGCCTTGATCGCGGCGTGCAGCTGCCGCAGCGAGGACCGGTCGGCCTTGACCTCCAGCACCCGCATGCCCTCGTGCGGTTCGTCGAGGGCGGCGCTGAGCTGGTCGGCCTCGATCTGGCGGGACTCGACGTGATAGGCCCGGCACAGCGCGCCGACGTCGACGTCGTGCGGGGTGCCGAAGATCCGCGATGACACGTCGGAGAACCGCGGGTCGCCCTGCTCGAGCAGTTCGAAGATGCCGCCGCCGTTGTCGTTGGACACCACGATGGTCAGGTTCTTCGGCGTCGGCTCGGTGGGCCCGATCAGCAGGCCCGAGCTGTCGTGCACGAACGTCAGATCACCGATCAGCCCGATGGTGCGGCCCGGAGTGCGCCAGCGCCGCGCCGATGATCGTCGACACCGTCCCGTCGATACCGGCCACACCACGGTTGGAGCGCACCTTCAGGCCCTCGGTGTTCAGCCCGACCAGCGCGGCGTCGCGCACCGGGTTCGACGCACCCAGCACCAACTGGTCGCCCGGGCGCACCGCGTCGGCCACCGCGGCCGCCACGTGCAGCCCGGTGGTCAGCGGATGCGCCGCCAGCTGGTCGCGGACCGCGTCGACGGCGTGCCGGTTGACCTCGGCGCAGCGGCGCAGCCACGCCGGGTCCGGCTGGCCGACGGTCTCGGCGCGGGTGCCGGTGGCCTGCGAGTTGCCGGACACGTCGGGCCAGCGCGGGCCGGTGGTCAGCGCGAACACCGGCACCGACGGATCGGCCAGCAGCGCCGACACCGGCCGGTGCAGGGTCGGGCGGCCGAGCATGATGACCTGCTTGGGCTTGCAGCAGCGGCAGGGCCAGCGGGTGCAGCGCGTTGGCGGCGTGCGGGGCGGTGGGCTCGGCGACGGTCGGCAGGCCGGCCAGGTTCGGGTGCACACCGGCGCCGTGGCCGGCGATGACGACGGTGTCGGGGGTGAGGTCGATCTCCAGCGGCTGGTCGAACGTCACCGGCGGGGTGTAGGTCCACGGCTTGCCGTCGGGCCGGCCGGGCGGGATGTCGCCGGCAGCGACTCGGATCTGCGTCGGGCACCAGCGGCTCGCGCAGCGGGATGTCGAACTGCACCGGGCCGGCGTTGGCGGTGCGCGCCCCGGTCGCGGCGGCGATCACCCGGCAGGTGGCCGAGCGCCACTGCGCGTTGAGGGCATCGAGCTCGGTCCGGGGCACGCTTCGGCCAGGCCCAGGCTGATGGCCGCGCGAACCTGGGTGCCGAAGTAGCCGAGCTGTTCGAAGGTCTGGTTGGCGCCGGTGCCGAGCAGTTCGTAGGGCCGGTTGGCGGTGAGCAGGATCAGCGGCACGCGGGCGTAGTTGGCCTCGACGACGGCGGGGCCCATGTTGGCCACCGCGGTGCCCGACGTCATCGCCACGCACACCGGCGCGCGCTCGGCCAACGCCAGGCCGATCGCCAGGTAGCCGGCGGTGCGCTCGTCGATGCGCACGTGCAGACGCAGGCGCCCGGCGCGGTCGGCGTCGGACAGCGCGAAGGCCAGCGGGGCGTTGCGTGACCCCGGACACAGCACCACGTCGCGGACGCCGCCGCGAACAAGTTCGTCGACGACGACCCGAGCCTGAGCCGTCGAGGGGTTCACAACTACAGCGTGTCACACCCGCTTTCTGCGCCCAAACCAACAAATGGCCGCGAAAGTGCGAGTAGATCGCGGCAAGACGTCGAGTTCGGCGACGTTTAGACGAGCGTGCCGTCGAAGAACTGCAGGATCGCCTTGTTGACGGTGTCCGGGCGCTCCAGAAAGCCGAGGTGCCCGGTGTTGCCGATCTGGATGAACCGGCCGTTGGGCATCGCCTCGGCGACCTCGCGGCCCAGCGCCGCGGGGGTGATGACGTCGTCGGCGAAGCCGATCACCAGCACCGGCGTGGTGATCGACCGGTAGGCAGGCAGCCGGTTCTCGTGCGGCGCCACCGTCAGCTGCGCGCGCCAGCCCGGCGTGCGCTTGAGCGGGAACGCGGCGAACATGTCGAACCAGTCGCTGGCGACCTTGCCGTCGTTGATGGTCTTCGGTGAGAAGTTCTCCAGCACACGAACTTTCGCCGCATACGCCGCCGGCAGCTCGACACCGGAGTCGACCAGCGCCTCCTCGGCCTTGCGGAACAGCTGGCGGGTGGTGTCGACGCGCCCGCGGGTGCCCATCAGCACGGCCTGGCTGACCAGTTCCGGGCGGGCCAGCATCAGCTCCTGGGCGATGAACGCCCCCATCGACATCGCCACCACCCGGACCGGGCCGCCGACGAGTTCGTCGATGATCGCGGCGGTGTCGGCGACCATCTGCTCGGTGGAGAACCCGTCGGCGTTCTCGGTGGCGCCGATGCCGCGGTTGTCGAAGGTGATGCAGCGGTAGCCGGCCGCGGTGAACGCCGGCACCTGGTGGATGTGCCAGGTGCGGCCCGCGCCGCCGGTGCCGGCGATGAACAGCACCGGCTCGCCGGAACCCGTGTCGTCGTAGGCCAGGTTGATCACCTGAGCGAGGCTACGCGACCCCGTTTGCGCCTGTCCCGAGCAGTCTGCAGCGCCGCGGACCACAGCAGCCGCATCGACTGGCTGAGCTGGTGTCCGGCGATGGTCTCCTTGGACAGCAGCGCGGTGGCCGTGGCCTTGGTGGCCGCCGAGGCCTTGGAGATGTGGCCGGAGTCGAACGGCGGCTGCGGGTCGTATTCGATGACCAGCTGGATGGCCTTGGCCCGCGCGTCGCCGCCGAGCTGGCCGGCCAGCCACAGGCCGAGGTCGATGCCCGCCGAGACGCCGGCGGCGGTGACGATCTGGCCCTCCCGCACGATGCGTTCGTCGCTGACCGGTGTGACCCCGAACGTGCGCAGCATCGGCACCACCATCCAATGTGACGTCGCGCGTTTGCCGTTCAGCACGCCGGCCGCGGCCAGGATCAGCGATCCCGAGCACACCGACGTCGTCCAGGTCGCCGTCTCGTGGGCGCGGCGCACCCAGTCGAGCACCTTCTCGTCCTGGGCGTGCTCGAACGTCGACATCCCGCCGGGCACCAGAATGACGTCGGGCGAAGGGGTTTCGTCGAAGGAGTGGGTGGCGCCGACGACGAGCACGCCGGAGTCCGCGGTGATCGGCCCGGGTTCGTGCCAGACGAAGCGGACCTCGGTGTCGGGCAGGTTGCGCAGCACCTCGTAGGGGCCGATGAAGTCCAGCGCGGTGAATCCCGGGTAGAGCACGATGGCGATCTGGGTCATGTCTTCTCCTCTAGGCGAACGTTTTGCGGTACTGGTCGGGTGAGATGCCGAGGCGGCGAATGAAGTTGCGGCGCATGGTTTCCGCGGTCCCGAATCCGCAGCGGGCGGCGATGGCGACGACGGTGTCGTCGGTCTCCTCGAGCTGGCGGCGCGCGGCCTCGGTGCGGATGCGTTCGACGTAGGCGCCGGGCGCCTCGCCGACCTCGCAGGTGAACACCCGGGTGAAGTGCCGCGGGCTCATCGCGGCGCGGCGCGCGAGCTCGGTGATGTTGTGTGCGGCACCGGGTGTGGACTCGATGGCGTCCTGCACCTCGCGGATGGGCTCGCGCTTGGCGCGCGGCATCCACACCGGCGCGGCGAACTGGGTCTGCCCGCCAGGGCGGCGCAGGTAGAGCACCAGCCAGCGGGCGACGGTCTGCGCGACCTCGGTGCCGTAGTCCTCCTCGACGAGCGCGAGCGCGAGGTCGATGCCCGCGGTGACCCCGGCGGCCGTCCACACCGTCGGCGTGCTGCGCACGAAGATCGGCTCGGGGTCGACGATGACGGCGGGGAACTCGCGGGCCAGTCGGCCGGCGAACGCCCAGTGGGTGGTCGCGCGGTGACCGTCGAGCAGGCCGGCCTGCGCGGCCAGGAACGCCCCGGTGCACACGCTGACCACCCGGCGCGAGCCGGCGACGGCCTTGGCGATCCAGGCCATGGTGGCCGGGTCCTCGCGCGCGGCGTCGACGCCCGCACCGCCGGGGATGACCAGGGTGTCGATGTCGCGCGGTTCGGGCATCGCCTCGGCGACGAAGGCCAGGCCGGTGGCGGTGGACACCGGCTGGCCGTCGGCCGAGACCACGCGGACGCGGTAGCCGCCCTCGGTGAGCACGGCCGCGCCGGTGAACACGTCGTGGGGCCCGACCAGGTCCAGCGCCTGCACGCCGGGAAAGCCGAGAATCACCACCGATCGCGTCATGGCCTTCAGTGTTCGCGCGTTTCGGCGATGGCGTCTACGCCAGGTATCCCACGAATCAGGACATCGCCCGCCGCAGTACTTCGGGTTGTTCCACAGCGACGCGGGAAGAGCGAGTTCAGGTGATCGGGCACCCAGAACGAGTCCACCGGCGACGGCCGCCGCGTAGTGACCGGTGACGAATCGACGTGGGGCGTGCGGCGACGATGGATCCATCAGCCACTGAAGCGACATGGTTCAGCGTCGGCGAGCCGGGGGGGCCTAGAGTGGCGCGCTACTCGAATCGAGCGCTGCCCGCGAGCCGCTCGCGTTCGATCCGCCTGCGCAGGGTCCGGCGGGCCCGCCACGACAGCGTCGACCAGGCGTTGAGGACCTCGAACTGGGCCATGGACAGCGCGGTCGGCTCGCCGGTGGGCGTGCGTCCGGCGACCAGGACCGGGCCGTAGAGCAGCGGCACCTCGGCGGCCGACCACCTCGAGGTGGCCAGCAGCAGCTGGGTGGCCAGCCGGTTGACCTCGTTGCGCTTGTTGCCGACGACGGTGAACCAGAACGAGACGCCGTGGTCGCTGCTCAGCGCGTCCCAGTGCATACCGGTGACCGCCGCCATCGTCTCGGACGAGCCGGCGACGACGCCGATGCCGCCGTCGGGCGTCACCATGACCGCGGCCGGTCCGGTCGGGCGGATCAGAGACAACATGGCCCCCGACAGCACCCGTCTTCTCATCGCCTCAGTATCGCCCTCGGCGGGGCTCAGCGGAATGACGAGTTCGTGACTGCCGGCGTCGTCGAATCGACGTTTTGGCGCGATCTACTCGGACTTCCTCGCCCGTTTGTCGGTTTGCGGCGAGGACGGGGTAGCAGGCGCGCACTCGGGTGATCCACCAGTCGCGGCGGTCGGCGGGGGCGGCGAGCGCAGCGAGCCGGGCCGGGTCCGGTCGGACGTCGACGACGGGAAGCCCGCCGTCCACCATCGCGATGTCGGCGACGTCCTCGACGAACAGCCCGCCGGTGCCCAGGCCGCAGGCGTGCTCGAGCCGCGGCAGCGCGGCCGCCGCGGCCAGTCCGGCCGCGATGCCGACCGCGGAGTCCAGCGCGCGAGGAGATCACCACCGGGATGTCGATCTCGGCGGCGATGTCCAGCAGGGCCGCGACCCCGCCCAGCGGCGCGACCTTGAGCACCGCGACGTCGGCGGCGTGCGCGCGCACCACCGCCAGCGGGTCCGACGCCTTGCGGATGCTCTCGTCGGCGGCGACCGCGACGTCCACCCGCCGCCGCACCTCGGCCAGTTCCGGCACGGTGCGGCAGGGCTGCTCGATGTACTCCAGCGGCCCGTCGGCGGTCAGCGCCCGCGCCGCGGCGACCGCCTCGTCGACCGTCCATCCGCCGTTGGCGTCCACCCGCACCGTCGGGATCACCGCCCGCACCGCATTGACCCGCGCGACGTCGTCGGCCAGCGTCTGCCCCGGCTCGGCGACCTTCACCTTCGCGGTCCGCGCCCCGGGGAACCTCGCCAGCACCGACGCCACCTGATCCGGCCGGCACCGCGGGCACCGTCGCGTTGATCGGGATGACGTCACGCAGGCCGGAAAGCCTTGCACCGTAGGCGGATTCGATGCCCGAGGCCAGCCAGTGGGCGGCCTCGGGCGGTTCGTACTCCAGGAACGCGCCGAACTCGCCCCAGCCCGACGGGCCGTCGATCAACGCGACCTCGCGCACCGTGATGCCGCGGAAGCGCACCCGCATCGGCAACGAGACGACGTGCAGGCGCTCCAGCAGGTCGTCCAGCGACGGCGCGCATCAGATCGCGCGGTCGCGGTTCTCCCAGTACGGCTTACGCAGATCGCGCTTGAGCAGCTTGCCGGTCGGGTTGCGCGGCAGCTCCTCGAAGATCTCCACATCCCGCGGGCACTTGTAGTGCGCCAGCCGCTCCCGGCACCAGGCGACCAGCTCCTCCGGAGTGGCCTGACCGCCGGCGGACAACTCGACGACCGCCTTGACCGACTCGCCCCACTTGTCGTCGGGGATGCCGAACACCGCGGCGTCGAGCACGGCGGGATGGTCGGTCAGCGCCCGCTCCACCTCGACGGAGTAGATGTTCTCCCCGCCGGAGATGATCATGTCCTTGAGCCGGTCCTCGACGAAAACGAAGCCCTCCTCGTCGATTCGGCCGATGTCGCCGGTGCGGAACCAGCCGTCCTCGGTGACCGCCTCCTTGGTGGCGTCCGGCTTGTTGTGGTAGCCCTGCATCAATTGCGGTGTGCGGAACCACAATTCACCGGGCTGACCGATCGGCAGTTCCTCGAGGGTGTCGGGGTCGACGACGCGCACCTCGACCTGGCGGGCGGGCTGCCCGGCGCTGGTGAGCCGCTCGGGACGCGACTCGTCGCGGTGCGCCTCCGGGGAGAGCTGGGTGATCGCGCCGCACACCTCGGTCAGGCCGTACACCTGGACGAAGTCGGTGTTCGGGGAACTCCTGCAGCGCCGTGCGCAGCAGCGCGGGCGGCATCGGTGAGGCGCCGTAGACGAAGGTGCGCAGCTGGTTGAACAGCTTGATCGCGTCCGGGCCGCATCTCCATCACCTTGCCCAGCACCGCGGGCACCAGGAAGGTGCGGGTGGCGCCCGGCCAGCAGCGCACCGGCCAGCGACGCGCCGTCGACCTCGCGGGTCATGACGCTGGGGATTCCGGCGTGGATGCCGAACTGCGCGTAGGACGAGCCACCCACATGGAACAGCGGCATCGCCACCATGTTCTTGTCGTCGGCGCTCGAACTCGAAGGTGCCGGCGTTGACGGTGTGCGCGATCAGGTTCGCCTGCGTGAGCCTGATGCCCTTGGGATTTCCGGTGGTGCCCGAGGAGTACATGATCACGCAGACGTCGTCCGGGGTGACCTCGGGACTGCGGCCGCGCGGTGTCGCGGCCGCCAGCATGGCCTCGTACTCGTCGCCGTCCGCTCCGTCCGGGGTGACGTCGATGACGTGCTCGACATGGGTCAGCCGGTCGCGAATCTTCTCGATTCCGCCGACGAACTCGGCGCCGACGATCAGCAGCTTGGCGCCGGAGTCGTTGAGGACGTAGTCGATCTCGTCGCCGGCCAGCCGGAAGTTGATGATCGCCGTCGCCGCGCCGAGCGAGGCGGCGGCCACGGTGGTCTCGACGCAGGCCGGGTGGTTCTTGTCCAGGAAGCCGACCACGTCGCCGCGGCCGATGCCGCGCTCGGCCAGCGCGCCGGCGCACCGGCGGATCCGGTCGTACCACTGCGCCCAGGTCCAGGATCGGCCGAGGTAGGAGATCGCCTCGTTGTCGGGCGTGTGCTCGGCCCAGTAGGCCGGCCGGTCGTCGAGAAAGCGCGGTTCGGGAGGTTGTGGCATACCGGAAAGGGTGCCACGCGAACGAAGCCCCGGGTTAGGGCTTGTCGATTTTCGGTGGGCACATGAGGATGCCCTTCCTTCCGATCTGGAACACGTTCTAGTCTGGAGCCCATGACCCAGGCTGTCTCCTCTTCGCGCGAGCGCTCATCGGCCGACCTGCTGCGCCATCCCCTCCATTCCGGCCACTTGACCGTCGGCGCACTCAAGCGCAACAAGGACAAGCCGGTGCTCTTCCTCGGGGACACCACACTGACCGGCGGCGAGCTGGCCGACCGCATCAGCCAGTACATTCAGGCCTTCGAGGCGCTCGGCGCGGGCACCGGCACGACGGTGGGGCTGCTGTCGCTCAACCGCCCCGAGGTGCTGATGATCATCGGCGCCGGGCAGACCCAGGGCTACCGCCGCGTGGCACTACACCCTCTCGGCTCACTCGACGACCACGCCTACGTCCTCGGCGATGCCGGCGTGACGTCGTTGATCATCGACCCCAACCCGATGTTCGTCGAGCGGGCGCTGGGTCTGCTGGAGAAGGTGCCCGGGCTCAAGCAGGTCCTGACCATCGGGCCGGTGCCCGACGCGCTGGCCGACGTGGCAGTCGACCTGACCGCCGAGGCGGCGAGCTACCCACCGCAGCCGTTGGTCGCGGCCGATCTGCCGCCCGATCACGTCGGCGGGATGGCCTACACCGGCGGCACCACCGGCAAGCCCAAGGGCGTGCTGGGCACCGCGCAGTCGATCACCACGATGACGACCATCCAGCTCGCCGAGTGGGAGTGGCCGGAGAACCCGCGGTTCCTGATGTGCACCCCGCTGTCGCACGCCGGGGCGGCGTTCTTCGTG
Organism: uncultured Actinomycetota bacterium; assembly: GCA_963786695.1. Taxonomy (GTDB): domain Bacteria; phylum Actinomycetota; class Actinomycetes; order Mycobacteriales; family Mycobacteriaceae; genus Mycobacterium. Next base: position 39,502 of record CAWBAL010000049.1, read on the forward strand.
CCGACGATCATCAAGGGCGGCGAGCTGATCGTGCTGACCAAGTTCGACCCGGCCGAGGTGCTGCGGGTGATCGAGGAGCAGAAGATCACCGCCACCATGCTGGTGCCGTCGATGATCTACGCGCTGATGGATCACCCCGACTCGCACACCCGCGACCTGTCCTCGCTGGAGACGGTGTACTACGGCGCCTCGGCGATGAACCCGGTGCGGCTGGCCGAGGCCATCCGCCGGTTCGGGCCGATCTTCGCGCAGTACTACGGGCAGTCCGAGGCGCCGATGGTGATCTCCTATCTGGCCAAGGCCGACCACGACGAGAAGCGGCTGACCTCCTGCGGGCGGCCCACCCTGTTCGCGCGGACCGCGCTGCTGGACGCCGACGGCAACGAGGTGCCGCAGGGCGAGGTCGGTGAGATCTGCGTGTCCGGGCCGCTGCTGAGCGGCGGGTACTGGAACCTGCCGGAGGAGACGGCCAAGACCTTCCGCGACGGCTGGCTGCACACCGGTGACATGGCCCGCGAGGACGAAGACGGCTTCTGGTTCATCGTCGACCGGGTCAAGGACATGATCGTCACCGGCGGGTTCAACGTGTTCCCGCGCGAGGTCGAGGACGTCGTCGCCGAGCACCCGGCCGTCGCGCAGGTGTGCGTCATCGGCACCCCCGACGAGAAGTGGGGCGAGGCCGTCACCGCGGTGATCGTGCTGCGGCCGGACCATCCCGCCGACGAGGAGTCGGTGGCCCGGGTGACCGTGGAGATCCAGTCGGCGGTCAAGGAGCGCAAGGGTTCGGTGCAGGCGCCCAAGCAGGTGATCGTCGTCGAGTCGGTGCCGGTGACCGCACTGGGCAAGCCGGACAAGAAAGCGGTGCGCGCGCAGTTCTGGGAAGGCGCGGACCGCGCTATCGGATAAGCGTCAGCAGAGCGCGGCGGCGCAGAGAAGGCCGCCGCCGATCAGGGCGATGCCCAGCACGGTTTCGCTTTGCCCCGCGGACGCGGCGATCACGATGCCGACGATGGCGCCGATCAACACCACCGCCACGGCGACGGCCATCAGGATGTGCGCGAAGCGCGACTCCGTCAGCGACGGCCGCGCGAGTACCAATGGGCTCGGTTCGTTCACAGCAGCCATCGAACACCTCCAAGTGTGAGCTCGCTCATAGTACCAGACAGGCGTGACGTACGTCACATGCTAGCCGGCTATCGACTGGGTGGGATCGCCCGCGAGATCAGCTCACTGATGGCGGTCGCCGGCTCGGTGAGGTCGGGCGCGATCATCAGGTTGCTCAGCACCACGATGACGGTGCCGTCGGACTCGCGGCGGGCGGTTTGGCTCATGTAGCCGGTGATCTCACCGTTGTGCCCGACCAGCCCGTTGATGTCGACGATGCCGAGGCCGTAGCGCGCGTGCGGGTCCCCGGTCGGGTAGTAGGTGAGTCGCTGCGCCTGCATCTCCGGGTCGAGAAGCTCACCGGTGGCCAGCGCACGTCCCCACACCGCCAGATCGGCGGCGGTGCAGATGGCCTGGCCCGGCGCCGGCCGCCCAGGACGGGTTGAAGTCGGTGACGTCGACGAGCGCCGGCAGCGGCGCGGGCGGGGTTGGCGGCCGGTCCCACTTGGTGCTCAGCATGTAGCCGCGCGAATTCGGCTGCGGAATGGCTGGCGTCCGCGGCGTCCGGAAACGAACAGCCGGTCATGTTCCAGCGGCGTGAAGATCCGGTCGGTGATGAGCTGACCCAACGGCTGGCCGGTGACCTGCTCGGCGACGATGCCCAGCATCACGTAGTTGGTGTTCGAGTAGTACCAGCTGGTGCCGGCCGGGAACATCGGCGGCTCGTCGGCGACGAGGCCGACCAGCTCGGCCGGCGACCAAACACGTTGCGGCGCAACGGCCAGCGCGTTGAGGAAGGCGTCGGTGGTGTAGTCGGCGATGCCACTGGTCAACTGCAGCGCCTGACGGATCGTGGCGCGATTGGTCTGCACGCCGGGGAAGTACGGGCGCGAGCGGATCGTCGAGGCGCAGCCGTCCCTCCTGGGCCAGCTGCAGGATCACCGTCGCGGTCAGCGACTTGGTGATGCTGCCGATGCGCACGTGGTCGGCGACGTCCATCGGAGCGCGCGTGGCGATGTCGGAGACCCCGAGCGCGGCCTGCCACGCGCCCCGATCCGGTGTCTGCACGGAGACGATCAGGCCCGGGATGCCCATCTTCGACATCTGCTCGGTCACCACCGGTAGCAGGGTCGCCTCCAGCGAGGGCGGTTCGGCGACCGCCGGGGCTAGCCGTCGTCAGACCCGCTGCGAGCAGGGCCGCGAGCCAAACGTGGTGCCGAGACATTGACGCACCGTACGCGGCTGGCAGCATGAAGCGGTGACCGTTGCGACCCGCACGGACGCGATGCAGTCTGGCAGGTTTGCGGCTTCGTTGTGCGCGGGAACGACTACGACGACCTGCGTGGTTGTCCCGTCAATAATCTCCACCGCCCAGAGATATCCGCTTTGCCAAGGTTTCACACGTGGCCTCGATGCGACGATGGAGGTGTGTCACGACTCCGCGCCGTCCTCTTCGACTTCTCCGGCACGCTGTTCCGTCTCGAGGAGGACGACAGCTGGTTCGCCGGCATGGAACTGATCGACGACTCGATGTCCCCGGCCGGCAGACGCGCGGTCGACGAGCACGTGCAGGCCGAACTGATGGAGCGGCTGACGCACCCCACCGGGGCGATCGGTGCCGCTGACCGGCAAGGCCTATCAGACCTGGCTCGACCGCGACCTCACGCCGCACCTGCACCGCGAGGCCTATGTGCACGCGCTTCGTCGAGTCCGGGCTGCCCGACCAGCACGCGCAGTCCCTGTACGGCCGGGTCGTCGACCCGGCATCGTGGACGCCCTACCCCGACACCGTCGAGGTGCTGCGCTCACTGCGCGAGCACGAGGTCAAGACCGCCGTCGTCTCCAACATCGCGTTCGACATCCGCCCGGCGTTCCAGACCGCCGGAGCGCACGCCGACGAGTTCGTGCTGTCCTTCGAAGTCGGCGCCGTCAAGCCCGACCCGCGGATCTTCGAGGTCGCACTCGACCGGCTGGGTGTGGCGGCCGAGGACGCGATCATGATCGGCGACAGCGAGGAGAACGACGGTGCCGCCCGCGCGCTCGGGTGCGACTTCGTTCTGGTCGACCCGCTGCCTGTCGACGAGCGGCCGACCGGGCTCGTCGACGCGCTGAGTGGACGGGTGTAGTGCCCGCCTCTGCAGCGACTTTCCCGGTGACGAGGGCGAGATTGTCGGAGGGACGTGCGACGGTGCCGTCATGGACGATCGATACGTCTTGCGGGGCACCGACCTGCGCTACATGCTGACCCGGTTGTTGCGCCTGAACGGGCAGAGCACCGTCACCGAACTCGTTGCGGCGCTGGACGCGTGGAACTTCACGGTACCGGGCCGGCCGACGAAGACGGTGTCCGACGCGTTGCGCTGGGAGATGCAGCACGAGCGGGTATGGCGACGGGGCTGGGGCCGCTACAGCGCTGCCGGGATGCCGCGCGGCACCGAGCATCGAATCATCACGCGGGTGGAAGCACTGCGGGCCGCGGCAGAGTCGCTGAGAGGCGGGCACTCAGCCCCTCACGACTGGCGCGGAGGGTAGCGTCTGACTACATGGCCGACGACGAACGCATCACCCCGCCATGGTGGTTGAAACCGATGAACAAGGTCTTCATGACCGTCATGCGACTGGGCCTCGTCAAGGACGGCCCGATGGTGCTGACGGTGCCCGGCCGTAAGTCGGGCAAGCCGCGGTCCACCCCGATCACCCCGTTCACCGTCGACGGCAAGCGCTATGTCGTCGGCGGGTTCCCCGGCGCCGACTGGGTGCGCAACGCCCGCGCCGCCGACGCCGCGACGCTGACCCAGGGCCGGCGCAGCGAACGTGTCCGCATGGTCGAGGTGCCGGCCGACGAAGCCCGCCCACTGCTGCACGCCTTCCCGACCCTGGTGCCCACCGGGGTGAGCTTCATGAAGAACGCCGGCCTGGTCAGCGAAGGCAGGCCCGACGAGTTCGAGGCACTGGCCGGCCGCTGTGCCGTGTTCCGATTCGACCCGGCCTCGTGATCCGCGTCCTGGTTGCCGCGATGCTCGGCGTCGCGCTCTTCAATTGCGCTCCGGCACAAGCTGATCCGTTCTGCCTGGAAGACCCGACGCCACCCGGAGCGGCCACTCGGCCCTACGACGGCGGCACGGTATGGATCACCGCCGACGGCCTCGTCGGCGTGACGACGGACGGGGGCAGCGGCCGGGTTCGGGTGCCCAGCGCGTCACCAATGCCGTTGCAGGCAATGGTGATCGACGCCGAGGGCAATGGCGAGCAGCAGCTGATCGTGAGCAACGGCCGGGTCGCCCACCTGTTTGTGCTCGCCGGCTGCAAGATCTCGGCCGCCTACGACGGGCAGGGCCAGCCGTTCGAGTTCGACCTGCAGAACCTGCGCGGCAACGGCACCGGAGTCGGATGCAGTGATCTGGGCGACGGCAGGCGTCTGGTGGGACTGCAGGCGCTGCCGGACGGGGGCGGGTACACGGTGCGCCGCACCGAGATCAACCTCGACGGCTTCATCGCGACCATCGGCCGCTCCGACACCGTCCCCGGCACGTCGCTGCAGGACCCGATCGTGGCCTGGGCGATGACCATCAGCTGCGGCGATCAGACCATGGCCCAGAACGGAGTTCAACAACCGTGAGCGACGACCGCTACTTCTGAGACTTCGGCGCGCTTATCAACGCTCAGCGGCGGCAACCGCGCCGAAATCGCAACCCATAGACTCAGGCGTTGTGAACCCTTTGCGCCGCAGGTTGACCGATGCCATCGCGATGGCCGGGATGCGTCCACCGCTGAGCGCGCCGACCGGCACCACCGTGCGACTGCGCGGCAAGCGGGTGCTGATCACCGGCGCGTCATCGGGTATCGGCGAGGCCGGGGCCGAACTGTTCGCCGCAGCAAGGGCGCCGAGGTGATCGTCGTCGCGCGCCGCGCCGACCTGCTGCAGGAGGTCGCCGACCGGATCACCGCCAACGGCGGCACCGCCACCGCGGTCCCGTGCGACCTGTCCGACCTGGACGCCGTCGACGCGCTCGTCGAGACCGTCGGCGACATCGACATCCTGGTCAACAACGCCGGCCGCTCGATCCGCCGGCCACTGGCCGAGTCGCTGGACCGCTGGCATGACGTCGAGCGCACCATGGTGCTGAACTACTACTCGCCGCTGCGGATGATCCGCGGCTTCGCGCCCGCCATGATCGAGCGCGGCGACGGCCACATCATCAACGTCTCGACGTGGGGTGTGCTCAGCGAGGCCTCCCCGCTGTTCGGTGTGTACAACGCGTCGAAGGCGGCCCTGAGCGCGGTCAGCCGCGTCATCGAAACCGAGTGGTCACGACGGGGCGTGCATTCCACGACGCTGTACTACCCGCTGGTGGCCACCCCGATGATCGCGCCGACGCGGGCCTACGACGGCCTGCCCGCGCTGACCCCCCGCGAGGCCGGGCAGTGGATGATCGACGCCGCCCGCCACCGTCCGGTGCGCATCGCCCCGCGCATCGCGGTGTCGGCCCGCGCGCTCGACGTCGTCGCACCCGGTGTGCTCAACCGCATGCTCAAGCGTCAGCGCATGCAGCCCAACTGAGGTAGACACGACGCACATGGAGATCCTGGCGAGCCGGACGCTGTTCCGGCCGGCCGACTATCAGCGCTCGGTGAGCTTCTACCGCGACGCCATCGGCCTGGCCATCGCCCGCGAATACGGCGGCGGCACGGTGTTCTACGCCGGGCAGTCGCTGATCGAACTCGCCGGCCACGGTGCCCCCACCAACCCGGGCGGACCGTTCCCGGGTGCGCTGTGGCTACAGGTCCGCGACCTCTACGCCACCCAGGACGAACTGCAAGAGCCGCGGCGTCGAGATCGCCCGCGAGGCCCGTCAGGAACCGTGGGGCCTGCACGAGATGCACGTCAGCGACCCCGACGGCGTCACGCTGATCTTCGTGCAGATCCCCGATGATCACCCGCTGCGGCGGGACACCCGGACGTAGTTGTTGGCCTGGACTTCATCTGGCGTCAAGTCGCGCATCACCTTGACCGATTACGGTCTCGCGATGACTTCTGTCGACGATGCGCTCGATGCTCGCGGGGTGGCCGGGCACGTGGCCGAAATGCCCTTCCGCGCAACCGATCTGAGCGACGAGATCATCCAGAAAGCTCAAGCGCGAACGCTACGCCTGGCTGACCACTGTGGCGCCGACCGGTGTTCCGGCGCCGATGCTGACGTGGTTCTGCTTCGACGGCGCTGACTTCACTGTCTACAGCCCGGCCCGGGCCAGCCGGGTGACCCACGTGTTCGAGCACCCCGAGGTGACCCTGCACCTGGAGTCCAACGGAATCGGCGGCGGCATCGTCATCGTCGGAGGCAGTGCTGCGGTGACCGCTGAAGGTGTCGATCCGAGGGATGACAGAGAATTCTGGGCCAAGTACCACGTGGAGGCGGACCTCGTAGGCCTCGGTGAGGCGATTTCCTCCTACAGCACGCGGATCACGATCACCCCGACGACGCTGCTCACCACGCTCACAACGTAGGGGCCGAATCGCTAGTTCGAAGCTGTGGTCGGCCAGCGGCCAGCCCACCGAGGCCAGCCGGGCCGCAACCTGGTTCATCTCTTCGGGCTTCGGTTCCTTCTCGATGACGTCGCGGATGGCCTCGCCGAATCTGATCATCGGTCACCGGGGTGTCGAAATCGGCGTCCTGCAGGATCGTGAACTGGGCCGCCTGCACGACCTCGTCCTCGGACAGCGACCGCTTCAGCAGGGCCAGCAGCGGGTAGTAGTCCTTGGGCGGAACGCCGTCCGGATAACCCTCGTGCAACCAGTCGAGAACGTTCTCGCAGGAAGGTCGATGCTGCTCGACGTCGTCATCGCCGTTCGCTCACTTCTTGGCAGAACATCGGGAAGAGGTCCACACCGAAGTGGTGGATGATCGTCGCCCGGGTGATCCAGCGCGATCGCCAGTCACGATCACGAAGGCGACGAACATGAAGAGCACGATCCCCAGGTACTTCAGCGCCGGGTTGGGCTTGTGGATCGCATGGTCGGCCTCTTCGCCGCCCGCGCCCGAACGGAGTAGGCCAGCATGCCGATCGCGAAGACCGCGGGCAGGCCGGCACCGAGGACGAGCCCCACCAGCAGCACCTTGCAGGATGACTTCGAGGTAACGCATCTACGTGTCCCTTTGCTCGGCGATCGGTGTCAGACGGATGGCTGTTGGGCGTCACCGGCTTGCCGTGCCTTGGTCGCCTTGGCGGCCTCGCGAACCTCGGCGGGCACCACGGAGTTGGTCGACGTGTCCCAATCGGCGTTGACGTTGCTGTGGTCGACCTTCTGCTGCTGTGCGCGCCACCACATGTAGCCGGACAGCGCCGACCAGGATCACGAAGATCATGCCGTCGCCCGACCAGCTGCGAGGAGGTGACGTCCCTTCGACCGCGTCGGACAGCCAGTAGGACAGCGCACCGACCAGAGCCGCGGCCGGCAGCGTGACCAGCCAGGCCACCGCCATCCGGCCGGCCACCGACCAGCGCACCTCGGCACCGGGCTTGCCGACGCCGCTGCCCAGGATCGAGCCGGTGGCGACGTGCGTGGTCGACAGCGCCATGCCGGCGGCGCTGGAGCTCAGGATGATCGCGGCCGAGGAGGCCTCGGCGGCCAGGCCCTGCGGCGACTCGATCTCGACCAGGCCCTTGCCCAGGGTGCGGATGACCCGCCAGCCGCCGATGTAGGTGCCCAGGCCGATGGCCAGCGCGCAGCTGAAGATGATCCAGAACGGCAGGCCGTCCTTCTTCACGTCGCCGGTCAGGTGACCGGTGGTGATCAGCGCGAGCGCGATGACGCCCATCGTCTTCTGCGCGTCGTTGGTGCCGTGCGACGAGCGCGACCAGTGACGCGGTGGCGATCTGACCCCAGCGGAAGCCCTCTTCGCGGCGCCGCGCCAGCACCTTGCCGGGTGATCCGGTAGACCAGCCAGGTGCCGCACGCGGCGACCAGGCCGGCGATCACCGGCGCGGCGATCGCCGGGATCAGCACCTTCTCGGTGACGCCGGCCCAGTTGACGCCCGCCACACCGAGCGCGGCCAGGCCGGCGCCGATCAGGCCGCCGAACAGTGCGTGCGACGAGCTGGACGGGATGCCGAACAGCCAGGTGAGCAGGTTCCACAGGATGCCGCCGATGAGGCCGGCGAAGATGATCGTCAGGCCGATCGAGGCGTCGATGCCGGGCAGCAGCGCGCCGGTCTTGGCGTTCTGGACCTTCAGGACCGACGTCGTGACGGTGACCGCGACCTCGACGGACAGGAAGGCGCCGACCAGGTTCAGGACACCGGCCAGCAGCACGGCCGTCTTGGGCTTGAGCGCACCGGTGGCGATCGAGGTCGCCATCGCGTTTCCGGTGTCGTGGAAGCCGTTGGTGAAGTCGAATGCCAGTGCGGTCGCGATCAGCAGACACCAGGATGATCATCTCCGCGCTCATGGCGCTCGATTCTGCTGGGTACCGAAGGTCGCTTTGACTAGCTGCCAAAGGTCACCAGAGATGGGCTCCACCAGGCAGTTTGCGAACGCTCCCGCAGCTGTTCATCCTGCTGTTCACCCTGTGTCTGACCGACAGTTGGCCTGACCCGGGGCCGAATGGGTAAACGACGCAGCGGCGCGACGCGCGCCGACTAGGATTCCGACGTCCATCGGGCGCCCCAGGACGCCGCCCGGCCAGGGAGATGCCGCGGTGAACAATTTCCTCACCAGGATCGTGACGTGGATGCAGGCCGGCTACCCCGACGGCGTTCCGCAGAACCCGACTAGGTGCCGCTCTTCGCGCTGCTGTCCAGGCGACTGGGCGTCCGACGAGGTGGCAAGGTCGTCGCCGAGGAACTGATGCATCGCGGCCGAGTCTCGACCACGTCGACATCGGTGTGCTGATCACTGAGATCACCGACGAACTGCCCGCCCCCGTCGACATCGAACGGGTGCGGGCCAAGCTGGCCGCCTACGGCTGGCCGCTGGACGACCCACGAGACACCGAGGACGCCGAATAGCAATCCTGCGAGCGCTCGCCATCCCGCCCGGTCCGTCGGCGCTGTCGCTGCTGGCCGCCCTCGACGGCGTACTCGACGGACGTGACGGTCCCCTGGTGCCGATGGCGGCAGGCGATCTTCGGGAAAGCGAGCTGCTGACAACGTCGTTGCGGGTCGGCGAAGAGATCGACGACGACGTCGCACTGGTGGTGTCCACGTCGGGAACCACCGGAACCCCGAAGGGGGCGATGCTGACGCCGGCCGCGTTGATCGCCAGCGCGTCGGCCACCCATGACCGTCTCGGCGGCGGGGGCACGTGGCTGCTCGCGCTGCCGACCCATCACATCGCCGGGATCCAGGTGCTGGTGCGCAGTCTGCAGGCCGGCACGGTCCCCGTCGAGCTCGACGTCTCGGCGGGTTTCGACGTCACCGAATTGCCAACGGCGGTGGCACAACTCGGCTCTGGGCGGCGCTACACGTCGCTGGTGGCCACCCAGCTGGCCAAGGTTCTGCTGGACCCCGAGGCCACCGCGGCGCTGGCCGAACTCGACGCGGTGCTGCTCGGCGGCGGCCCGGCGCCGCGGCCGGTGCTCGAGGGCGCCGCGGCCGCGGGCATCGCGGTGGTGCGCACCTACGGTTCCAGCGAGACCTCCGGCGGGTGTGTGTACGACGGGGTTCCTCTCGATGGCGTCCAGGTGCGCCTGGACACCGGCGAGGACCGCATCGCGATCGGCGGGGCGACCCTGGCCAAGGGCTACCGCAACCCGCCCGAGCCGGACCCGTTCGCCGAGCCGGGCTGGTTTCACACCGACGACCTCGGCGTGCTCGACGAGGCGGGCCGGCTCGTGGTGCTCGGCCGAGCCGACGAAGCGATCAGCACCGGCGGGCTGACGGTGATGCCGGCACCCGTGGAGGCGGTGCTGTCGCGGCACCCGGCGGTCGCCGACTGCGCGGTGTTCGGGGTGCCCGACGAGCGGCTCGGCGAGCGGGTGGTGGCCGCCGTCGTGCTCGTCAGCGGTGCGGTCGAGCCGAGCCTGGACGACATCCGGGGTTACTTGGCGCACTCTTTGGATTCGACGGCGGCACCGCGGGAACTCCACATCATCGACGAACTGCCCCGCTTGGGGATCGGCAAGCTGGACCGCCGGGCGCTTCGGCTCCGCTTCGAAAACGGTGGCGACTTGCCGGGCGGCTACGGTTGGTGAACAATCGTTCACCAAAGGAGGACTCCCACATGGGTGACCTGAACTATCTCGACCTGCACGGCGACCGCGTGGCCTACCTGGACGAGGGCCAGGGCGAGGTGATCCTGCTGCTGCACGGCATGGCCGGCAGCTCACAGACCTGGCGGTCGGTGATGCGGCCGCTGTCGCGCAAGTACCGCGTGGTGGCCCCCGACCTGCTCGGCCACGGCAACTCGGCCAAACCGCGCAGCGACTACTCGCTGGGCGCGTTCGCGGTCTTTCTGCGCGACCTGCTCGACGAGTTGGGTGTCGCGCAGGCGACCGTCGTCGGGCACTCCCTCGGTGGCGGGGTGGCGATGCAGTTCGTCTACCAACACCCCGACTACTGCCAGCGGCTGATCCTGATCGGCAGCGGCGGCCTCGGCCCGGACGTCGGGTGGACACTGCGACTGCTCTCGGCGCCCGGAGCCGAGCTGTTCCTGCCGATCATCGCACCGCCGCCGGTGGTGTCGGTCGGTGAGCAGGTGCGGTCGTGGTTCGGCAAGAGGGGCGTCGGGTCGCCGCGCGGCGCGGAGATGTGGAGCGCCTACCGCTCGCTGGCCGACGCCGAGACCCGGCAGGCGTTCCTGCGCACGCTGCGCTCGGTGGTCGACTACCGCGGTCAGGCCGTCAGCGCGTTGAACCGGCTCAACGTCCGCGCCGACATGCCGACCATGGCGATCTGGGGCGACTCCGACGCCGTCATCCCGGTCGACCACGCCTATGCCGCTCAGGAGACCCGGCCCGACGTCCGGCTCGAAGTGCTGCCCGGGATCGGGCACTTCCCGCAGGTCGAATGTCCGATGCAGGTCGTCGACCTGATCGAGGACTTCATCAGCAGCCAAACCGCCGCGGACATCGAACAGCCCGCGACCCAGGTGTGATCGAGCGTTTCGCCGGTGCGCCCGTCGCGCGACTGGCGACCGTGACGCCGGACGGGCGCCCGCACGTCGTGCCGATCGTGTTCGCGGTGGACGGTGACGTCGTCTACACGGCGGTGGACGGCAAACCGAAGTCCTCTGCGCGGTTGCAGCGGCTGGCCAACATCGAGGCCAACCCGCGGGTGTCGATCCTCGTGGACCACTATGCCGACGACTGGTCGCAGCTGTGGTGGGTGCGCGCCGACGGTGTCGCGACGGTGTGGTCCGAGGGTCCCGAGTGCGAGCGGGGCCTGGAGCTGTTGCGGTCGAAGTATCCGCAGTACGAGCAGGTGTCGCTCGACGGTCCGGTGATCGCGGTGGCGGTCGAGAAGTGGACCTCGTGGCCGCGCCGCCAGTGATTTCGGCGCGGTTGACGTCGCAGGGCGACGATTAGCGCGCCGAATCCGCCGCAAATCGAGTAGTCGACTACTTCATCCGACCGGGGCCTGCCGGCGCATTCTGAGTGGGCTCACACCAGCAGGACTCGGGGGTGATCGTGTCGACGGCACCGACATCGCATACGTCGCATCGGCGGCATGGACTGCTGGAGGCCTACCGCCGGTTCACGAAACGGTTCGGCCGCACCAAGACGGCAATGGTGTTGTTCCGACGCGCCATGCCGGCCGGGGACCGCTTCGTCAGCAAGATCTCCGGCGGCCGCCGCACCCTGTGTGGCATCGCTGTCCCGACTCTGATCCTGTCCCACACCGGGCGGCAGTCGGGTAAGCACTACGAGACACCGCTGATGTACATGCCCTGGGACGACGGGTTTGTGGTCGTCGGATCAAATTGGGGCCAGGCCCACCATCCGGCATGGTCGACCAATCTTCTCGCGCACCCGGACGTGATGGTCCTTGTCAACGGTGAAAACGTTGCGGTGCGTGCCCGCCTCGCATCTGGCGAAGAGCGGCAGGAACTCTGGCCGTTGTTGGTCGGCAGTTGGCCTGCGTTCGAGACCTACGAGGTCCGAGCGTCCGGTCGCGAGATCCGGGTGTTCATCCTCGAACGGCGCGAGTCATGAGAGTCATCGTCACCGGCGGCAACAGCGGGGTGGGCAAGGCGACGGCGACGGCACTGGCTGCGGCGGGACACAGCGTCGTGATCGCCTGCCGGTCCCTGGAGAAAGCGGAGCGGGCGGCGGCCGAGATGCGCGGTGACGTCACGGTGAGCCACCTGGACCTGGCCGACCTGTCCAGCGTGCGACGGTTCGCCGATTCGGTGGAACTCGGTGGACGTGCTGATCAACAACGCCGGAGTGCTCGGGTTGCCGTTGACCCGCACCGTCGACGGCTTCGAAACACACATCGGAACCAATCATCTCGGGCACTTCGCGCTGACCTGCCAACTGGGCGACCGGATCACCGACCGCGTCATCTCCGTGTCCAGCGCGATGTACGTCTTCGGACGACTCGACCTGGACGACCTGAACTGGCACAGCCGGCGGTACTGGAAGTGGGCGGCCTACACCCAGTCGAAACTCGCCAACATGCTGTTCGTCGCCGAACTGGCACGCCGCGGAATGCGTGCCTACGCCTCAGACCCGGGCGCCGCGGACACCGACATCACCCGCGACAGCAGCGGTGCGCTGGGCTGGCTCGGTCGGCACAAGCCGAAGGGCCGCTTGGCTGTTCTACCTGCAGTCGCCGGCGGCGGCCGCGCGGGCCACCCTCGAGGCCGTCGACACCGAACTGCCCAGCGGGTCGTATCTCGCGCCGCGGTTCAACCAGTGGGGCGCACCCAAACATGTTGTCCCGCATCACAAGGCCCGCGACCCGTATCGTGGCGTCGCGGTTGTGGGACCTGTCGGCCGAGCTCACGGGCTGTGACTGGGTGGGATTGAGGAAAGGAATCAGCGCATGACCGAGACCACGCGGAGCGCCGTGCTGGACGTCATCGACAAGGGCACGACCACGGGCGACGCATCCGGTACCACTGCTGTTCGTCCACGGCGGCTGCCATTCGGCGTGGTGCTGGGACGAAGGCCTTCTTGGATCACTTCGCAGACCGCGGCTTTCGCGCAGTGGCGCTGAGTCTGCGTGGCCACGGCGGGAGTTCGACAGACAAGCCGCTGCAGCGTTGCTCGATGGCGGACTTCGTCGACGACGTCGACGCCGTGGCGGCCTCACCTGGACGCACCGCCGGTGCTGATCGGCCATTCGATGGGCGGCTTCATCGTGCAGCGGTACCTCGAGAAGCAGCTACAGCCCGGCGGGTGTCCTCTGGCGTCGGTACCCGCCGCGCGGAGTGGCCGCGGCATCAGCTCCGGGTAATGCGCAGTCATCCCTGGTGTCGATACGCTCCAACATCTGCCCGCAGACCCGAGATCATCTTCAGACCACCGCTGACACGTGAAACGCTGTTCAGCGCCAGCACACCCGAGGACGTCGTCGACGCATGCGCGGATCGAGTGGAGTCGGAAAGCACCCGCGCGCTGTGGTTCGATGCGATGTTCCGGCTACCCAAGCCGTCGAGAGTGGCCGCGCCCGATGCTCGTTCTCGGGTGGCGAGCACGACGGACGCTTCACCACCGCACGAGGTACACGCGACCGCCCGCGCCTACCGCACCGAGGCGGAGCTCTTTCCCATGGGGCACAACATGATGCTCGAGCCGGGCTGGCCGGCGCGTAGCCGGGCGAATCGAGAGCTGGCTGGGCGAACAGGGGGCTTTGAGCTGCGGAATTCGGCCTCGGGCGTCATGTCGCTGCGAACTCCGCGCGAAGGTCGGCTATCTCCGCCTCGACGAACTCGACCATTACAGGGCGTTGGCATCGCCGCACCGGCGGACGCAGCGCTTCAAACTCGCGTCGCCGAGGCGGTCACGCGCATGCGCGATGGCGATGTCGGTCTCCGGGATCGCCGCAAGGATGAATGGATTGACGGCGAACCCGGCGACCGTCGCTGCGGCGGCATGACGACCCAGCGGTCGAGAATCGAGATCAAGATCGCGAAGACTGCTACGTAGGTTGCTGAGATTTCCGCCATCCGAGATAGTGGCGGAACACCAAGGTCGAGCTGATCCAGTGCAGTCAGCGGATCACCGTGGCTGAGCCATGACACGGGACATATCGGTAGTTAAAAATGTTGCAATAGCTCGATTGCCGCTCTCTTGCGCTACCACTACACCGCGGCGTAATACCTCCAGAGCCTTCGCCGGATCACAGGGAATCAGCGCCGAGCTATACGCCAGATCGCGCGATACGATCTGACGTACGGGTTTCGTGTAACCGCGGGATCGTCGATGACGACTTCGGCAGCGGAGAGCGCGCTTTCAAGATCTCCCGCTGCCATCAGAGCCATGGCCAGAGCCTACTCGTTTGAGACCTTTGTCGTCCGTCCCGCATTCGAGCCGCCGTCCGGTAGCACTCGACCGCCCGCTGCCGGCTGACCGCAGGCCATGATAACCGCTACCCAGCAGTCCCTCGGCGCCGAACGGCATCTCGGCCAACGGTGCGGCTATCAAGCGTTCTGAGCGCATCATCGCGAGTAACGAGCAGCAGTCTTCGAGGCGACCCGGCATCCAGCAGTGCGACGCCAGCGTCTGCAGGAGCGGCCAGCCGGGGGTGGTCGACCGCCGAAGCGGACGGAATCGAGTTCCTCGGCCCACGCCACGGCTTCGAGGTTCTCGACGGCGTAGCCGAGAAAGGCGGCATAGGTCGCGATGGTGGCGGCCACTCGAGCTGCGACTCGTCGGCCGCCCACGGAAAGCCGCTCGGAGATTGGGCAATTCGGTCATGAACCACGTCGTAGGCTTCGCGCTGCCGTGGACTGTCCCACAACGCCTCCAGGTCAGCTTCGCGGACCGCGAAGTAGGCGGCATGAGCCGTGCGGACATCGCCGGCAGCGCCGTCTGCCACAAGTTGGTCCTCGGCGAACTGGCGGATCGTCTCCAGCATCGAGTATCGGGTCCGCCCGCGGACCGTTGCGCAACAACCAGAGACTTGCGCACCAGCGCATCGAGCAGGTCGAGCACTTCGAACTCGTCGGCGTGACCCGGAGCCGGCCACCGCGCACGCACCGGCGAGGTCGAAACCGCCCGCGAAGACCGAACATCGCTGGAGCAGATCTCTTTCGGCCGGGTCGAGCAGGTCGAACGACCAGGCCACCGTGTGACGCAACGTCTGATGCCGCTCCAGACCACGCCGCGACCCGACCAACAACCGGAAACGTTGACCGAGTCGATCCCGCACCTCCGAGACCGTCATCGACGCCATCCGCGATGCCGCCAACTCGATGGCCAACGGAATACCGTCCAGCCGGCGGCAGATCTCGACCGCCGCGGACTCTTCGTCGGGGTCGCCCAACTCGAAATCCGCGACCACAGCCCGGGCGCGATCGACAAAGAGATCCACTGCCGCAGAGCCGACTCCGGCGTCGACGTCCAGCGACGGAACAGCCCGCAGGTGCTCGTCGGCGAGGTCGAGCCCTTCGCGGCTGGTCGCCAGAATTCGCACCGTCGTCGACCGCGCCAGGATCGTGTCGATCAACTCGGCCGCCGCGTCACGAAGGTGCTCACAGTTGTCGAGGACCAACAGCTGCGTCTTGCCCTCCATCGCCTCGGCGATGCTCTCCGCCATGGATGAACCCGGTTGCTGAGTGACACCGAAGACGGCGCCGATGGCGTCGGGAACCGCATCCGGATCGGAGACGGCCGCCAACTCCAGATAGCCATATCCCGTCGGGGAACTCGTCACTCAGCCGCCGCGCAACCTCCACGGCCAGGCGCGTCTTGCCGACACCACCCACCCCGGTCAGCGTGACCAGCGCCGTGCGGCGAACCTCGTCAGCGACCTTCGAGGAGTTCGGCATCACGACCGATGAACGTCGACACCGGGGGACAATATTGCCGACTCGTCGAGCTCAGCGTCCGCAGCGGCGAGAACTCCGAACGCAATCCCGGCGCACGAACCTGGAGGATCGCCGACGGCTCGGGTACATCGCGAAGTTGGTGCTGACCGAGATCGATGAGTTCGACGCCGCTCAAGAAGGGCACGGTCGAATCGGCCACCAGGACCTGGCCGCCATGGCCGGCGGCCATCAGTCGCGCCGCACGGTTGAGCGCCGGGCCGAAGTAGTCCGAATCACGAAGCTCGGCTTCGCCGGTCGCAATGCCCATCCGCACCGGCAACTCCAGTTCCCGTTGCGCGTCAACAGCGGCCTCCACCGCCGACTTTGGCGAGGCGAACGCCGCACACACCCCGTCACCGGTGTGCTTGAACAAGTAGCCGCCGTGTGCCGAGACCGCGCGGCGAAGAACCTCGTCATGCGCTGCCAGTGCGGCTCTCATGGTCTGCGCATCGTCTTCCCACCGACGTGTCGAACCTTCCACGTCGGTGAAAAGAAAGGTCACAACCCCAGAAGGTGGAACCGCGGAGTGCGCGGGCACCCCTCGAGAGTCCCACAGCACGGGGGTGGCCGTAACGACATCGATCAATCCGTAGGCTTGGCGTCTGTGAGCATCGGGCGCAAGGAAGCGGTCGCGGTCAGCGTCGGCGGGCTCCTGCTGGTCGCGGCGTTCGTCGTGCCGAACCTGCACCTGGGCATCGTCACGCCCATCATCAGGATGAGGCCGGCGGACCTCAAGTCGTTCGCCGACGCCGCGCCGATCTTCGGCTGGTGGAACGCCCACGTCGGCTGGGGCACCGTGCCCGCCGTCCTGATCGGTGCGGCCGCGGTGGTGTGGGGAACCTCGATCGCCCAGCGGCTGTCCTGGCGCGCGCTGACCTTCACCGTGTGGGCGACCTCGTTCGTCTGGGCCTTCGCGCTGGCCATGATCGACGGCTGGCAGCGCGGCTTCGCCGGCCGGCTGACCGCCAAACACGAATACCTGCGCCAGGTTCCATCGATCACCGACATCCCAGAAGCCGTCCGCACCTTCTCCAGCCGAATCCTGGACTTCCAGCCGAATTCGTGGATCACCCACGTGTCCGGTCATCCGCCCGGCGCCCTGCTGACGTTCGTCTGGCTGGACCGCATCGGGCTGGGCGGCGGGGCGTGGGCGGCGCTGTGGTGCGTGCTGATCGGGTCGAGTGCGGCCGCCGCGATCATCGTCGCGGTCCGGGCACTGTCGGACGAGGCGACGGCACGACTGGCCGCGCCGTTCGTCGCGGTGGCCCCGACAGCGATCTGGATCGCGGTCTCGGCCGACGGCTACTTCGCCGGGGTGGCGGCCTGGGGTATCGCCCTGCTGGCGTTGGCGGTTCGGCAGACGGTGCGCCGGCCCTGGCTGGCGGCGACGGGTGCCGGGCTGCTGCTCGGGTGGGGCGTGTTCCTCAACTACGGGCTGGCCCTGATGGCCATTCCCGCGGCGGCGGTGCTGCTGTGCGCGGCCGACTGGCGCACCGCGCTGCGGGCATTGCTTCCCGCCGTGCTGGCGGCGCTGGCGCTGGTCGCCGTGTTCGCCGTCGCCGGGTTCTGGTGGTTCGACGGCTACACCCTTGTCCAGCAACGCTATTGGCAGGGCATCGCCAACAACCGGCCGTTCCAGTACTGGAGCTGGGCCAACCTGGCGTCGGTGGTGTGCGCGATCGGCCTGGGCAGCGTCGCCGGCATCGGCCGGGTGTTCGACATCGCGGCGATCAAGCGCCGAAGCGGTCTGCACCTGCTCGTGCTGGCCGCACTGGTCGCGATCCTGTTCGCCGACCTCTCGATGCTGTCCAAGGCCGAGACCGAACGGATCTGGCTACCGTTCACCGTCTGGCTCACCGCCGCCGGCGCCCTGCTGCCCGCCCGCACCCACCGATGGTGGCTGGGCCTCAACGTGATCGGCGCCCTGCTGCTGAACCACTTCATTCTGACCAACTGGTAGCAGCCGGTCACCCACCAGATACAGCAGCGCCGCACCCCACACCACCGCCAGCGCGATCCAGAAGCCGGCCTCGTAGTTGCGGTCCAGAACCGTCAGGTTGTCCAGGTGCAAGCCGGGCTTGCTGTACACCGGAATGGCAAGCAGCACAAGGATAACGGTCAACAAGCCGGCCACCAGCACCGGCGTCCACCACCTGTGCGGCAGGATGCGCCGGCCGGCGAAACCCAGCGCCAGGCACAGCGGCGCGAACACCGCGTCGTGCAGCAGCACCCCGATCAGCGCCCACGCCACGATGCGGACGATGTCCATGGTCGAGTGGTCCGCCACCAGCACCACACCGTAGAGCGCCGACCGCGACACCGACCACCCAGAGCACCACCCGAATGGCCGTCACTGACACTACCTCGATCCGGGTCAGCCACTTCGTCTGCAGCACACCGGGTCTCGTCGGCGCGATCAGCCGGCACGGATAGCCGTGGTCCAGATCCAGCGTCTGCCCGTTGAGCTTCAGCGCGATCAGGGTCATCGAGTCGCGGGTATGCCGGGCCGGCAACACGGTGCGCGAATACGGGCCGGGCGGCTCCAGCGAGATCATCCGGACGTCGGAGTCCGGCGACCCGCCAACCGCCCTGACCAGATCTGCCAGCACCACGCCGGTCCAGTCGGCGGTAGCGCTCCAGCCCTCGACACACGCGATGGGCAGCCGATGCGTGGTCTGCGGCATCGCGGCAAGCTCGGCCACCGTGAACGCCTTCGAGTTGGCGCCGTTGACGACGGTCAGCCGGTAGTCCGGCGACTGCGCACTGCGCAGCACTCCCGCCGCCCAGGCGCTCCGGTTCACCGGAACCCCCTGCGGCCCGTCGACCGGAGCGGGGCGCCAGCACCGAGGCATGCCGAAGCCACGAAACGTCTGTCCCGCGGTGAGAATCGTGGCCACGCCCACCGCCAGCCAGGTGCCGCCCAGCACCGCGCGACGGCTGGGACCCCGGTGCGGCATGAGCTCACCGGTCGGGATCGTCCTCGAGCGGTTCGCCCAGTGCGCGGCGGATCACCGGCAGCTTGACCCCGATGTGCACCAGCACCGCACCGGCCGCCACATACGCCATCGCGTAGTGACTGGTGGTGAAGAAGAACTTGAACGCATACCACTGCGCGATGTTCATGATCCCGGTGGACAGCTGAAAGATCATCGAGCCGACCAGAACCAGGATGGACGCCCGCTCGATCTGCCGGGTCAGCCCACCGATGATGGGCCGCTCGAACAGTTTGGGGTACACCGACCACAGCTTGACGACCAGCAGCGGGATCGCCGCGATGCCCGAGATCACGTGCAGGCCCTGGGTGAACTGGTAGAGCCACACCGGCCGCGTCGGCCAGAAGAACCACGGCTGCGGGTGCTGGATGAAGTGACTGATGAAGCCGGTGACAAAGCAGATGGCCACGGCGATGCCCAGCGCGACCCCGACCCGGGCCGTCACCGCCGTGCCGCGCAAGGTGTGCTTGGCGGCGGTCTTGGTATCCCCCGTCATGTCAGCGCGAGGGTAGCCACGACGCGATCACCGATCGGGTGAATCGCCATCAACGTCAAGCCGACTTCTTCGGCCAGCATCTCCGCACAGTCGATGCCCACCGCCGCCCACTCGAACCAGGGACCGATGGTGCCCGAGGACTCCAGGCGCACCCAGCTCCGTCGCACACCGATGACTGCGGGATCGAACTCGACCACACACCGTCCACCGCGCATCATCAGCTCGGCGGCCCGTGCCAGCACCCGCCGCGGATCGCCGGCCAGCCCGACGTTGCCGTCGGCCAGCAGCACGGTCTGCCACCGGCCGGTGCCGGGCAGTGGTTCGAAGACGTCGCGCATCAGCGCGGGGGCGCCGCTGCGGCGGGCCAGCCGCACCGCCGTGGCGGACTGGTCCACGCCCAGCGCCGGGATGCCACGCCGGACCAGATGCGCGACCAAACGCCCTGGGCCGCAACCCAAGTCGATCGTCGGTCCCTCGCAGAGCTCGACCACCGCGCTGTCGAACTCGGTGTCGCAACCGTGGCCGCCGAGCCAGCTGTGCACCGGCAGGCGGTTCAGTCGGCCGTCGTCATGGCGAAGCCAACAACACTCACCGTCGAGCGCGCGGTCGTACAGCTGTCCCAACATGTCAAACCTCTCGTGTGACATGGGCAAACCGGCTGTCTGACCGGCAGGCCGCGCGGACCAACGGGATGTCGTCGACCGTATCGACGTCAAGCAGTTCCTCGACGAGTTTCACACTGATCCCTGTGTCGCGCAGAGCGGCAAGCGTTACAGCGCCGGTGTCGTCCTGCGACATCGGCACGTCGCGCAGGCACTCCGCACTCGCCGGGTCGGCGACCCCGAGCACCCACCATCCGCCGTCAACGGCCATCCCCAGCAGCGCAGGCGTCGTCAGCAGGGTCCGCGCGCAGTCGGTGAGGAGGTCGGCACTCACCTGTGGGGTGTCCATCCCGATCTGCAGCACCGGCGACCCGCTGACGGCCGCGTCGGCGTGCGCGTTGGCCAGCCGGTCGGCGAAGTCGTCGCCGCGCTGCCCGACCACGGTGAAGTATTCGAGCCGCTCGCGGATCTCCGCGCCGCGGCAGCGCCTGGTCCAGGTCACCGGTCATCGCCACGACCCGCGCGCGCACCGGAGTCTGAGCCACCGCGTCGAGGGTGTCCAGCAGCGCGGCGGCGGCGATGTCGGCCGCCACCTCGTCGCCCAGCGTCGCGGCCAGCCGGGTTTTGGCCAGCCCGGGAACCGGCGCCTTGGCCACCACCAGAACGGTGACCGGCAGTGGTTCCGGGCTGTGCGTCACGAAATGACCTTCCAGAAGTCGACCGCGGCGGTGAAGCTTCCTCGCACCGACCCGCTCACCTTCGACTTCCCGCCGGTGCGGGGACCGTAGTCGACATCGACCTCGACCACCCGCCATCCCGCGGCCGCGGCACGGACCAGTAGTTCGAGCGGATACCCCGATCGACGGTCGGTCACTCCGAGCGTCATCAATGCGTCACGACGGAACACCCGCATCGGCGCGATGTCGTGGACTGCCAGCTTGTGCCTGGTCCGCAGCCGCCAGCACACCGCCGCGGTGCCCAGCCGCGCGTGCCACGGCCACTTCAGTCCCCGCACCGGACGGCGCCTGCCGGTCACCATGTCGGCATGCGTCGAGCGCGGCAACCAGCCGCGGCAGATCGCCCGGATCGAGTGAACCGTCGCCGTCGAGCACCGCCACGACGGGCGTCTGGGCGGCGACCACCCCGGCGTGCACGGCCGATCCGTAGCCCGGCCGGGCCTCGTGCACCACGTCGGCGCCATGGCTGCGGGCCACCTCCGCGGTGCCGTCGGTGCTGTTGTTGTCAACGACCAAAACGCGGTAACCAGCAGGGATGGCCGCGAGCACGGCGGGCAGCGACTCCGCCTCGTTCAGGCAGGGCAGTACCACCGTGACCGAACAGTCGGGCATGGTGACAACTTAGAGCAGCGTTGGGTAGTCAGTGACGAAACGGTGACGTCGGTGCAGGTAGGGGCCATTGTTCGTTACCCTCGGAGCTATGACGGCCAGGGTTCTGATCGCCGACGACGACACCGTCGTGCGCGATGTGGTGCGTCGGTACCTGGAACGCGACGGTCTGGAAGTGACGGTTGCCGGCGACGGTAGCGAGGCGCTGCGGGTGCTGGGCACCCAACGCATCGACGTCGCGGTGCTCGACGTGATGATGCCCGGGCCGAGCGGGCTGTCGCTGTGCCGCACGCTTCGCCAGAGCGGCGACTACAGCATCCCGGTGATCCTGCTGACCGCGCTCGGCGAGGAAGACGACCGCATCGCCGGCCTGGAGGCCGGTGCCGACGACTACCTGACCAAGCCGTTCAGTCCGCGCGAGCTGGCGCTGCGGGTGCGCTCGGTGCTGCGCCGCTCCCCCGCCCCGGCGTCGGCGGTGCCGCTGGAGATCGGCGTCGGCGACCTGACGGTGTCGACTGCCTCGCGGTCGGTCACCGTCGACGGCAAGCCGGTGGGGCTGACCAACCGAGAGTTCGATCTCCTGCTGTTCTTCCTGACCCACACCGACACCGTCTTCTCCCGCGAGGAGTTGCTGCAGAAGGTGTGGCGTTGGGATTTCGGTGACTTGTCGACGGTCACGGTGCACGTCAAGCGATTGCGTTCCAAGCTTGGCGAGCATCACCGCGTGCAAACGGTCTGGGGCCGTGGGTATTTGTGGCGCGGCGAAGCCGGCGACGGTGACCGTGCCACCGCGTGACATAGCGGAGATCGCCCTACTGGCGCTGGCGTGTTCACTACCGGTGGTCCTGCTGGGCGTGGTGATCATCCGGCTGGCCAGATCGTGGTCGATGACGGTCACGATGGTGGCGCTGGTGCTGATCCCGGTGCTCGCGACGCTGACCGGTGTGGTGGGCGCGAGCGGGTTCATGATCACCGACACCTTCGCCCGCATCGCCGTGGTGCTCGGGATCGTCGCGGTGGTGACGGTGCCGTCCGCGGTGATGCTGGCGCGCTATCAGGCCCGACGCACGGTGTGGGAGCAGGAGATTCGCGACGCCGAGCGGGCGGCCGAGCAGTCCCGGCGGCGGCTGGTGGCATTCGTCAGCCACGATCTGCGGACTCCGCTGGCCAGCATCCGGGCGTTGGCGGAGGCCATCGCCGACGGTGTGGTCTCCGACGACGAGGTCCAGGTTCAGGCCAAACACATTGAGCAGGAATCGGTTCGGCTCTCCGAGATGGTCGACGACCTGTTCGAGATGTCGAAGATCAACGCCGGCGCGGTGTACGCGCCGTACGAGAAGGTGGCCCTCGACGAGGTCATCGACGACGTCATGGCCGCGCACCGGATCGCCGCCGAACGCGCCGGGGTGCACCTCGAGGCGACGGTACCGCCGAAGCCGGTGCGGGTGATCGGCAGCGACCGGGCGCTGGTGCGGGTGCTGTCCAACCTGGTGGCCAACGCCATCGCCCACACGCCCTCGGGCGGGACGGTGAAGCTGGCGCTCGGGTCCGATTCGCAGGGCGCCTGGGCGCGGGTGGACGACACCGGCGTCGGGATCAACGAGGCCGACCTGCCGCGCGTGTTCGACGTCGCCTACCGCGGCTCGAACGGCCGTGTGTCCCGGGCGGATTCGTCGCTGCCGAGCGGTTCGGGCCTGGGACTGGCCATCGCGGCCGGTCTGGTGCAGGCCCACCGCGGCACGCTGTCGGCGCACAACCTGCCGACCGGGGCCCGCTTCGAGGTCCGCCTCCCGCTGGCCGACTAGGCTGGGCGGCTAGGAGGTTCTCATGTCTGTGGCTCAACGCGAACGCGCGGCTCTGGTCGCGACCATGCGCAGCGTCGGACCCGACGCGCCGACGCTCTGTGACGGCTGGACGACGCGGGACCTGGCCGCGCACTTGGTGATTCGCGAGTACCGGGTCGATGCCGCGCCGGGCATCCTCATCCCGCTGTTCGCCGGCCACACCGCCAAGGTGCAAGACGACGTCGCCCGCAACACCGAGTGGAACGCCATCTTGGACAAGGTCGCCGCCGGGCCACCGCTGTACTCACCGCTCAAGCTTCTCGATCCCGGTGGCCAACGTCGCCGAGATGTTCATCCACCACGAGGACGTGCGGCGAGCACAGCCGGACTGGACGCCACGAACGCTGGATCCCGCCTTGTCCGCCAAGCTGCGCCGCACCGTGTCGTTGATGGGCCGGATGACGCTGGCCAAGGCCCCGGCCCGGGTGACACTGCAGACTCCCGACGGACAGACGGTGCTGACCGCCGGCCAGGGACCGGCCGTGACCGTCACCGGAGCGCCGGAAGAGCTTCTGCTGTTCGCGACCGGTCGCACGGCCCGCGTGGACTACGACGGAGACGCCGCGGCGGTGAAGGCGGTTCGCGACGCGCCCAAGGGTCTGTAGGCCTCACCCGCCCCAAACTCGCTGAACAGGCATTTTGCCGTCGCGGGCGATGGAAAATCGATCCAGAACACGCCCAAAAGTAGGAAAACCGGGCATTAGAGATGCCCAGACGGCGTGGTACCCACATAATCAGCGCGTGATTCTGAGCATCCGCGCGTTAATTATGATTCTGTTTTCGCTGTCGTCGATTCTGGCTATTCCTCATGCCGCCGCCGACCCGGGACAAGGCGTCAACGTCACCGACGTCCAGCACGTCACCGACCGTTGGGACAAGGTGTCGGTGTACTCGCCGGCGATGAACCAGGTCATCGTCAACGACGTCTTCAAGGCACCGCGGTCCGGGGCGCCGACCTTCTACCTGCTGCCCGGCATCGACGGCGGCGACAACCTGGATCCGGGTGCCAGCTTCGCGCCGGGCACCAAGGCCTGGTTCGGCATGACCGACATCCAGGGCTTCTTCGCCAACAAGAACGTCAACGTGGTCTCACCGCTCGGCGGCCAGTTCAGCTGGTGGACCAACTGGATCGCCGACGGCAGCAAGCAGTACCAGACCTACATGACCAGCGAACTGCCCGGAGTCATCAACTCGATGTACAAGACCAACGGCCGCAACGCCGTCGGCGGTCTGTCGAGCACCGGCGGAACGGCGATCGACTACGGCGTGCAGGCACCGGGCCTGTTCAAGGCGGTCGCCTCCTACAGCGGGTTCCCCGCCCCCTCGGCCGACCCGCAGAGCGTCGCGCTGACCCTGACAGGCGGCGGCGCCAGCGCCGAGGCGATGTGGGGTCCGCTCGGCGGCCCGCTGTGGATCGCTCACGACCCGTCGCAGAACATCGCCAAGCTGAAGGGCACCGCGGTCTACGCCGCCGCCTCGGGAGGCGGCCAGGGAGCTGTCGACCGGCTGCCCGACGGGTTCGGCAACAACTTCGCCGGTGGCCTCATCGAGGGCATCGTCCTGAAGAACACCCAGATCTTCGCCGACGCGGCAGCGGCCGGTGGGCTGCCCATCACGTTCGTCATCCGTCCCGAGGGCTCGCACACCTGGGGCCTGTTCGAGTCGGAGATGCAGGAGTCCTGGAACACCACGGTCGGGCCGGCGCTCGGGGTCGCGCTGACCTCGCTCCGCTGATCGATTCTTGGGATCGGTAGCCGTCCTTTCGTCGTGAACTCATCCGCACGGATGACCCACGACGAAAGGCGGCACCGATGCCCATCCTCACCACCCAGCGACTGACCATCCGGAGCGCAGTCAACGGAACCAGCAGGCGGCCGACATGAAGAAGACAACGGCCGCAGCAGTGCTGCTGAGCGGGCTGGGACTCGTCGGCCTCGGGCCTGCCGCGGGGATCGCCCAGGCATACACCTACGGCCCGTTCCAGTGGTGCCCGGGACAGCCCCTGCCCAACGATCCACCGCGTGCCGACACGGATCTGGTGTGGGACATGGGCGCTGCCACACCTACTACTTCGACTGGGACGTTCGGACGAAGGCGCCGGCGAAGTACTGGGAAGGGCCGAACCTGTTCCCGACGCCGATTCCGCCGCCGCCACCGCCGCCCGGTCCCCCGCCGAACATCTGGGAGCAGTGCCGCGGGGCCATCCCGTTCGTCACCTGCCTGCCGGGCCTGTAGGCCGGCGGCGGCCGCGAGCGACGCGAGGGTAGTGCGAGCGCTACTCGAATTCAGTCGGGGGTCTCTACATCGACTGCTGGGGCGGCCTACATTTGTTCTGGCGGCGAATGGTCTGACTGATCCGGGAGCCGATCCTGGTGCGACTCCCCAGACCGGCCGAACCCGTCGCGGCCGAGATATCGGATGCGCACAAAGGGGATTAAGGATGTCCGAGCAAGAACAACAGAACAAAGAGCTCGTCAAGAACGGCTATGCAGCCTTCTCTGCGGGGGACATCGAAGCGGTCATGAACCTCTTCGACGACAACATCGAATGGGTCCAACCGGGCGACAGCGCGATCAGCGGTACTTATCACGGCAAAGGTGAAGTCCTCGAGTACCTCGGGCGGTTGGCCGAGAAGTCCGTGACCGTGAAGCTGAACCACCTGATTGCCGAAGGCGACATGGTCGTCGCGTTGACCGACGTGGCGGTCGGCGACGAAAGAGGCCAAGACGCAGAGGTTTTCACTCTCCGCGACGGCAAGACTGTTCGCGTCCAGGTGCACACGGACACCTCGATCATGGAACGCGTCTACGGCAAGAAGAAGCACGCCGATGCCGGATAGGTAGGACTGCCCGCCGAACGGAGCCGGCCCGTCACCTCGTCGGGGTGACGGGCCGCTCGCTGCTCAGTCCTCGAGTGAGCGGCACAGCCGCTCGGCGGCGGCCAGGTAGTCCTCGATGAACTCGAGCACCACTTCGCGGGCGGGCTTGACCTTGTTCATCAGCCCCACGCCCTGCCCGACGAAGTAGGTGGCCAGTTGCTTGCGCGCCGGGATGTCCGCTCTCGGCCAGCTTGTCGATCCGCCGCAGCACCGGCTCGGAGATCATCGACTGCAACGGCAGCGGCAGCGGCTGACGGCCGCCCTGGTTCGGCAGCCACGCGTCGGTCCAGTCCGAACGCAGTTGGCGCGAAGGCTTTCCGGTGCGTCCCGCCGAGCGGACGGTGTCGCGCGAGGAGGCGACCAACATCTTCTGCACCGTGTGCGGCGCGGTCTCGGCCTCCTCCGTCGTCAACCACACCGAGCCCGTCCAGGCACCGGCCGCACCCAGGGCCACCGACGCGGCCATCTGCCGTCCCGTCACGATGCCGCCCGCGGCGAGCACCGGCACCGGCTTGCCGATCGCTTCGATGGCCTCGATGACCTCGGGGATGAGCACCAGCGTCGTCACCTCGCCGCAGTGCCCACCGGCCTCGGTGCCCTGCGCGATGATCAGGTCCACGCCCGCGTTGACCTGCTTGATGGCGTGCTCCTTGGCACCGACCAACGCCGCCACCGGGATCCCGGTCTGCTTGCCCGCCTCGATCATGTAGTCCGGCGGCACGCCAAGTGCGTTGGCCATCAACTTGATCGGGTGATTCAGCGAGACCTCGAGCAAGCTCGCACCGGTGTCACCGCTCAGCGACGACGCGGCGACCCGCGGCTTGTCGTCGATGTCGATGTCGTGCGCGGCCAGCAGCTCGTTGATGAAACCGCGGTAGTCCTCCGGGATGCGGTCGGCGAGCTCGCCGAAGGTCAGGTTCTCGCCCTTGCCCTCGTACTTGGCCGGCACGATGATGTCGACCCCGTAGGGCTTTCCCTTCACCTGTTCGTCGATCCAGGTCAGCTCCTGGTCGAGCTGATCGGGGCGGAACGCGGTGCCACCGAGCACGCCGAAGCCGCCGGCGTTGGTCACCGCCGCGACGACGTCCCGGCAGTGACTGAACGCGAACAACGGGAACTCGATGCCGAACTGGTCACAGATCTCAGTCTTCACCAGGCCAGTATGCGCCCGCGGGTTCTGAGGTCAGGCGGTCACACCCGCAGCGGGGCGAACGCGAACTCCCGCAGACCGTCGAGCGGATGGATCGTCGCCCGGAACCCCAGCGACCGGGCCGCCCGGGCCGGGTCGGCGACGATGTGGCGGACGTCGCCGCTGCGGTACTGCCCGGTGACAACGGGCGCCGGTCCCCCGCGGGCCTCGCACAACCGGGCGGCGACCTCCATGATCGAGATCGGCCGGCCGGAGCAGACGTTGGCGGGCAGGAACCCGCCGAGCTCCGATCCGACGGCGGCGACGTTGGCCGCCGCGACGTCCTCGACGTGGATGAAGTCGCGCATCTGCCCGCCGTCTTCGAAAACCCTTGGTGCTTCGCCTCGTTCGAGGGACGACCGGAAGATGGCCGCGACCCCGGAGTACGGGGTGTCGCGAGGCATGCCCGGGCCCGTAGACGTTGTGATAGCGCAGCGCCACCACCGAACCGCCGCTCGACTCCGACCACGCCATCGCGTAGTGCTCCTGGGCCGTCTTGCTTGCCGCATAGAGGCTTCGCGGCCGCAACGGAGCGTCCTCGTCGACCAACTGCCACACCAGCTCCTCACCGCCGATCGGGCAGCGGTGCTCGAACTCGCCGGCGTCGAGATCGGCGCGGGTGCGCGGCAACGGGTCGACGACACCGTGCACCGGGCACGCATAGCCGCCCTGCCCGTAGACCACCATCGACGACGCCAGCACCAGCCGCTGAACTCCGGCCCGGAACATCTGCGCCAGCAATACCGCTGTGCCGTAGTCGTTGTGACTGGCGTAGGCCGGTGCGTCGGCGGCATTGACACCCGCGCCCACGACGGCGGCCTGATGGCAGACGACGTCGACACCGTCGAGCAGTCGCGCCAGTGCGTCGGCGTCGCGCACGTCGACGCCGGCGACAACCCTCGGGAAGCTCCGCGCCGGAGCCGTGCGCGGCGTCGAGCAGAGCGTCGACCGCCACCACCTCGTGGCCGTCGGCCAGCAGCGCCGCCCACACCCGGCCACCGATGAAACCGGCTGCGCCGGTGAGCAATACCCTCACGGCAGATCGAACGGAAGCTCGACGCCCTCGTGGGCCAGGCAGTGCGTCGCACACCCGCTCGGAGGCCAGCTGGTCGATCGCCTCGTGCACCAGCTTCTTGAACGGGACCAGGTTCTTCTCGAACTCGGCGAACACGTCGACGGCCCGCACACCCGCTCCGACGTCGATACCGGCATCCAGGTCGGTCACCAAAGCGATTGCCGCATAACACATCTCCAGTTCGCGCGCCAGCACCGCCTCGGGGTATCCGGTCATGTTGATCAGCGTGAACCCCTCCCGCGCGAACCAGTTGCTCTCGGCGCGGGTGGAGAACCGCGGCCCCTGCACCACCACCATGGTGCCGCCGTCGACCACGCCGGGCAGGTCGGTGGCCGCCGCGCGCAGCGTCGGACAGTACGGGTCGGCGAACCCGACATGGATGCCGCCGGAGTCGAAGTAGGTGTCGCCGCGGTCGCGGGTGCGGTCGACCAGCTGGTCGGGCACCACGATCGTGCCCGGGCCGAGCTCGTGGGTGAGGCTGCCGACGGCGCACGGGCCGAACACCCGTCGCACCCCCAGCGCGCGCAGCGCCCACATGTTGGCGCGATACGGCACGGTGTGCGGGGAGAACTCGTGGCTCAGGCCGTGCCGAGGCAGGAACGCGACGTCGTGAACGCCGACCCGCCCGACCGTGATCGGCGCACTCGGTTCGCCGTACGGGGTGTCCAGGTTGACGCTGCGGGCGTCCGAACCGAAGAAGCTGTAGAAGCCGCTACCACCGATCACTCCGATCATCCGACCATTGTGGGCCATCGACCGGCCGGCCAGCAGCTGCGTGCGACGATTGCGGGCATGGCGAGCTTCGCGCAGTGGATCGAGGGAGCGCGGCCGCGAACCCTGCCCAACGCGATCGCTCCGGTGATCGCAGGCACCGGCGCGGCGGCCTGGCTGCACTCGGCGGTGTGGTGGAAGGCGCTGCTGGCGCTGGCCGTCTCGATGGCACTGATCGTCGGCGTGAACTACGCCAACGACTACTCCGACGGCATCCGCGGCACCGACGACGAGCGCGCCGGGCCGCTGCGCCTGGTCGGCTCCAAGCTGGCGACACCGCGCTCGGTGCTGACCGCCGCGGTGGTCAGCCTGGGCATCGGCGCGGTCGCCGGGCTGGCGCTGGCGATCGTCAGCGCGCCGTGGCTGATCGCGGTCGGCGTGGCATGCATCGCCGGGGCGTGGCTGTACACCGGCGGATCACGGCCCTACGGCTATGCCGGGCTGGGCGAGGTCGCGGTGTTCGTGTTCTTCGGTCTGGTCGCGGTGCTGGGCACCCAGTACACCCAGGCGTTGCGGGTCGACTGGGTCGGGCTGACGCTGGCGGTCGCGACCGGAGCGCTGTCGTCGGCGGTGCTGGTGGCCAACAACCTGCGCGACATCCCGACCGACGAGGTGGCGGGCAAGATGACGCTGGCGGTGCGGCTCGGTGACGCGCCGCACCCGGGTGTTCTACCAGTCGCTGCTGGCGCTGGCGGGGGTGCTGACGCTGGTGCTGATGGCGGCCACCCCGTGGAGCGCGGTCGGTCTGGTGGCCGCGCCGCTGGCGCTGCGGGCCGCCGGCCCGGTGCGACGCGGGCTGGGCGGGCGCGAGCTCATCCCGGTGCTGCGCGACACCGGCCTGACGATGCTGGTGTGGTCGGTCGCCGTCGCGCTGGCGCTCGGCCTGGGCTAACGGCCCGTCACTCCTCGGGCTGTCTTCTCGCCGCGCAGCCGCGACCTGCAGCTGGTCGCGGTCGGTGCGCCGGCGCTCGTCGACCTGCGCGATGCTGGCGGTGGCGCGCTTGCGCAACGGGGCGAGCAGCCAGATGCCCAGCGGCAGCGCGATGACGATCGCGAACAGCATCGCGATCACGAGCGGGAACTGGTCGAATCCCGAGCAGCTGCGCAATGTAGATAGATCGCAGCGGTCAGAGCGACCACCAACACAAGCCGCGCAAGCGTGTACAGGACCACGTCCCGGACCATGCCGCCGGTGGAGCCACCCGATTTATCAGACACGGCGCCGAGCCTACCGACGCGCGTATATTCGGACCAAGGAGGTTGTCGTGCTGTTCCTCTTGCTGGCCTTGATCATCGCCGCCATCGTCTATGTCGGCTGGCGGGCGGTGCGCGCCCAGGCGAACCGGCCCAAGACGCGCGTCATCGGGCCCGACGACGATCCGGACTTCCTGTGGCGGCTGAACCACGGGGACAACAAGCCGCGTTAGGCCAGTCGCTCGTCGGCAGCCGCCTGCCGGGAAACCCGTCGGCCACCACCGCCGCCAGCTCGATCAGCGCCTCCCGGGTCTTCGGCTTGAGCCGCTCCAACTCGATCTCCGCGCCCTCTTCGAGGTGCGGGTCGAACGGCACCAGCCGGACCGCGCGGCACCGCCGCGAGAAGTGGTCGACGACCTTCTGCATGTCGACCTTGCCCGAGCGCGGCCGCACCGCGTTGATCACGCACACCGACCGGCGCACCAGATCCTGATGGCCGTGCGCGTCGAGCCAGTCCAGCGTCGCCGAGGCACTGCGGGCCCCGTCCACCGAACCCGAGCTGACCACGATCAGGGTGTCGGCCTTCGACAGCACCGATGACATCGCCGAGTGCATCAGCCCGGTGCCGCAGTCGGTGAGCACCAGGCTGTAGAACCGCTCGAGCACCGCCAGCGTGCGGTCGTAGTCCTCGGCGCTGAACGCCTGCGACACCGCGGGATCGCTCTCCGAGGCCAGCACCTCGAGCCGGCTGGGGCCCTGCGAGGTGTAGCCGCGGACATCGCTGTAGCGCTCGATGCCCTCGGCGTCGCGCAGCAGATGCCGCACGGTGGCCGGCGTCTCCAGCGGCACCTTCTGGCTCAGCGTGCCGCGGTCCGGGTTGGCGTCGACGGCGATCACCCGGTCGCCCCGGATCGAGGCGAACGTCCCGCCCAGCGTCGCGGTGATGGTGGTCTTGCCGACCCCGCCCTTCAGCGACATCAGCGCGATCTTGTAGCAGCCCGTGCAGCGGCCGGTTCACCTGGGCGACGAGGTTGTTGTGCTCGACCGCGCGCGGGCCCTCGCCGACGTTGATCAACTTGCCCGACGCCAGGTAGAGCAGCCTGCGCCAGCCTGAGGACGGCGGCGGCTTGAGCTGACGCAGCAGCGCGCTGGTCGACAGGTCCGGGTACGGGGTCTGCGGAACGCTGGGCCGGTACGACGGCGGCGGTACGTCGTTGACGTACTGCTTGTAGTAGGCCGACGCCGCCGGGATGGGATCCAGCGGGATGCCGATGGGTGGCGTGGCGTCCACCCAGTCCGGCTCCGGCGGCGGGGCCGACGTCGCGGGATCGGTGAACCGCTGAGCGCGGAACACCGTTGTCGCATCGGTCAATTCGTGGTCCGGACGGGATCCGGGTTGATCGGACACGTGCACTTCCCCCTGACTTTCGTTTCGGGTCGAGTGGTTGTGGTGCGGTACTTCAAACCCTAGCGGCTACGTCGACTCCGGCGTAGGAGTGCAGGCCGACGGTGACGAGGTTGATGAAGAACAGGTTGAACACCATCGCGACGAAGCCGACGACGTTGATCCACGCGGCCTTCTTGTCGCGCCAACCTGCGGTGGAGCGGGCGTGGAGGTAGGCGGCGTAGACCACCCACGCGATGAACGACACCGTCTCCTTGGGGTCCCAGCCCCAGTAGCGGCCCCAGGCCTCCTCGGCCCAGATTGCGCCGAAGATCACACCGAAGCCGAAGATCGGGAACGCGAAGATCGTGGTGCGGTAGGCGATCCGGTCCAGGGTCTGGGCGTCGGGCAGCTTCGACACGATCCGCGCGAGCGGCGCCGTGCCGGCGTCCGGTTCGCCCGAAGCGCGACATCTTCAGCAGGAACAGGATGCTGGCCACACCGGCGACCAGGAACACCCCCGAGCCCAGGCTGACGACCGAGACGTGGATGGGCAGCCAGTAGGACTGCAGCGCGGGCATCACCGGCGCGGCGTTGGTGTAGAGCCACTTGCCCGACACCGCCAGCAGGATCAGCACCGGAAACAGGACGAACACCCACAGCGCGCGGTACTGCGGCTTGCGCAGCACGACCGCGGCCGCCATCAGGCCGCAGAAGCTGGTCAGGTTGATGAACTCGTACATGTTGCCCCACGGCACGCGGGCGGTGGCCAGGCCGCGCAGCAGGATGCAGCCGAACAGCAGCGCGATGCCGACGTAGACCAGCGCCAGGCCGGCCTTGCCGATGCGCTCGTCGAGCGGGCGGGTCGGGCTGCGTCGACGACGACGCCGGGCCGGTCGCTGTCGGCGGTCGACGGCTGCCGCGCGCCGGCCAGCGACCAGTTCGCGGGCGTCGACCTTGCGGCCGCGGCTGTAGGCCAGCTCCACGGCCAGCAGCAGCAGCGCCGCGACCAGGACGATGACCGAGGACGTGAACGCCCAGTCCGAGTAGCGGGCCAGCCCGATGTCGATGTTCTCGGTATTCACCTTCAGACCTTCTCTTTCGACGGCGCTGCCGCTGGCAGATCCGTCAACAACCGCTCGGCGAGCTTCTCGAACTCGCTGCCCCACCCGGAGTTGTCGGTGCGGGCCAGTCCGCCCAGCTCGATGTTCACCGTACCGCCGCTCCGGTGGGCTCCACCCTGGCCCAGACCCTGCGGCGGCGCACGATCAGCGACACCAGCAGCCCGGCCATCATCGTCATCGCGAACACCAGAACCCACAGCTGACCCGGGTCGTGCGACACCTGCAGGTTGACGAACGGGGTGGCGCTGTCGAACCTCACCACGGTGCCGTCGTCGAGGCGCACCTCCTCGCCCTGGCGCAGGTTGATCCGCTTGACCTTGGTCAGCCGCTTCTGCTCGAGCAGCCGGTGGTCGATGGAGAACAGCGACTGCGGGCGGCCGGTGTCCAGGCCGGTGTCGCCGCGGTAGATGTCGATGGCCACCGCCGGGTCGTCGCAGCGTCGGGTAGCTCGACGACAACAGGGTGCCGTCGAACTCCGCGGTGGGCGCGAACAGGCCCATGATCGCCAGCTGATGCTTGCGCCGTTCGGCGGCGTCGGGGTACATCCCGCCGGGCGGGTCGATGCGGACGACGCCGGACGACAGCAGGGTGCGCGCGTCGTCGGGCCGCCACTGCACGGTCTGGGTGCGCTTCTGCCCGTTCGGGAAGGTGACGGTGAAGGTCGGGGCGAAGCCGTGGCCCTGCAGATACACCCGGTCGCCGCCGATGCGCAGCGGATGGTTGACCTCGAGGCGGTACGGCCGCCACGTGCCGGAGGCCAGGTCGGCCCCGGCCTGGTAGTCGATGTTCGACGCGAACGACGTGGCCTGCCCGGACGGGCAGGTAGCGGGCCTCGAAGTCGTTGACCCGATGCACATCGGGTACAGCGAGGTGCCGTCGACGCTGTTGCCGGCGCGGAAGGAGTCGAACGCCGCCGGCGAGGCGGAGCAGAAGCCCGGGCCGCCGTTGGCGATCACGATGACGTTGCCCTCGTAGCCGAACAGCTTGCCGACGGCGATGGCCACCAGCAGACCCAGCAGCGAGAAGTGGAAGACGATGTTGCCGAACTCGCGCAGGTAGCCCTTCTCGGCGGAGATCTCGGTGACCGTCGCCGGTCTGGCGGGTCGACCCGCCGCCAGCCGCGCAGCCGGTCGGAGATCGCGGCCGCGGCCGCCTCCGGTGTGCCGCCGACCTCGGCCTCGGCGTACTTGGGCAGCCGAGAGAGGTTGCGCGGCGCGGGCACCGGGGTGGCGCGCAGGGTGCGGGCGTGTTCGATCATCCGCGGGGTCAGGCAGCCCACCAGCGAGATGAACAGCAGCGCGTAGATGGCGGTGAACCAGAAGCTGGAGAACACCTCGAAGAACTGCAGCCGGTTCAGCCACGGGCCGATGATGGTGTGCTCGGCGATGTACTGCGTCGACCTTGGGCTCGTTGAGGCTGCGCTGCGGCAGCAGCGCGCCCGGGACGGCGGCCAATGCCAGCAGGAACAGCAGCACCAGCGCGGTGCCCATCGAGGTCAGCGCGCGCCAGGTGTTGCGGGCCAGTGCGAGCAGGGCTCTCATATCGGGAGCCTCACGTCGGAGACGAACGCGTCGCGCACCCAGGAGATGAAGTCGTTCCACAACCCGGTGACCAGCGCCACGCCGACGATGATCAGCAGCACGCCGCCGAACACCTGGATGGCGCGGCTGTGGCGGCGCAGCCACCCGAATCCGTTGACCGCCCAGCCGGATCCGAGCGCCAGCAGCACGAACGGGATGCCCAGACCCAGGCAGTAGGCGATCACCAGCAGCACGCCGCGGGCGACGTTGGCGCCGTCGGTGGCCGACGCGACGGTGATCACCCCGGTCAGCGTCGGGCCCAGGCACGGCGTCCAGCCCAAGCCGAACACGGCGCCGAGCAGCGGGGCGCCCGCGACCCCGGCGAAGCGGCGCGGGGTGAAGCGGGCCTGGCGCTGCAGCGCGGGGATGAAGCCGATGAACACCAGGCCCATGATGATGGTCAGCACGCCACCGACCCGTTGCAGCAGAAGCTGATTGGTGATCAGCGTGGTCGTCATACCCAGCACCGCGACGGTCCCCAGGACGAACACCGCGGTGAACCCGGCCACGAACAGCAGCGCCGACCCGGCGACTCGCCAGCCGCTGGGTCTTGCTGATGGCGACCTGGCCGGTGGCGGCGTCGAGCGTCGTCGACGCCGACGACCGCCGCCAGGTAGGACAGGTAGCCGGGCACCAGCGGAACCACGCACGGCGAGGCGAACGACACCAGGCCGGCGAGCACGCACACCCCGAGGGCCAACAGCAACGGCCCGGCGGCAGCGGTCTGGGCGAATCCGGTCATGGGGCAGCCGGTTTCGACGACGGCGCAGGCTCGGCGGCCAGCCGCTGCACCACCGGCAGCAGATCCTCGGCCAGCAGCTCACGCAGGAACACCGCGGCCACCCGATGCTCGCGGTCCAGCACGACGGTGGACGGGATGACCGTGGTGGGGTACTTGCCGCCGAACGCGATCATGGTGCGCATCGCCGGGTCGTAGATCGACGGGAAGG
Organism: uncultured Actinomycetota bacterium; assembly: GCA_963786695.1. Classification (GTDB taxonomy): domain Bacteria; phylum Actinomycetota; class Actinomycetes; order Mycobacteriales; family Mycobacteriaceae; genus Mycobacterium. Next base: position 75,006 of record CAWBAL010000049.1, read on the forward strand.
TGACCTTGCGGTCGACGACGAAGTCCTGCGGGGCGGCGATGTCGTTGTCGCGCACGTCGATACCGAGGAACGCCACACCGAGGTCGCGGGTCTGCGTCGTACACCTTCTGCAGCTGGGTGATCTCCGACCGGCACGGCCCGCACCACTGGCCCCAGACGTTGATCACCACGACCTTGCCGGCGAAGTCGTTGAGCGAGATCGTCTTCGACGGGTCCATCAGTGCCGGGCCGGACAGCGGTCCCGGCGTGCCGCGGCTCGACGGCGGGTCGTAGACGATGTCGGTCTTGCCGCCGGGCGCGACGAACTCGAAGGTGCCGCCCTGGGCGACGGCGTCGTCACCGGTGGAGCAGCCGGCCAACAAGGCCGCCGCCACCAGGAGGACCGCCAGCCGCTTCACCGCCCGCCGAGCTCCGCGTAGCCCCAGCCGACGTAGCTCGTCACCGTCGAAGTAGAACGACGTCAGCGACGCCAGGTTGCACAACCGCCGGGTCGGGAAGTGATGCAGCGGTTGGTCGTTCATCGACCGACGCAGCGTCTCCACCGGGCAGCTGATGGCTGACGCACACCGCCTCGTGGCCGGCGGCCTTGACGCGGGCACGGCCCATGCGCGGCCTTCATCCGCGCGGCGACCTCGTGGTACGGCTCACCCCACGACGGCGTGCGCGGGTTGCGCAGATGCCACCAGTTGCGCGGATCGCGCAGCGCGCCGTCGCCCGGGCGAGACCCGCTCGCCCTGAAAGACGTTGTGCGACTCGATGAGTTCGTCATCGGTGTCGACGGCCAGGCCGTGGTGGGCGGCGATCGGCGCGGCGGTCTCCTGCGCCCGCTCCAGCGGAGAGGCCACCACGTAGACGATGTCGCGGCTGGCCAGCCAGCTGGCCACCGCCTCGGCCTGGGCGCGGCCGCGGTCGGAGAGGTGATAGTCGGGCAGGCGGCCGTAGAGGATGCCCTCCGGGTTGTGCACCTCGCCGTGGCGCATCACGTGCACTGGTCGTGCGTTCGCGTCATCCAGGCTTCGGCCTCCGCTGGCTGCGCGGCGCGCGCGGCCGGCAGGGCGGCGGCGATCCGGTCGAACGCGGCGTCGTCCAGTGCGGCTGAGACGAACCAGGTTTCGAATGCGCTCGGCGGGGCGTAGACGCCGGCGTCGAGCAGCGCGTGGAAGAACGCCGGGAAGCGCCAGGTCTCGCTGGCCCGCGCCGAGGCGAAGTCGGTCACCGGCGAATCGGCGAAGAACACCGACAGGAAGTTGCCGGCCCGCGGAACCTGATGGACCACACCGGCTTCGGTGAGCGCGTCGCACAGCAGACCGGCCAGCCGGTCGGCGTTGGCGTTCAGCTTGGCGTAGACCGCGTCGTCGGCGTTGCGCAGCGTGGCCAGGCCGGCGGCCACCGCCACCGGGTTACCCGACAGCGTGCCTGCCTGGTACACCGGGCCCAGCGGGGCCAGCCGCTCCATCACGTCGCGGCGGCCGCCGAACGCGGCGGCGGGCAGGCCACCGCTCATCACCTTGCCGAAGGTGAACAGGTCGGCGTCCACCGGATCGAGTCCGTACCAACCACTTCGGCTCATCCGGAAGCCGGTCATCACCTCGTCGATGATCAGCAGCGCACCGTGCTCGGCGGTGATGCGGCGCAGCGCGGCGTTGTAGCCGGGCAGCGGCGCGACCGCGCCCATGTTGCCCGGGCAGGCCTCGGTGATGACCGCGGCGATGGTGTCGCCGAACTTGGCGAACGACTCCTCGACGGCGGCGATGTCGTTGTAGGGCAGCACGATGGTGTCGGCGGCGGTGGCGCCGGTGACACCCGGTGAGGACGGCAGGCCCAGGGTCGCCACCCCGGAGCCGGCGTCGGCCAGCAGCGCGTCGACGTGACCGTGGTAGCAGCCGGAGAACTTGATGACCTTGGCCCGGCCGGTGAAGCCGCGCGCCAGCCGGACCGCGCTCATGGTGGCCTCGGTGCCCGAGTTCACCAGCCGGACCCGCTCGACCGGTTTCACCCGGTCGACGATCTCGGCGGCCAACTCGGTCTCACCCGGCGTCGGGGCGCCGAACGACAGCCCGTGGGCCGCGGTCTGCTGGACGGCCTCGACGACGGCGGGGTGCGCGTGGCCCAGGATCATCGGGCCCCACGAGCACACCAGATCGACGTAGCGGTTGCCGTCGGCGTCGGTCAGCCAGTAGCCCTGCGCGGAGGTGATGAAGCGCGGCGTGCCGCCGACGGAGTTGAAGGCCCGCACCGGCGAGTTCACCCCGCCGGGGATGACCGCGCAGGCCTCGGCGAACAGCCTCGCCGAGGCGGCCTGATCGGTACTGCTCATGGCCACCAGTGTCCCAGCCCGGGCGGGATCGTCGACTACAGGGTGTAGGAGACCCGTTCCGGGTAGCGGACGCCACCGAGACGGCCGCGGTCGGTAAGCCTATTCTCGTTGGCGTGTCCTCAGTATCCGACCGGATGAGCCGGCGCCATCTGGCATCCGGATCCGAGGTGGACACCCCGGCCACGGTCACGCTGGCCGACCTGGACCGCGGCCGGCGCGCCAAGGTCGTCGGCTACGGCGACGAGGTCGCGGGCAGCACCGCGCGGCGCTTCTTCGACCTCGGAATCGTGCCGGGCATCGAGGTCACGATGGTTCGCCGCGCGCCGCTGCGCGACCCGGTGATCTTCCGCGTCGGCGACTACGAGATCGCCCTGCGCACCGCACAGGCCCGCTGCATCCACGTGGAACTGGTGAGTTGAGCGGGCACCACCATCACGGCGGCGGAACCGCCGAAGCCAACGTCGGGCTGACCCGCTTCGCCGTCGTCGGCAGCCCGAACTCGGGCAAGACCACCCTGTTCAACGCCATGACCGGGCTGCACGCCAAGACCGGCAACTATCCCGGTGTCACCGTCGCCCGCTTCGAGGGCCGGGTGCGTCTCGGTGAGCAGACCGTGGTCCTCGAAGACCTGCCCGGCACCTACTCCCTGGACCCGATCAGCCCGGACGAACAGATCGTCGTCGACGTGCTGGACACCGAGCACCACAACACCCGCGTCGACGTCCCCGACGCGCTGCTGGTCATGCTCAACGCGACCACACTTCGCCGGTCGCTGGGGCTGCTGGCGCAGCTGCTGCAGACGGGACTGCCCAGCTGTGTGGTGCTGACCTTCACCGACGACCTGGCCCGACGGCGCGGGAGTCTGGACGTCAAAGCGCTGTCGCGGGCCATCGGCGTTCCCGTCGTCCCGGTGGTGGCCGGACATCGCGACGGTGTCGAGGCGCTGCGCGAGGCGATGGCCGACCATCGGTCGTGGGCCACCCCGGTGGTCCTGCCCCCGACCGACACCGCCGAGGTCACCGCGTGGGTGGACTCGGTGCTGGCGGCCGCCGACTACAGCCTGCCCGATCTCGACCACCGCACCCGTCGCATCGACGCGGTGCTGCTGCACCCGGTGGCGGGCACGGTGATCTTCCTGCTGACGATGTTCGTCTTCTTCCAGACGATCTTCACCGTCGCCGCTCCGCTGCAGGACCTGGTCGGGCAGTTCTTCGGCTGGCTGGGCGAACTCGTCGCCGCCCACATCCACATCGGGTGGCTGTCGGCGTTCCTGTCCGAGGCGGTCATCGGCGGTGTCGGCAGTGTGCTGGTGTTCGTGCCGCAGATCGTCCTGCTGTTCATCCTGATCGCGCTGCTGGAAGGCACCGGCTACCTGGCGCGCGCCGCGTTCCTGATGGACCGGGTGATGGCGCGGGCCGGGCTGGAGGGCCGCGCCTTCGTGGCGCTGCTGTCCTCGGTGGCGTGCGCGATCCCCGGGATCATGGCGACCCGGTCGCTGCCGTCGGCCAAGGACCGGCTGGCCACGATGATGGGCGCTCCGCTGATGACGTGCTCGGCGCGGCTGCCGGTGTACATCCTGCTGGTCAGCTTGCTGCTGGGCGCCGACGAGCGGGTCGGCCCGTTCAGCGCGCGCGGTGTGGTGATGTTCGTGCTCTACCTGCTGGGCGCGGTGGCGGCGATGACGGCCGCGGCGTTCTTCAAGCGGCTGACCTCGCGCGGCGTCCCGCTGCTGCCGTTCTACATGGAGATGCCGCCGTACCAGATACCCCGGCTGCGGACGGTGGCCGCCGAGGTGTGGACGGCGGCGTCGGCGTTCCTGCGCAAGGTCTCCTCGATCATCCTGGCCACGACGGTGTTGCTGTGGGTGCTGCTCAACCTGCCGCTGCGCAACGACGCGGAGCTGGCCGCAGCCGGCGTCGACACCTCGAACGATGCCGCGGTGTCCGCCTACGTCCTGGACCACTCGTATGCGGCGTCGGTGGGCCGGGCCATCGAGCCGGTCTTCGAGCCGCTGGGCTTCGACTGGCGGATCAACATCGGCATCCTGTCCTCGCTGGCGGCCCGGGAGACGTTCGTCGCCACCCTCGGCCAGGTGGCCGCCGCACAGACCCCCGACGACCCGGCGTCCTCGCTGCGCACCATGCGGGTGCAGGACGGGCCGTCGGCGGGCCGGGTCCTGTTCGACGCGCCGACCATCGCCGCGCTGCTGGTGTTCTTCATGTTCGCGCTGCAGTGCATGTCGACGGTCGGCGTGATGCGCCGCGAGACCGGCTCGTGGCGATGGCCGGCGATCGCGTGGACGTACATGTTCGTCCTGGCCTGGGTGCTGGCGTTCGTGACCAGGACCGCCGTGGCGGCCGTGTGGTGATCGCGCTGCACGCCGAACGGGTGCCCGGCGAACCGCACGCGGTGCGCTGGGTGGCCGCGACCGACGGCGTTCCGGCCGGACGGGTGGTCGAGCGCGCCGGGCGAGCTGGGACGCCGGTTCGCCGACGGCACCCTGTCCGCCGGGCTGGTGGAGCACACCGCGGTGTGGCTGTGGCTGCGCGACGGGTTGTCCTGGCGCGACGAGGGCCCGGCTGTTTCCGCGGCGCTGCGGGCAGCGCTGGCCGAGCCTTCCGGGTGGGTCATCGAACCCGCGGCCGGCGAGATTCTCGAACGCGTGACCTTGGATCTGCTCGACGGCTCGGTGGGCGACTTCGTCCGCTCACACGGCGGGTCGGTGGCCGCCGAACGGGACGGCGACGTGGTGACGGTGAAACTGGGCGGAGCGTGCGAACACTGCCCGGCCGCCGAGCACACGCTTCATCAGCGCCTCATCGGCGAGCTGCGCCGGCGGTGCCCGGACCTGGTGGAACTGGACTCCCGCGGCGGGCGGCTGAACCTGAGCCTCAGCCCGGCGTCAGACTGAACACCGGGTGGTCGGCGGGGTCGGGCAGCTTGGCGAAGTAGCCCTCGACGGTCTTGCCGGCCTTGACCCGATAGGCCTGCAGTACCTTGTCCCGTTGCGCGACAGGCACTTCCGATGCCGTGTAGTTGCCGGCGCCCGCCTTGCTGGAAAGGCTGACGGCGGGGTTGGCGCGCACGTTCTTCACCCACTGCGACTCGCCGCGCGTGGACACCAGGTATCGGGTGCCGTCGACGTCGACGCTGATGACCGGGATCTTCTGCGGCTGCCCGCTGGCGCGGGCGGTGAGCGTGAGCGTCTCGGTGCCCGCGAGGCCGGTCGCCATCGCGAGTTTGTTGAACACCTTGGCGGTGAACCAGGGGGGCTTGAGGTAGGCCATGGGTGAGAGTTTGATCGGGTGATGCAACTACCGCAATGGCTGGCCCGATTCAACCGGCATGTCACCAACCCGGTGCAACGGCTGTGGGCGGGGTTCATCCCGACCATGGGCATCCTCGAACACGTCGGACGGCGCTCGAAGCGCCAGTACCGCACCCCGCTGACGGTGTTCTCCACCGACGAGGGCGTGGCGATCCTGCTGACCTACGGGCCCGACCGGGACTGGCTGAAGAACATCACCGCCGCCGGCGGCGGACGGCTCAAACGCTACGGCCGGACGTTCGCCGTCAGCGACCCGCGGGTGGTGACGCAAAGCATGATGCCGCACCAGCATGTTTCGGGACTGTGGCGACCGATCTTCGCGGCGCTGCCGTTCGAGAACGCGGTACTGCTGCGGCGGATCTGAGCGTACCCCGTCAAGACCCTCCGCCACCACATCCGCCGCCACCGCAACCACCGCCTCCACCGCAGCCGGAGTGGCCCCCAGCACAACCGCCGTGATGACCACCGTCGCCACCGCTACTGCCGGCCCCCCAGGTCCCGCCGCCAGCCGCTCCGAACCAGCGTTTCGAGTCACCCGGCGCTGAGCGGTTCTCACGTCTGCGCCAGTATCGTTCGCTTTGCGCTCGGCTACTCCGCGCGGACAGGACGCCCGCGACACCCAACACCAGCAGCAGCACGCCGATCACGATCAAACCGACCACGACAACCCTCCTAAGTTGATCGCAACCTTCGAAACGCCTGCGCGAGGACTGTTCTCGGTACCGGCGCGGTGAGCGATTCTCCGGGTTCGCGTCATCCGCCTCCCCCGCAGCCGCCACCGCCACCGCAGCCAGCACCGCCACCGCAGCCAGCACCCCCACCGGCGCCGCAGCCACCTGAACCGCCCAGATAACCCCCGGCGCCGACACCCCACACCCCGCCGGCATAGCCGGAGCGCCGCAGATAGCCGGAGGCGCGCAGTTCAGCCGCTTCCCGCTCGTTCAGTTCTTGCGAAGTCAGCCGGTGCTGCCCGGATCGTCTGCGCCGCAGGACTTTCCACAGCCCGATCACGAAGGCCACACCGAGTCCGGCCAGCGGAACGCCCAGGAAGAACAGCTCTATGGCGGTTTGGGGGGTCATGCGACCATCCCGTCGCGGGGGGTTGCGAGTTAGAGTGACCGCATGCGGCGTCGTCGTCAGGACGCACTCGAACGGGCCCGGGCGGCCGTCGAGAATCTCGAGTTGCCCGCCGCTGTCTTCAAGACCTGCCCCTGGACGCCGCGGAGCCTGGTCGAAACCGGACTGCGGCAGTGGTTGCTCTGCTGCGCGGCGGCGTTGCGCGATCAGCAGATCATCGGCATGCCCTCGCACGCCGTCGACGAAGCCTGGCACGGCCTGATCCTCTGCACGGGACGCTATTCGACATTCTGCGAGACGGCCTACGGCCAGTTTCTGCACCACCATCCCGAAGGCGGTGCGCCTGCCGGCCACCAGGCCAAGGCCGACTCGATGGACGAGCAGTTGCGCCGCACGGTGATCGCGTGGTCGCTGGTGGCCAAACCCGGCGAACCCTGTGTCCTGTGGGATCTCGACGAGCTCGTCGGCGTGGATCGGCCCTGGGGCATCGACCTCGAGCGGGTCGCGGCAATCGAGTCGGCCCTGGCCCCGCACCGCGGAGCGCGCGGCTGAACCGATCAGCGCGACAACGGGTGCTGGCATGCACCAAGAATAGGATCGCGCAGCCCGTCGTGATCGAGTAGCACGCTACTCGATCTGGCGTGCGTGGCTTCCGCCGTGAGCTCGCGGATGCCCAGGGCGTCGTGGAGTCGACCGGCCGGCGGGGTCAGCGGCTTGGGCGCGGGACCGTCGCCGGGGTGTACATGTATGAACAAGTCCAGCAGAGCAATTGATGCTCTCGCGGCCGCCGACATCAACGGCCAGCCGAACGGCGCGCTGGCCCCAGCGCACCGTCACCGGTATTCACCAGACAGCGAAGGGTCCTGCCCAGTTCGCAACCCAACATCGACCTCGATTGTTCCGGCGGGGATGACTTCTCGAGCCTCCCCGCGTTAGGGGCGACGAAGGTCAAAGTTCACACACTCGCCGAGACGGCGGCCAGGAGGACGACATGAGCGTGGATGACATTTCCCATTTCAGTAGGTCGGGACTCGACGAATTGGTTCCGTCGCGCTATGTAGCAGCAGGTCGGTGATGTCGAAGTGCTGGTGATAAGCGACGGGGTGCTGCCGATCACTGCGGCGACACTGGCCACCAACGCCGACCCGGCAGATCTGGCCGGCTGGCTCGAGGGCATGTTCCTGCCGCCCGACGTGCTCGACTGGCCCCTCAATGTCGTCGTGGTACGCAGCGCAGACAGGACAATCCTGGTCGACGCCGGGTTGGGAGTGGAGTTCCCCGACTTCCCCCGGGCCGGGCAGACGGTCCACCGGTTGATGGCCGCCGGCATCGATCCGGCGGATGTGACCGACGTGGTGCTCACCCATCTGCACATGGACCATGTCGGCGGGTTGCTCTCGGATGGGCTGAAGGCCCAGTTCAATCCGGACATGCGGATCCACCTGTCGACCCGCGAGGCCGAGTTCTGGGAGGCGCCGGATTTCTCCCGCACCGCCATGCCGGCGCCGGTGCCCGACGTGCTTCGCCGCGTCGCCTCACAGTTCCTCGACGAGTACCGCGGCCGGCTACGACCGTTCGAGACGGAGTACGAGGTCGCGCCGGGGGTGCTGATCTCGCGCACCGGAGGTCACACGCCGGGGCACAGCATCGTGCGCGTGGAGTCCCGCGGCGATCGGTTGACCTTCGCCGGGGACGCCGTGTTCGCGCCGGGGTTCGACAACCCCCAGTGGCACAACGGATTCGAACACGATCCCGACGAGGCTGCCCGTGTCCGGGTGCGGTTGTTGCGCGAACTGGCTGCGACCGGGGAGTCACTGGTGGCCACCCATCTGCCCTTCCCGTCGGTATGCCGAGTCGGGCTGGCAGGCAATGCATTCCGGTGTGTACCCACGGTGTGGGACTACTGAGGCACCGACTAGACCGGCACCGCCCGCAGGACTGCGGGCAGGCTCGGCAGGAAGTGCTTGGTGGCGAAAGCCCTTATGTCGTCGGCGGTCTCGACCGGTTCGGCAGCTGGGTAGCAGCTGGATCATCAGCGCGTAGCGCCAGATGCAGTCGGCGAGTTCGTGGACGGCCTGCGGCCCGATCCGCTCGGCGAAGCCGGGCGGGAAGATCACCTGCAGTGCCGCTCGATGCGCTGGACCGCGGCCGCGTAGTGGCGTGCGCGCCAGCTCCAGGGTCAGCGCCGGCTCGTCGAGGACCATCCGGTTGAGCACGCGATGCTCGCGGCTGCGCAGGATGGCCTGGGTGAACGCTTCGACGTAGTAGTTCGACTTTGCGGCCGTGCGCTTTTCAGTTCGTCGGCGATGCCGGCGAACAGCCGGGTGTTCTCGCGGTCCATCACCGCGGACACCAACTCGTCCTTGTTGGCGAACCGGCGGTAGATCGTCGTCCGGCTCACCCCGGCGCGACGGGCGACGTCGTCGAGCGCGACCCGCCGGATGCCATGCTGGTCGAACTCGACGAGGGCGGCGTCGAGGATCGCTTCAGTCGACGGGTCAGCCATGCTCCTGCCCGCGCGAAACCGGCTCGGGCGTAACCGTTGTAGCGCACCGTCATCGGCAGACGGTCCCACAGCCAGGTCACCGGCCGCGACCGCCAGAGCGCGGCGAAGCGCTGATAGTTGCGCTCCTTGCGCTCGCTCCACGGCAGGCCCAGAACCTCGCGGGTGCGCGGCGGCATGCCACCGGTGGTCAGGAACGCCGCGAGGGGGTTGAACACCGGCGACACCACCCGCCACACCAACGGGTTGACGGCCTTGGGTCTCGGAAAGCCTTTGGTGACATAGCCGACGCCGTACTTGGCGGTGGGGTGCGCGACGAGGACGTCGTCGATCATGCGGTTCCAGTAGCGCTCGAACTCGGCGTAGTCGGCAGGCATCGGGCGATCGCTGACGCCGTAGCGGCGATACCAGGTCTTGGATTCGAGGTACATCTGTTCCTTCTCGGCGCGGGTCAGCCGCTTGACGAAGGTGTCGGCGAAGTACAGCGCCTGATCGAAGAACGTGGCGTGCGCCCAGAAGTAGGTGTCGGGGTCGAGTGCGTGGTAGCCGGCTCCGCCGTCGGGCATGTCGCCCTTGATGTGGTGGTGGAAGTCGCGGACCCGGGGCCGGCGTTGTCGTCGTCGCTGCCGTAGACCGTCATGAAGATCGGCGGCAGCGAGCGCTTGATCCGCGCGGCGGTGTCGGCGAACCACACCGAGTGGTCGAGCACGCCCTGGCCGAGTTCGGCCAGCATGTTCTGCAGCACCGCCGGCCGCGGTCCGATCAGGAACATCCGGTTGTCGCCGAAGTAGCGCCACACCAGTGACTGCGGGCCCAGCGGCAGGGCGTCGGTGGCGGACGTCGGTTCGGCGAGCTCCGTCATGTGGAACAGTGTTACAGATTCCGCACTTTGTACCAACGGCGTCGTGACGAGCGTCACCCCGCCGAGATCGACGAAATGGTGCGATCTACTCGCATTCCCGCCCAAACGTCGGTTTGGGCGACGACTAGGAAGCGCTTGAGCCGCAGGCTGTTGGTCACCACCAGCACCGAGGAGAACGCCATCGCCGCGCCGGCGATCATCGGGTTGAGCAGGCCCAGCGCCGCCAGCGGGATGGCCGCGACGTTGTAGCCGAACGCCCAGAACAGGTTCTGCTTGATGATCCGCAGCGTGCGCGCCGACAGCCGCAGCGCCGTCGGCACCGTCCGCAGGTCACCGCGCACCAGGGTGATGTCGCCGGCCTCGATCGCGGCGTCGGTGCCGGTGCCCATCGCCATGCCGACGTCGGCGGTGGCCAGCGCGACGGAGTCGTTGACACCGTCACCCACCATCGCGACCTTGCGGCCCTGATCCTGCAGGCGCTTGATCGCGTCGGCCTTCTCCGAGGGCAGCACGCCCGCGATCACGTCGCCCGGGGCGATACCCACCTCGGCGGCCACCCGGGCCGCCACGGCCGCGTTGTCACCGGTCAGCAGCACCGGGGTGATGCCCATCGCCTTCAGCTCGGCGATCGCGTCGGCACTCGTCGGCTTGACGGCGTCGACCAGCCGGATCACCCCGTGCTGCGACCCGTCCCAGCTCACCGCGACGCTGGTGCGCCCGTCGTCGTCGGACGCCCGCTGCACCCGGACCAGCACCCCGTCGACGACACCGCGCACGCCGGTGCCGGGTTCGTTGACGAAGTCGCTGACCGCCGGGATGGCGAGCCCGCGCTCGCGGGCGGCGGCCACGATCGCGGCGGCGACGGGATGCTCGGAGGCCGACTCGACGGCGGCCGCGCGGGCCAGCACGGTGTCGCGATCAGCGCCCTCGACGTCGGCGACGGCCATGGTGCCGGTGGTGACGGTTCCGGTCTTGTCCAGCACGACGGTGTCGATGCCGGTGACGGTCTCGAGCACCTGCGGCTCCTTGATCAGCACACCGAGCTGCGCGCCGCGGCCGGTGCCGACCAGGATCGCCGTCGGCGTGGCCAGACCCAGGGCACACGGGCAGGCGATGATCAGCACCGCGACCGCGGCGGTGAACGCGGCGGTGACGGACCCGCCGGCCAGCAGCCACGCCGCCAGCGTGACCGCCGCGATGCCCAGCACGACCGGCACGAACACCGCCGACACCCGGTCGGCCAGCCGCTGTATCGAGGCCTTGCCGCTCTGCGCGTCGGCAACCATCCTGGCCATCCGGGACAGCTGGGTGTCGGCGCCAACCCGGCTGGCGCGCACCAGAATTCGGCCGTAGGTGTTCACCGCGCCACCGAGCACCTCGTCACCGGGACGGACGTCGGCGGGCACCGACTCTCCCGTCATCGCCGAGGTGTCCAGCGCCGAGGCGCCGTCGACGACGACACCGTCGGTGGCCACCCGCTCACCGGGGCGCACCACGATCACGTCGCCCACCCGCAACTCCTCGGCGGGAATCCGCACCTCGGCGTCGTCGCGTAGGACGACGGCCTCCTTGGCGCCCAGCGACAGCAGCGCCCGCAGGGCCGCACCCGCCGACCGCTTGGCCTTGGCCTCGGCGTAGCGGCCGGCCAGCAGGAAGACCGTGACGGCCGCCGCCACCTCGAAGTAGACGTGACCGTGTCTCCGGTGACACGACCGCCACCACCGACCAGCAGTAGGCGGCCAGCGTGCCGATCGACACCAGGGTGTCCATGGTCGACGAGCCGTGCCGCGCGCTGTTGAGGGCGGCCTTGTGGAACGGGTAGCCGCCCCAGAACACGATCGGGGTGGCCAGGGCCAGCACCAGCCACTGCCAGCCGGGGAACTGCCACGGCATCACCATCGACAGCGCCACCACGGGGACCGCGAGCACGGCCGATGCGATCAGCCGTGGCCGCAACTGCTCGGCGGGCACGTCGTGGTTCATGTGGTCGTGGCTCATGCGGCGGAATGGTCGATCACCGAGGCGTGGTAGCCGGTGTTCTCCACGGCATGAACCAGGTCGTGCTCGGAGACCTGCGGGCCGTGTTCGACGTGCGCGCGCTCGACGGCGAAGTTCACCGTCGCCTGCACACCGTCCAAGTCGTTGAGGCTGCGTTCGATCTTGGCCGCGCAAGAAGCGCAGCTCATGCCGCTCAGCTGCAGATCGGTGGTCGTCATAGCCGTCGACTATACCCCTAGGGGGTATATCGTCAAGGGACTGTGAAGGAGGACACTGGCGACCATGACGCTCACCCACGAACAGCGGGTCGCACCGACCGAACACATCGCAGTGCGCTGCGTGGACTCCGACGTCCATCCGGTACCGCGACGCGGGGTGCTGCTGGAGTACATCCCCGAGCCGTGGCGCAGCAAGTACTTCCTGTCCCACCCGGTCGGCGAGAAGATCTACTACGACGCGCCCGACTACGCCCACGCCTACGCCATGCGGGTGGACACCTTCCCGGCCGACGGGCAGTTCGCCGGCAGCGACCCGGACCTGATGTTCCGGCAGCTGATCATGGAGGCCGGCGCCGACATCGCGATCCTCGAGCCGCTGGCCGCCGGCGCCCGGCTGCCCGAGGCCGCGCAGGCCTCGGCGATCGCCACCAACCTCTGGATCGACAAGCACTGGCTGGACAGCAAGAACAACTGGCACAAACGCTGGCGCGGCTCGATCTCGGTGGCCATCGAGGATCCCGAGGGCGCGGCCCGCGAGATCGAGAAGTGGGCCGGCCACCCCTACATGGCGCAGATTCTGATCAAGGCCGAGCCGCGACCGTCATGGGGTGACCCGAAGTACGACCCGATCTGGCAGGCCGCCACCAAACACGACATCACCGTCAGCTGCCATCTGGCCCGCGGGCAGTACGAAACCCTGCCGATCCCGCCGGTCGGTTTCCCGAGCTACAACCACGACTTCATGGTCAGCTACTCACTGCTGGCCGCCAACCAGGTGATGAGCCTGATCTTCGACGGCGTCTTCGACCGCTACCCCACCCTGCGAATTGTGTTGGTGGAGCACGCTTTCAACTGGATCCTGCCGCTGATGTGGCGGATGGACGCCATCTACGCCGCGCGCAAGAACTGGGTGGACATCAAGCGCAAGCCCAGTGAGTACGTCAAGGACCACATCAAGTTCACCACCCAGCCGCTGGACTACCCGGAGGACAAGACCGAACTGCTGCGGGCCTTCGAGTGGATGGAATGCGAGAAGATCCTGCTGTTCTCCTCGGACTACCCGCACTGGACGTTCGACGATCCGCGCTGGCTGGTCAAGCACCTGCCCGAGCACGCCCGCGATGCCGTGATGTGGCGCAACGGGGTCGAGGTCTACAAGCTGCCGACTACGGTGCCGGTGCTGGAGGGACAGACCCGGGTGTTCTAGCCCGGCGGCCACGGATCAAGCCGACCACGCCCAGCACGATCAGCACACCGGCCGTGGTGGCCAGCAGCATGGTCAGCACCATCATCGGCGGGCTGTAGGCCACCGAGGTGGTGGCGGGCTGGCCGTCGGCGATCGGCGACACCTCGACGATGCTGCGCACCTGCAGCCAGCTGAGCACGGCCCCGACCATGGCCAGCGTCGCCAGGACGAGCTGCACGATGTGCCTCACTGGGCGCCGCGCTCCTCGACCACCCGGGTCAGCGCCTCGCGCAGCTGGCGATGCTTGCGCGCCCAGGCCTGCGCGGTGCGGGCCCCGGTGAGCCCGATACCGACCCCCTTGCGTCCGCGGGGAATGCCGCTCAGCTCGCCCAGCGCCCGGGCGGTCTGCCACTTCTCCAGCAGCTCACCGGATCTCGTCGCGGATTTCGCCGTGTGCTCGGCCTCGGGGTACACCGCGATGATGGTCCTGACCGGGATGACCTCGGTACCTTGCCGCAGCGATTCCGCGGTGAGCACGACGGTGGTGTGGATGCGGGCGGCGTGCACCTGAAGCCACAGGAAGCCGGTCACCAACACCAGGAAGACCGTCGGCACGAACAGCTGGATACCGCCGCCGCCCTTGAGTTGGATGAGCAGCATCGTGATCCCCGAGATAGGACCGGCGAGCAGCCAGTACCAGCTGGCGCCCTGCTCGTAGAACAGCGGCTCCTGCTCGACGAGCTGCTCCTCAGACATCGGACGTCGAGTCCGGTTCGGGGTTGAACCACTGCACTACCTGAGGGCGGCTCAGCAGCAGCGTGCCGACGATGATCGGCAGCAGACTCAGCAGCGCGATCAGCCCGATGTTGACGAAGACCTGCATGATCCCGACCAGCAGGATGGTGACCAGACCCAAGCCGAGCGTCGCGCGGCGGTACCGGACGTCCCCGTTACGGGTGCGTCCGGCGAGAAAGGCCAGCGCGAGTCCGGTCACGACACAGAGCACACCGGCGCCACGGCGGAACACCAACAGCCGGCGCACCGCCTGGTCGGAAAAGCTGGACGGCAGGGCCTCCCGGAGAAGGTCGTAGCCGAGGGTGATCGCCAACAGACCACCGGCCATCAACATCACGGCACCGACGATCAGGAGCCAGAAGGCGATCGTCAGAGAGCGGGGTCTGGGTTCTGTCGGCGTCATCGTCGGCGAGCCTATCGGGTCACTTGGCGAAGAACCCGTGCGCGTCCTGGCGGTGCAGCAGAAAGATGCCGCCCACGATCAGCACCGAGCCGATGATCCCGGTGACCGCGAAGGTCACCGCTGCCACCGGCTCGCGCGGCACGGAGAACAGGCTGGACGCGGTGTAGATGACGGTGGCCACGCCGCCGGCGGTCAGCAGGGTGCGTGTCCAGCGGTAGCCCGAGCGCATCAGCAGCAGGAACGTCAGCACCACCGCCCCCAGCGTGAGCGTGAAGAGCGTCGTGACGGCGATGCCGAAGGTCGTGGCGTTCTTGACCGTGAACACGTCGACCAGATAGCCGGTCAGCAGCAGCGGCAGCGCGACCAGCCAGAGCCAGAACCCGGTGTCGACGTCGGCCGGGCGCGCCGGCGCACCGGTCGGCTGCTGATGAGTCACGCCAGCCAGCCCGCGACGTCGGCCGCCCAATAGGTCAAGACGATGTCGGCGCCCGCGCGCCGGATGCTGGTCAGCGACTCGAGCGCGGCGGCACGGCCGTCGATCCAGCCGTTGGCCGCGGCGGCGCTGATCATCGCGTACTCGCCGGACACCTGGTAGGCGGCCACCGGTACCGGTGACATCTCGGCGGCCGCGCGCACGATGTCGAGGTAGGCCATCGCGGGCTTGACCATCACGATGTCGGCGCCTTCTTCGATGTCGAGTTCGATCTCCCGCAACGCCTCTCGCGCGTTCCCGCTGTCCTGCTGGTAGGTGCGACGGTCGCCCTCCAGGCTGGAGGCGACGGCCTCGCGGAACGGGCCGTAGAACGCCGAGGCGAACTTGGCGGCGTAGGCCAGGATCACCACGTCGGTGAAGCCGGCGGCGTCCAGGCCGTCCCGGATGGCCGCCACCTGACCGTCCATCATGCCGCTCGGACCCACCACGTGTGCGCCCGATTCTGCTTGCGCGACAGCAAGTTTCACGTACTGGGCGTTGGTGGCGTCGTTGTCGACCCGGCCGCGGGCGTCGAGCACGCCGCAGTGGCCGTGATCGGTGAACTCGTCGAGGCAGGTGTCGGCCATCAGCACGGTGTCGTCGCCGAGATCCTTGGCCAGATCGCGCAGGGCGACGTTGAGGATCCCGTCGGGGTCCACACCGCACGATCCCAACGCGTCCTTGTCCTCGTCGCGGGGCACACCGAAGAGCATCAACCCGCCGACACCGGCTTCCACCGCCTCGGCCGCCGCGCGGCGCAGCGAATCCCGGGTGTGCTGAACCACCCCGGGCATCGACGCTATCGGGCGAGCTTCCGAGATCCCGTCGGCGACGAACATCGGCAGCACCAGATGCCTTGGCTCGAGCGAGGTTTGGGCGACCAGCCGGCGCAGCGCCGGTGTCGAGCGCAACCGGCGCGGGCGGTGCCTTGGATAGCCGGGCAAAGTCATGCCTTTTCTCCGTTTAGCGGCGGCGGCTCTTCTTGCGCGGCGGGGGAAGCGCACCCTCGGCACGCAACCGGGCGGCGTGCTCGGCCAGCGCGTCGACCAGCGGACCCACCGCGGCGGTCTCCGGCTGCACGTCGACCCGCAGCCCGAACTCGGCTGCCGTCTCGGCGGTCTTCGGCCCGATGCAGGCCACGATGGTGCGGGCGTGCGGCTTGCCTGCGATGCCGACCAGGTTGCGCACCGTCGAACTCGAGGTGAAGCAGACCGCGTCGAACCCGCCGGTCTTGATCATCTCGCGGGTATCGGCCGGCGGCGGGGCCGCGCGCACGGTGCGGTAGGCGGTGACGTCCTCGATCTCCCAGCCGCGCTCGCGCAGACCCTCGGCCAGCGTCTCGGTGGCGATGTCGGCGCGCGGCAGCAGCACCCGGTTGACCGGGTCGAAAATGCTGTCGTACTCCGGGAATTCGTCGAGCAGGCCCAGCGAGGACTGCTCACCGGAGGGCACCAGCTCGGGGCTGACCCCGAAGGCGCGCACCCGGTCGGCGGTGGACTCGCCGACGCAGGCGATCTTCACACCGGAGAACGCGCGGGCATCCAGACCGAACTCGCCGAACTTCTCCCACACCGCGCGCACCGCGTTGGTGGAGGTGAACACCACCCACTGGTAGCGACCGTCGACCAAACCCTTGACGGCCCTTTCCATCTGGGCCGGGCTGCGCGGCGGCTCGACGGCGATGGTCGGCACCTCGATGGGCAGCGCGCCGTGGGCGACCAACCGGTCGCTCATCTCGCCGGCCTGATCCTTGGTGCGCGGCACCAGCACGGTCCAGCCGTACAGGGCGCGGCTCTCCCACCAGTTCAGCTTGGCGCGGTGCGCGACGGTCTTGCCGATGGTGACCACCAGCGTGCCGGTCAGCGGGCCGGCCGGGTCGCTGCCGCCGGCCAACGTGGCGCGGTCGGTCAGGCCCGTCAGCGTGGTCTCCACCGAACGCTGCGCGCAGGTGGTGCCGTTGCAGGTGACCACGCAGGGAGTGTTCTCGGCCAGGCCGTACTCGATGAGGGTGCGGGCGGAGTCGGGCAGGTGCGAGGCCGTCGCGGTCAGGATCAGCGGGCCGGGAGCGGCGGCCAGGGCCGCCCAGTCGACCTCGCCGCGGACGTCGGCCACGGTGTGCGCCGAGCCCAGCGGCAGGCCCGCGTAGGTGGGAACCGCGCTGGTGGCGGGCAGCCCGGGGACGATCTCGAACTCCATGTGGGTCCTGGCCACGGCGTTGACCTCGGTGATCACCGAGTCGACCGACAGCGGGTCGCCGGCGACCAGGCGCACGATGTCGAAGCCCGCCTTGGCCTCGGCCAGCAGGGTCTTGGCCACCTCGGCGGCGTCGCCGAGCGCGGGCCGGATGTCCGGGCCGACCGAGACCACCGGCGGGGCGATCTCGTCGGCGATCGGGCCGTCCGCGTCGAGGCCGGGGACGTGCTCGCGCAGCGCGCCCTTCTCCGGGGCAGGCGCCGGGCCGGACGCGGGCGGCAAATCGCAGCCGACCACGTTGAGCACGGCCTGCGGCACGTCAGGGTCGGTGAGCACCAGGGCGGCATTGGCGAGAACCGTGCGGGCGCGCGTCGTCAGCAGGTTGGGGTCACCGGGACCCGAGCCGACGAACGTGATGTGTCCCGGCTTCGCCTTGCGTCGCCCACTACCGTGGCCAGTCATCGCTTCACTCCCGCTCTACTCCGCCTTGTCAGTCAATGCGGAGCCCTGTTCGACATGACCTCGCGCGCACCGAGTTCGAACAACTCCTCGGCCACCGAGAGCCCAAGCTCTGCGGACCGGCCGGGCGTTCCGACTCCGGACGCGCGGATCACGTCGGATCCGTCTGCCGCCGCCACGCATGCGCGCAACGACAGCTCCTCGAAGATCCGACCGTCGTCATCAATGGACTCGACCACCTCGGCGATCGCGCCCACCGGTGCCGAACAACCGGCCTCCAGTTTGGCCAGCAGGACTCGCTCCGCAGTGACCGCGGCGCGGGTGTCGGAATCGTCCAACTCCGCCAACAGCGCCACGAGCCCGGTATCGCCTGCGCGGCACTCCACCGCGAGCGCACCTTGAGCCGGCGCTGGCAACATCTGCACCGGCTCCAGCGTCTCGGTGACATCGCCGAATCGTCCGATGCGGGCCAGTCCCGCGCGGGCGACGACGATACCGTCGAGATCACCACTGCTTACCCTGTTCAACCTGGTATCTAGGTTGCCTCTTAGGGGGCGGATTTCCAAACCGAGACCCAGTGCTTTAAGCTGCGCCGCCCTGCGCACGGACGACGTGCCGATCACCGAACCCGCCGGCAACTCCCCCAGGACCAGCCCGTCACGGGCCACCAGGGCGTCGCGCGCGTCCTCGCGCCGGGGTATCGCGGCGATGACGAACCGGTCGTCGGCGGCGGTCGGCAAATCCTTGTACGAGTGCACCGCCATGTCGACCCGGCCGTCGGCGATGGCCTCACGCAGGGCGGCGGTGAACACACCGACTCCGATCTCGGCGACCGGCTGGTGCGAGCGGTCACCCTCGGTGCTGATGATGACCAGCTCGGCGCGACGCCCGCGCCCGATGAGTTCGTCCCTGATGGTCCCGGCCTGGGTGGTCGCCAGCAGGCTGCCCCGGGTACCGATCTTGATGACGGCGTCGTCGCTGCCGGCCAATCGCCCTACTCGGTGTGTTCGGTCAGGCCGGCGTCGAATTCCGTTGCCAGCAGCGGAAGTTCGCCTGCGGCGACGGCGTCGACGGCCTGCGGATCGAGTTCGAACAGTTCACGCAGCGCCTCGGCGTAGGTGTCGCCGCCGGGCGCACTGGCCAGCTGCTTGACCCGCACGGTGGGGGCGTGCAGCAGCTTGTCGACCACCCGGCGCACGGTCCTGGCGACCTCGACACGCTGGGTGTCGTCCAGGCCCGGCAGGCGGTTCTCCAGGCGCAGCAGCTCGGCCTCGACCACGTCGGCGGCCCGCTGACGAAGGGCGGTGACGGTGGGGGTGACCTCGGCCATCCGCTGGCCGGCCAGATAGGCAGCAACTTCTGCCGCGACGATCTGGCGGGCGGCTTCGGCGTCGGTGGCGGCGGCCCGGGCCGACGGTTCGCGCTGCACCCGGTCCATGTCGACGACCGACACCCCGGGCAGCCCGGCAACGGCGGGGTCGACATCGCGCGGCATGCCGAGGTCGCACAGCACCAGCGGCTGGGCGGCCTCGTCGCGCCGTGTGTTCGGCCAGTGCATGGTGCACGTCGGCCAGCGACACCACCGGCCGTACCGCGCCGGTGCAGCTGACCACGACGTCGGCGACGGCCAGCGCGGTGGGCAGGTCGTCGAGCGTCAGGGCCTCGGCGCCGACGCCCTGTTCACGAATGCTCTCGGCCAGTCGCTGGGCGCGCGGCAGCGAGCGGTTGACGACGTGGATGTGGGTGACCCCGGCCCGCACCAGGTGCGCGACCGACAGCCCGCCCATCGAGCCGGCGCCGACCACCGCGGCGGTTCGCCCGCCAGGCCGTGTCGATGCGCCGGCTCCGGCCGGCCAGCCTGCGCCCGGCGATCTCCAGCGCCACCGACACGACGCTGGCGCCGGCGGCGTCGATGGCGGTCTCGGTGTGCACCCGCTTGCCGACCGACAGGGCGCGCTGGGCCAGATCGTGCAGGACCCGGCCGACGGTGGCGTTGGCCTCGGCGTTGGCGTAGGCGCGGCGGACCTGGCCGAGCACCTGCTGCTCGCCGATCACCGCGCTGTCCAGGCCGCTGGCCACCGCGAAGAGGTGCTCGACGGCGGCCTCGCTGTAGCGGACGTAGGCGTACTTGGTCAGATCGCCCATCGACATTCCGGAGTGCTCGGCCAGGACCTGGCCGATCGCCGAGAGGCCGCCGTGGAAGGCGTCGACCACCGCGTAGACCTCGACCCGGTTACAGGTCGACAGCACCATGGCCTCGGTGACCAGCGGCGACTGCAGCACCTGGTCGATGATCTTGACCTGGTCAGACTCGTCGGTGGACAGCTGCTCGAGCACGGAGACCGGGGCGCTGCGGTGCGACACCCCGAAGAGCAGGACGCTCACGGCACGATCACCTGGCCCGCTCCCTCGCTGTCACGCCAATGTCCGTTAGTGAAACTTACTTCCACGGTAATCCCCGCGCAGGCAGCTCACCAAATTCGCGTGGTGTTCACCCGGCCGCCAGATCGGCCCGCAGCCGCGGCTCGTCGAGGTCCCAGTAACTGTGCTCCCGGCCGTCGAGCAGGACCACCGGTAGCCGGTCGCCGAACTCGGCCCGCAGCGCGGAGTTCCCGGCGGCCGCGGCGGCGTCGACGTCGGTGCTGGACAGCTCGAAGTCCAGCTCGGCGGACAGCTCGTCGAGGCGGTCGTACACCCGCTGGCAGAGGCTGCACCCGGCGCGGGTCAGCAGTTCGACATGTGCGGCGGCTCACCCGAACCAGTCTCGCAGTTAGGGTGATAGCCATGGGTTCCGGGGACCAGGAGGAGCTCGCGGACCTGGAAGCCGGCCGGGCCAGCGCGCAGCGTGCGGTCGACGACCTGGTCGCCGAGCAGGCCAGCGCCGTGGCGCGCGAGGCCAGCATCGCGGCCAATCGCGAGCCGGTGCCGGACGCCGTCCGCGAGCCGATTCCCCCGCCCACCGACCTGACCGCGGCGGCGTTCTTCGACGTCGACAACACCCTGGTGCAGGGCTCGTCGCTGGTGCACTTCGGCCGGGGCCTGGCCGCGCGCCAGTACTTCACCTACTCCGACATGTGGAAGTTCGTCTACGCCCAGGCCAAGTTCCAGCTGACCGGCCGGGAGAACAGCGACGACGTGGCCGAGGGCCGGCGCAAGGCGCTGGCCTTCATCGAGGGCCGCTCGACCGCCGAGCTGGCGGCGCTGGGCGAGGAGATCTACGACGACATCATCGCCGACAAGATCTGGCCCGGCACCAGGGCGCTGGCCCAGATGCACCTCGACGCCGGCCAGCAGGTGTGGCTGGTCACCGCGACCCCGTACGAGCTGGCCGACATCATCGCCAAGCGGCTGGGCTTCACCGGCGCGCTGGGCACGGTCGCGGAATCCGAGAACGGCGTGTTCACCGGCCGTCTGGTGGGCGACATCCTGCACGGTCTCGGCAAGGCGCACGCGGTGCGCGCAGCTGGCCATCCGCGAAGGACTCAACCTCAAACGCTGCACGGCCTACTCCGACAGCTACAACGACGTGCCGATGCTGTCGCTGGTCGGCACCGCGGTCGCCATCAACCCCGACGCCGACCTGCGCGAGCTGGCCCGCGAGCGGGGCTGGGAGATCCGCGACTTCCGGACCGCCCGCAAGGCCGCCCGGATCGGGGTGCCCTCGGCGCTGGCGCTCGGGGCGATCGGCGGCGCGCTGGCCGCGGCCGTGTCCCGGCGGCACGAGCACTGACTCCTCGCACCTCGCTCGCCGAACGTGCGGCTACTGCGAAAAACTCTCCCGAAATTCGCAGTAGGCGCACGCTCGGCGCAGACGGAGGCTGAGCGAGCCGAGTAGCCGCTGATAGGCTCGAACCCCATGTCCATCGCCAGCGAGATCATCGGAACTCACTTCCGCTACCCGGACTACTACCTGGTGGGCCGGGAGAAGATTCGCGAGTTCGCGAAGGCGATCCAGAGCGAGGACCCGCTGCACTTCAGCGAGGACGCGGCCAAGGCCGCCGGCTATCCCGATCTGGTGGCGCCGTTGACGTTCATCGCGATCGCCGGCCGTCAGGTGCAGCTGGAGATCTTCCGCAATTTCGACGTCGGCATCAACATCGCCCGGGTCATTCACCGCGACCAGAAGATCCAATTCCACCGGCCGATCGTCGCCGGCGACAAATTGTTCTTCGACTCCTGGCTGGATTCGGTGATCGAATCGCACGGGACGGTCATCAGCGAACTGCGCAGCGAAGTCACCGACGCCGACGACGAACCGGTGATGACGACCGTCGTCACGATGATCGGCGAAGCCGAGGGCGAGGAGACCAACGCTCAGGTCGCCGCGATCGCCGCGGCCGCGATGCGTCGCTGACCGGCGCTCAGCCCAGGAACATGTTGCGGCGCTGAGTCAGCAGTTGGTAGAGCGTCTGCTGGATGGTCTCGCGCACCTGGTCGGTGAGCTCGAAGGTGATCATCGGATCGTCGGCCGCGGACTCGTCGTAGTCGGCGGTCTCGATCGGGGTGCCGAATGCGATGTGCCACTTGGACGGAAGCGGTAGCAGCCCGGCCGGACCGGCCAGCGGGAACAGCGGGGTGATCGGGAAGTACGGCAGCCCCAGCACCCGCGCCAGCAGCTTGACGTCGGCCAGCATCGGGTAGATCTCCTCCGACCCGACGATCGAGCACGGGATGATCGGCGCCCCGGTGCGCAGCGCCGCCGAGACGAATCCGCCGCGGCCGAACCGCTGCAGCTTGTAGCGGTCCCGGAAGTGCTTGCCCAGCCCTTTGTAGCCCTCGGGGAACACCGCGGTGAGCTCGCCGCCCGCCAGCAGCCGGTGCGCGTCGATGGTGCAGGCCATGGTGTGGCCGGCCTTGCGCGCGATCGGGCCCGAGCATCGGCATGTCGAAGACCATGTCGGCGGCCAGCAGTCGCAGGTCACGGTGGGTGGGATGGTGGTCGTGCACGGCCACCGAGAGCATCAGCCCGTCGAACGGCAGGGTCCCGGCGTGGTTGGCGACCACCAGCCCGGCACCGTCCTCGGGCAGATTCTCGATGCCACTGACCTCGACCCGGAACCAATTCTCGAAAAAGAAACGCAGCAAAGGCATGACGAGGGCGTTGTTGAATTGCGGATCGAACCCGAATTCGTCGACGGAGTAATCGCCGGTGAATCGCTTGCGAACGAAATCCGCGACCGCGGAAATCCGCTGCGCGAGTTCGTTCGGCTCGTCGGCAGCGCGGCCAATACCGGCCGCGCCGCGGCGTGCGTCGATTTCCCGGACGACGGCCGCGATGTCCTCCGCCGACGCACGTGCGCCGAGGTCGGCCGACAACGAGGGATGTCGGCGCGCCGCATCGGCTCGCTGCGCGGCACGCCGAGCAGCCGCTGCACGACTCGAATTCGAATGCAGCGGAATCACTTTCGCTTTCGAATCACCCGCCACTTCAGCTACCTTCTCCCCAACATGAAATTCTCAGCTACCCCAGCGCTGCGCGACGGCGACGGCGCGACTCTCCACTGAGCGTACCCATTTCGGGTCGATGATCGGAGTCAAACCACGGCCGCGCACGTAGTCGTCGAATGCCTCCAGGGTGGTCCACTTCGGAGCGAATCCCAACTCGGTTCGCATCCGGGTGGTGTCCATGACCCGGCCGTAACTCAGCCACTGCCATGGTGGTCGCGATTGAGATCGGAGTTCCTGGTCGCTTTTCGCAACGAATCCAGTACCCCGACCCCCAGACTCGGCACTGGAAGCGCAATTCGTCCGGAGCGGCGGATCGCCTGCGACATCATGATGATCCCGTCGGCCCCGATGTTGAACGTGCCCGACCGCCCGCCATCGTCGCCCGCTCCAGGGCGCCCAGCGCGTCCTGCTCGTGCAACAACTGCAGGCGGGCGTCGTGACCCAGCACGGTCGGCACCAGCGGGCCGGCCAGATACCGCGACAGCGCGGTGTCCATCGCCGGGCCGATCATGTTGGCCAGCCGCAGGATGGTCACCGCGATATCGGGCCTGCGACGGCCGAGTCCGCGGGCATAGCCCTCGATGTCGATGCTGTCGCGGGCGAAACCCTCGGCCAGCGGGCGGCGGCTGCTGCTGTCCTCGGTGTAGACCACCGGGTCGTGCGGGTGCGAGCCGTAGACCTCGGACGTCGACTTGAGGATCACCCGCCGCACCGACGGCGCCTTCTGGCAGGCCGCGAACAGCTGCATCGCGCCCATGACGTTGATTTCCTTCAAGGTGGCGCGCCCGCCCGAGCGCGGCGCGTACGACGCCGCGGCGGCGTGCACCACGGTGTCGACATCCCCGTTGCGAATCACCTTGGCGATGAAGGGATTCCGGATGTCGGCGCGGACGAACTCCGCGCGCCCCATCCGGCGCAGCATGTCCTTGCTGGGCGCGATGGCGTCGACCGCGATGACCTTGTTGATCATCGGGTTCTGCACCAGCCGCGCGGTCAGATAGCCGCCGAGGAACCGGCAGGCACCAGTGACCAGCACGACCTTGGGGTAGTGCGGTGCATCGGTGTCGATGCCGCCGGAATCCATCTGGACAGCCTATCGGGCGGGGCGTGCCCCGGCAGGACTCGACGCTGCCGGGCAGCGACTACTTGCCGAGTTTTCTGCGCTGAACCCGGGTACGACGCAGCAGCTTGCGGTGCTTCTTCTTCGACATGCGCTTGCGCCGCTTCTTGATGACTGAACCCATGAAATCCGTTACCTAAGTCCTCGCAGTGCCCGCACTGCGGCGGGCTGTCCTTGTGTCCCGGACACCTTACCCAAGCGAGCAGGGCGGAACGGCCGAAAACGGCCCTGCGCGGTGAGCGCTGTTAGCCGGCGTCGAAGTACGACGTCTCCAGCAGGTCGTGGACGGCCTTGGCGTGCACCCGGAACGACCGGCCCACCCGGACGGCGGGCAGCTCTCCGTTGTGTACGAGCCGGTAGACCGTCATCTTGCTGACCCGCATGAGCGAGGCCACCTCGGCGACGGTGAGGAATTGAGCTCTGGCGGGCGGCTGACTGTCAGCGCCACCGGCATCACGCGCCGATTTTCCGCCAGCCGAATCCCGCGCCGATGGCCCGTTCATAGACGTCATCGCAACCCAATCCGTCAGGCACGGGCAGCTCCAGCGGCTTCCCCACCGCTGGCACCCACCCGTGCATACACGAGGAGAATAGCGTGGCCAATGGGGTTACTGCGACGGGTGTGGGTAGATCCGTCTGAAAATTCTTGAACTACTCTGATGTAATTCCTAGCTGCTCAGAGCGTGTTTTTGCGGCGTCGATGGCCGCGGCGACGGCGGCACGCAACCCACCTCGCTCCAGTTCGCGCAGGCCAGCGGCCGTGGTGCCGCCCGGGGAGGTCACGATGGCCCGCAGCCGGGCGGGCGTGGTATCCAGTCCGACGTCGGCACCGGCCGTTCGCTCGGCGTCGATGCGATCGAGCAGCATCGCCGCCGAACCGGCCATCGTCTGCACCACCAGATCGGTCGCGACCGCCCGGTTGAGCCCGTTTGCGACCGCGGCGTCGACCAAAGCCTCGACGAACAGGAAGAAGTACGCCGGGCCCGAACCGGACACCGCGGTGACCGCGTCGAGCTGGCTTTCCGGCACCGTCGAGGACCTCGCCGACGCACTCGAACAGCGCGGAGACCTCGGCGAGCTGCTCGGGGGTGGCGAACCGGCCCGCGGCCAGCGCGCTGACGCCGGCGCCGACCAGCGCCGGGGCGTTGGGCATCACCCGGACCACCGGGGAGCCGGCGGGCAGCCGCGACTCGTAGAAGCCGATCGGTCACGCCGGCGACCACCGATGACCAGGACCTGCTCGACGCTGTTGCTCTCGGCCCGGGCGGCCGCTTCGGCGATCTCGCCGACCACGGACTCGGCGTCGGCCGGTTTGACCGCGACGATGACGAAGCTCGCGCGTCTCGACGGCCTCGGCCACGGTGGTCATCCGAACCGAGTACGTGTCGGCCAGGTAGCGGGCCCGTTCGGGCATCCGCTCGGCGACCACGAGGTCCTTGACCTGACGGCCCGCCCGCAGCAGCCCCGCGAGGAGCGCCTCACCCATACTGCCGCCGCCGATGATCGCGATTCTGGCCATGGGCAGAACCCTAACGTGCCGGTGACGGCACGCTACTGAGCCGGCACCAACGCCAGCTGGCGCGTCTGCACGATGATCCGCCCGGTGCTGTCGACCACGGTGTGGTCCTCGTCGAACCAGTCCTGCCCGATCTGGGTCGTGGTGCAGACGCACCCGCAGCCAGCCGTCGGCGGGCAGGCCCCGCAGGTAGGCGGTCAGCTGCACCGTGGGCGCCCACCCTCGGCGATTCACGGCGTAGCAGGCCGGCACCGAGATGTCGCCGCACATCAGCGCGAACAGCACGTCGACGGGACCGTCCTTGGGACGCACCCAGATCTTGAACACCGGCGCACCGGCCTCGGTGTAGCTCTCGTCGAGCGCCGGGCGGATGTCGCAACCGCGGGCCAGGTTGTTGATCGCCGCGGCGGGGTGGCCCGGACCGATCGGCTCGACTCCGGGCGGCGGTTCCACGGCCATCAGCGGTGTCACCGGGTTGGCCGACAGCAGCGGCTCGGCGAGATGCTCCGGCTCGCCGAGGGTGACCACGGCGCGCACGCAGGTTCGCTCACCCTGGTCGAGTTCGACGTCGACCAGACCGATGCGACGGCCACGCTTGCGCACCGTGGTGACCAGTTGGACCGAACCCGGATCGGGCGCGGACAGGAAGTCCGCCGACACCGCCACCGGCTCGAAGCTGATCCCGGTCGCTCGCTCCGCCGTACGCCTCGCGGGCCGCCTTCGCGCACAGCGCCAGCATCACACCGCCGTGGATCTTGGGCCCGATCGTCCAGTGCTCGTTGAGGTTTCCCTCGAAACCGTGGTCCGATCGGATGCAACGCCATCGCGTCACCGAACCGGGGGATCATCGAAGCCTTCCTGTCACCGCAGTAGGTGGGTGCGAGCGAACTGCAGCGACTCGGTCAGCAGCGCCTCGCGTTCGGCCTTGGTGCGCGCCCCGGACGTGGTGACCTCGAGGATCACGTGGCCGGCGAAGTCACTGCCGGCCAGCATCTGGCACACCTCGACGGTGGGCTGGTTGCCGCGCCCCGGCACCAGGTGCTCGTCGGTGGATGCGCCGCTGCCGTCGCACAGATGCAGGTGCACCAGCCCGTCGCCCATCCTGTCGGCCATCTCGAGCGCGTCGGTGCCCGCCGTCGCGGTGTGCGACAGATCCAGCGTGTAGTGCGCGTGGTTGCCGTCCAGGGGGTCGTAGGACGGCGCGAACGCCGAGACCCCCACACCGGGACGGCCGCCGCGCTTGCGCATCCGCTCGATCGACGGCTGACCCGACCCGAAGAACCGGTCGGCACGGAACGGGAACATGTTCTCCACCGCGACCATCACGTCGCTGCGCGTCTCGAGTTCGGCGACCTGCTCGCTGAATCCGTCTGCGTAGCGGCGCTGCCAGCGGAACGGCGGATGCACCACGACGGTCTGCGCGCCGAGCCGCTCGGCGGCCTGCACGCTGCGGGTCAGCTTCGAGATCGGGTTGGCTCCCCACACCCGCTGGGAGATCAGCAGACACGGCGCGTGCACCGACAGCACGGGCATGTTGTAGCGCCGGGAGAGCTTGGCGATCGCGCCGATGTCCTGGCTGATCGCCTCGGCCCACACCATCAGCTCGACGCCGTCGTAACCGAGTTCGGCGGCGTACTCGAATGCGGCCTCGGTCCTCAGCGGATAGACCGAGGCCGTCGACAGACCGACCTTGATAGCTGGGCGCACGAACGAATCAGGTCGACTGCAGCAGCGCCAGCGGCCCGAGAGTGACCAGCGCACCGACCGCCACGGCGATCAGCGTGCTGGCGATGTCCTCGGTCTTGCGGACGACACGAACGGCGACGACGAGGCCGAGGATGACCAGCACCGAGAGCACCAGGGCCACGATGTTGTTCCACCGCCACAGCTGGTCGAAGGCGATGAACAGCCCGGCGCCGAAGGCGACGGCGAGGATCGACTGCAGCGACCACCAGGGTGCCCCGCCACAGGGCGGCGAGCTTGCCCTCGCGCGGCGCGTTGCTCCGGCTCGGCGTCCACCTTCGTGGCCACCGCCACCGAGCCGGCCTCGTGCTCGTTCACCAGGCCGCGGCGGGCCCTGTCGTCGGCCACCGTCTCGCCGCCGAACAGGGTGCCGCCCGAGGACCGCAGGTAGGACTGCAGTTCGGCAGCCTCCTCGACCTGCTCGTCGGGGGCGAGATCCAGCTCCGGAGCCGACTCGATCGACCGGGTCGAACGCCATCTGCTCGGCATCGGAACTGTCCGCGGCCACGACGTGTCGCCGCGGGTTTGCGCACCGGCCGGCGCATCGGGCGAGGGTCGTGGCTGCGCTCGGGTCCCCGTTCGCGGCGCGGGGTCGGGCGCCTCGGCGCGTTGCGGCGGTACTTCGAAGGGCTGCTGGGCGGCGTGGGCGGCTCCGGGGTGGCGCTCGCCGAACCGTTGACGGTGGGCCGACTCCGCGGGCTGTGCCGGTGGTCTCCTCGGCTGTTCCTCTTCGGGCTCGTCGGCCGGCTCCTCGGCGGTTTCCTCGACCGGCTCCTCGGCGTCCGGTCGACTCCTCGACGGCTCGGTCTCCTCGGCGATCGGCTCCTCGTCGTGGACGACGGGGATCTCGCCGGTGCGAATGATCGGAATCTCGCCGGTGAGCTCGGCCACCGTCACCGCGTCGCTGTTACCGCGCCGACGGCGCCGGCGACCGCCGACCGGCGGTGAGCCGATCGTGCCGTTCTTCGCCAGCAGCTCGGCCACCGAGATCGGCCGGCTGGGAGTTTCGTCTGTCAGTCATCGTGTGCCTCTCGATCGGCCGCCAGTCGACCGACCTGAATCCTTGCTTCCAGCATCCCCCACGGAGGTTTCCACCAACGCGGTTCCGTCAGCTTCACTGTCGAGTCGGCGCAGGATGATGCCCTCGCGCAGCGCCCACGGGCAGATGTCGACGTACTCCAACGACAGTGCTCGCATGCTCGCCTCCGCCACCAGGGCGCCGGCCACGATCTGTGGCGCCCGCTCGGCGCTGACTCCTTCCAACTCGGCTCGATCAGCCGTGGTCATCCTAGAGATGAAAGATATGAGTTGCCTCAGGCCGTTGGCGGTCAGCGTCCGCTTGACCCGCGGCCCGGCGCCCGAGGGCGCCGCTCCGGTGAGCCGCGCCAGCGAGCGGAACGTCTTGGAGGTCGCCACGGCGAGGTCGGGCACGCCCTGCGGCAAGGACGGCGGCGCTGGCCTCGGCGACCTCGTTGTCCAGCCAGTCACGCAGCATGGCCACCCGGCGCCGGCCCGGCGGATCGTCGGGCAGCCACTCCCGGGTCAGTCGTCCGGCGCCCAGCGGCAGCGACAGCGCGACCTCGGGCGCCTCGTCGACGCCGTTGGACAGCTCCAGCGAGCCGCCGCCGATGTCGAGGTTGATGATGCGTCCCGCACTCCAGCCGTACCACCGGCGCACCGCCAGGAACGTCAGCCGCGACTCGTCGGAACCGGAGAGGACCTGCAGGTTGACCCCGGTTTCGGCCAGCACCCGGGCCAGCACGTCCTCGGAGTTCTTGGCGTCGCGGACCGCCGAGGTGGCGAACGCCATCAGGTCCGCGCAGCCCGAGCTGGCGGCGATCTTGGCGAACTCGTCGACGGTGTCGATCAGCTTGTCGGCCCCCCGCCGGGTGAGCTTGCCGGAGTCGTCGATCGCCTCGGCGAGCCGCAGCGCGGCCTTGGTGGAACTCATCGGGGTCGGGTGCCCGCCGCGATGCGCATCCACCACGAGCAGATGAACCGTGTTACTGCCCACGTCGAGCACGCCTAATCGCACGCGACAAACCTAGCGTGGCGACGATGCCGGGCGGCACGGACTGAGAAGGAGCGCGCCAAGATTTGGAGCGGCGGCATTTCGACTAGCGTTGGCGCTGTGACAGATGAGCACCCCGGCGAGGTTGAACTGGACTTCCCCCGCGAGTGGGTGGAGTTCTACGACCCGGACAATCCCGAGCATCTGATCGCCGCGGATCTGACCTGGCTGCTGTCGCACTGGACGTGCGTGTTCGGCACGCCGGCCTGCCAGGGCACGGTCGAAGGCCGCCCGGACGACGGCTGCTGCTCGCACGGGGCGTTCCTGTCCGACGACGACGACCGCGCCAACCTCGACGACGCGGTCAAGCACCTCACCGACGCCGACTGGCAGTTCCGCGACAAGGGTCTGGGCCGCAAGGGCTACCTCGAGATGGACGAGTACGACGACAAGCCCAACCTGCGCACCCGGAAGTACAAGGGCGCCTGCATCTTCCTCAACCGGCCCGGCTTTCCCGGCCGGCATCGGCTGCGCGCTGCACACCAAGGCACTCAAGCTCGGCGTCGAGCCGCTGACGATGAAGCCCGAGGTGTGCTGGCAGCTGCCGATCCGTCGCAGCCCAGGAGTGGGTCACCCGGCCCGACGGCAGCGAGATCCTCAAGACCACGATCACCGAGTACGACCGCCGCGGCTGGGGTGAGGGCGGCGCGGACCTGCACTGGTACTGCACCGGCGACCCGGCCGCGCACGTCGGCAAGAAGCAGGTGTGGCAGTCCTACGCCCCCGAGCTGACCGAGCTGCTCGGCGAGAAGGCCTACGCCGAGCTGGCCGCCATGTGCAAGCGGCGCAGCGGCTTCCCGCTGATCGCCGTGCACCCGGCGACCCGCGCGGCCAAGTAGCCCGCGGGCGGTCAGCCCTCGAGCTTGTAGCCGAGCCCGCGCACCGTCACCAGGTGCACCGGGTTCGCCGGGTCGGACTCGATCTTCGAACGCAGCCGCTTGACGTGCACGTCGAGGGTCTTGGTGTCGCCGACGTAGTCCGCACCCCACACCCGGTCGATCAGCTGACCGCGGGTGAGCACCCGGCCGCTGTTGCGCATCAGGTACTCGAGCAGGTCGAACTCCTTGAGCGGCAGGGTGATCGGCTCGCCGTTCACGGTGACCACGTGGCGTTCGACGTCCATCCGGACCGGGCCGGCCTCCAGGACGGCGTCGCCGATCGAGGCGTCGTCGGTCTCGCTGCCGCGCCGCAGCACCGCCCGGATACGGGCGATCAGCTCGCGCGCCGAGTACGGCTTGGTGACGTAGTCGTCGGCACCGAGCTCGAGGCCGACGACCTTGTCGATCTCGCTGTCCCGGGCGGTCACCATGATCACCGGCACGCTGGATCGGGCCCGCAACTGCTTGCAGACGTCGGTCCCGGTCATTCCGGGCAGCATCAGGTCGAGCAGCACGATGTCGGCCCCCGCCCGGTCGAACTCGGCCAGGGCGGACGGTCCGTCGCCCACCACGGTGGCCTCGAATCCCTCCTTGCGGAGCAGGAAAGCCAACGGGTCGGCCAGCGACTCCTCGTCCTCCACGATCAGCACATTGGTCATTGGGGTACTGCCTCCTCGTTACGGGCCTCTTGGTTGGCCGCGTCGTCATCGGTCTCTGGATAGGCGGGAATGGACAGGGTGAACGTCGAGCCGGTGCCCGGCTGGCTCCACAGCCGGATGCCGCCGTTGTGGTTGGCCGCCACGTGTTTGACGATGGCCAGCCCCAGGCCGGTGCCGCCGGTGGCGCGTGAGCGCGCCTTGTCGACCCGGAAGAAGCGTTCGAACACCCGCTCCTGGTCGGCGCGGGCGATGCCGATACCGCGGTCGGTGACCGCGATCTCGATGTTGTCGCCGCGACGGCGCCTGCTGATCGACACCTTGGAACCGTCGGGCGAGTAGGCGATGGCGTTCGAGATCAGGTTGGCCAGCGCCATGACGAGCAGGGCCTGGTCGCCGAGCACCCGGAAACCACTCGGCGCGTCGGTGGTGACCGTGATCTCGGCGTTGTCCGCCGCCACCTTGTGACGCGAAATCGCTTCGCTGACAACGGTATCCACGTCCACAGCCTCGAGTTCGGGCAGCGGCTCGGCGCCCTGCAGCCGGGACAGCTCGATGAGCTCGCCGACCATACTGGCCAGCCGCTGGGACTCGGTGAGGATCTTCTCGCCGAAGCGGTGCACGGTCTCGGGGTCGTCGGCGGACTCCAGCAGCGCCTCGGCCAGCACGCCCATCGCGGCGACCGGCGTCTTCAGTTCGTGGCTGACGTTGGCCACGAAGTCGCGCCGGCTGGCTTCCATGCGGGCCTGCTCGGACTGATCGTCGAGGTAGACCACGGCGAAGCGCGGGTCCTGGTCGCTCAGCAGGCGCACGTGACCGCGCACCGAGAGCCCCGAACGGCCGGCGGCCGCCCGCCGCGGCGGAGACAGGTCGACTTCGACCTCCTCGCCCGTGGCCAGCGTGCGCTGGGCCGCCTTCCAGGCCCGCTCGTCGAGCAGCCGGTCACGCACCAGGCCCAGCTCCACGGCCCGGTCGTTGATGAACACCACGTCGCGATGGGTGTCGACGACGACCATGCCGATCGGCGCCAGCGACACCACGTGCTGCAACATCTGCGAGACGGTGATGCCCGCTTCGGTGATCGCCCGGCGTTCCTTGCGCTCGACTACGCGCGGGGCGAGTCGGGCTCCGATGA
Organism: uncultured Actinomycetota bacterium; assembly: GCA_963786695.1. Taxonomy (GTDB): domain Bacteria; phylum Actinomycetota; class Actinomycetes; order Mycobacteriales; family Mycobacteriaceae; genus Mycobacterium. The sequence goes on from CAWBAL010000049.1 coordinate 107,384, forward strand.
CCAACCCGAGGGCCAGGGCCACCAGCGCCACGACGGTGGCCAGTACAGCCACCGAAACAACACTCACGCGAAAATCGTACGCATCGGGTGAACGTCATCCCAGCAGCGTGCGGCCAATTCGGGACACGTCACACCGCTGCGCGCAGGTGTTCCGCCGGTGTTCACCCGGCGTTTGCCCGACAGATCTCGCTGCGGGGCTACTTTGCGCCCTGACTGGCCACGGCCGCTGCTCCGGCCGCGGCCGCCTCGGGATCCAGGTAGGTGCCGCCGGCGACGGTCGGCTTGAGGTCGGCGTCCAGTTCGTACACGCAGCGGGATGCCGGTCGGGATGTTCAGGCCCGACGACGTCCTCGTCGGACATGCCGTCGAGGTACTTGACCAGCGCGCGAAGCGAGTTGCCGTGCGCGGCGATCAGCACCGTCTTGCCGGCCCGCAGGTCGGGCACGATCGTCTGCTCGAAGTAGGGCACGAAGCGGGCCACCACGTCGGCCAGGCACTCGGTCAGCGGGCCGCCGCCGATATCGGCGTAGCGCGGGTCGGCGTCCTGGCTGTACTTGCTGCCCTTCTCGATGGGCGGCGGCGGGGTGTCGTAGCTACGCCGCCACTTCATGAACTGCTCTTCGCCGTACTTGGCCTTGGTCTCGGCCTTGTCCAGCCCCTGCAGGGCGCCGTAGTGCCGTTCGTTGAGCCGCCAGTCCCGGTGGACCGGGATCCAGAGCCGGTCGGCGGCGTCGAGCGCGAGGTGCGCGGTGGTGATCGCGCGCCGCAGCAGCGAGGTGTAGAGCACGTCGGGCAGCAGGCCCTGCTCGGCCAGCAGCGTGCCGCCGCGCACCGCCTCGGCGCGGCCCTTGTCGGTCAGATCGACGTCGACCCAGCCGGTGAACAGGTTGAGCGCGTTCCATTCGCTCTCGCCGTGCCGGAGCAGGATCAGCGTCGTCGAAGAATCCGAAGCCATGTCGGAAGTCTCTCACGTCGGGCCGAGTGGCACCTAGAACACGCGTCGACGCGAATTCGGACGCAAGTGGCACTCGACGGGCCGTCGCGTCGTCCTCGTCGTCGATCAGATGCTCGAACGCCTGCAGGTTCTTCAGCGACTCGCCGCGCGCCACCCGCCAGGCCCACTCCTTCTGGATCGACGACTTGAAGCCGAGTTCGAGCAGCTTGTTGAAGTCGGTGTCGACGGCGTCGAGCACCTGCCCGAGGATCCGGTCGAGTTCGTCGGCGCTGACCGCGTCCCGAGCGATGCGCCCGATCAGGTAGATGTCGCCGATCTTGTCCAGGGTGTAGGCCACGCCGTAGAGCCGGCGATTGCGCTTGAGCAGGAAGCGGTAGACGCCCTCGTGGTTCTCGTCGGGCTGGCGGCAGACGAAGGCCTCGACCCGCACCGAATGCTCGCCGATGCTCAGCAGGGTGTTGGTCTTGAGCTTGCGCTCACCGGGCAGCTCGACGATCAGGCCGGGCAGGCCGCCGTGCGCACCTTCGAAGATCGAGTAGGCCAGGCCGTTCTCGATCAGCGTCATCTCGATGATGTGCTGAACGTCCGCTTGATCTCACGCGCGCACCCCGCGGCGCATCGTCCAGCGCCTGCCGTTGCGGCGGGTCAGCAGATCGCGGGCGGCACTGCGGTGATGCGTGCTGGCGTAGTCGGTGATCGCCCGGCCGTAGCTGGCCAGCAGACCGTCAACGGTGTTGTCCCAGGAGAACTTTCGCGCATGCTCGACGGCGGCGCGGCTGAGCTCGTCCGGGTCGCGGCGCAGCGTTGCCGCGATGGCGTCGGCCCACTGCCGCGGCTCGTGGCCGGGCACCAGGCTGCCGCTGACCCCGTCGGCCACCGCCACCGGCAGGCCGCCGACCGCGGCGGCGACCACCGGCGTCCCGCAGGCCTGCGCCTCGACCGCGACGAGGCCGAACGACTCCGAATAGCTGGGGACGGCCACCAGGTCCGCGGCCCGGTAGACGTTGACCAGGTCTGTCCCGCGATTGCGGCGGCAGGAACGTCACCCGCTCGCTGATACCCAACTCGGCGGCCAGCCCGACAAGGACGTCCGGTGCGGCCAGACCGCTTCCCGACAGGCCACCCGCCACCAGCACCCGCACCCCGGGCAGCAGGGCCGCGGCACGCAACAGCACATCGGGGGCCTTCAACGGCTGGATGCGGCCGACGAAGGCGACCACCTTCTCGTCGGCGGCCACCCCGAGCGCGGCGCGGGCGGCCCGCCGGTCACCGGGGGTGAAGGTTTCGAGGTCGACGCCGGGATGGACGACGTCGATGCGCGCCGGATCGGCGTGGTGCAGCGAAACCAGTTGGTGCGCTTCGTCTTCGGTGTTGACGATCAGCCGGTCGGCTTCGTCGACCACCTGCTGTTCGCCGACGGCGCGCAACGGGGGCTCCGGTGCATCCCCGTCGGCCAGTGCGGCGTTCTTCACCGCGGCCAGGGTGTGCGACGTGTGCACCAACGGCACCGCCCAGCGATCCCGCGCCAGCCAGCCGACCTGTCCGGACAGCCAGTAGTGCGAATGCACGATGTCGTAGTAGCCGGCCTCGTGGTTGGCCTCGGCGCGCAGCACGCCCGCGGTGAACGCGCACAGCTGCGTCGGCAGGTCGTACTTGTCGAGACCCTCGAACGGCCCGGCCACCACGTTGCGAACCAGCACTCCGGGTGCGACCCGAACCACCGGTTCGTCGGCCGACGACGTGGCCCTGGTGAAGATCTCCACCTCGACGCCGCGCCGGGCCATGTGCAGCGCGGTCTGCAGCACGTAGACGTTCATCCCGCCGGCATCGCCGGTGCCGGGCTGGGCCAGCGGCGAGGTGTGCACCGACAACACCGCGACGCGGCGGGGAAGCACGTCGGACGAGACGTCGGTCAGATCCGGGGCGTGCCGCACGCCTCCATCTTTACACCCGCGCGGTCGGGCCCTGTTCAGCCCGTCAGGCCGACACTTCCGGGCGGCGGTTGTGCGAGCGGCGCAGCGCTCCGATCGGGTCGGCGTAGAGCCCGCCGAGCGAGACGACGCCGGCACCGGCCTCCTGCACCCGGTTGCCGAACGCGGTCACGCGGATGTCGCGGGCCGCCAGCACCGAGCGCTCGGCGAAAGCCGCCTCGACCAACTGCATGCCCTCGGGGTACTCGGTGAACGCCTGCCCGCCGACGATGACCTCGTCGGGGTTGAGCATGTCGCGCAGCAGCGCCACCGCTTGGCCCAGCACTCGGGCGCGTTCGCCGAGCAGGTCGCGGGCGCTGACCGCGACGGGCTGGTCGCCCTGCCGGGCGGTGCGCAGCAGTGCGGCCATCGACGCGCCGGGGCCGGAGGCGGCGACGATCCCGCGCTTGCGGGCGGCGGCCAGCACGGCCTCGTCGCTGACCGTCGACTCCAGCTGACCGGTGCCGCCGAGGATCTCCGACTGCACCGGCAGCGCGGCGATCGTGCCCGGCCCGCTGGTCGGGCTGTGCACGCGTCCGCCGATCACCAGCGCGAACCCGACGGTCTCGCGGGCGTAGACGTACAGGCTGCTCGAGGACGGTTGCGGCGGCCTGCGCATGCCCAGCAGGAGTTCGGCACCGGCCATCGCGTCGACGTGGGAGGCCACCGACACCGGCAGACCGAGCGTCTCGGCCAGCACCGGCCCGACCGGAGCCTGGGACCAGCCGAGCCGCGGGTGGTCGACGTGGCCGGTGACGCTGTCGACCACGCCGCCGATCGCGACGCCGATCCACAGCGGACGACGGCGATGCCAGCGGCTCAGGTAGCGGCGGGCGCTGTCGGCCAGCGAGGCCAGCGCCTGGGCCTGCCCGCCGCGCGGGGTCGGGGTTTCGACGGCGTCGAGGGTCCGGCCGAACAGGTCGGTGGCGACGATGCTCGTGGTGCGCGCGCCGACGTGGATGCCGAGGGTGAGGAACGGCTCGTGGTTGACCTCGACGGGCACGCGGGGCCGGCCGATCGCCCCGGAGACGGCGAGGTCGGCGCGTTCGCGCAGGATCCCGGCGTCCAGCAGGGCGGTGACCTGACGGTTGACCGTCGCGATGGACAGCTTGGTGACCTGTGCGATCACGTCGCGGGCGATCGCGCCACGCTGGCGGACCGCGGCGAAGACCGAGGCGGCCGCGGCGTCGGGAATGCGCAGCGACGGCGCGATGATGTGGTGGCGGGCCCGCAGCGGGTGCGGCCGAGGCGCGACGGTGCGGGCCGGGCTATGGGCGGAAAGTGCGGTGGTTCGCATGGGAGGTGTCCTTCTCGAGTCGGGGCGGGTCCGGAGGCCACGCCTGGCGACTTGATCGGGACGAGAAGAAGGTGTCCGGTCTGGTCAGGCGCAGCGAATCGCGCGACAACAACACGCGGTGTGCGCGACCAGACAGCTGGTCAGACCGAGACGGATCACGAGAGGAAATTAGCACACTTACTAGAGTTGGACCGATGACGACTCCAGAGGCCCATTCCCGGGTGGCCGTTGTCACCGGCGCGAGCGCCGGCATCGGAGAGGCGACGGCCAGAACCCTTGCCACGCAGGGCTTTCACGTGGTCGCGGTGGCCCGCCGCCGGGACCGCATCCAGCGGCTGGCCGACGAGATCGGCGGGACCGCCGTTGTGGCCGACGTCACAGACGGCGCCGCGGTGGACGCGCTGGCAGCCGGTCTGACGCAGGGTGGACGTGCTGGTCAACAACGCCGGCGGGGCCAAGGGCCTCGAACCCGTCGCCGAGGCCGACCTGGAGAACTGGCGCTGGATGTGGGAGACCAACGTCATCGGCACACTGCGGGTCACCCGGGCGCTGTTGCCCAAGCTGATCGCATCGGGCGACGGCCTGATCGTCACCGTCACGTCGATCGCCGCGCTGGAGGTCTACGACAACGGCGGCGGCTACACCTCGGCCAAACACGCCCAGGGCGCGCTGCACCGGACTCTGCGCGGCGAGCTGCTCGGAAAACCGGTGCGGCTCACCGAGATCGCGCCCGGCGCGGTGCAGACCGAGTTCTCACTGGTGCGCTTCGGCGGCGACGAGGACCGCGCGGACGCGGTCTACAACGGCATCACCCCGCTGGTGGCGCAGGACGTCGCCGAGGTCATCGGGTTCGTCGCGTCGCGCCCGTCGCACGTGAACATCGACCAGGTCGTGATCCGGCCGCGGGATCAGGCCAGCGCCAGCCGGTTCAACCGCCGGGGGTAGCCGAACTCGTCGGTTGCCGGTGTCGACGGCGTCGTGGTCGGGGTGCCGGACAGCGTCGGCGCATCGGTCGGGGTGGCCGGCGCGCTGCTGGGGATGTTCGAGTCCTCCGGGTGTCGCCGACAGCGCCGACATCGACTTCCACTCGTCCCAGTCCACCGCCCAGTCCCAGATGTCGCCGTCGGCGTAGGACAGCTGGATCGACGTGCCGGTGACCTCCACCGGGTCGCCGTAGACGGCGGTGTAGAAGTACTGCTCGGCGTCGCCGGTGGACAGGTTGATGCAGCCGTTGGTGACGTTGGTGTTGCCCTGCGCGCCGGCACTGTTGGGGTTGGCGTGGATGAACTCACCGTTGTTGGAGATCCGCACCGCCCAGCGCTCGTGGATGTTGTTGTAGCCGGCGGCCGGGTTGGACATGTAGAAGTCGGCGTACTTCTCGGTGACCACGTGGATGCCGCTGCGGGTGACGTTGCGGGGCAGGTCGCCCTCGCCGTAGCTGCACGGGAAGTCCATGATGACGCCGTCGTCGGTGAGCACCTGGATGCGGTGCGAGGCGGCGTCGGCCTTGACCACCTGGCGGCGGCCGATGTCGAAGTCCAGCGTCGAGTCGGCGGCGCCGTAGGCGTCGTCGCCGAACTTCACGCCGTACAAGCGGGCGTCGACGTGCACCTTGGTGCCGGGCTGGTAGTACTCCCGGGTTCGCCAGTGCAACCGGGAACCCGCCGACTCGTCGGGCAGCCACGCCCAGCTGCCTTCGGTCGGCGGGTCGGTGATGACGGTGAGCGCCCGCTCGACGTCGGGCCGGTGCTCGTCGTCGATCGAGGCGTCGAACTGCATGATGATCGGCGCCGCGACGCCGACGGTCTGGCCGTCGGAAAGCTGGAACTGTCCGTTGACCTGCGTGGTCGGGTTGATGGTGGCGAACGTGGCGGCGATCGGCACGCGCCTTGCCGTCGCGGCCGACCACCGAACCCGTCCAGGTGTAGCACCGCGCCGTAGCCCAACGGCTCGGTGGCGGTGAAGGCCGTCCGCTCGCGGTTGAGCGAACCGGCCACCGGCTTACCGTCGGCGTTGGCCAGGCTCACCCGCTGGAACCAGCCGTCCTTGACCTGCAGGCTCACCGGAGACGTCGGCAGGACGTCTTTGGCGGCGTCGGCCGGGGTGAAGGCCAGTGACGGCTTGGGGGGCGGCGCCGAGGCCTTGGAGCCGTTGCCGGAGCCGCCGACGCAGGCGGCCAGCACGCTGGGCGCCACCGCACCGAGCGCCAGCGCCGTCAACGCGCGCCGGCGGTTGACCGGCGGAAGTCTGTCGGCGGGGCTCACGTCAATCCAAGATACGGAATCCGGCGATCGACAGCGAAACGGATTCGCTAGAGCACGCAGCCGACCAGCACAGGTTCAGGTAGCAGGGTGATGCCGAACACGTCACGCACACCGTCGCGCACGGTTCGGGCCAGCGCCAGCACGTCGGCTGGTGGTCGCCCGGCCGCGGTTGGTCAGCGCCAGCGCATGCTTGGTGGACAACCGGCAGGCGCGCCTCGGGCCCGGGGTAACCCTTGCCGAACCCGGCGTGCTCCACCAGCCAGCCCGCCGCCAGCTTGACCCCGTCGGGGGCCGGGTAGTGCGGGACCGGACCGTCGTGGCGAGCCTGCAGCGCCTCGAACTGGTCGGTGGGCACCACCGGGTTGGTGAAGAACGAGCCGACGCTCCAGGTGTCGTGGTCGACGGCGTCGAGCACCATGCCCTTGCCGGCCCGCAGGCCCAGCACGGCCGCGCGCACGTCGGCCGGGTCGGCAGCGCTCGCCCGCCGCGCACGCCGAGCGCCGCCGAGAGCTCGGCGTAGCGCAGCGGCGCGCGAACGCCCGGCCGGGTCGAGCGCGAACTCCACCTCGAGCACCACCGCGTCCGCGGAGTTCTTCAGCACGCTGTGGCGGTAGCCGAACCCGAGTTCGGCGGCCGGCACCCAGCGCACCTCGCCGCTGCGGCGGTCCAGCAGCCGGACCCGGGTCAGCGTGTCGGCCACCTCGACGCCGTAGGCGCCGACGTTCTGGACCGGGGTCGCCCCGGCCGAGCCCGGGAATGCCCGACAGGCATTCCAGACCGCCCAGGCCGGCCGCGATGGCGTCGACCACCACGTCGTCCCACACCGCGCCGGCTTCGGCGCGCAGCAGCACCGCCGTCGACGCGTGATCGCCGCGTTGGCCAGCCGCACGACCGTCAGATCGGTCAGGTCGTCGGCGATCACGACGTTGGACCCGCCGGCGAGCACCAGGACCGGTCCGTCGGCGGCTCCTGGTCGAGGGCGCGCAGGGTCGCGACGATCTGGTCGGTGGTGGTGCAGGTGATGACGCGGCGCGCGACGGGGCCGACCCGCAGCGTGGTCAGCGACGCCAGCGGCACCTGCTCGGCGACCACCGCGCCGCCGAATCCTCCGCTCGGCCAATCCCCGGTCGCTTCGCTCCTGCCCGCGGACCAATCCCCGGGTCGCTTCGCTCCTGCCCTCCGGCCACGGCCCGTAACGGTAGCCTCACCAGCTATGCCGCGCTCATTCGACATGGCCACCGACTACGAGGGCAGCGTCGAACAGGTCCACGACGCATTGCGCGACGAGCAGTACTGGCTGGCCCGGCTGGCCGACTCCGGCGCCGACGACGCGACGCTGGACTCGATGCGGGTGGACGACCGACGGCGGCATCGCCGTCGCGACCACCCAGATCCTGCGGGCCGACCGGCTGCCCGGGGTCGTCACCCAGTTCCACCGCGGCGACCTGGAGATCCAGCGGGTGGAGAGCTGGACCGGCGTGGTCGACGGCACGGCCAAGGCGGCGGTCACCGGCGCCATCGCCGGCGCGCCCGTCTCGCTGAGCGGTGACGCGCACCTTGCTCCGTCAGATCGTCACGCGCGCTTGGCTTTTCGCGCCACCGTGGAGGTGCGCATCCCGCTGGTCGGCGGCAAGGTGGAGAACTTCATCGGAAACCAGTTGGTGGAGTTGCTGATCGCCGAGCAGCGCTTCACCACCATGTGGATCGCCGAGAACCGCTGAGCCCGCAGGTACCGTTGCCTCATGTCCCGCCGCATGGACTATGTCATCGATCTCGACAAGCCCGCCGAGGCGTTGTACCAGAGCTTCACCAGCCGGCAGTACTGGGAAGACCTGGTCGCCGATACCACGAAGCCAACGCCGATCACCGAGATCACCCAGTTCTCGCTGCGACGAGACCGGCACCGACATCGTCGTTCACCCACACGATGTCCGCGCACGGACCTGCCGCCGATCGCCGCCGCGGTGGTGCCGTTGCAAGATCATCGTCACCCGCGAACAGCACTTCGACCCGTTCGACCCCGAGTCCAGCGTCGGCCGACGGGCACTACCGCGCGCTGGTGCCTGCCGCACCGATGGACTTCGGCGGAACGTACGTCCTGGCAGAGACCGCCGACGGCAGCGAGCTGCGGCTCAGCAGCGTCTGCACGGTCAAGGTGCCGCTCATCGGCGGCAAGATCGAGCAGCTGGGTGCTCGACGGACTGCGCGGATCTGTTCGACACCGAGCGCGATTTCACCCGCGACTGGATCGCCAGTCATTACTAGGCCCACGCGACCGGTCGGCGTCCCGACCCGCGGGACCACCAACGCCAACCGGCTGCGGCGGGCGGACCGCTGGGTGCTCAACTCGCCGCGGGTGCGCGCGGCGATCGAGTCCGCGACCGATCCGGTGGTCGTGGATCTGGGCTACGGCCGATTGCCGGTCACCACACTGGAATTGGCGGCGCGGCTTCGCACGGTGCGCCCCGACATCCGGGTGGTGGGTCTGGAGATCGACCCTGAGCGGGTGGTCCCCGGCGTCGCCGGTGTCGAGTTCGCTGTCGGTGGTTTCGAGCTCGCCGGGCTGCACCCGATTCTGGTGCGGGCGTTCAACGTGTTGCGCCAGTATCCGGAAGACTCCGTCGCCGAGGCCTGGGACACGATGCGCGCCGGGCTGGCGCCAGGGCGGGCTGATCCTCGACGGGACCTGCGACGAACTCGGGCGGCTGTGCTGCTGGGTGCTGCTCGACGGTGACGGCCCGGTGAGCCTGACCCTGGCCTGCGATCCCCGCCACATCGAACGCCCGTCGGATCTGGCCGAAAGGCTGCCCAAAGTCCTTATCCACCAAAATGTTCCGGGCCAGCCGATCCACGAACTGCTCGCCGCGGCCGACCGCGCCTGGGCGGCGGCAGCCGGGCACTCGGTGTTCGGTCCGCGCGACCGGTGGCGGGCGATGCTGGCCGAGCTGCGCGCCGCGGGCGTCGACATCGAGCCGCAGCGGCGCACCGTGCGTGATGCGGTGCTCACCGTGCCGTGGTCGACGGTAGCTCCCGCCTAGTACCTGATCGGCGCGCCTAGGCTGGGCTCATGCGCATCGCCCTCGCCCAGATCCTCGCGGGCACCGATCCCGCCGCAAACCTGTCGCTGGTCGCGGACTACACCCGGCGCGCCGCCGAGGCCGGTGCACGGCTGGTGGTGTTCCCCGAGGGAACGATGTCGCGATTCGGGGTGCCGTTGGCTCCGGTCGCCGAAGCCATCGACGGGCCGTGGGCCGACGGTGTTCGCGACATCGCCGCGCGCGCCGGCATCACCGTGGTGGCCGGCATGTTCACCCCGACGCCCGACGGCCGGGTCACCAACACGCTGCTGGCCACCGGACCCGACGTCGAGGCCCACTACGACAAGATCCACCTCTACGACGCCTTCGGGTTCGCCGAGTCCGACGCGGTCGCACCGGGCCGTCAACCGGTCGTCATCACCGTCGACGGCGTCGGGGTGGGGCTGACCCTTTGCTACGACATCCGCTTCCCGAACCTCTACATCGAGCTGGCCGACCGCGGCGCACAGCTGATCACCGTCAGCGCCTCCTGGGGTGCCGGGCCGGGCAAGCTCGAGCAGTGGACGCTGCTGGCGCGGGCCAGGGCGCTGGACTCCACCTGTTTCGTCGCCGCGGCGGGACAGGGTTACCCGGGCGACGAACTGGCGAAGGCCACCAAGGCGCCGACGGGCGTCGGCGGCAGCCTGGTGGCCTCCCCGCTCGGCGAGGTGCTGGCCTCAGCGGGCCCCGATCCCGAACTCGTCGTAGCCGACGTCGACATCGACATCGTGCCCTCGGTGCGCGAAACGCTCGGGGTACTGCGCAACCGCTCAGAGTTCGCTCAGATTGATAAGGCAGAATCGCGCGGGTGACGTATCCGCCACAGGGCCCGAATCAGCCCGTCGGACCCGGCGACCCGACCGCCCCGGCCTGGCCCGCAGCCGCACCCGATCAGCGCACCCAGCACATCCCGCGGCCGCCCACCGCGACGGACGCCCCGACGCAGTACATCCCGCAGCCGGGTCCACCGAGCGCCCCGCCGCCGCAGGAGCCCGAGGAGCCGAAGTCCGGCTTCCTGCGCGACCCGCTGTCGATCATCCTGACGCTCGTCATCGTGGTGGCACTGGTGATCGCCGGCCTGCTGGGCATCGAGCTCTACGTTCGCCACAGGGCCGACTCGGTGGTGGCCCGCGCCGTCGAATGCGTGGTCAAGGACAAGGCCAACGTCTCGTTCGGCATGCGGCCGTTCGTGCTGCAGCATCTGAGCGGTCATTACAGCAACATCAACGTCGAGACGGCGGGCAACCAGATCCGGGAAGCCAAGGGCATGAAGCTCAACCTGGTGCTCGACGACATCAAGATCGAGAAGACCGCCGACTCGGCGGGCACGCTGGGCTCCTTGGACGCCACCATCACGTGGTCGAGCGACGGCATCAAGAAGACGCTGCAGGACATCATCCCGATCGTCGGTGGCCTGGTCACCGGGGTCACCACCTCGCCGTCGGACGGCACCATCGAGCTGCGAGGGCGGCATCGGCAACATCACGGCCAAGCCGGAGGTGTCCAACGGCAGCCTGAATCTTCAGGTCGTCAGCCTCAGCGGGCTGGGCTTCATGCTGCCGCGGGAAACGGTGCAGCCGGCTCTCGACGCGTTCACCACCGCGCTGACCAAGAACCTGCCGATGGGTATTCACGCCGACAGCGTGGCGGTGACCGACACCGGGGTGACGGCGAAGTTCGTCACCCGCGACGCGACGATTCCCAACGGTCAGACCGATCCCTGCTTCGCGGGCCTGTCTGAGCGCACGCTCGGCGGTCAGACGAGCCCGTCGAGTACCGCTCGCGTCCCGGACAGTCCGAGCCGGGTGGCACCCGCGTCGAGCATCGCCACGGCGGCCTCGGCGGTGCGGATCCCGCCGCTGGCCTTGACCCCCAGCCGCCCGCCGACCGTCGCGGCCATGATCTCGACGGCCGTCACCGACGCACCGCCCGCGGGATGGAAACCGGTGGAGGTCTTGACGAAGTCGGCGCCGCAGTCCTCGGCGGTCCGGCACGCCTGAATCAACGTGCGCTCGCCGGCGATGCTCAGCAGCGCGGCGGATTCGACGATGACCTTGAGCAGCGCATTCGGGACCGCCGCGCGGACCGTCGCGATGTCGGCGGCCACCGCGGCGAAGTCACCGGCGACCGCGGCCCCGACGTCGATCACCATGTCGACCTCGGTGGCACCGGACCCGACGGCCGCCGCAGCCTCCTGCGCCTTGATGACGGGCAGGTGCTTGCCGGACGGGAATCCGGCGACAGTGGCGATCACGAGGTCTTCGGGATGCGACCCTGCGGCCGCGTGCGCGGCGGACACCATCGAGGGCGACACGCAGACCGCAAGGACCCCGAGTTCGGCGGCCTCGGCCACCAGGGCGGCGACGTCGGCGTCGGTGGCCTCCGGCTTGAGCAGCGTGTGATCGACGAGGCCGGCCACCTCGACTCTGGAGTGGGCCACTAGAACGGCTCTTCCGAGCCGCCGGGATTGCAGCCCGCGGCGGTCATCGCGTTGTCGTCGACCACCGGCCGCCAGGGCTCGAGGTTCCAGCTGGTCTTTCCGGGTTCGGCGAACTCGGCGAACCGGAAGTGGCAGACGAACTGTGCCCGCATGCCCGGGGTGTCGGCGTCGGGTGCCATCGCGAGCACTTCGCCCCAGGCTTCGTCGGCCTCCCACGGCGGCTTGAACAGCTGGCCGGCCGCCTCCCGGCCCGCGGCCGAGGGGTAGACCCGCAGGCTGACCAGGTCGCCCCAGTGCTGCCACGTCGGCGTGGTCGATGAAGGGCGGGCGCGGGCGTCGGTGTCGGCCGACGCGGGTGCGGCAAGGACAAGCGCCACCGGAATCCCGGCCAGCGCAAAAACCAGGGGCCGTAGCGCGGTCAGCGCGACTTCCCCTGGACCTCGAGCAGCTTCGGACGGACGTCGACGATGTAGACGCCCGCGGCGACCGCCGCGATGGCAACCCCGGTGATGCCGAGCACCAGCGACAGCAGGCCCGCGACACCGAGGATCACCAGCCAGACCGGCTTGGTGAGCTTCTCGGCCGCGGTGTAGGCGTCGGTCCGCTGCATCGCGGCGTGAACGAACGCGTACAGCGTGGTGCCCAGCACCGCGAGCTGCAAAACGAAAAGGACGGTACCCACAAGCTGGCTCACAATGAACCAGCCTAGGCGGGTACCGTCCCGATCGTCGATCTGACTTCCCGGGTCGCTTCGCTCCTGCCCTCCGACTTACTTCTGGGTGACCTTCTTGGCCGGAGCCTTCTTGGCCGGAGCCTTCTTGGCAGCAGCCTTGGCCGGAGCCTTCTTGGCCGGGGCCTTCTTGGCCGGAGCCTTCTTGGCCGGGAGCCTTGGCGGCGGGCAGCTCGACGCCGACCAGCTTGGCGGCGCGCTCGCCGACCGCGCGGGTCTGCGAGGACACGTTGCCCAGCGCTTCCTGGGTCAGCTCGACGGCCTGGTCGACGTAACCCTCGACCTGCGCGGCGGCATCCTTGAAGTCAGGCTGGTTGCGCAGCCGCTCGAGGGCGGCCTCGCCGCGCTCGACGAGGCTGTTGTAGGTCGCGGTGGCGTCCTCGACGAAGCTGTCGGCAGCCTTGCGCAGCTCCTCGGAGCTCAGCTTGCCACGCAGTTCCTCGGCGCGCTGCGGCAGATCTTCCTGCAGCTTGGTCAGCGCGGCACGACGCTCCTCGACACGCTCGGCGGCCTCGGTGCGGGCGTCGCCGGCGCGCTCGCGCAGGTTGGCCAGGATCTCGTTGACGGTGGCCAGGGCCAGGTCGGCGGCGCCGACTGCAGCGAGCAGCGGGGCCTTCAGGTCTTCGATGGTGGGGTTCTCGGCCATGTTGAATGGCTCCTTTCGTGTTGTCCAAATATGTTGTGGTTGATGGGTTTTCAGTGGCGGGCGGAGTGCGGCTAATCAGACGGCAGCTCCTCACGGGCAGCTTCGTTCTGCTGGCAGAACGAGGTGTAGATGTCGAGCAGAACCTGCTTCTGGCGCTCGGTGATGGCGGTGTCCCCGATGATCGCGTCGTGCACCTGGCTCGCTTCGCTGGGTTCCAGGATTCCGGCACGGATGTAGAGGACCTCCGCCGAGACACGCAGCGCCTTGGCGATCTGGCTCAGCACTTCCGCAGAAGGTTTGCGTAGCCCGCGCTCGATCTGACTGAGGTAGGGATTGCTGACGCCGGCCTTCTCGGCCAACTGCCGCACCGATACCTGAGCGGCTTCACGCTGCGCCCTGATGAAGCCACCGATGTCATGCGCGGCGTTGGTGACGACGGCCTGGATGATCTGCGTCCTGCGCCATGGTCCACCCCCCTTGCGCTTGGTTGTCCGGTGCGTACGGAAACAACATTACGCGGGGGTGCTAACTTTTGCAAGCACTAGTTAGCGCAGGTCAGAATATGATTTGCGCCACTGTGTAGATCACCAGGCCGGCCAGAGCACCCACCACCGTGCCGTTGATCCGGATGAATTGCAGGTCGCGTCCGACGTGCAGTTCGATGCGCCGACTGGCCTCTTCGGCGTCCCAGCGCTCGATGGTGTCGGTGATGATCGTGGTGATCTCGCCGCCGTACTGCCCGACCAGGTGTTGGGCGCCGCGCACGATCCAGTTGTCCACCTTGTCGCGCAGTTCGACGTCGTCGCGCAGCGACTCACCGATGATGCACGATCGAGTCCGCGATGCGGGTGCGCAACGCGCTCGACGGGTCGTCGACGCCCTCAAGTACCAAGCGCTTCAACGTCTTCCACGCGGTCTCGGCCGCCCGGGTCACTTCGTCGCGGGCCATCAGCTGCTCTTTGACGGCCTCGGCGCGCGCGATCGTGGCATCGTCGCTCTGCAGATCGCTGGCGAACTCGAACAGGAATCGGGTCGCCGACAGCCGCAGTTCGTGATTCGGATTGCGGCGCACCTTGTCGGTGAAGTCCATCAGCTCGCGGTGGATCCGATCGCCCACGAGCTGGTCGACGAACCGCGGCGACCAACTCGGTGAGTCCCGGGTGACCACCCGCTCGATCGTGTCGCCGGCGTTGAGCGCCCACTCGAAAGCGCGGTCGCACAGCAACTGGATGAGGGCCTCCTGACGGTTCTCGGCGAGCAACTGCGCCAGCACCCGGCCCACCGGCGGGCCCCACTGCGGCTCGGCGAGGCGCTTGACGATCGTGCGGTCGATGACGTGCTGGATGTCCTCGTCGTTGAGCAACTCCACCACGACCCGCAGCACGGTGGAGGCCTCGCCGGCCACCCGGTCGGCGTGGTCCGGCTCGGACAGCCACTTGCCCAGCCGGCCGGCGATCTCGGCGTCGCGCAGCTTGGTCTCCACGACGTCCGCGGACAGGAAGTTCTCCCGCACGAAGCTGCCCAGACCCTCGCCGAGCTGGTCTTTCTTGCGCTTGATGATCGCCGTGTGCGGGATCTTGAGGCCGAGCGGATGACGGAACAGCGCGGTGACGGCGAACCAGTCGGCGAGCGCGCCGACCATCCCGGCTTCGGCGGCCGCGCCGACATATCCGATCCAGGGCCGGTCCGCCCTGGGCCTGACCCCAGCGGCAGACCAGGAAGATCACGGTCGCGCCGATCAGGAAACTCAGTGCCACCGCCTTCATCCGGCGCAGGCCGCGACGCCGCTCGGCGTCGGCTTCCGGGTCGGCTCCGGCGAACGACTCGGCGAGGGATGCACCCGCGCGGACTACCCCCGTCGGCAACTCCGGGAGGCGATGTTTTGCTACCACTCCTCCATCATCCGCTATGTGCGGCGCCAGTTAATGTGACCCTGCGATCAGAACTGCCCGTAGAATCGGCCGGGACGAGGGGAACGGACTCCGCGATAGTGGCACAGCAGATAGGCCATGGCGGGTCGGGCCAAGACCGATGGTCGCAAGCGACGCTGGCATCAGCACAAGGTCGAACGCCGCACCGAGTTGGTGGACGGTGCGCTCGAGGCTATCCGCCGTCGCGGCCGCGACGTCAGCATGGACGAGATAGCTGCGGAAATCGGTGTCTCCAAGACCGTGCTGTACCGCTATTTCGTCGACAAGAACGACCTCACGACCGCGGTGATGATGCGGTTCGCACAGACCACGCTGATCCCCAATATGGCCGGTGCGCTGTCGTCGAATCTGGACGGTTTCGACCTCACCCGCGAGATCATCCGGGTGTACGTCGAGACCGTCGCCAACGAGCCCGAGCCCTACCGATTCGTGATGGCAAACAGTTCGGCCAGCAAAAACAAAGTCATCGCCGATTCGGAGCAGATCATCGCGAGGATGCTCGCGGTGGTGCTGCGCCGGCGGATGCAGCGGGCCGGGATGGACACCCGTGGGGTCGAGCCGTGGGCCTATCTGATCGTCGGCGGCGTGCAGCTGGCCACCCACTCGTGGATGTCGAATCAGCGGATGAGCAGCGACGAGCTGATCGACTACCTGACGATGCTGTGCTGGAACGCACTGTGCGGGATCGTCGAGGTCGGCGGCTCGCTGGAGAGGTTCAACTCGGACTTGCATCCGTCGCCGGAGCTGCCGTCCGCGGTCAACCCTGGCTAGGCTTCTCGGCTATGCCCGACCTGCCGTCAGAGTGGACCCACGAACCGCGCAAGATCCTGGCGTTTCGCCCCGGCGACAAGATCGCCGACCTCGACACCGACTCCAGTCCCGGCTACACCGGCGACAAGAACGGGTCGGCCGAGGTCCAGGCCGAGCGCAACGAGCGCTTCGCCGGTCTGCAGGAGATGCTCTACGCCAACGGCAAAGCCGGCAGCGACAACCGCTCGCTGCTGCTGGTGCTGCAGGGCATGGACACCGCGGGCAAGGGCAGCATCGTCAAACACGTCGTCGGGCGCCGGCAATCCGATGGGCATCCAGCTACACCGGCTTCGGGGTGCCCACCGAGGAGGAGCGCGCCCACCACTACCTGTGGCGCATCCGCAAGGCGCTGCCGGCCGCCGGCAACATCGGGGTGTTCGACCGCTCGCACTACGAGGACGTCCTGGTGGTGCGGGTGCACGAGCTGGTGCCCCGGGAGGTGTGGGAGCCGCGCTACGACGAGATCAACGCCTTCGAGAAGGAGCTCGTCGACTCCGGCACCACCGTGGTCAAGGTGCGCGATGTTCGTCTCACTCGACGAGCAGAAGCGGCGCCTGGCCGAACGCCTGGAGCGCCCGGACCGGTACTGGAAGTACAACCCGGGCGACCTCGACGAGCGCAAGCTGTGGCCGGCCTACCAGGAGGCGTATCAGGCGGTGCTGGACCGCACGTCGACCGATCACGCGCCGTGGTTCGTCATCCCGTGCGACAAGAAGTGGTACAGCCCGGCTGGCGATCACCGAACTGCTGATCGAGGCGCTCAAGGGCATGCAGCTGACCTGGCCGCCCGCCGACTTCGACGTCGAGGCGGAGAAGAAGAAACTGGCGCAGGCCTGACGCGGCCGGGTTCAGCCCTTGACCAGGGTGAACTGACCGACGTTGGTGATGCCGCGGCGGAAGAAGTCCGCGCAGCCGGTCAGGTACTTCATGTAGCGGTCGTAGATCTCCGGCGAGGTGATCGCGATCGCCTCGTCCTGTCGTGGCCAGCAAGTTGGCCGCCCACATGTCCAGGGTGCGCGCGTAGTGCTCGCGCAGCAGGTGGGTGCGCTCGAGGGTGAACCCCGAGTCCTGCGCGAGCTCCTCGATGTCCTCGACCGCGGGCAGCCGGCCGCCGGGGAAGATCTCGGTTCCGATGAACTGCATGAACTTCAGGTCGCTGATCGTCAGCTTGATCCCGTTGTCGCGGAAGAACTTCTGGGTGTGCGCCAGGATCGTGTGCAGCAGCATCCGGCCGTCGCCGGGCAGCAGGCTGTAGGCCTTGTCGAAGAACAGCGGGTAGCGCTCGACCTTGAAGGCCTCGAAGGCGCCGATGCTGACGATGCGGTCGACGGGCTGTTCGAACTCCTCCCAGCCCTGCAGACGCACCTCGATCGAGCGGTCGGTGTCCAGCTTGGCCAACCGCTGGCGGGCGAATTCGGACTGGTTCTTGCTCAGCGTGATGCCGATGACGTTGACGTCGTACTTCTGCACGGCGAGCTCCAGCGCACCGCCCCAGCCGCAGCCGACGTCGAGCAGGGTCATGCCGGGCTCGAGGTTGAGCTTGCCCGAGCGCCAGGTCGAACTTGGCGGTCTGGGACTCGTCGAGCGTCATGTCTTCGTGCTCGTAGTAGCCGCAGGTGTATCCCATGGTCGGGCCGAGGAACAGCGCGAAGAAGTCGTCGGAGACGTCGTAGATCGACTGAGACTCCTCGTAGTACGGAGTGAGGTCAGTATCGACGTCTGCCATCAACAGCTACCCTTCAGCATCTCGCTCGCGTGGCCGGATAGCCGGTGGAGAGACAGCGTTCACCAACACGGTCCCCCGACCAAGACCCGTAGGTCTACCGGCATGCAGCTTAGTCAATCCAGCCTGTGAATGCACAAAGCGCTGCCGCGTTCAATACGTGTAAAAGCCCTTGCCGGACTTCTTGCCGAGCTGCCCCGCTTCGACCATGCGCAGCAACAAGCGGCGGCGGGGCGTAGTGCGGGTCCTTGTATTCGTCGTACATCGAGTCGGCGATGAGCTTCATGGTGTCCAGGCCGATCAGGTCGGACAGCCGCAGCGGGCCCATCGGGTGCGACAGACCCGCGACGACGGCGGTGTCGATGTCCTCCACGGTGGCCACACCCGTCTCGGCCATCCGGATCGCCGACAGCAGATAGGGCACCAGCAGCGCGTTGACCACGAAGCCGGAGCGGTCGCCGCAGCGGACCACCTGCTTACCCAGGACGTCGCGGGCGAAGCTGCTCGACCCGCGCGGCGGCCTCCTCGGCGGTGACCAGGGTGCTGACCAGTTCGACCAGCGGCAGCACCGGCACCGGGTTGAAGAAGTGCAGGCCCAGCACCCGGCTCGGATTCTTCGTTGCCGCAGCGATTTTCATGATCGGGATGCTGGAGGTGTTCGACGCCAGCACCGCGTCGGGATCGGTGATGAGCTCGTCGAGCTCGGCGAAGATCTTGCCCTTGACCGCCTCGTCCTCGACGACCGCCTCGATGACGAGCTGGCGGTCGGACAGATCGGCGAGGTCGGTGGTGAAGGTGCAGCCTGGCCAGGGTGGCGTCGCGCTCGGCCTCGGTGAGCTTGCCTCGGCTGACGGCGCGCTCCAGCGACCCGGTGATGCGGTTGCGCCCGGCGTTGACCAGCGCCTCGGTGGGCTCGAAGACGACGACGTTCGCGCCGGCCTTGGCGGACACCTCGGCGATGCCCGACGCCCATCTGCCCGGCGCCGATGACGCCCACTCGTTCAATAGCTCACGCTGACACTTTCGTACTCGCCCCGCGCGAGCAGACGCAAAAATGCCCCGACACGCCGTAGGCGTGGCGGGACCTTTGCGTCTGCTCTCGCGCGCGAGATCGTCAGTGGAACTGACCCTCTTCGGTCGAGCCCGCCAGCGCGGTGGTCGAGCTGGTCGGGTCCACGGTGGTGGCGATCCGGTCGAAGTAGCCGGCGCCGACCTCGCGCTGGTGCTTGGTCGCGGTGTAGCCGCGCTCCTCGGCGGCGAACTCGCGCTCCTGCAGCTCGACGTAGGCGCTCATCTGGTTGCGGGCGTAGCCGTAGGCCAGATCGAACATCGAGTAGTTCAGCGCGTGGAAGCCGGCCAGCGTGATGAACTGGAACTTGAAGCCCATCGCGCCGAGCTCCTTCTGGAACTTGCGCGATGGTCGCGTCGTCGAGGTGCTTGCTCCAGTTGAACGACGGCGAGCAGTTGTAGGCCAGCATCTGGTCCGGGAACTCGGCCTTGACGCCCTCGGCGAAGCTGGCGGGCCAGCTCGAGGTCCGGGGTGCCGGTCTCCATCCAGATCAGGTCGGAGTACGGCGCGTAGGACTTGGCGCGGGCGATGCAGGGCTCGAGGCCGTTCTTCACCCGGTAGAAGCCCTCCGTGGTGCGCTCGCCGGTGACGAACGGCTGATCGCGCTCGTCGACGTCGGAGGTGATCAGGGTGGCCGCCTCGGCGTCGGTGCGGGCGATGACGACGGTCGGGACGTCGGCGACGTCGGCCGCCAGGCGGGCCGAGGTCAGGGTGCGGATGTGCTGCTGGGTCGGGATCAGCACCTTGCCACCGAGGTGGCCGCACTTCTTCTCCGAGGCCAGCTGGTCCTCCCAGTGCGAGCCGGCGACACCGGCGGCGATCATGGCCTTCTGCAGCTCGTAGACGTTGAGCGCGCCACCGAAGCCGGCCTCGCCGTCGGCGACGATCGGGGCCAGCCAGTTCTCGACCGAGGTGTCACCCTCGACCTTGGCGATCTCGTCGGCGCGCAGCAGCGCGTTGTTGATGCGGCGGACCACCTGCGGCACCGAGTTGGCCGGGTACAGGCTCTGGTCGGGGTAGGTGTGGCCGGACAGGTTCGCGTCACCGGCGACCTGCCAGCCCGACAGGTAGATGGCCTTGAGGCCGGCACGGACCTGCTGGACGGCCATGTTGCCGGTCAGCGCGCCCAGCGCGTTGACGAACTCCATGTCGTGCAGCTGGTTCCACAGCACCTCGGCGCCGCGGCGGGCCAGGGTGGCCTCCTCGACGACGCTGCCCTGCAGCGCGACGACGTCGGCCGGGGTGTAGGTGCGGTTGATGCCCTTCCAGCGGGGGTTGGTGTCCCAGTCGCGCTGGATCTCTTCTGCGGTCTTCGGCTTGCCGACGTTGGACATCGCCTGCTCCTTCTTGTCGATCGTCGCCACGTTGACGGCACGTGAGCTTGTTAACGTCAATGCAGCTTCGCGAGTGTGCTGCCTCGAGCATGCCTCGCAGCGTTAGCGCAGTTCAAGGCGTTAGCGAATGCCAATTTTCGCCAACGAGCGGCCGCAAGTTTGCAAAGTTTGCGAAGGCAGTCTGACGGCTGAACCGGTTCAGAAGTTACCGTCGGGTAGCGACTTTTCGCAGGTCAGTACGCTTGTACTGTTTAACCGCTCGGGGTCAGATCGGAAAGATCGACGCGAGGGCTTTGGTCTCGTCGCCGACGACGTATGTGAGCGTTCTAACAGTGCGATCGATCGAGTTCCGGACCGAACTTGTCGGTGGATCCCGGCGGGTAGACGTGCGAGAGGATTTCGAGCTTGTCGCCGAGCGCGACCGGGGCGTCGTGCTCGATGGTGACCCGCAGCGGATTGTCGAACAGTTCCGGGTAGGGCGCGAGGAATTCCTCGACCACCTTCCAGTACACCGAGTTGTTCACGTGGTCGAACAGGTCGATGTCGCTGACCCGGATCGGGAAGTCGCGGATCTCGGCGGCATCCTCGCGGGAGCCGGCGGTCAGATAGGACTTCCACCGCAACCGGTTGACGTCGGTGGTGCGCTGCAGCGATTCCATGAAGTCGTCGGAGATGCGGGCCGGCCCCTGGGTCTCGCGGTTGATGTTGATCCAGAACGCCTCGGACTCGATCAGGCCGCCCTTGCGACCGTCGATGCGGACCCGCATCTCGCACCAGCGGTTCGAGGTTCCCGAACACCAGCGGCGCAGCCGCAGCATGTCCTGGAACTCGATCGGGCGGATCAGGTCGACCATGGTGCGCCGGACGATCCACAGCGGATGGGTCTCCTCGTGGCCCATTTCGCGCAGCTGGTCCTGGCCGATGTCCTGGATGTGGCGGCAGGCCGCGTCGAGTCGCAGCCGCCCGACCCGGTCGATGTCGCCGACCCGCAGCGGCCACTCCCGGTCGAAGACGTCGGGGTGCGGGATCGGGCACCGGCATCAGCACCTTCGCCAAGCCCGTGATCGGCGGTGGCTTTGTCGCTACTCATCGGCGATCCTCTCCCGGTCCTCCCCCAGCGCGATCATGCCAAAGGGCCTTGGGAATGCCAACCGACGCTGCCTGCCAATCGTGCGAAGCCACGCTTCGCAAACCTCGGTAGCCTGGCACCGTGTCCAAGACGTTCGTCGGCTCCCGGGTGCGCCAGCTGCGCAGCGAACGCGGGTTCAGCCAGGCCGCGCTGGCGCAGATGCTGGAGATCTCACCGAGCTACCTCAACCAGATCGAGCACGACGTCCGGCCGCTGACGGTCGCGGTGCTGCTGCGTATCACCGAGGTGTTCGGGGTGGACGCCACCTTCTTCGCCTCCCAGGACGACACCCGGCTGGTCGCCGAACTGCGCGAGGTGACGCTGGATCGCGACCTGGGCGTCGACATCGACCCCGCCGAGGTCGCCGAGGTGGTCAACGCCCATCCCGCAATCTGGCGAAGGCGATGGTGAACCTGCACCGGCGCTACCGGATCACCACCACGCAGCTGGCCGCGGTCACCGAGGACCGGTTCACCGATGCCAGCGGCAGCGGCGCCATCACCATGCCGCACGAGGAGGTCCGCGACTACTTCTATCGAACGGCAGAACTATCTGCACGAACTCGACACCGCCGCCGAGGATCTGACGGTTCGGATGCGGCTGCACCGCGGCGACCTCGGCGGCGACATCGGCCAGCGCCTGGCACAGGTCCACGGCGTGCGGCTGGTCAAACGCATCGATCTCGGCGAGCGGGTGTTGCACCGCTACGACCCGGAGAGCAAGACGCTGGAGATGAGCGCCAACCTCTCGGGCGGCCAGCAGGTGTTCAGGATGGCCGCCGAACTGGCCTACCTCGAGTTCGGCGACCTCATCGAGACGATGGTCGACGACGGCAAGTTCACCAGTGACGAGTCACGCAGACTGGCCCGGCTCGGGCTGGCCAACTACTTCGCTGCCGCCACAGTGCTGCCCTATCGCCAATTCCACGACGTCGCAGAGAAATTCCGCTACGACATCGAACGGCTGTCGGCGTTCTACCAGGTGAGCTACGAGACGATCTGCCATCGGCTCTCGACGCTGCAGCGGCCGTCGATGCGCGGTGTGCCGTTCTCGTTCGTCCGGGTGGACAAGGCCGGCAACATGTCGAAGCGCCAGTCCGCCACCGGGTTTCACTTCTCCTCCTCGGGCGGCACCTGTCCGCTGTGGAACGTCTACGAGACGTTCGCCAACCCGGGCAAGATCCTGGTGCAGATCGCGCAGATGCCCGACGGGCGCAACTACATGTGGGTGGCACGCACCGTGGAACGCCGGGCGTCCCGATACGGGCAGCCGGGCAAGACGTTCGCGATCGGCCTGGGCTGCGAGGCGCGCCACGCCAGTCGGCTGATCTACTCGCAGGGGCTGGACCTGTCCTCCGGACAGCGCGACGCCGATCGGTGCGGGCTGCCGGGTGTGCGAGCGCGACAACTGCCCGCAGCGGGCCTTCCCGGCGCTGGGCCGCGCGCTCGACATCGACGAACACCGCAGCACGGTGTCGCCATACCTGGTCAAGGAGTCTTGATGGCGCAACGCATCCCGCCCGCCGACCGTCGCGAGCTGGGCCTGATCAACTGGGCGATCTCGCGGATCGCGGCCCGCGCCATCCGGGCGCCCGAGATGCACCTGTTCACCACGATGGGCAGGCATCGCCTGCTGTTCCGGTCATTCCTGCCGTACTCCGGTGTGCTGCTCAACTGGGGCAAGCTGTCCAAGGCCGACAAGGAACTGGTGATCCTGCGGGTGGGTCATCTGCGCGGCTCGGAGTACGAGCTGCAGCAGCATCGCCGGCTGGCTCGATCCCGCGGGCTCGATTCGGCGTTGCAGGACAGGATCTTTGCGGGGCCGACGGCGCCGGGGACTGACCGATCGCGAGCGTGCGCTGCTGACGGCGGTCGACGAGTTCGTGCTGCAGCGCGATCTGTCCGACGCGACCTTCGATACGTTGTCGGCGCACCTGAGCCGGGAGCAGGTCATCGAATTCTGTCGCGCTGGCAGGCCATTACGACGCGATCGCCGCGATCCTGGCCACGCTGCGTGTTCCGATGGACTTTCCGGACTGAACGGGCGCTGCCGGGTGCCTGACAGCAGGCGGTCTACAGGTAGGTGACGCCGAGCACGATCAGCGTGAAGACCACCGGCGAAATGGGCAGGAAGGCCAGAAACGTCGCCCACACCAAGCGCTTTCGCTGATACATCAGCCAGGCCAGCCGCCCCACCACGACGGCGGCCACCACGATCAGCGCGGCGAGGATCAACACCCAGAAGTTCACCCGGTAGGCCGACGTCGCAACGGAGATACCGATCAGCCACAGGATGTGCCCGATCACGAACCCGCCGATGGCGGCGACGATGGTCGACGGACTCAAAAGTTGATCATGTGGCCGGCGAGGCCGTGGAAGCATTCCTGGAGTGCCTCCGACAGCGTCGGGTGGGTGTGCACGTTGCGGGTCAGCTCGTTGACCGTCAGGTCCCACTTCTGGGCCAGGGTCAGCTCCGGCAACAGTTCGGAGACGTCGGGGCCGATGAGATGGCCGCCCAGCAGCTCGCCGTACTTGGCGTCGGCGATGAGCTTGACGAAGCCGGTCGGATCGGCCAGGCCGTGTGCCTTGCCGTTGGCGGTGAACGGGAACTTGGCCACCTTGACGTCGTAGCCCTCGTCGCGGGCCTGCTCCTCGGTGAGCCCGAAGCTGGCCACCTGCGGCTGGCAGAACGTCGCGCGCGGCAGCATCCGGTAGTCGCCGAGGGCGAGGGTCTCGGCCCCGGCGATGGTCTCGGCGGCGACCACGCCCATGGCCTCGGCGACGTGGGCCAGCTGCAGCTTGGCGGTGACGTCGCCGATGGCGTAGATGTGCGGGACGTTGGTGCGCATGTAGTCGTCGATGCCGATGGCCTTGCGATCGGTCAGCGCGACGCCGGTGGCCTCCAGCCCGTAGCCCTCGACGTTGGGGGCGAAGCCGATGGCCTGCATCACCTTGTCGGCCTTGAGCTGCTCGGATCTTGCCGTCCTTGCTGACGGTGACGACGACGGACCCGTCGGCCTCGTTGTCCGTCGATGGACTCGACCTTGGTGCCGGTGAGGATCTTGACGCCGAGCTTCTTGAACTGCTTCTCGATCTCCTTGGAGACCTCGGCGTCCTCGTTGGGCAGGGCGCGGGGCAGGAACTCGACGATGGTGACGTCGACGCCGTAGTTCTTCATCACGTAGGCGAATTCCATGCCGATCGCGCCGGCGCCGGCGATGACGATCGACTTCGGCAGGTCCCGCGACAGGATCTGCTCCTCGTAGGTGACGACGTTCTTCGACAGCGACGTGCCGGGCACCAGCCGGGTGCTGCTGCCGGTGGCGATGATGGCGTTGTCGAAGGTGACGGTCTCGGTTCCGCCCTCGTTGAGCGCCACCTCGATGGTGTTGGCGTCGGTGAACTTGCCGTAGCCGTGGATCTCGGTGATCTTGTTCTTCTTCATCAGGAAGTGCACGCCGGCCACGCGCCCGTCGGCGACCTTGCGGCTGCGGTCGAACGCCGCGCCGTAGTCGAAGGTCGCCTCACCGCTGATGCCGAACGTCTGGGCGTCCTTGGTGAAGATGTGGACCAGCTCGGCGTTGCGCAGCAACGCCTTCGACGGGATACAGCCGACGTTGAGGCACACCCCGCCCCAGTACTTGGGTTCGACGATGGCGGTGTTCAGCCCGAGTTGGGCCGCGCGGATCGCCGCGACGTATCCACCGGGTCCGGCTCCGAGAACGACGACGTCATAGTGGGTCACGCCGCTACCCTAGCGCGACGACGATCGTTGAGGAGTCGCGCATCAGCCTATCGTCGGTCGGGCGATCCATTCGAAGTAATACGCCCCGTGCAGCACGGCGGCGGCGACCATCGAGGCCAGCGGGGCCGACATCAACGCGATCGACAGGGCCGTCACCGACGGCCGATTGGGCACCATCGAGACCAGCATGCTGGCCACCGCGCACACGATCAGGTACATCAGCACCCCGAACACTGCCGGTGTCTTGTGCAGCGAGGTGTACCACCAGAAGTAGAAGCCCAGCCCCGTCGCGGCGGCCAGCACCCACACCGCGGCGACGATGAACACGAACTGCCACCGCTTGACGGACAGATACGAGTCGTCCACCGCCGCCGGCGCGGGCGGCACGAGCGTCGGCTCGGCGTGCAGGAACCCGCTCAGCGGCTGCATGAAGGCGTCGGTGTCGAAATTCTCCAGCTGGCTGAACGCCTGCGGCTCCGACGGGTGCGGTTGCTTCTTGGAGTCCGGCTCGTCGCCACCGCCGAGCGGCTTCAGCGGACCTGGGTGGGGGCCGGTGTCGAAGACCGGCGCGTAGTGGGGCTCAGTCGAGGGTAGGGACGCCTTCTCAGCCACTGGACACCACCTGGATGAGTACGAGGGTTCCCAGCCACCCGGGAGCCATGGCCACGATGAACGCGCCGACCGTGGTGAGCCAACGCCGCCCGGACAGCAGGATGGTCAGCATCCCGACAGAGCCCGGAACGCCGACCACGAGTGCCACCACGAAGTCGGGCCGAATTGATGCCTTGACCAGCACTGTGGTGACGACCGCGGCGACCAGGCCGGTTACACAACCGACCAGCAACGCGCTTGTGAGCAGCCATGCCCTAGGCAGGGGTATCACCCTTAAGACGATACGTGCCGGGCCGGCAACTACGGCTGACCGACTCCGGCGCGCCGACCTGGTATTGCACACGCGTCCGCGGCCTCGGCGACCACCACATCGGTGCGTTCGGGCGGGCGGGCACCGCGCTCGTAGTCGGCTCCGGTCAGCGGCTGCTCGGCGGCCAGCAACTCGTTCTCGGCGTCGGTGAACGCCCGGCCGCGGCTCAGGAACCGCATGCCTTCGGGTGTTTCGAGGCTGAACCCGCCGCCCCGGCCAGGCACTACGTCGATGACGAGCTGGGTGTGTTTCCAGGTCTCGAACTGCGGGCCGGAGATCCACACCGGCGCGCCCTGGAGCACACCGAGCAGAACGTCACGGTCGCCGACGATGAACTCGCCGTCCGGGTAGCACATCGGCGAGGACCCGTCGCAGCAGCCGCCGGACTGGTGGAACATCACCGGGCCGTGGCGGCTTTGCAGCAGATGCAGCAGATCGGCGGCCGCCGCGGTGATCAACGCCCGCGGCGGCGCCTTGCCCGGCACTAGAAGAACCCCTGCGCCTTGTTGCTGTAGGAGACGAGCAGGTTCTTGGTCTGCTGGTAGTGGTCGAGCATCATCTTGTGGTTCTCCCGGCCGATGCCCGACTGCTTGTAGCCGCCGAAGGCCGCGTGCGCGGGGTAGGCGTGATAGCAGTTGGTCCACACCCGGCCGGCTTTGATGTCACGTCCGGCGCGGTAGGCGGTGTTGCCGTCGCGGCTCCACACCCCGGCCCCCAGGCCGTAGAGGGTGTCGTTGGCGATACGGATGGCGTCGTCGTAGTCGGTGAACGAGGTCACCGATACCACCGGCCCGAAGATCTCCTCCTGGAAGATCCGCATCGCGTTGTCCCCGGTGAAGATCGTGGGCTGCACGTAGTAGCCGCCGGACAGATCACCGCCCAGTTCGGCGCGCTCACCGCCGGTGAGGACCTGAGCACCTTCACTCTTGCCGATCTCGATGTAGGACAGGATCTTCTCGAGCTGGTCGTTGGAGGCCTGGGCGCCGATCATCGTCTCGGTGTCCAGCGGATCGCCCTGGCGCACGGCCTTGGTGCGAATCGCCGCCAGCGCCAGGAAGTCGTCGTAGATGTCGGACTGGATCAGGCTGCGCGACGGACACGTGCACACCTCGCCCTGGTTGAGGGCGAACATCGTGAACCCCTCCAACGCCTTGTCCTGGAAGTCGTCGGCGGCGGCCATCACGTCGGAGAAGAAGATGTTGGGGCTCTTGCCGCCCAACTCCAGGGTCACCGGAATCAGGTTCTGGGAGGCGTACTGCATGATCAGTCGCCCGGTGGTGGTCTCCCCGGTGAAGGCGATCTTGGCGATCCGGTTCGAGGACGCCAGCGGCTTGCCCGCCTCGACGCCGAACCCGTTGACCACGTTGAGCACACCGGCGGGCAACAGATCGGCGATCAGCGAGATCAGATACAGCACCGAGGCCGGGGTCTGCTCGGCCGGCTTGAGCACCACCGCGTTACCCGCGGCCAGCGCCGGGGCCAGCTTCCACACCGCCATCAGGATCGGGAAGTTCCACGGGATGATCTGGCCCACCACCCCCAGCGGCTCGTGGAAGTGATAGGCCACGGTGTCCTCGTCGATCTGGGACAGCGCACCCTCCTGCGCGCGGATCGCAGCGGCGAAATACCGGAAATGGTCCACCGCCAACGGAATATCGGCCGCCAGGGTTTCCCGGATCGGCTTGCCGTTGTCCCACGACTCGGCCAGCGCGATCGACTCCAGATTCGCCTCGATGCGGTCGGCGATCTTGTTCAGCAGCACCGCACGTTCCCCCGGCGCGGTCTTGCCCCACCCCGGCGCCGCGGCATGCGCGGCATCCAACGCCTTCTCGATGTCGACATCGGTCGAGCGGGCCACCTCGCAGAACACCTCACCGGTGACCGGCGTCGGATTCTCGAAATACCCCCCGCCGGCAGGCGGCACCCACTGCCCACCGATGAAGTTCTCGTAGCGGGACTGGAAGGACATGGCGGACCCGGAGGTACCGGGGCGGGCATAAACGGTCATCAACGACTCCTGGTCGATCCACGGTGTAACACAGCTCACACTACCGCTCAGGTGAGAATGGCAGCCATGACAGACGACCCGTACCTGTGGCTCGAGGAGATCGCCGGCGAGGAACAGCTGGACTGGGTCCGTCGACACAACGAACCGACGATCGACGAATTCAGCGACGAGCGGTTCGAGCAGATGCGAACCGAGGCGCTGGAGGTGCTCGACACCGACGCCCGGATTCCCTACGTCCGCCGCCGGGGCGAGTACCTCTACAACTTCTGGCGGGACGCCGCCAACCCCCGTGGACTGTGGCGGCGCACCACGCTGGACAGCTACCTGACCGAGGACGCGGACTGGGACGTCATCGTCGACGTCGACGAACTGGCCCGCGAAGACGGGGAGAACTGGGTGTGGGCCGGCGCCGACGTCATCGAACCCGACCACAGTCGGGCACTGATCAGCCTGTCCCGCGGCGGGTCCGACGCCGCGGTGGTGCGCGAATTCGACATGGCGAAGCGGGAATTCGTCGCCGGTGGCTTCGAGCTGCCCGAGGCGAAGTCGAACGTGACTTGGGAGGACCCCGACACGGTGCTGGTGGGCACCGACTTCGGACCGGGCTCGATGACGGAGTCCGGCTATCCGCGGATCGTCAAGCGGTGGCATCGCGGCCAGCCGCTGAGCGAGGCGACGACCGTGTTCACCGGGCCCGCCACCGACGTGATCGTGTCGGCGTCGGTGGATCGCACACCGGGCTACGAGCGCACACTGCTGCACCGCGCCGTCGACTTCTTCAACGAGCAGGTGTACCAACTGCGTTCGGGGGAGCTCGTGCGCATCGACGCACCCACCGACGCCTCGCTGTCGGTGCACCGGGACTGGCTGCTGATCGAGTTGCGCACCGACTGGTTCACCGGCACGGCGTCCTACCGCGCCGGTTCGCTGCTGGCCGCCGACTACGAGCAATTCCTCGATGGCACAGCCGAACTGGCGGTGGTCTTCGAACCCGATGCCCACACCTGCCTGCACCAGTACTCGTGGACTCGCGATCGGTTGCTGATCGTCACGCTGGCCGACGTCGCCAGCCGCGTCGAGATCGTCACGCCGGGCACCTGGGAGCGCGAGCCGGTGCCGGGGATTGCGGTGAACACCAACACCGGGATCGTCGCCGCCGACGACACCGGTGACGAGATATTCTTGGATTCCAGCGATTTCATCACCCCGTCACGGCTGCTGCACGGCACCGTCGGTAGCGAGATGACCGAGATCAAGCGAGCGCCGTCGTTCTTCGACGCCGCGGATCTCGAAGTCGCCCAACACTTCGCGACATCCGACGACGGTACGGCGATCCCCTACTTCGTGGTCGGCCACAAGCACGATCAGGCGCCGGGGCCGACCCTGCTCGGCGGCTACGGCGGATTCGAGGTGTCGAGGACACCGGGCTACGAGGGCGTGCTGGGCCGGCTGTGGCTGTCGCGCGGCGGCACCTACGTGCTGGCCAACATCCGCGGCGGCGGCGAGTACGGCCCGACGTGGCACACCCAGGCCATGCGGGAGGGACGGCACAAGGTGGCCGAGGACTTCGCGGCGGTGGCGCGCGATCTCGTCGACCGCGGGATCACCACCGTCGCGCAACTCGGGGCGCAGGGCGGCAGCAACGGCGGACTGCTGATGGGCATCATGCTGACCAAGTACCCGGAGTGTTTCGGCGCGCTGGTGTGCCAGGTGCCACTGCTGGACATGAAGCGGTTTCACCTGCTGCTGGCCGGCGCTTCGTGGGTGGCCGAGTACGGCGATCCGGACGACCTCGAGGACTGGAAGTTCATCTCCGAGTACTCGCCGTACCAGAACATCACCACCGACAAGCGTTATCCCCCGGTGCTCATCACGACCTCGACGCGGGACGACCGGGTGCATCCGGGACATGCCCGCAAGATGACCGCGGCACTGGAGGAAGCCGGGCACGACGTCTGGTACTACGAGAACATCGAGGGCGGCCACGCCGGGGCGGCCGACAACGCGCAGACCGCGTTCAAGTCGGCGTTGAGCTACTCCTTCCTGCACCGGATGCTCGGCGATCGGCTGACCGACGGCTAACGGCGGAGCTCCGGACGATGAGTGAAGGCCCCGCTAACTCGTCTTCGCCAGACCCACCAGCAGCGTCACGATCACTCCGATGACCACCAGTCCGCCGCCGACGATCAGCGAGATGTTGAGCCACTGGTGCATGCTGGCCTCGGCGGTGTCCACCATGATCTCGGCGATCCGGCGGATGTCGCCCGAGGTGGTGTCCAGGGCCTGGTCGAGGTGACGTCGACCGAATTCGATTGCGGCCCAACCGGCACCGCCGACCAGAAGTCCCGACACCCCCAACGCGACCAGCATCTTGCCGCGGCTGCGCGCGATGAACAGCGTCAACAACGCCGCCACCGCGGCCAGCACGGTCAGCCCGACACTGACCCACGGCCCCCACGCCGCCAGCGCCTGCAGCCGACCGGGTCGGAGTCCCTGAGGGACGTTGTCGGTCAGCGGTACCACCAATGTGGAGGGCACCGCGATCCCGAAATCGTTCAGCGACTTGCGGAATGAGGAGTCGGCCAGCATCGGCGAGAGGTCGAGCTGCCAACGGCCCGACGCGTCGGTCCCCGAAACCGCATTGGTGAACAACCATCGGTGGGCCAACCGATTGGCCTGTGCGAACTGACCGGGGAAGGACGAGCTGCCGGTGTAGATCGAAGCCGCCGCGGTGAGCTGGTCGGTACTGACGTCATAGCCGGTTCCCGCCACGGTCTTCTTCAGCTGGCCACCGAGCTCGGCGGCCATCGCGCTCTGCAGCTGAGATGTTCCTGCGGCCTTCTGCGCCAGCGCCGCGTAGCCGTCGGCGTCGACCAGATGCTGCTGAACCCACGCCGCACGGCACGGCGAGCATCAGCAGGATGGTGGTGACGAGCCACATCAGCAGCGTCGCCAAGAACCGCACGCGTCCTCCTCAGTGGATCAGGATTGCCCGACCACTTCATGATCCTTGTTCTCGTAGTCGAACCTACTCAGGACATGCCGCACGGCGCTGATCCGGGCACGCTCAACGTCGCGGTGACGGCCGCCGCGATGCACACCAGCGACGAACCGAGCAGCAGCGCGCCGACGGTGTCGGTGAAGTAGTGGTACGACACGGCCTGCCCGACCATGCCCAGCACCGCCCAAATGACGGCTGCGACGATCACCCACAGCCGGGCGCCGAGAACCAGGATCAGCATTCCGAGCACCGTCACCATCAGCGTGGTGTGCCCGCTCGGGTAGGCAACCGCGCCCTCTTTGAGCCGGCCGAACAGTTGCTTGCACAGCCGCGAAAGCCACACGGCGGCAACCGGAGTCACGACAACCACAGCAGCCAGCGCCCAGCGCTCCCGATAGAGCGCCACCCCGAGCGCGACGGCCAGGGCCAGCAGCATCGTGCGGTAGTCGGTGAAGAACAGCAGCCGGCCCAGCACGCCGCCGCGGCTGCTTTGAAACCAGTCGTCGACCGGTGTGGATCCGTCGCGCACGGCGAGACCGAGAAGCACCATCAACGGCAGGGCGACCGCAGGCCACCACCCCAGAGCGCGGGCGGTCAGCGGGAGATACCCCGGACGTAGGCCGCCTGGCCGAGGTGCTGCATGCAGTCGTCGAAGATGCTCACCAGGCGGGCGCTCGCCGTCACCGGCGGGTCCCAGTTCTCGTCGACCACGCGGGCGAGTTCCTCGGGCGTGACGCCGGCGATGTACTCCAGCGTCATCTTGTGCACGGCGTGGAAGTAGCCGGCCAGCAGATCGGCCGGCGCCCGCACCTTGCCGACGTCCTCGGGGGTGTGGCCGTAGCCGTGCGCGTCGCGGGGCAGATCCAGGTTGAAGCGGTCCACCCACTCGCCGGTGAACCACACCTGCTCGATCCCGCAGATGGCGGCGAGCTGGGCGTCCTGGATGCGCGCGCTGTGCCAGATCAGCCACGCGATGCTGTTGGCCGTCGAGGTGGGGCGGAAGAACGAGACCTCGTCGGTCAGGTCGTCGGTCAGGTCGTCGACGTGCTCGATGATGCGGGTGAAGGAGTCGCGCAGCAGTTCGCGGGCGGCTTCGGCATCCGTCAGTGAGTCAGCCATATGCCCGACGCTACGCGGAGTTGGTCGGGGCCTGAGCGCCGGGTTGAGCCCCGTGGAACACCGCTTCGACGTTGTTGCCGTCGGGGTCGCGGACGAAAGCGCCGTAGTAGCCCGGGTGGTATTCGGGCCACAACCGCGGCGCGTGCAGCGATTCGGCGCCCAGACTCAGGGCGGTGTCGTAGAACGCGTTGACGGCGTCTTCGTCGGCGGCCGCGAAGGCGACGTGGATCTCCCGGTTGGGGCCCATCCCCGCGCCGTCGGCGATCCAGAACGCGGGGTGCCCGTCGCGGCCGTACCCGATCGCCGGGCCCACGTCCATGACCCGCAGATATCCCAGCACCCCGAGCACCCGGTCGTAGAACTCCCGCGACTTGGCGTAGTCGGCACAGTTGATTCCGAAGTGATCGATCACAGCCTCCATCGTGGCAGGCCCTCGCGACGTAATCTCGTTCCATGAGCTATGACCTGGTCATCCGCAACGGCAGCATCGTCGACGGTCTGGGCGGTGAGCCGTACCGGGGCGACGTCGCCGTGTCCGGCGGCGTCATCGTCGCGGTCGGCACCGTCGAGGGCGAAGGCGCCCGGGAGATCGACGCGACCGGACTGCTCGTCACCCCCGGGTTCGTCGACCTGCACACCCACTACGACGGGCAGGCCATCTGGTCGGAACGGATGTCGCCGTCGTCGTCGCACGGGGTCACCACCGCACTGATGGGCAACTGCGGCGTCGGCTTCGCGCCGTGCCGCCCCGAGGACCACGACGTCCTGGTCGACGTGATGGCCGGGGTGGAGGACATCCCTGGAGTCGTCATGACCGACGGACTGCCGTGGGACTGGGAGACGTTCCCGCAATACCTCGACGCCCTGGAGTCGCGACAACGGGATATCGACGTGGCGGCCTACCTGCCGCACTCCCCGCTGCGGGTGTACGTCATGGGCCAGCGCGGCGCCGACCGCGAACCGGCCACGCCCGAGGACCTGGCACTGATGCGCAAGCTGGCCGCCGAGGCGATCGAGGTCGGGGCGCTGGGCGTGGCGTCGTCGCGGTTCGCGTTCCACAAGACCGGCAGCGGTGAGCCGATTCCGAGTTACGACGCCGGCTACGACGAGATCGCCGCGATCGCCGCGGGAGTTGCCGACGCCGGTGGCGGACTGATGCAGTTCATCCCCGACATCCCGGCCGGCGGATACGAGAACGTGCTGCAGAGGGTGTTCGAGGCGGCCACCGACGCCGGCCTTCCGGTCACCTTCTCGCTGACGCCGGGCAACGGCGGTGACGCGATCTGGACGAGCGCGGTGAACCTGATCGAGAAGTTCAACTCGGCCGGCGCCGACATCACCGCGCAGGTCTACCCGCGGCCCATCGGGCTGGTGATCGGGCTGGAGCTGACCGCCAACCCGTTCGTGCTGTATCCGAGCTATCAGGAGATCGCGGATCTTCCGCTGGCGCAACGGGTTGCCGAGATGCGCAAGCCGGAAGTGCGGGCGCGGATCCTGGCCGACAAGCCCGGCGAGGGGCATCCCTTCATGTACCTGGCGCAGGCATGGCAGTGGATCTTCCCGTTGAACGATCCGCCCAACTACGAGCCCGATGCCGCCGACAGCGTGCTGGCCCGCGCACAGGCCCGTGGCGTCAGCCCGGCCGAGGAGGCCTACGACCGGCTGCTGGAGGACGACGGGCACGCGATGATGTTCGTGGCGCTGAGCAACTTCGCCAACAACTCGCTGGACACCATCGGCGACCTGATCCGCCGCGACGACGTGGTGCTGGGCCTGGGCGACGGCGGCGCGCATTACGGAATGATCTGCGACGCAAGCTATCCGACGTTCATGCTGGCGCACTGGGCGCGCGACCGGGCGTCCGGGCGGCTGAGCGTTCCCGAGGTGGTGCGGATGCTGACCTCGGTGCCGGCCCGGGTGGGCGGACTGTCCGACCGCGGACGGATTGCGGTGGGCTACAAGGGCGATCTGAACGTCATCGACCATGCGGGGCTGACTCTGCACAAGCCGGTGATCGTCCGCGACCTGCCCGGCGGCGGCCGTCGGCTCGACCAGAGCGCCGACGGCTACGTGGCGACCATCGTCTCCGGTGAGGTGATCGCCGAGAACGGTGTGCCGACGTCGGCGCGGCCGGGCAAGCTGGTCCGCGGCCGCCAGGCGGCACCGGCGTCATGAGTGTCCCGGTCGACCTGGACAAGCTCGCAGAGGCGTTGGCCGACTTCACGTTTGCCTACCTGATCACTGTCGGCGACGACTTTCGCGCGCATGCGGTGGCTGTCGACCCGGTGTTGGCCGACGGCGCGCTTCGAGGTGAGCCAGGTGGGCCGCAGCACCCGCCGCAATGCCACCGCGCATGCCGACGTCACGCTGGTGTGGCCACCGGCCGAGCCGGGCGGGTACAGCCTGATCGTCGACGGCCGCGGGTCCTTCGCGTCGGACGAGTCGCCGCTGGTGGTCGTTCCGGGCCGGGCGGTGTTGCACCGCAAGGCGACTCCGGACTCCCCGCCGTCGCGCACCGGTTGCACCGACGACTGCCTTCCGCTCTGATCTCCCGCCGACTGTGCAGTTTCGTACGCAACACGCCGCCTGTAGCGGATGAGATTGCACACTCACCACGTTCGTGAGCAGCCACGCGCAAGAAGGGCGGCCCCGACCCGTTCGAGCACCACTTGCGGATTGTTGTGCAGCATGTCGCCACTGACTCTGATGTCCGCCCACCCCAACTCTGGAAGCTTGGCATAGCGTTCGATGTCCCTCGAGCGCTGCCTTGGATCGGTCCAATGGTGAGCCCCGTCGAAGTCGACACCCACGCGCCACTCAGGCCAACCCATGTCGAGCCTGGCCACCACGAATCCATCGTCGTCGATAACGCGGATCTGCGTCTGCGGTCGCGGAAAACCGTTGCGGATCAACAACAATCGGGTCAATGATTCGTAGGGTGACTCCGATCCGCCGTCGACCACCTCGAGCACACGACGCAACTGCCTGAGCCCACGGACGCCTGGGTGAGCCGCCATGACCGCGCGGGCATCGTCCACCTTGACGTCGGTGGCGTTCATGAGCGCGTCGATCCGCTGGACGGCCGCTGTGAAGTCGAGCCGTCGACCGATGTCAAACGCTGTGCGCGCCGGCACGGTGACAGGTAAGCCGGCAATTGCATGGACCTCGCCGGGCAGCAGCGTGTCATCGTAGGCAGTGATCCGCGCTGGCGGACGACGGTTGCTGTACACCAACTCAGCAGGGGTATCGGTGTCAATCCATTTGGCGCCCAAAACTGCTGACGCCGACAACCCGGCGACGACGCCTCGGCGCCCCGACCAGAGCCATGCTGCCCGCGCACGGTCGATCGCCGAGATCTCTACGCCGCGTGGCGCCCAGACACCGGGGTAGACGGCGGAGTGGAATCGCCTCAACTCGCGGAATGTCAACGCGTTCGCGGCCAGCGCCTCGGTCGCGATAAACGGCCAGGGGATGGTCTGCATGCGGGCAGGATGCCAGCGCGACGGCTCGACACGTCTTCACGCGTCCACAGGGCGGTCGCGAGTGTGCAATCCGATACGCGGGGAGCGGCGTGTCGCGTATGAAACCGCACACTCGGCGAACAGCAAAGTGCCCGGCTCGCCAAGCGAGCCGGGCACTTTGTCGTGGACAGACTTAGAAGTCCATGCCGCCCATGCCACCGGTCGGGTCGCCCGCGGGTGCGGACGCCTTCTCCGGCTTGTCGGCGACGACGGCCTCGGTGGTGAGGAACAGCGCCGCGATGGACGCCGCGTTCTGCAGCGCCGAGCGGGTGACCTTGACCGGGTCGGCGACGCCGGCCTTGAGCAGGTCCTCGTACTCGTTGGTGGCGGCATTCAGGCCGGTTCCGGACGGGGAGTTGCGCACCTTCTCGGCGACAACGCCCGGCTCCAGGCCGGCGTTGAAGGCGATCTGCTTCAGCGGAGCCTCGAGCGCGACGCGCACGATGTTGGCACCGGTGGCCTCGTCACCCTCGAGCTTCAGCTCGTCGAGCGCCGGAGCCGACTGCAGCAGAGCCACGCCGCCACCGGCGACGATGCCCTCTTCGACGGCAGCCTTGGCGTTGCGCACCGCGTCTTCGATGCGGTGCTTGCGCTCCTTGAGCTCCACCTCGGTGGCAGCTCCGGCCTTGATCACCGCAACACCGCCGGCCAGCTTGGCCAGGCGCTCCTGCAGCTTCTCGCGGTCGTAGTCGGAGTCGCTGTTCTCGATCTCGCTGCGGATCTGCGCCACGCGGCCGGCGATGGCGTCGGAGTCACCGGCGCCCTCGACGATGGTGGTCTCGTCCTTGGTGACGACGATCTTGCGGGCCTGGCCCAGCAGCGAGACGTCGGCGGTCTCCAGGGACAGCCCGACCTCT
The DNA here is from genome assembly GCA_963786695.1 of uncultured Actinomycetota bacterium. Classification (GTDB taxonomy): domain Bacteria; phylum Actinomycetota; class Actinomycetes; order Mycobacteriales; family Mycobacteriaceae; genus Mycobacterium. Next base: position 143,931 of record CAWBAL010000049.1, read on the forward strand.
TCGCTGACGACCTGGCCACCGGTGAGGATCGCCATGTCCTGCAGCATCGCCTTGCGGCGGTCACCGAAGCCCGGAGCCTTGACGGCGACGGACTTGAAGGTGCCGCGGATCTTGTTGACCACCAGGGTCGACAGGGCTTCGCCCTCGACGTCCTCGGCGATGATCAGCAGCGGCTTGCCGGACTGGATGACCTTCTCCAGCAGGGGCAGCAGATCCTTGACGGTCGAGATCTTCGAGCTGACCAGCAGGATGTAGGGATCCTCCAGGACGGCTTCCTGACGCTCGGCGTCGGTCACGAAGTAACCCGAGATGTAGCCCTTGTCGAAGCGCATGCCCTCGGTGAGCTCGAGCTGCAGGCCGAAGGTGTTGGACTCCTCGACGGTGATGACACCCTCGTTGCCGACCTTGTCCATGGCCTCGGCGATCAGGTCGCCGATGGTCTGGTCGCCCGCGGAGATACCGGCGGTGGCAGCGATCTGCTCCTTGGTCTCGACCTCTTTGGCGCGTCTTCAGCAGCGTCTCGGTGATCTTGTCGACGGCCTTCTCGATGCCGCGCTTCAGGCCGAGCGGGTTGGCGCCGGCAGCGACGTTGCGCAGACCTTCGCGAACCAGCGCCTGGGCCAGAACGGTGGCGGTGGTGGTGCCGTCGCCCGCGACGTCGTCAGTCTTCTTGGCGACCTCTTTGACCAGCTCAGCGCCGATCTTCTCGTAGGGGTCCTCCAGCTCGATCTCCTTGGCGATGGACACACCATCGTTGGTGATCGTGGGGGCGCCCCACTTCTTCTCCAGCACGACGTTGCGACCCTTGGGGCCCAACGTGACCTTCACCGCGTCGGCGAGGGCGTTCAGACCCCGCTCGAGACCGCGGCGGGCCTCTTCGTCATACGCAATAATCTTGGACATTGCGAAGTGAATCCTCCGATTAGGGGGTGACACGTCTTTGGTCGGACGCAGTGCCCGCGACGGACGACCGCTGCTGTGTTCGGCTTCGGTCTCACTGTCCCGACCTAGCACTCACTGGTCGCGAGTGCCAACGTCATTCTTAGCACTCGACCATGGCGAGTGCAAGATTGTTCGCCCGTGGTGGACTCGCCCGGACGCAGGGCACACTGGAAGCGATGTCATCTGCATGTGCCGCCCTATCCCCCGCCGCGCTACACCGGTGACACCGGCGAGGTCAGCTGCCACGCTGCGCAAGGCCGACACCCCGCCGGACTACCAGAACTACGGCGTGACCTACAGCTACCTGGCCAGCCAGCAGTCCACCGACGGCGACTTCGGGCTGTACCGGGTGGACCTCGCCCCCGCCGCAGGCGGTCCGGCACCGCACTTCCACCGGGCTATGTCGGAGTCCTTCTTCGTACTGTCCGGCCGGATGCGGCTCTACGACGGCAACGACTGGATCGACGGTGCAACCGGCGACTACCTCTATGTGCCGCCGGGTGGCATCCACGGCTTCCGCAACGAGGCAGACGAGCCGGCGTCGATCCTGATGCTGTTTGCTCCGGGTGCCCCACGCGAGTACTACTTCGAGGGCCTGGCCCGGCTTGGCGAACTCTCCGACCACGAACGCCGGGAATTCTTCATCCGCAACGACAACTTCTTCGTCTGACGACACGCCGGATCGAAATGCGTCGGCGGATCCGCTTGGGCTAGAGTCCATCTCGGTCAGAGAGGAGTCCCACGGGTGCGGGCAACGGATGCGCCCAGCACCCAGGCATTGCGGGGCTGGCAGCGGCGGGCGCTGGTGAAGTACCTGACCGCCAAGCCGCGTGACTTCCTGGCCGTGGCGACCCCTGGCTCCGGCAAGACGACCTTCGCCCTGCGCATCGTCGCCGAACTGCTCGCCGAGGGCACCGTCGAGACCGTCACCGTCGTCGTGCCCACCGAGCACCTCAAGAACCAGTGGGCGCAGGCCGCGGCCCGGCATGGGCATCGCGCTGGACCCCAAGTTCTCCAACTCCAACTCGCAGACGTCGAGCGAGTACCACGGCGTCGTCGTCACCTACGCCCAGGTGGCCAGCCACCCCACCCGGCACCGGGTGCGCACCGAGAACCGCAAGACGCTCGTCGTCTTCGACGAGATCCACCACGGCGGGGACGCCAAGAGCTGGGGCGACGCCATCCGGGAGGCGTTCGACGACGCCACCCGACGGCTCTCGCTGACCGGGACCCCGTTCCGCAGCGACGACAGCGCGATCCCGTTCGTCACCTACGAGCCGGGACCCGACGGCTTCGCCCGCTCGCAGGCCGACCACACCTACGGCTACTCCGACGCGCTGGCCGACGGCGTGGTGCGGCCGGTGATGTTCATGGCCTATTCCGGCGAGGCCCGCTGGCGCGACAGCGCGGGCGAGGAGCACGCGGCCCGACTCGGTGAGCCGCTGACCGCCGAGCAGACCGCCCGGGCGTGGAAGACCGCACTCAACCCGGCCGGCGAATGGATGCCCGCGGTGATCGCCGCGGCCGACACCCGGCTGCGCGGCCTGCGCGAGCACGTGCCCGACGCCGGCGGCATGATCATCGCCTCCGACCAGACCGCCGCCCGCGCCTACGCCGAGCTGCTGCGCAAGATCACCGGCGAGGCGCCGACCGTGGTGCTCTCCGACGACCCGGGCTCCTCGGAGCGCATCTCGACGTTCGCCGAGGGGACGTCGAGCTGGCTGGTGGCGGTGCGGATGGTGTCCGAGGGAGTCGACGTGCCGCGGCTGGCGGTCGGCGTCTACGCCACCAGCGCGTCGACGCCGCTGTTCTTCGCCCAGGCGATCGGCCGGTTCGTGCGGTCGCGGCAGCCCGGCGAGACCGCCAGCATCTTCCTGCCGTCGGTGCCCAACCTGCTGCTGCTGGCCAGCGAGATGGAAGCACAGCGCAATCACGTGCTGGGCAAGCCGCACCGCGAAACCCTCGAGGACCCGCTCGATGCCGAGCTGGCCGCGCAGAAGCGCGACGAGCCGGACGACGAGCAGAACAAGATCGAGTACCTGGGCGCCGACGCCGAGCTCGACCAGGTGATCTTCGACGGGTCGTCGTTCGGGACGGCGACGCCGGCGGGCAGCGACGAGGAGGCCGACTACCTCGGCATCCCCGGCCTGCTCGACGCCGAGTCGATGCGAGATCTGTTGCGGCGCAGGCAAGAAGAGCAGCTGACCAAGCGGACCGCCAGCGGCGAGATGCCGCGGCTGACGACGCACGGCCAGCTGCGCGATCTGCGCCGCGAGCTCAACGCCCTGGTGTCGCTGGCGCATCACCGCACCGGCAAGACACACGGGCAGATCCACAACGAGCTGCGCCGGATCTGCGGCGGACCACCGATCGCGGCGGCCACCAGCGATCAGCTCAGGGAGCGCATCGCCGCCGTGCGCAGCCTCACGTCGTCGCGCTGACCGCCAGCTTCGCCAGGTTCGCCAGCGAGTTGTGCAGGTGCTCGACGGGGAACGGCGGGAACTCGATGTGTCTCGCCGGAGTCTCGGTCGCGACCGTCCGACCAGTCGTAGGTCAGCGTGACCTCGGTCTGGTCTTCGCCCACCGGGCGCAGGTCGTAGCGCCAGATCCAGCCGCCGAGTTCGAGATTCGCATCATCGGAGCCCATGCCGGGCTGCCAGGAGATGGCGTGCGGGGGCGCGAACTCCTCGACCAGGTTCGCCATCTCGTAGTCGTGGTCGGGGTGGTTGTCGTGGTACATCGGCCATCCGGAAGATCTGCCCGCTTCGGTTCAGCGGCGTGGGGTCCAGCGGTTGACGCACCCAGCCGGTGCCGTCGATCGCCTCATGGGTGGTCGGGTCGGCCAGCACGCTGAACACGGCGTCTGCGGGCGCATGGACAGTGGTACTGGTTTGCATGGTTTCTTCGGTCATGCCGGGGTAGACCCCGGCCGCGGTCGAAACTCATCGCGCCTAGAGGCCGAGCAGCCCCGGCAGGTCGGCCACGGTGTCGAGGACGTGGTTGGGCTGCATCGCGAATTCGTCTGCCGCCCAACGGTCCAAGGTGTCCTGCCGGAACTTGCCGGTGCGCACCAGGACGCCCGTCATGCCGACCACCTGCGCGGCGAGCACGTCGTTGTTGAGGTCGTCGCCGACCATGTACATCTCGTCGGGGTCCACGCCGAGCCGCGCGGCCGAGGCCAGGAACCCGGCCGGCGCGGGCTTGCCCACCGCGGTGGCCTTGCGGCCGGAGGTCTCTTCCATCCCGATCAGGTACATGCCGGTGTCGATGCGCAGCCCCTCGGTGGTGTTCCACGCGGTGCTGCGGTGCATGGCCACCACCGGGACGCCCTGGGCCATCCACTCGTAGACCCGGCTCAGCGTCAGGTGGCTGTACTCGGGGCCGGCCCCGCCGAGCAGGATCACGTCGGGCGTGCCGGGGTCGGCGCCGTCGTCGTAGATCATCGAGTCCACGATGTCGATGCCGGGCATGTCGTCGGCGATCTGGCCGTTGTTGACCAGGAAACATCGCGCGCCCGGGTAGTTGGCCCGCACGTAGTCGGCGGTCAGCGCCGCCGCGGTGATCACCTCGTCGGGGCGCACGTCCATGCCGGCCGGCGACAGCGCCGACGGCGATCTGCTGACGGGTTCGGGTGGTGGTGTTGGTCAGGTACGACCGCGCGACCTGATGGTCGGCCAGCACGGCCAGCGCCTCGGCGGCCCCGGGGATCGGCTTCCAGGAGGTCACCAGCACGCCATCGATGTCGAACAACACCCCACCGATAGCCATACCGCGACAGTAAACGGCCGCGGCATGGATGCAAGTTGGACCGACGTATCGTCGGACCCATGAGCGCCAGCAGATGGACCGCGGCCGACGTCCCCGAGCAGAACGGGCGCGTCGCCGTCATCACCGGCTCCAATTCCGGCATCGGCTACGAGGCCGCCGCAGTACTGGCGGACCGCGGCGCGCGGGTGGTGATGGCGGTGCGCAACCTCGAGAAGGGGCAGGCCGCCCGCGACAAGATCCTGGCGGCCAGCCCGGGCGCCGACGTCACGCCTGCAGCCGCTGGACCTGACGTCGCTGGAGTCGGTGCGCGCCGCGGCCGAGGCGCTGCGCGCGGACCACCCGCGAATCGACCTGCTGGTCAACAACGCCGGCGTGATGTGGACGCCGCAAGGAGACCACCAAGGACGGTTTCGAGCTTCAGTTCGGCACCAACCACCTCGGTCACTTCGCGTTGACCGGTCTGCTGCTGGACACCCTGCTGCCGGTGCCGGGCTCGCGGGTGGTGACGGTGGCCAGCCTGGCGCACCGGATGCTCGGCGACATCCACTTCGAGGACCTGCAGTGGGAGCGCCGCTACAGCCGCATCGCCGCCTACGGCCAGTCCAAGCTGGCCAACCTGCTGTTCACCTACGAGCTGGACCACCGGCTGGAGCGCGCCAAGGCGGAGACCATCGCGGTGGCGGCCCACCCCGGCGGCTCCTACACCGAGCTGGCCCGCAACGTGCCGACGATCCTGCATCCCGGCCTACCGCAGTCGTCGGGCCGCTGATCTTCCAGAGCGCGGCGATGGGCGCGTTGCCGACGCTGCGGGCGGCCACCGATCCCGGCGTGCGCGGCGGTCAGTACTACGGCCCCGACGGCATCGGCGAGCAGCGCGGCAATCCCAAGCTCGTGGAGTCCAGTCCCCGCTCGCACGACCCCGAGTTGCAGCAGCGGCTGTGGGCGGTGTCCGAAGAGCTCACCGGCGTCACCTTCGGAGTCTGATGCGCACCGTCGAGGAACATCAGCGGGTCGTCGCCGAGCTGATCGCGGCCCGGCGCCCGGTGAGCGTCGGCCTGGCCGAGGCCGAGGGCCGGGTGCTCGCCGCAGGACGTGGCCGCGCCGCTGTCACTGCCGGTGTTCGACAACTCCGCGATGGACGGCTACGCCGTGCGCGCCGAGGACGTCGCCGGCGCCGACGACAGCAACCCGGTGAAACTTCCTGTCGCCGAGGATATTCCGGCCGGCCGAACCGACCCGCTCACACTGGCGCCGGGCACCGCGCACCGGATCATGACCGGTGCGCCGCTGCCGGCCGGCGCCACGGCGGTGGTCCCGGTGGAGCTCACCGACGGCGGCACCGAGACCGTCGAGATCCGCACGACGCCCAAGCGAAGGCCAGCACCTGCGCCGCGCCGGTGAGGACGTGACCGCCGGGACGACGGTGCTGCGCGCCGGTCAGCTGGTCACCCCGGCCGCGCTGGGCCTGGCCGCCGCACTGGGGCTCGGCGCACTGACCGTGCTGCCGCGCCAGCGGGTGCTGGTGATGTCGACCGGCTCGGAGCTGGTGTCGGCGGGCACCGAGCTCAAGCCCGGCCAGATCTACGAGTCCAACGCCATCATGCTGGCCGCCGCGGTCCGCGAGGCCGGCGGCGACGTGGTGGCCACCCCGACGTCGAGCGACGACGTCGCGCAGTTCAGCACGGTGCTCGAGGGCTATGCCGGGCAGGCCGACCTGATCATCACCTCCGGCGGGGTGAGCGCCGGCGCCTACGAGGTGGTCAAGGACGCCTTCGGCGGCTCGGGGCGTGTCGAGTTCGTCAAGGTCGCCATGCAGCCCGGTATGCCGCAGGGCGCGGGACGCATCGCCGGCACCCCGATCGTCACGCTGCCCGGCAACCCGGTCAGCGCGCTGGTGTCCTTCGAGGTGTTCCTCCGGCCCGCCCTGCGGGCCGCGATGGGCCTGCCGCACCCGCAGCGGCCACGGCGCAACGCCGTGCTCACCGAAGCGCTGACCTCACCGAAGGGCAAGCGCCAGTTCCGTCGCGGCGTGTACGACCCGGCCGCGGGCACGGTCACCACCTACGGCCCGCCGGCCTCGCATCATCTGCGCTGGCTGGCCTCGGCGAACTGCCTGCTGGAGATCGCCGAGGACGTCACCGAGATGGCGGCCGGCGAGCAGGTCCAGCTATGGGACCTTTCGTAGCGGCCCGCACGTAGAATCACGCCGATGGCCAGACGCCCCCGCTCAGCGGACGACAACATTGAGTCCGGCCCGCAACGGCTGGTCGCCCTGGTGCGTTCCTCGGTTCCGCCGATCCACCCCGCCGGTCTGCCGTTCATCTCGGCGGGTCTGGTGGTGGCGGCCGTGGGCCACAAGAACCGCTGGGTGCGCGGCGCCGGACTGGCCGCCGCGGCCGCCAACGCCGGCTTCTTCCGTCATCCGCCGCGCAAGCCGCCCAGCCGCCCCGGCGTGGTCGTGGCCCCCGCCGACGGCCTGATCTGCCTGGTCGAGGAGGCCGAGCCGCCGGCCGAACTCGGCCTGGGCGGCGGCCCGGTTCCCCGGGTGAGCATCTTCCTGTCGCTGCTCGACGCCCATGTGCAGCGCATTCCGATCGGCGGCGAGGTGGTCGACGTGCAGTACCGGCCCGGCACCTTCCATTCCGCCGATCTCGCGGCGGCCAGTGAGGACAATGAACGCAACAGTGTGCTCATCCGCACGCCGGAAGGACGGGACGTGGTGGTCGTACAGATCGCCGGGCTGGTGGCGCGTCGCATCATCTGCGATCGTCCACGCCGGAGACAAGGTCACCATCGGTGACACCTACGGGTTGATCCGGTTCGGCTCCCGGCTCGACACCTATCTGCCCGCGGGCTCGCAGATCCTCGTCGAACCCGGCCAGCGCGCGCTGGCCGGCGAGACGGTGTTGGCGCAGCTGCCGTGACCAAACCCCGCCCCCGCGTCCCGCCATCGGCCTGCGCATCCTGCCCAGCGCGACGACGGTGCTGGCCATCTGCGCCGGCCTGACGTCGATCAAGTTCGCACTCGACGGCCGCCCGCACATCGCGCTGGCGCTGATCGGCGCCGCCGCGGTGCTCGACGGCATCGACGGCGGCATCGCCCGCGCGCTGGAGGCCCAGTCGCCGATGGGCGCCGAGATCGACTCGCTGGCCGACGCGGTGAACTTCGGCGTGGCGCCGGCGCTGGTCGTCTACGTGACGCTGCTGCCGACACTCGCCGGTCGGCTGGATCTTCGTGCTGCTCTACGCGGTGTGCATCGTGCTGCGGCTGGCCCGGTTCAACGCGCTGCTCGACGACGACACCCGCCCGGCCTACACCAGGGAGTACTTCGTCGGTATGCCCGCGCCGTGCGGCGCGGTCGGCGCGATCGGCCCGCTGGCCGCCATGCTGCAGTTCGGGCGACGGCTGGTGGACGTCGTACTGGGGTTCGTCTGCTCGTGGCTGGCGGCAACTCGTCGCTGCTGGTGTCAGCCGCGTCCCGATGCTGGCGCTGAAATCGTTCTCGGTGCCGGCCGAACATGCCGCGCCGATCCTGCTGATGCTGGTCATCGGCGCCGCGGCCGGGCTGCTGCTGTTCCCCTATCTGGTGATCCTGCTGATCATCGCCGGCTACGTCGTCCATCATCCCGTTCACGATCCGCAGCCAGCGCTGGGTGGCCGCGCGCCCGGAGGCGTGGGACGACCAAGCCCCGCCAGCGGCGTGCCGCCCGGCGGGCGATCCGCCGCGCCAAGCACCCCAACCGCCGGTCGGTGGCCCGGCTCGGCCTGCGTAAGCCGGGGGGCTGAGCAGTGACCGATCAGACCCTCGCCGGCCACCGCCGCCGGCCTCGAGCCTGGCGCTGACCGCGCGGCTGAACACCTCGGCCACCGACTCCCGGCGCGGTGTGGTGCGGCTGCATCCGGAGGCCATCGCCGCCCTGGGCATCCGGGAGTGGGATGCGGTGTCGCTCACCGGTTCTCGCACCACCGCCGCGGTGGCCGGCGTGGCGCCGCCGGACACCCCGGCCGGCACCGCGCTGCTCGACGACGTGACGCTGTCCAACGCCGGCCTGCGCGAGGACACCACGGTGCTGGTGTCGCCGGTGACGGTGTACGGCGCGCGGTCGGTGACGCTGCGCGGGTCGACGCTGGCCACCCAGTCGGTGTCGTCGGCGACCTTGCGCCAGGCCCTGCTGGGCAAGGTGATGACGGTGGGCGACACGGTGTCGCTGCTGCCGCGCGACCTCGGCCCGGGCACGTCGACGTCGGAGGCCAGCTCGGCGCTGGCGTCCTCGGTCGGCATCACCTGGACCTCGGAACTGCTGACGGTCACCGGCACCGATCCGGCGGGACCGGTGAGCGTGCAACCGAATTCGTCGGTCACCTGGGGTGACGGCGTGACTCCGACGTCGGCGCCCGCGGGCCACGGCGCGGAGGTGAGCCCGCCCATGGTGTGGCCGCAGACTCCGCCGGTGTCCATCGACGACCTGAAGGGCCAGCACGTGCAGGCCGGCCGGCTCACCGAGTGGCTCAAGCTGGCCCTCGACGAGCCCGCGCTGCTGGAAAAGCTTGGCGCCAAACCGAATCTGGGTGTGCTGATCACCGGACCGGCCGGCGTCGGCAAGGCCACGCTGGTGCGGGCGGTGTGCGCGGGCCGCCGGCTCGTCGAACTCGACGGCCCCGACACCGGCGCGCTGGCGGCGCCGGATCGGCAGCGGGCCGTCGCCGACGCCGTCGCCACCGTCTGCAACGGCGGTGGCGTGCTGCTGGTCACCGACATCGACGCGCTGCTGCCCACCCCGGCCGAACCGGTCGCCACGATGATCCTGGCCGAACTCCGCAAGGCGGTCGCCGCACCCGGGGTGGCGCTGGTGGCCACCTCGCAGCAGCCCGACGCGCTCGACCCCCGGCTGCGCGCCCCGGATCTGTGCGACCGCGAGCTCGGCCTGAGCCTGCCCGACGGCGCCACTCGCAAGGCGCTGCTGGAGGTGATGCTGCGCGAGGTTCCCGCCGAGGAGCTCGAAGCTCGACGAAATCGCCGACCGCACACCGGGATTCGTGCGCGCCGATCTGGCGGCGCTGGTGCGCGAGGCGGCGCTGCGGGCGGCGGCCCGGGCCAGCGAGGACGGCAAGCCGCCGACGCTGACCCAGGAGGACCTCAAGGGCGCGCTGACCGTCATCCGGCCGCTGTCCCGCTCGGCCACCGAGGAGGTCTCGGTCGGGTCGATCACCCTCGACGACGTCGGCGACATGGTCGACACCAAACAGGCGCTCACCGAGGCGGTGCTGTGGCCGCTGCAGCATCCGGACACCTTCGCCCGGCTCGGGGTCGACCCGCCGAAAGGTGTTCTGCTGTACGGCCCGCCGGGCTGCGGCAAGACGTTCGTGGTGCGCGCGCTGGCCAGCTCGGGCCGGCTGAGCGTGCACGCCGTCAAGGGCGCCGAACTGATGGACAAGTGGGTCGGCTCCTCGGAGAAGGCGGTGCGCGAATTGTTCCGCCGAGCAAGGGATTCCGCACCGTCGCTGGTGTTCCTCGACGAGATCGACGCGCTGGCGCCGCGGCGCGGGCAGAGCTTCGACTCCGGGGTGACCGACCGGGTGGTGGCCGCGCTGCTGACCGAGCTCGACGGCATCGAGCCGCTGCGCGACGTCGTGGTGCTCGGCGCGACCAACCGCCCCGACCTGATCGACCCGGCGCTGCTGCGCCCGGGCCGGCTGGAGAAGCTGGTGTTCGTCGAACCGCCGGATGCCGAGGCGCGCCGGGAGATTCTGCGTACCGCGGGCAAGTCGGTGCCGCTGTCCAAGGAGGTCGACCTCGACGCACTGGCCGGCGAACTGGACGGCTACAGCGCCGCCGACTGCGTGGCGCTGCTGCGCGAGGCCGCGCTGACGGCGATGCGCCGGTCGATCGACGCCGCCGACGTCACCGCCGCCGACGTGGCCAAGGCCCGCGAAACCGTCCGTCCCGTCACTGGATCCGGTGCAGGTCGAGTCGCTGCGGGAGTTCGCCGCCGGGCACTAACGATGCTGCCGGGACAGCGCGCCTTCGGCGATGACCGGCCAGCCGGTCCATCGACGCGCGGCAGGTTGTCCGCCGTGGTGTTGCGCGCCCGCTCGAGCCGGTTGGGGTCGGTCAGCCGAGTCCAGTCATAGGTGTGGGTCACCAGCGTGCGGCCGGCATCGAGCGGTTCGAGTTCCCAGCGCCAGAGGTGACCCGGCGGCGTGCCGCCTTCCTCGGACGGCCGCCAGGCGATCAGCCGGCCTTCGTCGAACTCGACCACGTGGTTCTCCCGGACCGCACCGTGGTTGAGCGTCATCGCGAACACGTCACCGACGCCGCGAACACGCTGTCCGGCCGGCGCATGGCCGAGGTTGTCGTTGCCGTCCCACTCGGGCTGACGGGCGGGGTCGGCGATGAGCTCGAAGATCGTCGCGGCGGGTGCGGCGATCTCCCTGCGGGCACTGACCACTCGTTCTTCGGGCATTCACCCATACCAGCACAACCCTTGACATTCCTATAGTGACATGTCAGTGTCGGAAGGTATGACCTCCACCATCACCCGCGTCGGCGATCACGACCGCGCCGCCACCGCCGACCTGCTGTCCCAGGCCCTCGCCCAGGGCTATTTCGACCTCGCCGAGTACGAGACCCGCGTCCAGGCGGCGTTCGCCGCGCAGACCGCCGACGAACTGCGGCACATCGTCGCCGACCTGCCGGTGGCCCACCTGCGCCGCACCGACCCGCGCCGGATCGCCGCCCGCAAGAACGCCGCACGCGCCTCGGTGCGCCTGCACCTGGGCGCCTATGCGGCGATGGTCGTCATCGTGCTGACCGTGTGGCTTGCCGTCGCGCTCACCGCCGGCGCGTGGTACTTCTGGCCGATCTGGCCGATCCTCGGCGGCGCGATCGGCGTTGTCGGGCATGCCCTTCCGGTGCGCACCTACTGCCGGTAGGCGGTCAGCAGCGCGCAGACCAAGGATCGGTTATCCACAGATCCGGATTCATCCACAGTCTGGCGTTGGCGGACTGCAGTTCGAACAGATGTGCGAATACTGTGGGTTCATGAGCTTCGCCCGAACCGTTGACCGCCGAGGCGGTACACGCCGCGGTTCGCGCGGAGCTCGACGCGGTCGATGCCGCGTATGCGCGCCTGCGGTCGACGTGTACCGATCTGGCCGGCAATGCGTTTCGGATCGAGGTGGCCGAGCGGCTGGAGACCCAGCAGCGCGCCAACCGCGGGTTGTCCTACCGGATGTTCGGCGAGATCGCCGCGCCGGTCGACGGGCCCGACGATCCACGGCTGCCCGCCGGGGTCAAGGTGCGCGACGTTCTTGCGTCGCGGCTGCGGCTGACCGCCGCTGAGGTCAGGCGACGCTTCCGGGTCGCGGCCCGGATCCGCCCGCGCCGCTCGCTGACCGGACCGCCGCTCGCACCGGAACTGCCCGAACTGGCCGCCGCCGTGGAGGCCGGCGAGGTCGGCGACGACCACATCGGCGCGGTGTGCCGCGCCCTGGACGGCCTGCCCGCCTCGGTCAGCGCTGCCGACAAGGAGAAGGCCGAGCGGACCCTGGTCCGCCACGCCCGGGAGCAGGACGCGCAGTTCGTCACCACGATCGGCACGGTCATCGCCGACTGCCTCAACCCCGACGGCAACTTCACCGACGAGGACCGCGCCCGCCGCCGCGGGCTGGTGCTGGGACGGCAGGGACCCGACGGGATGAGCCGGCTGACCGGCTGGCTGGACCCGGAAACGCGCGCGTACCTCGAGGCGGTCACCGCCGTGGTGCGCCCTGGCCGACACCAACCCGACGGTGACGACGCACGCGATGCGCAGAAGCCCCGAGCAGCGCTGCCACGATGCGGTCAAACTGGCGCTTGAAGACGGCGATCACCTCCGGCGCGACTCGGGCAGCACCGCGGCGCTCCCGTCACCGTCGTCGTGACGACCACCCTGGCCGACCTCGAGCAAGCCGCCCGCGCGGCCGCCGATCCGGACCTGCCGATGCCGGCGCCGGCGCGAACCGGCGGCACGGGCCGGCTACCGATGCGCGACCTGATCCGGCTGGCCGGCGAATCGATCCACTACCTCGCGGTGTTCGAGGACCATTCGGAGCGCCCGCTCTACCTCGGCCGAGCCAAGCGGCTCGCCACCGCCGACCACCGCATCATCTGCCACGCACGCGACGGCGGCTGCACCAAACCCAACTGCTTCGTTCGTGGCTACGACTGCGAGATCCACCACGCGCGGACTGGAGCGCCGGCGGACCCACCGACGCCGACAACCTCTTCTTCGGCTGCGCGTGTGACCACGCCGCCGCGACCGACGGCACCTACGCCACCACGGTGACCGAGAGCGGCCGCATCGCCTGGTCAGACGGGACCGGACCACCCCGAGTCAACGACGTCCACCACCCCGAACGGTTGCTCGACAGCGAGGAAGACGGTGGCTGACCGGTGGACCCATTTCCGCTGCCAGACAGTCTCTTCCGGTGCGCACCTACTGCCGGTAGGCGGTCAACAGCGCGCGCACCGCGACCGCGAGGTCCCCGGCCAGCCAGTCGGGAAGGCGGTCGACGTGCCCGCGCACCGCCGCATACGGCAGCTCGACGACCGCCCGCTGCACCGCGTCCAGCGACCGCGCGTCGTCGGCGCCGTACAGCTCGCGGGCCAGCGTTCTCAGCCGCTCGACCAGCGGGACGTTGCGCGCTGCGATGGCCTCGGCCAACTCGCCGCCGCCTTCGGCATCCACCAGATCCTCGGGCCGCATCATCAGCAGCAGTCGGGCGTCGTCGGGGTACTCGCGGGCAAAGTCCAGGGCGGACAACGCCATCGCGACCGCGGCATCCACGGCGGTGTCCGCCGTCGCCGACATGGCCAGCGCCTGGAAACGGTCCAGCCCGCGCAGCCAGGTGGCCGCCAGGATGCCGTCGCGGTTGCCGAACCGGTGATACAGCGTGCCCACCGGCGCACCGCTGGCCTTGGCGATCGCCGCGACCCCGGCCACCCGCGGTCCGCCGCCGAGAACCAGGCCGCGCGCCGCATCGAGGATGGCGTCGGTTTCATGCTTCCGCGGAGGTGCCACGATCTAGTACAGTCCTTCTATATGGAACACTTACCCTATATCGATGAGCATGCCACAACCATCCCGGCGGACCGGGCAACAGCGTGGGCAGCGGTGTTGCGCACGCATGTGCAGCGACCCTGAGGACCCCGCGCACGGTGCCGTTCGGGTTCACCCTCGACGTCGCCGAACCTGGCGAGCGCTTCGCCCTGAAAGGCCACCACTGGTTCTCGGTGTACAAGCTGATCTTCCTGCTTTCCGACGCCGACGGCGGCACCCGAGTGGCCGCGCAGACCTGGGCGGCCTTCCCCGGTCTCAAGGGCAAGGTCTACCGCGCCCTGGTGATCGGATCCGGCGGACATCGCATCGTCGTCCGGCGAATGCTGAAAAGGATTGCGGCGCAGGCTACTTCCGCCTCCATGCCAGAGTCCGCGTAAACGCTCGCGGCTAGACTGGCTGGCAAGACCTAGCCGAAAACCTTGGCTGACACCCCGACCGACCCCCAGATCACCGACGCGCGCAGGCGCGTCGAATAGATCGGAGTGCCATGCTCGTCATCCTGCTCGCGCATGCGATCGCCGCCGCCGTGGCGCCGGTGCTCGTGCGCCGATGGGGACGGCTGGCCTTCTATCCGCTGGCGCTGGTGCCCGCGGCGTCGCTGATCTGGGTGGCGCTCAACTGGCCACATGGCGGACCGCCCGGCCACTGTCGACATCCCGTGGGTGCCCGAGCTGTCGATGGACATCACGCTGCGCTTCGACACGCTGTCCGCCGTCATGAGCGTGCTGGTGCTCGGCATCGGCGCGCTGGTGCTGTTCTACTGCGCGCGAGTACTTCCACCACCGCGACGGCCACACCGAGAACCGGCTGCCCAGCTTCGCCGCCGAGCTCGTCGCGTTCTCCGGGGCGATGTTCGGCCTGGTGGTCAGCGACAACATGCTGCTGCTCTACACGTTCTGGGAACTGACGACGGTGCTGTCGTTCCTGCTGGTCGGGCACTACGCCGAGCGGGCCACCAGCCGCCGGGCCGCCATGCAGGCGCTGCTGGTCACCACCGCCGGCGGGCTGGCGATGCTGGTCGGCATCGTCATCCTCGGCCACTACTGCCGGCACCTACCTGCTCTCCGAACTGGTGCGCGCACCCCCGCACGGCATGGCCGTCGGCGTCGCCGTCGTCCTGGTGCTCATCGGCGCGCTGTCGAAGTCGGCGATCGTGCCGTTCCACTTCTGGCTGCCCGGCGCCATGGCCGCCCCCACCCCGGTCAGCGCCTACCTGCACGCGGCGGCGATGGTCAAGGCCGGCGTCTACCTCATCGCCCGGCTGGCACCCGGCTTCGCCGACTCCCCCGGCTGGCGGCCCGACCGTCATCACCCTCGGCCTGGTGACCATGCTGCTGGCCGGCTGGCGCGCGGTGCGCGAATACGACCTCAAGCTGATCCTGGCGTTCGGCACCGTCAGCCAGCTCGGGCTTCATCACCGTGATGGTCGGCGGCGGCGGCCGCGACCTGATGCTGGCCGGGCTGGCCATGCTGTGCGCGCACGCGCTGTTCAAGGCGACGCTGTTCATGGTCGTCGGCGTCATCGACCACTCCACCGGCACCCGCGACATCCGCAGGCTGGCCTGGCTGGGCAGCCGGATGCCCGGCGTTGTTCGTCATCGCGGCCGGGGCGACCGCGAGCATGGCGGCGCTGCCGCCGTTCCTGGGCTTCGTCGCCAAGGAGGCCGACTTCGAGACCATCGCGCACAGCGAGTCGCTGGGCGCGCTGGGCGCCGGTGGTGCTGGCCGGGGTGGTGTTCGGCTCGGTGTTCACCACCATCTACAGCCTGCGATTCCTGTGGGGTGCGTTCGCGCGCAAGGGTTCTCGCGGTCCGACGCATCCTGGTGGCCAACCTGCACCGGCCGCCGGCGGCGTTCCTGGTCGCGCCGGCGATCCTGGCCGCGGCCGGGCTGTTCTTCGGTCTGGTGCCCAGCCGGCTCGACGACGCCCTCGACGACTACGCCGAGACGCTGCCCGCCGCCGGCGCCGCCGACGGCTACTACACCTGGCACTGTGGCACGGCTTCGGCCTGCCGCTGCTGCTGTCGGTCGCTGGTGCTGGCGGTCGGCACCGCGGCGTTCTTCGGCCGCGACCGGCTGCGCCGGGCCCGGCTCGGCGCCTGGCTGCCGCTGGGCAACGCCGACCGGATCTACGACGCGGTCATCCGCGGCGCCGACGTGGCTGTCGGTGCGACTGACCGGCGGTCACCCAGCGCGGCTCGATCCCGGTCACCCAGTCGGTGATCCTGTCGACGCTGGTGCTGCTGCCCGATCGCGGTGCTGGTCCTCGGGGCGCGCGACCGGCCGCGACTTCCGGCTGTGGGACTCGCTGGTCCAACCGGTGGTCGGCCTGCTGATCCTGGCCGCCGCCGTCGGCCGCCACCGTGATGCGCAACCGGCTGGCGGCGGTGCTGCTGGTCGGCATCACCGGCTACGGCTGCGGCGTCGATCTTCGCCTTGCACGGCGCCCCCGACCTGGCGCTGACCCAGTTCCTGGTGGAGACGCTGACGCTGGTGATCTTCGTGCTGGTGCTGCGGACCCTGCCCGCCGAGGCCGACGAGGCCAACATCAAGCGGCTACCGGCTGCCCAGGGCGGTGCTCGCCGCTCGCCGTCGGCGCGACCGTCACCACCCTGGCGGTGTTCGCGATGGCCGCCCGCACCACCACCCCGATCGCCGAGCTGCTGCCCGACGCCGCCTACTACCGCGGCCACGGCGCCAACACCGTCAACGTGCTGCTGGTCGACATCCGCGCCTGGGACACCCTCGGCGAGATCTCGGTGCTGCTGGTCGCGGCCACCGGGGTGGCCTCGCTGGTGTTCCGCACCGCCGGTTCGGCTCGGCGCCACGGGTTCCGACGCCAGTCGACGATCGCCGGCCGGCCCGAGGCGACATCGGCCGCCGCCCGCATCGGCGCTACCGCCTACAGCCCGGCGGTCAGCGACACCACCTGGCTGCGCGGCAGCGAACTGCGCGACCCGCGCTACCGCTCGCTGGTGCTCGAGGTCGCCACCCGGATGATCTTCCCGCTGATCATGGTGCTGTCGGTGTACTTCTTCTTCACCGGGCACAACACCCCCGGCGGCGGGTTCGCCGGCGGGCTGACCGCCGGGCTGGCGCTGGTGCTGCGCTACCTGGCCGGCGGCCGCTACGAACTCGGCGAGACCCTGCCGCTGGACGCCGGCAAGATCCTCGGCGCCGGGCTGGCGCTGTCGGCCGGCACCGCGGTGGGCTCGCTGCTGCTCGGCGCGCCGGCGCTGTCGTCGGCGGTGATCTCGCTGCACCTGCCGCTGCTGGGCACGGTCAAGCTCGTCACCGCGCTGTTCTTCGACCTCGGGGTGTACCTCATCGTCGTCGGCCTGGTGCTCGACGTGCTGCGCAGCCTCGGCGCGCGCATCGACGTCGAGATGGCCGAGACGCCGCCGCCGCGGTGAAGGCGAGGGCCTCGTGATCACCTACCTCGTTCCGCTCGTCATCATCGGCGGCCTCACCAGCTGCGGCGTGTACCTGCTGCTGGACCGCAACCTGACCCGAATGCTGTTGGGGCTCTTGCTCGTCGGCAACGCCGTCAACCTGCTGATCCTCACCGTCGGCGGGCCGTCGGGCAATCCGCCGGTGCGCGGGCGCACCAGCGGCTCGGAGACCACGACGGCAGACCCGTTGGCGCAGGGCATGATCCTGACCGCGATCGTCATCACGATGGGCATCGCCGCGTTCGTGCTCGCCCTGACCTACCGCTCGTATCCGGTTGACCACCGAGGAGGAGGTCGGCAACGACCCCGAGGACACCCGGGTGTCGAAGCTGTCCGACGAGGAGGCGGCCTCGATCGACGAGGACGTGCCGGCTGCCCGTTGCCGCCCGCGACACCGACGAGCCCGACGAACTCGACGCGCTGCCCGGGCACGAGGGGTCGCGATGACGCTCTCGCCGGTGTACTGATGCCGCTGCCGGTGCTGATCCCGCTGATCGCCGCCGCGCTGACGTTGATCGCCGGCCGCCGGCCGCGGCTGCAGCGGCTGATCACGGTGGTCGCGCTGACCGCGGTGCTGGCGGTGTGCGCGGTGCTGCTGTACCTCACCGACCGGGACGGCACCCAGGCGCTGCACGTCGGCGGCTGGGGACCGACCGATGCCGGGCTGGGCCCGCTGGGCATCACGCTGGTGGTCGACCGGCTCTCGGCGCTGATGCTGGTGGTGTCCTCGATCGTGCTGCTGGCGGTGGTGTTCTACGCCATCGGGCAGGGCATCCGCGACGGCGACGACCGTCAGCCGGTGTCGATCTTCCTGCCCACCTATCTGGTGCTGTCGGCCGGTGTGTGCACGGCGTTCCTGGCCGGTGACCTGTTCAACCTCTACGTCGGCTTCGAGGTGCTGCTGTCGGCGAGCTTCGTGCTGCTGACCATCGGCGCCAGCAAGGAGCGGGTGCGCGCCGGCATCTCCTACGTGATGGTGTCGATGGTGTCCTCGCTGATCTTCCTGATCGGCCTCGCGCTGATCTACGCGGCCACCGGCACGCTGAACATGGCCGAGCTGTCGCTGCGGCTGCACGACGTCAGCGCGCGGCACCCGCAGCGCGCTGTTCGCGGTGCTGCTGGTGGCGTTCGGCATCAAGGCCGCGGTGTTCCCGCTGTCGGCGTGGCTGCCCGACTCCTACCCCACCGCGCCGGCACCGGTGACCGCGGTGTTCGCCGGCCTGCTGACCAAAGTCGGTGTGTACGCGATCATCCGGGCGCACTCGCTGCTGTTCCCCGACGGCGGGCTGGACCGCGTGCTGCTGGTTGCGGCGCTGCTGACCATGCTGGTCGGCATCCTCGGCGCGATCGCGCAGAGCGACATCAAGCGGCTGCTGTCGTTCACCCTCGTCAGCCACATCGGCTACATGGTGTTCGGCATCGCGCTGTCCAGCCGGCTCGGCATGTCCGGGGCGATCTACTACGTGGCCCACCACATCGTCGTGCAGACCACGCTGTTCCTGGTCGTCGGGCTGATCGAACGGCAGGCCGGCGCCTCGACGCTGCACCGCCTCGGCGGGCTGGCCGCCGCCAGCCCGCTGCTGGCGTTCGTCTTCATGGTGCCCGCGCTGAATCTCGGTGGCATTCCGCCGTTTTCGGGCTTCATCGGCAAGGTGGCGCTGCTGGAGGCGGGCACCGCAGGACGGCTCGGTGCTGGCCTGGCTGCTGGTCGCCGGTTCGGTGGTGACCAGCCTGCTGACGCTCTACGTGGTGGCCCGGGTGTGGACCAAGGCGTTCTGGCGGGCCCGGGTCGACGCCCCCGAGGGCGACGCTGTCCGACTCCGCACCCTCGGCGCTGCTCGACGACTACTCCGCAGGACGTCGCCTTCGACGACCGCGACGACGTCGGCCGGATGCCGATCGGAATGGTCGCTCCGACAATGGGTCTGATCGCCGTCGGGCTGGCGCTGACGGTGGCCGCCGGGCCCGATCTTCGGCTACAGCGACCGCGCCGCCGACGAGGTGCTCGACCGCGGCCAGTACATCACCGCGGTGTTGGGGAGCACACCGTATGAGGACATGGACGCTGCGGATCTGGGTGCTGGTCTGGCTGACCCTGGTGTGGCTGCTGTTGTGGGGCAGCGTGTCTGCGGCCAACGTGCTCTCCGGGCCTGGCGGTCGCGCTGCTGATCACGGTGCTGCTGCCGCTGCCCGCGGTGCCGGTACAGGGCAGGCTGCATCCGCTGTCGCTGCTGTGGCTGGCGCTGCACGTGGCGTGGTGGCTGGTGGTGTCCGTCGACCCAGGTGGCGTGGCTGGCGATGCGGCCCGGGCCGCCGCCGCTGTCGGCGGTGCTGCGGGCGCAGCTGGCGTTGAAGTCCGATCTGGTGCTGGCGCTGGCGGTCAACATCATGAACCTCACCCCGGGCACGATCGTGCTGGAGATCGACCAGGCCCGCCGGCTGATCTACGTCCACGTGCTCGACGTCGGCTCGCGAGCGGTCGGTGGACCGGTTCTACCAGCAGGTCACCAAGCTGGAGCGGCTGCTGGTCGCGGCGTTCGAGCGGGACTCCGAATGGCAGCCCGCGGCAAGCGAATCCGAGGAGGCCGCGACATGACGATCGTGTGGGTGGTCGCGGGCGTGATGCTGATCGCGGCGGCGGCGGTGACGATGATCCGGCTGCTGGCCGGGCCCAGCACGCTGGACCGGCTGGTGGCCGTCGACACCCTCGTCGCGGTGACGATGTGCGGCATCGGCACCTGGGCCGCCTTCAGCCTGGACACCACGGTGACCTACAGCCTGGCCGCGCTGTCGTTGATCAGCTTCGTCGGCTCGGTCAGCGTGGCCCGCTTCCGGGTGCCCGACATCGACTCGGCAGGAGCCGCGATGAACGCTCCTCGACATCGTCACGGCCGTGCTGGTGCTGGGCGGCTCCGCGCTGGCGCTGACCGCCGCGATCGGGGTGGTGCGCTTCCCCGACACGCTGACGCGGATGCACGCCGCCACCAAACCGCAGGTGCTGGGTCTGCTGCTGGTGCTCGGCGGCGCCGCGATCCGGCTGCGCGGCAACGCCGACGTCGGGATGATCATCCTGACGGCGATGTTCACCCTCATCACCGCGCCGGTGGTGGCACACCGGGTCGGTCAGCTGGCCTACCGGGAACAGAACATCCGCGACGACCTCCTGACCGTCGACGAGATGCGCGACGCACACCAAGGGGGCGCAAGACGAACCCGTGAGCCGTACCGACGACGACAGCTGGGACATCACCGAGGGCGTCGGCGCCACCGCGCTGACCGTCGCCCGAGCACGAGCGTTGGAGTCGGAGGCCGACTGCCCGCTCTACACCGACCCGTACGCCCATTTCTTCATCGAGGCGGCGACCGACGCGGGCTGGCGGCCGCCGTTCACCGAGGAGAGCCTGGCTCACATCGGTAAGGCCGACGACCAGGTGATCGCGCGGATGAAGACCATGGCCGCCTACATCGCGTCGCGGACCAAATACATCGACGAGTTCTTCACCACGGCGGGCGCCAACGGCCTCGACCAGGTGGTGATCCTGGCCGCGGGCCTGGACACCCGGGCGTGGCGGCTGCCGTGGATCAGCGGCACATGCGTCTACGAGCTCGACCAGCCCAAGGTGCTGGAGTTCAAGGAGCAGGTGCTCGCCGGGCACAACGCCCGTCCGGCCACCCGGTACGTCGCGGTGCCGGTCGACCTGCGCCAGGACTGGCCAGCGGCGCTGCGGCACAAGGGATTCGACCCGTCGACGTCCCACCGCATGGTCGGCGGAGGGACTGCTTCCGTATCTGCCAGCCGCCGACGCAGGACCTGCTGTTCGAGCGCATCGACGAGCTCAGCGCCGACGGCAGCCGGATCACCGTCGAAGCCTTCGGCGCCGACGTTCTTCTCCGCCGAGGCTGATCGAGCGACGGCGCACGCGCATGGCGCAGGCCCGCCGGGCGGCCGCCGAGGCCGGACACGACGAGCTGCCCGACACTGCTGCGCTGTGGTACTTCGAGCCGCGAGCCGACGTCGCGCAGTGGCTGACCGACCGGGGCTGGGAGGTCGGAGACCATCGACGCCGCGGTGTTGATGGACCACTACCAGCGCCCGCCGGCCGACGCTGGAAGTGGTGCCGGACACCACGTTTGTCGATGCGACCAAGGATCTGAGCGCTACTGCTCCTCGGCGATCTGGAATTCGACCATCGCCGCGACGGTTTCGAGCGCATCGGTCAGCACGTCGACCCGCTCGGCCAGGGTCGGCGCGGCCAGCACCGCGTAGCGGTCGGCCTGGCCCATCGGCACCCGCGAGGCCAGCGCGTAGATGTGCCGCGACGGGTCGTCGGCGATCTCGGGTTCGACCGCCAGCGCGTCGGACCGCAACTGCGCGCCGCGGGAGCTGACGATCCGCTCGAACAGCGCGAGGATCCGGTCGACCACCTCACCGATCCGCTCCGGGGTCACCGGCGGGCCCGGCTCGTCCGGCCAGGGCCGGATCGACGGCCCGCGGGTAGGGATCGTCGGGCAGCCACTCGTCGATCCGGATACGTTCGCCGACAACGGCTTTGAGCTCGTACTGCCCCATACCGTGGTCGGCGTACTCGGTGATGTGGGCCAGCGCGCCGACATCGCCGCGCACGTCCCCGCCGCCGACCTCGCGGCCGCGGGTGATCAGCACCACGCCGAACGCCGGGTCGTCCATCTCCAGGCAGTCGCGCACCAGATGCTGAATAGCGCGGTTCGAAGATCCGCAGCGGCAGCACCTCGCCGGGCAGCAGCGCCGACTGCAGCGGGAACATCGGCTGCCCGGCTGGGCTCATCGCAGGCCCTGGCCGACGAGGATGTCTTTGACCGGGGCGCTGGGATCGACGAAGCTGCACAGCGCGCCGGCGACTCCCACCCATATCTCGGGGTTCATCGTGATGAGCTGGTTGCCCTTGTCGCCGATGGCCTTGATCACCTCGCCGCGGGTGGCCTCGTCCATGGCCAGGTATTCGCGGCAGGTCGCACTGGCCAGGTCGGCGGGCGCGAGCGGCTTGCCCGCCTGGCCCGGCGCCGCGACCGGTGTACCGGGAATGGGTTTGGCGCAGCCGGCGCCGGTCACGACGACCGCCGCAGCCAGCGCCGCCAGTCCCAGTCGGCGGATTGCCATGTGGCGCCTCCCTAGAGATCCAGCTCGTGAACCAACGAGTCGACCACGGCGCGCAGGTCGCCGCCGTTGTCCTCGGCTACCCGGTGCTGCCGCTGATACGACGCCCCGAGCCGGGGAATCTCGGCGACCGCGGCCAGTTCGTCGGCGCAGTGCAACGATTCGGCCACCGGCTGCAACCGGGTCAGCAGGTCGTCGAGGTCCTCGGTGACCAGCCGCTCGTTACTGTCGGCGTCGAGGATGATGATCGCGTCCAGCCCGTAGCGCGCCGCGCGCCACTTGTTCTCCTGCACGTGCCACGGCGGCATCACCGGCAGTTCCTCACCGGCGTCGAGCCGGCGGTCCAGGTCGACGATCAGGCAGTGCGTCAGCGCCACCAGGGCCGAGAGCTCGCGCAGGTTGGACACCCCGTCGCAGACGCGCACCTCGATGGTGCCCAGGTGCGGCGAAGGCCGGATGTCCCAGCGGATTTCGTTGATGTGATCGATGATGCCCGTCTTCTTCTGATCCTGCACGAACCGTTCGAACTCGTGCCAGGTCTGGAACTGGAACGGCAGGCCGGCGGTGGGCAGCTGCTGGAACATCATCGCCCGGTTGCTGGCGTAGCCGGTGTCCTCGCCGGCCCAGAACGGCGAGGACGCCGACAGTGCCAGCAGGTGCGGGTACTGGTTGAGCAGTGAGGAGATGATCGGCATGACCTTGTGCGCCGAGGAGACGCCGACGTGGACGTGCACGCCCCAGATCAGCATCTGCCGGCCCCACCACTGGGTCCGCTTGATCAGCTCGGCGTAGCGCGGCGCGTCGGTGAGTTTCTGCGTCGACCACTCGGCGAAGGGGTGCGTGCCCGCGCAGAACAACTCCATACCGCGCTCGTGGACGATCTCGCGGACGTCGCGCAACGTCGAGCGCAGGTCGGCCATCGCCTCGTCGACCGTGTCGCAGATGCCGGTGACGATCTCGACGGTGTTGCGCAGCAGTTCCTTGTGGACGTGCGGGTTCTCGCCGAGGTCGGCGATCACCGAGGCGGCCTCGTTGCTCAGGTCGCGCGACTGGGCGTCGATGAGAGCGAACTCCCATTCCACGCCGAGGGTCGGGCGCGGCGAGCCGGCGAAATCGATCCGCGCGGCCGAGCGCCTGTCGGCTGGTGTGCTAGCCGGAGCTGAGGACACCGCACGCCACGCGCTTGGCGGCACCGCCGGTGGCGTCGGCTGCGATCGTGTCGGACTTGTCGTAGATGACAATGGCCGACTTGTCGCCGTCGAGCAGCTCGTCTTCCTTGAACGCGTCGGTGGTGGTGACCAGCATGCCGGTGCCGTCGCCGCGGACCTGCAGCGGGACGAGCGGGCCGTTCTGGCCGGCGCCGCCGATCGGGTCCCCGGCGGACAGGAAGTCGCCGGGGCTTCCGCCTGCGGCGCCCACCGAGTTGGGTTCGCACTTGCCGGCCGGAGGTCAGCTGCAGGCTGTGCAGGCCGGGCGCGAGCTTCCCGGCGCCGGTGGTCTGCACGGTGACGGTGGCAAACTTCTCGCTGAAGTCGATGGTGGCCGCCGCGAGCTGAGTTCCGTCCACGCCGGTGATGACCGCGTTGATGGTCTTCTCTTCCACGGTCACCTCCGCGTTCTGCGGCTCTGCCTCCGCGGACGGGTCAGGTGAACCCGTCCAGATCGGCGGGGTGGTGCCGGGCTGCGTCGCGATGGGCTCGTTGGGCGAACATGCGGTCAGCAACGCGACCGGCGCGACGAACAGAAGGGCGGTGACAGTTTTCAGCTGGCTGACGGGCTTAACCATGCGCCGAAGCTCTATCCCGTCACCAGAACGATCACGCCCGGTGGCTGCTCGGCGATTTCCGGAATTCGCGGTTGCACCGGCGCGTCGAGCACCTTGCCGACGGCCTCGGCGGCCGCCTGCTCGCCCTCGGTGGTGCCGAAGTACACCGTCGTCGCCGTCACTTCCGGCGCGGTGAGGTTGCCGGTCTCGGTGACGTTCCAGCCGGCCTCGCGCAGCCGGTCACCGGTGCGGCTGGCCCCGCCTTCCTCGCCGCCGATGTTGAAAACCCGCACGTCAGCCTTGGCGGCGGGGGCAGCCGACGTCTTGGCGGTGGTGGAGGTGACGGTCCGCGTCGACGGTCGAGTCGTCGGTGCTGTCGTTGCTGCCCGAGCCCATGGCCTGGAAGCCGACCAGCAGGAAGATGACGCCGAGGAACAGCAGCACCATGACCATGGCCCGCAGCGGCAGGCCGGAGGAGTCGGGGACGCGCTCGTTCATCGCGCCCACTGTAACGGGCTGGAGTCCGCGACGCTATCGCCCGGATGGTCAACCAGAAAAATCAGGGGACCTCGAAGCCGAGCCGGCGGGCGGCGCGCGCCTTCTGCCGGCTTGCCCGCAGCCGCCGCAGCCGCTTGACGAGCATCGGGTCGGCGGCCAGCGCCTCGGGGCGGTCGACGAGGGCGTTGAGCACCTGGTAGTAGCGCGTCGCGGACATCGAGAACAGGTCCTTGATCGCTTCTTCCTTGGCGCCGGCGTACTTCCACCACTGCCGCTCGAAGGCCAGGATGTCGTACTCGCGGCGGCTCAGACCGTCCGGCAGGTCAGCGTCGTCATTTGACCGCTCGGCCCGTGCCATGGCGCCGTCCATTTCGATCTGTGGGCCCTTCCGAGTGCTGACCATTGACATCCCGTGCTCGCGTCATTCAATCACGCCCGCGTCTGTTGGGACGGCAGCCGAGCCCGCGCGTCGGCTGACTTAAGCTTGCCGTTCATGGCCGTCAGACCAATTGTGATCCTGGGTGATCCCGTTCTGCACAACCCGACCACCCCGGTGCCGGTCGGCGCCGACGGTGCACTGCCCGCCGACGTGGTCGATCTCATCAAGGACATGTACGAGACGATGGACGCCGCCAACGGTGTTGGCCTGGCCGCCAACCAGATCGGGGTCGGGCTGCGGCTGTTCGTCTACGACTGCGCCGACGACCGCGGCCAGGCCTCGCGCCGCCGCGGCGTGGTGGTCAACCCGGTGCTGGAGACCTCCGAGGTTCCCGAGACGATGCCCGACCCGGACAACGACGACGAGGGCTGCCTGTCGGTGCCGGGCGAGTCGTTCCCGTGCGGCCGGGCGACGTGGGCGCGGGTGACGGGCCTGGACGCCGACGGCAAGCCGGTCACGCTGGAGGGCAACGGCTTGTTCGCCCGCATGCTCCAGCACGAGACCGGACATCTCGACGGGTTCCTCTACGTCGACAAGCTGGTCGGCCGCCACGCCCGGGCGGCCAAGAAGGCCGTCAAGAAGAACGGCTGGGGGGTGCCCGGGTTGTCGTGGACGCCGGGCGAGGTGCCCGACCCGTTCGGTCACTGATCCGATGGTCGACGTGCCGCTCGGTCGGCGCCCGGGTGAGCATCCGCTACCGGCTGCCCACCGGTGAGTACACCGACGTGATCGGCCACGTGCAGTCGCTGGATCCGGTGGTGGTGCGCACCAAGTCCGGTGAGCTCGTCGAGATCGCCCCGGCCGACGTCGTGGCGGTGCGCGAGCTCAGCCACGCGCCGGTGCGGGCCTCCGAGATCCGCGCCCTGGAGCACGCCGCCGCGCTGGCCTGGCCGGGAACCGAACAGCACTGGCACGACGGCTGGCTGCTGCGCGCCGGCGGCGGCTATACCAGCCGAGCCAATTCAGCTGTGCCGCTGGATTTTTCGGCCACGATCGCAGCGTTGCCCGGCGTCATCGACTGGTATGAGCGGCGCGGGCTGGCGCCGTGGCTGGCATTGCCCGAGCGGCTTGGTGCCGGTGCGCGCGGCCGGCATCAAGAACACCCGGGTGATGGTCAGCGACGTGTCCGAAGCCCGGTCGCATGCGGAGGTGAGGATGCTCGACCGCCCCGACCCCGCGTGGCTGAGGTGCTACGAGCGCGACGTTCCGGTGCCGGTGCTGACGGCCGTGGTCGACGGCGAGGTGGTGTTCGCGTCGCTGGCTGGCGCGGCGTCGGCCGTTTCGCCGCGACCACTCGCGGCGGTGGGCCGCGGCGCGGTGACCACCGCTCCCGACGGCACCGTGTGGCTGGGCATCTCGGCGGTGCACGTGGACGCCGAGCACCGCAGACGGGGCCACGCCCGCATGCTCTGCCAGGCGCTGATCGACTGGGGTGCGCGGCGCGGCGCGACCCGCACCTACGTGCAGGTGCTGACCGACAACGCCGCCGCGATCACGCTCTACAGCCGACTCGGTTTCGTCCTGCATCACCACCACCGCTACGTCGATGCCCGGTCGTTGGTCGGTCGTACCCTGTAGCCCATGCCCGACGACGTCCTGCGCATCGCCACCTGGAACGTGAACTCGATTCGCGCACGAGTGGACCGGGTGGTCGGCTGGCTGCAGCGCGGCGAGGTCGACGTGCTGGCGATGCAGGAGACCAAGTGCTCCGACGACCAGTTCCCCACGATGCCCTTCCTCGAGGCCGGCTACGAGGTGGTGCACTGCGGGTTCAACCAGTGGAACGGGGTGGCGATCGCGTCGCGGGTGGGCCTCGACGACGTGCAGGTGGGTTTCGAGGGCCAGCCGTCGTGGAGCAAGGACGGGACCGACGCCAAGTCCGAGGCCCGCGCCCTGGCCGCCACGTGCGCCGGGGTGCAGGTGTGGAGCCTGTACGTGCCGAACGGCCGTACGCTGGCCGATCCGCACTACCGGTACAAGCTGGAATGGCTTGCCGCGCTTCGTGAGACGGCCGGGTCGTGGCTGCAGCGGGATCCGGACGCGCAGATCGCGCTCGTCGGTGACTGGAACATCGCACCCGCCGACGAGGACGTCTGGGACATGGCGGCGTTCCGCGAGTCCACGCACGTCTCCGAGCCGGAACGCAAGGCGTTCAACGCGATCGTCGACACCCGGTTCGCCGACGTGGTCCGGCCGTTCACGCCGGGACCGGGGGTCTACACCTACTGGGACTACACCCAGCTGGCGTTCCAGAAGCGCCGCGGCATGCGCATCGACTTCATCCTCGGCTCACCGAAGTTGGCAGAGCGGGTGGTGCACGCCGAGATCGTCAAGGACGAACGCCGCCCGGGCAAGAAGGGCGATCCCGCGCCGAGCGATCACGCGCCGGTGCTGGCGGACCTTCGGCGTTGAGTCAGGAATGGCGCAGACGTTGTGCGAGTAGACGTCTGCGAGGCTCCTGACTCAACGCGCCGGCTCGTTGACCTTCACCAGCATCTTGCCGATGTTGGCCCCGGTGAACAGTCCGTTGAGCGCGTCGACGCAACTCTCCAGTCCCGTCGAAGACGGTCTCGCGGTGCACCAGCTTGCCCTCGGCGTCCCATCGCCGTAGGTCGGCGTAGGCCTCGTCGAAGCGGTCCCACATGTCCAGGGCGTTGAAGCCCTGCATCGACGCGGTCCTCGACAACAGGTTGACGTAGTTCGCCGGTCCGGGGTGCTCGCCGGTGAGATAGCTGGAGATGACGCCGCACAACACAACTCGTGCCTTGGGAGCGAGCCGGCCCAGTACGGCGTCGAGGATCGGGCCGCCGACGTTGTCGAAGTAGACGTTGACGCCCTTGGGGCAGTGCTGCTTGAGGGCGGCGGGCACGTTGTCGTTCTTGTAGTCGATGCAGGCGTCGAATCCGAAGTCCTCGACCACCGCCCTGCACTTCTCCGGACCGCCGGCGATGCCGACCACGCGGGCGCCGGCGATCTTGGCGATCTGTCCGGCCACCGAGCCGGTGGCCCCGGCCGCGGCCGAGACCACCACGGTCTCCCCCTCCTTCGGGCGGCCGATGTCGGTCATGCCGAAGTACGCGGTGGCGCCCGTGGGCCCGTAGATGCTCATCACCGCGAGTTGGTCGCTGCCGGCCTGGACCGGCGTGCTGAAGATGTCGTCGCGGATGATCGACGTAGTCCTGGAAGCCGGTCAGTGTGGTGACGACGTCGCCGACCGTGAACGCGTCACAGCGCGTCTCGACCACCTCGCCGATGCCCGCCGCGCGGATGACCTCACCGATCTGGACCGGCGGCAGGTAGCCGGGCTGGTCGTTGAGCCACGTCCGGGCGGCGGCGTCCAGACCGACGTAGGTGGTGCGCAGCAGCGCCTCGCCCTCGGCGAGTTCGGGGGCCGCAGTGTTCACCAGCTCGGTGTCGTCGGGCTGCACGAGCCCGGTCGGGCGTCGTCGCAGCAGGATCTGGCGGTTGTTCAGCGCGGGCACGGACAGTGAAACTACCGGAGGCATCGGCAGATTCGTGGGCGTTCGCGCTCAGCCATGGATCACGGCAAAGCTGAGAGCGATGCCGAACACCACGGCGGGGGCTGCCATGCCGGCGAGGAATCCGATTCCGAACCGACGACCACCGGCGGTGAAAGCCAGCACGATCTTGACCAGCAGATTGGACCCGAGCGCGGCAGCGATCGAGACCAGCGCGGTGTCCACGGTGATATCGCCCTTCGCGGCGAGACTGGCCGCGGCAAGCGAACCGGCGTGGGCATCGGCGAGACCCGCAGCGAATGCGGCCAGTACCGCACCCCGGGGTCCGAGCACGTCGGCACCCCACCGCCCGACAAGCAACGCGATGGTCAGTACTGCGGCCAACAAGAGGGCAGGACGCAGGGCAAAGGGTCGGCTCGCCGGTTTCGGCGAGGCCTCCTCATCATCGGTAGCACCGTCCTGATGACCGCGCGAGGCGCCCCGATAGGCAAGCGCGGCAACGCCGCTGAGCACGATCATCCCGGCGACGACCGGGCAGCCAGAGCCGACGTAGCACCTCGCCGTCGACGAGTCCGATCACGACGAGCAGCTGCACGAAGGTGGCCAGACTGGCGAGCAGCGCGCCCGCGAGCGGTCCGCGCAGGCCGGCAACCGTTCGGCTCACTCGGCCCATCGACGCGGTCGTCGCGCTGGCGGAGACGAAACCGCCGGCCAAGCCGGTGACCAGCAGCCCGCGTTCGGGGCCGAGCGCACGCACCCCGATGTAGCCGACCCAGCCGATGCCGGTGAGCAGCACGACCAGCAGCCAGATCTTCGAGGGATTGAGCACGCCGTACGGGCCCGAGCTGCCGATCGGGCAGCAGCGGCAGGACGACGAAGGCCACCACGAAAAACTTTATGGCGTCCTCTAATTCGACCTCACTGACGATCTCGCGGGCGAAGCGATGAATGCGGGTCTTCGAAATCAGCAAGCCGACGACGACCACAGCGAGGGCCACCGACAGTGCCGGCTGGGTGTAGGCAAGCGCACCGAGAAGGTAGGCGACGAGTGCGGCGATCTCGGTCGTGGTGCCCGGGTCGTCGTCGCTGGTGCGAAAGTAGGCGAGTGCCGACAGCGCCCCGACGGCAACCAGTCCGACCACGACGGCCCAGGTGTTGAAGCTCGCGGCGATGGCGCCGGCCAGCGCCAGCAATGCGAACGAGCGCGAGCCGGCGGGCAGGTTCCGGTGGTGGCTACGTTCGCGCTCGAAGCCGAGCAGCAAGCCGATGGCCAGCGCGATCAGGAACGGCTGGATCTGCTGCCAATCCACCACGGACCCCCAACACCCGGACCGGTAGACCGATCGACCCGATTCTCTCTGAGCCACCAAGCCTAGGCAATCCGCGCCGACGGGCCCGGACCGGGACCTTCGGCACTAGCCCGCGATCGGCGTGACCCATAGCGTGCGGCGTGTACCGGACTAGGGGGTGGTGATGTCGACCGCTGTGGCTGGCCTGACGTCGGACGAGGCTGCCCGCCGACTGGCCGCCGACGGTCCCAACGAGTTGCCGACCGCCAAACAGCGCAACTTGATCCGTGAGGCATGGGACGTCATCCGTCAGCCGATGTTGTTGCTTCTGCTGGGCGCGGGGCTGGTCAACTTCCTGCTGGCCGAGCCTCTTGACGGGGCGTTGTTGATGGCCTTTGTCGTCGTTGTCATCGCGATCTCGATCTATCAGGAGCACAAGACCGAGAACGCGTTGGCGGCGCTGCGCGATCTGTCCTCCCCGCGTGCCCTGGTGATACGGGACGGCGCGCAGGTTCGGATCGCCGGCCGGGACGTGGTCCGCGGCGACCTGCTGATGCTCGCCGAAGGCGATCGGGTGCCCGCCGACGCGGCACTGGTGGAGGCCACCAACTTCTCCGTCGACGAGTCGGCGCTCACCGGTGAGTCGGTTCCGGTCCGGAAAGTGGCCGGCGATCCTTCGGCGCTCGCGGCGGCGATGGGCCGGCCAGGAGGTGACGCGACCCCGTGGGTGTTCTCGGGCACGCTGGTGGTCAAGGGACACGCCATTGCGGTGGCCAAGGAGACCGGAGCCGGCACCGAACTGGGCAAGATCGGTGCGGCGCTGCGGACGATCGAGCCCGAGCGCACGCCTCTTCAGCGCGAAATCGATCGCCTGGTCAAGGTTTTGGCCGTCGTCGGTGTGCTGGCGGCGGCAGTGGTCGTCGTCGTGTACGGCCTGACCCGCGGCAACTGGCTGCCGGGTCTGCTCGCCGGCATCGCCACCGCGATGGCGCTTCTGCCCGAAGAGTTTCCGGTGGTGCTCACCGTCTTCATGGCGCTGGGTGCCTGGCGGATGTCGCAGAAGCATGTGCTGACCCGCCGCCCGCCGGTCATCGAGACCCTGGGATCGGCGACGGTTCTGTGCGTCGACAAGACGGGCACCTTGACGCTCAACCGAATGACAGTGCAGCAACTCATCGCCGATGGGCAGACGCACACCTGCGACGACCGCGAGTTGCCCGAGGCCTTTCACACGCTGGCGGAGTTCGCCGTCCTGGCCTCGCCGATCGATCCGTTCGATCCGATGGACAAGGCGTTCCGGGAGCTCGGCGACCGCTACCTCGCCAGCGGTCCGCACGTACACGCCGACTGGGAGTTGATCCGCGAGTATCCGCTGTCGGAATCGCTCTTGGCGCTGTCGCACGTGTGGCGCTCTCGCGACGGCGACCAGTACGTGATCGCTGCGAAAGGGGCGCCCGAGGCGATCGCCGATCTGTGCCATCTCAATCGAGACCAGCTTGCGGCGTTGACGGCGGGGGTCGAGGCCGCGACGTCCACCGGCCAACGGGTGCTCGGGGTGGCTTCCGCCCGCTTCGACGCGGCCGACACACTCCCGGCCCAACAGCACGATTTCGAATTCGAGTTCCTTGGCTTGGTAGGCCTATACGATCCGGTTCGGCCCGGTGTGGCCGACGCTGTGGCCGAATGTCAACGGGCGGCGATCCGGACGATCATGATCACCGGCGACTATCCCGGTACGGCGTTGGCGATCGCCAAGGAGATCGGTCTCGACCTCGCCGGCGGCTGCGTCACGGGGCGCGAACTCGAAGCCATGTCCGATCGTGAACTTGCAGCACGCATCCGCTCGGTGAGCGTGTTCGCCCGCATGGTTCCCGAGCAGAAGCTGCGGCTGGTCCGGGCACTGCAGGCCAACGGCGAGGTGGTCGGGATGACCGGCGACGGGGTCAACGACGCGCCGGCGCTGCGGGCGGCCGACATCGGCATCGCGATGGGGGCCCATGGCACCGACGTGGCCCGGGAGTCGGCCGCGCTGGTGATCACCGACGACAACTTCGGCTCGATCGTCGGCGGAGTGCGGCAGGGCCGCGGCATCTTCGACAATCTCCGCAAAGCGATGGCCTACGTGATCGCAGTGCACCTACCCATTGTCGGGATGTCGTTGATCCCGGTGTTCGTCGCCGACTGGCCGCTCGTTCTCTTGCCGGTACAGATCGCGTTCCTGGAACTGATCATCGACCCGGCGTGCTCGGTGGTCTTCGAGGCCGAGCAGATCGATCCCAAGATCATGGACTCACCGCCGCGTGGCCTGGGCGAACCGATGTTCGGCGCCCGGGTGCTGACAATAGCTGCGCTGCAGGGCTTCTCGGTGCTGCTGGCCACCCTGGCCGTGTACCTGTGGGCGGTGCTGGGCGGCCAATCCGGCGATGTCGTCCGGTCAATGACCTTTGCCACCCTCGTCGTCGGTAACCTCGCACTGATTCTGGTGAATCGCTCGTGGCGCCTGCCGGTCTGGCGAACATTCCAGGAGCGCCGGAACACTGCCCTGAAGTGGGTTCTCGGCGGGGCCGCGATCCTTCTCATCGCGATGCTGACCATCCCGGCTCTGCGTCACGCCTTCAGTTTCGGACCGATGACGCTCATCCAGTGGGGCGTCGCCGTCGCCGCGGGATTGGCGGGCATCGCCGTGGTTCGAGATCTACAAGGCCGTCGCTGGGGATCAGGTGACCTCGTCATGAAGAGCCAGGCGGTCTCGGTAGGTCTTCAGATCGGAACTCAGCCTCCGATGAGCGCGCTTCGCGCCTTCTTGTTCGGAGCGCGTGCGATGCGACTGGACTCGATCATGGTGATCGACCATTTCCAGAACGTCTTCCCCACCGCGATGTGGGACAGCGAACTGACCTGGCTCGCCGCCCAGCGTCCGACCCCCAACGAGTTCTTCGACTATCAGGTTCTTCTCGGTTATCTGGCCTCCCGCGTGGGATCGATGAGCCTGGGCGTCGGCGTCACCGAACCCATCCGCCGTCACCCGTTGCTCATCGCCCAAGCCATGATGACCCTGTCCCATCTGACCCGGCGCGCACCGATCCTCGGCATCGGCGCCGGCGAGCGGATGAACCTCGACCCCTACGGCTTCGATCCCTCCGAACCCTGTCAGCCGACTGGAGGAGGCGCTTCAGATCATTCGGCTCTGCTTTCACCAACAGGGACCAATCTCGTTCGACGGCAAGCACTATCGGCTCGACCGCGCCGCGATGGACCTGAAGCCCGCCGCCGGACGGACCCCGCAGATCTGGGTAGCCGGACACGGTCCTCGCATGCTGGGCCTGACGGGACGCTACGGCGACGGCTGGTATCCCACCGCGGTGGGCTCACCCGACGACTATGCCCACAAGCTCGAGGTCGTACGGGCAGCGGCGGCCGAGGCCGGGAGGGATCCGGCAGCGATCACACCCGCACTACACCGCTTCATGGTGGTCGGCCGCACCGACGCGGAGGTGCGAACCATGCTCAATACCAAGGTGATCCGATCATTCGGACTCATGGCGCCGGCCGACCTGTGGCGTCAGACCGGCACCGCGCACCCGTTCGGGGAGAGGTTCAATCCTCTCGTCGACTTCATACCCGACCACTACGACCGACGGACGATGGACGAAGCGATCGCCGCGGTCACCGACGCCGTGCTCACCGAGGGACCCCTGCTGTGGGGTACGCCGGAACAGATCGCCGCCAAGCTGAGGGCCTTCGCCGAAGCCGGCATGCGCCACGTGGTCCTCGCACCCGTGTCGGGGTTGGTCTCCAAGCGTGCGGCACTCTACGGACTATGGGCCACCGGCCGGATCGCGCGGTCTCTTCGCCAGAGCTGAGTGATCTCAGGCAGTAGGTGCGCTGCCAGCGTCCGAGGCGGCTTGACCGCGAGGAGTGCCTGCCGATCACCGCGCAGTTCGGTAGCGAGGTCATGCTCCATGGCCGGCACGGTCAATCTGTGCCGCTTGAGTTCTCGGTCGAGTGCTTGGACAAACAGACCCTCACCAGCACGACGGCATCCGAGCACAGCTTGCTCGTTCATCACGTCTCGAGTAAGTGCCGCCGCGGGACAACTCGCAACCACTTCGAGTGAAGTCCGCAGATCGAGAGTGGTCATCACCCCACAGGACGGTGACGCGCCGATCCCGACTATGCCATCGACCGCGATCCCTGAGCGTTGGTAATCGGCCACCTCACGCGCAACCTCGACGGGCGAGACGCCTGTAGACCGCCTTCGTCCACCAGATGAACACAGTGAGGAGAACACCGCGCAGCGGATACAGCGGACCGCCTTTCGAGTCGTAGAGCCACAGACTGCGACGTTTGAGCACGCCGCCCCAGGCGAGCCGTTCCGGGCAGGGCAGCTGATGTATGCCGTATCCCGCTGCAGCCAGTTCTTCGACGGCCTCGACCACTGCACCTGATCGCGTCGCTCCGCCGGCATAGCGGGTGTTCTCGTTGAGGAGGCAGTGCGATACGAGGACGACGCGGCGACCGCGTTCATCCCGCAGATTGTCGAGCAGCAATCGTGCTGCGTCGGGACCATTGGCCATCAATCGGCGGCTTCCGACCGGGCTTCCAGCGCGGCTGCCGCTGATCGAGCGCCCCACCCGATGCGCCCCAGCGCGAGAGCCAGTGCCGTGTAGATCGCCGCTTCTGTCCACATGAAGCCGACACCCCATCGTCTTCCGAGGAAGACGGGCTCATTGATGATGCCGCGAGATGCCGCCACGGCATACGCAGCGTGTGCGTAGCCGAGCGCGGCGAACGATCCGGAGAAGAATTTGCACGCTTCGCGGTTCATGTCGGTTCCCTTCCTCCAACAGGCGTCACTCGGCGACCGGATGCAGCCGGTCACGGATCAGTGGGAATTCGGTGTGGACATGCTTGTCCATCGCGGCGGCGAAGTCGGATGAGAGGTACAGGCGAAGCAGCGGATCCAAGGCCCGTCCCAGCCCACCCCATCCGGCCGTGATCACATGTGTGATCGCGACGCCGTCGGGGCCGTCTACAACGTCGATCGTCAGCCATGCCGGCAGGCGGACACCCTTTTTCATCTGCCACGAGATTCTTCGGCCAGGTTCGGCATGGACGACCACGCCGGTCATGCGCAGACGACGGGAGCCGATGAACTCATCCATGAAGACCTCGTCCCCGACGTGGTCGGCACTCCCGGAAGCGAGGTGGTGCAGGTGCAGGTGCACTCCTGGCCACCACTTCTGATAGCCCGCGTCGGAGCAGTCCAACATGAAGCTGGTGACCTGCGATGCGGTCAAACCCGGCACGGTCACTCGTGACTCGATCGCCAGCACCGACTCACCTCCCCGCACGGCACGACTGACCGAAAGGTAAGTCAGTTGCGGTGGCTCAGGCCAGAGTCGAAAGTCATCGACGGAAGGGCCGCACCGCGCAGGCTATACCGCAGCGGCTTTCTGTTCGTCGCCAATGATTTCGGCCCCGTAGCGGCCCGGGTTGAACAGCGAGGCGATCGCGCCGATCACCATCATCACCGCGGCCGCGCCGAACACCACCACCAGACCGGAGTGGAACGGCTCGGTGATCAGGTTCGGGAAGAACGTCTTTCCGGTCAGCACCTCGGCGTTGACGCCGGGCTGGTTCAGGGCGTTGTACGGCGCGAGCAGTTCGGCGATCGGGTTGTAGCCGAGGAACGCCGCGAACAGGCTGCCGACCGGCGGCAGGTTGGCCACCTCGTTGGCCACCGACGGCCGACACTCCCTGCTGCTGCAGTCCCGGTGCTCATCGCGTCGGGCAGGGTGTGCGGCCAGCCCGACGATCATCAGCGAGAAGAAGATTCCGATCGACAGCGACGAGCCGGCGTTGAAGAACGTCGCCCGAACTCCGGAGGCCGCACCGCGCTGCGATGCCGGCACGCTGGACATGATCGCCGCGGTGTTCGGGGCGGTGAAGATGCCGCCGCCGAGGCCGTTGAGGAACACCAGCACCGCGAAGACCCAGTAGTTGAAGTTGACCGGAATCAGCAGCAGCGCCACGAACGTCACCGCCATCAGGATCATCCCGCCGACGGTGAACGGCCGCGCACCGAACCGGTCGGCCAGCGAGCCGGCGATGGGTGCGGCGGCCAGGAACCCGAAGGTGGCCGGCAGCAGGTAGATGCCCGCCCACAGCGGGGTGGACTCAAAGCTGTAGCCGTGCAAGGGAAGCCAGATGCCCTGCAGCCAGATGATGAGCATGAACTGCAGCCCGCCGCGGCCCACCGAGGACATCAACCCGGCCAGGTTGCCCATGCCGAACGCGGCCGACCGGAACAGCCGGACGTCGACCATCGGCTGCGGGCACCCGAAGCTCGACGAAGCAGAACACCACCAGCAGGGCCAGCCCGCCGATGATGGAGCCGAGCACCATCGGGTTGGTCCATCCGGTGGTGGAGCCGCCGTAGGGCTGGATGCCGTAGGTGATGCCGATCAGCAGAACCGTCAGGCCCACACCGAAAGTCAGCGTGCCGGCCCAGTCCATCCGGCCGGGACTGCGCACGCCGAGTTCCTTCAGTGAGCGCACACTCCAGATGGTGCCGATGATGCCGATCGGCACGCCGACCCAGAAGATGGCCTGCCAGTGGATCTCGGAGAGCACGCCACCGATCAGCAGACCGAGGAACGAGCCGGCGACCGCCGCGACCATGTTGACGCCCAGGGCCATGCCGCGCTGGTTGGCCGGGAAGGCGTCGGTGAGGATGGCCGAGGACGACGACATCAGCATCGCCCCGCCGATGCCCTGGATCACCCGCCAGCCGATCAGCCAGATCGCGCCGCCGTCGAGTTGGAACGGGTCGAAGGACAGCGCGACGGCGGCCAGGGTGAACACCACGAAGCCGATGTTGTACATCTTCACCCGGCCGAACATGTCGCCGAGCCGGCCGAACGGCACCACCAGCACCGCGGTCACCACCAGGTAGCCCATCAGCATCCACAGCAGGTAGCTGACGTTGCCGGGGGCGAGCGGGTTCAGACCGATGCCGCGGAAGATGGCCGGCAGCGAGATCAGCACGATCGAGGCGTTGATCGACGCCAGCAGGATGCCCAGGGTGGTGTTGGACAGCACGACCCACTTGTAGTGCGGGTGGTCGTGATCCATCCGGCGCCGGCGGCGGTCGGTTTCGGTCCCGGCAGCGTCGATCTCGGTCGTCACGGGCACATCTCGTTTCGTGGGCAATCAGTCAGTAGCAAGCATCAGGTGCGAGCGGCGCAATAACGCATATGTTAGCTATACAAATCATCTCAGGCCAATCGTTATTCCCCGGCCGCTGCTAGCGTGGGAACCGGAACACCAACCACACGGGAGCGCACAGCTGAGTGCGCTGAGAGGACGGCTAGAGCCTGATCATTCGCCTCCGCGAATGGGCGCCGTCGACCGTATGAACCTGACCGGGTAATGCCGGCGTAGGGAGTGAGAAGTTGAACATCGCTCTGGAACACTCGTGGGCGTGAACTTCCTGCCGTTGACCCCGCCGGCCCAGACCCCGCCGCGGGTGCTGACGATCGCCGGTTCCGACTCCGGTGGCGGCGCGGGCATCCAGGCCGACATGCGCACCTTCGCGCTCCTCGGTGTGCACTCACTGGTCGCCGTCACCGCCGTCACCGTGCAGAACTCGTTGGGCGTCAAGGGTTTTCACGAGATCCCGACCGACGTCATCGCCGGACAGATCGAGGCGGTGGCCACCGACATCGGCGTGCAGGCCGCCAAGACCGGCATGCTGGCGTCGTCGGAGATCATCGAGACCGTGGCGGGCACCTGGCGCGATCTGGGCCTGGCCGGCACCACCCCGTTCGTGGTCGACCCGGTGTGCGCCTCCATGCACGGCGACCCGCTGCTGCACCCGTCGGCACTGGACACCCTGCGCACCGAACTGTTCCCGCTGGCCAGCCTGGTCACGCCCAACCTCGACGAGGTCCGGCTGATCGTCGGCATCGACGTGGTCGACGAGAAGACCCAGCGCGACGCCGCCAGGGCGCTGCACGCGCTGGGGCCGCAATGGGCGCTGGTCAAGGGCGGCCACCTGCGGCGGCTCGTCGCACAGTCCGGATCTGCTCTACGACGGCAGCGAGTTCCACGAGTTCGACGCGCCGCGGGTGGACACCATCCACGACCACGGCGCCGGCGACACCCTGGGTGCGGCCACCGCGTGCGCGCTGGCGCACGGGTATTCGATGCCCGACGCGGTGGCGTTCGGCAAGGCGTGGGTGACCGAATGCCTGCGCGCCGCCTACCCGCTGGGCGGCGGACACGGCCCGGTGTCGGCACTGTTCCGGCTTCAGCGAGGCCGCAGGCGGATCGCGCATGAGCTCGAGCCTCGACGACATCGCCGGGGTCGCACACCGGCCGACGGGCACGCCGGCCGGTGTCGTCGTGCTCACCCACGGCGCCGGCGGAAGCCGGGAGTCCCCGCTGCTGATCCGGATCTGCGACGAGTGGGCCGCGGCGCGGCTGGCTGGCGGTGCGCTACAACCTGCCCTACCGCCGGCGCCGCCCGAAGGGACCGCCGTCGGGCTCGGCCGCCGGTGACCGCGACGGCATCGTCGAGGCGATCGCGCTGGCCCGCACCCTGGCCGACGGTCCGGTGATCGCCGGCGGGCACTCCTACGGCGGCCGGCAGACGTCGATGGTCGTCGCGGAGAACCCCGGCCTGGTCGACGTGCTGACCCTGTTCTCGTATCCGCTGCATCCGCCGGGCAAGCCGGACCGGCTGCGCACCGAGCACTTCCCCGCGATCACCGCGCCGACGGTGTTCACCCAGGGCACCGCGGACCCGTTCGGCACCATCGACGAACTGCGCTCCGCGGTGCGCCTGATCCCCGCTCCGGTGGAGATCGTCGAGATCACCGGCGCACGCCACGATCTCGGCTCGAAGACGCTCGACGTACCGGTGCTCGCGGTCGATGCCGCAATTCGAATGTGCTGAGACACTGCCTCGGCAAATTTTCGTTTCGCGCGCAGGCTCTAATTGACGATTTTGCAATTAGTACCGACGTAGCGAATCGGCTCCGCACATCCGCGCTAATTGACTGCTGTGTAAGCCATTTGATCCGATACACTCGGCTGAACTGCACATTTTCGACGCGTGAAATTTGAGGCGGTGTCGACAATTATTGACTTGCCGAATCGTCGGGTAAATCTGCATTCATGGCACAGCACAAATTTCGACGTGATCATCGTCGGCGCAGGTTTCGCGGGAATCGGCGCAGCCATCCAGCTCAAGCGGCTGGGCTTCGAGCACTTTCGTCATCCTGGACCGCGAGGCCGACCTCGGCGGCACCTGGTACGTCAACCACTACCCCGGGCTGACCGTCGACGTCCCGACCACCACCTACTCGTACTTCTTCGAGCCCAACCCGAACTGGTCGCGGCTGTTCTCCACCGGCCCGAGATCAAGCAGTACGCCGACGACGTCGCCGACAAGTACGACGTGCGCCGCCACATCCGGTTCAACACCACCGTCGAGAGCGCCCGCTGGGACGAGGACGCCACGCTCTGGCGGGTCACGCCGGCCGACGGTGACACGCTGACGGCGCGCTACCTGATCACCGCGACCGGATTCCTGTCCCAGCCGCGCACCCCGGAGATCCCGGGCATCCACGACTTCGACGGCAAGGTCATCCACACCGCCGACTGGGACGACGACTACGACCCGGGCGACCGCCGGATCGGCGTCATCGGCACCGGCGCCACCGCCGTCCAGCTGATCCCCGAACTGGCCAAGGACGCCGCCGACCTGACGGTCTATCAGCGCACGCCGATCTACGTGGTGCCCAAGGTCGACATCCGGTTCTCGGCGCGGGCCAGGCGGCTGTTCGCCCGGGTGCCGCTCACCCAGCGCGCCATCCGGGTGGTCACCGACGCGATCTACGAGTTCATGGTGTCTACGTCGGCGTCGATGACCGCCACCGTTACTTCCGGCGACTCAACATCGCCGCCGCCGACCTGTCCAAGATGTGGCGATTCGCCACGATCCGCGACAAGGAGCTGCGCCGCAAGCTCACCCCGGACTACGACTTCGGCTGCAAGCGGCCGACGTTCTCCAACTCGTACTACCGCACCTTCACCAAACCCAACGTGCACCTGCAGACCAGCGGGATCGACCACATCGAGGCCGACGGCATCGTGGCCAGCGACGGCACCAAGACCGTCATCGACACCCTGGTGCTGGCAACCGGTTTCGACCTGTGGGAGGCCAACTTCCCGGCCTTCGAGATCATCGGCCGCGACGGCCGCAACCTCGGAAAGTGGTGGCGGGAGACCCGGTTCCAGGCCTACCAGGGGGTGTCGGTGCCGCACTTCCCGAACTTCCTGAGCCTGGCCAGCCCGTACGCCTTCCTCGGGTTGAACTTCTTCAACACGATGGAGTACCAGATGCGGCACATGGACCGGCTGCTGCGCGAGGTGAAGCGCCGCGGAGCACGCACGTTCGAGATCACCGAGGAAGCCAACGACCGCTTCCTGGACCGGATGACCGAGCTGCTCGGCGACTCCTTGTTCACCCGCGGCAACTGCGCGACGGCGCGGTCGTACTATTTCAATCCCAGTGGAGAGGCGACCCTGCTACGGCCGACGTCCACGCGTACCGCGGTACGCGAGGCGTCGACTTATCCGGTGAGCGACTACCACTTCAGCTGAACCGAGAGGATGTCGATGTCTGCAGAGGGTCTGATCAAGCTGACCGGGGCGGCCGTGGCCGCCACCGGGCTGTCGCACTTCGTGCGCCCGCAGCTCTACGAGTCGCTCACCGCGTCGGCGTTCCCGACCAACACGCTGCAGCACACCTACATCGACGGCGGCATCGAGACCGCGATCGGGCTCGGGCTCATCGCGCCGAAGACCCGCAAGTTCGCCGTCGCCGGACTACTCGCCTACGGCGCCTATCTCGGGCTCAACGTCGCCCGAAACCGCTGATCGGCAAGGTCACAAATCCAACAAGGTTTACGACGACGTCAGATTCTTCGCTTAATCTGAGCGGGCACGGCGACGCGTTTGGTCGTTGGCTTGTGAGGATGCCACCGCTGATTAGGGTCGGGGAAACCGTGCCGGACCGGCGTGGGCGCGGATTTCCGCTCCCATCGCCGGTCCGCATTCATCTCCGGGGCCTAACATGCCGCGGGTGAGCACCCTGCAGCGCCGCCTCGGCGTCCACGACGCCGTGGTCATCGGCCTGGGCTCGATGATCGGCGCCGGCATCTTCGTCGCGCTGACCCCGGCCGCCGCGGCCGCCGGTTCGTGGTTGTTGGTCGGGCTGGGCATCGCCGGAGTCGTCGCCTACTGCAACGCCACATCGTCGGCGCGGCTGGCCGCCCGCTACCCGCAGTCCGGCGGTACCTACGTCTACGGCCGCGAACGGCTCGGCGAGTTCTGGGGATACCTCGCCGGCTGGAGCTTCGTCGTCGGCAAGACCGCCTCGTGTGCGGCGATGGCGCTGACGGTCGGGTTCTACGTCTGGCCGCAGTACGCACACGCCGTCGCGGTGGCCGCGGTGGTCGCGCTGACCGCGGTCAACTACCGCGGCATCCAGAAGTCGGCGGTGCTCACCCGGGTGATCGTCGCTGTCGTGCTGGCCGTGTTGGCCGGAGTCGTTGTCGCGGTGGCCTTTTCGGGTCGGGCCGACGCTCGACACGGTTGACCCTCAGTGGCGCACCGACCGGTGTGCTGCAGGCCGCCGGGCTGTTGTTCTTCGCGTTCGCCGGCTACGCCCGGATCGCCACCCTCGGTGAGGAGGTGCGCGACCCGGCCCGGACGATCCCGCGCGCGATCCCCATCGCGCTGGGGCTGACGCTGGTGGTCTACGCGATCGTCGCGGTGACGGTGCTCAGCGTGCTGGGCCCCGCCCGGTTGGCGAGCTCGCCGGCGCCGCTGGCGGAAGCCGTGCGCGCCGCGGGCGCGGGCGGCCTGGAACCGGTGGTGCGGATCGGGGCGGCGGTGGCCGCACTGGGCTCACTGCTGTCGCTGGTTCTCGGGGTGTCACGGACCACGCTGGCGATGGCCCGCGATCGGCACCTGCCCGCCGGTCTGGCCGTCGGTGCACCCGAGGTTCGGTGTGCCGCACCGCGCCGAGGTCGCCGTCGGCGTGGTGGTCGCCGCCCTGGCCGCGGTGGCCGATGTCCGCGGCGTGATCGGCTTCTCGTCGTTCGCGGTGCTGCTGTACTACGCGGTCGCCAACGCGTCGGCGTGGACGCTGGGCCGGCGGCTGATCCCGGCGGCCGGGTTGGCCGGATGCGTGGTGCTGGCCTTCGCCCTGCCGCCGGCGTCGGTGCTCACGGTGTGGCGGTGCTGGCGGTCGGTGCGGTGATCTACGCGGTGCGCCGGTTGCGGTAGGCGTCGACCGCGGTGGGCAGCGTCGGGTAGATGTGGTCCTCGCCGATCTTGTCGAGCAGCCCGGCGGCCTCCAGCATCACCGCGCAGATCCTGCTTGACGCGGGCCATCGCGAAGACGATGCCGCGGGCCTCGAGGTCCTGGCGCAAGCTGCTCCACGGCGTCCAGGGCGGTCAGGTCG
The DNA here is from genome assembly GCA_963786695.1 of uncultured Actinomycetota bacterium. Lineage (GTDB taxonomy): Bacteria > Actinomycetota > Actinomycetes > Mycobacteriales > Mycobacteriaceae > Mycobacterium. Next base: position 186,341 of record CAWBAL010000049.1, read on the forward strand.
ACGTCGACGTTGGCCTCGGAGTTCAGCACGAACCACTGCACCGGGTCCGGATTGTCGTCGACCGCGGCCATCGCCCTGGCGCGGAAGTCCTCGGCGTTGGCGAAGAACAGCGGTGCGTCATAGCGGTACACCAGCAGGCCGGGCTCCAGCCGGGCCTCGGGATAGTCCTCGATGTCGTGCATGCCGGCCACACCGGGGACGAAGCCCTGCACGCTGTCGTGCGGACGGGCCACCCGGCGCAGCAGGTCCAGGATCGACAGGCCGACCGCGGCGAGCACCCCGTAGAGCACTCCCAGACCGAGCACGGCCACGGTGGTCAGCACCGCCAGGATCAGCTCGCTGCGCCGGAACCGGGCCAGCCGCCGGTACTCACCGAGGTCGATCAGCCGCAGCGCGGCGAAAACCACCAGCGCGCCCAGCGCCGCGGTCGGGAACATCGCCAGCAGGCCGTGCGCGGTGAGCATCACGATCAGCAGAAGTGCCAAGCGCGACAAGCGAATACATCTGCGTACGGCCGCCCACCAGATCACCCAGCGCGGTCCGGCTGCCGCTGGAGCTCACCGGAAAGCCGTGGCTCAGACCGGCGCCCAGGTTGCACGCGCCCAGCGCCCGCAGTTCGGCGTTGGCGTCGATGTGCTCACGCTTACGCGCCGCGAAGGTCCTGGCCGTCAGCACGGTGTCGGAGAAGGCCACGATCGCCACGCCGCCGGCCACGGCGGCCAGCGTCCCGACGTCGTGCCACGGGAATCGCCGTCAGCCCGAACGGCAGGCAGACCGGCCGGCACCTCGCCGACCACCCGAATTCCCTTGTGGTCCAACGAGAACACCGCAACCGCCACGGTGGCGAGTCAGCGACGGCGATGAACGGCCCCGGATAGCGGGGCAACCACCGGGCCAGCGCGATCAGCACCACGAGCACCGCCACGGAGAAGACGAGGGTGGGCAGGTGCATGTCGCGGATCGAGCCGGCCAGCGAGCGCATCTGCTCGACGATCCCGTCGCCGTGTACCGGGACGCCGGTGAGCTTGCCGAGCTGGCTGCCGATCATGATGACCGCCACCCCGCTCATGTACCCGACCAGACCGGCCGCGACAGCAGCTCGGCGAGGAAACCGAGGCGGATCAGCCCGCCGACGAAGCAGAAGACGCCCACCAGCACCGCCAGCATCGCGGCCAGCGCCGCGTATCGGCCGGGGTCCCCGGCCGCCAGCGGGCGCAGGGCCGTCGCGGTCATCAGCGCGGTCGTCGACTCCGGCCCCGGCGACAACTGACGTGACGTTCCGAGCACGCGCGTAGACCGCCAACGGCAGCAGCGACGCCCACAGCCCTACCACGGCGAGCAGACCCGGCGATGGTGGCGTAGGCCATCACCTGGGGCACCAGGTAGGCGGCGACGGTCAGGCCGGCCACGACGTCGCCGCGCAGCCAGGACCGTCGATAGCCGCGGAACTGCGCCAGCCCGGGAGCCACGGCGGACCAGTTCATGGGGGCAGCATGCCATCTCCCGTTCGCTCAGCTGCTCCGATCGCCGTGCGCGCCACGCCGCAATGGTGTGTAGTTGCAGACCGTGATCCCGTTGACCTGGACGCGCGTCGACACCCATCCCGACGAGGACTTCGTGGTCGGCCCCGACGAGCGGCTGAGCTGGCCACGCACGCTCGGCATCGGGGCCCAGCACGTGGTGGCGATGTTCGGCGCCACGTTCCTGGTGCCGGTGCTGACCGGTTTCCCGCCCGCCACCACGCTGCTGTTCTCCGGCGTCGGCACGCTGCTGTTCCTGGTGATCACCGGCAACCGGCTGCCGAGCTACCTGGGGTCGAGCTTCTCGGTGATCGCGCCGGTGACGGCGGCGGTGGCCTCGCATGGTGCGGGCAGCGCGCTCGGCGGGCTGGTGGCCGTCGGCGCGCTGCTGATCGCTCATCGGCCTGACCGTCCAGCTGGTCGGCACGCACTGGATCGAGGTCACGCTCCCGCCGGTGATCACCGGCGCCATCGTCGCGCTGATCGGGTTCAACCTGGCACCGGCGGCCAAGACCAACTTCGAGAAGGGCCCGCTGGTCGGCATCGTCACGCTGGTGCTGCTGGTGGTCGTCGCTGGCGTTCTTCCGCGGCATCATCGGCCGCCTGGCGATCTTCCTGGCGGTCGTCGCCGGCTATCTGCTGGCGCTGGCGCTCGGTCAGGTCGACACCTCGGGGATCGCCGCCGCCGGCTGGGTCGGGCTTGCCGAAGTTCCAGACGCCGACGCTCAGCCTGCCGGTGCTGCCGATGTTCCTGCCGGCGGTGATCGCGCTGGTGGCCGAGAACATCGGTCACGTCAAGTCGGTCGGCCAGATGACCGGTGTGGACACCGATCCGCTGACCGGGCGTGCGCTGACCGCCGACGGGGTGGCGACCGTGCTGGCCGGACTGGGCGGCGGGTCGGCGACCACCACCTACGCCGAGAACATCGGAGTGATGGCCGCGACCCGGGTCTACTCCACCGCCGCGTACTGGGTGGCCGGGACGACCGCGATCGTTCTGGCGTTGTGCCCCAAGGTCGGTGCGGCGATCTCGGCGATCCCGCCCGGTGTGCTCGGCGGTGCCACGGTGGTGCTCTACGGACTCGTCGGCGTGCTGGGGGTGCGGATCTGGCTGACCAACCACGTGGACTTCGGCCTGCCGATCAACCAGATGACCGCGGCGATCGCCCTGATCATCGGGATCGCCGACTTCACCTGGAAGATCGGCACTCTCACGTTCACCGGCATCGCACTCGGCTCGATCGCCGCCCTGGTGGTCTACCACGGGATGCGCGCGTTGGGCGGCCTGCGCCGAAGGCCGGTGCGGACCTGATGCTCGAGCGGCAGCGCGTCGACTCTGGGATCACGACATCGAGTGTGCGGACTCAGATCGCAATTTCACGCGAAAACACGATCTGAGTTCCGCACTCGATGTCGATGCAGCGGCTGACTCAGGAGTCGGTGACGACGTGGCGGGTGCGGTCCTCGCGGACGGGAACACCGTTGCGGCCGCTGATGTCCTGGGCGTAGAAGCCGACCGAGAACGCGACGCCGCCGCCCTGGATGCCGAGGCAGGCACGGTCGATCTGGTCGAAAGTGTCGGTGCTCTTGTGGTAGTTCGGGTCGAACGGCGCGTTGGCGGTGCCGCCCCACAGCTTCTGCTGGTCGTCGGTCTTGTTCTCCTCGGCGCCGGAGAACAACCCGCCGGCGGGAATGCCGGCCATAGGTGAAGCCGTCGTAGTCGGACCGCCCGTCGAAAGAGGTGTCCTGGGCGGTCTTTCCGGCCGACTTCAGATAGGCCACCAACGTGCGCTCGATGCCCGGTGAGCCCTCCGGCACCCGCGGCACGCTCTGGTTGCGGTCCGGCGCGGTGGACTGGTCACCGTCGTAGGTGAAGTAGCCGGGGTTCGGCGATCCGATCATGTCGAAGTTCAGGTACAGCGCAATGTCCTTGAGCTGCTCGACGTTCAGCGACTCGATGTACTTCTTGGAGCCGACGGTGCCGAGTTCCTCGGCGCCCCAGAACGCGAACCGCACCGCGTTCTTCACCTCCGGCGCCGGGCCGAGCTGGGTGGCGGTCTCCAGCACGGCGGCCACACCCGAGCCGTTGTCGTTGATGCCGGGGCCGTCGGGAACGCTGTCGAGGTGGGCGCCGACCACCACGACGTCCTGCGTGGATCCGGTCTTGGTCTGGGCGATCACGTTGCGGGCGTTGACGGTCTTGGTGTTGGCCTCGACCATGATCCTGGTGGGACCGGGCTGGGCGCGCAGCCGGGCGCCGTCGGCCTTGGTCACCCCGACCGCCGGGATCTTGACGTCGGTGCCCTCACCGAGAGTGGCGCCCATGTGCTCCTCGTCGACGTTGTTGGCGACGATCATCGCGACGGCGCCCAACTGGGCGACGATCGCCTCCTTGTCCGAGAAGGGGCAGCTGCCGCGGTCGACCAGCACCACCGCCCCGCGCACGGGCAGGCCGTCGTAGTCGGCGGGGGCGCAGCCCGGGGTCTCGTCGGCGGGTGCGGCGACCAGCGGTCCGCTGACCCCCTCGGGCGAGGTGCCGAGGCTGAACTCCAGGGCGCGGGCTTGCACGGTCGCGCCGCCGACCGTCATCTCCGTCTTGCCGGTCTCGAAGATCCGGGTGGTGAACTCGGGGGTCTGCACGTCGAACCCCTTGGCCCGCAACACGCCGACCACATAGTCGATGCTGGCGTCGAAGCCCGGGGTGCCGACGGCCCTGGTGCCGTTGTTGGCGTTGGCGATGTCCTGCAGCTTCTGCAGGTGCGCGACCATGGCGTCGGTGGTGACCCGCTTACGCAATGCGTCGCCGAACTCGCTGGCCGCCTTGCCCGCCACCACCGGCTCGGCGGTGTTGGCCGGCCGGCTGCATCCGGCGATGGCGACGACCGCGGCGAGCACGGCGAGCCAGGCCGTCACGGCGGCGTATGTGCGCTTCACCGCGCCCAGGGTAGACGCTGGCGCGCGGTCACCGCGGTACCGGGGAATATCCACTAGTCCGGCCCCCTTCTGGGGCGATATCGTCCGGACAATGGAGAACGGCCCGCCCCTTCCCGAGCACCCCGAACTGCGTGTGCTCGCCACGGCGCTGGAGGGCGCGAAGCTCGCCGGCGAGATTCTCGATGACTCATTGGCGCATCGTGTTCATCTCGAGCGAGGAGGCGCGGGTGATCGGTATCGCGCCCTCGGAGGTAGGCCGGTTCTACGGCAAAGGCCTTCCAAGACGCCAGACCGAAGACGGTGACTACTGGGCGGCCACGCTGAACAGCGGCCGCCAATGGTGGCGGGCCAACGTGCCGATGATGCGGGCCACGCTCGAACCCTCCGACGAGGCCTTCGGCGCCGTGTTCGGGTCACTCGCAGAGGCCGCCGCACGGGTGAAGCCCGCAACGCCGGTACGCGCTTGGACCTCGACGCTGTCATTCGGCGACCAGGAGGGTCTGCGTAATGCGTGGCTGGGCGACCTGACCTTCCTCGATATCCGGATCAACGCGGACTCCGGCGAATTCATCGGAGTGCTCAGATTGGCCTCGCCAGATGCGCCGACCAGCCTGCTCGCGCGAATGGCGCGCGGCGACCGCGGCATGTACGAACGGATGCACGCCGTGATGCAGCCGGCCCGACGACCCGCCAGCATCCTGTTCGCCGACCTGGAGGCATCGGGCGAGTTGTCGCGACGGCTGTCATCGCGCGCCTACTTCGAACTGGTCCGGAGCCTCACCGATCTGATCGACTCGGAGGTGATCAGGCACGGTGGCATCGTCGGCAAGCATGCCGGCGATGGGGCGTCGGCCCTGTTCCTGGTGGAACAACTCGGCAACTCGGAGGCCGACACCGCCGCCGCAGCGATTCATTCGGCCCGCTCGATCCGCGATGGCGGCTCACATTTGGGGCCGCCCGACGTCGAGGTCAAGATAAACGTCGGTGTGCACTGGGGTGCCACTCTCATGGTGGGCCAGGTGGCTACCGGGGGGCGACTCGAAGTGACCGCGCTCGGCGACGAGATGAACGAGGCTGCCCGCATCGAGAGCGCAGCGAAAGGGGGTGCCGCACTGGCGTCGAAGCAAGTGGTCGAGCGGCTTGGTCCGGAGAACTCGGCCGCGCTCGACCTCGAGCCCGACAAGATGAAGTACGTGACCCTGGAGAACCTCGAGGCATCGAGCGACAAAGCAAAGCGGGACGCGGGCCCGATCTCGGTGACTCTCGTTTGACCCCGCATCCATGGCCGCGACCTACGGGGCCTGAACCACGTCTGACGCACCGCGGGATCTTTGCTAACTTTCGTGCGACGTGCACGACGTCTAGCGCGGGGGGCTTGATGAACGTGACGCCGACTCTGCGCCGAGGTCGGACTGGTATCGCATGTCTTGGTGGCCCTCGCCGTCGTCGCGGCGCTGGTCGTCGCCGTCCGCCCGGAGCGGACGCCGGCGGATCCGCGCACCATCACCGGTCCGTACGCGGCGCTGCTGGCGGCGTCGACTGACCTCGGCGCGTCCGCGCGCAACAGGTCCGAGGTGACCGCGGAACTGCGACAGCGACAACCGGCCCGCGGCGTTGATCGACTGGGCGACGGACCGCGGCCTGTCCGTGCGGTGGCGGCCCGGTGACAACTGGGCGGTCATCACCGGCGCCGCTTCGGCCCTCGCGACGGCGTTCGATCTCGCGGTGCACGAGTACCGCGGTCGGCGCGGGCAGCTGTTCTATGCCTCTCCCAGCAGCCACAGGTCCCCGATTCGCTGCGCGCCGAGGTCGCCGATCTGGGCCGCATCCTCAGTTTCACGCCGTTTCACGAAGGGCGCCCGGCGCCGATGCCGCTGGACGTTCCGGGCCAGGGCCTGTCGCCGGAGGCGCTGTTGCGCACCTACGACGTGGAGTCGCTGGCCAAGCAGGGCTTCACCGGCAAGGGGCAGACCGTCGTGGTGTTCGCCTTCGACGGCGTCGACCAACCGGACCTCGACATGTTCACCTCGATGTTCGGGTTGCCCAAGTTCACCCCGGATGTGGTCGGCGGCATGGCCTCTCAACGCACCGGTGAGGCCACGATGGACCTGGAGGCGATCCACGCGCTGGCACCCGAGGCGAAGACGGTGTTGGTCAACGCCCGGCCGACCGTCGAAGGATCCGGCGCCTACGAGAAGATCGCCGACGATGATGGAGGACGCCCAGCGTCGCTACCCGGGAGCGATCTGGAGCTTTTCCATCGGGTGGGGCTGCGACAAGCTGATCACCACAGCGGATCTCGCCCCGATCCGCGCGGCGCTGACGAGCCGCACATGCCAAGGGCACCACCGCATTCGACGCCAGCGGGGACCTGGCGGGCCTGGAATGCAAAGGCGGCGAGAACTGGTCGACACCACCGGGTCCCGACGAGATCGGTCTGGACGCGGTGGCCTCGGTCCCGGAGATGACCGATGTCGGCGGCACGAGCCTGTCGACCGACGCCGACGGCAACTGGGTTTCCGAACAGGTCTGGTTCGACATACCGCTGCTGCAGGGCACCGGCGGTGGAGTGTCGAATCTGTTCGGCGCGCCCGGAATGGCAGGCGCACCTCGACGTGGGCAAGGGCGAGAATCGGCGGCTCACCCCGGACATCGCCGCGGTCGCCGACCCGCACACCGGAGTGAAGTTCGTCTTCGGCCAGACGGTCCTGGCCGCCGGCGGCACGTCGCTGTCGGCGCCGCTGTGGGCCGGCATCACCGCGGTGATGAACCAGTACCTCGTCGCACACGGTGGCCGGCCACTCGGTGACATCAACCCGCTGCTGTACGAGGTCGCCCAGGGCGCACGGCTTCCCGGTTTCCGGCACGTCCCCGTGGGCGCGAACGCCGTGGATCGGTCGATGTTGACCTATGACCTGGTCACCGGGCTGGGCACACCGCACGTCGACAACCTCGCCGAGGATCTACTGGCGATCCAGAAGGCGTGGATCGGGGTCGGATGAGCGACACCGACCGTCAGCTCGACGACGCGAGCATGCACTGCCACTACTGCGGCAGCACCGTGCCGCCCGGCGCCTTCTGCGGGCACTGCGGCGCCCACCTGACACCCCGACCCGGCGACGGCTCGGCCTGGTTGCGGCCGGGCGTCTTCTGCGCCGCACCGCACGAGTCGGTGCTGCGGCCCTCGCTTGCCAGTTCGCTGCTGCCGCAGCTTTCGGAGCTGACGCGGCGGCCGTTCAACGTGGGCTGGTGCTGATCGTCGTCGCGATGGCGGTCCTGGTGGAGCTGCAGCTGCCGGGAGGCCTGATCACGGTGGCCTCGCTGGGTCTGCCGCTGCTGCTGCTGATCTACTGGCAGCGCTCCGGAATCCTCGACGACGTGCCACGCCGGGCGGTGGTGGTCACGGTTCGTGCTGGCGTTGGGACTGGCAATCGGGTGGGTCTTGTTGACCGGGGACCTCGTGGTTCGCGAGGCGGGGTCACCGTTCGAAGCGGGATCGGCCGGAAAGCGGGTCCTGCGAGACGGACTCGGGATCGCCGAAGGCGGCACGATCCTGATGCTGATTCCCGCCGGTATCGCCCGACTGATGTGGCGGTCCCGCCGGGAGAGCCTGGACGGCTTCGTCATCGGGGTGTTGAGCGCATCGGTGTTCACCGCGGCGGCGACGTTGACCAGAATGGCGCCTCAGTTCACCACCACCCCGGTCGCGCGCAGCCAGCCGGTGCAGTGGCTGTTCTTCGAAGCCGCGGTCCGCGGCGTGACGGTGCCGCTGACCGCGGCCTGCGCCGGCGGGCTGGTGGGTATCGCGCTGTGGTTCCACCGGCCGAGGACGGCAAGCCCGTTCACCGGATGGAAGGTGCCCGCCGCACTGGCTCTGGTGGCGGTGCACGGTTCTCGGTGTCTATGCGGCGGTCGGATGGGCCGACATCGAAGGCGTCTCACAGTTGTACGTGCTGTCGTGGCACGTCGCGATGGCGCTCGTCGCGTTGATCGGCCTGCGAATCGGTCTGCAGGTGGCGCTGCTTCATGAACAGGCCGAGCCGGACACCGGCGCGCTCCTGTTGTGCCTGCACTGCCGCCACGTAGTTCCGGAGATGGCGTTCTGCCCGTCCTGCGGCGCCGTCACCCGCGCCACAGCCGCGGCGATCGCTGCGCGAACGTCGCCGGGTCAGCCCTGAATCGCGCTGCCCTCCAAGATGATTCGAGCCAGGACGGCACCACGGTGTGGCCGGGCTACGCGGCGCCGGCGGCGCACCTACACCGCCACGCGGTTGTCGCGACAGTCACCGACGCCGGTGTTGGCCACCTGGCTGGCGGGAATGACGGCGTTGTCCGCGATCTTCATCGGACTACCCGCGCTCACGGTCAAGCCGCCAGCCTCGCTACAACTGCCCACCGGACTGCGGAACCCCGATGGCGGGCCAGCCGGTGTCGGCCAACCCGCGGTTCACCGCGCCGGGCGGATCGTTCTCGGTGGCCTACCCCGGCCCGGGCTCGGCCTACGAGGTCAGCACCGACCAGAACGGCGTCACCGCAAAGTTCGTCGGCGGCGACGGCGGAGAACTGCGGCTGACATCCAAACCGGCAGAGGAACGTCCGGCCGGGAGATCGCCAAGGATTTCATCGCCGCCGCGTTCCCCACCGCGCGCAAAGTCCTTCGAGATACCCAACGCCATGGTCGGCTTCCAGCCCGGGTACGGCGAGGTCGACGACGTCTTCCCGCTGGACCTCGACACCAGCTTCACCCGGGTGCGGGTGATCGTGATCGTCGCGGTCAAGAACGACCTCGCGCTGATCGCCGCCGGCGCAGGCCCGTTCCACGAGTTCGGTCCGAAGTTCGGCCCCGGGCCGACCGTCACCGGCGAACGTCCAGATCGCCGAGGACATGGGCCGGTACGTCAACAGCTTCCAGTGGAAGGGTGATCCGCCCCGCTAACGGCGACGGTCACCACCAGGTCGGCGACCGCCCGCATGCCCTCGGCGTTGGGGTGGAACGGTTTCGGCCGCCACGGCAGCAGTGATCCGGCGCCGACCGTCCACGGGTCGGCCGACCAGGCATGGTGGTCGCGGCTGGCCTGCGGCGGCCCGCACCACCTCGCAGCCGGTGTCCCGCGCGGCCTCGGCGGTGATGTCGGCCAGTCGGTCGGCGACGTGGCGGCCGAGGTCGGCGACCGTCGTCGGAAAGCGGCGGGGCGGGTGTGCCGGCCGGCGGCAGCAGAGTCAGGTAGTCCACGAACATGATCCGGGCCTGCGGCGCGCGGGTGCGCACGGTCTGGCCAACTTCTCGCAGCGATGCGCCGACGTCGGCCAGCGCCCGTTCGCGGGCCGCCGGGTCGAGCAGGTCGCGCAGGGCGTTGCCGATCACCGGCAGCGCGCGCAGCAGCGGTGGCACGCGTGGCGGCGAACAGCAGCGGCACGTAGCCGACGTCGTTGCCGCCGATCGTGACGGTGACCAGGTGCTCGGAGCCGTCCAGCGCGTCGACCTGTGGCGGCGCGCCGTGCTGGCGCTCGCGCAGCACGTTGGCCGTCGTCGCACCGGAGTAGGTGACGTCGACCAGGTCGTACCCCAGCCGCTCGGCGACGAGGTGCGGATAGTTGCGGGCCGACCGGCCGGCCGCGCACCGGCGAACCCGCTGCGCGGGGTTTGATCCCGGGACCGGCGGCCATCGAACTGCCAAGGGCCACATATCTTTCAGACGCCATCAGGCGATGCTCGGGCTCGACGCCTGCGCCCAGAACCGCTTCGGGATGCGCCCGGCGTGGCGGGCCAGCAGCCCGGCGGTGACGGCGGCCGCCATCGCGGCGGCCATCGCGGGCGGGTCGGCGGCACGGGTCACCGCGGTGGCCAGAAGCACGGCGTCGCAACCCAATTCCATCGCCAGCGCGGCATCGCTCGCGGTGCCGATGCCGGCGTCGAGGATCACCGGCACTCCGGCGGCGGCGACGATCATCTCGATGTTGTGCGGGTTGGAGATGCCCAGCCCGGTGCCGATCGGCGAGCCCAGCGGCATCACCGCCGCGCAGCCGGTGTCCTCGAGCCGGCGGGCCAGCACCGGGTCGTCGTTGGTGTAGGGCAGCACCACGAAACCGTCGTCGACCAATTGTTCTGCGGCGCGGACCAATTCGATCGCATCGGGCAGCAGCGTCCGCTCGTCGGCGATGACCTCGAGCTTGACCCAGTCGGTGCCCAGCGCCTCCCGGGCAAGCTGCGCGGTGAGCACGGCCTCGGCCGCGCCGCGACAGCCCGCGGTGTTGGGCAGCGGGGTGATCTCCAGCCGGTTGAGCAACTCGAGCACCCCGGTGCCGCCCTCGGCGTCCACCCGGCGCATCGCCACGGTGGTCAGCTCGGTGCCGGAGGCCACCAGCGCCTCCTCCAGGACGGTGAGGTTCGGCGCGCCGCCGGTGCCGAGGATGAGCCGAGAGCCGAACGTGCGGTCGGCGATCGTGAGTTGCTTGATCCCGGGCTCAGCCACCCTGCACCGCCGTCACCACTTCCACGCGCGCTCCCGCGGGCAGCTCCGAATTCCATTGCGAGCGGGGCAGCACCGCCCAGTTGACCGCGACCGCGATACCGCGCTCCGGGAAGTCCAGACGCTCCAGCAGCGCCGACACCGAGATGCCGTCCTCGACTTCCAGTTCCTCGTCGTTGACCGTCAGATTCACGCCTGTGCTCCTACCAGAAGTTCCGCGGCGATGCGTTCGGCAGTCCACGGTGCCAACAGGAATCCCGACCGGCCGTGCCCGGTGGCCACCAGCGTGCGCTCGTCGAGTCGCCCGACGATCGGCATGTTGTCGGGGGTCATCGGGCGCAACCCGGCCGCGCACTCGGCGAGTTCGTACTCCCCGAGCGCGGGCATCACCGCGCAGGCGTCGTCGAGCAGTTCCCGCACCCCGGCGACCGACGGCGCGGTGTCCCGGCCGTGTTCGTACTGCGTCGCGCCGACCACCACGCCGTCGGCGCGGGGCACCAGGTACACCGGGCGGCCGTGCACCCGCGCGCGAACGACGCGCTGCGGCAACCGGCATACAGCCGCGCCGCCACCGCAGCCGCAGCACCTCGCCCTTGACCGGGCGGACCTGCAGACCGGGCCACAGCGAGGGCGCGTCGATACCGTTGGCGATCACCACCGTGTCGACGCCGTCGCGAGCGTCCTCGACCCGCTCGACGGGGCCGGCCCAACGCACACCCAGTTGCTCGCAATGGTTTTCCAGCGCCTCGACCAGCTTGCGGTTGTCCACCGCCAGTTCGTCGGCGGCCACGAATCCGTGCCGAATACCTTGGGCCAGAAGGGGTTCGATGTCCCGGGCGGCGGTGGTCATGGCCACCGGATGGCCCTGCGCGGTCAGCCAGTCGGCGACGGTGCGCAGGTCGGCGGCATCGGCGCGGTCCACCGCGACGACCAGCGACTCGCGGGCGGTGACCACGTCGTCGGGCAGGCCGTCGAGGAACCCGCCGTGCCACAGCCGCAGCGACTCCAGGCCGATCTGCAGCAGCCGCTCCTCCCCCGGCCAGCCTTCGCTGTGCGGGGTCAGCATCCCGCCGCCCACCCAGGACGCGCCCCGGAGGGAGCTGCGGTGCACCCGCACCGACAGGCCGGCCTGCGCGGCGCGGCGGGCCACCGCGAGACCGATGACGCCGCCCCCGATGACGGCCAGTGATTCGTCCGACATGTCCCTTTCGCTTCCTTCGCCGGCATGACCCGGATCAGGTGGTGACGGTCTGGAGGGTGTGTCGCCTCCACTCTCAGTCCCCGCTCCCGGGACTCCCGTGCCGACCCTCCACGCTAGCCGCTACCGTCGCGGTGTGCACGAACGTCACGCCAAGCTCGCGACCGCGCGGCTCTACCTGTGCACCGACGCCCGCCGCGAGCGCGGTGACCTGGCCGAGTTCGCCGACGCGGCGCTGTCCGGCGGCGTCGACATCATCCAGCTCCGCGACAAGGGCTCGCCCGGTGAGCAGCGGTTCGGCCCGCTGGAGGCGCGCGGCGAGCTGGCGGCGCTGGAGATCCTGGCCGACGCCGCCCGCCGCCACGGCGCGCTGCTGGCCGTCAACGACCGCGCCGACATCGCCCGCGCGGCCGGCGCCGACATCCTGCACCTGGGCCAGGACGACCTGCCGCTGGAGGTGGCCCGCGACATCGTCGGCCCCGACACCCTGATCGGCCGCTCCACCCACGAGACGGGCGAAGCCGCCCGCGCGCTGATGGAGGACGTCGACTACTTCTGCGTCGGCCCGTGCTGGCCGACGCCGACCAAGCCCGGCCGGCCCGCGCCCGGGCTGGATCTGGTGCGCGACGGTGGCCGGTATGCACTGCGACAAGCCGTGGTTCGCCATCGGCGGTATCGACGAGCAGCGCCTGCCCGAGGTCCTCGCCGCCGGGGCGCGCCGCATCGTGGTGGTGCGCGCCATCACCGCGGCCGCCGACCCTGCCGCGGCCGCGGGCCGGCTCAGCTCGGCGCTTGCACTTGCCGGATGACGTCGACCCCGGCGGGCGAACACCAGGCGAACACCCCGGTCTGGATCTCCACGGTGTGCGGCACCGACAACCGGCACTCGTCGTGCTCGTCGGGCCGCAGCATCGCGGTGATGCGCAGCCGCTGCCAGCTGGCGGCGAACCCGGGGTGCAGCGGCAGGTCGGCCACCTCGTCCTCGGCCACCCAGCGCAGCTCGGAGCTCTCCCGGTTCGGGACGGTGTCCAGCAGCTGATGCGCGTCGGCGATGACGGTGGTGTAGCGTCCACGAGGTGCCGCCCTGGCCGACGACCTCGGCGGTGACGACGGTCGCGCGGACCTGCAGCCGCTCGGCGGTCAGCCCGGCCTCCTCGTGCGCCTCGCGGACGGCGGCCTGCTCGGCCGTCTCGTGGCTGTCGCGGGCGCCGCCCGGCAGCGCCCAGGTGCCGCCCTGATGACTCCACGGGGCCCGGTGCTGAAGCAGTACGGCGGGGCTGCCGTCCGGGCGGGGCGCGCGCAGCAGCAGACCGGCGGCGCCGTGCCTTCCCCAGTAGGGCGCGCCGGTCTCGGACACCACCCAGCCGTCGCCGTCGCCTCGCACGCGTTCAGGATAAGCGCGCCACGCCGGAGCACGTTGGTCGATCCTGCCCCATCTGTCACAGGTGCTCTTAGAATTCACTCAGGAAGTTTCGACAGGGGATCCGGGCGAACGGAAATGAGGTCCGCACAGAGTGACCGTTGAGTTGGCGCACCCGTCGACCGAGCCGTTGGCTTGGCGGTCGCCGACTGAGCCCGCTCACCCCCGCTGGTGGTTCCTGCGGACCACCCCCGGGCGCATCCTGACCATCGGTGTCATCCTGGCCACCCTGGGCCTGCTCAGCGCCTTCGCCACCTCGACGACCATCAACGATCGCCAGGAACAGCTGACCACGGTGCTCAACCACACCGAGCCGCTGGCATTCGCGGCCGGCCAGCTCTACACCACGCTCTCGGTCGCCGACGCCGCCGCGGCCACCGCGTTCATCGCCGGCTCCGAACCCCGGGCCGTCCGCCAGCGCTACGAGCAGGCGATCACCGACGCGGCCGTGGCGGTCACCCGCGCCGCCAGCGGGCTGACCGACGAGCCGCTGGTGCAGTTGCTCGGCCGGATCAACGCACGGCTGGCCGTCTACACCGGACTGATCGAGACGGCGCGAACCAACAACCGGATGGGCAACCCGGTCGGTTCGTCGTACCTGTCGGAGGCCTCGGCGCTGATGCAGCAGCAGATCCTGCCCGACGCGCAGCAGCTCTACGAGCAGACCTCGGCGCGGGTCGACGCCGAAACCACGGCCTCCACCCGGATCCCCGCGCCGGTGATCGTCGTGGTGGGCGATCACGCTGGTGTTCGGCGCGTTCGCGCATCGATGGCTGGCGGCGCACACCAAGCGCAGGGTCAACGTGGGCCTGATCGCGGGCGGTCTGGCGATCGTGGTCATGATCATCTGGGTGGGCTCGGCGCTGGCCATTTCCACCGCGGGCAGCCGGTCCGCCAAAGACACCGCGGCCGAGTCACTGAAAACGGTGACTAACCTGGCGATCACCGCGCAGCAGGCACGCGCCGACGAGACGCTGTCCCTGATCCGCCGCGGCGACGAAGACATCCGCAAACGGTCCTACTACCAGCGCGTGGAAACCATGCACGAGCAACTCACCGAGTACCTGGCCCGCAACGACGCCATCGACAAGACCGACCTGGCCAACGCCGACCAGCTGCTGATCAAGTGGCGGCAGGCCGACGAGCGGATCAACGCCTACATCTCGGTGGGCAACTACCAGGCGGCCACCCAGGTGGCGCTGGGGACCGGCGAGGACGACTCCACGCCGGCGTTCGACAAGCTCGACGCGGCGCTGTCCAGCGGCATCCGGGAAAGCCGCAATCAGTTGCGCAACGACATCCTGTCCGCCCGGCGGGTGCTGTCGGGTACGACGGTCGGCGGCGCGGTGCTGTCGGTCGGCGCGGCGATCGGCGGTGGCGCTGGGCCTGTGGCCGAGACTGAGCGAGTACCGGTGATGAGCGCTCGCGCGAAGAACAGACGGCGGTGATGAGCGCTCGCGCGAAGAACAGACGTGCGTGCGCTGGCCTGCATCGCGGTCGTCACGGCGACCGTGCTGGCCGGCTGCGGCAGAACCGAGTACACGATGCCGCCGCCGGTTCCGACGCTGGCGCCGCCGACCCCGGCCGGGATGGCCGAGATGCCGCCCGAACCGCCGCAGCCGCCGAACCCGGGCGAGGAGAACTGTGACCGCACCGCCAGCCTGCGGCCGTTCACCAACAAGGCCGACGCCGACGCGGCCGTCGCCGCGATCCGGGCCCGGGGCCGGCTCATCGTCGGCCTGGACATCGGCAGCAACCTCTTCTCGTTCCGCGACCCGATCACCGGCGAGATCACCGGCTTCGACGTCGACATCGCCGGTGAGGTCGCCCGCGACATCTTCGGTACACCGTCGCAGGTCGAGTACCGCATCCTGTCGTCGGCCGACCGGATCAGCGCGCTGCAGAGCAACACCGTCGACATCGTGGTCAAGACCATGACGATCACCTGTGAACGCCGCAAGCAGGTCAACTTCTCGACCGTCTATTTCACCGCCTACCAACGCATTCTGGCCCCGCGGGAGTCGCCGATCGCCCAAGCCTCGGACCTGTCCGGCAGGCGGGTGTGCGTGGCCCGCGGCACCACCTCGCTCAAGCGGGTGCAGGAGATCGCGCCGCCGCCGATCATCGTGACGGTGGTGACGTGGGCGGACTGCCTGGTCGCCCTGCAGCAGCGGGAAGTCGACGCGGTCAGCACCGACGACTCGATCCTGGCCGGCCTGGTGGCCCAGGACCCGTATCTGCACATCATCGGGCCGAACATGGCCCAGGAGCCGTACGGCATCGGAATCAACCTGGAGAACACCGGGTTGGTCCGCTTCGTCAACGGGACCCTGGAGCGGATCCGGCGCGACGGCACGTGGAACACGTTGTACCGCAAGTGGTTGACGGTGCTGGGCCCGGCGCCGGCGCCTCCGACACCGAGGTATCTGGACTGATGGACACGCCGGATACGCCCGAGGTGAACGTCGGCACGCAGCCGGCGAGCTTCGACGACCTCGGCATGGATTCGGTGTCGACGATCCGGCCGATGGCTACCCAGGCGATCTTCCGGCCGCATTTCGACGACGACGACGATGCGGACTCCGTCGGCAGCGTCGGCACCGAGCCGCAGGACGTGCACCAGGTGACGGTGGCGCGCAAGCTCTCGCCTACCCGGCGGCTGGGCGGCGGGCTGGTGGAGATCCCGCGGGTTCCCGAGATCGACCCGCTCGCCGCCCTGATGGTCAATCCCGTTGTCGCCGAGTCGAAGCGATTCTGCTGGAACTGCGGCAAGCCCGTCGGCCGCGCGACCGACGAGCACGAAGCGACATCCGAGGGATGGTGCCCGCACTGCGGCAGCGCCTATTCGTTCCTGCCCCAGTTGGTTCCGGGCGACATGGTGGCCGACCAGTACGAGATCAAGGGCTGCGTCGCCCACGGCGGACTGGGCTGGGTGTACCTCGCCGTCGACCACAACGTCAACGAACGACCGGTCGTGCTCAAGGGCCTGGTGCACTCCGGGGACGCCGAGGCGCAGGCGATCGCCATGGCCGAGCGGCAGTTCCTGGCCGAGGTGGCCCACCCGTCGATCGTGAAGATCTTCAACTTCGTCGAACACCCCGACAAGCACGGCGAGCCGGTCGGCTACATCGTGATGGAGTACGTCGGCGGTAAGTCGCTGAAACTGCCAGGGCGCGAGAAGCTTCCGGTATCCGAGGCGATCGCCTACATGCTGGAGATCCTGCCGGCGATGGCGTACCTACACTCGATCGGGTTGTGCTACAACGACCTCAAGCCCGAGAACGTCATGGTCACCGAGGAGCAGCTCAAGCTCATCGACCTCGGTGCGGTGTCACGGATCAACTCGTTCGGCTACCTCTACGGCACACCCGGCTATCAGGCGCCCGAGATCGTGCGCACCGGGCCGACCGTCGCCAGTGACATGTACACGGTGGGCCGCACCCTGGCCGCGTTGACGCTGGATCTGCGTACCCGCAAGGGCCGCTACGTCGACGGGCTACCCGAAGACGATCCGGTGCTCAAGAAGTACGACTCGTTCGGCCGGCTGCTGCGCCGCGCGATCGACCCCGATCCCCGGCGCCGCTTCGCCAGCGCCGAGGAGATGTCGTCCCAGTTGCTCGGGGTGCTGCGTGAGGTGGTCGCAGAGGACACCGGCGCCCCGCGGCCCGGCCTGTCGAACGTGTTCACCCGCACCCGGTCGACGTTCGGCGTGGAACTGCTTGTCGCGCATACCGATGTGTACCTCGACGGTCTGGCGCACGCGGAGAAGCTGACCGCATCGGAGATCGTCACGGCGCTGCCGGTTCCCCTGGTCGACCCGACCGACGTGGCGGCGACGGTGCTGTCGGCGACGGTGCTGTCCCAGCCGGTGCAGACACTGGATTCATTGCGGGCCGCCCGGCACGGCGGACTGGAGTCCGAGGGCGTCGACCTCACCGAGTCGGTGGAACTTCCGCTGATGGAGGTGCGCGCGCTGCTGGACCTCGGTGACGTCGCCAAGGCCAATCGCAAGCTCGACGACCTCGCCGATCGGGTGGGCTGGCGCTGGCGGCTGATCTGGTTCAAGGCGGTGTCAGACTTGCTGACTGCCGATTTTCATTCGGCGACAAAGCATTTCACCGAGATACTGGACATGTTCCCCGGCGAGCTCGCGCCGAAGCTGGCGCTGGCGGCGACCGCGGAGCTGGCCGGGACATCCGATGAGCGGCCGTTCTACCAGACGGTGTGGCACACCGACAACAACATCATCTCGGCCGGTTTCGGCCTGGCGCGCGCGCAGTCGGTGGAGGGTGACCGCGAGTCGGCGGTGCGGACGCTGGACGAAGTGCCGGCATCCTCGAGGCATTTCACCACGGCACGGTTGACCAGCGCGGTGACGCTGTTGTCGGGCAGGTCGGCCAACGAGCTGACCGAGGAGCAGATCCGCGACGCCGCCCGACGAGTCGAGGCGCTGCCGGAGACCGAGCCGCGGGTGCTGCAGATCCGGGCGCTGGTGCTGGGCACCGCGATGGACTGGATCACCGAGCACGAAGCCAGCACCAACCACATCCTCGGCTTCCCGTTCACCGACCACGGTCTGCGGCTCGGCGTCGAGGCGGCGTTGCGCAACCTGGCCAGGGTCGCGACCAGCCAGGCGCACCGCTACGCGTTGGTGGACATGGCCAACAACGTCAGGCCGACGAGCACGTTCTAGGTTGGCGCGCCGAGTCTGCATCCACGGCGTTGAGACTGCATCCAGGGCGAGATTTCCGTCGAAAGTTCGCCCTGGATGCAGTCTCGATTGGCTGATGCTCAGATCACTGTCAGGCAGGCCCGCGCGATGGCCAGCTCTTCGTTGGTCGGGATCACCAGCACCGTGGTCGGTGACTTGTCCGCGGAGATCTGCCGCGCGCCTCGGGCCGGACTGTCGTTGAGGTGTTCGTCGAGTTCGATGCCCAGCGGCGCCAACCCGGTCAGGGCGTCCCTGCGCACCCGCGCGTCGTTCTCCCCGACCCCGGCGGTGAACACCACCACGTCGGTGTGGCCGAGGATCGCCAGGTACGCCCCGATGTACTTGCGCAACCGGTGGATGTACACCTCGTAGGCCAGACGCGCGTCCTCGTCACCGGACTCGATGCGCTGGTGGACGATTCGGAAGTCGATCTCTCCGGCCAGCCCGTACATCCCGGACTGCCGGTTGAGCATGGTCTCGATGTCCTCGACGCCCATCCCCGCGGTTCGCCACAGGTAACTGATCACACCGGGGTCGATGTCCCCCGACCGGGTTCCCATGACCAGACCCTCCATCGGGGTCAGCCCCATGCTCGTGTCGACCGGGCGACCGCCGGCGATCGCCGACGCCGACGCCCCGTTGCCCAGGTGCAGGACGATCTGGTTGAGGGACTCCAGCGGGGCGCCCAGGAACTCGGCGGCCTGCTGACTGACGTACTGGTGCGAGGTCCCGTGAAAGCCGTATCGGCGAATCTGCCAGCGGGCGGCCAGCTCTCGGTCGATCGCATAGGTCGACGCCGCGGCGGGCAGGTCGTGGAAGAAGGCGGTGTCGAACACCGCGACGTGCGGCAGGTCGGGCAGCACCCGGCGGGCCACCTCGATACCGAGCACCGCGGGCGGATTGTGCAGCGGCGCCAGCGGAGCCAGCTCGCGCAACTGGTCGAGCACCGAGTCGTCGACCACCGTCGGGCGGTAGAGCCGCTGCCCGCCGTGCACCACCCGATGCCCGACCGCCACCAGGCCGAGGTCGTCCAGGTTCTGGCCCGCCTCGGCGAACAGGTCGAACGCGGTGCGCAGCGCCGCCTCGTGATCGGCGATGCGGCCTCGCGGCGGATCTCTTGTCACCCAGCGTCAACGTCGCCGTCGAGGCATCCTGTCCGATCCGCTCGACGATGCCGTGCGCCAACGATGTCCCGGTATCGGGTTGGACGAGTTGGTATTTCAGTGACGACGAACCGGAGTTGAGAACCAGGACGGTGTCGCTGCCGGCCATCACTGCCCCTGAGCCTGGATCGCGGTGATCGCGACGGTGTTGACGATGTCCTCGACCAGCGCCCCGCGGGACAGGTCGTTGACCGGCTTGTTGAGACCCTGCAGCACCGGCCCGATCGCGATGGCCCCGGCGCTGCGCTGCACGGCCTTGTAGGTGTTGTTGCCGGTGTTGAGGTCCGGGAAGATCAGCACGGTGGCACGGCCGGCGACCTTGGATCCGGGCATCTTCGCTGCCGCCACCGTCGGGTCGACGGCCGCGTCGTACTGGATCGGGTCCTTCGACCATGAGTTCCGGAGCCCGCGTACGCACCAGTTCCGTTGCTGCACGGACCTTTTCCACCCCCGCGCCGCTGCCGGAGTCGCCGGTGGAGTACGACAGCATCGCCACCCGCGGGTCGATGCCGAACTGCGCGGCGGTGCGCGCCGAGCTGATCGCGATGTCGGCGAGCTGCTCGGCGGTCGGGTCGGGCACGATCGCGCAGTCACCGTAGGCCAGCACCCGATCGGCTCAGGCACATCAGGAAGATGCTCGACACCGTGGACACGTCGGGCTGGGTCTTGATGATCTCGAAGGCGGGGCGCACGGTGTGCGCGGTGGTGTGGGCGGCACCGGAGACCATCCCGTCGACAATGTCGTTGTGCACCAGCATGGTTCCGAAGTAGGAGACGTCGTGCACGATCTCGCGCGCCTGCTCCAGCGTGACGCCCTTCTTCTTGCGCAGCTCGGCGTACTGCGCGGCGAACTGGTCGCACAGTTCGCTGGTGCGCGGGTTGAGCACCGTGGCGGCGGTGAGGTCAACGCCGAGTTCGGCTGCGCGGGAACGCACCTGGGCCTCGTCGCCGAGGATGGTCAGGTCTGCCACCGACCGTCGCAGCAGCCGGCCGGCGGCACGCAGGATGCGGTCGTCGTCGCCTTCGGGCAGGACGATGCGTTTGCGGTCAGCCCGGGCGCGTTCCATCAGTTGATAGGTGAACATCTGGGGCGTGGTCACGGTGGGAATGGGAATCGCCAACCGCTCCAACAGGTCACCGATGTCGACGTAGCGGTCCATCAGCGCGATCGCGGTGTCGATCTTGCGCTGCGAGTTGGCTGTCACCCGGCCGCGGGCGCCGGCCACCGCGCTGGCGGTCTCGAAGGTGCCCAGGTCGGAGGCGATCATCGGCAGCCGGAGCCCCAGACCGGTCACCAGTTCGGCGATGCTGCGGTGCAGGGGCAGACCGCCGTTGAGGATGACCGCCGACAGTGACGGAAAGCCCTCGGCCGCATGCGCGCTCGCGACTGCCAGCACCACGTCGGAGCGGTCACCGGGGGTGATCACGGTGGCGCCTTCGGTGAGCCGCTCCAGACAGTGCTCGGCGGTCATGCCCGCGACCAGCACGCCCATCACCTCGCGGCCCAGCAGCGATTCGTCGCCGTGGACCAGCACCCCGTCGACGGCGGCGCTGAGGTCGGCGACGGTGGGCGCCACGAGCAGCGGCTCCTCGGGCAGGACGTAGACGTACGGTCCGAGGTTCTTGCACGCCTCGGCGACGGCGTCCATCTGGGCCGGGTCGCACCGGTTGGCCACCACCGCGGCGGTGTGGGCGTGTTGGAGTTCCAGTTCGGCCAGGCACAACTCGATCACCTGGACGACTTCGGCGGGGGTGCGGTCCCTGGCCCGCACCGAGAGCACCACGGGTGCGCCGAGGTTCACGGCGATGCGGGCGTTGACGCTCAACTCCGTCGGGGTGGCGACGTCGGTGTAGTCGGAGCCGACGATCACGACGGCGTCGCAGCGGGCGGCCATCGCGTGGTAGCGGTCGACGATGTCGGCGATGGCGCCGTCGGGGTCCTCGTGCAGCCGCTGATAGCTCACGCCGACGCAGTCGTCGTAGGCGAGGCCGGCGTTGCTGTGCGCCAGCAGCAGCTCGAGGATGTAGTCGCGGTCCTCGCGGCGGGTGATGGGCCGGAACACGCCCACCTTGGGCACCGTGGCGGTCAGCCGGTGCAGGATGCCCAGCGCGACGGTGGACTTGCCGGTGTCGCCCTCAGGGGAGGCGACGTAGATGGCGGTGGCGGTGCGCACGGCGGTCACCTCAACAGCATTCCGTAGTCCGTCGCTGCCGCAAGCCATTTACCCCAGCTTGCGCAGCCGCGGCGCCAGATCCTTCTCGAACAGTTCCAGGAAGCGGCGCTGGTCGTGACCAGGAGCGTGGAACACCAGGTGGTTGAGCCCGAATTTCACGTAGTCGCCGACCTTTTCGACCGCCTCGTCGGGATCCGAGGAGACGATCCAGCGCTTGGCGACCTGCTCGATGGGCAGCTCGTCGGCGGCCTTCTCCATCTCCATCGGGTCGTGGATGGAGTGCTTCTGCTCGGCCGTCAGTGACAGCGGCGCCCAGAACCTCGTATTGTCCAGCGCCAGTTCGGGATCGGTGTCGTAGGAGATCTTGATCTCGATCATCTTGTCGATCGTCGTCGAGGTCGCGGTCGGCCGCCGCGGCACCCTCGACGACGGCGGGCAGCAGCTTCTCGGTGTAGAGCTCCTCGCCCTTGCCCGAGGTGCAGATGAACCCGTCACCGGCCCGGCCCGCGTACTTGGCCACGGCCGGGCCGCCGGCGGCGATGTAGACCGGCACACCGCCCTCGGGCACGTCGTAGATCGAGGCGCCCTTGAGGTGGTAGTAGTCGCCGTCGAAGTCCACCCGGTCACCGCGCCACAGCTCGCGCATCAACCGGACCGATTCGCGCAGCCGGGCGAAGCGCTCCTTGAACTCCGGCCATTCGCCGATGTAGCCGGTGGCGATCTCGTTGAGCGCCTCACCGGTGCCCACCCCGAGGAACACCCGGTCGGGGTACAGGCACGCCATCGTCGCGAACGCCTGGGCGATCACCGCCGGGTTGTAGCGGAACGTCGGCGTCAGCACCGAGGTGCCCAGCTGGAGCCGCTTGGTGCGCTCGCCCACCGCGGTCATCCAGGCCAACGAGAACGGCGCGTGGCCGCCCTCGTGGCGCCACGGCTGGAAGTGGTCGCTGACCGTCGCGCTGTCCATGCCGTGCGCCTCGGCGAGCACCGCCAGTTCCACGAGCTCACGCGGCGCGAACTGCTCCGCCGACGCCTTGTATCCCAGTTTGAGTTCAGCCA
The DNA here is from genome assembly GCA_963786695.1 of uncultured Actinomycetota bacterium. Classification (GTDB taxonomy): domain Bacteria; phylum Actinomycetota; class Actinomycetes; order Mycobacteriales; family Mycobacteriaceae; genus Mycobacterium. Next base: position 208,990 of record CAWBAL010000049.1, read on the forward strand.
CGCCTTCGTTTCTACTCCAATGCCTCCCTGCCCGACGGGCCAGGTTCATAGACTGAGACATGCCCCTGCACGTCCAAGGCATCACCGACACGGTCCATCTCGCCCACACCGACCTGGTGAACTGGACCCTCGTCGCCGACGACACGCGGCGTGATGCTCATCGACGCGGGGTTTCCCGGGCAGTCGTGACGATGTTCTGACATCGCTGCGCCAGCTGGGTTTCAGGCCGGAGGATGTGCGCGCGATCCTGCTGACCCACGCCCACGTCGACCATTTCGGGTCGGCGATCTGGTTCGCCAAGACCCACGGCACACCGGTGTACTGCCACGCCGACGAGGTCGGCCACTCCAAACGTGAGTACCTGCAGCAGGCCTCCCCGGTCGACCTGCTGGCTCACGCCTGGCAGCCGCGCTGGATCAAGTGGTCGCTGGAGATCGCCCGCAAGGGCGCGCTGGTGCGCGGCGGCATCCCGACGACCCAGGCCCTCACCGAGGACGTCGCCGAGACCCTGCCCGGCCGGCCGCTGGCCATTCCGACACCCGGGCACACCAGCGGGCACTGCTCCTACGTGGTCGACGGCGTTCTGGTCAGCGGTGACGCTCTGATCACCGGCCATCCGCTGGCCCGGTCTGCCGGGCCGCAGCTGCTGCCCGCCGTGTTCAACCACGACGAGCAGGGCTGCGTGCGCAGCCTGGCCGCGCTGGCGATGCTGGAGACCGACACGCTGATCCCCGGCCACGGTGATCTGTGGATCGGGCCTATCCGGGAAGCCGTGCGGCAGGCGACACCGGGTTGAGCCCGAGGTTCTCCTCAGCGAAAGTGTCCGCCGTACGCTTCTCGGCGGCGTCGGCGGCGCTGTCGCCGAGCACGAACGTCGCGGCGGGAAAGACCTTGAGGTGATCGGGATCTCGCCCGTGCGCCGCCGCGCGGGCCTTGACGTCGGCGTAGTAGCGCTGCCCGGCCTCGAGCGCGCCGTGCAGCGTGAACAACGCGTCGGCGTGCTTGGCGCCGAACTCACGGCCCTCGTCGGAGTCGCCGGCCTGCAGCAGCACCGGATGCCCCTGCGGTCCGGCGGGCAGGGTGGCGACGCCGCGGACGTCGAACTGCGGCCCGTGATGGGACACCGCGCTAATGCGGTCCGGGTCGACGTAATGCCGGATCGAGATCGGCGACACGCGTCGGCGCCAGCTGTCCCAGAACTCGCGTGCGACGGTGACGAACTCCTCGGCGCGCCGGTACCGATCGGCATGGTCGAGGAATCCACCGCGGCGGAAGTTCGCGCCGGTGAACGCATCCGACGAGGTGACCATGTTCCACGCCGCGCGGCCATCGGAGAGGTGGTCGAGGCTGGCGAACTGCCGTGCCACCTCGAACGGTTCGTTGAACGTGGTGTTGATGGTGCCGGCCAGGCCGATGTGCTCGGTGACCGCCGCCAGCGCGGCGAGCACGGTGAACGTGTCGGGGCGGCCGACGACGTCGAGGTCGTGGATCCGCCCGCGGTGCTCGCGCAGTCGCAGTCCCTCGGCGAGGAAGAAGAAGTCGAACAGCCCCCGTTCGGCGGTGCGGGCGAGATGGACGAACGAGTCGAACTCGATCTGGCTGCCCGAGTTCGGATCCGACCACACCGTGGTGTTGTTCACCCCGGGAAAGTGCGCTGCGAGGTGAATCTGCTTGCGCTGCTTGCCTTCCCGGATCATGCCGGCAGCCCCCAGCGTTTGGCGAGCAGTTCGTGTGAGCGCAGCCGATCGGCGTGGCGGAAGGTGGCTGTCGTGACCACCAGCTCGTCGGCTCCGGTGACCCGCTGCAGTGCGGTCAGCCTGTCGGCCACCTCGTCGGCGTCGCCGACGAACTGCGTGGCGATCCGGTCCTCGACGACGGCGCGCTGCTCGTCGGTCAGCGGCGGGCAGTCGTCGGGGTCCGGGTAGGGCACGGCCCCGCCCTGCGCCCGGATCGAGTGCACCCAGTGCCCGTACGGTCCGGCGAGGTGACGCGCGGTGGCGGTGTCGTCGGCGACCACGACGTCGGCCGAGACCACGACGTACGGCCGCGCCAGCATCGGCGACGGAGTGAAGGCGGACCGGTAGGCGTCGACGGCTTCCAGTGCGGTGCCGGGCGTGCTGTGGTAGCTCGCCACGAACGGCAGTCCGCGGGCGCCGGCCACCGCGGCGCTCTGCCCCTTGCTGCTGCCGAAGATCCACGGCGTCAGGCCGGCGCCCTCGCCGGGCACGGCGTGCACCGGGAAACCCTGCCGCCGTGTGGCTTCCGTCGAGCAGGGCCAGGATGTCGCCGACCTGCTCGGCGAAATCCGGCGGCACGGCTTCGGGTTGGGTCAGCACCGTGGCCAGCGCACGCATTCGCGGGCTGGCCAGCAGCGCGCGCAGTGTCGAACGGCGGCGGCACCACCACGCCGTCGACGTCTCGCCACATCACTGCTCGCGGCCGGGTCTGCAGGTTCGGCCCCGCGGTCGCGCTTCGGCCTCGCGGCGGCGCTGCCCGGAGCGGCCGAGGCCGAGGTCGATGCGGCCGGGATGGAAGGCCTCGAGCATGCCGAAGCTCTCGACCACCGCCACCGCGGTGGTGTAGCCGAGTTGAACGGCCGCGGCGCCGACCCTGATGCGTTCGGTGGCGGCGGCGATCTGGCCGATCAGCACCGCGGGCGTTGGAGCCGGCGACGGCGACGAAGTGGTGCTCGGCGACCCAGTAGCGCTGGTAGCCCCACTGCTCGGCGTGGCGGGCGAGGTCGACGGTGTTGCGCAGCGCCGACGGCGCATCGCAGCCGGCGCTGATCGGCGACAGGTCCAGGATCGACAGCGGAACGTTCATGACGACCTCACAGGTGCGTATCGGTTGACCGCCACCGGCAGCCCGAAGTCGCTCGCGCAGCGTTTCGCCGTCGCGGTAGCCGGTGCGGAACCGGCCCGGCCGCTGCAGCGCGGGCACCACCTGGTCGGCGATCGACGGGCAGGTCGGTGAGCATTGACGGCCGGGCCGCAGCCGGAAGCCCGTCGACGCCGAGTTCCTGCCAGGCGAGCAGCAGATCCGACCAGCTCCGCCGGCGCTGCCCGCCCAACACCAGTGCATCGGAGCGCGAAGTCGGTGTCACCGCCGAAGGCGACGACCAGGTCGGCGATCACCTTCAGATCGTCCGCCGCCCGCCGCGGCGACCTCGTCGAGGATGGCGCGGTCAGCGAGTGCCTCGTCGCTTCGGCGTGACGAAGACGACATCGGCTGCTGCCGAGGCGAATTCGTAGACCCGCTCGGCATGGGCGAGGGCGGCGACCACCGGCTGGCCCTGCGGCGGCCGCGGTGTGATCGACGGTCCCTTGACCGAGAAGTAGCGCTCCGGTGAAGTCGATGTAGTGCAGCTTGTCGCGGTCGACGTAGCGGCCCGTCGCGACGTCGCGGATCACGGCGTCGTCCTCCCAGCTGTCCCACAGCCGACGGACGACTTCGACGAAATCAGCCTGCCTCGTCGAACAATTCGTTCGGAGTCCGGCGCGCCCCGGCGGCCGAACAGCTGCCGCCTCGTGCTGCGGTCGCGCTGACCCGCGGCTGCCAGCCGGCGCGGCCGTGCGAGATGAAGTCCAGCGTCGCGATCGCCTTGGAGACGTGGAACGGCTCGGTGTGGGTCACGGTGGCCACCGGGATCAGCCCGATGCTGCGGGTCACCGGTGCGATCCGGGCGGCGACCAGGACGGCGTCGGCGCGACCGGCCAGCCGCGCGGGTCGATCTCTGCCCGACGCCCGAGCTGCGCATGAAGCTGTCGTCGACGGTGAGGAAGTCCAGCAGGCCGCGCTCGGCGGTCGCGGCCAGCCGCGCCCAGTAGCGGCCGCCGGTCACCGGCGCGGCGCCGGATCGGCGGCCAGGGTGGCCGCCAGGCCTGCGGATGCCAGCCGTAGCCGTCGAGCGCGACGCCGAGATGCAGGGGGTTGAGCGCCATCACTCAACTGTCTAACGCGCGGTCGACGATTGCGTCAGAGCCCTTTGACGAAGGCGATCGGATACACCTCGCCGTCGGCTGGCAGCGGCTCGTCCAACCGGGTGTAGCCCGCACTCTCGTAGAGCGCTTCGGCCTCGGGCTGGCGGTCGCCGGTCGTCAGGTAGACCCGGCGGTATCCGAGCCGGGCGATCTCGGACTCCAGAGTCGCCAGGAGCGCCTTGGCATAGCCGCGCCGCCGGTGGCCGCTGTCGGTCCAGATCCGCTTGAGTTCGGCGGTGTCGTCGTCGAAGCGGCGAAACGCCCCGCCGGTCACCGGCTGTTCGTCCACCAGTCCGATGAGCATGCCGCCGTCGGGCGGGCTGAACTCCTCGGCCGGGTAGCCCCGCAGCCACTTCAGTACCCGGGCCTCGGTGCCGTTGTACCGGGTGGCGTACTCGACGGCCAGCTCGGCGATCAGCGGCTGGGCCAGTTCGTCGTCCTGGCTGACGGGGACGAAACGCAGCCGCTGCACCGGTCCATTCTGCTGGTCGGCCTCGGGAGCCGCAGCAGACCTCTTCTCCGCTGAAGTTGACACCTGTAAAGTTTCTGGCCATGGACAACATCCGGGGCAAGACCATCGCCATCACCGGCGCGGCCAGGGGCATCGGCTTCGCCACCGCCCGGGCACTGCTGCAGCGGGGCGCGCGGGTGGTGATCGGCGACCGCGACGTGGCGCTCGAGGAGTCCGCCGTCGCCCAGCTGGGCAAGCTCGGGCCGGTGTCCGGCTACCCGCTGGACGTCACCGACCCGGAGTCGTTCGCGACGTTCCTGGACAAGGCCCGCGCCGACGGCGGCGGCCACATCGACGTGCTCATCAACAATGCCGGCGTGATGCCGGTCGGGCCGTTCCTGGACCATTCCGAGCAGGCCGTGCGCACCGCCGTGGAGGTCAACTTCTACGGCGTGCTGACCGGCTGCCGGCTGGTGCTGCCGGAGATGGTCAGGCGCCGCGACGGGCACATCGTCAACATCGCCTCGCTGGCCGGGATGCTGGCCGTGCCGGGCCAGGCGCTCTATGCCGGAACGAAATTCGCGGTGGTCGGACTGTCGACCGCGCTGTCCGACGAGTTCGCGCCGCAGGGTGTCGCAGATCAGTTGCGTGATGCCGACGTTCACCAACACCGAGCTGATCGCCGGGACACACACCAGCGCCGCCACCAAGCCGGTGCAACCCGAGGACATCGCCGCCGCCGTCGTCAGGACCCTCGACAAGCCGAAATCGGCTGTCTCCGTTCCCTATTACGGTCGGTTCATGGCGGCCGCGACCGCGTTCCTGCCGCCGCGCGGGCGGCGCTGGCTGTCGGCGAAGATGGGCACCGACCGGGTGTTCCTGGACTTCGACACCACCGCCCGCGCCGCCTACGAGCAGCGGGCCCAGACGGCCACCGGCGTGCTCGAGCCCCCGAAGAGCGACTAACCGAGCACCGGGACGGCGTCGCCGGCGCGGTAGGTCTCGATCGCGTCGATGTGTTCGAGGAGCACCTCGGGCTCGACGGCGTAGGTTGCGCCGGCGTCCTCACCGGTGCCGACCAGCACCGCGCTCACCGTGTTCGGGAAGTCGTCGTCGTCGCCGACGAGCTTGAACCAGATCCGGGTCACCGGTTCGAGCCGCTCGTCGTCGAACTCGGTGGCCGACGGTCCGTAGTACCAGCTGGCCAGTCCGTCGCCGGTGAAATCGGTGTCGAAGGTCCAGCCGCGCGACGTGACCCATTCGTCGAACGTCTCGACGGCCTGCTCGAGTTCGGCTGTCCCGTCCTCGGTTTCGTCGCCGAACAGCGAGTCCATCACCTGATCGGGGATCCAGCGGGCGTCACGGCCGGCCTGCCGCTTCTTGCGGCGGGCCTTCTTGGCGTCGGTCTTGCGCGACACCGCTAGCCCAGCGCGCGATCGAGGTCGGCGATCAGGTCCTCGGTGCCCTCGAGTCCGACCGAGATCCGCACCACGCCGTCACCGAGGCCGATCGCCGCACGGCCCTCGGGCCCCATCGCCCGGTGGGTCGTGGTGGCCGGGTGGGTGATCAGCGACTTGGCGTCGCCGAGGTTGTTGGAGATGTCGATCAGCGCAAGCTTGTCGAGCACCTCGAAGGCGCGCTCCTTGGCCTTGCCCTCGGGTGCCTCGAGCTCGAAGGTCACCACGGTGCCGCCGCCGCGACATCTGCCGCTTGGCCAGGTCGTGCTGCGGGTGCGACGGCAGGAACGGGTAGCGCACCCAGCGCACCGCGGGATGCGCCTCGAGGAACTCGGCGATCCGCTGGGCGGCGGCGTTGCTGTAGTTCACCCGAACCGACAGCGTCTCGAGGCCTTTGAGCAGCACCCAGGCGTTGAACGCGCTCAGCGCCGGTCCGGTGTGGCGCATCAGCTTCTGCACCGGGCCGTCGATGTACTCCTTGTCCCCGAGGATCGCCCCGCCGAGCACCCGGCCCTGACCGTCGATGTGCTTGGTGCCCGAGTAGATCACCACGTCGACACCCAGCGGGAAGCCCTGCTGCAGCAGCGGTGTGGCGAAGACGTTGTCCAGCACCACTTTTGCGCCGGCCGCGTGGGCCATCTCGGACACCGCGGCGATGTCGACGAGCTGCTGCATCGGGTTGGACGGGGTCTCGAAGAACACCGCCTGGGTGGGTTTGCTCAGCGCCTGCTCCCACTGCGAGAGGTCGTCGCCGTCGACGAACTCGACCTCCACACCCCAGCGCGGCAGGATCTCGTTGCACACCACGAAGCACGAGCCGAACAGGCTGCGGGCGGCCACCAGCCGGTCGCCGGCGCCCAGCAGCGCGCCCAGCGAGGTGAACACCGCGGCCATCCCCGACGCGGTGGCGAACGCCGCGGGCGCGCCCTCGATGAGCCGCAGCCGCTCCTCGAACATCGAGATGGTCGGGTTGCCGTAGCGGGAGTAGACGTAGCGGTCGATCTCGCCGGTGAACGCCTTCTCGGCCTCGGCGGCCGAGGAGTAGACGTAGCCGGAGGTCAGGTACATCGCCTCGGCGGTCTCCTCGAACCCCGAGCGCAGCAGGCCGCCCCGCACCCCGATGGTGGCCTGGCTGACCCCGTCGGGCAGCGGCGCGGGGATCCGCACCGACGGCACCGGAGCGTCTGTCGGTCATGACTGCTTCCACGGCAGGCCCAGCGCGCGCCAGCCGTTGACGCCGCGGTGGCCCTTCTCGTCGAGTTGGCCCTCGAAGCCGTCGAGCATGTTGTAGGACGGCGCGATTCCGGCCGCGGTGGCGATCTCGGCCGCGGGGATCGACCGGTTGCCCGACCGACACAGGAAGACCACCGGGCGCTCGCCGGGGGTGACGCCGGCGGCGATCAGGTCCGACGACGAAGTTGTCGTTGTGCTGCCCGTTGCCGTGGTTCCACTCGACGAACACGACCTCGCGGCCGAGGCGGGTCAAGTCGGGCACCCCGACCCACCGCCATTCGGCGTCGGTGCGGCAGTCCACCAAGACCGCCTCGGGGTTCTCGCTGAGCAGCTTCCAGCTCTCCTCGGGGGTGATGTCTCCTGCGTAGCTCACGGCCGTGAGTCTCCCATAGCTAGCTCGGACCGGGCGAGCAGACCTTCCAGTCCCCGCCCTCGCGGACGAACGTCATCGGGGTCTCGATGCGCTTGTCCGATGTGCGCTCGAAGTGGTAGACGACGGTGCCGGTGGCCCGCTCGCCGTCGATCTTCACCCCGGTGATGTCATCGACGAAGCGCGCCCCGTGCGCGGACTTCGACTGCTGCTGGCGGGCAATGACTTCGGCCTCGGCGCCCTGCTGGGCGGCGCAGGTGAACTTGCGGAAGTCCGGATAGTTCTCCCGCTGCAGGGCGTCGTTCTGCCCGACCGCCGCCCGGCCGACGCGCTGATCCTCGCTGAGCCCGTCACCGCGAAACAGCCAGGAGATCCCCAATCCGATCAGGACGACCGCAACCACGCCCAGCGCGATCAGAATCGGCATCGGGCTCGACCCGTCGTTGGCCCGTTCATTCGTCACTGCCACAGCCTCCGAAGTGTTGTCGACACCCGCCGTACCCGGTCCCGAGCGGTGGTGACGTCGGCGGCCGTGGCCAGCGCCAGCCCCAACCGCAGCCGTGGCGCGCCCTCGTGGCGGCCGAACAGCCGGACGTCGCTCTCCGGAACCGTCAGCGCTTCGGCGAGCACCGCGGCCGACTCTGGCCGCGGCGTCGGCCGCCCGTCGGCCTCGTCGGTGTAGGTGACCTCGGCCGCGCCCGGCGAGATCATGATCGTGTCGACCGGCAATCCCAGCACGGCGCGGGCATGCAGCTCGAACTCCGAGAGCCGCTGGGTGCGCAGCGTCACCAGCCCGCTGTCGTACGGCCGCACGCTGACATCGGAGAAGTACACCTCGTCACCGCGGACCAGCAGCTCCACCCCGAACACGCCCCGTCCGCCCAGCGCCCGGACGATGCGGGCGGCCACCGACTTCGCCGCGCCCAGCGCGGCCTCGCTCATCGGCTGCGGCTGCCAGGACTCCAGCACGCCGCCGTCGACCTGGCGATGCCCGATCGGCTCGCAGAAGTGCAGCGCCGGGCCGGCCGGCCCCTCGGTGCTCACGGTCAGCAGGGTGACCGCGTAGTCGATCTCGACGACGGTCTCGGCCAGCACCCGGTTGTGCGGCACCCGCCCGCCGGCGTCGACGGCGCGCTGCCACGCCGGCTCGACGTCGTCGGGCCGCAGCAGCACCGACATGCCCCTGGCCCGGCACCCCGACGACCGGCTTGACCACCAGCGGGAAGCCGGCGTGCTCGGCGACGGCGGTCAGCTCGGCCACCGACCCGGCGAACCAGAACGGCGCGGTCGGCAGGCCCAGATCGTCGGCGGCGAGCCTGCGCATGCCCTCGCGGTCCAGGCTCAGCCGGGTGGCGTGCACGGCGGGCACCACCTGGGTGGATCCGCCGTCGGCCGCGGCGCGCAGCGCGTCGATCGCCACCGCGTTGGTGTCGACGACGACGTAGTCGGGCGCCACGCGGGCGATGGCGGCCCCCAGCTCCTCGGGGTCGGTCATCTTGATCACCAGGGCCTCGTCGGCGGCGTCGTGGGCCGGGGCGTCGGCGTAGCGGTCCACAGCGATCACCACCGCGCCCAGGCGCTGGAAGGCCAGCACCAGCTCGCGGCTCAGCTCACCGGACCCGACCAGCATCACGCGCATGATGCCCAAGGATAGGTGGGCTCAGCCGCGGGTCGGCCAGTGCCAGGACGGCTCGTCGAGCAGACCCTGGCCGACGATCGCGGTCTGGCCCTTTTCCTTGGTCAGCTCGATGATGTTGACGTCGTGCTGCCGGGCGCGCAGCGCGGTCACGAGTCCGGCGGCGTGGGTGACGACGACGATCTGCGATCCCTCCGACGCCCGGGTGATCAGACCTGCCAGTGCGGGCAGCAGCTCGGGGTGCAGGCTGGCTTCCGGTTCGTTGAGCACCGTCAGCTCGGCCGGGCGCGGGGTCAGCAGCGCCGCCGCCCACAGCAGGTAGCGCAGTGTTCCGTCGGACAGTTCGGCGGCGGTCAGGGCGCGCAGCATTCCGGGCTGGCGCAGGGTGACTTCGAAGCGGGCGTCGTCGCTGGTGCGGATTTCCACCCGGCTGCCGGGGAAGGCGTCGTCGACCGCGCTGGCCAGTGCGGCGGCGTCGCCGATCTCGGCGATGGTCTGCAGGGCAGCGGCGAGGTCGGCACCGTCGTGGCTCAATACCGTTGTCCGGGTGCCGATTTGGGGCGTCCTCGCAGGTGCGGATTCGTCGGTGCGGACATGGTCGTAGAACCGCCAGGACCGCACCCGTTCCCGCAGGGCGAGGAGTTCGGGGGCGGCCTGCGGGTCGGCGAGTTCGCTCAGCATGCTGTCGAAGGGCCGCAGCGTGGTGGCCGCGGTGCGCCACCCGCCCTCGGCGTCCCGCAGCCGCACCGCAGGCCCGGAGCGCTCGGCGAGCAGCGCCGAGGGGCGCAGCGCCGGACCCGCCCACACCGCCTCGGACTTGATCTCCGGGTCCAGGTGGAAGGCGGTGTTGGCGTCCTTGGGCAGTCCGAAGTCCACCGCGTAGCCGAAGTCGTCGCCGGCGAAGCCGAGCTTGAGGCTCACCGGGCCCTTCTTGCCCGGCCCGGCCCACATCGTCGAACTCAGCCCGCCCTCGCGGGCCAGCGCGTTGACCGAGCCGTTGCAGGCCGAGTCGGCGAGCAGGCGCAGCGCTCGGTAGAGGCTCGACTTGCCGCTGCCGTTGGGTCCGGTGACCACGTTGCAGCCACGCAGCGGAACGACCAGCCGGCGCAGCGATCGGTAGTTCTCCACGGCGACGGTGTCGAGCACGGCGCCACCTTAACCATCCGGTGCCGACAAATCGGTGCGGAAGCCACCCATCGCGGCGAGCACCGCGGTGAAGACGCGATGGGCCGCCGCCAGATCTTCGTCGGGCAGATCGGCCAGCGCACGGTGGGTGTGGTCGGCCAGCGGGGTGAAGAAGGCGCGTCCGACCTCGATGCCGTGCTGGGCGTAGCGCAGGATCACCTTGCGCCGGTCGGCGGGATCGGACTCGCGACGCAGATGGCCCGAGGTGATCATCCGCTCGACCAGGTAGGTGATCGCGGCGCCGGACAACCCCATCCGGGTCCGCAGTTCGCCCGCGGTCAGCGGGGTGCCGGCGTTCTCGGCCACCATGACGTGCACCAGCGCCCGGAAGTCGTTCGCCGACAACTCGTGGGCGCCGGCGAACACCCGGCCGATCTGGTCCGATTCGGCCGAGAGCGCCTGGACGTCGGCGACCACGGCCGACTCCAGCGCACTCCGGTCCTCCACGACACCAGAGTATCCCTTAAGTAGATGAACTGTTAAGTAACTGAAGCTATGCTGTGGGCATGCATCGCGCACCTGACCTCGACCGTCCGCTGTGGGACCGCATCGGCGGGCTGCTCACCGGCCGCTTCTCCTGGGTGCTCGCGCTGCTCGTGGTGCTGATCGGCGGCGGGCTGATGGGCGCGCTCGGCGAGAGCGGCTCAGCCGACAAGTCACCGGTGTCACTGCCGCCGAGCGCGGAGTCGGCCAAGGCGGCCGCGCTGCTCAAGGACTTCCCGGGCGGTGACCAGGCGCCGGTGATCCTCGTCGTCACGCGCTCGGACGGCGGCGTTCTGTCCTCCGGCGACCTGGCCGCCGCCGAAGCGGCGCGCGGGCGCATGGTCTCGGTCGCAGGGCCCGGCGGCCCGCCGATACCGGTTGTCCCCTCGACCGACGGCAAGGCCGCGCTGGCTCCCGTTCCGATGGACTCGACGCTGTCCGGATTCGCGCTCAGCGACATGGTCAAGGCACTGCGCGAGGCCGCCAAGGACGGACTGCCCAGCGATCTGGTGGTCAACGTCACCGGCGGCCCGGCCTTCGGCGCGGACATCGCCAACGCGTTCTCCGGTGCCAACATCACCCTGCTCGCCGTCACCGGCGCGGTCGTCGCGCTGCTGCTGATCGTCACCTACCGCTCCCCGGTGCTGTGGCTGGTGCCGCTGCTGGTGATCGCCTTCGCCGACCGGGTGGCGGCGGTCCTCGGCTCGGCCATCGCCGAGGCGAGCGGCATGGCCGCCGACGGCTCGACCTCGGGCATCACCAGCGTGCTGGTGTTCGGTGCGGGCACCAACTATGCGCTGCTGCTGATTTCGCGCTACCGCGAGGAGTTGCGCCACACCGAACACCACCGCCAGGCCCTGCGCACCGCGGTGCGCCATGCCGGGCCCGGCGATCGTCGCCAGCAACGCCACCGTGGTGCTGGCCCTGCTGACACTGCTGTTCGCCTCGTCGCCCAGCACCAGGAGCCTGGGCGTGCAGGCCGCCTCCGGCCTGCTGGTCGCGGCCGTGTTCGTGCTGCTCGTCCTGCCTCCCCTGCTGGCGCTGTTCGGCCGGAAGTTGTTCTGGCCCTTCGTTCCCCAGCCCGACTCGGGAGAGATCACCACCACCGGCGCCTGGCACCGGGTGGCCGACTGGGTGTCCCAGCACGCCACTCGGGTCGCCGTCGTCTCGATCGCGGTGCTGGCCGTGCTGGCCACCGGCCTGCTGGCAACCCCGGTGGGGCTCAACCAGATCGACCAGTTCCGGGTGAGCGCGGACTCCGTCACCGGGTTCAAGACGCTCTCGGCGCACTTCCCCGGCGGCCTGACCGATCCGACCCGGGTCATCGGCAGCACCGACAAGACCGAGGCCCTCACCCAGGCGATCCGAGCAGACGCCCGGCGTCGTGTCGGCGAACCCGGCGGGCCAGTCCGACGCCGGACTCACTCAGTGGCAGGTGGTCATCGACGCCGCACCGGCTTCGCAGTCGGCCTTCGATACCATTGCCGCCCTTCGTGATTCGGTGCACAAGGCCGACCCGGGCGCCCTGGTCGGCGGGTCCGACGCACAGGCCCTGGATGCCAGGAACGCGGCCATCCACGACCGCTGGGTGGTGATACCGGCGATCCTGATCGTGGTGCTCGCGGTCCTCTTCATCCTGCTGCGCGCAGTGCTGGCACCACTGGTGCTGGTGGCGGCGACCGTGCTGTCCACGATGGCCGCACTGGGCGTGGGCGGCTGGGTCAGCGTGCATCTGCTCGGCTTCCCGGCACTGGACATCACCACACCGTTGTTCGCGTTCCTGTTCCTGGTGGCACTCGGCGTGGACTACACCATCTTCCTGGTGACCCGCGCCCGCGAGGAGACTCCGATGTACGGCACCCGGGGCGGCATCGTGCGCGCGGTCTCGGCAACCGGTGCCGTGATCACCAGCGCCGGAATCGTTCTGGCGGCGGTGTTCTGCGTTCTCGGAGTGCTGCCGCTGATCGTGCTGACCCAGTTGGGCATCATCGTCGGCCTGGGCATCCTGCTGGACACCTTCGTGGTGCGCACGGTGGTGATCCCCGCGCTGTTCACCTTGATCGGCCCGCGGATCTGGTGGCCCGCGTTCAGGCGCGACGAGATCGAAGCGCCCTAGGAGCGCACGGAGTTCTGATACTCGTCGCGGTGCCCCTCGAAAACGCCTGCGCGGGTGAGCAGTAGCACGCTGACGATGAGCACCCAGACCGGGAACGCCATCACGATCCACATGTTCAGATCGCTCGCCGACCAGGATGCCCACGGCGGCGAGGTAGGTCAGACCGACCAGCCACTGCGGCATCAAGTCGGTGCGCAGCCAGATGGTCGCCAGCGACATCATGAAGACCGCGGCCATCTTCACCGCGTACGTCTTCGACAGCGCCAGCACCGTCATCTGACCGAAGAGCGCGACGTCGGTGTTGATCTCGGTACCCGCGACCGCGAGCGTTGCTGCCGGCAAGTCCGGCTCCGACCGCCGCGGTCGCGAACATCATCGCCAGGAACAGCAGACCGCTGCCCAGGAACACCGTGGAGAAGAACCTGTCCTCGTAGCGTCCGAAGCCGTCGCGGATCACGCCGATGAACCACAGGAAACTGATCCCCGCGAACGGCATGAGCTTGGCCGCGAAGTCCATCTTGGCGCTGCCGGTGTCGAGCCACTGCGAGCCGGGCGAGCCACCTTCGGGCAGCGATGTCCGGATCAGGATCAGCGCCGCGCCGAACAGCAGGGCGAACAGCACGCCGGCCAAGGCCGCGGCCCGCGGGGTGGTCAGTGCCTTGAGCGTCCTGGAGCGATTGTTCAACCACGCCGTCATGGTGACAGATGTCAGGGCTGACCGGGCAGCAGACGCACCATCAGACCGTGAGCTTCGGCGAGCAGCGTCCCGTCCGGGTCGGTCATCTCGGCCTTGACGAACGCCTTGCGGCCCTCGGCGCGGTCCAGCCAGCCCCGCACCGTCAGCGGCACGTCGATGGGGGTGACGTTGCGGTAGTCGACGTGCAGGAAGGCGGTGCGGCTGATCGGGCGGCCGGTGGCGTGGATGACCATGCCGAACATCGAGTCGAACATCAACGGCAGCACACCGCCGTGCACGGCGTAGTTGCCGCCGACGTGGAACCGGCTGAACTGCACGCTGAACTCGACGCCGTCGTCGGTCGAACTTCGTCACGCGGTAGGGCGCCATCAACAGGCTGCCGGCGCCGGGAAGGCTGGGCACCCGGTTGGCCGGGCCCACCCCTTCTGCCGCCTCGAACGGGGCCAGCAGCGCCGCCAGTTCCTCGGCGCGGTCGGCGGCGGCCTCCCAGGTGTCGCGGTCGGGGTCTGCCGACACGGCGAAGTCCTGCACGCGACGCATCGCCGTCGATGAACCTGCCGAAGCCCGGGCCCGGATCCGCGGGCTCGAACTTCGGGAACCCGCCGTGCCGGTCGTACTCCGGGTCGAGCTGGTGCGGGTCGGTCACTGCCGGCTCACCGCGGGGCCAGCACGTCGCGGCGCACGATGGTCTGATCGCGGCCCGGTCCGACGCCGATGCACGAAACATGTGCTCCGGCAAGCTCTTCGAGCCGCAGCACGTAGTCACGGGCTTTGGCGGGCAGGTCGTCGAACTCCCGGGCCGCGGAGATGTCCTCCCACCAGCCGGGCAGTTCCTCGTAGATCGGCTCGGCGCGGGCGATGTCGCTCTGGGTCATCGGCATCTCGCTGGTGCGCTTGCCGTCGACCGTGTAGCCGACGCACACCGGCACGGTCTCCAGGCTCGACAGCACGTCCAGTTTGGTCAGGAAGTAGTCGGTGATGCCGTTGACCCGGGTGGCGTAGCGGGCGATCACGGCGTCGAACCAGCCGCAGCGCCTGGCCCGCCCGGTGGTGACGCCGACCTCACCGCCGGTCTTGGACAGATAGGCGCCGTACTCGTCGAACAGCTCGGTGGGGAACGGACCCGACCCCACCCGGGTGGTGTAGGCCTTGAGGATCCCCAGCACCGTGGTGATCCGGGTCGGCCCGATACCGGAGCCGACGGCCGCGCCGCCCGCGGTCGGGTTGGACGACGTGACGTAGGGGTAGGTGCCGTGGTCGACGTCGAGCAGCGTGCCCTGGGATCCCTCCAGCAGCACGGTCTCGCCGGCCTCCAGGGCGGTGTTGAGCAGCAGCCGGGTGTCGGCGATGCGGTGCTTGAAGCCCTCGGCCTGGGCCAGCAGGGTCTCGACGACCTCGTCGGGGTCCAGCGCCTTGCGGTTGTAGATCTTGACCAGCACCTGGTTCTTGAGCTCCAGGGACGCGCCGATCTTGGCGGCCAGCAGGTCGCTGTCGAGGACGTCGGCGACGCGGATGCCCATCCGGGCGATCTTGTCCTGGTAGCAGGGGCCGATGCCGCGCCCGGTGGTGCCGATCTTCTTGCTGCCCATGTAGCGCTCGGTGACCTTGTCGATGGCCACGTGATAGGGCATGAGCAGGTGCGCGTCGGCCGAGATCAGCAGCCGTGAGGTGTCGATGCCCCGGTCGTCGAGGCCGGAGAGCTCGGTGAGCAGCACACCGGGGTCGACCACGACACCGTTGCCGATCACGTTGGTCACACCGGGCGTCAGGATGCCCGACGGGATCAGGTGCAGCGCGAAGTTCTCGCCCGTCGGCAGGACTACGGTGTGGCCGGCGTTGTTGCCGCCCTGATAGCGCACCACCCACTGCACGCGCCCACCGAGAAGATCGGTGGCTTTACCCTTGCCCTCGTCGCCCCATTGGGCGCCGATGAGGACGATTGCCGGCATGGCGTAATCTCCCGCTGATCTGCATATATTCTGTCCAGCCGGTGACCCACCCTATCGGAGCGCACGGCGAGGAGTGTCGTTGACCAACACAGGGATCACTGTGTTGCGTTTCGGGGGGCGCCGGCTGGCCCGTCAACTGGCCTCACTGCCGCGTCGGGACGTCACCGCCCCGGCCGACGTCGATGCCGCCGTCGAGGGCGTTCGCCGGGTGGTGGTGGTGGGTGACGACGCGGATCTGGCCACGGTGCTGACCCGCCTGATGCGCCTGGAACGGCTCGACATCGAGGTGGCCCATGTGCCGGGGCTTTTCGGCGCGCGACGGGCGACAACTGCTGCTGCACAACGTGTTCCGCTGATCCGCGACGAGACCGGCACGGTGCTGGTGAGCGCGGCCCACTGGCTGCCGCCCGGGGATGCCGGCGTCCTTCACGGTGAGGCCGTCGTCGACGACGCGGTCCTGTTCGACGGCGAGGTGAGCGGCGTCCTGGTCGAACCGACGTCGTCCGCCCCCGGGCTGCGGGCGGCCGTGCAGTCGGGGTGGTGGCGGCCCCGGCGGTGGCTGAGCGGCCGGGCGGTGCAGCTGGGCACCACCGGTGCGCGGGTGGTGCGCGACGGCGTTGCCGCGCCACGTGAGGTGAAGCGCTCGGCGTTCTATCGGCATGTCACGGGGTGGCTGCGCGTCCGGTAGCTTCATGGCGTGAGTGTGCGACCGCTGCGCCAGTCGGTGCGTCCGAGCCCGATTTTCCTGGTCATCGTCGCGATCACGGCTCTCGGCGGGGTGCTGGCATGGCTGTCCGCGGCCACCGTGCGGCCGCTGGCCTACGTCGGGGTGTTCATCTTCGTCATCGCCGGCTGGCTGGTGTCGCTGAGCTTGCACGAGTTCGGACACGCCTACACCGCCTGGCGGTTCGGCGACCACGACGTCGCGGTTCGCGGGTACCTCACGCTCAACCCGTTCAAGTACTCCAGCCCGCTGCTGTCGATCGGCCTGCCGCTGCTGTTCATCGCCCTGGGCGGCATCGGGCTGCCCGGCGGGGCGGTCTACGTGCGGACCGGGTTCATGACACCGCGTCAGCGCACCCTCGTGAGCCTGGCCGGCCCGCTGGCCAACCTGGTGCTCGGTGTGCTGCTGCTCCTGCTGACCCGGCAGTTCTACGACCCCGACCACGGAGTGTTCTGGTCGGCCGTCGCCTTCCTGGGATTCCTGCAGCTGACGGCGCTGTTGCTCAACATCCTGCCCATTCCCGGACTGGACGGCTACGGGGCGCTGGAACCGCATCTGAGCCCCGAGACGCAGCGCGCGGTGGCTCCGGCCAAGCAGTTCGGGTTCCTGATCCTGCTGGTCCTGCTGCTGGCGCCGGCCCCGAACCGATGGTTCTTCTCGGTGGTCTACTGGTTCTTCGACCTGTCGGGCGTCTCAGGCGGACTCGCCGCGATCGGCGCTCAGTTGACCCGGTTCTGGTCAGCCTGGATGTGAAAACGGACTGAGCCGGACCGCAGCGACCCCCTCTACCGCTGCCGTCCGGCTCAGTCCTCAATGCCCCGGTAGGCAGTTACAAACATAACGGTATGTATGTGATTTGTGAAGTGACTTAGGGCCTCTATCTACGGGGACGTAATTAACTCTGCTGGGCCAGCCAGGCGGTCAGATCGGGGTGCACCATGCGGCGCAGAGCTGTCGTCGCGGACTCCCATCGGCGCCGCGACTGCTCCTGGTCCCTCTCGACGAAGGCGGGGATGAGGATGCCGCGCAGGGTGTCCATCGCGGTGTAGACGAACTCCAGCATGGCGCCGTGCAGACGGTGCGGCACCGGCTCGAGGACCGCCGCAGTGACCGCGCTCGCCGCGATCGGGGCGAACTTGGCCACCTCGCGACCCAACTCGGGATCCGTCCGGCCGGCCACCCAAAGCTCAACTACCGGAACGAATCCCGGTGCAACGTGCACTTCCCAGATCAGCTCGAAGATGGCACCGAGGGGATCTTCGGCGCTGGTGTAGCCGTCCTTGAATCCGGCCACCACCGTGGCGACGGTCTTCGCCGTCATGTGGTGCATGGCGGCCGACATCAGTTCGTGCTTGGACCCGAAGTGATGCACCTGAGCACCCCGGGTCAACCCCGCCAGTTCGGCGATCCGCGGCGTTGTGGTGCCGGCGTAGCCGTACTGCGTCAAGCAGTCGACGGTCGCCTCGATCAACCGCGCGCGGGTGGACGCACTCCGCTCCCCCTGGCTACGCCGGGGCTGGGAAATTGACGTCGGCACGACTGAACCCTACTAACGGTTGGTTTCAATGTGAAGTTACATTCCACATAGTACGGAAATGTGGCTCATAACGGGGCATCGAATTCGCGTTACTCGTGCCACTTGCGACATATGCGGCTTTACGCATAGATTGCACGCATGGGAGCCGGACACGACCACAGCCACGGCGGTGACACGCGCGTGAGCCGGATGGTCATCGCCGCGGCGATCCTGACCGTCTTCTTCGCCGTCGAGCTGACCACCGCCCTGCTGATCGGGTCGATCGCCCTGCTGGCCGACGCCGGGCACATGCTGACCGACCTGGTGGCCATGTTCATGGGGCTCAGTGCGGTGCTGCTGGCCCGGCACGGGCCGGTGTCGGCGGCGCGCACCTACGGCTGGCATCGAGCGGAGGTCTTCACCGCCGTCGCCAACGCGGTGCTGTTGATCGGTGTCGCCGTCTTCATCCTCTACGAGGCGTTCCAGCGCCTCGGCGACGCGCCGGAGATCCCGGGCGTGCCGATGATCGTGGTGGCGGTGGCGGGTCTGATCGCGAACGGCGCCGTGGTGCTGCTGCTGCGATCACAGTCCGAGAGCAGCCTGGCGGTCAAGGGCGCCTACATGGAGGTCGTGGCCGACACCGTGGGCAGCATCGGCGTGCTGATCGCCGGCATCGTCACGGTGACCACCCACTGGCCCTACGCCGACGTCGTGGTCGCGGTCTTCGTCGCACTGTGGGTGCTCCCGCGGGCTGTCGCGCTGGCTCGCGCGGCCCTGCGGATCCTGTCCGAGTCCTCACCACAGCACATCGACGTCGACGAACTGCGCTCGGCGCTGGCCGCGGTCGAGGGCGTCACCGAGGTGCACGATCTCCACGTGTGGACCCTGGTGCCCGGCAAGGACATGGTGACCGCCCACCTGACCAGCAACGGGGATTCCGACCGGGTGCTCGACGACGCGCGCGCCGTGCTGGCCGCCCGCGGCCTCGATCACGCGACCGTGCAGGTCGAGCCGCCCGGCTGCGCCGACGACTGCCCCGGTCAGACCGACTGGTAGCTCAGGACAGACCCAGTTGCGCGCGCGCCGCCGGGTCGCAGTCGTCGAGCAGGTCGAGGCACCGGGCGTACTCGTCGGTCTCGCCGATGGTGTCAGCGGCGTGGGCCAGCACCGCCACGCAGCGCAGGAAGCCGCGGTTGGGTTCGTGGCTGTACGGAACCGGCCCGAAGCCCTTCCACCCGTTGCGGCGCAGTTGGTCCAGTCCGCGGTGATACCCGGTGCGGGCGTACGCGTAGGCGGTGATCGCCTTGTCGTCGGCCAGCGCCTCCTCGGCCAGGCAGGCCCACGCCACCGAAGCCGACGGATGCGCGGCGGCCACGATCGCGGGCTTCTCGCCGGCCTCGAGTTCGGCTTCGGCCTCGATGTCGCCGGGTAGCAGGACGGGCTCTGGTCCGAGCAGATCCCCAAAGGACGTCATGTGCCCATTGTGCCGGTGCCGACGGTGTGGCACCTCAGGGCGTGCCGGGCGCGGGCCCGAGATCGCGCTAGGGTCATTAGCACCAGCACTCGAGGAGGACCGCAGCACGCCATGTCGAACCCTTCCGGGACCGACCACGACGACGCAGCCGAACCCGTCGTAGGAGACGATGGCCACCAGCCACCTACGGAGACCGACTCCGAGACCGAGGTGATCGAGGCCTCCGAACCGCCGCCCGAACGGCGTTACACCGCACCGGGTTTCGACGCCGGCTCGACGCAGATCATCGACCGGACCCCCGACCCGGAGACCGAGATCTTCTCGACTCCCACCGAGGTGTTCCCGGTTGCCGGTGCCCCGGTTCGCGTCGCCACCCCCAGGAGATCCCCGCCCGGGTGCCGCTGACCCGCCGGCGCAGCTGGGGCCTGGTGATCGCGGTGATCGCGGCCATCGCGGTGCTGGCCGCGGTGGCGATCCTGGCCGTCATCCTGCTGACCGGCGACGACTCACCGAAGGCGTCGCAGGAGGACCTGGTCCGCTCGACGATCCAGAACTTCGACACCGCCGTCCAGAAGTGGTGACCTGGCGACCCTGCGCGACCATCACCTGCGGCCAGACCCGCGACAACTACGTCAACTACGACGAGCAGTCCTGGGCCGACACGCACGCGCGGGTCAGCGCGGCACGGCAGTACCCGGTCGTGGCGAGCATCGACCAGGTGGTGGTCAACGGCGAGCACGCCGAGGCCAACGTCACCTCGTTCATGGCGTTCGATCCCGCGACGCGCTCCACTCGCAGCTTCGACCTGCAGTTCCGCGACAACCAGTGGAAGATCTGCCAGTCGTCCTAGCGATTCGCGGCGCGCTTCAACGCGATCGCGGCCGTCGATGCCGGCTTCACTGCGTTCAGCCGGCTGAGCCGGATTGCCGGCTTCACTGCGTTCAGCCGGCTGACACACTCCGGCCCGCGCTGTGCAGGTCGTTGCACGCCTCGATGACACGCTCGGACATCCCGGCCTCGGCCTTCTTCAGGTAGCTGCGCGGGTCGTAGACCTTCTTGTTGCCCACCTCGCCGTCGATCTTCAGCACGCCGTCGTAGTTGCCGAACATGTGCCCGGCGATCGGCCGGGTGAACGCGTACTGGGTGTCGGTGTCGACGTTCATCTTCACCACGCCGTAGCGCAGCGAGTCCTCGATCTCGGACTTCAACGAGCCCGAGCCGCCGTGGAAGACGAAGTCGAACGGCTTGGAGCCCTCCGCCAGGCCCAGCTTGGCCGACGCGACCCGCTGGCCCTCGGCCAGCACCTCGGGCTTGAGCACCACGTTGCCCGGCTTGTAGACGCCGTGGACGTTGCCGAACGTCGCGGCCAGCAGGTACTTGCCGTGCTCACCGGCGCCGAGGGCCTCGATGGTCTTCTCGAAGTCCTCCGCGGAGGTGTACAGCTTGTCGTTGATCTCGGCCTCGACACCGTCCTCCTCGCCGCCGACCACGCCGATCTCCACCTCGAGGATGATCTTGGCGGCCGCGGCCAGCTTCAGCAGTTCCTGCGCGATCGAGAGGTTCTCGTCGATCGGCACCGCCGAGCCGTCCCACATGTGCGACTGGAACAGCGGGTTGCGGCCCTTGGCGACCCGCTCGGCGGAGATCGCCAGCAGCGGGCGCACGTAGGTGTCGAGCTTGTCCTTGGGGCAGTGGTCGGTGTGCAGCGCGACGGTGATCGGGTACCTCTCGGCGATCACGTGGGCGAACTCGGCCAGCGCGACCGCGCCGGTCACCATGTCCTTGACGCCGAGGCCGGAGGCGAATTCCGCGCCACCGGTGGAGAACTGGATGATGCCGTCGCTGCCGGCGTCGGCGAATCCCTTGATCGCGGCGTTGACGCTCTCCGAGCCGACGCAGTTGATCGCCGGGAACGCGAAGGAGTGCTCCTTGGCGCGGCCCAGCATCTCCGCGTAGACCTCGGGCGTGGCGATGGGCATGGCACTTCCTCTCCGCTGATCCGGCTGTCTGAGAAGAAGTATCGCAAAGAGCGACGGTTACGGTGCCGCCACCGCTCAACGGTAGGGTCGGGCCTCATGACCACCACCGTGATGGCCCTGCCGAGCATCATGGATCCGATGTACTGGCTCGGCGAGGGCGGGCTGTTCGCCTCCGCGGTGCTGCCGGGCATTCTGATCATCGTCTTCATCGAGACCGGCCTGCTGTTCCCGCTGCTGCCCGGCGATTCGCTGCTGTTCACCGGTGGCCTGCTGGCGGCGGCTCCGAACCCGCCGGTGAACATCTGGGTGTTGGTGATCTGCGTCTCAGCCGTCGCGGTACTCGGCGACCAATGCGCCTACTTCATCGGCCGACGGATCGGCCCGGCACTGTTCGACAAAGAGGACTCCCGCTTCTTCAAGAAGCACTACGTGACGGAGTCGCACGCCTTCTTCGAAAAGCACGGCCCGAAGACGATCATCATGGCGCGCTTCGTGCCGATCGTGCGGACGTTCACGCCGGTCCTGGCCGGCGTCTCCAGCATGCGCTACCCGCTGTTTCTCGGCTTCGACATCGTCGGCGGCATCGCCTGGGGTGCGGGTGTGACGCTGCTGGGCTACTTCCTCGGCAACGTGCCGTTCGTCAAGAACAACCTCGAGCTGATGATCCTGCTGATCGTGTTCCTGTCGATTCTCCCCGGGCTGATCACTGTGGGCCGCAACCTGATTGCGCGACGCCGCCCGGCCGACGGCGACTAGGCAGCGTCCAGCCCGCTCCCAGGAAATTGGCAGCGGTTCTGCCAGGAAACCGGTCTACCTTTCGGATCTTGTACGAAAGGACACAGGTTTCATGAAGATTGTTCTCAAGGCAGCGGTCGTTGCCGCCGGAATCGGCCTGGCAACCCTGTTCGGCGGCACTGCTGTCGCCTTCGCGGGAAGCCCGAGCAGCACCCTGACCGTCCAGGACGCCGACAGCGGCCACGACGGCGCGGCCATCGACTCCGACGGAACGCAGGGCGACTACAAGGCCGCCATGGACGGCACCGAGACCGGGCCGCTCATGGTCGCCACCCCGCAGGACAAGGCGCCGTCCAGCAACGGATAGCCGCGGCCGGCCGTCACGGCCAGGACGACGGCGCCGGTCCGGCCGGCGGCATCGGCTGCAGGTTGGCACCCGGCATCTGCGAGTTCGCCACGCCCGCCATGCACAGGCCCAGCCTGCCGGGCAGGCACACGCCGCCGGTACCGGTGATGCTCTGATTGGGGCTGGCTTGCGACCAGCACACCCCGGTGCTCGGGTCGTAGGTCTGGCCGGCCGTGCACGCCGCGTGCGCCGCCGGTGCGGTCACCAGCGGTGCGGACATCAGCACCGCGCCGCAGAGCGAAGCCAACAGCAAGGTTGGTGCCGTGAGTCGGAATTTCATGTCGATGCTTCTCCGTCGATGAGCAGGGCTACGTGGGTCGGATGAGGTGACGGTCACGCCGGCGGAGTGATCTTTGTCTTCTCGTCGATCAGGTTGGCTGCGTCGATGACCACGCCCTGCTGTCCATCGATGGCATCGGCGTTGATCTGCAGAACGAACAACCCGTCCTTGGCCGGGATCACCACCGTCTTCTGCGCGGCGATGCGCTGCTGACCGTCTTTGGAGTAGGTGCCCGCCGACTGAACGGCGTCGAACCCACCCAGGGAGGTCTTGGTCGGCTCGGTGACCACCTTGTAGTCGGGCAGCGCCATCAATTGGTTCGGGGCGTACTCGAGAATCTTTGCCGCATCGACGTTTCCGGTCAGCTTCGAGGCGATCGCGTACATGTATGGCGGGTCGTTGGGATCCACCGGCTTGTCGTAGATGATCGCTCCGTAAGCCCAGTCCGGCGTCTTGTCACCGGCCAGACTCCAGTCCGGCGGGAACGGAAATTCGATCTTGGGGGTGCCGGGTTGGTCGCGTTTGAAGGGCGTTTCGGCGATGTTGTTGGCGGTGATGTACTGGTTGATCGTCATGGCCGCGCCGGCGGCCGGTGCCGTGCTGGACGCCGGGGCTGGGCTCGACGATGCCACCACACTGGCCGACGTCGATGCCGTCTCGGTCTTCTCGGTCTTGGTGCCGGACGAACAACCGGCCAGCAAAAGACTCACCGACACTGTTGCGAGTCCCACCGTCGCCACGGCCGCAATGTTCTTCATCGGTCGCCTTCTCCTTCGGTCGTATTGCTGAGCAGAGAATAGGCAGCGAAAACCGCACGTCTGACCCGATTCCTCGCCGACCGATGCGCTGTAGTTACGAACGCAATCACATTTGGGCACGTGGAGTTCGATCAGCAAATCCGCGCCCGATTCCAATTGACCGGCTCACCTGATGAGTGCGACTCGCAGACAGTACGCAGCAAGCCCGCCGGGCGCCGATCCGCATTGACGTGATCGTCAACTACGATGGCGCCGATCGGAGGTCGTCACTGATGGCAATTCAGGCCAAGGCTGAGGACGCCGCGCGCGTTCTCACCGATATCGCCAGGTTCCCACTGCGGATCGGGTCGCACGCCGCTCGTAGCGGAGTCGAGACCGGACTGCATCTCGGTGAACGGGTAGTGGCGGTGGGCGTGAAAGTCGGCGAAGAGGTAGAACGGCCCGCGGTGGCAGCGATGCGCGCCGCCGGAATCGAGGCCGACTCGGTGCTGACCGCGGGCGGCACCAAGGTGGACTACGACTTCTTCGCCGGGGTGGCACCCGAAGTCCTCAACCCGGGTGGAACGCTGCCCGGCGCCAACGAGTGGCACCGTCCACTGTCGAAAGCGCACCCGAACCCCGTGGTCCTCATGCACGGCACTGCCGGTGGCGCCCAAACCAACTGGGGTGCTTACGTTCCGCTGCTCGTCGAACAGGGCTTCTCCCCGTTCACGATGACGTTCGGCGCGGTCGCAAGCGCACCCTGGCCACTGTCGGCGCTGGGCGGAATGGCACCCATCGAGGACTCGGCAGCCGAGTTCGGCGCGTTCGTCGACAAGGTGCTCGACGCCACCGGTGCGAAACAGGTTGACGTCGTGGGCCATTCGCAGGGCACGATCGTCCCGGGCTACTACGCGAAGTTCCTCGGCGGCGCCGCCAAGATCCGCACCTACGTCTCGCTGGCACCGCTGTGGCAGGGCACCGAGGTGTTCACCAACAAGCTGATCGGGCAGGTCGAGTTCCACGTTGCACTCGACGCCGCCCACCACGTGCACTTCGCCTCCGCACATCAGATGATCCGCGGTTCGGATTTCATCGAGAAGCTCAATTCCGATGGCGGTCCATATGTTCCGGGGATCCGCTACGTCAACATCTCGACCCGCTACGACGAGTTCGTCCGCCCCTACACCAGCGGGCAGGTTCCTGGCGGACCCAAGGACGACGTCATCAATGTCGTCGTTCAGGACACCTGCTCCGAGGACTTCAGCGACCACTTGGCCATCGCCGGATCCCGGCGGGCGGCGACCATGGTGCTCAACGCCCTCGACGGCAGCGACGATCCCGCACACGGGCCGCGCGAGGTGCCCAGCGAGCTGGTGCCCCCGATCGTGGGCTGAGCGGCTACAACCGCGCCAGGGCGCCGAAAAGGTCCCGCAGTCCGGTGAGCGAGTGGGCGGGCAGGAACACCTCGCAGTACGGCAGCGCGACGGCCATCGAACCGGCCAAGGGCTGGAAGTCCGGCGCACCGGCGCGGGGATTGAGCCAAACCAGATGCGCTGCACGACGTTTGACTCTGGCCAGGGCGTGATCGAGAACCTCGGGCGGGTCGCTGTCCCAGCCGTCGGAGGCCACGACCACCACCGCCCCGCGCAACGCGCTGCCATGGGGCGGGGCCAGCAGCTCGGCGATCGACCGCCCCAGATGGGTTCCGCCGTAGCGGTCGACGACCTTGGCGTTGGCTCTGGCCAGAGCAACCTCGGGCGACCGGTGCGCCATGACCGGCGTCAGCCGGGTCAGCGTGGTCGAGAAGGCGAAGACCTCGGGACGAAAACCCGCCTGGCGCAACGCCGTTGCGCGCATCAGATGCAGATAGATTCCCGCATAGGGCTGCATCGAGCGGCTGACGTCACACACCAGCAGCAGACGACGGGGCGGCCGGCGGGGCCGGGTGCGGGCGAGTTGGACCGGTTCCCATCCGGTGGTGCGCGCGGCCCGCATGGTGGCCCGCAGGTCGATCCGCTTGCCGTGCCGGTCGGCTTCGGTGCGCATGCTGCGTCTCGTCGGCCACCGCGCCGCTGAGCGCTCCAGCCAGGTTCCGATCAACCGCAGGTCGGCCTCGTCGAAGCTGTCGAACGGCTCCTCGTCGCGGGCGACGATCCGGCTCGGCAGCACATCGGGAATCGCGGTGGCGTCCGCGGCGGCCCCGGCTGCGCGCAACGACGGCGGGCGGGTGGTCCACGGCAGACCATCGGTCTGGGGGCTCGCCTCGTCCCGGCGGCTGGCCGCGGGCACGGAGGCGGCTGCCGCCCCTCGTTGCGCCTTGAGCGCCACCGGGTCGACGGGTAGAACGGCGTCGGCGAACACCGCCTCGAAGATCGCGTCGAACGCGGTGAGGTCCTCGGCGCGGTTGACCAGCGTCAGCCGCGCTGCCCAGTACAACTGCGTTCGTGATGACGGCACCAGGTCACGCATCGCCGCGACGAAAGCCGCGGGCCCGCTTGCCGACACCGTCACACCCCCGGCGCGTAGCCGCGCGACCATGGCGACCGCAAAAGCGGCCAGGTCGACCCCGCGCAGCAGCGCCGGTGGGCTCACGCGGTGTGCCGCCGCCGGAAGATCAGGATCAGGATCAACAGCACCAGGGCCGCCACGCCGGCCGCTGCGTACTTCGCGACCGCACCTCCGCCGGTCAGTTCCAGCAGATCGATCGGCTCCGGCTCGGGCGCCGGCGCCAGCCGAGGCGCGGCCGCGGCGGCGGGTGCGGCGGTCGACGGCGCGGCGGCGGTCTCTGCGGCCGCAGGCGCCTTGCCCTCGGCGAGCTTGGCCTCCAGCGCGTCGACGAACTGGCCGAGCAGCTTCTCCGACACCTGCTGCAGCATGCTGCTGCCGAACTGGGCCAGTTTGCCGACGACCTTGAGGTCGGTGTCGACGGTGACCCGGGTGTGGTCGCCGGACTCGTGCAACTGCAAGGTGACGGTGGCGGCCGCGTTGCCGGTGCCGCGGGCTTCCTTGCCTCGGCCGTCGATCAGCGCGCGGTGTTGCGCCTCGTCCCGCTCCACGAAGTGGGCCTTGCCGTTGAACTCGCTGGTGACCGGACCGACCTTGATCTTGACCTTGCCGAGGTAGTCCTCACCTTCCTGGCCGACGCAGCTGCGCACCGGGCATCAACGGGATCACCTGCTCCATGTCGGTCAACACGGCCCAGGCCTTGTCGATCGGGACACTGACGGTGAACTCGTTGGCGATCTTCATGGGTTCTCCTCATCGGTCAGTTCGGTGCGGTACTCAGTGAACGCTTCGCGCAGTCCCACGCTGTCGTCGGGGGTCTTCGCCAATGCGCTCAAGCCTGCCAGAGCGGCCGGGTCGACGAGGTCGCCGACCCCGAGGGCCACCAGAGCGGCGACCCAGTCGATGGTTTCGGCCACTCCCGGAGGTTTGTCCAGATCGAGTTCGCGGGCGCGGCCGACGAACTGGGTCGCGTGTTCGATGAGAGGTGCGGTCGCGCCGGGCACGCTGCGCCGGACGATCGCTGCGGCGCGGGCCGGGTCCGGGTAGTCGATCCAGTGGTAGAGGCATCGGCGGCGCAGCGCGTCGTGCAGGTCGCGGCTGCGGTTGGAGGTCAGCACCGCGAGCGGGCGTTGCGCGGCGTGGAAGGTGCCCAGCTCCGGCACGGTCACGCTGGCCTCGCCGAGGAATTCCAGCAGCAGTGCCTCGAATTCGTCGTCGGCCCGGTCGATTTCGTCGATGAGCAGCACCGGGGGCGTCGGTCCGCGATGTCGCACACAGGCCAGGATCGGCCGGTCCACCAGATAGTCCTCGGTGTAGAGGTCGGACTCGTCGAGTCCCGCCGCTCCCCTGGCCTCGGCCAGGCGGATGGCCAGCAGCTGGCGCTGGTAGTTCCAGTCGTAGAGCGCCTCGGCCGCCGTCAGCCCCTCGTAGCACTGCAGCCGGATCAGCGGTGTATCGAGCACGGCGGCAAGTGTTTTCGCGGCGGTGGTCTTACCGACGCCGGGTTCGCCTTCGAGCAGCAGCGGGCGCTTGAGCACCCCGGCCAGATAGAAGGCCGACGCGGTGCCCTCGTCGAGGAGGTATCCGTGTTCGTCGAACCGGGCGATGACGTCGGCGACGTCGGCGAAGGTCATGGCGCGACCGCGGTCATGCGTCGGGCCGCGCCGCCGCAAAACCGTTGCGGCAGCCGGGGCAGCAGAACCAGTAGTCCAGTCCCTCGATTCGCAGGTGCGGGGTGTCCGGCCCCACCGTGACCGTCATGCCGCATACCGGGTCGGTCACCGTCAGGTCGGCGCTGGGCTCACTGACGTGCGGGGCGACGGGGAGCCCGCCGGTCCGGATCCCTGCGATCACCTCCGCGGCGATCGACACCGCGATCTCCGGCGGCGTCTTGGCACCGATCGGCAGGCCGACCGGCGTGTGCACCCGCGCGCGTTCGTCGTCGGCCAGTGCGAGGGTGTCGAGCACCGAGTCACCGCGCACCCGGCTGGCTACCAGACCGACATAGCCGACGCCGGCGTCCAGCGCGGCGCGGATGGTGTCGGCCTCGGCGCCTCCGTGGGTGGCGATCACCACGGCGGTGGCACCGTCGAAATCCCCCTCCCCGTCGCGGCGGACGTCGTAGCCGAGCACGCCGCACACCCGGGCGAGCTCCTCGGCGATCGGCGTCGCACCGCAGATCCGCACCAGCGGTGCCGGAAACTGTGGCGCCAGAAAGATTTCCAGCGCCCCACCGGACAGGCAGGGGTTGACCACGACGCACGCACCAGGAGCGTCCGGGAAGTGCACCTCGCCATCCGGGAGCACGCGCAGCAGGACGCTCTCCCCGGCTTGCAAGGCCCCGAGGGCGGCCTTGCGTACCGAACTCTGGGCGCACTGTCCACCGACGAAGCCCTCGATGGTGCCGTCGGCGAGCAGGATCGCCTCGTCGCCGGCCCTGCGCCGAGGTGGGCTGCTGAGCGCGCACCACAGTCGCGTGCACGAACGGTCGTCGTTCGTGCAGCAGCTGCTGGGCGCGGTCGGCGATTGTCATGTCTAGA
This sequence comes from uncultured Actinomycetota bacterium, assembly GCA_963786695.1. GTDB lineage: Bacteria > Actinomycetota > Actinomycetes > Mycobacteriales > Mycobacteriaceae > Mycobacterium. Next base: position 237,446 of record CAWBAL010000049.1, read on the forward strand.
TGGGTGGGGTGGCCCGGCCCTGCATGGCCTCCCACACCCTCGACGGGGTCAGCGGCATGTCGGCGTGCCGAACTCCGTACGGCGCCAACGCATCCACCACGGCGTTGACCACCGCGGGCGGTGACCCGACCGTCGCCGACTCCCCGACGCCCTTGGCGCCGATGGGGTGGTGCGGGGACGGCGTGACGGTGTGCCCGGTCTCCAGGTGCGGCACCTCGACCGCGGTCGGGATCAGGTAGTCCATCAGCGAGCCGCCGAGGCAGTTGCCGTCGTCGTCGAAGGCGATCATCTCCATCAGGGCCATCCCGATGCCGTCGACGACGCCGCCGTGCACCTGGCCCTCGATGATCATCGGGTTGATGCGGGTACCGCAGTCGTCGACCGCCAGGAACCGGCGGACCTTGACCACCGCGGTGCCGGGATCGACGTCGACGACGCAGAAGTAGGCCCCGTACGGGTAGGTCAGGTTCTCGGGGTTGTAGCAGACCTCGGCGTCCAGACCGCCCTCGATGCCCTCGGGCAGATCCCCGGCGCCGTGCGCGCGCATCGCGATGTCCTGAATGGTCACCGCTGCCGACGGGTCACCCTTGACGTGGAATGAGCCCTTCTCCCACTCCAGGTCGGCAACCGAAGCCTCCAACATGCCGGAGGCGATGATCCTGGCCTTGTCGCGAATCTTGCGCGCCACCAACGCCGCTGCCGCACCGGACACCGGTGTCGAGCGGCTGCCGTAGGTGCCCAGACCGAACGGGGTCTGGTCGGTGTCGCCGTGCACCACGTCGATGTCGTCGGGCGGGATGCCCAGTTCTTCGGCGACGATCTGGGCGAACGTCGTCTCGTGGCCCTGACCCTGGGTCTGCACCGAAAGACGAAGCACCGCTTTGCCGGTCGGGTGGATGCGAAGCTCGCAGCCGTCGGCCATACCGAGGCCGAGGATGTCCATGTCCTTGCGCGGGCCGGCGCCCACCGCCTCGGTGAAGAACGACATGCCGATGCCCATCAGCTCGCCGCGTTTGCGCTTCTCGGCTTGCTCGGCGCGCAGCTGCTCATAGCCGATCATGTCCATCGCCAGGCGCATGGTGGCTTCGTAGTCGCCGGAGTCGTACACCCACCCGGTCTTGCTCTTGTAGGGAAACTGCTCGGGCCGCAACAGGTTCTGCAGCCGCAGTTGTGCGGGGTCCATCTTCAGTTCGTAGGCCAGGCAGTCGACCAGCCGCTCGACGAAGTACACCGCCTCGGTGATGCGGAACGAGCAGGCGTAGGCCACCCCACCGGGAGCCTTGTTGGTGAACACCGCGGTCATGTGGCAGTAGGCGGCTTCGATGTCGTAGCTTCCGGTGAACACCCCGAAGAAGCCAGCCGGGTACTTGGTCGGCGCGGCGACTCCGTTGAAGGCGCCGTGGTCGGCCAGCACCGTGGAGCGGATCGCCAGGATCTTGCCCTCGTTGGTGGCAGCGATCTCGCCGACCATGATGTAGTCACGGGCGAAGCCGGTGGACGTCAGGTTCTCGCTGCGGTCCTCCATCCACTTCACCGGCTTGCCCAGCACCAGCGAGGCGACGATGGCGCAGACGTAGCCGGGATAGATCGGCACCTTGTTGCCGAAGCCGCCGCCGATGTCGGGAGCGATGATGCGGATCTTGTGCTCCGGCAGGCCCGCCACCAACGCGTACACCGTGCGGTGGGCGTGCGGGGCCTGCGTGGTGCACCACAGCGTCAGCTTGCCGCTGACCGGGTCCAGGTCGGCGACCGCGCCGCAGGTCTCCATCGGCGCGGGATGCACACGGGGATAGACGATTTCCTGCTTGACGACGACGTCGGCCTTAGCGAAGACGGCGTCGGTCGCGGCGGCGTCACCGGTCTCCCAGTCGAAGCAGTGGTTGTCGGTCTTGCCGTCGAGGTCGGTGCGGATCACCGGCGCCGAGGGGTCGAGCGCCGTCCGGACGTCGATCACCGGATCCAGGGGCTCGTAGTCGATGTCGATGAGCTCCAGCGCATCCCGGGCCGAGTAGCGGTCCTCGGCGACGACGAACGCCACCTCCTGGCCCTGGAATCGCACCTTGTCGGTGGCCAGCACGGCCTGGACGTCATTGGACAGGGTCGGCATCCAGGCCAGGCCCTTCTCGGCCAGGTCCGCACCGGTGACGACGGCCTTCACCTTCGGGTGGGCCTGCGCGGCGGTGATGTCGATGGTGTTGATCCTGGCGTGGGCGTAGGGCGAGCGCAGGATCGCTAGGTGCAGCATCCCCGGCAGCTGCACGTCGTCGACGTAGTTGCCGCGGCCGCGGATGAACCGGGGGTCCTCCTTGCGCAGCATCCGGCCGTAGCCGCAGGGCTTCTGGTCGTTGTCGGCGGTGTCCTCGGGCCGCACCTCAATGGTCGTCACGCGGGGGCCTCCTGGTTCGCATGCTCGGCCGCCCACTGGATGGAACGGACGATCGTGGTGTAGCCGGTGCAGCGGCAGATCTGGCCGGAGATGGCCTCGCGGATCTCGTCCTCGCTCGGGTGGGGGTTCTCGTCGAGCAGGGCGCGGGCGGTGATCATCATGCCCGGCGTGCAGAAGCCGCACTGCAGGCCGTGGCACTGCATGAAGCCCTCCTGCACCGGGTCGAGCTTGCCGTCGACGGCAAGGCCCTCGACGGTGCGGACGTCGTGGCCGGAGGCCATCACGGCCAGCATGGTGCACGACTTGACCGGCTGGCCGTCGACCGACACCACACAGGTGCCGCAGTTGGATGTGTCGCAGCCCCAATGGGTTCCGGTCAGCCGCAGCTGATCGCGCAGGAAGTGCACCAGCAGCGTGCGCGGTTCGACCTCGCCGCTCACCTGTTCGCCGTTGACGGTCATGGTCACGTGCATCAGTTGCTCCTCATCCGCTGGACGGCGGTGCGCAGGGTTCGGATGGTCAGTTCGGAGGCCAGGTGGCGCTTGTAGTCGGCGGTGCCCCGCTGGTCGGTCACCGGCTCGCAGGCCTGCGCGGCCAGCCGGCCGGCCTCGGCGAACGTCTCCTCGGTGGGCGGCAGGCCCGCCAGCGCCTCGCGCACCGCGGCCAGCCCGTCATGATCGGCGTTGACGGCGGTCAGGCCTACCCGCGCCTCGGCGATCTGGTCGCCGTCGAGGGTCACCGATGCGCCTGCCGCGGCCACCGCCCAGTCACCGACCCGGCGCTCGACTTTTGCGTAGGCACTGGAGGTGTTGGCCCGCAGCGGTATTCGCACCTCGATGAGCATCTCGTTGTGCCCCAGTGCCGTCTCGTAGGGGCCGAGCATGAACTCGTCGATGCCGATCTCGCGCTGGCCGGCCGGGCCGCGGGCCACCACCACCGCGCCGAGCACCTCGCACACCGTGGACAGGTCCTCGGCGGGATCGGCCTGGCACAGCGACCCGCCGACGGTGCCGCGATTGCGGACCACCGGGTCGGCGATCACCCGCTCGGCGTCGGCGAAGATCGGACAGACCCGGGCCAGGGCGGCGTCCTCGAGCACCTCACGGTGCCGGGTCATCGCACCGAGGCGGACCAGCGTCGGCTCGACTCTGCCCGATGTCGACGGCCTTCCGTCGACGGTGATGTAGCCGAGCTCACCCGCCAGGTCGTTGATGTCGATCAGGTACTCGGGGTTGGCGATGCGCAACTTCATCATCGGCAGCAGGCTGTGGCCGCCGGCGACGATGAAGGCACCCTCCCCCAATCTGTCGAGCAGCCCGACCGCGTGGTCGACGCTCGTGGCGCGTTCGTATTCGAAGGGACCGGGTACTTGCATGTGACGGACCTCACATCGCTGGCGGGGACCCAAGTGTGGGTCGGGCCGTCGGCAACGTCAATAGCGACTTAAGCGATCACTTAACTCCCCTGGCGGGGAGGGGCTAGCGTCGTCGTCGTGGTGAATCCGGCCGCCGATATCCGACAGCGGACGCCCGCCACCGCCCCACTGGCGGGCGATGATCTCCGCGGCGATCGACACCGCCGTCTCCTCCGGCGTGCGTGCTCCGAGGTCGAGTCCGATCGGGCTGGCCAGCCTGCTCAACTCGGCGTCGGTGAGGCCCGCTTCGCGCAGCCGCGCCAGCCGGTCGTCGTGGGTGCGGCGCGACCCCATCGCGCCGATGTAGCCGACGTCGAGGCGCAGTGCCACCTCGAGCAGTGGGACGTCGAACTTGGCGTCGTGGGTGAGCACGCAGATGACGGTGCGAGCGTCGATCGCTCCGGCGTCGGCCTGCGCCGCCAGGTAGCGGTGCGGCCAGTCGACGACGACCTCGTCGGCCGTGGGGAACCGCGCGCTGGTCGCGAAGACGGGTCGGGCGTCGCACACGGTCACCCGGTAGCCCAGGAAAGAGCCCTGCTGGGCGACCGCGGCGGCGAAGTCGATGGCGCCGAAGACCAGCATCCGCGGTCGCGGCGCGTGGCTGGCGACGAAGACCTCCATGCCCTCGCCGCGGCGCTGCCCGTCCGGGCCGTAGGTCAGGACCTCACTGCGGCCGGCGGCCAGCAGCCCGCGGGCGTCGTCGGTGACCGCGTCGTCGGCGCGCCGGGACCCCAGCGATCCGTCGGCGCTCTCGGGACCGATGACCAGCCGGCGACCCAGCCAGGCCGGGTCGGGGTGGGCGATGACGGTGGCGACCGCGACCGGGCGGTGACCGGTGATCGCGTCGACGACCAGGTCCAGATGCGGAAAGGTGTTGTGCGACAACGGTTCGATGAAGATGTCGAGGATGCCACCGCAGGTCAGTCCGACCGCGAAGGCGTCGTCGTCGCTGACGCCGTAGCGCTCCAGGCGGGCTATGCCGGTCTCGACGACCTCGAGGGCCGTTTCGTAGACCGCACCCTCGACGCAACCGCCCGATACCGAGCCGCTGACCGAGCCGTCGGGTGCGACGACCATCGCGGCACCGGGCTGGCGGGGCGCGGAGGAGAAGGTGCGCACGACGGTACCGACACCGGCGGTTCCGCCGGCCCGCCAGATCGCGACCAGTTCCGCGAGCACGTCCTGCACGGCATCAAACGTAGGCTGATTTCGTGACACCGGCGCAGCTTCGAGCCTTCTCGGCTGTCGTGCGGTTGGGTTCGGTGCACGCCGCCGCCGAGGAACTGGGCGTTTCCGACGCGGGAGTCTCGATGCACGTGGCGCAGCTGCGCAAGGAGCTCGACGACCCGTTGTTCAGCAGGACCCAAGCCGGGCTGGCCTTCACGCCGGGTGGGCTGCGGCTGGCCAGCCGGGCCATCGAGATCCTCGGCCTGCAGCAGCAGACCGCGATCGAGGTGACCGAGGCGGCGCACGGCAGGCGGCTGCTGCGGATCGCGGCGTCGAGCGCGTTCGCCGAGCACGCCGCGCCCGGGCTGATCGAGCTGTTCTCCTCCCGGGCCGATGACCTGTCGGTGGAGCTGAGCGTGCATCCCACCGGACGGTTCCGTGACCTGATCGAGTCACGGGCCGTCGATGTCGCGCTCGGCCCGGCTGCCGCCGAGGCGCACGCGGCCATCACGGTGCGGCCGTTCCTGAAGTACCAGATCATCACTGTGGCCGCGGCCGACAGCCCGCTGACCACCGGCACGCCGAGCCCGTCGCTGCTGCGCGAACAGAATTGGATGCTCGGCCCGTCGGCCGGTGGTGTCGACGGGGAGATCGCCGGCCTGCTGCGGTCTTTGGCGATCCCCGAGTCGGCGCAGCGCATCTTCCAGAGCGACGCCGCGGCGCTCGAGGAGGTGCAGCGGGTGGGCGGCGTGTCGGTAGCCGTGGGATTCGCGGTGGCCAAGGACCTTTCGGCCGGGCGGCTCAAGCACGTCAAAGGCCCGGGGCTGCAACTGTCCGGTGAGTGGTCGGCCTCGACGCTGTCGCCGGCCGCGCGTCAGCCCGCGGTGACCGAGCTGCTGAACTTCATCACCACGCCGCGCTGCACGCAGGCGATGATCCGCGGCACCGGGGTGGGTGTCACCCGGTTCCGCCCGAAGGTCCACGTCACGCTGTGGAGCTGACGGGCTGACTCATACGGCCCCGCGAACAGACGCAGAATCGCATCATCTGTGCGGATTTCGTGCGATTCTGCGTCTGCTCGGCATAAGGAGCGGGTTCAGCGAACGCGCGAGGACTCCAGCGCGCGGATCAGGCTGGCCGAGTCCCACGGGCCCTTGTGCCGAATGCCGTTGACGAAGAACGTCGGCGTGCCGTTGAGGTCCATCACCTCGGCGTCCTGTGCGTCGTCATCGACGCGGTGCAGCACCTTCGGTGAGTGCAGATCATCGTCGAACTGCGCTATGTCGCAGCCGACTTGGTCGGCATACCGGTAGATGTCCTGCCACTCGAGGTGGTCCTGGAACTCGAACATCCTCGTGCCCATCTCGAAGAACTTGCCCTGCAGCGCAGCCGCCTCACTGGCCCGGGCGGCGTCGACGCGCCCGCGGGTGCACCCGTTCCAGCGGCAGATGACGCCACACGTAACACAATTGGTCGCCGAAGTGGGCGCGCACCTCGTCGATCGATCCGGTGGCGCGGCTGCAGAACGGACACTCGAAATCGCCGTACTCGACCAGCGTCAGTGGTGCGTCGGCGCGACCGCGGATGTGGTCGCGCTGCGGGTCGATGTCACGGACAAGCTTCAGCCCGACCGGTACCGGTGGGCTGAAGCGGTCGGTCAGCCGGAAGATCGCCCATCCCAACGCGAATGCCAGCGCGGATGCGGCAAGCACACCGACGCGGGCCATGTCCTGTGAATGCGGGTCCTCGATGGCCAGGTCGACGATGAACAGTGCGATGGTGAAGCCGATGCCGGACAGCGCGGCCCCGCCAGCCACCCGTCGCAACGTCAGGCCGGGAGCCAGCCGACCCAGACCGGTGCGCTGCACCAGCCACGTCGCGCCGGTGATGCCGACCAGCTTGCCGACCACCAGACCCACGACCACACCCCACGTCAACGGCGAGCGCGCCGCCGCCAGCACCGTGTTCAGATCAAGGCGCACACCGGCGTTCGCCAGCGCGAAAACCGGCAGCACCCCGAACGACACATACGGACCGAACGCCGTCAACAGCCGCTCGTTGATCGAGATCGAGTCCCGCAGGCTGCGGGTCGCTGCGCGGGCATACTCGGAGTTCGGTGACTGCCGGAAGGCCCGTATGACGTCGATCGCCGCCTCTACCCGCTGCCGTTCCGGGGTGAACACCGGGATCACCAGCGCCACCGCGACCCCGGCCAGCGTCGGGTGCACACCACCGGAGAACAGGGCCAGCCACAGCCCAACCGCCAGAACCGAATACGCGACCCCACGGCCCGCCGGCGGCAGCCGGCGCACCGCCAGCAGACCGGCCAGCAGGACGACGGCGACCAACAGTGCGACGATCCGGATCTTCTCGGAGTAGAACACCGCGATGGCCACCAGCGCGCCGACGTCGTCGACCACCGCCAGCGTCAGCAGGAACGTGCGCAGCCGCGCCGGGTACTTCGGCGCGATGATCGCCAGCGCGCCGACCAGGAACGCGGTGTCGGTGGAGATGACCACGCCCCAGGCGCGGGCCGCATCACCGCTGGGGTTGAACAGCAGGAAGATCACGGCAGGCAGCGTCAGGCCGGCGATCGCGGCGACCACCGGCACCATCGCGCGGGAGCGCTCCGTGAGCTCACCGATGGTGAACTGGGCCTTGACCTCCAGGCCGACGATGAAGAAGAAGAACGCCATCAACCCGTCGTTGACCAGTTCGCGCACGGTCAGTTCGGCATGATTGTCGCCGAAGCTCAGCCCCACCGCCGTGGTCCAGAACTCCGAATAGGTCTGCGCCCATGGCGAATTGGCCCACAGGATGGCCACCACGGTGAACGTCAGCAGCAGCGCCGCCGCGGCGTTCTCGCCGAAGCGCTTGGCGGTCGGGTCGCGACCGAGTCGGGTTCGGGTCACAGGGATACCGTGTGTGCGGCCTCCATCAACATCCATCCTGACAGCTGCACGGACAGGTCGCGCTCCGGCATCGCCGACGAGTGCACCGCGCCCGTCATGAACTGAGCCCCCTTGCCGCCACCCGCCGGAATCTCGGCCGTCTGGTCCCAGAACGCACCGAACAGCGGCAGCTCGTCGAGGGTCTGCCGGTTGTCCCACGCCGCCTGCGCGGAGGCCAGCACGATCTTGCGTGCGGTGTCCCGCGCGGCGGCGTCCTCGTCGGAGTCACCCGGCAGCGCGGTCGCGGCCAGCGCGAGGTAACGCGCGGTGATACCGGAGAACAACCCGCCGTCGCCGCCGCCGGCCCCCTTGATCACCCCGCCCGGCGCCATGTGCTCGTCGACCGCCGCGACCAGCCGCCGCACCCGCGCCGGATGCCGCTCGTCGGAAGTCCGTACCGTCAGCTCAGTTTCCAAGCCCAGCACGACACCCTGGCAGTAGGTGTACTGGGCACGCACCAGTGACCCGCCCTTGACGCCGTCGAACACCAGATGGGTCTCGGGATCGATGAGCGTCTCGTCGATCCAGTCCGCCATCTGTTGCGCGCGCCGCAGCCGATCGCCGTAGCGGGCCAGGAAGATCCCGGCCGGCCCGTTGGCCGGGGCGTTGAAGAACTGATCCTGTTTGCGCCAAGGGATTCCGCCGCCGTCCTCGGGAACCCAGGACTTGACCAACTGCTCGGCGAGAGTCTTGAGCGCGCCCGCACGTTCGATGTTGACCAGACGGTCTGCTCGCTCCAAAGCCAGCGCCAGCCATGCCATGTCGTCGTAGTAGCTGTTGGTCCACCGGCCGTTGTTGCGTACCCGATGGCCGCGGATCTGCCGGGTGATGCTGCCCAGCCGCTGCGGCGCAGGGTCGCGGACCTGGGCGTCGACCAGGCAGTCCAACAGGTGAGCCTGCCACCAGTAGTGCCACGTCCCGAACGCGGAGTCGCGGCGGGTGGGCGGCCAGCCGACCACTCCCAGTTGGGTGCCCGGCAACTGCCAGAGTCGTCGCAGATGTCGCTTCGCGATGGCGGTCTCGGCGCTGGCCGCGCGGTTCGCCCACAACTGGTCCATGATTCCCAATCCTGCCTTACCAGGCTTGGGAAAGATCGGCCCATTGTCTGATCCAGGCGTGCATCGCGATGCCGGCCGCGACGGCGGCGTTGATGCTGCGCGTCGACCCGAACTGCGCGATCGACACCGTCAGCTCCGCACCGGTGCGCGCCGCCTCGGAGATGCCCGGACCCTCCTGACCGAACACCAGCAGGCAGTCGCGCGGCATCGCGGTCGTCTCCAACGGCACCGAGCCCGGGATGTTGTCGACGGCGACGACCGTCAGTCGCGCGTCGGCGGCGAAGGCCAGCAGCTCCTCGGTGCTGTCGTGATGGGTCAGGTGTTGGTAGCGGTCGGTGACCATGGCGCCGCGACGGTTCCAGCGCCGGCGTCCGACGATGTGCACGGTGTCGACGGCGAAGGCGTTGGCGGTGCGGACCACCGCGCCGATGTTGGCGTCGTTGCCGAAGTTCTCGATGGCGATGTGCAGCGCGTGCCGGCGGCGATCGATGTCGGCGACGATCGCCTCACGCGTCCAGTACCGGTAGGCGTCGACGACGTTGCGGGAGTCCCCGTCGCGCAGCAGATCCGGGTCGTAGTGCGGATCGTCGGGCACCGCACCGGGCCACGGCCCGACGCCGTTGGCGCCGGTGCTCCACTCGGTCGGGCCCGGCTCAGTCACGCGTGACCCACAGCGCGTCCAGCGAGGCGTCGGGCAGGATCAGCACCGAAGCACCATATGCGGCGCACGCCGGGCTCAAGCCCGGCCGTGGCAGGCTCGGGGCCGCCACGAGCATCATCGGACCGCCGCGGCGTGCCGATTCGTCGCGGTACTCCGCGGCGGGAGCCTCGACCCGCAACCCCAGCAGCATGTAGCCGTTGCCGGTGAACACCGTCGGGGTCCCCGAGCGCGGACTCCTGGATTTCGGTGCCGTCGGCACGCCAGGCCTCGACGCTGGTGGTGGTCACCATCAGGCCGGTGTCATTCTTGTTCGTCGGCAGCACCCCGACCGGGAAGGCCGCCGGGTAGGCCGCGACGGTGCCGGGGATGCGCTCGCGCGGCGAGTACCCGTACACACCGCGCACCGCGCTGTGCTCCTTGACCGGGCCCAGGCACACCGTTCCGGTCAACCGCTGCACCGACATCGACAGCGGTGTGCTCGTCACGCCCTGGACCATGTCGCAGCTGCCCAGCCCGGTCGCCTGCACCGGATGGGCCAGGGTCCCGTACAGACCGAACCGGACGTCCTGGGGCTCGGCGTGCAGCGCGGCGGGGTCGGTGGGCGCGGCATCGACGTCGACGTCGACCAGGACGTAGTCGCCGCTCCAGCGCAGGTCAGCTACAGAGACGTTGCAGCCCAGCAGGGTCTGCGACTCCCCCACCCGGGCCTGCATCGCCCCGAGCGTGGACTGAACGGACGTCTCGGAACAGCCACCGCCGAGCATCGCGGCAGCCGCCGTGAGGATGGCGACAAGCGTACGCATCACCTCTCACATTCTCACTGGACATCGACGAAGCAAACATCAGGCCTCTGGATGCGACTGCGCAAACATAAATTTTTGCGGGGATGACAAATATAAGATTTGCCGTTAAAGATCAGACGAAATAGCCCGCTTTTGCATATCGGCGCATATCGGCATCTAAATGGCGAAAATGGTTCGCGAACTAGTTTGCCATGACCGCGGAAGTTGACAACGAAACGTTGCCAACTTTCCTACCAGCGGGTAACCAACATTACCTGAGAGTGACAAGAACTACAATTTGCGCCTCTTTCGCGAGATAATAGACGCGCTAGGAAAACTAGACGCCTAGAGCGCTCGTCAAAGTTACTCGATGACACGGATTGGATTCGGATTAGTGAACGCCCTTCTATTGGAACGCCACGTCGACAATGTGGACCGTCGAGAGATCTCGGTGAGATGGAACGACGCGGACACGGGTTGCACGCTGGTGATGGCGACACCGAGCGCCGAGCCGCAACTGTGGCAGGAATACCTTGGCGGCGCCCAGCGCAGCTATCGCAGTTTCGGAGTCGAGGACGCACTGGAACTCGACTCCATCCGTGACGGCAACGACACCGCGATGTTCTTCGCCGCACTCGACGACACCGGGCAGATGATCGCGGGCGTCCGAGCCAAGGGTCCGCTGGAGTCCGCCGAGGAGTCGCACGCACTCGTCGAGTGGGCGGGCCACCCCGGCCAGGCAGCGGTTCGCAAGATGATCAATGATCGTGTGCCGTTCGGAATCTTGGAGATGAAGGCAGCGTGGGTGTCCCCTAAGGGCAAAGACAACGGCGCCGTCGCCAAAGCACTGGCCCGCACCGGCTTCTGGGCAATGGCGGTGCTCGACGTGCAGTTCTGCATGGCGACGGCAGCCGCCTACGTACTGGAACGCTGGAAGTCCTCCGGCGGCGTGGTGGCGCCGATTCCCGCCGCCCCGTATCCGACCGAGAACTACCACACCAAGATGATGTGGTGGGACCGCAGGACGTTCGCCAACCATGGCGAGCCCGACCAGATTGCGAAGATCCTCGCAGAGATGTCCACCGTCGCCCGAGCTCGCCTACCAGAGCAGCGCACCGTCGCGGGCCATGGCGACCGCCCTTTGAGCACAGAGATCCCGGCGCCCGGGCTGCGAACCGGCCGGGGCAACGGTCATAGACCCGGACGATCCCGACGACCTCGAACTCCTTCACCGGTTGCGCGCGCGCCCCGAGATCGTGGTGATCGATCGACTGGCCGAACAACGTCGCAACCTCGAAGAGCTGCTGCCACGGCCCGACGAAAGCCTGCTGGCTGAGCCGTGCCGCTGGGTCTATTACCCGTGGCGGCGAGCAGTGGTCTGCGTCCTCGGCCCGCGGGCGTTTCGCAGGGTACGACTGGACCGCAACAGGAACCTCATCACGATCGAGGAGCAGCAGCAGCTCGGCGCGCTTCGGATCGGCATCGTGGGCCTCAGCGTCGGCCACGCCATCGCACATACCCTCGCCATCGAGGGTGTGTGCGGACAGTTGCGGTTGGCGGACTTCGACGAGTTGGAGCTGACGAACCTCAACAGGGTTCCCGCGTCGCTTTTCGACATCGGCACGAACAAGGCCGTCGTTGCTGCACAACGCATCGCCGAAATCGACCCCTACGTCGACATTCAGGTCGCGACATCGGGTGTGACCCCCGAATCGGTGGACGGTTTCGTCGACGGCCTCGACATCGTCATCGAAGAGTGCGACTCCCTCGACATCAAGCTGCTCGTGCGGGAAGCGGCGCGGACTCGCGGCGTGCCAGTTCTGATGGCCAGTAGCGACCGCGGTCTGATCGATGTCGAACGGTTCGACGAGGATCCCGGCCGACCGGTCCTGCACGGGCTGCTCGGGGACGCCGATCTGAGTCGCCTGGCAACCCTGAGTAGCGACGAGAAGGTGCCCTACGTCCTGAAAGTCGTCGAAGCCGCCAAACTGTCGGCCCGGGGCGCGGCCGCTCTGGTCGAGGTAGGCCGGACCTTGGCCACCTGGCCGCAGCTGGCCGGGGACGTCCTGCTCGGCGCAGCGGCCGTCGCGAGAGCGGTGCAACGAGTAGGGCTGGGCCACCCCCTCCCGTCCGGGCGGATTCGCCTCGACGTCGATGAGTCGTTGACTCGACTCGTCGATCCCGCGACCGCCGAAAGCCGGTTCGCCGGCGGCCGCCTCCGGCGATGACCATTCGGAGTCGGTCTACACCGACGTCGTGGACGTTGTCGCTGCGGCGGCGATCCGCGCCCCTTCCGGCGGGAACACGCAACCTTGGCGAATCACGACCACTGCGGACGGCATCGAACTGGCCATCGCTGCGGAGTACACCTCGACGATGGACGTGGAGTTCCGTGCCAGCGCGATCGCGTTGGGTGCCGCGATCTTCAATACCCGCGTGGCCGCGGCCGCCCACGGTATGCACGCGTCGGTCGACCTCACCGAAGATGCAGGGCACACCCCACTGCGGCCGTATGCACGCTGACGGTCGGGTGCGACACCGATCTCGCCGACTGGTATCGGCCCATGCTCGATCGCCACACAAATCGACATGTCGCTTCGCCCGCCATTCCCATCGAAACGGGACGGCTCGACATTTTGAGGTCAGTCGCCGAGCAACACGGGGCGCGGCTGGTGATCGTGGACGACAGGGACCGCATCGAACGCATCGCGGGCATCATCGGGGAGTCCGACCGGATTCGTTACCTGACGCCGCGGCTGCACGCAGAGATGGTGTCCGAGCTTCGCTGGCCGGACGACGAGCATCAGGAGACCGGCATCGACGTCAACGGACTCGAGGTCGGTCAGTGCGGGGCTGCAAGCCATGGAGATACTCCGTCGACCCGATGTCATGGCACAACTGGCCGCCTGGAACGCCGGCCAGGCTCTGGGCGACGATGGCCGCGCCCGGCTCCGGGGGAGTTCGGCGTTGGCCGTGCTGGTGATCTCGGATGCGAAGAGTCTGGTCGACTATGCCCGCGGCGGGTCCGCCCTCGAGGCGGTCTGGGTGGCCGCGCAGCGGCACGACGTCGCGGTTCATCCGGTGTCGCCAGTGTTCCTCTACGCGCGCACCGATTCGGAGTTGCGAGACCTTGCGCCTGCGCTCGCACCCACGCTGGCACGACTGAAGCAGGGTTCCGCGAGCTGATCGGTCTGGAGCCAAACGAGTCGGAGATCCTGGTACTCAGGTTGAACGTCGAAGTGCCACCACCGTCGGTTTGGAGCCGCCGCAGGCCGGTTGCCGGAAACACCGGTAAGCTGCTGGCTAATGGCCGAGCAGACCCAGCCACGCCCACTGGATCTGGTGGTCACCGCGGTCGCCACCCAGTTGATGGCGGCGACCGCGTCGACGGCTGTCGAGGTGAGTCAGCGAGTGCTCGCGGAGTTGGTTCAGTACTTCGACGTCGACGTGAGTTTCCTGCGCCACAACGACCATTCGATCCGCGCGTCCAGGCTGATCGCCGAGTGGCCGCCGACGGCCGGAGATTCCCGATCCGGATCCGCTGGGCCTGATCTACTTCGAGAACGCCGATCCAGTCTTCGCGATGTCCGAGTACGAGAAGAAGCCCAGGGTGTTTCGGCCCGAACCCTCCACGGAGGAGTATCAGAAGACCATCGAAGAGGGCGGCACATCCCGGCCACCTCGATGGCCGCGGCTCCGCTGGTGTCCGGCGATCTGACCACCGGAATACTGGGCTTCGTCAAGTTCGGCGATCGGGAGTGGACCCCGGCAGAACTCAACGCGCTCGAGGCGATCGCCACCCTCTTCGCTCAGCTTCAAGGGCGCATCACCGCCGAGGAGCAGCTTCGCTACCTCGCCGAGCACGACGACCTGACCGGCCTGAACAACCGCCGGGCGCTGCTGGCCCACCTCGACGAGCGGCTGCAGGCGGGCCGGCTCGGTCCGGTGTCGGCACTGTTCCTCGACCTCGACCGGCTCAAGGCCATCAACGACTACCTCGGTCACCACGCCGGGGACTGGTTCATCCGGACGTTCGCCGAACGGCTGCGCGAGGAGACCAGCGACGCCGACGTGATCGCCCGTCTCGGCGGTGACGAGTTCGTCGTCGTCCCGGCCGCGCCGATGCCCGCCGACGAGGCCGAGGCGCTGGCCGACCGACTGCAGGCGCTGCTGCGCGAGCGGGTTGCGATCGGCGGCTGAAATGCTCACCCGCACGGTGAGTGTCGGTGTGGCGCTGGGAGTTCCGGGCCGCGACACCACATCGGATCTGCTGCGGCGCGCCGACCAGGCGGTGCTCGAATGCCAAGAACGCCGGCGGCAACAAGATCGCCGTGTTCACCGACGAGATGTCGCTGAAGAGCGAGTTCCGCAACGACATCGAGCTGCACCTGCAGGGTGTGATCGAGACCGGATCGCTGATCCTGCACTACCTTCCCGAGATCGACATGCGCACCGGTGAGGTGCTGGCCACCGAGGCACTGGTCCGCTGGCAGCATCCGACCCGCGGGCTGCTGCTGCCGGACTCGTTCATCCATGTCGCCGAATCCATCAATCTTGCAGGCGAATTGGGCCGCTGGGTGATGCGCGACAGCGTGCGAGCAGTTCAGCCGATGGCGAGCTCAGGGGCATCGGCGAGAACGCGGTGCTGCGGGTCAACGTCTCACCGGTGCAGCTGGTGACCGACGGCTTCGTGGAGTCCGTCGCCGAGGCGATCGCGGAGTTCGGGCTCGACGGCAAGTCGGTGTGCCTGGAGATCACCGAAAGCGTTGTGGTCCAAGACATCGAGACCACCCGCATCACGCTGGCCGGCCTCAAGGAGGTCGGTGTACAGATCGCCATCGACGACTTCGGCACCGGCTACAGCGTTCTGACACATCTGAAGTCGCTTCCGGTGGACACCCTCAAGATCGACAAGAGCTTCGTTCGCGACCTCGGCTCCAACCCGGACGACCTCGCGATCGTGCGGGCCGTCATCGCGCTGGCCGAAGCGTTCGGCCTGGAATTGGTGGCCGAGGGGGTCGAGTCGGCGACCGCGGCGAGTGACGCTGCTGCAGCACGGCTGTCATCGCGCCCAGGGATTCCTGCTCTCGCGCCCGCTGCCGGCCGACGCCATGGCCGAGCTCTTTCGCGAAAAAGGTTGTGCCGGTGGACTTTTCGACGCCACACCGACACCTGAGTCAGGTCTCGAAGAGCAGTTCGACCCGGCCGAACCTGCTGCCCATCCGACTCACGATCGCGACCTGCGCGACGACGTCGCGCAACTCCGGTTGCACCGGCCATGTCGCGCCGGCGGGCACCGCACCCGTGGACAGCGCCACGCCCGCGGTCGCCCGTATCAGTCTGGTTCCCGACGCGGTGTCGATGGCGGCGCCGGCCACCCGTCCCCATTCGAAGATCAACCGCTGCAGGCCCAGGCCGTGCCCGGTGATATCGCGCTCCCACGCCTGCTCGGCCAGCCAGTCGGCCAGCGCCGCCCCCGGACGGTCGGCGTCGGGCCGATACGGGCCGAGCACGGCGGCCCGGATGGTCTCGCCGGAGTCGCTGCGCATCGCGATGACGCCGGCCTCGGGCACGGCGCTGTAGACCACACCGAACGGGCGAGGCGACGCAGCGGGCCGACCAGTCCCGCAGCCGCGACCCGAT
This sequence comes from uncultured Actinomycetota bacterium, assembly GCA_963786695.1. Taxonomy (GTDB): domain Bacteria; phylum Actinomycetota; class Actinomycetes; order Mycobacteriales; family Mycobacteriaceae; genus Mycobacterium. The sequence goes on from CAWBAL010000049.1 coordinate 253,508, forward strand.
GAACGGCTCGATCTTCGCGCGGCGATCGGTTCGGGGGGCGACCGGTGCGGCATGGACCACCGGCAGCTCGAGATCGGCGGCAGACCGGTCCACCGGTCCCAGGTCCTCGGTCATGGCCTCGAGGTAGGCCGCCGTGTCGGGATCGGACAGGTCCGACGGTGCGACCGCGTCGGCCAGTCTCCACGCTCGAGCCCGAGGTCGGCGCACACGATGGCCTGGGCCAGCGCGCCGGGACCGGTGCCGGCGCAGATGACGTCGACGACGTCGTCCCAGTACAGCTCGGTCGGCTGCTCGATCTCGTCGTCCACGTCGTCAACGATGCCAGTACGCGTGCCTTTGGGCCACCTCGTGCTGCGAACCATGCCATGCGCCGGACGCGTCACGGACTACATTGCGTCAGGACAACCCGAGGTCGGCCAGACCGAGAATGCTGCGGTACGGCACGCCCTCGGCCTCGATCGCTTCGGCGGCGCCGGTAGCCCGGTCCACCACCGTCGCCACACCGACCACCGTCGCGCCCGCCTCGCGCACCGCACGCACGGCCGTCAGCGCCGAACCGCCGGTGGTGCTGGTGTCCTCGACCACCAGAACACGCTTGCCCGCCACCTCGGCGCCTTCGACAAGTCGTTGCATCCCATGGCTTTTCACCGCCTTGCGGACCACGAAGGCATCGATCGGCCGGCCCGGGGCGTGCATGATCGCAGCCGCCACCGGATCGGCGCCCATGGTCAGCCCACCGACGGCCGAGAAATCCCAGTCGGCGGTGAGCTCGCGCATGAGCCGGCCGATCAGCGGCGCGGCGCGGTGATGCAGCGTGGCCCGACGCAGGTCGACGTAGTAGTCGGCCTCCTTGCCGGAGGACAGGGTGACGCGGCCGAACACCACCGACAGTTCGCGCACCAGGGCGGCGAGTTCGGCGCGCTCGGCGGCATTGAGTTCAGGTGCGGTCACGGCCACGTCCGAATCCTTTCGTGAGCGCGCGGACCAAACCGCGCGGAACAAGTCGCGCGCCGGTGGTCAGCACCTTGTACTGCAGCCCGGGAACGCTGACGACCTGTCCCTTCGCCACGTCGGCCAGGCTCTCGGCGACCACGTCGTCGACGTTGAGCCACATGAAGTTCGGGATCGACTTCATGTCGATGCTGGCGCGCTGGTGGAACTCGGTGCGCACGAAGCCGGGGCACACCGCGTGGATGCCGACCCCGGTTCCGCCGAGACCGTTGGCCAGGCCTTCGGTGAACGAGACCACCCAAGCCTTCGAGGCCGAATAGGTCGAGCCGCGACCCGAGACCAGCCCGGCGACGCTGGCGATGTTGATGACGTGTCCCTGGCCGGCCGCGATCATCGACGGCAGGGCCGCTCTGGTCAGTTGCATCACCGAGGTGACGTTGACGTCCAACTGGGCTTGCAGCACGGCGGGGTCGGTGGTCCAGAACTCGCCGGAGGTTCCGAATCCGGCGTTGTTGACCAGCACCTGCACGCCGGCCGTCAGCCGGTCGGCGACCTTGGCCCGGTCGGCGGCCTCGGTGAGGTCGGCCGGCAGCACCTCGACGTCGATACCGTGGGCGGCGCCCAGTTCGGCGGCGAGGTCGTCGAGTCGCTCGACGTTGCGGGCGACGAGAACCAGGTTGTAGCCGTCACGGGCGTAGCGGCGGGCATAGCCGGCGCCGAGACCTGAGGTGGGCCCGGTGACGAGGGCGACGGGGCGGGGCACGCCGAGACCCTATCGGTTCAGCGCTGGAAGTTGGGCGCTTGTGTGCCGTTGCGCGGCTGCTGGGGCCGCAACGGCGGCGGCGCATCGGTGCGGCCGGTGGGCAGTTCGCGGTGGGCGGCGGGCGCCAACGGCCGGCCCGGCGAGGCGTTGCGCCGGCCCGCCGACTGGGCGAGCGCCCCCTGCTGCGGGAGCGGCGGCAAGACGCGCAGCAGATCGTTGAACTGCCGCACGGTGCGCAGGCCTTCGTCCCACTGGGCCCGGCTCGAGGTGATCGGCATGGACACCAGCGTCCAGTTCTGCTCGTTCCACATGATCTCCGCGCAGTCCGGCGCGGTGTGAGCGAAGGTCACCATGCGGCGGTCGCAGGCCCGGCGGGCGGCGTCGAGGTTGGTCGAGTACACCATCCGCGGGCCGATGGCCCCGAGCAGCCAGATGTCGCTTTCCCGCGGCTCGGCGATGCCCTTGAGCCGAAGGTCTATCACGACGTTGGTGCCGACCTTGCGGTGCAGCGCGATCACGGTGGCGACGTCCTCGAGGTCGAAGATGTAGACCGCCTCGCCGCGGATCTGGCCGAGCACCACGTTGCGGGCGGTCACGTCACCGACCGTCGACATCACGCCGCGCGTCCAGCGGCTGACGATGTCGGTGGACTCGGGCTCGTAGTCGAATCCGTGCGACCGCGCCCAGGACTTGCGTCGGCGGCCCAAGCCACGCCGACGCCCGATGTCGATGTACAGCAGCACCGCCGCACCCACGAAGCAGAGTGCGGACAGCGTGAACCAGAACGGAACCATTGCGCCTAGCCTATCTGCTTACTGCCGGTTAGCGAGAATCTCTCCAGGTCACAACCGGATCACACCTCGTCAATATCCCCGCCTGCGCGAGCAGACGCAGACTCGCGTCGACGTCGTGTCGAATCGTGCGAGTCTGCGTCTGCTCGGCGCAGATCTCAGCCCAGGATCAGCGATTCGCCGTCCGGCGAGACGTTCACCGGCACGACGTCACCGTCGTGGACGTCACCGGCAAGCAGCAGCTTGGCCAGCTGGTCACCGATGGCCTGCTGCACCAACCGCCGCAGCGGCCGAGCGCCGTAGACCGGGTCGAACCCGCGGTCGGCCAGCCACTTCTTGGCCGGCAGCGACACCTCGAGCTCCAGGCGACGCTGCGCCAGCCGCTTCTGCAGCTGGGCCAGCTGGATGTCGACGATCTGCACCAGCTCGTCGGGCTTGAGGCCCTCGAAGATCAGCACATCGTCGAGCCGGTTGATGAACTCGGGCTTGAACGCCGCCCGCACCGCCGCCATCACCTGCTCCTCGGTCCCACCCGAACCCAGGTTCGAGGTCAGGATCAGGATGGTGTTGCGGAAGTCCACCGTGCGGCCCTGACCGTCGGTCAGCCGGCCCTCGTCGAGGACCTGCAGCAGCACGTCGAACACGTCCGGGTGAGCCTTCTCGACCTCGTCGAACAGCACCACGGTGTACGGCCGGCGCCGCACCGCCTCGGTCAGCTGACCGCCCTGGTCGTAACCGATGTACCCGGGCGGGGCACCGACGAGCCGGGCCACGGAGTGCTTCTCGCCGTACTCGCTCATGTCGATGCGGACCATCGCCCGCTCGTCGTCGAACAGGAAGTCGGCCAGCGCCTTGGCCAGCTCGGTCTTGCCGACGCCGGTGGGGCCGAGGAACAGGAACGAACCGGTCGGCCGGTTCGGGTCGGCCACGCCGGCCCGGCTACGCCGGACCGCGTCAGAAACCGCCTGCACCGCCTTCTTCTGGCCGACGACCCGCTTGCCGAGTTCGTCCTCCATCCGCAGCAGCTTGGCGGTCTCGCCTTCGAGCAGCCGTCCGGCCGGGATGCCGGTCCACGCCGCCACCACGTCCGCGATGTCGTCGGGTCCGACCTCCTCCTTGAGCATGACGTTGGCCTGGGCCTCCGCCTGGGGCAGCGCCGCGTCGAGCTTCTTCTCCACCTCGGGGATCCGCCCGTAGCGCAGCTCGGCGGCCTTGGCCAGATCGCCGTCGCGCTCGGCCCGCTCGGACTCACCGCGCAGGTGGTCCAGCTGCTCCTTGAGGTCACGGACGATGTCGATGGCGTTCTTCTCGTTCTGCCAGCGCGTGGTCAGTTCGGCGAGCTTCTCTCGAAGGTCGGCCAGTTCGGCACGCAGCTTCTCCAGGCGTTCCTTGGAGGCGGCGTCTTCTTCCTTGGCCAGCGCCATCTCCTCGATCTCGAGGCGGCGCACCAGGCGCTCGACCTCGTCGATTTCGACGGGCCGGGAGTCGATCTCCATCCGCAGCCGCGACCCGGCCTCGTCGACCAGGTCGATGGCCTTGTCCGGCAGGAAGCGCGAGGTGATGTAGCGATCGGACAGCGTGGCCGCCGCCACCAGAGCGGAGTCGGTGATCCGGACGCCGTGGTGCACCTCGTAGCGGTCCTTCAGGCCGCGCAGGATGCCGACGGTGTCCTCCACCGACGGTTCGCCGACCAGCACCTGCTGGAACCGGCGCTCCAGGGCGGCGTCCTTCTCGATGTACTTGCGGTACTCCTCGAGCGTGGTGGCGCCGACCATCCGCAGCTCACCGCGGGCCAGCATCGGCTTGATCATGTTGCCGGCGTCCATCGCGCCTTCACCGGTCGCGCCGGCGCCGACGATGGTGTGCAGCTCGTCGATGAAGGTGATGATCTGCCCGGCCGAGTTCTTGATGTCGTCGAGCACGGCCTTGAGGCGCTCCTCGAACTCGCCGCGGTACTTGGCGCCGGCGACCATGGACCCCATGTCCAGTGAGACGACGGTCTTGTCGCGCAGGCTCTCCGGAACGTCGCCGGCCACGATGCGCTGGGCCAGTCCCTCGACGATGGCCGTCTTGCCGACGCCGGGCTCGCCGATCAGCACCGGGTTGTTCTTGGTGCGACGGCTCAGCACCTGAATGACGCGACGGATCTCGTTGTCGCGGCCGATGACCGGGTCGAGTTCGCCTTCGCGGGCGCGCGCGGTCAGGTCGGTGGAGTACTTCTCCAGCGCCTGGTAGCTGGCTTCGGGGTCCGGGCTGGTGACCCGGGCGCTGCCGCGCACCTTGACGAACGCATCGCGCAGCGCCTGCGGGGAGGCGCCGTGACCGGTGAGCAGCTTGGCGACGTCGGAGTCGCCGGTGGCCAGCCCGACCATCAGGTGCTCGGTGGAGACGTACTCGTCGTCCATCTCGGTGGCCAGCTGCTGAGCCGCGGTGATCGCGGCCAGCGACTCACGCGAGAGCTGCGGCTGCGAGGTCGCGCCGCTGCTCGTCGGCAGCCGGTCGACCATGCGCTCGGCCTCGGCGCGGATCGTGGCCGGGTCCACGCCGACTGCCTCGAGCAATGGCGCGGCGATGCCGTCGGCCTGCGTGAGCAGCGCCAACAGCAGATGAGCGGGCCTGATCTCCGGGTTACCGGCCGCACTGGCAGCCTGCAACGCGGCGGTCAGAGCCGCCTGGGTTTTGGTGGTCGGGTTGAACGAGTCCACGACACCTCCGTTTCTTCTAGAAAAGCTTGTCGAGATTTACAACGCCGCCAATGTTGAGTCTGTTCCGCTCAAGTCTACGAAATCTTCCGATGCCTTCGATAGGGCCTTCCGGCATCTGTTTTCCTCTCCTGTTCGAACATATGATCGATCAGTGGGTGACCTGACGTCCATCGGATACAACGGCCAGCCGGTCCGGCCGCCGTTTCGTCCGGTGCGGCCACCACTGGCCGTCCTGGTGGACCTGACCGTCCTGTTCCCGCGCGAACCGCACCGGACCGGCCGCTATCACCCGCACGGCCTGCAGATGCACAAGGTGGTCGAGGGCAGGCTCAGCTGCTGGGGGCTGTGCGAGCAGGGCGACTGGTGGGGCCTGGTCACCTATGAGATCGCCTACGGCTCCAAGCAGAAGACCGTCACGCACTGGGTGCCGGCGTGGACGCTCAAGCGTCAGCTCCGCGCGTAGTCCCAGTACTGCAGCCATTGCACGGCGGCGAAGACGGCCAATGTCAGCGCGTACCCGGCGACCAGCACCCCGGCCCCCAGCGCGCTGATGCGGGTTCCGGCACCGTCGAGCGGGTCGAGCCACAGCCGGAACCGGCGCCCCGCCCAGGGCATCAGCACCCACTGCAGCGCGGCGACGCTGATCACCTGGCTGAGCCACATCGCCAGCCACGGCGGCGCCCCGGCATGGTTGAGCACCGGCCCGAAGAAGCGCGACAACAGCATCACGGTCGGGTACAGCACCAGCAGGATCAGCATGGCGGTCTTCCACTTCGGCGTGACCGCGGTGCGCCCGTTCTCGGTGCGCACCGTGGCGCCGAAGGCCGTCGTCGAGGACACCAGCGAGAACTCGCGGGACAGACTGCGCCGCAGCGCGCCGAGCGCCTCGACCCGCTCGGGTGAGCCCAGCCAGGTCGCCAGCTGACGTTCGGTGCGGAAGCGCAGCACCGACAACGAGTCACCGCCGGGGCGGCGGCGGGGGCGAACGTGCAGCATCCCTCGAATCCGCTGAATCTCGAGCTCGCCTCGGCGAGCTGGGTTTCCGCCGCCACGAACTCGGCTTCCCGGCCCGCCACCACGGTGTGCCGGAACACCCCCACGCCCTGCGGCACCCCGCCGTCGTCGCTGATCACCAGATCGGCTGTGGCGCAAAGAATTCCGCGTCGCCGACCGTCTTCGAGCACGCGCTGCCGCGCCGGGCTGTCCAGCCATTGGTGCAGTGCCTGCTCGTCGGCGAACCGCGCCGCCACACCCCAGTCCAGAGATGGCTCACCGACGACGGACACCTGGAGGTCGGTCGCGTTCGGCGCACTTGCCCGCAGGTCGTCCACCCAGTCGATGAACGCCGAGGAGTCGTTCGTCGGGTGGAAGATCGTGACGACGGTCGCAGAGCTCATGGCCGTCAGGATCTCATCGACGATGCGGTCGCTACCCCCCGGCGTTGGACGACGAGGTGGTGGTGGTCTCCGAGGTGGGAGTCGTCGTGGTCGTCTCCGAGGTGGTGGACGACGGCGCCGGAGGCACGATCTCGGCCGCGCTCTCGGTGGGCGACGACGACGTCTCGGTCGTCGTGGTGGTGGTCGTGGTGGTCGACGAGGTCGTCACCGTCGTCGTCGTGCGTGGCGTGGACGCCGACGTGGTGTGTTGCACCGGCACCGCCGGGGCCGACGGCTGGTGACGGGAGCTCTGCGCGGTGTGGATGACCGCGAACACCAGGATCAGCAGGAGCAGCACGGCAGCGGCGCCCGAGGCGTAGAGCAACGCGCGCTGACGGCTGTCTTGGTCCACGCGCAGGAATAGTACGGTCACCGCCGGACTTGGTAGGTTCTTCGCGTGACGAGCACCCTGACCTCAGAGCTTGCCGAGCTCATCCCGCTGGCGCTCGTCATCACGCTCTCGCCCCTGTCGGTCATCCCCGGCATCCTGATGCTGCACACACCGAAGCCGCGCTCGACCAGCATCGCGTTCCTGGTCGGCTGGGCGATCGGCATCGGCGGGCTGACCGCCGGATTCGTGGCCATCTCCAACGCGCTGGGCGGACTCAACAAGCAGCCGACATGGGCGCCCTACGTCCGCATCGTGATCGGTGCCGCGCTGATCCTGTTCGGCCTCTACCGATGGTTCACGCGCAACCGCTCCGCACATACGCCAGGGTGGTTGACGTCGATGACGACGATCGGGCCGGGACGGGCGTTCGTCACCGCGGTCGTGCTGGCGGTCATCAACCCCAAGGTCCTGTTCATGTGCGCCGCTGCGGGTTTGGCGATCGGGTCGGCCGGGCTGGGCACCACCGGCGCCTGGACGGCCGACGTGGTGTTCACCGCCGTGGCCGCCTCGTCGGTGGCGCTACCGGCACTGGCCTACCTGGTGGCCGGCGAGAGGCTGGACGGGCCGCTCACCCAAGCTGAAGAACTGGATGGAAGAACAGCACGCCGCCCTGGTGGCCGCCATCCTGGTGATCCTCGGATTGATGGTGCTGTACAAGGGAATTCACGGCCTGTAGGCCGCGGGCAATCCCAACTCGGCCGGGTCCGCACTCAGGTAGCGCTGCAGGCTCGGGGCGATCAGCGTGACCACCTCGTCGAGGGCGAGGTCGGCCAGCGGCGGCACCCGCATCACGTAGCGCAACATCGCGGTGCCGACGAGATTGGTGGCGGCCAGCATCGCCCGCAGCTGGGTGTCCCTGCCACCGCCCAGCGCACCGGAGACCGCGGTCAGCACGTAGCCCTGCATGAAGCCCCGAAATGCGTCCATCGCGTCGGAATTCGACGTTGCCGACTGCAGCATCGCGGCCATCGTCGGTCCGGTTTCTGGCTGCTCCCAGATCTGCAGGTAGGCCCGCGTCATCCGGGTGCCCAGATCCGGTCCCTCGTCCGCGACGATGGCCGCCACCAGAACGGCGGGGTCGATGATCAGGCGCAGCGACTCGCGGAACAGCTCGGCTTTGGAGCCGAACAGGTAGAGCACCATCGACGGGTCGACGTGGGCGTCTTCGGCGATCGCGCGCAGCGTCGTCTTCTCGTAACCCTGATCGGCGAACCGGCGTTTGGCGGCAGCCAGGACCGCCTCGCGCGACACCGGCTCACCCTGCCTGCGGCCGCGCCGCCGGGTCTTCGGAGCCGCTGACGCCATGCACCGACATTAACATTTCAATTGGTGTTGAAATGTTGCCGGTCGAGGTCCTACGATGTGGCTATCAATTCATCGAATGTTGAAAAGAGGTAACGATGACCACCGCCACCGCACCCCGGCACGGCACCCCCGGCACCGCGCACGAACCTCCCGCCGGCGTCCGCGCGGCCGGCATCGTGGTGGTGCTGACTGCGGTGCTCGCCGTGATCTTCCTCGCGTTCGCCCTCCCGGCCGCCCGCTCGAAGCCGCACGACCTGCCGATCGGGGTGGTCGGCCCCCAGCAGGTCAGCGGCCAGGTCGAGGCCCAGCTCGACACGCTGGCTCCGGGCGGCTTCGCCGTCGCCGCCTATCCCGACGAGGCCGCCCTGCGCGACGCGATCCGCGACCGAGACGTCTACGGCGGTCTGGTGCTGGCCCCGAGCGGCCCGGTGCTGATGACCGCCACCGGGGCCAGCCCCGTCGTCGCTCAGCTGCTGACCCAGATCGGTACCGGCCTGGCCGCCCATACCGGCGCGACCCTGCACACCGAGGACCTCGCGCCGCTTCCGGCGCGCGACCCGCGCGGCGGCGGCCTGGCGGCCTCGGCGCTACCGCTCACCCTGGCCGGACTACTTCCCGCGGCCGTCCTGCTGCTGGTCTTCCCCACCCGGGCGTGGGTGCGGCTGGCCGCGCTGGTGGCGGCCGCGGTGTCCGCCGCCGTCACCGTCGCGCTGCTGCTGGCCTACGTCTTCGGATCGGTCGAGCACAACCTGCTCGGCGTGACCGCAGGGCTGACGCTGGGCGTGCTGGCCACCGGGCTGGCGCTGCTCGGTCTCGGCTCGATGTTCGGCCGGGTCGGGCTGGGCGTCGGTTCCGCGGTGGCGATGCTCATCGGCAATCCGCTGTCCGGTCTGAGCAGCGCCCCGGAGATGCTGCCGCGCGGCTGGGGTGCCTTCGGCCAGCTGCTGCCCCAGGGGGCCAACGCCACCCTGGTGCGCTCCACGGCCTACTTCTCCGGGGCCGGTGCGACGACCGCGATCGTCGTGCTGAGCTGCTGGGCGCTGGCGGGTGCGGGGCTCATCGTGATCGCCGGGGTCCGCCGACGTCCCTAGAATCGCGCCATGGGCCTCGAGGACCGTGACGCGCTGCGGGTGTTGCAGGCTGCGCTGGACCCGCAGGCCGGCTCCGACGAATTGATCCGGCGGCTCTACAACCGCTGGTTCGCCCTGGACGCGCAAGTGCGTGACCTGTTCCCGCCCGAGCTGGACCATCAGCGCGCCGCCTTCGGACAGGCCATGCACTGGGTGTTCGGCGAGTTCGTCGCCCAGCGCGCGCAGAGCCCGGTGGCATTCCTGGCCCAGCTGGGCCGCGATCACCGCAAATACGGTGTGACGCAACAGCATTACGACAGCATGCGCCGCGCCTGGTACGCCGAGATGCGCAGCCACCTGATCGACGAGTGGACCGCGGACGTCGACGACGCGGCCGTCCAGGCGATCAACCTCATCACGGGCATCATGTCCGGGGCGGCCGACGCCGAGGACGGCCCGGCCTGGTGGGAGGGCAGCGTCCTCGAGCATCACCGCGTCTCGCGCGACCTCGCCGTCGTGCGCCTGCACCTCGACCGGCCGATGCCGTACCACCCCGGCCAGTACGTCAACGTCCAGATACCGCAGTGGCCCCGACGCTGGCGCTACCTGTCGCCGGCCATGCCGGCTGACCCGGAGGGCTTCATCGAGTTTCACGTCCGCTGCGTGCTCGGCGGCATGGTCAGCAACTCGATGGTCGCCGAGACGCGCCCCGGTGACCGATGGCGCCTGTCCAGCCCGCACGGGGCCATGGAGGTCGACCGCACCGGCGGCGACGTGCTGATGGTGGCCGGCAGCACCGGGCTGGCGCCGCTGCGCGCGATCATCATGGACCTCTGCCACTTCGCGGACAACCCGCGCGTGCACCTGTTCTTCGGCGCGCGCTACCCCTGCGAGTTGTACGACCTGCAAAACGCTGTGGGAGATCGCGGCCACCAGCCCCTGGCTGTCGGTGTCACCGGTGTCGGAGTACGCCGGCGACCCGCCGTGGGCCGCCGACTACCCCGACGTCCAGCCGCCCCGCGGACTGCACGTTCGCCAGACCGGCCGGCTGCCGGAGGTCGTCACCAAGTACGGCGGGTGGGGCGACCGGCAGATCCTGATCTGCGGCGGACCCGAGATGGTGCGCGCCACCCGCGACGCGTTGATCGCCAAGGGCGCGCCACCGGAGCGCATCCAGCACGACCCGCTCGCAGGGTTGAGGACCGCGACCACGAGTTTCGGTGACTTTCGTCGCTTTCACACAGCCGGCCGTGCGACGAGCATCACATGCCGAAGGTCGGCAGATGAAGGGCTGGAGATGACGACTACCGGCCGGTCGATGAGACCGGCGACCGTGAACTCGACATCATCGCTTGGCAATTCCTGTGTTCGCGTTTCACGAAAAGGGACTACTGGGACTGGCCGCTGGAGCGACGGCTCGACGCCTACCTTCGCCATCACGACCGCGAGGACATCCTCAACGACGGCGCTGCCTATGCCGTCGTCATCGAGCGCGTGATGGCAAATCTGGGGCGTGCCCGCCGTGACGGCGTGCTGGCCCCGCCGCACGCCTAGGGGGGACATGGACGTCATCCACAAGGGGCCCGGTGACCTGAAGGTCACCCCCAATCTCACCGACTACGAGATGAGACCAGCGACCCACGAGTTCTGTGACTTTCGCCCCTTTCAAACAGTCTGGCCGTGCGACGAGCATCACATGTGCCAAGGGTAGGCAGTGAGGGGATGTGATGACGACTACCGGTCCGGTCGAAGAGACCGGTGACCGTGAACTCGACACCATCGCTTGGCGGTTCCTGTGTTCACCTTTCACCAAGAAGGACTACTGGGACTGGCCGCTGGAGCGACGGCTCGACGCCTACCTTCGCCATCACGACCGTAGGGACATCCTCAACGACGGCGCCGCGTACGCCGTCGTGATCGAACGAGTGATGGCCAATCTGGGGCGTGCCCGCCGCGACGGCGTGCTGGCCCCGCCGCATGCCTAGGGGGGACCATGGACGTCATCCACAAGGGGCCGGGTGACCTGAAGGTCACCCCCAATCTCACCGACTACGAGCAGACCCGTGCGTCGTTCGACTGGTCGGCGGTGCCCGAGGTGTGCGCCGGGATGGGCGAGGGCGGCTGCAACATCGCCTATGCCGCCGTCGACCGCCACGCCGAGGGACCGGAGGCCGGCCGGACCGCTCTTCGGTTCATCGCCGACGACCCCGACTCCGCCGAACTGTCCACCCACGACGTCAGCTACGCCGAGCTGGGCCGGCTGACCCGCAAGTTCACCAACGTGCTGCGCGGGCTGGAGATCGGCAAGGGCGACCGCGTCTTCGTCATCATGGGCCGCGTCCCCGAGCTCTACATCAGCATGCTCGGCGCGCTGCGCAACGGCAGCGTGGTCTCGCCGCTGTTCTCCGCCTTCGGCCCCGAGCCGATCGCCACCCGCGTCACCATCGGCTCGGCCGACGTCATCGTCACGACCGCCGCGATCTACAAGCGCAAGATCGCCAAGATCCGCGACCAGCTGACGTCGGTCAAACACGTCCTGGTGGTCAGCGACGACGACGCCGACCTCCCCGGCACCCTGAACTTCCACCGGCTCATGGACGAAGCGCCCGAGGACGCGCCGATCGAGCGCACCGACCGCCGACGACCCGTCGCTGCTGCACTTCACCAGCGGCACCACCGGAACCCCCAAGGGCGCCCAGCACGTGCACGGCGCGGTCGCCATGCACTACATCACCGGCCGCTACGCGCTCGACCTGCACGACGGCGACATCTATTGGTGCACAGCCGATCCCGGCTGGGTCACCGGCACCTCCTACGGGATCATCTCGCCGCTGCTGCACGGGGTCACCTCGATCATCGACGAGGCCGAGTTCGACGCCGAACGCTGGTACCGGATCCTGCAGGACGAAGAGGTCAGCGTCTGGTACACCGCACCGACGGCCATCCGGATGCTGATCAAGGCCGGACCGGAGCTGCCCGCCAAGTACAGCTTCCCGCACCTGAGGTTCATCGCCAGCGTCGGCGAGCCGCTCAACGCCGAGGCGGTGTGGTGGGGAAAACGGGTGCTGGGCTTGCCGATTCACGACAACTGGTGGCAGACCGAGACCGGCGGCATCATGGTCGCCAACACCCCGGCCTTCGACATCAAGCCCGGGTCGATGGGCCGCCCGCTGCCGGGTGTGGAGGCCTGCGTGGTCGACCACGACCAGGACACCGGCGCGGTGACCGTCATCTCCGAACCCGACGTCGAAGGGGAACTGGCGCTGAAACTCGGCTGGCCGTCGATGTTCCGCGGGTACCTCAATCAGGACGAGCGCTACCGCAAGTGCTTCCATGACGACCTCTACCTGTCGGGTGATCTGGTCAAGCGCGACGCCGACGGATACCTGTGGTTCGTCGGGCGCGCCGACGACGTCATCAAGGCATCGGGCCACCTGATCGGGCCGTTCGAGGTGGAGAACGTCCTGACCGACCACCCCGCCGTCGCCGAGGCCGCGGTGATCGGCAAGCCCGACCCGACCTACGGCGAACTGGTGAAGGCCTTCGTGACGCTCAAGTCGGGATACACCGGCGACGAAGCGCTGCGCCGCGACCTGATGGGGCATGCCCGTAAGCGGCTCGGAGCGGCGGTGGCGCCCAAGGAGATCGACTTCGTCGACTCGCTGCCGCACACCCGCTCCGGCAAGATCATGCGCCGGCTGCTCAAGGCGCGCGAGCTCGGTCTGCCCGAGGGCGACATCTCGACCGTGGAGAGCCCGGCGGGGGTGAAGGCGTGACCGACCCCGGTCTGGCCCGCGACCTGCTGACCGACATGATCCGGGTGCGGCGCATGGAGGAGAAGTGCGCCGAGATGTACAGCGCCGGCAAGATCCGCGGCTTCCTGCATCTCTACGTCGGCGAAGAAGCAGTAGCGGCGGGGTCCTTGAGGGTCCTCGGCCCGCAGGACGCGGTGATCGCCACCTACCGAGAACATGCCCACGCGCTGCTGCGCGGTATCCCGATGGCCAAGATCATGGCCGAGATGTTCGGCAAGCAGGAAGGCTGTTCGGGCGGACGCGGCGGTTCGATGCACCTGTTCGACGCGGGCCGGCGGTTCTACGGCGGCAACGCGATCGTGGCCGGCGGGTTGCCGACTGCTGCCGGGCTGGCATTCGCCGACGCGCAGCTGAAGCGAAATCAAGTGTCCGCCTGCTACTTCGGCGACGGCGCGATCGCCGAGGGCGCATTCCACGAGACGATGAACATGGCCGAGCTGTGGAAGCTGCCGGTGCTGTTCTGTTGCGAGAACAACCGCTACGCGATGGGCACGTCGATCGACCGGGAGCTCTCGGACACCGACCTGTGCATCCTGGCCGATTCCTATCGGGTGCCGTCCGCGAGCACCGACGGCATGGACGTCCTCGCCTGCCACGACGCCATGCAGGCGGCCGTCGAGCATGTCCGAACCGAGGGCGGCCCGTTCTTCCTCGAGTTCAAGACCTACCGGTTCCGGCCGCACTCGATGTTCGATCCGGAGCTCTACCGCGACAAGGCCGAAGTGGAGAAGTGGAAGCAGCACGACCCGATCACATCGTTCACCGAAAGGTGCCTGGCCGAGGGCCTGCTGAGCGCCGAGGACATCGCGGCGATCGAGCAGGCGGTGGCCGGTGAAGTGGCGGATGCCGTCGCCTACGCCGAGGCGGGAACCCTGGAGAGCGTGGACGACCTCGCCCGAGACGTCATGACAACCATTGCGGCGGAGGCGGTCTCGTGAAGGCCAACTATCGCGGTGCGGTCCACGACGCGATCGCCGACGCCATGCGCGCCGACGAACGGGTGGTCCTGCTCGGTGAGGACGTCGGCCGCTACGGCGGGACGTACGCGGTGTCGAAGGGACTGCTCGAGGAGTTCGGACCGGAGCGCATCCGCGACACCCCGATCTCGGAACTGGGCTTCGTCGGCATCGGGATCGGCGCCGCGCTCAACGGACTGCGCCCCATCGTCGAGATCATGACGGTGAACTTCAGCCTGCTGGCGCTGGATCAGATCGTGAACACCGCGGCACCCCTTCGGCACATGTCCAACGGGCAGTTCTCGGTCCCGCTGGTGATCCGAATGGCCACGGGTGCCGGACGGCAGCTCGCCGCCCAGCATTCGCACAGCCTGGAGAACTGGTACGCCCACATTCCCGGCATCACCGTGCTGGCACCCGCCACGGTGGCCGACGCCTACGGGATGCTGCGCACCGCGCTGGACAACCCCGACCCGGTGATCATCTTCGAACACGTCGGGCTGTACAACGCCTCGACCGACCTCGACGCTCTCGAACCCACCGACATCGCACGGGCGGCAGTGCGCCGCAGCGGGACTGATGCGACGCTGGTCACCTACGGCGGCAGCCTGCCCAAGGTGCTCGACGCCGCCGAGCAGCTCGCCCAGACCGGAATCGACTGCGAGGTCATCGATCTGCGGGTGCTACGGCCGCTGGACGACGCGACGATCCTGGAGTCGGTGCGCAAGACGCACCGCGCGGTGATCGTCGACGAGGGCTGGCGCACCGGAAGCCTGGCCGCCGAGGTCAGCGCCCGCATCGTCGAGGGCGCGTTCTACGATCTCGACGCACCGATCGCACGGGTCTGCACCGCCGAGGTGCCGATCCCGTACGCCAAACATCTCGAGCAGGCGGCGCTGCCGCAGCCCGACAACGATCGTGGCCGCCGTGCGCGGCCTGTTCGGGGATACCGGCGGGAGCGAGCGACCGGTGGACGATGATCGAGTTCGCGATGCCGGCCCTGGGTGCCGACATGGACGAGGGCACGCTCAACGAGTGGCTGATCAAGCCGGGCGACACCGTCACCCGCGGCCAGATCGTCGCGGTGGTCGAAACCACCAAGGCCGCAGTCGAAATCGAATGCTGGCACGACGGGGTGGTCGGTGAGCTGCTGGTGCCGATCGGGCAGACGGTGGCCGTCGGCACCCCGTTGGCCACGATCCTGGAGGCCGGCGAGAAAGCCGAGCCGCGCGCGGCCGGCACCCGCCGCCGCAACCGAGGCGCCGCAGCAGGAAGCCGCTGCAGACCACGCACTCCAGGCCGCCCCCGTGGTCGCCGCACCGTCCCCGGTGGGGCACCGACAGTGGGTCTCACCCGTGGCACGCCGGACCGCGGCCTCGCTGGGCGTCGACCTGAAGAACCTCAGCGGCACCGGCCCGCAGGGCGCGATCACGCTGCACGACGTCGAGCATGCCGCCGCCACCGCCCACCACGAGGCCCCCAAGCCGGCGCCGGCGCCCAAGCCCGGCGGTGTCGGCCGAGCCGATGTCGGCCGCCCAGAAGGCCCGCGAACGCGGCGAGGCGATGCGTGCCTCGATCGCGGCGGCGATGAGCCGCTCGAAACGGGAGATCCCGCACTACTACCTGGCCGACGAGATCATCCTCGACACGGCGCTGGGCTGGCTCACCGAACAGAACGCCGGTCTGCCGATCACCGAGCGGATGCTGCCTGCGGTGCTGCAACTCAAAGCGGTCGCGCTGGCCGCCCAGAAGTTCAAGGAGTTCAACGGCTTCTGGCACGACGACGGCTTCGAGGCCTCCACGCAAGTCCATGTGGGCGTGGCGATCTCGCTGCGCGGCGGCGGCCTGGTGGCCCCGGCGATCCACGACGTCAACGAGAAGAAGCTCGACGAGCTGATGCGCGACCTGACCGACCTGGTGGGCCGGGCCCGGGCCGGATCGCTGCGCAGCTCGGAGATGTCCGACCCGACCATCACCCTGACCAACCTCGGCGACAAGGGCGTCGACGCCGTCTTCGGCGTCATCTATCCGCCACAGGTGGCGATCGTCGGCTTCGGCAAGCCCGCCCAGCGGGTCGTCGTGGTCGACGGCGGGATCCGGGTGGCCACCACGGTGCAGAGCAGCCTGGCCGCCGACCACCGCGCCAGCGACGGCGCACGGGGCGCGCTGTTCCTCGCCGAGATCAACCGGCTGCTCCAGCAGCCTGACGAGCTGTAGAAGGAGACTGACATGAGCATCCGCGACGAAGTGGTGGCCGAACTGCTCGCGATCGCCCCCGAGGTCGAGGAGGGTGACCTCAGCGACAGCGAGCTGCTGCGCGACCAGGTCGACCTGGACTCGATGGACTGGCTGAACTTCCTGGTGCGGCTGCACAAGCGCTTCGAAGTCGACATCCCCGAGTCGGAGTACAAGTCGCTGCGCACCATCGACGATCTGACGAGCTACATCGACACCCACCGATAGAATTCGACGATGGCCCAGCTGCCGTCCGCCGTCCTGCAAGATCCCGCCTCCGCGCTGACCGCCACCTTCGTGCCGTCGGCCGGCATGATCTGCACCTCACTGTCCGACGACGGCGTCGAGTTGCTGGGACAGCGACGCGGGCTGCAGGCCTACCTCGACAACGGTAAGACGATGGGAATCCCCATCCTCTACCCGTGGGCAAACCGGTTGAGCGCCAACAACTATGCGGTCGACGGCGGCACGGTGACGCTGACCCCGGGACAGGGCGGTGTGCGAACAGACGAGCACGGCCTGCCGATGCACGGCGTGCTCGCGGCCTACCCGGGCTGGCTGGTCACCGAGCAGTCCGGCACCCGGCTGACCGCCGACCTCGACTTCGGCGGCCAGCCGCGGCTGCTGGCGAGCTTTCCGTTCCCGCACATCCTCACCGTGGACGTCACGCTGAACAACCGCGCTCTGACGGTGCAGACGACGGTGACACCGACCACCGCGGCATCGGTGCCGCTGTGTTACGGCTTTCATCCCTACCTGACCATTCCCGGTGTGCCGCGAGCGCAGTGGACGCTCCAGACACCACCGTTGCGCCACCTGCCGGTGGACAACCGGGGCATCCCGACCGGGACTGCCGAGGATTGGCCGGCCAGCTCAGAGCCGTTGGGAGACAAGATATTCGACGACGGGTTCGACGACGTTGCACCCGGTGCGGTGTTCGCGCTGTCCGGCGGGGACCGTCGCATCGAGGTGGTCTTCGAGCACGGCTATCCGGCGGCGCAGATCTTCGCCCCGGCCAGCGAGGACCTGGTCGCCATCGAGCCGATGGCCGCACCCACCAACGCTTTACGTACCGGCGGCTACCGCTCGGCGGTACCGGGCCGGCCCGCGGTGTCGACCTTCAGCATCCGGGTCGGCTGACTTCCGCCTTGCTCGGCGCTACTAGCGCTTGCGGGGCTTCCAGACCACCAGCGCGGTGCTCTTCGGCACCACCGCCAGATCGCGGCGCTGGTTGGCGCGCAACCACTCCAGCTCCCGGCTCATCTCCTGGATGCGGGACTGCAGGGCCTCGACCTGATTGGTCAGCTCGATGATCCGCTTGATCCCGGCCAGGTTGACGCCCTCGTCCTGAGACAGCCGCTGCACTTCGCGCAGCAGTTCCACGTCGCGTTCCGAATAGCGCCGTCCGCCACCGGAACTGCGCCGCGGGCTGACCAGGCCGAGCCGGTCGTAGGTGCGCAGCGTCTGCGCGTGCATACCGGCCAGCTCGGCGGCCACCGAGATCAGGAACGTGCGCGACTCCCGTGACTCATTGGCAGCGCTCATGCCCGATACCCTGCCCATCCCGCCCGCGGGTCGAAGCCGCTGGCCTTCTCGGCGGCCGCGTAGGCCTCGAGCGCCTCCAGCGCCGGACCTTCGAGGTTGGGCGGAACCGCGACCTTGACGGTGACCAACAGGTCGCCGTGTCCGCCGCTTCGCTTCGGCACGCCACGTCCACGCACCCGGAGGATGCGTCCGTCCGTGGTGCCCTTGGGCACCCGCACGCCGACCTTGCCCTCCAGCGTGGGCACGGAAAGCGTTGTACCCAAAGCCAGTTCGGTGAAGCTCACCGGTACGGTGACGGTCAGGTCGTCACCGTCGCGGCCGAACACCTTGTCCGGCCGGACATGCACGGTGACATACAGGTCGCCCGACGGGGCGCCCCGCAGGCCGGCTTCGCCCTGGCCGGCCAGCCGGATGCGCTGGCCGTCCTCGACGCCCGGAGGGATCCGCACGTTGATGGTGCGGGTCCGGGTCGCCACGCCGGTGCCCCGGCATTCGTCGCAGGGATGCTCGATGATCGAGCCGCTGCCACGACAGTCGGTGCACGGCTCGGAGAAGCCGAACGCGCCCTGGTTGCGGTTGATCACACCCGAGCCGTTGCACGATGGCGCACACCTTCGGGCTGGTACCCGGGCGAGCCCCGCTGCCATGACAGTTCGTGCACGGGGCCGGACTGGTCAGCCGCAGCGGCATGGCCACACCCTTGGTGGCCTCCAGGAAGTCGAGATCGGTCTCGGTCTCGAGGTCCTTGCCGCGGCGGGGCCGGCTGGGCCGGGGCTGAGCGCCGCGCCCGAACAGGCCGCCGAACAGGTCGCCGATGTTCGCGCCGCCCGTCTTGGCCGGCCGCGCCGAACAGGTCGTTGAGGTTGAACTCCGCCCCGTCGCCGCCGAAGCCACCGAAGCCGCCGCCACCGCCGCCACCGCCGCCGTTGAACCGGCGACCGTAGCCGCCGCCGGCGAACAGCCGACGGGTCTCGTCGTACTCCTTGCGCTTGGCAGGGTCCGAGCAGGACGTCCTTGGCCTCGCCGACGGCCTTGTATTGCTCCTCGGCCTGCGGGTTGTCCGGATTGCGATCGGGATGGTTCTCGGCGAGCAGCTTGCGCGCGACGCTCTTGATTTCCTTCTCGTCGGCGTCAGAGGAGACGCCGAGCACCTTGTAGAAGTCTTTCTCGACCCATTCTCGTTGAACCATGCCGCGTCACCTCCTCACCTTTCTCGCGGTTACTGATCTGATTCTGCGTTCTGACCGCCCGACTCCCCCGCGTTCTGCGGCGTGTCGGCGTCACCGGCCTCACCGTCGACCGTGTCGACGACTCCGACCATGGCGTGTCGCAGCACTTGGTCGCCCAGCTTGTAGCCCTGTCGCATCACGGTGCCGATGACCGGCTTGGAGCCCTCTCCCTCGTGCTGCACGGCTTCGTGCAGCGACGGGTCGAACTCGTCACCTTCGGCGCCGAACGCGGTCAGCCCCAGCCCGGTCAGGGCGGACGTCAGCTTGTCGGCGACCGACTTCAGCGGTCCGGTGTCCAGGTCACCGTGGCTGCGGGCGCGGTCGAGATCGTCGAGCACGGTGAGCAACTGGCTCACCACGACGGCCTTGGCCCGCTCGCCGGCGACCTGCTGATCGCGCAACGCGCGCTTGCGGTAGTTGGCGAAATCGGCCTGCACACGCTGCAGGTCCGACGTGAGTTCGGCGACCTTGTCAGCCAGCTCGCCACCCGCCGGCGCGGACGCCTCCGGCGCCGGCCCACTGGGGGCCGGGCCGGAGGCAGCCTTCGCGCATCTCACCGGTGCGGGGGTCGATGCGACGCTTGTCGGTGACGGTCACCGGTTCGTCTGCATGCCCTTCGCTCACTTGTTCTCCTGATCATCGTCAACGACCTCGGCGTCCACGACGTCGTCGTTCGACGGTCCGCCCGCATCGCCGCCTGCGGCCTGCTCGGCCTGAGTGGCCTCGTAGATCGCCTGGCCGAGAGCCTGGCTCTCGACGCCCAGCTTCTCCATGGCCGACTTGATCGCACCGATGTCGGTGCCCTCGAGTGCCGTCTTCGCCTCGGCGATCGCGGAGTCGACCTTGACCAGGGTGTCCTCGGGGACCTTCGACCCGCCTTCGGCCTCGCGCTGATCCTTGACGAACTTCTCCGTCTGGTAGACCAGCGACTCGGCCTGGTTGCGGACGTCGGCCTCTTCGCGACGCTTCCGGTCCTCGTCGGCGTGCGCTTCGGCGTCCTTGATCATCCGGTCGATCTCCTCCTTGGACAGGCCGGAGCCTTCCTGGATCTTGATCGTGTTCTCCTTGCCGGTGCCCTTGTCCTTGGCGGTCACGTGCACGATGCCGTTGGCGTCGATGTCGAAGATCACCTCGATCTGGGGCACGCCGCGCGGAGCCGGCGGGATTCCGGTCAGCTCGAAGCTGCCGAGCAGCTTGTTGTGCGCCGCGATCTCGCGCTCACCCTGATAGACCTGGATCTGCACCGACGGCTGGTTGTCGTCGGCGGTGGTGAAGGTCTCCGACCGCTTGGTCGGGATGGTGGTGTTGCGCTCGATGAGCTTGGTCATCACGCCGCCCTTGGTCTCGATACCCAGGCGACAGCGGGGTGACATCGAGCAGCAGGACGTCCTTGACCTCGCCCTTGAGCACACCGGCCTGCAGGGCCGCGCCGACCGCGACGACCTCGTCGGGGTTGACGCCCTTGTTGGGCTCCTTCCCGCCGGTCATCTCCTTGACCAGGTCGGACACCGCGGGCATGCGGGTCGAACCACCGACGAGCACCACGTGGTCGATGTCGGACACCGGGATTCCGGCGTCCTTGATGACCGACTGGAACGGCGCCCGGGTGCGGTCGAGCAGATCCTGAGTGATCTTCTGGAACTCCGCGCGGGTCAGCTGCTCGTCGAGGAACAGCGGGTTCTTGTCGGCGTCCACGGTGATGTAGGGCAGGTTGATCGAGGTGCTCTGGCTGGAGCTGAGCTCGATCTTGGCCTTCTCGGCGGCTTCACGAAGCCGCTGCATGGCCATCTTGTCCTTGGTCAGGTCGATGCCCGCCGAGGCCTTGAACTTGTCGACGAGCCACTCGACGATCCGGTCGTCCCAGTCGTCGCCACCGAGGTGGTTGTCGCCCGAGGTCGCGCGGACCTCGACGACACCGTCGCCGATCTCCAGCAGCGAGACGTCGAAGGTACCGCCACCGAGGTCGAAGACCAGGATGGTCTGTTCCTTGCTGCCCTTGTCCAGGCCGTAGGCCAGGGCCGCTGCCGTGGGTTCGTTGACGATGCGCAGCACGTTCAGGCCGGCGATCTGGCCGGCCTCCTTGGTGGCCTGACGCTGGGCGTCGTTGAAGTAGGCGGGCACGGTGATGACCGCGTCGGCGATGTCCTCGCCGAGGTAGCTTTCAGCGTCGCGCTTGAGCTTCATCAGCACACGGGCGCTGATCTCCTGCGCGGTGTAGTCCTTGCCGTCGATTTCGACGGACCAGTCGGTGCCCATGTGCCGCTTGACCGAACGGATGGTCCGGTCGACGTTGGTCACCGCCTGGTTCTTGGCGGGCTGGCCTACCAGCACTTCGCCGTTGCGTGCAAAGGCAACCACCGACGGCGTGGTGCGAGACCCTTCGGAGTTTGCGACCACGACCGGGTCGCCACCTTCGAGTACCGCGACGACCGAGTTGGTGGTCCCGAGGTCGATGCCGACCGCACGAGCCATGTTGTATTCCTCCTGAATAGTTACGTCTTGGGTCTGAGCGGACCAGGCTCAAGCCTGCTCTGCCGACAGTTTCCTGTCAACCCAGACTTGAGCATAGTTCACTCAAGTTGTCGAAATGGTCAACGGTGCCGCGTCGACAATTGTTCCCAGCGCTCAAATGTTCGCGTCGGCCGACGTATCGTCGGAGGCTGTGGACCTCGACTCGACGCTGCGTCCGCACGCCGCCGCGCTGGTCGCGCCCGACGAGAAGCTGTGGGGGTTCTGCGTTGCGACGCAGGTCAGCACGTTCAAGGGCCGGCAGGTCCTACTCGTCGTGACCGACGGCCGACTGGTCGTGCAGGGCCTGAACCGCAGGCTCGAACCGGCCGGCGACACCATCTCGCTGCCGCCCGGACGGATCGCCAAGGCGTCCGTCGAGGGCGCCGGGGGCGGATGGCCGGACATTGGGATGGCGATCATGGACGGCGCCGCGGTGACGCTCAAGGTCCGCACCACCGACGGCGTCAAGCTCAAGCTGATGATGATGCGCGGCACCGGGTTGTTCGGTGAGCTCGGCGGTGGGCAGACGCAGCGCGCGGGCATCGAGGCGCTCGCCGCCTGGTTCGCCCAGCGACCCGGGTGAGTGCAGGCGTCTGCCGTGCCTTTTCTGGTGGAGAACCGGGCAAGGCCCGGTCCGCAATCAGCAGCGGCTGCGCCAGATGCACCGCTTCAGTGTCTGGGCAGGTGGGCGAACGCGTTGTGGCCGACGAACGCGGCGGCGCCCAGCAGCAGGATCGCGACGATCCAGCGGCCGTGAACCTTCATGACCCGCTCGTAGCCGTCCTTGATGCGGCTCGACGCGCCGGGCCGGACTAGTTCGATGACCGCCGGGGTGAGCGCCGGCACCATCGAGATCACCGCGAAGATGACGATTCCGAGCGTGCGCTCGGAGCGATCGGTGATCTCCAGGATCTGATGCCCGACGGCAATGGCGATCGGGAAGACCTTGGGATTCAGGCCACAGACCGCGAAGCCGGCCACCGTGGCCCGCACGATCCGCTGGCGCACCGAGAGATCGGCACCGGGATCGAGCCGGTGCATCACCGTCGGGAACCGGTCGGTCAGCCTGGTCCGCAGCCTGCCGGGGCACCTTCTTGTCGCTGGCGATGACCAGTCCCAGCACCAGGGTCTCCGGGCTGAACAGAATCGCGAGCGCGAGCGTCGCGAGAACGGCCAGGTGCGAGCTCACGGCTCAGCCGAGCAGGCTGTCGACGAAAGCCTCGGTGCCCTGCTTCCAGGCGATGACGAAGTTACCGACGTCATCGCGGCTGATGTCGAGCACGGGACAGAATCGGCTCTCGCCGTCGGATGTGAAGAAGTGCGGCGAACCGATGACCCCGCGGCCGCGGCCCTCGTCCCAGTCTGCGTGCACGGCGAGCGAAGTCGCTTCGGCTGCAAGAGGTTCGAGGCCGAAGCTGTTCGCGATCGGCGCCACGATCTCCGGCCGGCCGATGTCGAGGCCCTGTTCGAACACCGCGTCGCGTAGCGCCATGCCGACCTCCTCGACGAGCACAGGGTCGTCGGTACGAGCCGCCGCGGCCGTCAGCGCGAACGCGGCCATGGACGTAGACGGGAAGGTGTCGACGGAGAAGCCGGTGAACAGGTCGGGACGTACCGACGCGCGCAGTGCGGTGATCTCCGCGCCGATGTGGTGCGGGTCCAGCGGCTTGCCGTTGATCAGTTCAAGCGGCCAGGCCCGGATACGCAGCCGCGGCTCGTCGAGGCCCCGTTCGGTGCGGCGGTCGATCAGCGTGTGCAGGCCGGCGTGGGTGAATGGACAGAGGACGTCGGCGAAGACTTCGACGGTGCGCATTGTCGCAGGCTACCGCGACAGCCGTTGTGCCACGGCACCGTAACGCTCGAAGCGCTCGTCATCACCGAGGGCCCCGGAGACGACGTTGTACAGCACGATGCGCGAGGCGATGCCGTCGTACTTGGCGGCCAGCGCGTCGGCCAGGCCGTCCCACGTCGACTCCGTGGCGAAGGTGGCGATGTGGTCGTCGGTGATCTGGGCGGCCATCCCCTTGATGTCGCCGGCCTTCTGCTTCTCCCGGATGCGAGCCGTCGTGCCCTCGAAGCCGGCCTCGTCCCAGATGAACGCGTAGTTCGGCGTGCTGCCGTAGAAACTCATCGAGAAGCGCACCCGCTCGCGTTCGGCGTCGCGCTCCTCATCGGTGTCGCCGACGATCGTCATCACCGGCACGATCAGCGCGATATCCTCGGCCGAACGGCCCGACTTCGACGCTCCCTCAGCCACTTTCGGAATGACGTGCCGGGCGATGTACCCCGGCTCACCGATGGGATGGACGTGGACGCCGTCGGCCACCTCGCCGGCCATGCGCAGCATCCACGGGTTGACCGCGGCGATGTCGACCTTGGGGTCGGGTGCGTCGATCGCACCGGCGCTCCATTGCGGCGTGATGAAGTCGAGGTCGTAGAACTCGCCGTGGTGATCGAGCGTCCCGCTGCGGAAGGCCGAGAAGCAGGCCTTCACGGCCAGCACGTAGTCGCGCATCCGTGGGCCGGGCCGCTCGAACGGCACACCGTATCGCCGGACCACGTGGGTGCGGACCTGGGTGCCGAGACCGAGCCGGAAGTTTCCGCCGGTCGCCTCCTGCAGTTCCCACGCGGTGGCCGCCGTGATGAAGGGACTGCGCGGGAACGCGACTGCGACGCCGGTCGACAGTTGCAGACCCGGCGCGGCCTGCGAGGCGACCGCCGCATTGAGGTACGGGGTTCGGCCGGTCTCGGTGAACAGCATCCCGGAGAATCCCACTGCCTGGGTGCGGGCGGCGAGGGGGCCGATCTCGCCGAGCGGAAGCGCGGAGGTCATCACGTCGACGTGCACGGTGCGGACAGTACGCGACCACATAGGGTTGGGGCGTGGGAACGTACGCGGTCACCGGGTCGGCTTCGGGCATGGGAAAAGCCGTGGCGGACAAGCTTCGCGCCGTCGGCCATACCGTCATCGGGGTCGACATCAAAGAGGCCGACGTCGTCGCCGACCTGTCCACCCCGGCCGGGCGCCGCACCGCGGCCGATGCGGTGCTGGCCGCGAGCGCGGGACACCTCGACGGCGCGGTGCTGGCAGCCGGACTCGGCCCCGCCCCCGGCCCCGAGCGCCCGCGCCTGATCACCCAGGTCAATTACTTCGGCGTGGTGGACCTGCTGCAGGCCTGGCGCCCGAGCCTGGCCGCCGCCGACCGCGCCAAAGTCGTGGTGTTCTCCAGCAACTCGACCACGACCGTGCCCGCGGTTCCGAACCGCGCGGTACGGGCTCTGCTGGCCGGCGAACCTGAGAAGGCGCTGCGCGCGCTGCGGTTCTTCGGCCGCAACGCGCCCACGATGGCCTACGCCGCGTCCAAGATCGCGGTGAGCCGGTGGGTCCGTCGCCAGGCCGTGACCCGGGAGTGGGCCGGGGCGGGAATCCGGCTCAACGCGCTGGCCCCGGGAGCGATCTTGACTCCGCTGCTGGAGACGCAGCTGGCCACCCCGAAGGAGGCCAAGCTCATCGAGTCCTTTCCGGTTCCGATCGGGGGGTTCGGGATCCCCGGCCACCTGGCCGACTGGGTGGTGTTCATGCTGTCCGACTCGGCGGACTTCCTGTGCGGCAGCGTGCTGTTTGTCGACGGCGGCTCGGACGCGTACTTCCGCGCCGACGACTGGCCCAAGCCGGTGCCCGCCCGCCGCGTGCTGTCCTACCTGTGGCGGATGAAGAGATTCAAGCCGTTCAGCGGCTAGCGCCCCGGCGGTGCGGCCACCGCCCGGTGGTAGTGGCATTGACCACACGGCCCCGTCAACTGGGTGTGACGTCGGACGCGGCGCGCGATTCCCAGCGAATCTTTGCTGACCTGTCGGTGCGTGAAATCGCGATAAGATCACCTACGTGCGATTTCAGCAAACTCATCAGTAGAGCGCTCCAAATCGGCCGTTCTCCCTGGAAATGGGGCCCAACGGTAGACGGGTAGTCATATGGCATCCGCCGACGGTGACCGAAAAGTGATGCCCGATTAGGGAAAACTAAGGATGCCTGTTGGCAGGCGGCTGGTAAACCAACTGCCTGTGCACAGTCGTTCGAAACCGACGAAGTGTGCTGTGACACGGAACACCGGCGTCGAACTCACTACCGGAGATGTCGGTCGATCTTCCTCGACGGCGATGCGGTGTCCCAGCCGGGCTGGATCGCCGGGTTGACCGCTCACTACGAGCGACCCCCACGTGCTGGGCGTCGAGAGGCCGGCGATCGTGGGTGCCGGACTGGTCGGCTGCCGGATCGCCGCCGACGCGGACCTCGGACCGGAGCACGCTTCGGCCGCCTCGTGCGTGACGTGGATCGTCGGCCGGATGGCGTGCGTGCCGGCGATCTTCCCTCGACGGGATTGTTCGCCTCGGCGGCGCGGCTGACTCGACGATCCGATCCTGCGCGAGTGTCCGGGTGACGTTCCGCTACTCGACGTTGGCCTGTCCGGCCGCCAACATCCTGATCCTGCCGTTGAACGGCCTGGTACTGCGGATCCTCGGCCGCGCCGACCAGGAGACCGGCCATCTCGCCCTGATGATCCTGCGTGTCGGTGGCTTCGGCACGGCGGTCAAGGACGATCACGTGGCAATGGCGCGATCATGGGCACGTCGGACGGGAAAGGCGATCCGATCAGCGCACTGAGTGGTCTCGAACTCACCGGCGCGGCACTCGGAGCCTTCCGGGGCGGACTGACGGGGTGGACCCTGGGCTGGGTCGCCGCGGTCGCGGTGGAGGTCGCGGTACTGGGACCGATGGTGGCGCGCGCCTACCGAGGCAGATCGGCAGGTGCCGTCCCGATGAACCGTTGCGCGGCAACTGGCAGTGGCGATGGCGACCGCCTTCACAATCTCCGGTTGCGCCCAGGCCGACAAGAGACCCCCAGACCACGACGCGTCGAGGTGTCCTACGACGACCTGCTCAACGAGAAGAACGTCTCCCGGCAGGTCAGCCTGGCCCCCGGTGACACACTGCGCCTGGTGCTGGCCTCCAATGCGTCCACCGGCTACCAGTGGACCGCCGAGGCGCAGATCAGCGACCGCGGCGTGCTCACCCAGACCAGCCACCAGACCGTCGCGCCCACCGATGCCAAGCCGGGCGCGGCGGGCACCGAGGTGTGGACGTTCGACGCGATCAAGCCCGGGTCGGCCACCCTCACCACCACCTACGGCCAGCCCTGGCCCGGCGGCACCAAGGATGCGTGGACCTTCAGCGCCGAGGTGAGCGTGCGCTGACGAGCTAGGGACGCATCTGGTAGGCGCCGTCGTAGCTCTTCACCTGCTGCCAGACCCGCTCGAAGCGGTCCGCGTCGGGCACCGGCTTGCGCACCGCGCCCAGCGCCCATTCCTGTTGGGCTGCAGTCGAACTCGACTTTCCGTGCAGGGCGACCGCGTATGCGGAGAAGTCGCGCACCTGGACGTCGAAGATCTGGTCGACCAGATCCGCGCTCGAGTCCCAGGATCTCGGCCTGCTCGAGGATCAGCTGGCCGTAGACCACCAGCGTGAACAGGTGCCCCACCACCAGCATGAAGTCGAGGTCGCGCTGCTGCTCGGCATCCGGTGCGGCAGTGGCGAGTAACTGCTGCAGCGCCCGGGCCTGTTCGGCGAACCGCCCGACATTCGGGTATGGCCGAGGCCTTCTCGTAGACCGCCACCCAGTCGGCGAACTGCACCTTCGAGGCGCCCCGCGCCGGTCCCTGCGCCCAGAAGAACACGTCGTCGGCCGGGTCGTCGCGGGTGCCGATCTCCGGGTAGGCCGCCGGGATTGAACAGGTAGTTCGGCATGAACTTCAGGATCTGCGCGACGTTGACGTGCACGGTGCCCTCCAGCCGGGGCAGTGCACCGATCAGCCTGGTCGACCTCGGCGAAGTAGGTGTTGCGTTCGAAGCCCTTGGCGGCCAGCACATCCCACAGGAGCCGGACCACCGTCTCGCCCTCGGAGGTGACCTTGGCCTTGGTCACCGGGTTGAACAGCAGGTAGCGCCGGTCTTCGAGACTCGCGCTGCGGAAGTAGTCGATCGCGCGGTCGCTGAACAGCTTCATGGCGACGATGCGCGCGTAGACGTCGACGAAACTTGCCTTCACGTGCGGGAAGTCGGTGACCGGGTTGCCGTAGAGAATCCGGTTGTTGGCGTGGGTGATCGCCTCGTAGAAGGCGTGCTCGCACATCCCGATCGATGCGGTGCACAGGTTGAACTTGCCGACGTTGACGGTGTTGAGCGCCACCGAGAACGCCTCCGGCCCGGTGCACAGGATGTCCTCCTCGCGAACGGGGTAGTCCTCGAGCGCGAAGTTGCTCACATACATCTGGCCGTGCACGACGTTGCCGATCAACGCGTATGCCGGGTGGGCGCTGTCGGCGACGAACCAGACGTAGCCGTCGGGACCCTCGACGTCGGCCCGCCGGGAGAACACCGACACCATGCCCGCCACGTTGCCGTTGCCGATGTAGTACTTCTCGCCGGTCGCACGGAAGACGACGCCCTCGTCGTCGGCGCTCGGCCGGGGTCAGGACCAGGTCGGTGTTGTAGATGTCGGCGCCGTGGTCGCGCTCGGACAGGGCGAACGCCATCACCCCGCCGCTTTCCAGCTGCGTCGGCGGCGCGCTCCTTGGCCTTGATGTTCTCGCTCTGCCAGATCGGGCCGAGCCCGAGGATCGTGACCTGTTCGGCGTACCAGTACGCCAGACCGTAGAACCCGAGGATCTCGCTCAGCGCGGCGTTGCGGGAGGTGTCCCAGCGCTTGTTGTCGTCACCGAGGCCGAACTCCGACGGCGTCAGGAAGGTCGCGAAGATGCGCTCCTTGCCGATGAAATCCAGGAAGTCCGACGACCCAGGTCGCCTCCAGGTCGTCCTGCAGCAGCTTGGTCTTGCCGCGCGCCTCGAACCAGTCGATCAGTGCACGCAGCTGCCGACGAGTCTCCGGGATCGAACTTCTGCGGGTCATAGGTGTTCGGGTTGAACATCAGGCCGTTCGGGTTCGCCATGGCGGGTCCTTTCGTCGGTCAGTCGTCGAATCTAGCGTGGTCCCCGGCCGGAGAATCCCGTTCACATCCGCGCCGGCGCGGATCCCGGCGTCAAGACTGTGAAAACGCTGTGTGACCGCGCTCACAGCGCTAGCGTCACGCCCAGATCAACCGGCCGCTCAGATCGGAATGTGTATATGACGACAATGAAGCAAGTCTGCATGGGTGTGGCGATTGCCGGGGCCGTCGTCGGCGCCGGCTCCGCGGCGGGGACCGCAGTCGCCAGCGCCGACGCGCCCTCGTCCGACTCCACCAGGAGCGAGGGCCCGGCCTCACCCGGCCCGAAGTCGCACGCCTCCCGCAGCCAGGCCGCACAATCGAACGGCGCGAACAACCGATCCGCCGGATCGGCGTCCGCGCGGGCAGCACAAGCGACCAGTGCGGCGGCGGCGCGCACGCGCACCGTCAGGATTTCGGCCGAACCGGTTGCAGCCGCGGTCGCCGCTGCACCGCGTCCGGCACCGTCGCAACGCACGGTGAACCCCTTGTTGTCGGTGTTGTCGATGCCCGTCAGCGCGACGGCCCGCCGAGAAGCCAACGCCGCCGCGGCAGTCGCCGCGCTGAGCGCCACGCCGCCGACTCCGACGCACGTGCTGCTGATCGGCACCGACGGCACGAACCTGGACAAGATCCTCGCCGACCCGGTCGACAACGGCGGGTTCAAGAACCTGATGGAGCAGACGGGTCACCGAGCGCGACGAGCATCGTCGGGCACACCACCATCTCAGGCCCGTCGTGGACCACCATCCTGACCGGGGTGTGGGACAACAAGAGCGGCGTGATCAACAACCTCTTCAACCCGAAGCCCTATGACAAGTGGCCGACGGTGATCAACCAGCTCGAGGCCGCATACGGGGACAACGTCGACACCGCGGTGATTGCCGACTGGCAGTACATCAACGACATCGGCGACGCCGGCGGCTGGGCGGCCGACGACAACGAGTACTTCGCGTTCACCAACAGCTGGGCGGACACCGACCAGGACGTCGTGGACTACACCACGACGCTGATCAGCAGCCACCCTGCCGGGCGAGCCGACGTTCATCTTCTCCTACCAGGTGCAGGTGGACGAGGCGGGCCACGCCTACGGCGGTGGCTCACCGGAGTATGCCGAGGCCGTCACCAACGTCAGCGACAACATCGACGAGATCATGGCCGCAGTCAACGCATGGAACGCCGACCCTGCCAACCTCGGCGAGGACTGGACGGTGATCGTCACCACCGACCACGGCCACCAGCAGTCGCAGGGATTCGGCCACGGCTTCCAGTCGCCCAACGAGACGTCGTCGTTCATCATCTTCGACCTCGACGGGCCCTGACACCGACGACGGCAAGCAGAACCTGGGCTACTCGAACACCGACATCACGCCCACGATCGTCAGCCTGTTCGGCATCGCGCAGCGGATCGGACTTCGACGGCGTTCCGTTGACCACCAAGAACACCAGCAACGTGACACCGGTCGATACCGACGGCCTCGAGCAGGCGCTCAACGACGCAGTCGACATGTACGGCTACCCGAACATCGGCACCGATCTGGCTCTGGGTACTCGGACGATCTTCGCCTCCATCCCGTACTTCCTGGACGGGTTCGTCACCGAGCATCACCGCGCAGTTGCAGGGGATCGTGGAGACAGGACATCTTCCTGATCAGCGCCCTGGCCGCGCGTCACCAAGGCGCTGGTCCAGATCACCGGTGATCTCGGGGTCGCGGTGACGCAGGCAATCGCGCGAGTGGTCGCCCGCCTGACCGGGGCGGGAACCATCCCGCCGAGGATCCGCCGCTGCGCCGCCGCCGGCGGCCGGCTCGCCGTCGCCCGCGCAGTTGCTGCTGCTGCCGGCAGCCGCCGTGGCCTGATCACCGGGCAACCTCCGCGAGTCACTCGCGTCACGTCCGTCACTCGGTGCGTACCCTGGCGGACGTGCGCATGTCCAACGGCGTGAAGGCCGGGCTGGCGGCGGTGTGGCTGGTCGTCGCGGGCGCCACGGCGGCCGGGTGCAGCAACACCATCAACGGAGCGGCGACCTGTCCCGGGTGCGGATCCGGCGTCGAGCCGAGCTTCCCCACCAGCCGCCCCTCCGTCACGACGACGACGCCGACGCCGACCGCCACCGTCGTGCCCTCCCCGGGCGGCGACACACTGCCGAGCTCCGGCGGCTACGTCTACATCGAGACCAAATCCGGTCAGACCCGCTGCCAGATCTCGGCCGACTCGGTCGGCTGCGAGTCGAACTTCACCAACTCCCCCGTCGTCGACGGCCAGCCCGCCAACGGTGTCGAGGTGACCGCCGACGGCAGCTTGCGCTGGATCACCGGCAACCTGGGCGACATCCCGACCACCACCATCGACTACTCCACCTATCACGCGGTGGGCTGGACCATCGAGGCCAGCGAAAGCGGAACCCGGTTCACCAACGACGGCACCGGCCACGGGATGTTCGTCAGCACCGAACAGGTCGACGTCTTCTAAGCTGGCGAGGGTGGACTTCCGCGTTTTCGTCGAACCCCAGCAGGGCGCCAGCTACGACGACCAGCTCGCCGTCGCCCAGGCCGCCGAATCACTAAGCTACTCAGCGTTTTTCCGCTCCGATCACTATGTGGCCATGAGCGGTGACGGACTGCCGGGCCCGACCGACTCGTGGGTCACGCTGGCCGGCATCGCCCGCGAGACCTCGTCGATCCGGCTCGGCACCCTGGTGACCTCGGCGACGTTCCGCCACCCCGGACCGCTGGCCATCTCGGTGGCCCAGGTCGACGCGATGAGCGCGGGCCGGGTGGACTTCGGAATCGGTGCGGGCTGGTTCGAGGCCGAACACCTGGCTTACGCCATCCCGTTCCCAACACTCGGTGAGCGATTCGAGCGACTCGGCGAACAGCTCGAGATCCTGACCGGGTTGTGGACCACGCCGGCCGGAGAGACCTTCGACTACGCAGGCACCCACTACACGGTCAAAGACTCACCGGCACTGCCCAAACCGGTGCAGCAACCGCACCCGCCGATCATCATCGGCGGCGGCGGGGCCAAGAAGACCCCGGCGCTGGCCGCGCGGTTCGCCGACGAGTTCAACCTGGCCTTCCCGACGCTGGACTTCGTCGAGCCGCAGTACGGCCGGGTCCGCGCCGCGCTGGAGAAGGCCGGCCGCAACCCCGACGACATGGTGTACTCCGCCGCGTTCGTGGTGTGCGCGGGACGTGACGACGCCGAGGTCCGGCGGCGGGCCGCGGCGATCTCGCGCGAGCCCGACGAGCTCCGCGACAACACGCCACTGGTCGGCACGCCCGCGGAGATCGTCGACCGGTTGGCGCCCTACATCGAGGCCGGCGTGCAGCGGGTGTACCTGCAGCTGCTGGATCTGTCCGACCTCGACCACATCGAACTGTTCGCCACCGAGGTGGCCCGCCAGCTTGCGGGATAGCCGAACGCCGCATTTGCGCAGGCGAGGCCGCTAGCATACGTAGCCGTGGCGAAATACGACCCCTCCGGAGTCACGGGCTATTCCGCCGGTGACGACGAGGACGTCGACGACGCCGAGGGCAACGCCCCTTCCATCCCCTTCCCGGACCCGTTCGGCCCCTATCCGGACCAGCCGTATCCGGGCGGCACGGCGGCTTCCGAGGCGCCGCAGCAGCCGAACGACGCGGGCGCGGTGCCGGTCGACGACGCGCGATCCGCCCACCGACCCGGGGATGGCGCCGGTGACGTTCGACGACGGCTTCGACCCGTTCGCCGCCAACGCGTTCTGGTTCCCGGAGCGGCCCTGGTATCGCAAGAGTTCGGCGACCGCCGCGTTCGTGGCGATCGGTGTCGCGGTGGTCGCAATGCTGGTGGCCGCGGTGCTGCTGGTCAGCCGGGACTCGGGTGAGTCCGGTGGCCCCACCGACGCCACCACGTCGACGCCGGAGAGCACCGCGCCGTCGACGACACCGCTGACCAGTTCGCCACCGCCCGAAGCGCCGCCGCCACCACCGCCACCGCCGGAGAGCCCACCGCCGCCGGAACAGCCCGGGGGCACGTGGGCGCCGCAGTATCCGCGGAACCCGTCGCAGAACGGCGGCGACCGGCCCAACGTCACCACGCCGCAGACCAGGCCGCCGCAGATCAGCGTGCGACCCTCGCACCGCCCGGCGTTCCCCAACCAACCCGGCGGGGGCTGACGACTACTATCGAGTCCCGTGGCGCGTGACGGTTCCCCCGACGACCCGAACAACTATTCCGATAGCGACCCCACCCAGTACGCCAACTACGGCAGTACCGGCGGCGAGGCCTACAGCGAATACCAGCAGTCCGGCTACGGACCGCCGACCGGCTACGGCCAGGCTCCGCCGCCCGAGCCCACGCCGTGGCATCGCAAGCCGGCCGCGCTGGTCGGTCTCGGTGTGCTGACCGCGATCGTGCTGGCCCTGCTCGTCTACGCGGTGGTGAAGTTCACCGGCAGCAGCGGCAGCAGTCCGGCGGGCACGTCGACGACATCGTCGACCTCGTCGTCGGCAGAGGCGACGCCGTCGGAGTCGGTGGCTCCGGGCCCGGGCGGCACCACGCAGACGGTGACCGAGTCGCCGTCGACCACCGCCGAGGCGCCCGACCACGACCACCGAGGCGCCGCCACGACCACCACCGAGGCCCCGTCGACCAGCACGAGCACATCGACGAGCACCAGCACGTCGGTGTCCACCTCGGTCAGCACCGTGACCGAAACGGTGACGACGACGCAGCGGCTCCTGCCGACACTGCCGACGTTGTTCCCGCGTCCGGGCGGCGGTCAGTAATTCGGCCGACCGTGTGGGTCATGCACGTATCCAATGACTTTCACGTGCATAGGCCTCACAGTCGGCAGGCTGTCAGTAGCCCCGGGCCGCGTACTGCGCCACCAGCGCCTCGGCGCTGCGCACCGCGGCCCGGCAGGCCCTGGTGGTGAACGGGTCGTTGAGCGGATGCTCGGCGCGGCGGCGCCACCGCTGCGCCGCGGCGAACGCCGCCCTCGGTCCGTCGTAGGGCGCCTCGGGGGTCAGACCCGAGCCTGCTGGCCGCGTCGGTGCCGGACCCGCCGATGATACGCCGCAGTGAGGCCATCTCGTCGTCGGTCAATGTCGTTGGCCGCGAACGGAGTTGGCTCAGCAGCCGGAGCTCCTCGAAGGCGTGGGTGTCGGCCAGCAGCGGGTCGATGTCGGCCACGATGTAGGGGGTCGCCGCAATCGGGTGGGCCTCGACGAACCGGCGCAGCGACACCAGCGCGGTGTGGGCCTTGAGCAGCTCCGAGCGCTGCGCGAACTGCTGGTCGATCACGTCGCGCAGCGCTACCAGCCCGCTGCGTTCCAGCAGCTCGTCGGCCAGCGCGACGGAATCGCGTTACCCCCGAACGCAGTACGGCGATCGAGATCCGGACTCCGAACATGCCGAACCGGTCCAGCAGCGCCGCCCTGGTGCCGGCGTCCACCGGTAGGTCGATGTCCTCGCGGACGAACCGGTCGACGCTGAGCATCGCCTTGTTCAGTTCGGCCGGGTCGACGGCCGCGAGCTTCTCCAGCGCGGCGAACTCGCTCTGCCGCAACGTCCGCGCGGTCAAGCGCCAGCAGCCCGGATACCGGGACCACCGCCTGACAGATGCCGGTCCGGTCCAGCTCCTCGGTGAACCGCTTGGCCACATCCTTGGCCGACAGCATCGCGTCGAGGCGTCCGGCACCGATCTCGTCGGCTCGCGAGGCCACCCCGATGACGCCCAGCGCACCGGACGATCCACCGACCAGCTCGCCGATCTGCTTGAGCAGGGCGATGTCGGCGGCGTTGAGGGTGCGCAGCAGGAACACCACGGCGTCGACGCGCGGTACGCCGTCCTCGGGGACCAGCAGCCGCAGCGTGCGCTCGGAGACGTCCCGGGACAGCGACGAGGTGCCCGGGGTGTCGATGATGGTGGCGTCGATCAGCTCGGCAGCCGGCCATTCCACGTCGAGGTCCGCCGACGTCGCCGGCGTCGAGGCTGCCGAAGTCGAACGTCAGACCGGCCCAGTTGTTCAGGCCGCGGGCGATCGGCACATTCGACCGCCGGCCGCCGACGTGGTTGGCGGTGACCTTCGGGATCGGACCGTGCCGGAACCAGGTCACGATGCGGGTGGCCTCGGTGGCGTCGGTGGGCGCGATGGCCTCCCCGACCAGGGCGTTGACCAGGGTCGACTTGCCCGCTTTGAGGGTGCCGGCCAGCGCGATCCGGATCGGCTGGTTGAGCCGGCCGGCGATGCGGTCCAGCTCGTTGAACACGTCCGGGCGTTCCCGGTAGGCGGGCTCGACCTCATATGCGCGACGAGTGCCGGCCAGGATGGCGCGGACCTGATCGCTGGTGCTCATCGATCGACGAGTCTAGGGGTTCGGCGCGGTCGACATTCGGCGGCTAGTATCAGCCGCCATGGCTCGGGACCAGAAGCCGCAGAAGCCGTGGTACCGCACGTCGGGAGCCACCTTCGCGGCGGGACTGCTCGGCCTGGCGTTGATCGCGGGTCTGGTGATGGCCGTGATCACGATGTCCGGCCAGTGGGCAACCCGGGACTCCGAGACGGTGCTGCCGCCCGGCACGCATATGCCCGAGCCCCCGCATTTCGCGGGCACCACCTCGTCGGGCTCGTCGACCACCTACACCACCGTCCGGCTGTCGACCACCGACATCGGCCTGCCGAACGAAAGCGGGACGAGCAGCAGCACCACCACGACGTCGCCGACCGATTCGCCCACACCGACGACGACGCCGCCGCCTGCCGTCGCACCGACATTCCCGGGCACGTTCCCCAACCGGACGACTAATCGGCCGGGCCCCCGCGGCACGGCGAGGTCTGGGCAGTACCGCCGAGCCATTCAGCTTGCCGGCAGAAGCTTTTCGGCATTGTCGATGACCTGGCCCAGGATGTTGAGCTGGCGCTCGAGCTCGTGGATGCGGTTGTTGCGCTCGGTCTCCTCCATCCGTGCGGCGGCGATGGTGGACTGCAGTGACTCGTTGAGCGAGCGGGTGGTCTGGTTGGCGATCTCGCGGTAGTGGTCGCGCAGCTGGCGCTGGATGTTCTTGAGCCGGTCCCGGGACTCCTTGGTCACCACGAACAGGACGTCGTCGACGAAGCGGCGCAGGTTGGTCTTGGCCTCGTTGCGCACCCGCATCATCCGGTTCTCCATGTCCTCCTTGTAGGCCTTGCGCCCGAGCAGCAGACCCGGCACCCAGCGAGAGCGGGTTGAACATGCCCAGGCCGGCCACCGAGGTCAACATGCCGAACATCAGCACGCCGCCGTAGGAGCCGCGCATGCTGGTGATCGCCTTGTGGCCCTTGCCAATCGGCTTGGACTCCAGGCGCGCCAGCGACTTCAGCCTGCCCACCCCGGCACCCATCTCGCGGGCGCTGACCTCCGGCATCTTGATGGCGTCCAGTCCGGCTTCGACGAAGGTGCGGGCCGACGTCGGCGGCCAGTGCCTCGGCCCGCTGGTAGGCCCACACGAAGTTGTCGCCGACGGCGTTGGCGACGTCGTTCTCCACCTCGCCGCCGATCTCGGCCCAGTGCTGGGTCGGGTCGCAGCTGTCGATGACCTGCTCGGCGTGCTGGGTGATGGCCCGGAACCGGGCCCGCAGGTCGTGGTCGACGTCGGCGGTCAGATCGGCGATGCCGTCGTTGAGGACCTGCTGCCACAGCGCGGTCTGTTGCAGCGCGTCCTGCGCCTCCTGCTTGCGGCGCTCCAGGTCCTCGGTGAGCTTGCGCGCTTCGTCGGGGTCGTTGAGGGCGGCCAGCTCGGAATCCACCGATAGCCGCAGATGCTCTGCAGCCGAACGGATTTCGCATACCACATGATCGCGCACCCGGTCGCTTTCCCGGGACAGCACCTTCTCGGAGAGGAACTTCACGATCGCCGGGAAGTTCGACTCCTCGTTGAGTTCCTTGTCGTTGAGCGTGATGGCGTGACTGCGCAGCAGCGAGGACGCCGGGATCAGCGGCAGGTCGAGCCCGGCGCGCTGCAGGTGCGCGGTGTTGGCGGCCACGATCTGCCGCCAGAACGGGTACAGGTCGGTCTTGGTGGCCACGATCGCCCCGACCGGACAGATCTCGTGGGCTTGGCGGATGAACCGCATCTCCGGTTCGGTGAACTCCTGGCTGGTGTCGCTGACCATCAGCATGGCGTCGGCGTCGGGCAGCAGGCCCAGGGTCGCCGACAGGTGCGGCTGGCCGTGGCCGCCGACGCCGGGGGTGTCGATGAACGCCAGTCCACCCTTGAGCAGCGGGCTGGGCGCGCCGACCTCCACTCGGAGCACCTCGCGGCCCGCGGCCTGCGGCGCCCGCCGCAGATCGTGGCGGATGTCGTCCACCGGGATGTCGATGATCTGCGGCTCGAGGCCCTCGCCGGCCGAGACGACCAGCCGCGCGCACGGTTGCTCGGCGTAGGTGACGACGGTGACCAGCGCGGTGGTCTCGTCGTCGCCGACGCGCGCCACCGGCACGTTGAGCAGCGAGTTGAGCAGCTGGCTCTTGCCCTGCTTGAGCTGGCCGGCGATCACCACCCGGATCTGCGGGTCGCAGATCCGCTCCTTGGCCACCGCCAGGCGAGCCACCAGATCACCGCGGTCGTTGAGGTCGGCGATCGCGCTGGTGTGCTCGATCAGCTCGACGATCACCCTGACCCGGCGCGGGTCATCCGGTTGCGTCACATGTCCTCCCAACTGCTCGCCACTAACACGGTATGCGCACGAAACGGCGGGGACCGTCACCGGTCCCCGCCGCCCTATGCGCCTCAGAAGCCGAGCAGGTGGTTGCCCGACGCCAGCGACAGGTCGTGGCTGTTGTCGAGCTGGCTGTTCACCAGCGCGGTGTCATGGCTGTTGTCGAACACCGACGTGTGTCTCGTGGGTGGTGGTCTCGGTGACCGTGGTCTGGTGCACCGAGTTGTCGGAGTGGTCCGACACCGAGGTGGTGGTGTGGCTGTCGGCGTAGCTCTGGGTGTTGGTGGCTGGGCTGGCGGAGTTGCCGCTGTTGGTCGAGGTCTCGCTGCTGATCACGGTGATGCCGCCGCCGCCGGCGTTGCCGCCGGAGTTGTGGCCGCCGCCGAGGCCGATCAGGCTGCCGCCGCTGGCCGCTCCGCCACCGTTGCCGGCGCTCGCGTCGACGTCGTGGAACACCGGGCCGCTGTTGTCGCTGATGACGCTGCTGCCGCCGGTGGCGGTGGTGCCGTTGTCGTCGATCTCGCCGTGCCCGACCGCGACGTTCGATCCGGTGCCCGCCCAGACGTCGCCGTTGTTGACGTCGTTGCCGTTGCCCAGCACGGCGCCGTCACCGCTGACGATGTCGCCGTCGTTGGCACCGTCGACGACCACTGCCGCCGTTGGTGGCGGTGTTGCTGGTCTTGTCGCCCAGCGTGATGTCGCCGAAGCCGAGGTTGAACGCACCCTGCTGGGCGTTGGCGCCGGCGTCCTGGCTGGGGCTCAGCAGCGAGGTGTCGTTGTGGCTTGCCAGGTCGGTCTGCGGGAGCGAACGTCGGCGACGGCGCGTAGACCGGGTCGAACGACGGCGCGTAGGCCGGCGCGAAGCCGTACTGGTTGGACACCGCGCGCTGCAGGCCGACGATCGGATCTCCCTCGCCGAGCACCAGGCCGGGAACGGCGGTGGCGGCGACGGACGACAGTTGGGCGGCGGACACGCCGGCCAGTCCGGCGTCCCGCAGAGACTGCTCCGGGGCGGCGACGAAGGCACGGGCCGCGTCCTCGCTGCGGAACAGGGCGAGGATCCAGTCGATGAGAGTGAGCATGGTCGGGGCCTTTCTCAGGTGGTGCTCGCCGGCCTGTCCGGCGATCTGGAAATCACGCTATGTGCGCCGGAGGTGACCGGAAACGGGGCGCGCACCCCTCGTCACGACATCCCACTAGGGGCAGCTGGGGCATGGACGTTAGGGGATTAGGGGCACCCTAGGGAAGAGCCTGAAATGCAACATCACCCCACGTCAGAGCGACGCGGGGTGATGTGCTGAGCGATCAGAAGATGTCGAAGCCGAGGTGATCGCTGGACGGATGGGAATCGTCGACGTGCGAGTGCTCCCAGCCGGCGTGATCCGCCCAGTCGGCGAGGACCTCGCTACCGGGCTGGTGATCGACACCAGGCTCGCTGACCTGGTAGGTCGTCTCCGTCGGATCCAGCCCGGCCGCGGCCGGGTCCAGACCGGCATC
Organism: uncultured Actinomycetota bacterium; assembly: GCA_963786695.1. Classification (GTDB taxonomy): domain Bacteria; phylum Actinomycetota; class Actinomycetes; order Mycobacteriales; family Mycobacteriaceae; genus Mycobacterium. The sequence continues at coordinate 292,433 of CAWBAL010000049.1, forward strand.
GCTGACCGCCGAGTGCGCAGCCTCGGCCGGCTGGTTGATGACGTCGGCGATCACCGAGTGCACGTCGGGGGTGACGGCGGGCAGGTGCGCGTCGAACGCGTCGAAGGCGGCCGTCGCCGCACCACTCGCCCACACGTTGCCGTCGGCCACGTGCCCGCCGCCGATCGTCGGGGCGGCCGTCGACAGCGAGTCGGCGACCATCGGGATCAGATTGTTGACGTCGGCACTGGTCACATCGGTCAGATGCGCGTCGGCGATCGCGCCGGCTGGATCGGCGGCGTATCGGGCGGCGGCATCGGGATCGCGCACCAGCGACATCACGAAGTCGAGCAACGAGTTTGCCATGTCACGCCTTCTCCCCTACCGCCGATAGTCACAGCGGAATGCCAGCTGATGCCAAGAATGCTATCGGCCGAAGACCTCGGCGTGATCGGTGCCGAACCCACCCCGGCGCAATCGACGTTAGGGGGTCCGTCCTTAGGGGATGATCTCGCGTTAGGGGGTTTCTGCCGGGCATCGGGGCAGTCAGCCACTATGGTGAGAACGGCCGCCGAGCGCCGCTGAAGGGATGTGCGAATTGAGCGACTCGCTGGGGTTGTCGATCGGGACGATCAATCTGGTGGCGGCCCGCCCGGGCGGCCAACCGGTCAGCCGCCGATCGGTGCTGACGCTGTGGGGCAACCGGCCCTCCGAGGTCGGCGTCCCGTCGCAGAACCCGGAGTTGACCAGTCCGAACCTCACCGCGACCGGACTGGTGCTGCGGGGCTTCGTCGAGCGGGTGGGCGACCCGGTTCCGCTCGTTGCCGCCGACGGCTCGCCGCACCGCGCCGAAGATCTGGCCGCCGAAGCACTGGAAGCCATGGGCCGTGCCGTCGACAACGGCGAGCCCCCGACGACCATCGTCATCGCGGTGCCGGCGTACTGGAGTCCGGGCGCCGTCGGGGCGTTGCGCGGCGCGCTGCGGTCCAAGTCGACACTGGCTCCCGGCGGTGTGCCGCCGATGCTGATCTCGGATGCGACGGCGGCACTGGCCGCCCTGCAGGCCGATCCCGGACTGCCCACCCAGGGCGTGGTGGCGTTGTGCGACTTCGGCGGCAGCGGCACCAACATCACGCTGGCCGACGCCGGCGCGAACCTGCAGCCCATCGGCGAGACTGCTGCGTTTCGCGGAGTTCTCCGGTGAGCAGATCGACCAGGCTCTGCTCACCCACGTGCTGGCGGCGGTCCGCGAGGGGTCGAACGCCGATCCGGCCAGCACGGCGGCGGTCGGGGCGCTGACCCGGCTGCGCGAGGAGTGCCGACTGGCCAAGGAGCGGCTGTCCTCGGAGACGGCCACCGCGGTGCCGGCCGAACTCCCGGCGTCAGCTCCGACATCCGGGTCACCAGGACCGAGTTGGAGAATCTGATCGCCGAGCCGCTGGCCGGTTTCCTCGACGCGCTCGGAGATGCGCTGGAGCGCAACCGGATTCCGGCCGTCAATCTCGCCGCGGTGGCAACCGTCGGTGGCGGTGCGGCCATTCCGGTTATCACCCAACGACTTTCAGAAGAGCTACGAGTGCCGGTGATCACCACGCCGCGCCCGGAGCTCAACGCCGTCGATCGGTGCGGCGGTGATCGCCGCGCGCGGGTCGGCCCCCGATGCGCCGACGAGCATGTCGATCGCCGCCGCCGACGCGCCGACGGGTCTGGCACCGGCGGCATGGGCGGCCGGTACTGCGGGCGCGGCGGCAACCGAGTCGGCCAGCGACGGTTCGCCGTCTGCGACGTTCCGGGCGCTGGCCTGGTCGCAGGACGACGCGCCCGGCGATGAGCCGGTGCCCTATTCCGGCGACGACTACACCTTCGACTACGCCCAGCAGGCGCAGGGCCCCACCGGTGCGCGCCCGATGGTCGAGTTCGAGCCCGATGACCACGAGACGACGCTGGTCGACACCCCGGTGCCGTGGTATCGACGGCCACCGCTGCTGTTCGGCCTCGCCGCGGTGGTGGCGGCGCTGGCGGTCGGCGGGCTGGCCATCACCCTGACCAGTAGCGACAGCACGCCGTCGACGACCACCACCCGGGTGACCAAGCCGGGCGAGCAGCCCAGCGACGTGCCGGCCACCAGCGTCATCCCGCCCCAAACGGTGACCGTCACCGGCGACAACGGGGTCCCGACCGTCTCGACCATTCCGCCCACCACCGTCACCCAGCCGTCCTCGACGACGACAGCACCGACGACAACCACGACCTCACCGACGACGACAACAACGACGACGACCACCACCACGACCACGACGACCACCACGACGACGCCGCCCACCACCACGACCACCACCACCCAGCCGACGACCACGCAGCCGACCACGACGCAGCCCATCACCACCACGACGGTCGCTCCGCCGACCACCACCGTGGCGCCGCCCACGACGACGCAGGCCGTGATCACGACGACGGCGGCCCTGCCGACCACGCAGGCGATCCCGACGACGCAGGCCGTGATCACGACGCAAACCCTGATCCCTGCCGTCATCCCGCCCGAGAGCTAGCCCGAGCCGTGGCCGACCCGGCAGCGACGCCGCACCCCCCGCCCGCCGTGCAGGCGGCGATGGATTTGATGACGGCCACGCCGCCGACGGTGACGAAGCTACTGATCACCGGAGGCGTCGGGACTGGAAAGACCTTTTCTGTCAATGCAATTCGCGACGCGCTGCGCGACGCCGGTGTGCCGGTGGCATCCCGGCCAGCACAACCCGCGGAAGCGGCCGCGGCAGTCGTCATCGACGACGCTCACCTGCTGAGCGCCGAGGACCTCAGCCGTCTCACCGAGCTGGTCGATGATCCGACATCGACGGTGGTCGTCGCCGCGCAACCCCGCGACCACGACGAGCACCTTCGCGCCCTGATGGCCGCGATCGAACGGGAACGACCCCGCATCGTGTTGGAACCCCTTGCCGGCGGCGAGGTTTCGCGGCTGCTCGCCGATCCGTCCGGCCACCCGCCCCGCACCGAACTGGTCACCAACGTCATGGTGGCCACCGCGGGCATACCGTTTCTCGTCGCTGCGGCGCTGGCCTCGGCTCGTCCGTTGTCGGCGACGTCGATCGCCCAGTCGGCGTTCTTCGCCCTCATCGAACGCCTGCGCCGGCTCGATGAACCGGATCTCGACACACTGCTGATCGCCTCGCTCAGCTTCGGATCTGGGCGCGGCCGACCTCGCAGCGGCGCTCGAGGTGTCCGCCGAGCGCGCCCAGACGTTGATGGACCGGGCCCGTGCGACCGGACTCATCGAGCCGTCCCACAGCCCGCACTTCCTGCGGTCGGTGCACCGTGCGGTGGCTCAGATCGCCGGCAACGCCCGCCACCGCGACATCGAGTCCGCGCTGCTGCGCTCACAGGTCGCGATGTCCACGATGTCGCCCGCGCTCGCGCTGCGCCTGGCCGAACACGGCATGAGCGACGCCGGGCTGGCCGAGACACTGCGCAAACAGGCCGGCGCGGTGCGCGCCGAACCGGCCGCGGCAGCCCGTCTCTACCGCGCCGCCGTGGACGCGGGCGCGACCGACCTACGGCCGCAGCTCGCCGATGCGCTCGCCCTGTGCGGGGAGAGTCAGGCCGCCGCGAGTGAGGCCGACGGCCTGCTCGGCTCCGCCGATCCCGGCGAGCGTGCCGTTGCGGTGCGTGTCGCGGCGAGCGTCGCGGCGCACAACGGCAACTACGCGCAGGCGGCCGAACTGTTCACCTGGCTCGGGCCGTACCCCGACGCGGTGATCAGCGCCGCGGCCGCAGTCGTGCTGACCGCGGTCGGCGACGCAGGCGGCGCACGCACCGCGCTCGCGGTGGACAACGCCGGCCCGCCGACGGCCGCGTCGCGGGCGGCCCGCACCCTGGCCGACGGCCTGCTGGCCACGATCGACGGACCCTATGCGGGCGCGGCGACCAAGCTCGGCCAGGCCATGGCCGCGGAGTTCTCGCCGACTCAGGTGCTGCCCGACAGCCCGGCTGCGCTGGTCACCCTGGCCGCCTTGCACGGCGGTGACGCGGTGCGGGCGCGCAGCGTGATCAGCAGGGCGGTGCGCGCCGGCACGGGCGGGAATCCGCTCCATGCTCACCGCCACCGGCTGCTGCTTGCCTGGACAAAGATGCAGGACGGCCAATTGTCCGGCGCGGGCAGCGATCTCGCCGGCATCGACGAGGCGGGTCTCGATGTCGCCGGCCGGAGCGGCTCCGGCCTGCAGCGGCGCGACGCGCTGTGGGCGGCCGCGCTGCGCACCGCGATCGCGCGACGCGGCGGTGACACCGGCGCCGTGCACAAACACTGGTATGCGGCCATGGAGGTGCTCGCCGAGTATTCGGTGGACCTCTTCTCGCTGCTGCCGCTGGGTGAGCTGTGGATGGCCGCCGCGCGGATCCACCAGCAGGACCGGCTCACACCGGTACTCGAGCAGGCCTTCCGGCTGCTGCACGCGCTCGGCGATCCGCCGGCCTGGTCGGTTCCGCTGCACTGGGCCGGAGTCCATGCGGGCATCCTGGCCAACGACCCCGCCGCGGTGGCCCCGCACGGACAGGCCCTGACCGCGGCGGCCGCCCACGATCCGTTCGCCAGGGCGCTGGCCGGAGCGGGACGCACCTGGCTTCGGGTGCTGGCCGGGCAGGTCGAACCCGACGAGGTCAACACCGCCGCGCAGCGGCCTGGCTCAGTTCGGGCTCACCTCGGACGCCACCCGACTGGCCGGGCAGGCGGCACTGCAGGCGTCGGACCCGAAGGTGTCCGGGCTGATGCTGCAGATCGCCCGCGACCTGAAGCTGTCGGCGGGCGACAGCTCGGCAGACGGCGTCGCAGACGCGGCGGCCCAGCGAGATCAGACCGGCCGTCAGCGGTGCCCGTCCCGCGTCGTCGCCGCTGTCCGACCGTGAGCGCGAGGTGGCCGAACTGCTGCTGCTGGGCATGCCCTACCGCGACATCGGCGCCCAATTGTTCATCTCCGCCAAGACCGTTGAACACCACGTCGCACGCATCCGCCGCCGTCTCGGCGCCGAATCCCGTTCGGAGATGTTGTCGATGCTGCGGGCGATCCTGGCCCCGGAAGTGCCGGCGGGATCCCCGTCCTAGCGAGGTTAGGACAACCTATGTCGCGGTGATGATGGGTGAGGTGCCAGTATGAACGGGCAGCACGCATAAGTTACCGGCCAGTAACAACGGATAAGTTACCCTTGAGTAACTTGCGACCTGGAGGCACCCGTGGAGACGCAGACGCTGATCAGACTCGTGGTGGGGCTGTCGTTGACGGCCATCGTGGCGTTCTTCGCGCTGCGCCGAGTCCTGTGGCTGGTCACGCTCATCCGGACCGGGCAACCGGCCAGCGGGCGCACCGACCACCTCAGCGAGCGGATCAAGAACCAGATCGTCGAGGTCTTCGGGCAGACCCGGCTGCTGCGCTGGTCGCTACCCGGCCTGGCCCACTTCTTCACGATGTGGGGCTTCTTCATCCTCATCACCGTCTACATCGAGGCTTACGGAACGCTGTTCCAGCCCAACTTCCACATTCCGTTGGTCGGCCGCTGGAACGTGCTGGGCTTCCTGCAGGACTTCATCGCGCTGGCGGTGCTGGCCGGCATCATCACGTTCGCGATCATCCGGCTGCGCTCGGAGCCCAAGGAATACGGCCGTTCGTCACGGTTCTACGGTTCGCACACCGGCGGCGCCTGGCTGATCCTGTTCATGATCTTCCTGGTCATCTTCACCTACGCCTTCGTCCGCGGCGCCGCGGTGAACACCGGCAACTTCCCCTACGGTCAGGGCGCGTTCTTCTCCCACGCGATGGGCAAGCTGCTCGCGCCGCTGGGGCTGCACGCCAACGAGTGGATCGAGACCGTCGCGCTGCTGTCGCACATCGCGGTCGCGCTGATCTTCCTGCTCATCGTGCTGCATTCGAAGCACCTGCACATCTTCCTCGCACCGGTCAACGTGACCGTCAAGCGTCTGCCCGACGCGCTGGGTCCGCTGCTGCCCGTCGAGTACAAGGGCGAGAAGATCGACTTCGAGGATCCCGCCGAGGACGCGGTGCTGGGTCGCGGCAAGATCGAGGACTTCACCTGGAAGGCCATGCTCGACATGGCGACCTGTACCGAGTGCGGCCGCTGCCAGTCGCAGTGCCCGGCCTGGAACACCGGTAAGCCGCTGTCGCCGAAGCTCGTGATCATGGACCTGCGCGACCATCTGTTCGCCAAGGCGCCCTACATCCTGGGCAAGCCCGTCGAACCGCTCGAGGGCCTGAACCTCGAGACCGCCCACGAAGAGGGCCATCACGTGCCCGAGTCCGGCTTCGGCCGGGTGCCCGGCAGCGGCCCGGAGCAGGACGCCCGGCCGCTGGTCGGCACCGCCGAGCAGCTCGGCGTCATCGACCCCGACGTGCTGTGGTCGTGCACCACCTGCGGCGCGTGCGTCGAGCAGTGCCCGGTGGACATCGAGCACATCGACCACATCGTCGACATGCGGCGCTACCAGGTGATGATGGAGTCGGAGTTCCCCAGCGAGCTCGGCGTTCTCTACAAGAACCTGGAGAGCAAGGGCAACCCCTGGGGCCAGAACGCCAAGGAGCGCCTCACCTGGATCGACGAGGTCGACTTCGACGTCCCGGTCTACGGCAAGGACGTCGACTCCTTCGCCGGCTTCGAGTACCTGTTCTGGGTCGGCTGCGCCGGCGCCTACGAGGACCGCGCCAAGAAGACCACCAAGGCGGTCGCCGAACTGCTGTCCGCGGCCGGGGTGAAGTTCCTGGTGCTCGGCGACGGCGAGACCTGCACCGGCGACTCGGCCCGCCGCTCGGGCAACGAGTTCCTGTTCCAGCAGTTGGCATCGCAGAACGTCGAGACCCTCAACGACATGTTCGAGGGTGTCGAGCGGGTCGACCGCAAGATCGTCGCCACCTGCCCGCACTGCTTCAACACCCTGGGCCGGGAGTACCCGCAGGTGGGCGGCACCTACACGGTGCTGCACCACACCCAGCTGCTCAACCGTCTGGTCCGCGACAAGAAGCTGGTCCCGGTCTCCCCGATGGAGCAAGGCGCCAGCATCACCTATCACGACCCCTGCTACCTGGGCCGGCACAACAAGGTCTACGAAGCGCCGCGTGAGCTGGTCGAGGCGTCCGGCGGCGCGCTCACCGAGATGCCGCGCCACGCCGACCGCGGCTTCTGCTGCGGCGCCGGCGGCGCGCGGATGTGGATGGAAGAGCACATCGGCAAGCGGGTCAACCACGAGCGGGTCGACGAGGCACTGGCCACCGACGCCTCCAAGATCGCGACCGGCTGCCCGTTCTGCCGCGTGATGATCACCGACGGTGTCGGCGACCGGGAGAAGGCCGACGAGGTCGAGGTGCTCGACGTCGCCCAGCTGCTGCTGGGTTCGCTGGACCTGAGCAAGGTCACGCTGCCGGAGAAGGGCACGGCCGCCAAGGCAGCCGCCGCCGCGGCACCGGTCGAGGCACCGCCGGCACCGAAGGCCGAACCGGAACCGGCCCAGGCCGAACCCGCTGCCACCGCCGCCGCTCCTGCGGCTCCTGCCAAGGAAGCCGCGCCGGTCAAGGGTCTGGGCATCGCGGGCGGGGCCAAGCGTCCCGGTGCCAAGAAGGCGCCTGCGGCTCAGGCCGCGCCCGCCACCGAGGCGCCCGCGGCCGAGGAGCCTGCCAAGGCTGCCGAGCCCGTCAAGGGTCTGGGCATCGCCAGCGGTGCGAAGCGTCCGGGCGCGAAGAAGGCTCCCGCTGCCGAGGCGCCCGCGGCGGAGGCACCTGCGCCCGCGGCTCCGGCTGCCGAGGAACCTGCGAAGGCCGCCGAGCCGGTCAAGGGTCTCGGTATCGCGGCGGGTGCCCGCCGGCCCGGCGCCAAGAAGGCTCCGGCCGCGGCGCCTGCCACGTCTGCCCCGGCTGAGGCGCAGGCCGCACCTGCGGCCGAACCGGCTCCCGCGGCTGAACCCGCACCGGAACCGGCCGCCCCGAAGGCGGCCCCGGCGGTCGAGGTCAAGGGCCTTGGCATCGCCGGCGGCGCACGGCCACCGGGCAAGAAGCGCTAGCCGACCTTCTGCAACTGGAACGCGGCCTGGGTCACCTGGCCGCCCGGGCAGTCGCCGTTGGAGTCGGCGGTGATGGTTCCCGCGAGGGTCGCCGCGTTGATCGAGTAGGCGATGGACACCGGCGCGTAGCTACCGTCGTCGCAGACGACCCCGTCCGGCTTGGTGACGGTGAAGTTCCAGCGACCGTCGGTCAGGGTGGCGACGCTGGTCCAGCCGCGGTTGCTGGCCAGGTTGGCGGTGCAACCGTCGGTGGCGGTGGGGCAGTTCGACGTCGCCGTCACGTACAGCCCGTCGGCCCCGCCGACGATGGCGTAGCTGCCGTTCAGCGGTGACGGGTCGGCGTTCGCCGGGGCGATGAAGCCCATCGGAATGGCGGCCGCGACCGTCGCCGTCACGAACGTCGCCGCCAGTGCACCCGTGATTGTCCGTTTCATTTTCTGCGCCTCCTGCTTGATGCAGCAAACTAGCAGCCTTTTCGCAGGGAATTCGGTAAGCCGCAGCCCAAACCCCGGTTGTGTCCGGGATGTCGCCCAATCGATTGCCGATGGTGACGTGAGTCCAGCAAAATCGACGACGCGGCATGGGCAAAACGGTTTGCACCGGGATGGGACAATTCTTCACGTGAATACGCACCAGCTGCCGTGGCACAGCACGAGCCAGCAGCCTCGGCAGCGCACGTTCGCGCAGTCGACCAAGCTGCAGGACGTCCTCTACGAGATCCGCGGCCCGGTGCACGACCACGCCGCGCGGCTGGAGGCCGAAGGCCACCGCATCCTGAAACTGAACATCGGCAACCCCGCGCCGTTCGGTTTCGAGGCGCCCGACGTGATCATGCGCGACATGATCCAGGCGCTGCCCACCGCGCAGGGCTACTCCGACTCCAAGGGCATCCTGAGCGCCCGGCGCGCCGTGGTCACCCGCTACGAACTGGTCGCCGGCTTCCCCCGCTTCGACGTCGACTCGGTGTTCCTGGGCAACGGGGTCTCCGAGCTCATCACGATGACGCTGCAGGCGCTGCTGGACAACGGCGATCAGGTGCTCATCCCCGCACCGGACTATCCGCTGTGGACGGCGTCGACGTCCCTGGCCGGCGGCACCCCGGTGCACTACCTCTGCGACGAGACCAACGGCTGGCAGCCCGACATCGCCGACCTGGAGTCGAAGATCACCGACCGCACCAAGGCGCTGGTGGTGATCAACCCGAACAACCCGACCGGCGCGGTCTACAGCCACGAGGTGCTGCAGCAGATGGCCGATCTGGCCCGCAGGCATCAGCTGCTGCTGTTGGCCGACGAGATCTACGACAAGATCCTGTACGACGACGCCAAGCACATCCCGCTGGCGACCGTGGCGCCCGACCTGCTGTGCCTGACGTTCAACGGACTGTCCAAGGCCTACCGGGTGGCCGGCTACCGCTCGGGCTGGCTGGTGATCACCGGCCCCACGGACCACGCGACCAGCTTCCTCGAGGGCATCAGCCTGCTGGCCAACATGCGGCTGTGCCCGAATGTGCCTGCGCAGCACGCCATTCAGGTCGCCCTCGGCGGACACCAGAGCATCGACGACCTGGTGCTGCCCGGTGGCCGGCTGCTCGAGCAGCGCGACGTGGCCTGGAGCAAGCTCAACGAGATCCCCGGTGTCTCCTGCGTCAAGCCCGAGGGCGCGCTCTACGTGTTCCCGCGGCTGGATCCCGAGGTATACGACATCGTCGACGACGAGAAGCTCGTGCTCGATCTGCTGCTGCAGGAGAAGATCCTGGTCACCCAGGGCACCGGCTTCAACTGGCCCGCGCCCGACCACCTTCGGATCGTGACGCTGCCGTGGTCGCGGGACCTGTCCAACGCGATCGAACGGCTGGGCAACTTCCTGGTGAGCTACCGCCAGTAATCGCGCGGGCTCACCGCTCTACCCTGTGCGGGTGACGCACTCGCACTCTCTTCCGCATACCGGTCCGGCGCCGCTGAGCCCGCTGGCGGCGCGCATCGTCGTCGTGACGCTGGCCGTGATCGGTCTGGCGGTGGTCATCGGCGCAGCGCTGCTGTGGCCGAGCGGCAACAAGGTCGACATCCCGCTGCCCTTCCAGAACAGCGCCGGCGGCGCGGTCACCACCGAAGGCGGCCAGGTGGTGTCCACCAGCCTGGCCGACTGCGGCAGCCCGTCCGCGGGCCAGGTGCTGACCGCGTCGCCGGCTCCCGGCCTCCGCGGCAGCGGACAATGCGTGCAGAACATCGTCGCCATCGACACCGGACCCAACCGCGGCGCGACCACGCTGCTGGAGTTCTCCCCCGGACCGGGTCAGCCGAACCTGTTGGCGGGGGACAACATTCGCATCTTCCGGCAGGTCGACCAGCAGGGCGCCACCAGCTACGGGTTCTACGACTACGAGCGCACCTGGCCGCTGATCCTGCTGGCGGCCGCGTTCGCGATCGTCATCGTCGCGGTCGCGCGCTGGCGCGGGCTGCGGGCCCTGGTCGGCATCGTGGTGGCGTTCGTGGTGCTGGTGATGTTCATGCTGCCCGCACTGCGCGACGGCGCACCGGCCCTGCCGGTCACGCTGGTCGCGTCGGCGGCAATCCTGTTCTCGGTCCTCTATCTGGCCCACGGGGTGAGCCTGCGCACCAGCGCGGCACTGCTGGGAACGCTGACCGCGATGTTGTTGTCCGCCGGACTATCCTGGGGCGCAATCGAACTGACGCACCTCACCGGGCTGTCCGAAGACCAGAACAACGTCGTGGCCGCCTCGATGGGGCAGGTCTCGATCAAGGGCTTGCTGCTGGCCGGTTTCATCATCGGATCGCTGGGTGTGCTCAACGACGTCACCATCACCCAGGCCTCGGCGGTCTTCGAACTGGCCCACCTCGCCCATGGCTCGCGGCGCCAGATCTTCCTGCGCGCCATGCGAATCGGCAGCGATCACATCGCCAGCACGGTCTACACCCTGGTGCTGGCCTACGCCGGCAGCTCGCTGTCGCTGCTGCTGCTGTTCAGCGTGGCCAACCGGTCACTGGCCGACGTGCTGACCAGTGAGAGCGTGGCCATCGAGATCGCCCGCTCCGCGGTGGGCGGTATCGCACTGGCGCTCGCGGTGCCGTTGACCACCGGGATCGCCGCCGTGCTGGCCACCCCTGCTAGTGACGTTCCAGAAGCTCCAGCAGGTAACCGCCATAGCCTGACTTGAGCAGAGCGTGCGCCCGCTCGGCGAGCTGATCGTCGTCGATGAAGCCCACCTGCCAGGCCACCTCCTCGGGACAGGCGACCTTCAGTCCCTGGCGGGCCTCGATCGTGCGCACGAAATCGCTTGCATCCAAGAGGGAATCGACCGTCCCGGTGTCCAGCCATGCGGTACCGCGCGGCAGCACCTCCACGGCGAGCCGGCCCTGGTTGAGGTAGGTCTGGTTGACGTCGGTGATCTCGAGCTCGCCGCGCGCGGACGGACGCAGCCCGCGGGCGATCTCGATGACGTCGTTGTCGTAGAAGTACAGACCCGGCACCGCATAGTGCGATTTCGGGGTGGCCGGCTTTTCTTCCAGCGACAGTGCGGTGCCGTCGGCGGCGAACTCGACGACCCCATAGGCCGACGGGTTGGCCACCCAGTAGGCGAAAATGGCTCCGCCCTGGATGTTTTGGAATCGGCGCAGGCTGGTGCCCACGCCGGGTCCGTAGAAGATGTTGTCCCCGAGGATCAGCGCCACCGGCTCGGTGCCGATGTGGTCGGCGCCGATGAGGAACGCCTGAGCCAGGCCGTCGGGACGGTCCTGGACCGCGTAGGTGATGTTCACCCCGAACGGGGATCCGTCGCCGAGCAGCCGGTGGAAGGCCGGGGCATCGTGGGCGGTGGTGATCACCAGGATGTCGCGGATCCCGGCCATCAACAGCGTCGAGAGCGGGTAGTAGATCATCGGCTTGTCGTAGACCGGCAGCAGTTGCTTGCTGACGCCCTTGGTGATCGGGTACAGCCGGGTGCCCGATCCCCCCGCCAGGATGATCCCCCGCATGACGTCAGACCTGAAGGTCTTCGTCGGTCAGTTCGGTGGCGGCCAGCGCCGTGGCCAGGTCGTCGTGGCGGAACACCGATGTGACGTGGTCGTGGACCACCCGGAAGGCCGACCCGGCCGTGCTGGTGTCGGCGGGGTCGGTCTTCGAGGTCAGTTTCTCTTCGACGACGACGACCCCGTCGTGGTAGTAGATCTGGCCGACCTCGATGCCTGGCGGTGTTGCGCTGCGCCCACTCGCGCAGCGCGGCGTGGCCCTGCGCGGCCCCGTGGGAGTCCCCGATCTCGATGTCGTCGCTGGACAGCGACACCAGGGTGTCGAGGTCCGCGGAGTTCAACGCGTCATGCCAGGCGAGAACGGTGGCGATCTCCGAAGTGCTCATGACCGCTCAAGTTACCGGCTCAGAAGGGTGTGCGGGCCAACCAGGTGTCCCATACCTGCGGATCGCCGAACATCTCGATGTCCAGGTCCGCCGCCGCGCCTCGCCTGACAACGGCCAGCAGCAGGTCACGGGCAGGGCCGCGCAGCGCGGTGGTGGACTTGCCGTGTTCGTGGTCGACGGCGATGCCGTCGGGGCGGCCCAGGATGGTCCACTCCCCGGCCTCGCCCAGGCCCGGGTCGGTGGCATGCAGGTGCAACGACTGCCCGTCGCCCAGCGGCCGGTCCCCGCCGGCGGGGCCTTCGGCGTCGGCGCGGACGAACACCCGCTCGAGGTATTCGGTGATGCCGTCGGCGGCCACCGCGGGGTCGAGGTAGAAGCCGGCGCCCAGGGCAAGTGCGGCGTCGGCGCGGTGCACGGCGGTCTCGTGCAGGCGCCTGCGGATCCACCACTTCGCCGGCCGAGGGCCGAGGAAGGTCCACACCTCGGTGTCCGGGCCGGTCGCGCTCGACGGCGTCGAGCAGCTGCTGCACGCCCTGGTGCAGCCACGCGAGTTCGTTGTCCCGGCCCTCCGGCGGCTTGCCGCCGGCGACGGTGCGCGGGTCGATGGCGTCCATCGACTGCTCGGCCACGATCTGGGCCGACCAGCGGTCCCCGCGCCCGACGTGGCGCATCAGCTGGCCGAGCGTCCACTCCGGACAGGTCGGCACGGGAACCGACAGATCGGCATCGCGGAAGAGTTCGGCGAAGGCCGCGTTCTCGGCGATCAGTGACTGGGCGTTGTCCATGACCGCAACTTACGTCAGATCGAGGCGGAGGGGCCCGAGATCGGCTGTGCGGTGGCCGCGTTCGTGCCGGTTGTTCGCGCCAGCAGGCGCAGCAGCTGCTCGGCGGTCACCGGCGGGCTGAAGTGGAAACCCTGGACCACGTCGCACCCGTACTCGGCCAGCCGCCGGGCAGTTTGTGCGTCCTCTACGCCTTCGGCAACCGTGGTGAGGCCCAGTTCCCTGGCGAGGCCTAGAACGGCACGCACGACGGTGGCCACCCGGGCGTCATCGACGATGGGCGCGCTGAGCTTGCGATCCAGCTTCAGCTCGTCCACAGGAAGGTCGCACAGGTAGGCCAGCGTGGAGTAGCCGCTGCCGAAATCGTCGATCGCGATTCGAATCCCACTGCTGCGCAGTTCGTCCAAGACCTCTCGGGTCTTCTCCAGATTGCCGAGCAGCAGGTCCTCGGTCATCTCGAGGGTCAGTGCCCCCGAGTGGATGCCGCGGTCGGCCAACGCACGCGCGACCCGGGCAGGCAGGTAGGGGTCGGCGAACAGCGGTGCGGAGATGTTGACGGCCACCGGGAGGCCGGGCGCGCTTCGATGGAACTGCCGCACGTCGTCGAGGGCCATGTTGATCACCAGATCGGTCATCGACGCCATCAGGCCGTGCCGGCGGACCAGGGGTAGGAACTCGTCGGGTCCCAGCAGCCCACGCTCGGGGTGGGGCCACCGCACAAGGGCCTCGACACCCACGATCCGCGTCGTCCGCAGGTCGAACTTGGGCTGGTAGAGCAGGGTCAGCTCGAACTGGTCGATGGCCTGGCGAAGTTCCGCCAGCAGAGGGGCCGCGGCCCGGTCCGAACTCGCGGACACCTCACCCAGCCGGCCGAGCAGGCCGTCGTCCAGGGTGACCGTACTGCGCATCTCGGGTGTGAACGTCTGCACCGCGGTCGTCCGTGACCTCTTGGCCGAGTACATCGCCACGTCTGCCTGCTTCAGCAGCTCCTCGGCCGATAGCTCGGGTGCGTCCACGCCCGCGACCGCGAGGCCGACGCTGGGGCGGATGAACAGTTCACGGCCCTCGATGAGAAACGATTTGTCGAAGGACTCCACGACCCGTTGCGCAATGAGATGTGAGTGCTCGACTTCACCTTCGACCAACACCACGAACTCGTCACCGCCGAGTCGGGCCACGGTGTCGCTGTTGCGGACGCAGCCCAGAATCCGTTCGCCTGCCCGGCTCAGCAACTCGTCGCCGGCCGGATGGCCGAGGGCGTCGTTGACGAGCTTGAAGTCGTTGAGGTCCAACGCGATGAGGCTCACCGATGTGTGGTCGCGTTCTCGCTGCTGCATCGCATGGTTGAGCCGCTCGGAGAACATCGCGCGGTTGGCCAGCCCGGTCAGCGGGTCCCGGCAGCGCTTGTTCCGCCACCACCTCGAGCAGCTGGCGGTTCTCGCTGACCGCGAGGAACTGGCGAGCCAGGACGGTCACTACCAGCAGCCCGCCGACGATCTCGACCATCGGGGTCTGGAAGGTTTCCGGAGGCTCTGCAGCCGCCACGATGCCCGTCAGCATCAGGGGCGCATAGGGAAACCAGATGGACGCCCATCCCGGTAGCTCGACCGAGCCGTTCTCGTGGTGCGCCCCTTCACGGCTCGCGACCGCCGCCACCATGATCAGCAGCAGCCCGGCAACCCACCCGATGTCGATCACGTTGCCGGTGGAGTACTCACCCTTGGCAGACAGGTAGGCAAAAGCGCTGTCCGCCAACGCGATACAGGCCATCCCAAGCGTGAGCAGGGTCAACACCGGGCGTTGGTCGGGCGCTGATCTGATCAACGCTATGGCCGCGATGGTCAGGATCACCACATCGGAGATCGGGTAGGCCAGCGAGATGACAAGCGCCAACATCGTGTCGGCCCCGGTCTGGTACAGCGAGCTGAGGATCGTCACCCAGCTGACCAGGAACAGCGACCCCGCCACGATGAGGCCGTCCAGAAGCATGCGGCCACGGAACGGGCCGCCGCGCTCGGCGGGGAACAGCAGCAGCGCCACGCAGAACCCGACGGGCATGACCAGATACGCCGCATCCGCGATCGAGGGAAACGGGACCTCGTCGAGCGCGAGTTCGTAGTAGGCCCACAACATGTCGCCGACGGCCCAGCCCAACAGTCCGATGGCCATCGCGATCCAGGCCGCCCGCAGCCGCCCGTCGGTGGACCGTGCCGCCAGGGCGGCGAGGAGCCACCGCCGGAATCGTCAGCACCACGAAGACGATGTCGTCGACCGCCTTGAGTGCCAGTCCCCTGGGACAGACCACCAACGATCCACGCCAGGAACCCGAGGAAGATCACAACGGCGGCGGCCGCAACATGCTTTGTCCTGAGCATGTCGGCCCCCTCCTCAAGTGCCCGGCGTCGGCGACCGGTCGCCCGTCATCACTTGACGCGGCAAGGTGATCCTAGAGAATCCGGACCGGTCGCGCGCCTAGGTGGCGCAACCTAGCGGGCCAGCGGCCGCCCCAGCGCGTAAACCGTCCATCCGGCGCTGTTCCAGCGGTCGGTGTCCAGGCAGTTGCGACCGTCGACAACCACCCGGGCGCGCACGGTGTCGGCCAGGGTCTGCGGGTCCAACTCCAGGAACTCGCGCCATTCGGTGAGCACCAGCACGGCGTCGGCCCGCTCGCAGGCCTCCAGCGCCGACGTCGAGTAGTTCAGCGTCGGGAACAGCCGCTGCGAATTCTCCATCGCCTTGGGGTCGTAGACGTTGACCGTCGCCCCGTTGAGTTGGAGCATGCCCGCCACGTTGAGCGCCGGAGAGTCGCGCACGTCGTCGGACTCGGGCTTGAACGCCGCACCGAGAACGGCGATGTTGGCGCCGAGCAGCGAACCGCCGCACGCGGTCGTGGTGAGCTCCACCATGCGGGTCCGCCGGCGCATGTTGATGCTGTCCACCTCCCGCAGGAAGGTCAGCGCGTGGTTGGCGCCGAGCTCACCGGCGCGGGCCATGAACGCGCGGATGTCCTTGGGCAGGCAGCCACCGCCGAAGCCCAATCCGGCGTTGAGGAACCGCCGCCCGATCCGGGAATCGTGGCCCAGCGCGTCGGCCAGCACGCGAACGTCGGCGCCGGCCGCCTCGCACACCTCCGAGATGGCGTTGATGAACGAGATCTTGGTGGCCAGAAAGGCGTTGGCCGAGACCTTGACCAACTCGGCGGTCTGCAGGTCGGTGAGCAGGAACGGCACGCCCTCGTCGAGCAAGGGTGCATACAGCTCTCGCAGCGCCGCTTCGGCGCGCGACCGAATCCGTCTGCACGCCAACGACAATGCGATCCGGGTGCAACGTGTCGTGCACCGCGAAGCCCTCGCGGAGGAACTCCGGGTTCCACGCGACCTCGACGTCCACACCGTCGCGGGCCAATTGCTTTGCCCGACGGCCGAGTTCGGCTGCGGTGCCCACCGGCACCGTCGACTTGCCGACGATCACCGAGGGCCTGGTCAGCCGGGGCACGAGCTCGTCGATGACCGCGTGCACGTGGCGCAGGTCGGCCCCGTACTCACCCTTCTTCTGCGGCGTGCCCACGCCCAGGAAGTGGACGTCGGCGAACTCGGCGGCCAGCCCGTAGTCCGTGCTGAACCGTAGTCGGCCCGCAGAGAGGTTGTCCTGCAACATCTTCGCCAGCTCTGGTTCGTAGAACGGGATCTCGCCGGCGGACAGTTTCGCGATCTTGCCGTGGTCGATGTCGACACCGACCACGTCGTGGCCCAACTGGGCCATGCCGGCCGCATGCGTCGCGCCCAGGTAGCCGGTGCCGAAGACTGTGCATCGCATACTGCATCTATAGGCAGCGGCGATGAGCTAACTGCATCGCGACACCAAGCGCGAGACTAACGTCGGGTGAACTCGGAAAGCTCTCAGTGACCGAAGGTGGGCCACGGCCACAACGGTGAGTTACCACCCGAGCCGCGCGATCCACCGGAGCCCCCGGAATCTGATCCGGAGCCACCGCCAGAACCGGAACCGGAACCCGAGCCGTGAGCCGCCCGAACCGGCCGCCGGAGCGGGATTACTCGGCGCCTCGATCACGGGCGGGGCCGAGTACGTCGGAGGCGCCGAATACGTCGGCGGCGGTGTGTAGGTGGGCGCAGGTGTGTAGGTCGGCAGCGGTGTGTAGGTCGGCGGGGGTGTGTACGTCGGCGTCGGGCGGGGTGTACGTCGGCGTCGGCGCTGGGTGGACGGATACGACGGGTACTGCGGTGCGCGCGGCCGCAGGAACGGCGGCAGCAGCGGCGGCAGCACGATGACCGGCGGAGCGATGACGGGCGCCGGGATCACGGGAGCGGGAGCCACCGGGGCGGGAGCCGGCGCTTCCGGAGCCGGAGCGGGCGCGGGCGCTTCCGGAGCCGGAGCGGGCGCGGCGGGCGCGGGTGCGGGGCCTTCGGCGCCGGGTTCACGAACACCGTCCGCGGTGCCTGCTGCACCACCGGCACGGGTTCCTGGATGGTCTCGGCGGGCGTTGGTCCGGGGGCGGGCAACTGGGCTTGCTGAGGGGCCGGGGCGGGCGCCTGGCTGCTCGGCACGATGACACCCTCACCGGGGTTGGGCCGCTGGTCGACGGTCGGCCGGATGCTGACCGCCAGCGAGATCACCAGCGCCACAACGCCGACGACGAACACCGACGTGAGCGCGCTACCGACGAGCAGGAACGGCTTGCGCCCGGGCTCCTCGACGACGTCGTCCTCGTCATCCACGTCGGCGGGCACCGCGTCATAGCCGGCGTCCTCGTCGGGAACCTCGCTGTAGCCCAGCGGAGCCATGTAACCGGCGGCCGCCATCTGGGTGGCGCCGGCGGACATCTCGGTGGCAGCGCCCGCGGAGTACACCGCCCCCGCCGTCGTGCCCTCGCCGTCGTGCACGGACCCGAGGCCGACGGTGGTGGCCTCGTAGCGCGGTGCGGCCGCAGACGCCAGGGCGGCACCACGGGCCAGCGCCAGCTCGGCTTCTTCGGGTGCGTGGACCGGCAGGGTGGTGCCCTGCGAGATCTGTGCCTTGACCGCCGCGACGTCCACGCCGGAGCCGACCATGAACAGGCCCTGCGGCGGCTGCTCGAGTGCTTCGAGCCCGGCCACCATGGTGGTCATCTCGGCGACCGCGTCGGGAGCGTGCAGCGTCTTCGTTTCGACCTTGACGATCGCGCCGCCGGCGGTCTCCACCACCGAGAGCGTCGCGGTGTCGCGCTCGAGGAACATCAGGGCGGTGCGCTCGTAGCCGACGGCCTGTCCGACCGCCTGGGCCAGCGCGCCCGCGGCGTGCAGTTCGGAGACCAGGACGACGTCGTGGATCTTGCGGGACGCGAGCGCCTCGCGCAGTTCGGCCGCACCGGCGTAGTCCGTCCACGTGACCCCGGTCGACACCAGACGGTGGCCACCTTCCGACGGCGCTCTCCCGGGTGCCCAGGATGGCGGCGACCACCTGGTCGGCCGCGCTGGTTGCCGTGCCTTCTGCGGTGCCGATGTCGAAGGTGTCGTGGTCGACGGTCACCCCGTCGGCTTTCTCCCCTTCGACCAGCACCATGCGGACCGCCGTGGGTGTCATCGACACGCCAAGTACGATGTCCACTACCCCTCCAAGGTTGTTTGCTGGCTAGCCCCGACCCGCTACCGCGATTCACCCGGCGAGAGCCGCTCGGCCTACATTTCCATCGCCGCAGGTAGTGGCGGTGTTACAGCCGGTCGGCTTAGCTGGTGCCTCGCTGCTGACCCTGGAGTTCCGACGTTACTCGCTCGCCGGCGACTGGATGAAGTTCTGATACGAACGCGACGGCGTCGGGCCACGTTGACCCTGGTATTTGGAACCCACCTTGGCGCTTCCGTAGGGGTGTTCGGCCGGGCTGGTGAGCCGCAGCAGGCACAGTTGGCCGATCTTCATCCCGGGCCACAGCGTGATCGGCAGGTTGGCCACGTTGGACAGTTCCAGCGTGATGTGCCCGGAGAAGCCCGGGTCGATGAAGCCGGCGGTGGAGTGCGTCAGCAGCCCGAGGCGGCCCAGCGAGGATTTGCCCTCGAGGCGGCCTGCGAGGTCGTCGGGAAGGGTGCAGCACTCCAGGGTGGAGCCCAGGACGAACTCGCCGGGATGCAGCACGAACGGCTCACCGTCGACGGCCTGGACCAGCGTGGTCAGCTCGTCCTGCTGCTTGGCCGGGTCGATGTGGGTGTAGCGGGTGTTGTTGAACACCCGGAACAGGTTGTCCAGCCGGACGTCCACGCTCGACGGCTGCACCAGGGTGTCGTCGAACGGGTCGATGCCGAGTCGCCCGTCGGCGATGGCGGCGCGGATGTCACGATCGGAGAGCAGCACGCGACGAG